>NZ_JAAGLU010000059.1 GCF_010550245.1 Streptomyces sp. SID12501
GTGCGGGTGCTGGGCGAGGACCACCCCGACACGCTCACCTCCCGCAACAACCTCGCCGGCGCCTATATGTCGGCGGGGGACCTCGGGCGGGCCATCCCGCTGTACGAACAGACCCTCACCGCCTCCGCGCGGATGCTGGGCGAGGACCACCCCGACACGCTCACCTCCCGCAGCAACCTCGCCGGCGCCTATATGTCGGCGGGGGACCTCGGGCGGGCCATCCCGCTGTACGAACGTGCTTTTGCAGGCTCTGTCCGCCTTCATGGCGGCAAGCACCCCACTACGTTGCGAATCCGCGGCAACCTCATGGCTGCATACCTGGCACGTCACTAAATACGGTGGCGCCGCTCTCTCTTACGAAGTCTGGTCGGTCTATCCCTGCTCCAATTTCAGCTGATAGTCGCGGCTTCGCGCTTGCCTTCGATCATCGTTGGCGCGGCCATCGGAGCCGTGTTCTTCAAGGAGCGGTTCGGGGCGCCGAGGATCGCCGCGGCCGGGCTGCTCGTCGTCGGGATCGGGCTGATGCTGCACGCCGGATAGACAAGCCCAGGCGCACCGGGTGGTCTATGGGCGTACCGCCACCGCGTCCACCTCGAAGAGCATCCCCGGCAGTGCCAGCGAGGCGACACCGCTGAGCGTCTGTGCCGGGAGCCGGGTGCCGAAACGGGCGTGCAGCGCCTTGCCGAGGGTCTCCAACTTGTCGAGGTCGTGGTCGACGATGAACGTGCCGAGCCGCACCACGTGTTCGTAGCCGAGGCCGACTCCTTCGAGCGCGGAGCGCAGCCGGTCGAAGGCGAGGTCCACCTGGGTCGCGAAGTCGCCGGGGACGGGAGCGCCGGTGGCGTCGGACGCGTACTGGCCGCCGATGTAGACGGTTTCGCCGGGCGCCGACACCGCGTGGCTGTAGCCGAAGGGTGTCGGGTCGTGCAGGGCGGGCGGGTTGGTGATCGTGCGCTGGTCGGAGGTCATGTCGGGGCCAACGCCGGGCGGGCACCCGCGATTCCGGCAGGCGGTCGCACGCGCCTGCTCAGGACGTCGGGGCCGCGTAACAGCGGACGTTCACCCGTTGCCCCGGGTCCCATTCCTGCTCCACCTCCGCCAGCAGCGTCCAGCCCAGACGCTCGTACAGGGCCGCCGCCGCTGTGTCTGTCGATGCCACGTCGAGTACGGGGTGCAGGGCGCGGGACTTCGCCTCTGCCACCGCCCGGGTCATCAGCGCCGCGCCGATTCCCCGGCCCCGGGCCGCCGGATCGACGTACAGACGGTTGATCACGGCCGTCGGGCCCCGGTTCCACAGGGACGCCGACGCGTCGTCCTCCTCGCTGCGGGAAAGGACGATGTGGCCGATGATCCCCTGACCGACCGACTCTTCCGCCACCCACACCGCGAGGAGCGAGCGCGGGGTCAGCCAAGTGGCCGGGTCGGTCGGCCAGTTGAGGGGATACGCGTTCTGCTCGTGGATCGTCGCCAGCACCCGTACACAGGCGTCGAGGTCGGCCTCCGTGCGGGGGCGGATATGGAAAGAGGCTGTCTGCGGGGCGCTGTCGGCTGTCACGCGCGCAGGTAAGCACGTACGCCGGACAGGTCGTGGAGGCGCATGCTGTTGCGGTCGGTCACCGAGCGGCCGAGGGCGTGGTGGGGCCAGAGGCCGCCTGCCGTGAGGCGGCTGCGTTCGACCCAGGCGCGGGCCGGGACGCTGCTGTTCTTGTAGTAGTTGAGGGCGTAGCCGCCGGTGTGGACGCGCAGGAGGCAGAAGCCGCCCGGGTAGTCCTTGACCGCGCTGACCTCCTGCTGGGTGACGTGCGGCGCGCCCGTCAGGACCGTGCGCTTGTTGCGGTGGGTGTGGCCCGCGTGGTGGAGGAAGACACCGGGGGAGGCGGAGTAGGCGTCGACGATCGAGCGGGCCTGGCCGCGGTCGAGGCGCTGACCTCGCCCCATGGGGAAGACCGAGTCCCGTGTGGTGAGCGGGTGATGGCCGAAGACGACGGTCGGCTGGTCCCGGTCACGCCTCAAGTCGGTCTGGAGCCAAGCCAGTTGCTCTGCGCTCAGCCCGCCCGCGTCGCCGCCGTTGCCGTTCTTCTCGTAGGTGTCCAGGCCGATCAGGCGCAGACCGCCCAGGTCGCGCGCGAAGTAACCGGGGCCGTCGGCGCCGCCCAGGAATCCGTCGCGGAAGGAGTCGTCGGGGTGCCTCGGGCGGTCGTGGTTGCCTCGTACGACGAAGTAGTCCCGTCCGTGGGTGCCGAACCCGTCCAGGATGCGACGGGCCTCGGCCAGGTCCCGGGGTGCGCCCGCCGCCGAGATGTCCCCGGCCGCCAGCAGGACGTCCGCCCCGCGCCGGTGGGCCTCCTCGACCATCGCCCGGCTCATGATCTCCGGGTACGGGTCGAGGCCGGGCCGCTGCGAGACCCCGCGCAGCATCGGCACGCCCGCCACCCGGCCCGCCGTGGTCTCACCGAGGTGCAGGTCGTTGCAGAGCGCGATGGAGAGGAGGTGGCGGCCGGGCGGTGGTTGCGGGGTCGTGAAGGAGTAGGGGCCACCGTGCGAGCCCAGGCCGTGCAGTGAGGTGCCCACCGCGTTGCCGCGCACCAGGTGCAGGGGGGTCGGGGTGGCCGCCCGGCCGCGCGAACGGGCCTGGTAGTAGTACGTCTGGCCCGGTTCCAGGTCCGTCAGCTCGACGTAGTGGTGGGCGGTCGGGTGACCCTCCGACGCCGTGCGGTCGAGGTGGGCGGGGTGGGTGCCGTACACGACCTCGCCCTCGGTGACGGCGGGGACCAGGTGGCCGAATCCGTCGTCGGTGCCGGGCACGACCGTGTACCAGGTGATGACGGCGCGGTCCTCGGTGAGCGTGACCAGCTCCAGGTGGAGGGCCGTCACGACGTCGGCGCGCGTGACGCGTTCCTGGCGCGCGGCGAGCGCGGACCGCAGGACGGCGGGCGTGAGCAGCGCGCCGGATCGGACGAGGTCGCGGGGGGCGGGGAACGCCGCCAGGGCGGCGAGGGGAGCGGAGAGACAGCAGCGCATGATCGGAACGTGCCCGTTGCCCGTTAACGGCTGCCGTGGAGGCGGGGGCGGCCGGAGGTATGGGGCACGACAACTCCTTGGCGTCGGTGCGGTCGGATGTCGTCGGGTGCGGTCGGTGCGGGGGTTCTTGAAGGGTACGACTGAGGGTGGGCGCACATCCCGCACCCGGGGCGATCGCGACGAACGTCACACAACGGACGCCGCGCCCTACAGCCCCGGCTCCACCACTCCCCGCACCGCCCGTACCAACGCCTGCGCCCGTCCGTCCGCCGTCACGCTCTTGCGGAAGCCGTTCGTCACGTACCCGAACGCGATGCCCGACCCGGGGTCGGCGAAGCCGAGCGCGCCGCCGCGCCCCGGGTGGCCGAAGGAGCCGTGGGTCAGGAGCGGCGAGGCGCTGCCATGCAGCATGTAGCCGAGGCCGAAGCGGGTGCCGATGACCAGGACGCGGTCCGGGCCCGCCGACTGCTCGCGCCGGGCCAGTTCGACCGTCGCCGGGGTGAACAGGCGGGTCCCGCCGTCGACTTGGCCGATGAGGGAGGCGTAGAAGCGGGCGAGTCCGTCGGCCGTGGCGATGCCGTTGGAGGCGGGGAGGGCGGCGGCCCGGTACGCGGGGTCGTTCTCGTCGGGCAGCGGGGTGATCGCGGCGAAGGCGCGGCTGGTGAGGGAGTCCGGGTCGGCGTAGGCGTCGGCGACGGACCGCTTGGGGCGGGTTCTGAGGCCCGGGCCCGCTGTCTTCGGTGTCCGGGCCCGGCCCACCCGGCCCACGCGTCCTGCCTCAGCCACCGTCGCCGGCAGTCCGATCCACAGGTCGAGGCCGGCCGGCCCGGCGATCTCGGTGGCGACCCAGTCGCCGATCGGGCGCCCGCTGACCCGGCGTACGAGCTCGCCCGTCAGCCAGCTGTACGTCTGGGCGTGGTATCCGTGGTCCGTTCCCGGCTCCCAGGCCGGCGCCTGAGCCGCGACCGCCGCGGCTCCGAGGGCGGGGTCGGCCGCCTGCACCGGCGTGAGGGGCCGGTCGAGCACCGGGACGCCCGCGCGGTGCGAGAGCAGGTGCCGTACGAGGGCGCGTTCCTTGTCCGCCGCCTTGAACTCCGGCCAGTACTCGCCGACGGGAGCGTCCAGGTCCAGCTCGCCGCGCTCGGCCAGCATCAGGAGTACGGCGGCGGCGACACCCTTCGTCGCCGAGCGCACGATCTGCGCGGTGCCGTGCTCCCAGGGCGCCGCGCCGGACCCGGACCCGGCGTTTTCCGCATCCCCGTCGAAGTCCCGCACTCCGGCCCACAGGTCGACGACCCGGCGCCCGTCCCGGTACACGGTGA
The DNA here is from genome assembly GCF_010550245.1 of Streptomyces sp. SID12501. GTDB lineage: Bacteria > Actinomycetota > Actinomycetes > Streptomycetales > Streptomycetaceae > Streptomyces. Next base: position 4,344 of record NZ_JAAGLU010000059.1, read on the forward strand.
CGGCGGCGCCGCGCTCGCCGCCGGTCGCGAAGTTCCGTACGAACGCGTCTCTGACCGGCTCGAAGCCCTCGGCCACCACGCCGTTCACGTCTATGTTCAAGTCCACCAGGTCCACGCCGATGTAACGCGCACCTACCCGCTCTCGATTCCTCGGCCCAGAAGGAAACCGGAGGATCAGCCCAGGATGATCGTCACATCGATGTTGCCCCGCGTCGCGTTCGAGTACGGGCAGACCATGTGTGCCGCGTCCACCAGCTTCGACGCGATGTCCTGGTCCAGGATCGGCAGCGAGACGCTCAGGGCGACCGCGAGGCCGTAGCCGCGCTGCTTGTTGGGGCCGATGCCGACCTTCGCGGCGACAGTGGAACCGGTCAGGTCGTAGCCCTCGCGGCGGCCGACGAGGACCAGCGCGTTGTGGAAGCAGGAGCTGTAACCGGCCGCGAACAGCTGCTCCGGGTTGGTGCCGTTGCCGTCGCCGCCCAGCTGCGGGGGCATCGCCACCTTCAGTGCGAGCTGGCCGTCCTGGCTGGTGACATCGCCGTCCCGGCCGCCGTGGGCGGTGGCCTCGGCGACGTACATGATCTTCGTCGGACGGCTGTCCGGACGAGTCTCGGTATTGGCCTCGATACCGGCCTCGGTACGGACCTCGACGTCGATACCGGCGTCAGTCACGGCAGAACCTCCCCCAAAGCGGACAACGGGAACATGTGCAGATACTGCGAAGAGCGCAACTACATCGTGCACAAGGTACCGGCTGGTAGGGATTTCTATTACCCGGGGGTAGGAGCCGTCGGCAACCTCAGGTCGGTGGCTGACCCCAGTTCGAACGGGACCGGGACCGGTCCGCCACCCCCTGTGCCCGGTGCGCCAGCTCCCGCAGCTCGCCCCGCAGCCGTGCGACCTCGCCCCCGCTCAGCTCCGTCGCCGCGAGCAGCGCACCCGGTACGAGCGCCGCGCGCTCCCGGAGTTCCGCGCCCCGCCCGGTGACGCGGACGGACACCGACCGCTCGTCCAGCACCGACCGCTCCCGACGGACGAGTCCCGCCGTCTCCAGCCGCTTGAGCAGCGGCGATACCGTGCCGTAGTCGAGGCACAGGGCGGAGCCCAGCTCCTTCACGGTCATCTCGCCGCGCTCCCACAGGACCAGCAGCACGAGGTACTGCGGGTAGGTGAGCCCCAGCTCCTCCAGGAGCGGGCGGTAGGCGGCGGTCACCGCGCGCTGGGCCGCGTACAGCGCGAAGCACAACTGGTCGTCGAGGCGCGGCGACCCGGGACCGTATGTGTCGTTGTGCGCGTCCTCTTGTTCGATCACGCGACCATTGTCCACGTGTCCATCGTCACGTGGGGCGGGCGGTGTGGACCGTGGGGGCGGCGGAGGCAGCGGGGACGGAGCGCGGGTCGAAACCGTAGGGCAGTTCCAGGCGGTGGGCGCGCATCAGGTCGTCGTCGGCCAGGAGGTCGCCGGTGCGTCCGTCGGCGGCGATGACGCCCTCGCTGAGGATCAGCGCACGCGGGCACAGCTCCAGGGCGTACGGCAGGTCGTGCGTGACCATGAGGACGGTGACGTCCAACGACCGCAGGATGTCGGCCAGTTCGCGGCGCGAGGCGGGGTCGAGGTTGGAGGACGGCTCGTCGAGGACGAGGATCTCGGGTTCCATGGCGAGTACGGTCGCCACCGCCACCCGGCGCCGCTGTCCGAAGGAGAGATGGTGCGGCGGCCGGCCGGCGAAGTCCGCCATGCCGACCAGGTCGAGGGCGGTACGGACGCGCCGCTCCAGTTCCTCGCCCTTCATCCCCGCGGCGGCGGGCCCGAACGCGACGTCCTCGCGGACGGTCGGCATGAAGAGCTGGTCGTCGGGGTCCTGGAAGACGATCCCGACCTTGCGTCGGATTTCGGCCATGTGCCGCTTGCCGACGGGCATCCCGGCCACGGTGACCGTCCCCGCGCCCCCGGTGAGGATGCCGTTGAGGTGCAGCACGAGCGTCGTCTTACCGGCCCCGTTGGGCCCGAGCAGCGCCACCCGCTCACCGCGCCCGACGGAGAAGTCGACGCCGAAGAGCGCCTGGTGGCCGTCGGGATAGGCGTAGGCCAGCCCGGCCACTTCGAGCGAGGGAGAGAGGGAGTGGGAGAGGGAGGGTGAGGGCGAGGGCGAGGTTGTCACAGTGACCATCCCAGCAGACAGACGGCGAGTGCGGCGACGGGAAGGGCGAAGGCGTACGACCACTGCGCGCGGGACGCGGTCACCTCGTCGATGACGGGCATGGAACCGGTGTACCCCCGGCTCACCATGGCCAGATGTACGCGCTCGCCCCGCTCGTACGACCTGATGAACAGCGCCCCGGCGGACTTCGCCAGTACCCCCCAGTGCCGGACTCCGCTCGCCTCGAACCCGCGTGACTCCCGGGCGATCCGCATCCGCCGCATCTCGTCGGCGATGACATCGCCGTACCGGATCATGAACGAGGCGATCTGCACGAGCAGCGGCGGGAGCTTGAGGCGTTGCAGCCCGAGGAGGAGTTCGCGGAGTTCGGTGGTGGAGGCGAGGAGTACGGAGGTGGCGACGCCGAGGGTGCCCTTGGCGAGCACGTTCCAGGCGCCCCAGAGGCCGCCCACGCTGAGCGACATGCCCAGCACCTCCACCCGCTCGCCCTGTGCCACGAACGGCATGAGCACGGCGAAGGCGACGAAGGGGATCTCGATCAGCAGCCGCTTGAGCAGGAACGCGGCGGGCACCTGGGCGGCGCGGGCCACGGCCGCCAGCAGTACGGCGTACACCGCGAAGGCCCACACCGCCTCCCGGGGCGTGGAGACGACCACGATCACGAAGGCGAACGCGGCGGCGAGCTTGGTGTGCGGCGGCAGCGCGTGCACGGGGGAGTGCGCGTGCCGGTAGAGCCGGTGGGCGTGGCCCGCGCCCATGTCAGACGCTCGCGCTCGGGGTGGCGGCCGAGCTCGCTGTGACGTCCTCGTCGGTACGGCGCCTGCGCACCGCCCAGAAGACGCCGGTCCCGGCGACGATCGTGACGCCGACGCCGATCACGCCGGCGAGGCCGCCGGAGAGGCGGCCGTCGGTGATTCCCTCGACGGAGTAGTCGGCGAGCGGGGAGTCGGCGGCGGCGTGGTCCTCGGCCTTGGCGTCGATGCCCTTGTCGGCGGCGACCTTCTCCAGGCCGTCGGGGCTGGCGGAGGCGTAGAAGCTGACGCCGCCGGCGAGGACGAGGGAGGCGGCGAGGCCGGTGAGCCAGACGTTGCGCGTGCGGTGGGAGGGGGTGGCCACCGGGATCGGTTGCTCGGGTGCCGCGTCCACCAGCTCGCCGCCGACCCGCAGTTGAAGCTTCTGGCGCAGGCCGCGGGCGCCGTACACGAGATCCGGTCGTACGGCGATGACGGCGCCGACCGTGAACGCGGTGATCGCGGCCTCGCCGAGCCCGATCAGGACGTGCACGCCCACCATGGCGGTGAGGACCCGGCCGATCGGTACGTCCGTCGTGCCGCCGATCGCGTAGACGAGCGTGAAGGCGAGAGCGGCGGCCGGCACGGAGAGCGCGGCGGCGACGAAGGCGGAGACGGTGACCGAACGGCGCTTCTTGGGGAGCACCTTCACCAGTCCGCGGAAGACGGCGTAGGAGACGACCGTCGTGACGACGGCCATGACCGTGATGTTCACGCCGAGCGCGGTGAGGCCGCCGTCCGCGAAGAGGATGCCCTGCATGAGCAGGACGACGGACACGCACAGGACCCCTGTGTAGGGGCCCACGAGTATCGCGGCCAGTGCGCCGCCGAGCAGATGTCCGCTGGTCCCGGCCGCGACCGGGAAGTTCAGCATCTGCACGGCGAAGATGAACGCGGCCACCAGACCGGCGAGCGGCGCGATCCGTTCGTCCAGTTCGCGCCGGGCGCCGCGCAGGCTCACGGCGACGGCGCCGGCGGCGACGACTCCGGCCGCTACGGAGACGGGGGCGTTGATGAATCCATCAGGCACATGCACCGTTCGATGATAGTGGCTTGTTGCGAACGTCTCGCAAGAGCGATGGGAAAGCAGTTTGCTGCATATTTGGGAAAACATGCGACATTGGAGAGGAAGCGGAAGCGGATTCATAGCTTCTGCACAGGTCACGCAGCGTAAGGGGCCGTCCGATGTCCGTAGTCGAGCAGTACGCGCGAGCCCATATCGTCACGGCCACCCCGGACGACTACGGCGACGACCGCGACGCGGTCCCCGTGGTCCTGCGCTACGACCCGGACGCGGATCCGCGCGCGGTACGCATCGGTCTGCCCGGCCCGCACGAGTGGACGTTCTCGCGCTCCCTCCTGGAGGAGGGGCTGCGGGCGCCGGTGGGGTCGGGGGAGGTGAGGGTGTGGCCGTGCGGGCGGGTGCAGGCGGTGGTCGAGTTCCACTCGGCGGGGGGTGTGTCGGTGGTGCAGTTCGAGACGAAGACGCTGACGAGGTTCTTGCGGCGTACGTATACGGCGGGGGCGCGGGTTGCCGGCTGACGCCGGGCGCGCCCCTCCCGGATCAGGAACCCGCCTTCAACAGCGCCGCGACGATCGGCCCCGCCGTGCTCCCCCCGTGGCCGCCGGACACGACCACGCCCGCGCCCGCCAGGTCTCCGCGGTACGCCGTGAACCAGCCGTTCGGCTTGTCCTGGCCGTCGACCTCGGCCGAGCCCGTCTTCGCTCCGTAGTCCGGGCCCAGACCGGCCATCGCCTCCGCCGCCGTTCCGTACGCCGCCGTGTACTGCAGCAGCTCCCGCAGTTGCGACAGCGTCGACGACGACATCGTCCGGGAGGCCTTCGCCAACGTACGGCCGTCCACGTCCGCCGAGACCAGATAAGGCTGCCGGAACACGCCGGACTCCACCGTCGCCGCCACCGACGCCATGTTCAGCGGGTTCATCCGCACCCCGCCCTGCCCGATCAGCGACGCCGCCATCTGCGCCTGCGACTGCACCGGCACCGAGCCGTCGAAGGTCGAGACGCCGACCGCCCAGTTGTTCATGCCGAGGCCGAACACCTGCTGCGCCTGCTTGGTCAGGCTGTCGTTGTCGAGTTCCTTCGCCTGGCTGATGAAGGCCGTGTTGCAGGACCGCGCGAAGCTCGCCTTGAACGTGCCGCCCTTGATCTCGAACTCGTCGTCGTTCTGGAACTTCCAGCCGCCGTACGTCGAGTACTTCGGGCACGGGTGCGCCTTGTCGGGCGACGCCAGTTCCTTCTCGATGAGCAGTGACGACGTGATGACCTTCATCGTCGAACCCGGCGCCAACGAGCCCTGGAACGCGGTGTTGAAGCCGTGCGACTGGTTCGCCACCGCCAGGATCTCGCCCGTCGACGGGCGCATCAGCACCACCGACGCCTTCGGCTTTTTCGCGACCTGTGCCTCCGCCGCCGCCTGCAGACTCGGGCTCAGCGTCGTCTTCACGGTGCCCGGTGTGCCCTTGCTCAGCTCCAGCAGCGTCTTGTCGGCCGACTTCGCCGCCTTGGACGCCTTACCGCGTACGACCTGGAGCTCGATGCCCGCCTTGCCGCCGGCCTTCTTGCCGTACTTCTCCCTGAGGCTGTCCAGGACCGTGCCCAGCGACGGGTACTTGGCGAGCGTCAGCTCACCGCCGTCCCGGTCGACGGCCTTGATCGGCGGGGTGCCGGACTCCCCGGTGAGGAGCTTGTCGCCGTCGGCCAGGTCGGGGTGGACGACCGACGCGTGCCAGTCGACCAGCGGCTTCCCGTCGGACGTACGCCGGACCACGGTCAGGGCACTCTCGTACGCCAGCGGCTTGCTCGTGCCGCCGTACGTCACCGTGCCCTTGACCGAGAAGGGGACCTTGGCACCCGTCGCCGTGCCCGGTGTGATCGTCACGCCGGTGATGTGGGCGTCCTTGGTGTAGCCGGTGAGGAGGCTGGTGGCCGCCGTGGTCGTATCCGTCGTCGCGGCTGCCGCCTGGGCGACCTTGCCCGACTGCCAGGCCGTCAGGAACTGCGTGGCGACCGCCTTGACCTGGGTCGCCGACACCGGACCCGACGGCACCGACGGCTTCCGGTCGGCCGAAGTGGCCGTCGAGGAGCCGTCCTCGGCCGCCGCTCCGCCGCCGTACAGCCCGTAGACGCCGAAACCGGCGCCGCCGACGACCACGGCGATCATCCCGCCGATCACGGCGGGCCTGGTCCTCGGTGCGCTCTGTCGCTCGGTGACGCGCCTTCTCTTGCCCACAGCTCTCGAACCTCCGCGAAATCCTCAGGGTCCCCGTTGCCCTCATCCACCTCAACGACAACGACCACCCTAGAGTCCCGTACTGTGCGGGTGAGTTCAGCCAGCTGTCCGTAGCACGGCTGCGACAATCGGCCCGGCCGCGTCGCCACCGTGGCCGCCCTCCTGGGTCATGGCCGCCGCCGCGATGTCGCCCCGGAATCCGGTGAACCAGCTGTTGGACTTGGCCTGTCCGTCCACCTCGGCGGACCCCGTCTTCGCCCCGATGTCACCGCTCAGGCCTGCCATGGCCTGCGTCGCGGTGCCCTGAGTGGCCGTCATCCGCATCATCTCCTTGAGCTGCGCGGACGTGCTCGACGGCAGCCCTTTCGCCTCCGCCAGCTGACGGTTGTCCAGGTCCGGCGAGACGAGGTACGGCTGCCGGAACTCGCCCGTGATCGCCGTCGCCGTCACCGACGCCATGTTCAGCGGGCTCATCTGGACCTGGCCCTGGCCGATCGCGTTGGCCGCGCGGTCCGGGCCGGGGGAGGCGGGGACGCTGCCGTCGAACGAGGCGATCCCGGTCTTCCAGTTGTCCCGCCCGAGCCCGAACCGCTCCTGGGCCTCGGTCGTCAGCGACTCGTCCGTGAGCGGGTTCGCGTCGGTGCCGTCGATCAGCTTGATGAAACCGGTGTTGCAGGAGCGCAGGAAGTCGCCTGCGAGGGTGGCGTTCTCGTTCGGTGCCATGCCCTTGAGGTTGCTGAAGGTCTGGCTCTGCCAGATGGCGGTCTGCGTGCAGGGCGCCGGGCCGTTCATCGACGTCACGCCGTTGTCGATCAGCATCGCCGCCGTGATGATCTTCATCGTGGAGCCGGGCGCCAGCGTGCCCTCGAAGGCCGCGTTGAACTGGTCCGTACGGTGGTTGGCGACCGCCAGCACCTCACCGGTGCTCGGCTGTACGGCGACCACGGAGGACTCGGAGAACTTCAGCACCGCCTGCTCGGCGGCGGCCTGCGCGCTCGCGCTCAGCGTTGTCCTCACCTTGCCCGGGGTGCCCTCGGAGAGAGTCAGCAGTGAGGTGTCGGCCGTCTCGGCGTCGGCGTGCTGGATCATCAGCTCGATGCCGGGCGTACCGCCCGCCTTGTCGCCGTAACGGGCCCGCAGGGTGTCGAGGACCGGCCCGAGGGACGGGTACTTCTCCTTCGTCAGGACCTTGCCGTCCCGGTCCGTGGCCTCGATCGGCGCGCTCGTGGCCTGCTCGGTGATCAGGCGGTCCCCGGACACCTTGAGGCCGGGATGGAGGACCGACGGCTTCCAGTCGACCAGCGCCCGCCCGGTCGTCGTACCCCGGACGATCGTCAGGCTGCTCGTGTAGGCGAGCGGCTTGCTCTTGCCCTGGTAGGACACCGTGGCCTTCACCGAGAACGGCACAGTGGCTCCGGTGGCCGTCCCGGGGGTGATCCTCACGCCGGTGATGTGCGCTTTCGCGCTGTAGTCGCCGATCAGGTTGGCCGCCGGTATGGCGTTGTCGGTGAGGTCGGCGGCGGCCTGCGCCTGCCCCTTCTCCCAGGCCGCGAAGAACTTCTCGCTGGCCTCCGCGATCTCGTCCTTCGACGGCGGCCCGGTCTTCACGCTCTCCGTACCGCTGTCCTCGCTGAGGGCGGACACGACGTTGAACGCGCCGTACCCGGCCCCGCCGACCATCACCGCGAACACGGTCCCGACGATGGCGGCCTTCGCTCCCTTGCGCATGGGTGTTCCCCTCCCCGTTGGCCCATGCACTGTAAGTGGCCTGAGGGGCTGCTGTGAGGAGAGTTTCCGTCTCTGTCCCAACTCTTGTCCGAAGAGTGACTACACCCAGGTATCCAGCCACATACGTGAACGCCAGGAGTCGATGGGAATCGCCGTCCCGGTGTACAGCGGCCAGAAATAAATAAAGTTCCAGGCGATCAGCAGGACCAGCACACCCGCGCCCGCCGCTCCCGCGACCCGGCGGCGTTCGCTCGACCCCGGTGGGCCGACGATCGCGCCGATCATCATCGCCAGGGCCAGGCAGAGGAAGGGCAGGAAGACGATCGCGTAGAAGAAGAAGATCGTGCGCTCCTGGTACATGAACCAGGGGGCGTAGCCCGCCGCGATCCCGCAGGCGATGGCGCCCGCCCGCCAGTCCCGTCGGAACAGCCAGCGGTACAGGACGTACAGGACCGCGAAGCAGGCCGCCCACCACAGGAGGGGCGTGCCGAGGGCCAGGACCTCGCGGGCGCACTGTTCGCCCGCGTTGGTGGGGCAGCCGCCCTTGCCGGGTTCGGGGGACTCGTAGAAGAACGAGACCGGGCGGCCCAGGACCAGCCAACTCCACGGGTTCGACTGGTAGTTGTGCGGCGTGTGCAGGCCCACGTGGAACTCGTACACCGCGTGCTCGTAGTGCCAGAGGCTGCGCCACCAGTCGGGGAGCCAGGTCCAGTCGCCGCCCTTGCCCTCGGTCGCGGCCCAGTCGCGGTAGTAGCCGCCTTTGCCGTTCGACGGGGAGAGGATCCAGGCCGTCCAGGAGAGGAGGTACGTGAGGACGGCGACCGGGACCGTGGCCAGGAACGCCCAGCCCAGGTCGTGCTTGATGACCGCCTCGTACGGGTGGCGGGCGCCGGCGACCTTGCGGGTGCCGACGTCCCACAGCACCGCCATCACGCAGAACGCGACCAGGATGTACAGGCCGTTCCACTTCGTGCCGATGGCCAGGCCCAGCATCAGGCCCGCGAGCCAGCGCCAGGGGCGCACGCCGAAGCGCGTCGTGTGGGCGATGTGCGCGTCCGGTCGTACGGTGCCGTCCGCGTCCGGTGGGAGCGCCGCCGCGAGCCGTTCCCGTGCCTTGTCGCGGTCGACGACCAGGCAGCCGAAGGCGGCGAGGACGAAGAACTGCAGGACGCCGTCGAGGAGCGAGGTACGGCTCATCACGAAGGCCAGGCCGTCCACCGCCATCAGCGCGCCCGCCAGGCAGCCCAGGAAGGTGGAGCGGAAGATGCGGCGGCCGACGCGGCACAGGATCAGGATCGAGAGGGTGCCCAGCAGCGCCGTCATGAAGCGCCAGCCGAACGGGTTGAACCCGAACATCCATTCGCCGAGCCCGATGACGTACTTGCCGACGGGCGGATGCACGACATAGGCCGGATCGGACGGGATCGCCACGTGCCCGTCGGTCTTCAGGATCAGGTCGTTGACGTCCTTGTCCCAGTTGACCTCGAAGCCCTTGTGGAGGAGGCCCCAAGCGTCCTTCGCGTAGTACGTCTCGTCGAACATCACCCGCTTCGGACTGCCCAGGTCCCAGAAGCGCAGCACGCCCGCGAGCAGCGTCACCAGCAGCGGGCCGCCCCAGCCGGACCAGCGCGTGATCCGGTCGGTGAGGGCCGGCGGCACCCCGAGGGTGGCCCACAGGCGGGGGTTCGGCTCGGTGTACGGCGGCACCAGCCGATCCCGGACATCGCTTCTCGGCTTCGCCGTGTATCCGTATCGGCGCAGCCGCTGCTGCCACCCCGGGCGCTGCTCTGGCGAGGGGGCGCTGGGCCGGGTGTCCGTGGAGGGCGCGGTACTGGTCACCGCGCCATCGTAGGGAACAGCTCTGTGTGAGTCCCGTGGAAGGGCCCTGCGAGGATGGAAACGTGACAGGAACCTTGGTTTTGGCAGGCACCCCCATCGGCGACATCACGGACGCGCCACCCCGGCTCGCGGCGGAACTGGCGGGCGCCGACGTCATCGCCGCCGAGGACACCCGGCGGCTGCGCCGGCTCACCCAGGGGCTCGGCGTGCAGCCCAAGGGCCGGGTGGTGTCGTACTTCGAGGGCAACGAGGCCGCGCGCACCCCCGAGCTCGTCGAGGCGCTGCTCGGCGGCTCGCGGGTGCTGCTGGTGACGGACGCGGGCATGCCGTCGGTGTCCGACCCGGGCTACCGGCTGGTCGCCGCCGCCGTGGAGAAGGACATCAGGGTGACGGCCGTACCCGGCCCGTCCGCCGTCCTCACCGCGCTCGCGCTGTCCGGGCTGCCCGTCGACCGCTTCTGCTTCGAGGGCTTCCTGCCGAGAAAGGCGGGCGAACGTCTGTCGAGGCTGAGGGAGGTGGCCGAGGAACGGCGCACTCTCGTCTACTTCGAGGCCCCGCACCGCCTCGACGACACCCTCGCCGCCATGTCCGAGGTGTTCGGCACCGACCGACGGGCCGCCGTCTGCCGGGAGTTGACGAAGACGTACGAGGAGGTCAAGCGCGGTCCGCTGGCCGAGTTGGCCCAGTGGGCCGCGGCGGGCGTACGGGGTGAGATCACCGTCGTCGTCGAGGGCGCCCCCGAGAAGGACGGCGGCGAGCTCGGCGCCGAGGAACTGGTGCGGCGGGTGCGGGTGCGTGAAGAGGCGGGGGAGCGGCGCAAGGAGGCCATCGCGGCGGTTGCGGCCGAGGTGGGGCTGCCGAAACGGGAGGTGTTCGACGCGGTGGTGGCCGCGAAGAACGCGGAGGGCGCGGCGGGCGCGGGCCCTGCTGGAAGTGCGACGCCGGTCACGCCATAAGGGGGCAAAGTGGAAGGGCGGAAGGCAAAGCCCGTACCTCGGATACGGGCTGTTCCCACAAGGAATGGCCAAGACGCCTTCAACAGTCGACAGGTCTGATGCCTTCACGTCGGCGGAGGCGTCCACTGGTTCACAGGACGCACCCGTCCTTTGTCCAGCGGACAAGAGGAGCTGGCATGAGCGAGATCACCGGCCACCGCAGCACGGCCACCGCCGTCGTTCACGAGTCGTATTCCTTCGCCTGCATGCGCTGCGGGCACGGCTGGGAGCAGTCGTACGAGATCGAGCACCACATCGACGCCGAGGGCGGCGAGATGGTCATGTACGTGGCGGAGGGCCGCGTCGTACCATCCCCGCTGACCCGGCCCACCTGCCAGAACTGCGACGGCCATGTCGTCCGCATCATGCGGGCGGGGCAGGTGTCGTCGGTGCAGAACTCGATGCACAGGCAGCGCTCGGCACCCAAGGCGGTACCGGCGGCCGCAACGGCTTCCGGTGAGCCGGGGGAGCCCGGGGCGCCGAAGGAAGACCACCACTGGCACCTCTCGGATCTCCTGCACCCGTTCCACCGCAAGGCGAGTTAGCGCCCCGCGCCGGAGATTCGTCGGCAGAAGCGGGTGAGGTGGTCAAGGATCTCCTCGGCGGTCCTGGTCCAGCGCTCACTGCGATCGCGATGCTGGCGCTGCGGCCCCTGTGGTCCCCAAGTCCGGTCAGACGTAAGGCCCCTGGTAGGAACGATCTTGCGACGGATTGTTCTGACCGAGGGGCCTTACGTGTCGGTCAGGGTCACGGACACCTCCGTGCTCGATGTGAAGTGGTCCACCGCCGGGTGCCTGGCCGGGCTGCCGCGCGATCACCGCGTCGCGGCCAGGTGCTCGCAAGGGTCGTCGTTCGCTGGGCTGCTTCCCGCAGGCGGTGTTCGTCCGGCGCTGGTTCCTCGACGGCACTCGGCTGGCCCAACTCGCCTGCGACAGCGGCCTGTCGGCCGGGGCGACGGCTCACCGTGACCGCGCTGGAGCGGGCGAAGGAACCCTGATAATTGTCAGGGACAGCACGGTCTGCGAGTGGCATACCGTCACATCAACCGCGCTTCACAGCACAGTTCTTACGGATATTGGACGTTATGTCCGTGAAGCGCGTTTAGTCGCACCTTTGCTGGGAGCGGCATCCCTCATCAATAACATGACCATGAGGAGAAGCCCGATGCCTACACCATTTATGCGCCGCCGCGGAAGCTTTGCGGCGAGAGCCGCCAGCACCCTGGGCGTGCTGGCCGCCGTGGCCGGCCTGACCACTGTCGGCTCCCCCGCCTTCGCTGTGGACGGAACCTCCGATACTCACTGCGTCACGGTCATCAGCGGTGTGAAGGCCGGGGAAAAGGCCTCCGCGGTGCGCTCGCACACATGCTTCACGGGGGCGGGGGCGGCCGCGCAGGCCGAGAGCGCGGCGCCTTCGGCCGCGGCGGCGACGGAACTGATGATCTGGTCGGAGCATTCGGCCTGGGGCGGCGTGTACGACCGGATCTACGGCTACGACGGTAACTGCAACGCGTCCGGTTACGCGTTCAATCCCAGCACCTGGTGGTCGAACAACCTGTCCTCCTTCCAAGTGCTCAGCGGCTGCAACAAGTCGTACCTCTCCGGCCCTCGGGGCAATGGTTCGTTCACCGGCAATGTCTCCTACGTCGGGAACACGCTCAACGACGCTGTCACCTACATCAAGGTCTGGAACGGCTGACGCTCCAGTCGATCGTCGGGGTCGCCGCCCCTGGACCGGCGCCGCCCCTGGGTCGCCGCCGGCGCAGGGGCGGGGGCCCGGCGTCGCGGGAGCTCAAGGGCGGGGCCCTGGCTCATCCGGACGGGCGGGCAACCCCTCTCGCGGGACTCTTTCGTAGGATCGGGGCATGTCTGCCAAGTCCCAAGCCGCCTCCGCGCCGCCGCTGCCCGAACCCCTTCGGGTGGCGGTCGCCGATTCCCACACCCACCTCGACATGCAGTCCGGCACCGTCGCGGAGGGCCTCGCCAGGGCCGCGTCGGTCGGGGTGACGACGGTCGTCCAGGTCGGCTGCGACATCAAGGGCTCCCGCTGGGCGGCCGAGACGGCGGCCACGTACGAATCCGTCCACGCGACCGTCGCCCTGCACCCGAACGAGGCCCCCCGCATCGTCCACGGAGATCCGGACGGCTGGTCCCGGCAGGGAGCGAGGGTCCCCGGCGGAGACGCCGCCCTGGACGAGGCGCTGGCCGAGATCGACCGGCTCGCCGGGCTTCCGCAGGTCAAGGGCGTCGGGGAGACGGGACTTGACTACTTCCGCACCGGGCCCGAGGGCAAGGCGGCCCAGGAGCGGTCCTTCCGGGCGCACATCGAGATCGCCAAACGGCACGGCAAGGCGCTGGTCATCCACGACCGGGACGCGCACGCAGACGTCCTGCGGGTGCTGAAGGAGGAGGGCGCCCCCGAGCGGACCGTCTTCCACTGCTACTCCGGCGACGCGGAGATGGCCGAACTCTGTGCGGCGGGCGGCTACTTCATGTCCTTCGCCGGCAACATGACCTTCAAGAACGCCCAGCCACTGCGCGACGCGCTCGCCGTGGCCCCCCTGGAGCTGGTCCTCGTCGAGACGGACGCGCCCTTCCTCACGCCGGCGCCGTACCGGGGCCGCCCCAACGCCCCTTACCTCATCCCGATCACCCTGCGGGCGATGGCCGACGTACGCGGCATCGACGAGGACACCCTGGCGACGGCCATCGCGGCCAACACCGCACGCGCCTTCGATTACTGACAGCACTGACGTGCGTTGACGCTCGGTAGCCGCGTCGCTTTGGAGAGTGACGGCCGCTCCGCTAGGTTCTGGTGCCCGTCGCCGGAACCTGGAGCGTGTCGTCGTGAGCAGTTCGCCGTACGAGACGTACAGCCCCGTCAGCGGGCCACAACCGCCGTCGCCCTACGGGGCGTACGACCCGCACAACGCCGAGACGGTGGCGTACGGGGTGCCGTACAGGGCGCCGTACGAGGACACCTACCGGCCCGCCTACGAGCCCCCGGCGCCCCCGGAGCCGCCGATGACGCCCACGCTGCCCCGGCGGCAGCAGGCGGCCCGTGGACGGGCCCGGGAGGGGCGGGCGGCCAGGCGCCGCAAGGGTTCCGAACGGCCCGACGTCATCCGCCGGTTGCTGCCGCAGGCGCTCGTCGTGGCGTTCCTCGCGGGCGGTACGACGGCCTTCGTCGCCAAGGACAAGGCGATCGAGCTGAGTGTCGACGGCAAGCCGCGCACCCTGCACACCTTCGCCGACGACGTGACCGAACTGCTGGCCGACGAGGGGGTCGCGGTCGGTGCCCACGACGTCGTAGCCCCCGCGCCGGGCACCGCACTGGCCAGCGGCGACGAGGTCCGCGTCCACTACGGGCGACCCGTACGGATCACTCTGGACGGTGAACGGCGCGAGGTGTGGACGACAGCACCCACGGTGGAGGAAGCACTCAGAGAGTTCGGGGTGCGCGCGGAGGGCGCGTACCTGTCGCTCGCGCGCTCCCAGAAGATCGGCCGCCAAGGACTCACCATCGACGTCCGCACCGAGCGCACGGTGACGATCATGGCGGACGGGCGGGCCCGCACGATCCGTACGAACACGGCGACGGTCGCCGAGGCGGTGGAGGAGGCCGGGATCACGCTCCGAGGCGAGGACGCCATCTCGGTGGCCCCCGCGAGCTTCCCGCGCGACGGCCAGACCGTGACGGTGCTGCGGGTGACGGGCTCGAAGGAGGTACGCGAGGAGGCGATCCCCTACGACGTGCGGCGCACCCAGGACGCGTCCCTGTTCAAGGGCACGGAGGTCGTCGACCAGGCGGGCCGCCCGGGCCTGCGCCGGGTCACCTTCGCCCTGCGCGCGGTCAACGGCGTCAAGCAGAAACCGCGCCGGGTGCGTACGGAGGTGGTGCGCGAGCCGCGGGCCCAGCTGGTGAGGGTCGGCTCGAAGCCCATGCCGACGTCGGTGCAGGGGGCGGACCATCTGGACTGGGGGTCGCTGGCGGCCTGCGAGTCCGGGGGCCGCCCGAACGCGGTGGACCCGTCAGGGACTTACGGGGGTCTGTACCAGTTCGACACGCAGACCTGGCAGAGCCTGGGCGGTGCGGGGCGCCCGCAGGACGCGACGGCCACGGAACAGACGTTCCGCGCGAAGAGGCTGTATGTGAAGCGGGGGGCGGGGCCTTGGCCGCATTGTGGGGTGCGGTTGCATGGGTGAGTCACTTATCGGCGGCTTCGGCTTCGGCTTCCGCTCGCACGCCGGCAGCTGATGATCGGCAAGCGCACGGATAGTCGCGAGACGCGGGAGATGACGGCGCTGCAGGCGACTGGCGAGGCGGTGTCGGAGCGGTTCAGCCTCTGCTCGGCATGAGCATGCTGATATGGAAGACCGCCCGCACTGTGCGCGAGGAGGCGACAGGTGAGTAACCGGCATGCGCGGAAGATGCTGCGGCAGATGGCAAGCGGGGAGCCCGTCGAGGTCACCAACGCCATGGCGACCGTGAAGAAATTCGCCCAACTCTCCTTCATCGCCCGGCAGTTCGGGTACAAGTACGCGGACGTACGGCAGGGCGGTCGGCCACGGGGCAACGGGCTGGTGTTGCTGATCGTGCCCGACCCCAGCCCACAGGCCCAGGCACTTGCCGAGCAGAACCGGGCGCGGTACCCGCAGGCAGGCGACGGAGGCACCCTGCCGCCGCTCGTGCCCGACGAGGTCGAGCTCCTCAAGACCTGCATAGACCTCGACCTTGCCGCCAGATACACCGAGAAGCAGTTGATGGTGCTCACGAGTGTCAGTTTCAGCACGTCGGCCGTGGGCATCGCCTTCCATCTCGGCACGGACACCAACGCCCTGGTCGCCTCCGGCATCATCTGGGTGGCGCTGATCGCCTGCGTGCCCGTCGTGCTCGTCATCAACCGGCGCCACAGAGCGAGGCAGGTCGCCCGGCTGAAGGCCGCCGGGTTCACGGCGGTGACCGAACAGAGCGGGCGGATACGGTACGTTCCGCCGGACGGGCGGCTTCCCGGGAACGGCAATCCGTTCGCCGGAGGGGCGTAGGACCTCCGCTCACCGCCGGGCCCGTGGGTGGGTGGTGCGGCCGGTGCTGATCGAGCTGACGGTACGCCGGGTGGTGAGGGCGCTGACGGACCCGTCTTGGACGGTGCCGAAGGGGCTGTGTGTCGATGACTTCGTCTCTCCCTTGCCGCGACCGACAAGATCACGATCTATAGCTGGACCTATGCGCAGGCGCTGACACCGGCGGCGAGTTCACACCACACGAATTTGCCGCGATTCCCGAACCGGGACAACGGCTGCCACCCCCAGAGATCGGAACAGGCCCGCACTATTCCGAGCCCGCGCCCCCCGTCCTCGGACTCGATGAGCTGCCCCAACTCCTGTGGAGGCTCCGGCGGTCGGGGGTCGGCGTCCCAGGCTCCGATGCGCAGCACACCGGCGGACCAGCGGACGCGGAGGGCGGCGGGGCCCTTGGTGTGCCGTACGGCGTTGGACACCAACTCGCTGGCGAGGAGTTCGGCGACGTCGACGAGGCCGATCAGTCCGTGCATGGTGAGGATGAGGCGGGGGGTGCGGCGGCTGACGGTGACGGCTCGGAGGTCGTTGGGGATGTAGAGGGAGTACTCCCAGGACTCGGGGTCGGACGTGAACTCGGGTTCGGCATCGTTTTCAGGCATGCGTCAACTCCCGTTCGGTGGTGGGGGTCGCGGTCGGGCGGGTGGTGGCATGCCGCAGCCGTCGTGGCAGGACGGAGTGGTGCGCTTCCGGGGGTCCCGGCGTTCCGCAGGGTGTGCGTCGCGTCACTGAAGGTAGGGCCATAATTTGGGACCACGCAAGTCGTTGTCGTAATCTGCCCTCGAATGAGGTCCTGGCTCCAGGGCGGTTGGGTGCAAGGAGAAACGCATGGCACGCAGGAAGCAGGCCACGGCACGCCAGGAACGTCTGGGTTCCGAGCTGCGAAAACTGCGCGAGGCCGCGGGCCTCAAAGGGCTTGAAGCCGCCGCGCTTCTCGGTACCGACTCGGCCCAGATCAGCCAGATCGAGTTCGGCACAGCAGGCGTGAGCGAGGATCGCGTACGACGGCTCGCGGCCCAGTACTCCTGTACGGACGACGAGCTGATCGAAGCCTTGGTGGCGATGGCGACCGACCGGACGCACGGCTGGTGGGAGGAGTACCGGGGCCTGCTGCCCACGTCGTTCCTCGACCTGTCCGAGTTGGAGTACCACGCCAACTACCGGTGGGACGTGGAATTTCTGCACATCCCTGGGCCGCTCCAGACGGAGGACTGCGCACGCGCGCTCTTTTCGAGCCGCGTTCCGGAACTCCCCGAGAGCGAGCTTGAGTTGCGCGTCCGGCATCGAATGCAGCGGCGCGTCATCTTCGAGGGCCCTCAGCCAGCCCCGTACCAAGCGCTGATCCACGAGGCAGCGCTGCGGATCAAAGTCGGCGGTCGTGCCGCCATGCGGGTCCAGCTCGCCCGCATTCTGGAACTCTCCGACGCCGAACACATCACCGTGCGCGTCATCCCCTTCGACCTGGACAGCTTCGCCGACACCGGAAGCGCCATGGTGTACGTGGGTGGTGCCGTCGCGAAACTCGACACCGTGGTACGCGACGCCCCCCACGGCGCGGTCTTCATTGACTCCGAGGCTCAACTCGGCGTTTTCCGAACGCACTTCCGTAGAGTGGAGGGGGTGGCGCTCGACCCCGAACGGTCGCGAGAACTCATCCACAGGCTGGCGAAGGAGCTGTGAGGCATTCCATGGACACCCTCGGCACCTGGCGGAAGTCGTCCTACTCCGGCGGGGGCGATGGTAACTCCTGCGTGGAGATCGCCAACTCGCGCGCACTCATAGCCGTCCGCGACTCCAAGACCCCGGCCCGAGCGACTCTGACCTTCCCGACTGGAGCCTTCGCCTGTTTTGTCGAGGCGCTTAAGTCACCCACGGGGTGCCCCCAGTGACCACTCTCGGTGCCTGGCGGAAGTCGTCCTATTCGAGTTTTGGCGACGGCGACTCCTGCGTCGAAATAGCAGACCACCGCGCCCGAGTAGCCGTACGGGACTCCAAGGACCCCGCCTACGGCACCCTCACCTTCCCGACCGTCGCCTTCGCCCCCTTCGTCGAGTCCGTCAAGTCGCCCACCCGTAAAGCCACTTCCGCACCCTGAACTCGTGCGTCCCTCACTGGCGACGCGGGGTGAGGACTTCGAAGAGAGCCCCGGTGTCACATCGTCGATGTCCGGGACGAGGTAGGAGTGCTTCCGGCCCATGGGTCTCCCACGCTCACCTGAAGAGAGTGGGGAGGCCGCTGCTCAGCCTCGGACGAGTCGTCGGCCAGCACCCAGATCGCGACCATGGCGAAGAAGCCGATGATGAGAAGTGCCGGCAGACCCAGGATGAGGGCGACCACCCACCACCTGGTCCGTCCCGAGGGGGCCTGGATGTCCTCGTGCCCCACCGGCACGCCCTGTGTCGTTCCCATGAGATCCATCCTTCGTTCGCCGGTACATGTCGCCAACCCATCCAACCAGGAGCTTCACCTCGTCCCGCGCTCAGCCTCCTCCAACTCGGTCTGTACTCAATCAGGTTGGCAACACGACGGAGGTCCGCCCGCAGGCAGACCCCGCTGCTGCACCTCCTGCGCCGACGCGTCACCAGCCAGGGTCCGGGGTGAATTCCGCCCCCGCGAGGTGAGTTCGGCGTGGGCGGCGTCCAGGACGAGTTGCGATACCTGGTGGCTCACCCCACGGCCGCCGGGCGGTTCAACGACCTGTGACCGTACCTGTGCTCCGAGGGCACCGCCTGGCCGGCCGCCTACGCCTCGGTGCCTCACATCGTCACCATCGCGCGCGGGCTTCCCGCCGCCGATCGCGATGACTACCTCTACGTCATCGGCCTCGTGGCCATCTGCTCCGGCGAACTCGGAGAGGTCCCGGACGACCCGCCCGGCGACATCGCGGACGCCTACCGAAACGCCCTCCCCGAGGCGCTGACCATCCTCGCGGTCACGCCGGTCACGCCGGAGCACGTCCAGATCACGACCCGCTACTCAGGTTGAACTCGTAGAGCCTGCGGGGTCGTGACGGTTCGTGATCCCTGCGGTGCGACGGGATCATGAGGTATGCGCAGAGGGGCGGGTATACGCCCGTCGAGCAGGAGAGATCCACAAGACGCACCGGGAGGTCATCGGCGAGCGGGCGGCCCGTGAGCACGCGGCCCTCAAACCGCTGCCGCCGACTCCGTATCCGGTGGCCGAGCGGCACCTGCGGCCAGTCGGTAAGGACTGCCTGGTCGCCTTCGGCGGCAATCTCTACTCGGTGCCCGCCCGTCGCGTCCGCCCGCGCCAGCTGGTGGAGATCCGGGCGACGAAGTCACAGGTCATGCTGCACTCCACCGCTCCGGACGCCAGCGGCGAGACGCTGCTGGCCATGCATCCGCGGGCGGTCGGCCGCGGGGCGCGCACCGCGACGGTGACGAAGCCCGGGCGGGCCAGGCCGCAGGCAGCGTCCTTGGGCACGCGAAGACCCTGCCGTGCAGGGTGATCAGCGCGATCCAGCTCGACCAGGGCGGCGCCGGTTCGCTCCGGCGTACAACCTCAGCCCCGGGTGCGCTGTCTAACGGGTAATCAGAAACCCACGGCACCACTCCCGCGAAGGGGCTGCTCGGCATGCGTACACGGAGAAGGATCGCCACCGCGACAACCACCGCCCTCACTCTCACCCTTGTCCTGGGCGCAGCCGCGCTCACGGCTCCCGCCGTCCAGGCGGCCACTCCGGACGCGGGTACGCTGAGCGACGTCGCGCGCAACGGCGAGCACGACCTCTGGTACAAGGACGAGGCCGGCCAGACGAACCGGCTGACGGTCTCGATGAAGTTCGAGAGCCGCGACGGTGGGAACGACGCCTACTACATCCTCACCTTCCGCGACCGCGCCCCCATCACCATCGACAGCAGCGCGGCCGAACACTACGAGTGCGTGTACCCGTCGGCGACCGACCGCACGGTCGCCCGCTGCGCGGTCCACGTCCCGGTGGGCACCGACTTCACCGACGACTACTACATCGACCTGGGCAACGGCAACGACACCGTGTCGATCGCCGCCGACAACTACGCGTACAGCACGATCTACGGCGGCAAGGGCAACGACGTGCTGGTGGGCAACAGCCAAACCGAGCTCTACGGCCAGGACGGCAACGACCGCACCGTCGGCGGGGGCGAGCAGCGGGGCAACGGAGCGCGCGGCGGAGCCGGGAACGACGTCCTGACCGGGTGCTCCGCGTGCTACGGCGACGCCGGCAACGACTCGCTCACCGGCGACACCACCAGCAACCGCCTGGACGGCGGCGACGGCAACGACATCCTGCGCGGAAATTCAGGCGCCGACAACCTCTACGGCGGCAGGGGCAACGACCGCCTGTACGGCGACCGGGGCAACGACGTCCTGTGGGGCAACAGCGGCAACGACGTCCTGCACGGCGGTCCGGGCAACGACAGGCTCTCGGGCGGCCCCGGCAACGACAAGGTGTATCAGAACTAGCAGAAAGACCCGGCCGTTTCCCCGGCCCCGCACCCGCACCACCGGGCGTGCTCCGCGCGGTGGTGCGGGTGCGGCCCTTCGGCGGCCTCAGTCCCTGGCCCGCCTCGTCCTCGAAGCAGATATAGGTGCCCAGGTCCGCCGCTGTCCTTTTAACCGCGGCCACACCTCGTCCTTCCACATCTCGATGGCCTCCTCGTCGCGCTCGACCGCGTGGCGCACCGGGACCTGGCAGGACCAGCCGTGCCGTTTCAGCAGCTTGGCCACCCCTGGACCGTGTAGCCCTTGTGGAACAGCCTGCCGATCAGCGTCCTGATCCGGCCCGGCGTCCACCGCTGGTCATCGGTGAAGCCGTGGGCCAGCGGCCCCCGCTTCAGCTCCGCCTCCAGCCGGTCCCACTCCCGCACCGACAGCCGCTCCCGCGACACCGGCCCCTTCGACTTCAGCGCCGCGATCCCGCCCTCGCGCCACACCGTGCGCCACCGCCGCACCGTCCGCTCCGTGACCCGCAGACCGGCCGCGATCACCACGGCATCATCACCACGCTCGAACCGCCCGGCCGCCTCCAGCCTCAGCAACTCCCGCTTCTCCTGCTCGACGGGCGTATACCCGCCCCTCT
The DNA here is from genome assembly GCF_010550245.1 of Streptomyces sp. SID12501. Lineage (GTDB taxonomy): Bacteria > Actinomycetota > Actinomycetes > Streptomycetales > Streptomycetaceae > Streptomyces. The sequence goes on from NZ_JAAGLU010000059.1 coordinate 25,270, forward strand.
GCGCATACCTCATGATCCCGTCGTACCGCAGGGATCATGAACCGTCACAACCCCGGCAGGCTCTACGAGTTCAACCTGAGTACTACCACCTGGAAGGCATGGAGTGGTTCGCGAATGAGGTCCCCGATGGCCGCCTGTCAGTGTTCGAGGAAAGCGGTCACGGCCCGCACGTAAGCGAAGCGATCGAGTTCAACCGGCAATTGCTCGAATTCGTAGGTCGCGACTGACGATGTGCCCGGCCCGGTGGTATCCCGAACAGCGGAGGCTTGTCGTATGCGCGCAGTGATCAAGGCCGGACCGGGTCCAGGTTGCCAGTTCGTCACCGACCGACCTGAGCCGGCCCTGCGCCCAGGAGAGGTCCGGCTCGAGGTCGCAGCCGCCTCTGTGTGCGGCAGCGACGCCGCGTTCTTCGACCACGGGGGCGCGGCCGGCGACATACAGATGACCTTTCCGCGCACGATGGGTCACGAATGCGCCGGGACGGTCGTAGAAGTCGGCCCTCACTCTTACGGGCCGGCGCTGGGAACGCGAGTCGCCATGGAAACGCACCTCCACTGCGGTGAGTGCTGGTTCTGTCGCAGGGGCGACGGACACAATTGCGAACGGATCGATCTGCTTGGGGTCGCAGTGGACGGCGCCTTCGCCGAGCGAGTGGTTGTCCCGGCGAGAAGCTGCTTCGTGCTGCCAGACGAAATCGGGAGCAAGACCGCCGCATTGCTCGAGTCCGCAGGCAGCGCCATGCACGGTGTCCTGCGCTCCGGCATGGACCTGGCCGGTGCATCCGTCCTCATTTCAGGCGCCGGGCCAGTCGGCCTCGTCGCGGCACAGATCGTAGAGGCGCTCGGAGCCCGGCGGGTCGTTGTGGTCGAACCCAACGCACACCGACGTCGTCTCGCCGAGACCCTCGGCGCGCAAGCGATTGCCCCCGATGTGGATGCCATAGCGGCCGCTGACTCCACCACGCGGGTACGAGGCGGGTTCGACTTGGCGCTCGAGTGCTCGGGAGCGGTACCGGCGATGCAGGCCGCGCTGTCCGCCGTACGCCGAGAGGCCACGGTGGTTGCTGTCGGACTACTCAAGGTAGACCTCTCGATCGATGCGACCGAGACCCTGATCACCCGCGGCATCACCCTTCGTGGCAGTTGGGGTCGGTCGATCTGGGAGACCTGGGACAAACTCAGTGCTCTGGTCGTGAGCAAGAAAGTCGACCTGGAGGGACTCATCACTCACCGCCTTCCCATCAGCGCGCTTCCCCACGCTCTGGAGTTGATGCGCGGCGACGCGGGGAAGGTTCTCCTTGATCCGTCCTTGCCCGACGGAGTCGGTCGAGCCTGACTCCAATTCTTGGCACACGAGCCGTCCGGGGCCCTGCTGGTCCGGTACCACGGCGCTGCCTCAACGGCCCTCGGCGCCTGGAACCCGCACACCGCGACCTGGATACAGTTCACCGTCGGCGGCAGGTTCTGATTGACCGAATCAGTCCGCTTCGGGACCCGATGAGGCCTGTCGCCGCCCTCTCCGTATGCCGGACGCTAGGGGCATGACCCGAGCACTGATCGTCATCGATGTCCAGGAGTCCTTCCGCGCCCACCCGCTGTGGGAGACCATCTCCGACCCGAAGATCGCCGACAAGGCGAACCGACTGGTCCGGCTCGCCCGCCGCGCCGGGGACCTGGTGGTGTGGGTACTGCACACCGAGCCCGGGAGCGGCGGTCCCTTCGACCCGGCCCTCGGTCAGGTGCGGCTGCTGGAGGAGCTGGAGCGGCCGGAGGACGGCGAACCGCTGATCCACAAGACCTCGCACAACGCCTTCACCACCACCAACCTGCAGCAACGCCTCACCGAGCACGGGGTCCGTGAAGTCGCGGTCTGCGGCATCCGCACCGAGCAGTGCGTGGAGACCACCGCCCGCGTGGCGAGCGACCTCGGCTACCAGGTCACCTTCGTCGTCGACGCGACCGCCACCAACCCCATCCCGCACCGCGACGCCCCCGCCGACCAGAGCGTCGCGGAACTGCTCGCCGACCCCCGTACCCTGTCCGCCGACGAGATCATCCGGCGCACCGAGTACGCACTCGCCGGCCGCTTCGCCACCATCGCGACGGTCGACGAGGTGGAGGCCGCGGCGGAACTTCCGGCATGATGGCCGATCTTTTGGCATGATGACCGAATCGTGAGCCACGTCGTCTTCTTCCTGGTGCCCGGAGTCCATCTGCTGGACCTGGCCGGCCCCGCGCAGGTCTTCTCCACCGCGGCTGACCTCGGGCACCCGTACACCTTCACCTATGTCGCCGAGCAGCCGCAGGTCCCGACAGCCCAGGGCCTGCCCCTGCTGGCAGGGTCCGACTGGCCCGAACTCGGGCCCGAGGACCTGATCGTGGTCCCCGGCTGGCAGGCCGCCACCCTGGCCGACTCGCCCGCCATCGCCGACGCCTCCCTGCAGGTCCTGCGGGACCACCACACCAGGGGCGGAACGGTGGCCAGCGTCTGCGCGGGCGCGGAGGCACTCGGGCGGGCCGGCCTGCTCAAGGGTCGCCGCTGCACCACCCACCACGACGTGCAGGACGAGCTGGCCCTGCGCCACCCCGGGGCGGTCGTCGTCCGTGATGTCCTGTTCACCGCCGACGACCGGGTGATCACCTCGGCCGGTATCGCCAGCGGTATCGACCTGGCCCTCCACCTCGTCGCCGGCCGGCACGGGCCCGCCGTCGCCGCCCAGGTCGCCCGGGACATGGTCGTCTACGCCCGCCGCAACGGTCACGAGCCCCAGACCAGCGCGATGTTCCGGCACCGGTCCCACCTCGACGACACCGTGCACCGCGCCCAGGACCTCATCGACACCCGCTTCGATCAACCCCTGCCGCTGCCTCACCTGGCCTCGGCCGTCGGCGTCAGCGAACGCACCCTCACCCGGCTCTTCAGCCGCGCCACCGGCCTCACCCCGCTGCGATACCAGCAGACCCTCCGCCTGGAACGCGCCGAGCAGCTCATCAGCCATGGCGCCACGGTCGACGCCGCCGCCCACACGGTCGGCTTCGAGGACGCCCGCATGCTGCGCCGCCTGCGCACCCGCGCGGCCTGACGGGACATGGTGAGCCGGAAAGCCCACCGGCCTCGTCCAAGGCCCGCCTACACCTGCTGGTCCCCTCGCCAGGTGATCGACGTCATCGAGATCAGACCGCCGTTCGCCAAGCCCTTGTAGGTCACCTCCCGGTCGGGGCCGACCTCGTGGGCGACACGTCTCGCCAGCTCCGCCCCTTCGCGGAGCTGCCGCTCGCACTCGCCTTCGCGCCTGATCTCGTCCCGGTCCTGCAGGTAGACGTTCAACTTCGCGTCGATGTCCTTCGCCCACGCGCGCAGGTCGGCGACGAGTTCCTCGGACAGGTCCAGCCCGGCGGCGGGATCATCGGGGAAGAAGTCCCCGAACCCCTCCGCGCGCAGCGGACCGAACTGGAACTCTCCCTCGACCGTGAGGTCGACCGGGTACACCGGAATGCCGTGACTGTTGCGTTCCCAGTGCAGGAGGTCGCAGCTCCAGCACACCCACTTCGCCGACCGGTGCCGCTCGTCCGAGTAGCGCACGGGCCACAACGGACCGAGATGCCTGGCCAGCCGCCGGGAAACCGTCACCCCTTGCTTGACGTGCTTGCGAAGAGCCGGCCGGGAGGCGAAACCCTCCGGCGGGCGTGACAGCGACCAGGAGCGCAGCGCTTCCGCCAGCTCCGCGGGAAGGGCCAGCCCGGCGTCGTCCAGCGGAATGTTGCTCGTGAAGGCGCCGACGTCGTCGTAAGCCAGAGGGTCCTCCAGCCCGTACAGCGGAGACGGCTCGCCCCGGGCCTGTACGAGCAGGTCACGTAGTTCTTCGGCAGTCATGTGTCTCCTCGTATCCGGTGACGGGCCTCTCCTGCGCAGGGAAGGTCGCCCTGCTGCCGCAACATACGTGCAGGTCCTCACCGCTCCGAAGGCGTTCCCTCTGCCTGGTCGCGCAGCGCCAGCCACTCCTGGAGCTCGATCAGGTTCCCTTCCGGGTCCTGGAGATACGCGACCCGCATCCGGTCGCCCATCGGGCCCGGACCCCGGGTGAAATCCGCCCCCCGGGAGGTGAGTTCGGCGTGGGCGGCGTCCAGGTCGTCCACCCGCAGCACCACCAGCGCGCGATGTCCCTCCGGCTCCGCACCCAACCGCTCCAGTACGCCGGCCATCTGTACCCGGTCCTGCAACGCGATCGCCGCGTGCCCGGTGTCGGGGCTGAGCTTGGCGTACGGGCCGCTCTCGGCCTCGAACTGCGGCTTGAGCCCGAGCACGTCCCGGTAGAAGCGGTAGACGGCGGGGAAGTCGGACACCAGCAGGCGTATCTGGGTGAGTTCCATACCGAACTTTCTAGCCCGGTGCAGGCTCCGGTTCCGGCTCGATCGCGATCTTTTGAGCGAGCCTTGCCGCAGCTCGGCGATGAGCACTCGGTCCTGCCCGGCCGGAGCATCCGGGGCATGCCCCCGCCCAGTACCCGAGGGCCGCACCCACGGACAACGGCCCCGGGCTCACACCGCCCCCCAGCCCCCACCCAGCCCGCCTGCACCCCCCCACCCCCCACCCCCCGTACCCTGGACCCGTGAGTACCAGCCCCGTCCCCGACGCCTCCCCCGATGCCCTGTTCGGCGCCGCCGACATCCGTGAGCTGGCCGACGTCCTCGGCGTCAGGCCCACCAAGCAGCGCGGGCAGAACTTCGTGATCGACGCCAACACCGTCCGCCGTATCGTGCGCACCGCCGGTGTGCGGCCCGACGACGTGGTCGTCGAGGTCGGGCCGGGGCTCGGGTCCCTCACCCTCGCGCTGCTGGAGGCCGCCGACCGGGTCGTCGCCGTCGAGATCGACGACGTGCTCGCGGGCGCGCTGCCCGCCACCGTCGCCGCCCGGATGCCGACCCGCGCCGACCGGTTCTCCCTCGTGCACTCCGACGCGATGCGCGTCACCGAACTGCCGGGCCCGCCGCCCACCGCACTGGTCGCCAACCTCCCGTACAACGTCGCCGTGCCCGTGCTGCTGCACATGCTGGAGACGTTCCCGAGCATCGAGCGGACGCTCGTGATGGTGCAGGCGGAGGTCGCCGACCGGCTCGCCGCGCCGCCCGGGTCGAAGGTGTACGGCGTCCCGTCGGTGAAGGCCAACTGGTACGCCGAGGTCAAGCGGGCCGGGTCCATCGGGCGCAACGTCTTCTGGCCCGCGCCCAACGTCGACAGCGGGCTCGTCTCGCTCGTCCGGCGGGCCGAGCCGCTGAAGACGACCGCCGCGCGGCGCGAGGTGTTCGCCGTCGTCGACGCCGCCTTCGCCCAGCGGCGCAAGACCCTGCGCGCCGCGCTCGCCGGGTGGGCCGGGTCGGCCGCCGCCGCCGAGACCGCCCTCGTAGCCGCCGGTGTCTCCCCGCAGGCCCGCGGTGAGTCCCTGAGCGTCGAGGAGTTCGTCCGCATCGCGGAGAACAAGGTCCAGGAGAACAGGGTTCAGGAACAGCACGCTGGCGACGAGGAGTCCGGGCAGCTGTGAGCGCCGTCACCGTTCGGGTTCCCGCCAAGGTCAACGTCCAGCTCGCGGTGGGTGCCGCGCGTCCCGACGGTTTCCACGACCTCGCCAACGTCTTCCTCGCCGTCGGCCTCTTCGACGAGGTGACCGTCACCCAGGCAGCGGAACTCCGGATCACCTGTGAAGGGCCCGACGCCGCTCAAGTGCCCCTCGACGGTACGAATCTCGCCGCCCGCGCCGCCGTCGCGCTCGCCGAGCGGTACGGCCGTACGCCCGACGTGCACATCCACATCGTCAAGGACATCCCTGTGGCAGGGGGGATGGCGGGCGGCAGTGCCGATGGCGCCGGTGCGCTGCTCGCCTGCGACGCACTGTGGGGGACCCGGGCCTCGCGCGTCGAACTCCTCGACATCTGCGCCGAGTTGGGCAGCGATGTGCCCTTCAGTCTGGTGGGCGGGGCCGCGCTCGGGATCGGGCGCGGGGAGAAGCTGACGGTCCTGGAGACCGGCGGCACCTTCCACTGGGTGTTCGCGATGGCGGAGCGCGGGCTGTCGACACCGGCCGTGTTCCGGGAGTTCGACCGGCTGGTCGCGGACAGTGACGTTCCCCCGCCCGTCGCCTCGCCGGAACTCCTCGACGCGCTCGCCGAGGGCGACCCCGACGCGCTCGCCGCCACCGTTTCCAACGACCTCCAGCCCGCCGCCCTTTCCCTCTTCCCGGCCCTCGCCGACACCCTCGCCGCAGGCCGCGCGGCCGGTGCGCTGACCGCGCTGGTCTCGGGTTCCGGTCCGACGACGGCGTTCCTCGCCCGGGACGCGGAGGCCGCGCGGCAGGTGGCGCGGGCGCTGTCGGCGTCCGGTACCTGCCGGGCCGTACGGGTGACCGCGGGGCCGGTACCGGGCGCCACCGTGGTGTGACGACGGGTGCGTCGGGGGCGGCGGAGGGGCCCTCCTCCGTCAGCTTCCTCTTCGGCCCCGTACACGGCAGTGCGCCCCGAGTGACCGCTGTCCCCGGGGCGCACGCCTGTTCGCGCAGACTCAGATCGCTCGGAAGGTTCCGAACGCTCAGAAGGTGAGCTTCCAGCTGTTGATGTAGCCGGTGTCGGCGCTGTAGATGTCCTGGACCTTGAGCTGCCAGGTCCCGTTGACGGTGGTCTCGCTGGACGCGTCGACGGTGTAGGTGGCGTCGACGTTGTCGGTGGAGTCCGAGGAACTGCTGCTCTTCAGGCGGTAGGTGGAGCCGTCCGGTGCGACCAGGTCGATGACGAGGTCACCGCGGTAGGTGTGCACGATGTTGACGTACACGGACAGGTCGCTGGGCGCGCTGCCGGTGATGCCGCTGACGGTGATCGGCGAGTAGACGGCCGAACCGGCGTCCGTGATGGTCACGTCGGTGGTCGACTCGAAGGCGGTACCGGTGTCGCCGCTGTCGTCATCCCCGCTGGGCGTGACCTGGAGGAGCAGGTTGGGGCTGCCGGTGCCGACGCTGGTGAGGGTGCCGCTGGACGCGGCCGAGGTCAGCGCGGTGGCGACCTGGGCGGGCGTGGCGCTGGGGTTCTCGCCCAGGTAGACGGCCGCCGCGCCGGCGACGTGCGGGGACGCCATCGACGTACCGGAGAGGGAGGTGGTGGCGGTGTTCGACGTGTTGTACGTCGACGTGATGCTCGACCCCGGCGCGAAGATGTCCACGGCGGAGCCGTAGTTGGAGTACGAGGCCCGCGCGTCGGCGCTCGTGCTGGCGCCCACGGTGATCGCGGAGGCGACGCGAGCCGGGGAGTTCGAGGACGCGGTGATGTTGTCGTTGCCCGCGGCCACGGCGTAAGTGACGCCCGAGGCAATGGAGTTGGCGACCGCCTCGTCGAGTACGGAGTCGGCGTCACCGCCCAGCGACATGTTGGCGACGGCCGGGCTGACGTGGTTCGTGGTCACCCAGTCGATACCGGCGACGACCTGGGCGGTGGTCCCGGACCCCGAGTCGTCGAGCACGCGCACGGCGACGATCTTGGCGGCCTTGGCGACACCGTACGTGGTGCTGGCGACCGTTCCGGCGACGTGCGTGCCGTGCCCGTTGCCGTCGTCCGCGCTGGTGTCGCCGTCGATGGCGTCGTAGCCGTAGGAGGCGCGTCCGCCGAAGTTGGTGTGGGTGATCCGTACACCGGTGTCGATGATGTAGGCGGTCACGCCGCTGCCCGCGCTGGACGGGTACGTGTAGGCGGAGTCGAGCGGCAGATCGGCCTGGTCTATCCGGTCGAGCCCCCAAGTGGGGCTGCTCTGCGTGTCGTTGATGTGCAGGGTCTTGTTCTGCACGACCTTCGCGACGGCGGGGTCGGCGGCGAGCCGCTTGGCCTCGGTCTCGGTCATCTCGGTCGCGTACCCGTTGAGGGCCGACTTGTAGGTCTGCTCGACCTCGGCGCCGTAGCGGGTGGCGAGCGCCTTGCCCTTGCTGGAGGCGGCCTGGAAACCGGCACTGTCCTTGAGGGTGACGAGGTAACTGTCCTTGATGACACCGTCGGCGCCGGCGCCCTGGATCACACCGACGGCCGGGGTGGCCGCGACGGCGGGCGCGACGGCGGCGCCACCGAGGGCGAGTACGGAGGCCGCGGCGGCGAGAGCGGCGAGGGTGCCGCGTGTGGGGCGCGCGGCGGCAGAGATGTGTGTGGGGGAGTGCGGTACGGACACTGGGTGGTTCCCCTCTGGTTCGATGTGCACGAGTCGTACGGGGACGTGTGGGGGGTGAGGGGGGTGGCGTCTCCGTGGGCACACCGTGACGGAATTGAAGGGATCACGTCAATAAGGGGAATCCCTACGTCCGGGTAGAGGGCGAGTTATCCACCGTCGACCCACTACGTGGACGGCAACGGCAACGACAATGGCAACGGCAACGGCAACGACTAAGATTTGCGGCGACATCGCGTGTCGGTCACCGGCTGGGTGAGACATGGAGGTGTCGGGATATGCCCTTCGGAGGCATTCCTTGTCAGTCGAGTTGAACCACACGATCGTCCATGCCCGGGACAACCGGGAGTCAGCGGAATTCTTCGCGAACCTGCTCGGTCTCGAAATCACCGCCGAGTGGGGCCCGTTCATCGCCGTTGATCTGAGCAACGGCGTCACGCTGGACTTCGCCACGATCCCCGCGGATCGGATCACCCCCCAGCACTACGCTTTCCTGGTCTCCGAGGAGGAGTTCGACGCGGCGTACGCGCAGATCAGGCAGCGCGGCATCGAGCACTACGCCGACCCTCACCGGAAGCAGCCCGGCACGGTCAACCACAATGACGGTGGCCGCGGCGTGTACTTCATGGACCCGGCGGGCCACGCCATGGAACTCATCACCGTGCCGTACGGCGGCTGGGCCTCGTAATCGCATGGCCGAGGGCCGCACTCCGGCGTGGAGTGCGGCCCTCGGCCGCTGCCTGTGCCTTATGGGATCGCGGTCGGCCCGGCTGTCCCGGGCTTCACATGTTTCTCACATGTGACCCAGAAAATGCTTGTCCTGAACCCGACATGTGTGTCTATGGTGAGCGCCGCGCCGCACGGAGTTGACCACTCCGCCACCGCGCGAGTTGACAGGCGACCGGGGAATACCCTCGCCACGGGGAGGACAGACCACATGCCGAGACTTCGGCTCTTCACGCATGCCCGGACGAGATCCGGCCTGCTCACACCACTGCTCACGTCCACGCTCGGCGTGGCCCTGCTCGGCGGCCTCGCCGTGCAGCCGACACTGCTGAGCCGGTACGCGGCCGACGACATGGCAGCCGTCGCCGACAGCTACGACGGCTTCGACGCCACCGCGGCCGAGCAGCTCCGGCAGGACCAGTGCCTGATGGCCGAGGCGCTGCGCATGGGCGGTCCGGCCATGGTCGGCGTCGCGCAGAACGCGCTCGGCCAGACCCCGGACAAGCTGCACACGGCAGCGAACCGAAATTACTGGGAGACGACCCCACTCTCCCAGGCGTTCGAGCAGGACCGGGACCTCCTGGACGCGGAATCCGAGGCGCGCGGCGTAATCCGCAGTTCCTGGCCGAAGCCGCTCACGGAGCTGTCCTTCCCCGCGAGCTTCAAGACTGTCACCGACTTCACGTGGCCGCCGGGGAACGGAAGCGATGGCGAGGACTTCTTCAGCCAGACCGGTCTGCCCCAGTGGTCCGGCGCGGCGTGGCGGCGGGCGGAGGGCGACTTCTACGAGGACCCGACCCCGGAGGCAGACGCCGCCACTCTCAAGGCCGTCAAGGATCTCGGTGACCCGCTCTACGGCTCCTCTCCCGACCCGCACAGCCCCAACTGGTCGCAGGCGTTCGCCGAGTATCAGACCTACGACCGCCTGGTGAACGAAAGCTTCCATCCGACCTCCACCGACAACGCCCGCCTCTTCCTGACGTACGGCGGCTTCCCGCAGACCGCGCCCGAGCCGGACAGCGTCGAGTACCGCATCGCCGTCGAGGACCTGAAAACCCGGTTCGCGTCCTGCGAGTGGCGTGGTCCGGTCGATCCGAGGAAGGTCCTGGGCAAGGAGGTCGCGTCGGCGTCTGCGGAGTGGCAGCAGGAGGTCGCCGCACAGGCCACGCAGCGCAACCAGATCCTCATCGCCAACCGGGACACCATCAAGGCCCTCACCACGGGCGCCACGGCATTGGGCGAGATGCTGGGTCAGTCCTGGATCGCGGATCACCTGACCCGTTGGCAGGACTACTGGTCGGCCGGCGGACCCGGCTGGATCGGCGACAGCCCGTTCGTGGTGCACGCCCACGGAGCCTCCGACAAGTGTCTGGAGGTGGCCGGCGCCAAGAAGGACAACGGTACGGCCGTGCAGATCTCGACCTGCAACGGCGGCGTCGGGCAGAAGTGGCAGATCTCCGGCGACAACCTGTTCAACCCGAACTCGGGCAAGTGCCTGACCGTCAAGGGTGGCGCGAGCGCCAACGGTACGGTCGTGCAGATCGCCACCTGCGGCACCTTCGTGTCCCAGAAGTGGGAGTACGGCACGCACGGCACGACACGGCTGTACAACCCGAGCACCGGCAATTGTCTCGACCTGGCCGACTACACCAACAGCCGCGACGGCCGGATGTGGGACTGCACCGGTAAGGACCCGCAGAAGTTCGACATCGTCCCGTCCGGTCACAACGGCACCGACAAGCTCGACTACCCGACCAAGGCCCAGTTCGACAAGGCGAAGAAGGGTGTCACGGACGCCCAGACCGCCGCGAAGACTCAGCTCGACCTGCTCAAGGACCGGGTCACGGTGGCGAAGACGGCCGTGACCAAGACGGACACCGCGCTGCAGGCGGCGTACGGCATCGCGGACAAGGCGGGTGCCCCGCGTGGCCGCGCGCTGCTCGTGGGCCAGCAGAAGGCACAGGTCACCAAGGCGTCGGCCGCCGCGCTCGACGCGCTGGCCAAGGCCGGTGACACCGCCTACGCGGCCACCCGGGCCGCGGCCGGCGACAGTGCGACCATCGCCGCGCGTGCCGTGACGCAGGCCGCCCAGTCGAGGGCGGCGTTCCGTACCGCCGCCGCGAACGAGGCCCGGGCCCAGGCGAAGGCCGCCGCCGACGCCGCCGCCGTACAGGCGCAGACCGCCAAGGCGGCCCGGGATCTCGCGAAGGTGAAGCTCGCCCAGACGCAGAAGGCCGAGGCCGACGCGAAGGCCGCCGCCGCCGACGCGCGTGCCAAGCGGCTCGCCGCTCAGGCCGAGGAGGCCACGGCGAAGGCGGAGAAGGAGACCGCCGCCGCCAGGCAGGCCGAGGCCGCGCAACACAAGGTGAACGCGCAGGGGTACGCGCAGACCGCCACCGAGGCCAAGGGCCGGGCGGAGAGCGCCGAAACCACCGCCCGGGGCAAGCGCCAGGATGCGGAAGGCGCGCGGGACCGGGCCAAGGGGCTCAGCGACGACGCCTGGGACGCCGAGAGCAGGTCGAATGCGGCGCTGGCGAAGGCCAACGCCAAGGACGCCTACGCCGAGGCCCACGAGTCGGACTCCGACGCCAAGGAGTCCCGGGCCGCGGCGGACGAGGCGGACCAGGCCGCCGGTGATGCGGAGTCGGCCGCGAGTTCGGCGCGCGCCGAGGCGGACGCGGCCGCCGCCGCGACCGCCGCCGC
>NZ_JAAGLU010000005.1 GCF_010550245.1 Streptomyces sp. SID12501
AAGCGACCGGACTTGGCCCTCAGTCAGCTCGTCCGTCCGCACCACGCCCAGCGGCAGTTTCAACCCCACGAACGGAGCAACGAGCCAGCCACCGTCACGTCACGTGAACCACCGGCTGTAGTACTAGGGATGTGGCGCACCGCACTTCCCAGTCCTGTCATCGGATAACCGATCCGACTCGGAATTGTTATCGCCAAGATCATCCATATGTCGGTCAGTCCACCGATAAGCCTCAGTCCGGTCTGCGCCCGCGCCCACCGAGGCCCGATGTCACGTCACCGCAGCGGGCTCCCGCCGTTGTTGAGCCCCGGTCCCGCCCTCGTCGTCGACCGGTGTCTCCCAACTGGGTTCGGGACGGGGCGGTGCCGCGGCCTCGCCCTTGGGCGGGCCGGCGGAGCGCCGGAAGGCCGACGTCCCCCGCGCGAGATCGTGGCCGATCGCCACGGCGTCGATGTCCGCCGAAGTCCAGCTCTGCCCGTCGCGCATCTCTGTGCGCACCTTCAACCGGCCCTGCACGATGACCGGTTCGCCCACCGCCAGTGATGCCCCGACGTTCGTCGCGAGCGCTCGATTCGCCCACACCGTGAAGAAGTTGGTGTGTCCGTCCGTCCACGAGTTCTTCTCGCGGTCCCAGTAGCGCGAGGTCACCGCCAGCCGGAACCTCGCCGACGCCCCCGACGCCAGGTCGCGGTACACCGGCTGCGTCGCCACATTGCCCACCGCGCACACCATCGTCTCGTTCACGCGAACCACCCCTCCCGGTCCCGGCACACTCGCGCCGGGCGGATACCCGTACGGGCCCGTCCCGTACGGCTGCCTCCGACACGGCGACCGCGAGAACTTCCCGACCACGAGAACTTCTCCGGTCACCGCTTCGCGCCGATCGCGTCCGTCGTGATCGCCGCGAAGCCAGAATGCATCCGTCGGTCCGAGCCCGCTGAGCCCTGTGGACTACCGGCCGGTTGTGGAAAACTCCGTCACCCGTCCGAGGTACCCACGTCTCCTTCTCCCGTCACCCCTCCGGGATTCAACCCCTGCGACCTGCCGGTTTCCCCGCGCTCACCCCACCACCGCACGAGCCCCCGTGACCCGCACGTACTGCTCCCGTACCTCGCGGTACCGCAGCAGTTCCGCCGCCACCGGATCCAGCACCCGGGCCCGGCCGCAGCCGGCCGCCGCCTCCCGCAGCCGCCGTTCCGCCTCCAGGCCGTACCGGCGGGCCGGGCCGCGAGCCGCCAGTCTGCAGCTCCACTCCACGCCCGGACCGCCGACGATGCCCACCGACATCAGCAGCACCGGCACGCCCAGGTTCGGCGCCATGACCCCGACGATCTGGGCCACCAGCCACAGCCCGCCGACGATCTGAAGGATCGTCATGGACGCCTGCGCCAGCACGGCGACCGGCCACCAGCCCGGCCGGGGCGGCCGTCCCGAGGGCGTCCCGGCGCGTGTCGCCAGCTCGTCCAGCGCCTCGGGCAGGCCCTGAGCCCCCCGTACGGCCGCCTCGCGCACCGCCAGTGCCCACGGCGCGGGCAGTCCGGCCGACGCCCGCTCAGCGACCGTACGCACTGCCTGTTCGACACGCTGACGGGCCGTGGCCTCCTCGTCCGGCTGCTCGCTCACGGCGAAGCGGCCGGTGGAGGATTCACGCCGCTCCTGGCACCACCGCCACAGCCGCAGCCACGGCGTGCCGCAGGCGCGGTTGGCGTTGCGCAGCCAGACACGTTCGGCGGCCTGGCCGGCGGCGGTGGCGCCCACCGCGTCGGCGAGCCGGTCGGAGAACTCGTCCCGGGCCCGTTCGCTCAGCCCAGCACGCCGTCCGGTGGCGTAGACGGGCCGCAGCTGCCATGCGGCGGCGTCGAGGTCGGCCGGGATCCGGCGGGCCGCGGCCCCACGCTCACCCACGAACTGCCCGAGCGCCTCGCGCAGTTCGCCGACGCCGTCCCCGGTGAGCGCGGACAGCGCCAGTACGGTGGCCCCCGGTTCGCCGTACTCCCCCAGGGCGATGCCGTCCTCGTCGAGCAGTCGCCGCAGGTCGTCGAGGACCTGGTCGGCGGCTTCCCCGGGGAGGCGGTCCACCTGGTTGAGGACGACGAACATGACCTCCGCGTGCCCGGCCATGGGCCGCAGATAGCGCTCGTGGAGGACGGCGTCCGCGTACTTCTCCGGATCGACGACCCAGATGACCGCGTCGACCAGTGCCAGTACGCGGTCCACCTGTTCGCGGTGCTGGACGGCCGCCGAGTCGTGGTCGGGCAGGTCGACCAGGACCAGGCCGCGCAGTTGCGCCTCGGCCTCCGCGCTCTGCAGCGGGCGCCGGCGCAGCCGTCCCGGGATGCCCAGCCGGTCGATGAGGGTCGCCGCGCCGTCGCTCCAGCTGCACGCGATGGGCATGGCGGTGGTCGGCCGGCGTACCCCGGTCTCCGAAATGGCCACTCCGGCGAGGGCGTTGAACAGCTGGGACTTGCCGCTGCCGGTGGCGCCCGCGATGGCGACGACGGTGTGCTGCCCGGAGAGCCTGCGCCGGGCCGCCGCCTCGTCGAGGACCCGGCCGGCCTCGGCGAGCGTTCTGCTGTCCAGCCGGGTACGGGACAGCCCCACGAGCTCACGGAGCGCGTCGAGCCGCGAGCGCAGCGGCCCGTCGTAGGCGAGCGGCATCACAGGCTGGGGGACGCTGTTGGAGACCCGGGTCTCGACGACCGTCTCGCGCACGGGAGGGTCCGTCTCGGACACGCGTCGGGCGATCAGACCGTCGTCCCAGGCGCCGGAGGACTCGGACTCCGGGCGGGGGTCCGTACGCCCGACGGCCACGCGCGTGTGGCCGTCGCCGTTTCCGTCGGCATCGCCATCGCCATCGCCATCGCCATCGCCGTCTGCGCCTCCGCCTCCGCCGAGGGAAAAGGCCTTCCCGGGGGCGTCGTTTTCGGGCGCTTCACCCTCGCCGCCCTGTTCCTCGCCCATCTCCGGGCCCGTCTCCTCTCCCTCCCTCTGCTCTTCCTTCTCCCTCTCCTCTCCCTCCTTCTGCTCGGCTTTGTCGCCGTCGGAAAAGTCCTCCCGTGGAGGCACGTTTTCGGTCGAGGCGTCGTGGTGGTCGTGGTCAGTGACGGCGGTCACCGCGGTCACCTCTCCTTCTGCAGTACGGACAGCGCGGCGATGAGTTCGGCCTGGGGCTCCGGGTGGACGTCGAGGGCGTCGAGCGGGGCGAGGCGGCGCTCGCGTTCGGTTTGCATGACCCGGTCCAGGTGGTCGGCGAGCAGCCGTCCGCCGCGGTCGCGCAGTCGCAGGGCGCCGTGCGCGCCGATGCGTTCGGCGAGCCCCTCGCCCGCGGACCGGGCCCGTCGCCCGCCAAGCAGCGCGGTGGCGACGAGCGCGGCGACCGCTTCGACATCCGTGGCGGCATTCCGGTCGAGGTCGCGCAGCTCCTCCTCGGCGTACTCCTCCAGCTCGCGCCGCCACCGCCGTACGGCCATCCCGATGCGGTGTTCGACGCTCTCCTGGGACGGGTCGCGGCCCGTCAGTCCGGGGGCATCCGCGGCGGGTTCACGGCGCCAGGCGTCGTCGACGCGTTCGTCGGCGGCGGTGACGGAGCAGAGCAGGAGGGCGCAGAGGCTCTCCGCGAGGGCGTCGAGGAGTTCACCCGCGGAGCAGTCGAGCGGGAAGGCGCGCCACCGCTTCAGCGCGTCCCCGGCGAGGACGGCACCGGCCTGCAACCGCCCCCGTACGCGCGCGTGCTCGCTGTCGTAGGCCCCGTCGACGGCCGCGGTGAGCCGTAGGGCGGCCGAGTACTGTGCGGCGGCGGCGCCGGCCAGCTCGGGCATGCGGGACTTGAGGGAGTCGAGGACGCCGTACGCCGTACGGGCCATGGCCTGCTGGCGGCTGGCCGGGTCCTGCGCCTGCTGGGTGAGCCAGGCACGCAGCGGGGCCACCGCGGTGGCCGGAAGAAGCCCACCGCCCCAGGCGGACTCGGGCAGTTCGGGCACGGTGAAGCGCGGTACGTCGCCGAGGCCCGCCTTGGTGAGGAGGGCGCCGTACTGCCGGGACACCTCGGACACCACCTGGTGGGGCACCCGGTCGAGGACGGTGACGAGGGAGGCCTGGTAGTCCTTGGCGGTGCGCAGGAGGTGCCAGGGGACGGCGTCGGCGTACCGCGCGGCCGTGGTCACCATGATCCAGATGTCGGCGGCGCAGATCAGTTCTGCGGCGAGGACGCGGTTGTCGGCGACGAGGGAGTCGACGTCGGGGGCGTCGAGGAGGGCGAGTCCGCGCGGCAGGCTCTCGGCGGTCTCGACGCGCAGGACCCGTGCCCCGTCCTCGCCGGGGAGCAGCAGATCGTCACCGGGGTCCTGTCCTGGCTCCTGGGGGGGCATCCACACGCGCGTGAGGTCGGGCAGGACGCGCATCCCGCTGAACCAGTGGTGGTCCTCGGGATGGCAGACCAGTACCGGCGTCCGGGTCGTGGGCCGCAGTACGCCGGCCTCGCTGACCCGGCGCCCCACAAGGGAGTTGACGAGGGTCGACTTGCCGGCCCCGGTGGACCCGCCCACAACGGCGAGCAAGGGCGCTTCAGGTTCCCTCAGTCGGGGCACCAAGTAGTCGTCGAGTTGCGCGAGCAGTTCGTCGCGGTTGGCACGCGCGCGTGGAGCCCCGGGCAGGGGCAGCGGGAAGCGTGCGGCGGCGACACGGTCGCGCAGGGCGGAAAGTGCGTCGATCAGCTGAGGCCGTACGTCCAAGGTCACCACATGTGAAGAATGCCCAATTTTAGGGGAATTCTGAAGCATATGAGCATGTCTGCGCGCCGACGGAACAGAAGGGACGGAAGGGACGACTAGGACGTAGGCACAGTCCAGGCATAACGAGTGGACAACACCCGATGCGCCAGACGGCAAAAGCGGTGCACGATTCGTACCTGCCTGCGATTATCAGGACCGCTTCACCGAACCTCCACATTGAGCCACGGAGGGGAAGCAACCAGGACAAGGACCCGGGAGCCCTATCCTTGTCCCCGGCAACGTCAAGGACCGGCCCACACCCGGGCCCACCCCGACCGAGGCCACCACACCCGGCCCCCGTAGCTCAGTGGATAGAGCAGGCGCCTTCTAAGCGCTTGGCCGCAGGTTCGAGTCCTGCCGGGGGCGCTCTGCACACACATCGCTTCCACCCTCCCTCCGGGAGGGCGTTTTTGCTGGTCAGAGGCGTGCTAGTGGGCGCGGCATCGCGGCGGAGCAAGGCCGGATCGGCTCTCTGCTGAAGAGTGCTCCAGTCCGGTTGAGAGCGGTTCCGCACGGCTTTTGGCGGGTGTTCTTCCCGAAAATCTCCCGAAGTTGGTGCGGTCTCTCTGCGGTCAGCAGGGCAGTACGCCATTCCAGAGCGGGGCAAAACGACATACAGGTTGAAGGAGGGCCGCATATCGGATCATCCTTGGCGCCATGAGTCTCGCCTCCACCCCCTTTGACCTGCCCGCCACGGGCGACTACGCCCGCGACTGGGCCCTGGTCGACGTGGAGACTTCCGGGCTCATAGCCCGGCGGGACCGGGTGCTGTCCGTCGCGGTGGTGACGATCGGACCGGACGGCGAGCAGACCGGGGAGTTCTCCACCCTGCTCGACCCGGGATGTGACCCGGGACCGGTGCACGTGCACGGGCTGACCGTCGAGCGACTGCAGGGTGCGCCTACCTTCGACCAGGTTGCCGGGCGGATCGGAGCGATGCTCCAGGACCGGGTCCTGGTCGCTCACAACGCTCAGTTCGACTACGACTTCCTGGCCTACGAGTTCACCCGTGCCCGGATGTGGCTGCCGGTGTCCCAGCGACTCTGCACCTTGGCTTTAAATCGTCAGGTGGATCCGCCGACGGACGACATGAAACTGGGCACGCTCGCCGCCCACTACGGCGTACCGCAGCAGCGCGCGCACGATGCGCTGGACGACACCCGGGTGCTTGCCGGGATCCTGCGGGCTTCGCTGCGCGAGGCGGCGCGGCTCGATCTGCCTTTGCCGCTGGTGAGCTGCCCACCGCGGGCGGAATCGCCGTTCACGCCGAAGCCGCCCAAGACACCGTGTGCCTACCGCAATCCGGGGCGCCCGGCTCCCGGCGGGCCGCTGCTGCAGGGGATGAAGATCGCGATAACCGGTGAGACCGCACACGCGCGGGCGGAGCTGGTCGGGCGGGCCGTTGCCGCCGGACTGAACATGGTGACCTCCGTGAGTCGGCACACCAGCGTGCTCGTCACCAACGAGTCGGCGTCCCGATCCGCGAAGGCCCGACGCGCAGCCGCCGAGGGTGTGCCGGTCATCGACGAGCACACCTTCCTGCGACTGCTGGCCGACGTGCAGGCCGGGACAGTGCATGAGCCGACGGCCGCTTCCGCCGCGATCGCGCCGGTGAAAGAGACGGCGAAAGAGACGGCTACGGCAGCAGCTCAGGCCGCCGAACCCGGATCCACCACAGCACCCGTCCCCGAAGTGCCTGTCCTGCCGCCGTCCTCCCCCGGCGCAACCGTCCCCGCTCCGCGCCAACCAGGCGACTCGGCCGGCGCTTTGGCCAAGCCGCTGGTGAGCCGCCGGGTGCTGGTGCTTGGCGGTGCTCATACCGAGGCCGCCGCAGCTCGTACCCGCGTCGTCGAGCTGGGTGGATCCGCAGCGGTCAACCTGTCCGCCAGTGTCACCGACGTTGTGCTTCTCGCTGACGGTGAGAAGGACCGCCGCATGAGCCGCATCACCCTCCTCGCGCTCCCCGTACACGACGCGGACTGGCTCACATCACCGACGGCCACCGACCCTGCCGCGGCTGCTGTCCGGCCGAAGGAGCCGCACGTGATGCCGAGGGGCGGCGTCATCGACCTGCCCATCCCAAACGGCAGACCCTCGCCGGAGTGGTACGTCACCGCCAGCTGGGCTCCGCAGGCCGACTGCGAGATCGACGTCGTCGCCTTCATCCTCGACGATGACGAACAGGTCACCTTCGACGAGGACTTCATCTTCTACGGCGCCCCTGAAAGCCCCGCCGGCACCGTGCGGCTCCTCACCGGCGGTCCCGCCGAACAGACCATCGCCCTCGATCTCGCGTCCCTGCCGCCCGCTACCCGAAAGGTCGTCGTCGCCGCGGCCATCGACGGCGCAACCACCTTCGGGACGGTCGGCGCGATCCAGATCAGTGCGGCTCCCGGCAACAGCGGATCACCCCTCACCCGGGCCACTCTGGACGCCGCGACAACCGAACGCACCATGCTCCTCGCGGAGATCTACCGCAGAGGTCCGGTCTGGCGCCTGCGGGCCGTCGGCCAGGGCTACGACCACGGCCTCGACGCCCTCGCACGCGGATACGGGGTCGCCATCGCCGACTGAACGACGGCGCCGGAGGCGGTGATCAAGCGACGCAGCAGGACCGTCTGGATGGACCTGCCCGACAGCAATCACCACACGGCCGTCCGCTGCCACGACGACGGCATTCCCTTCCGCGTCCAAGGCGGACTCACCAGCCCACCCGGCGGGCACGCCACGATGGAGGTAAACGACTTCGGACCCGATCCCTCGCTCGGTTCGGATCAATGAGGGACCCAAGGTTGTACAAGCAACGCGGACTCTGCTTGGAAGACCTGTACGCCGGGACCATCACCGTTTGCACACCTGGCGGCGTCTGACCGGGAGTGTGCCGGTCAGGTGCGGGGTGAAATGCCCAGGAACCGGTAGAGGGAGGTTGCCATGCTGACGACGAAGGCGTCACGGGTCGGGTCGTCGACATGGTCCAGGGACAGGTAGGGGTTGAGGTCTTCCAACTCGACCAGGAGGAGCTCGCCCTCCTGGGTACGGCAGGCGTCCACGCGCTGGATACCGTGATCGAGGGTGTTCCAGTCGATGAAGCGGCGGGCGAAACCGAGATCGGCTTCCGTGGGCTGGTAGGGCTCAAGGACCCAACGACGGTCGGGGTCGGGGGCGTGGAGGGCGTACTGGAAGGCGTCGTCGACGTAGTAGAACGACACCTCATAGCGGAAGTCGATGCGGGGCTGGACCAGAATGTCGCCGTAGGTGAGGCCGTCCAACTGGTCCCGAGGGACGAAGTCGAGACCGATGGAGTCCGCCCCCGCCTTCGGCTTGACCACGTACTGGTCGGTCCCGGGCAGCGCGCCGAGGTCCTGGAGCCGGTCGACGGTGGGGATGACCGGGTATCCGGCTGCGGTCAGGTCCAGCAGGTACTGCTTGCCGGCCATGTCGGCCCGGCCGGACAACGGGTTGTAGACCCTGGTGCCGCGCGCTGCGGCCTGGTTCCGGAAGGCGTCGTACTCCTTCTGATAGTGCAGCACGGGGCCGCTGTTGCGGACCACGACCCCGTCGAAGGCGTCCATGAGAGCGGCGGCATCCAGCGGGTGGCACAAAGCGATGTCGAAGTCGTTCCGCAGCCGCGACGACAGGAAGATGTCCTCGTCGCAGTAACGCCGCCCCCGGGCCTGGTAGGCGAGATCAGTCACGAACAAAACGCTGGGGCGGCCGGGCACGGGGCATCTCCTGGGTCGGTGGCCATCAACCTACCCACGCTGCCGAGCACTTCCCTGCGCCGGGCCCGCCTCCCGACGGCCTGGCCTGCCTGCCTGCCTCCCCGCCTGTGCTACCGGCTGCGCCGACATACCGGCCGCAAGGGCGAACGCCGCTCGCTCGCCGAGAGCGACTGCATCCACCTGCTCGACGGGGCCCACCACCTGCTCAAGGCCCCGCTGATCGTGGTGTGGGACCGCCTGAACACCCACACCTCCAAGACGCCGTACGCCCTCACGGCCGGCACTCTCGTCGTCCTGCCCGAGGGAGGGCCGCACGCCGGGGCGGGCGTCGTGAACCGCATGGCCGCGATCGGCATCACCGTCAGCCACGCCGTGGAGCAGCCGGAGCCGAGGCAGGCGACCGCCGAAGAGGCGTCCCTACTCGGCGTCCAGAAGGCCGCGCTCGTCACGCACATCCGGCGGACGTACTACAGCGACAAGGGGCGGCCCGTGGAAACCGCGGACATCGTGGTGCCCGCCGCGCACTGCGAGATCGTCTACGAGATCCCGATCAACCGGTAGTGCTGTGAGCGCGTAGGTTCACCGGCTGATGGTCGTGGCGGTCGGAGGTCTACTTGTCGCGCAAGGTCTCGATTTCGGCCGCCAGCACGGCCATGTCGCGCACGTGCGTGTAGTACTTGGCCCCGTACTCGTCGCCGATCGCGGGAAGAACCTTTTCGAACGCCTCTGTGAGCCTGCTCAAGCCGGCGCGACGCCGCTCTTCGAGCGGGCCTTCGAGGACAACGGCCGCGTAGGCGTAGGAGTCCGCATCGAGCAGCACCATGTCCCGGCCTGCGATGGACAGGCCGCGAAAGCCCGGTGGGAACGGCGCGGCCATATGCTCGGCCATCATCTGTGCCAGCGCGTCCAGCTTCTCTTCGAACATGCGGGAGATCTTTCCAGGCACGGGCGCGTCGAGGCACGGCTCCCCCTCAACCCGGTGAACCTACCTATGCGGTCACCAGCGCTAGTGTGCGCCACATGACCAACGACGCCCCGGCCTGTCCCGATTGCGGCCGGCCCATGGAGTCCGGTGGCCTCGTACTGTCCAAGCGGGAGGACGACCGCCGACGGGCCTGCCGGTCGCTGTGGAGGTGTGCCGGTCAACATGTCTGGTGGGGCTGGGCCGACCGGCCGGAGGAGCCATTGGACGCCTGCCCAGTGCCAGAGTTGTTCGGCTGACATCCAACTGCACCCGGGATGCGCGGGAGATGCGCGGGGGATGCGCAGGGGCAGCCAATGCGCGTTCGAATCCTCGTCGGTCGAGTGGGTGTCGAAGTCGCCGGACCTCCGGGTTCAGCATCCGGAAACGCCCAGGTCAGGACCGCTCCCCCGGTGGTCCGCTCCAGCGCCGTCCAAGCGCTTGGCCGCAGGTTCGAGCCCGGAACGGGGCACATGTTCCGGGCTCCTGTTCTGCCTGACCGCCCATCACCGCCAGGCGCGGAAGGTGCAGCAGGTGCAGCAGGTGCAGCAGGTGCAGCAGGCCCAGCGGCGGCGCTTCGATGTGGCGTTCCGCGCCTGGAACCAGCTCGTCGAAGCCGTGGAGGCGACCGGCCTGCGCCGCCGTTGCACCGCCCAGCTGCTCCGCACGGCTACGGCTGTGCCTACGGCAGTCCCCAGGCCGCCCCCCGCTCTCCCGGAGCCACCGGCCCGATCGCAAGGTCGGGCCGTTGTCCCGCGTACAGCAGGACCTCGCGGTCCTTGGGCAGGTCGATGGTGAGCGGGCCGTCGTCCGACGTGTGTGTGCGGGCCGGGATGCCGTCGTCCAGGAGTGCCGTCAGTGGGCCGCCGGTCAGGTCGTGGCGGAGGTGCAGGGGCTCGCCTGCCAGGCTTCGGATCCGGATGAAGCGGGTGGTGCCCTCGGTCCGGGCCGCGCTGACCAGGAAGGCGCCCTGGGTGCGGAAGTCGTGGAGGGTGACGTCCGGCCAGGTGGACGGGACGGCGGGGAAGACCCGTACGACGCCGCCCCAGCTCTGGCAGAGCATGTCGTGCAGGGACTGGGAGGCCGACAGGGGGGTCTCGATAACCGGACCGGCCTCCGTGTAGTGGGTGTTGGCCCGGCACGGGTAGCGCGTGGTGGGGTCGAAGAACTTCTTCAGGTACGTCAGGGACGTGTCGCCGCGGCCCATCATCGCGTATAGGGACGCGGCGCCCGTGTAGCTGTAGCCGCGGTGGGCGCCGGTCAGCGCGTGCCAGCGGACGACCGACTTCTCGATCAGCTCACGGTGCTCCGGCTGGTCCCAGTTCACCAGGTACAGCGGATACACCATCAGCAGGTGGGAGTAGTGGCGGTGGGACTGGGCGTACGGGGTGTCCGCGCCGATCATGAAACCGTTGCCGTCCACCGGGTACGGCGTCAGCTTGGCCAGGGTCTCCTGCCAGCGGGGCGCGAGCCGGTCGTCGACGCCCAGGCGTTCCGCCGCCTCCAGGAGGGCTGTGCAGCCCCAACGGATGAGCGACAGGTCGTAGTTGGTGTCCTGCGGGGGGACCACCGGGTACTCCGGGGAGAGCGTCGACGGGAGGTGCAGCCTGCCGTCGTCTCCCGGCTGGAGGAAGTGCAGGTAGTAGTTGATCGCCCGGCGGAGCAGGGGGAAGACGGTGTCCCGCAGCAGCTTCTCGTCCATGCTGTGCCGGTAGCTCAGCCACACGTTGTGCAGGGCCCAGGTCAGATCGCCCACTTCGGCGCCGGTGCCGGGCCTGCCGACGCCCCGGTTGGCGTACATGTCGGAGCTGCGGCCCACTCCGGCGCTGTCCGAGCGATAGGCGGCGGGCACGTTCGTGGTCAGTTGTTCCTGGTTCTGGCGGAGGGTGGTGGCCAGCGAGTCGAGTTCCAGGTGGTTGGAGCCGTGGATGAGCCAGTACTCCAGCTGGACGTTGAGGTTCCACCACACCGCCGGCCAGGGCGTCGGCTCCAGCCAGGGGCCGCAGGTGGCCATCGGCGGGCCGCCCGCGACACTCGCCGACGCGACCTTGTAGAGCTGGATCCAGTGGAAGCTCTGCAGCCGCTCGTCGGGGAACGAGACGAAGCTCTTGCGGTAGTACGTGTGCCAGCCGCGGGTGTGCGGGGCGCGCAGGGCCGCGTACGGGGCGATTCCCAGGGCCTCTTGAAGGTTCTGGATCTTCTGGATCCTTTTGAGCGACGTCTCTCCGGCCCTGGTGTCCGACGGGTGGCTGTGGGCGACGTTGAGGACGAGGGTGTCGCCCGAGTGGCGGTACGCCGTCGCGGTCTGGCCGCCGCCGGTCAGGGGCTGGAGGATCTGCTCGATGTCGCCGGTGGTACGGGTGGTCCAGGGCGGGTTCGGAACGTAGTCCGCCGGTGGGGCCTCGCTGATCTTGCGGGGGCTGATCGCCTCCTCCGGGTGGAACGTCCAGTGGACCTCCTCGTCGCCGGCCGCCGTGACGCGGGCGGCGAGGACGCCGTCGTGGATGAGGGCGGCGAGGGTCAGGGTGCCCTTGTCCGTGGTGATCGTGCCGGTCAGTTCGGCGTTCCACAGGCTCAGGCGCCAGTCCACCGCGGTGATGGTGCCGACCGGGTCCAGAGTCAGATGCCCCACGGGCAGACGGCAGGTGCCCCAGCCGCTGCCGAACTCCGGCCTGTGGTCCTGGACTTCGCCGTGCTGGACGGTGAAGCGGATGGCGTTCGCACCCGGCTCCTTGTAGACCATGCTGCCGAGCCGCCCGTCCCCCAGGAACGGTCCCTCGTGCCACAGCGTGGGCAGTCGGCGCCACAACAGGTCCTGCTTACGCAGGAAACCGGCCCAGGCCGCGTCCGAGTCCATACGGTTGCGGAGCTTCCAGGGGTGGCGGCCGGCAACGGCGGCACCGCCTGGCGGAGTGGAGGCGGTGGCCTCAGCGGCTTGGGCGACCTGGGGCAGCGCGGCGAGCGTCGTACCGCCCAGCGCCGAGCCGAGCACTGCTCTTCGAGAGGTCATGCGAATGCCTCCGGGAGGTGGGAGGTGGGAGGTGGGAGGTGGGAGGTGGGCAAGGTCGGTTGTGTCAGGACCAGTTGGCCGGTTCGGCCAGGGCGTAGGTCGAGGCGATCCGATGGTTGTCGTGCAGGATCGTCAGGGTCCGCGGGCCGCTGGGAGTGCCCTCGCGCCAGGCGGTGCAGTAGATCCCGTTGGACCAGCGGATTGTCTGCGAGGTGGCCGGCAGTACGGTGATGCCGGTCCGGCTCACCGTCCTCGTGCCGTTCAGCCACACCTCGAAGGCGCCCCGGCCGTCGCCGTCGAGCTTCAGCCGCGTGACGATCCGGATCCAGCTGTCCCGCAGGCCGCTGATCGACCCGGCCGTGCCCTTGATACCCCCGGAACCGCCGAACCGGGTCTCCGACCCGATGACGAACATCAACAGCCAGGGCCCTTCCGGGTCTTCGGGCGACCACTGCTGGAAGGTGACGTTCTGGTCGTGGAAGGTCCAGCCGGACCCGAGGCCGGACCCGAGACGGATCGCCTGGCCGTAGTACCGGTCCTCACCGACGCTCTGCGCGCCGCGCCGGATCACCTCGGAGTGGTAGCCACCGGTCTCGTCGATGTACGTCTGGGTCGCCGCGAGCGCGTGCGCGCCCTTGTAGGCCGGCGAGTCGACGGTCTCGATGGTGCCGTCCTTCTGCGTGTAGGCGTGGTCCCAGCCCTCGACGCTGCCGCGGTTCTGGAAGTGGACCTCGTCGGCTGCCTGGGCCCGTCCCGGCAGGATCGCGGCGGTGACACCGGCGAGGCCGAGTCCGCCGAGCGCGGTGAGTGCCCTTCGTCTCCGCACGGCTCACCGGGTCCAGTAGGTGATGTTACGGAAGCGGGCCTCGGCCCGGCCGCTGCCGTGGTGGTAGACGCCGTTCTTGAAGTGGCGGGTGGCGGGGCCCCGGTCTTCGGTGGTGCGCACCAACTCGTCGTCGAAGTAGACCTTGACGCTGCCGGCCGAGGCGTCGTGCGCGATCTTGACGTTGAACCAGGTGTCGTACGCATTGGTCTTCAGGACCGTGCTGTCGTACGCCCGTACCGTGCCGCCGTTCGCGCTGTAGGCGTTGAGCATGAAGTCCGTGGCCGGGGTGCCGTCGGGGTGGATCACGCGGAGGATCTGTACGAAGGTCGCGCCGTTCGTGCCGGACGGGAGGTACACGTCGGCGTCCCACATGTGGCGGCCGGACGTGTACTGCTGCTGCCAGCGCATCTCGGTGCGCGGGTCGGTGGAACTGCCCTGCGACAGGGGCTCGTCGGTGTCGTACACCCACATCCGGTGGACGCCGCCGCTGTTGCCGTACCGGTCGCTCAGGTCCAGGTTCCACGGCTTCTGCATGGCGTACGTGAACGTCGTCTTCGTCCAGCCGTCCGTGGGGGACGCCGCGGGGGCCGCAGGAGACGCGGAGGCCGTCGACCGGGTCGTCGACCAGACGGCGCCCGAGGCGAGTAAGCCTCCGGCCGTCAGAATCGTGCGCCGTGACGGTGTCATGGGCATGCCAATATGACCTTTCCGGGAGTGTGAGAGATTCATCGGATCTATCTTCGGGAGGAGCGTAGGACTAGACCAGATGCGCGTCAATATTCGCACCCGGCTGAAGATAGATCCGATGTAAACTCGCCGCTTACGCCCCCGCTCCCCTCATCGGCCAGGGTTGAACATCGGGTGGTAGCTCTCCGGCGGAGCCAGATAGCTGACCGGCAGTCCACCCGTGTCGATGACGATCTGGTCCACGGCGATCGCCGGATCGACCATGAAGAGCCGCAGTTCATGCTCGCCGGGTTCGGTGACGGTCACCGTGGCCGTCAGTCTCTCGACGCCGTCCTCCACGTTGCGGGCCCAGGCGTCGCCCCGGTTGCCGGTGGCGACGGACTGCCCGGACAGAACCGTCACCGGCTGATCGTCGAGACAGAGCGCCACCCGTCGATGGCCCCGCTCGTCGAGCGACGGCAGCCGGAAGACGGTGACCGGGAAGGTGCCCGTACTGCTGAAGCGCACCCGGTATCTCAACTCCGGTGCGCGCGCGGCGAAGTCGGCCGTGACCGGCGCCGCCGTCGACGGCACCGCCTCCACCGCGCCGCTACGACGCCCCAGCCCGCGTACGGTCCGCCAGCGGGCCCCGCCGCGCGCCACCCGGCGGTCGGTGTGCGCCGCGTCGATGGAGACGTACCCGTGCGCCTCGACGAACCCACGCCTCCAACGCCGGGCCCGTTCACCGTCGTTGCGCACACTCAGCGGTACGTCGACCCGTTGTCCGGCGTCGGCCCCGCTCACGGTGACCGTCGCCTCGTACGCCCCCTCCGGCGCCCGGTCCCAGTCGATCTCCACCCACACCCTGGTCTGCTCGGTCAGAGAGCCGCCCGACTCGCTCAGCAGGACCCAGGGATGGCTGACCTCGGCGCTCCAACTCGCCGCCAGAAAACCGGTGTTGAAGACGTCCAGGAAGCGCCGGTCCCGGGTGCCGGAGAAGAAGGACAGCGGGCGGGCCGTCCCCGTCTCGTTGCCCTCCGACGCCACTCCCAGCCCCGACGTCTCCTGCCGGGCGACCCTGCTGACGGCCGGGCGGCCCGGCGCCTTCGGGATCTGCGAGGGGTACGGGTTGACTATCCCGTCCCATTTCCCGCCCGCCACCTCGGTGTTGTACCGCTTGGTGAGCGCCGCCTCCGTGGTGTGGGCAGCCTCGGCCAGATCGGCGAAGCGGTTCGTCCCGGCACCGCGTCCCTGGCGCAGTGCGAGCGCGTTGCGGTCCGCCCAGTAGTACTTGAGGTTCATCAAGTAGGCACCGTGCACCGGGTATTCGATCAGCTCGAAGTAGGCGTCCCGGTAGGCCTCGGGCAGCTTGGCGCCCAGGGTCCGCGCCCGCTCCAGCAGTTGCTCGTACGCGGTTGTCCGGCGGCCCGCCTCGTCGCCGTGGTGGACCACGGAGAGCAGGCCCTTGGCGATGAACTCCGGGCGCAGTTCCGCCGCGAGGCGGTAGTACTCGGTGCGGATCGCCGCGATCTCGTGGCCGTGGCGGTGCCCGAACTGGCGGCCGGCCCACTCGACCAGGAAGCCCTCGACGCCCCCGACACCCTCGGCGTCGCCCGCATCGCCCGCATCGTCCGCGTGCCACCGGTTCACGTCCCAGGCGACGTCCATCGCGAAGGACAGCCCGTTCTCGATCGACTTGACGTCCCCCACGTTGAAGATCCACATACGGTCGGCGCCGTGCTCGTACACCCGGCGCAACTCCTGCCAGACCTTGGCCGGTTGGGTCGTGTCCAGCCACAGATAGCTCTTCGGCCGGCCCCAGTAGGAGAGGTGGTAGTAGATGCCGTTGCCGCCCGCGCGCCGCCGTTCCTCGTCGTTGGGCAGCTGGCGCATGTTGCCGTGGTTGTCGTCCGGCCAGATGAGCGTGACGTCGACGGGTACCTGGACGCCCGCGTTGTAGAGGTCGAGCACCTCCTTGTACGGGATGAAGATCTGCGGCTCGGCATCCTGGCCGACCTCCTCGGCCAGGATGCGGCGCTGGTCGGCGATGATGTCGTTCATCACCACGACCTTCTCGGGGATCGTCGTGGCGTACCTGGTCTCCAGCGCGGTGTCGTGCAGGCCGCGCATGCCGAGCGTCCAGCTGCTCTCGTAGGTGGCGTTCTGGCGGGCCCGGGCTCTCCAGTAGTCCGAGATGACCGCGGGGTTCACCGTGTAGTCGTACACGGGCAGGCCGCCGTCGGTGTTCCGGTGCTCCGCCGCCCACGGGTCCCACTCGTGGACGCCGTTTCGGAGCAGGGCCTCGGGGTGGCTGGAGCCGACGACTATGCCGTAGTGCTCGGCCAGTTCGGGGTTCTCGCGGTGCTTGTTGAAGAAGTCGGAGTACGGATGCATCGCAGGCCAGAGGTAGTTGGCCTTGAGGCGGAGGAGGAGCTCGAAGACCCGTTTGTACGTCTCGGGGCCGATGTTCTTGTCCGGCTCCTGGGTTCGGTGGGACCAAGTGGTCAGGTTCTGCTCGTCGTTGATGAAGATGCCCCGGTAGCGGACGGACGGCTCGTGGCGGGTGAAGGGGCCCGCCGGCACGGTCACGTCGTCGCGGTGCTCGACCGGCACGTCGGCCCACCAGTACCAGGGCGAGACCCCGATGCGTTCCGAGGTGTCGTAGATCCCGTAGATCGTGCCGCGTCGGTCGCTGCCCGCGATCACCAGTGCGCGGTCCACCCCGGGCAGCGGACGCTCGACCACCTGGGTGACCGAGGCCTCCCAACTCCCCTTCACCCGGGAGACGTTCAGGCGGCCCTTGGCGATGAGTCCGTCGATGACCGGGCTCGCGCCGATCGCGCCGACCACGACCAGCTGAGCGGCCTGCTCGGGGACGGTGTCCAGCAGTCTCGGTCGTACGCCGCCGACCCGTTCGATGTCCGCCTGGAGGTCCCCGGCCGCGCGGAGCACGGCGGGGTCGTCGGCCGCGTCCACGAACACGTCGGTGGCGAATCCGCCCCGCACCAGAGGGAATTCGGGTCTGCCGGTCCGGAGTGAGGTTGCGGCGTGGGCTGTCCCGGCGAGGAGTCCGGGGAGCAGTGGGGTCACTCCGGCGGCGGCCATTGCGCGCAGGAACGACTTACGGGTCCATGGGCGGGACCGGTCGGGGGGAGACTGGGGTTGCGGTGACCTGTCCTGGGGGTCGTGGTGCGGCACGAGACGCTCCCGTTCTGCCCAGAGCCCCGCATCGGCTCTTCGCGCAGCCGGTCAGGGAGCTGAGCGATGAGTTGCGTGGGCATGGTCGGACTGGAAAGCGGCAAGAGAGCACGACTAGAAAGCGCTTGCTGCCTACACCACGCACCCTAGGACAGGCCCGGCCCGCCCGTCCAGACGATCGACGTCGGCGAGCGGTCTCACCGGCCGCGCACCGACCGCGCACCGACCGCGCGTCGACTACTCCATCGAGGATGTCGCCGTCATGTACTCCGTAGCCGCGTCGAGGAGCCAGTCCGTCAGGTAGCCGGCGAAGGAGGAGCGGACCAGTACCCAGAAGCCGGCCCTGGGCTCGTCACGCGCGACCAGCACCACCTGGGTGCGGCCCAGGGTCGTCTGGGCGCAGCGGCCGGGTCCGAAGGCGCGCGGGTGGAGGTCCAGGGCGCAGCCGTGGGCCAGCAGGTCGCGGGCACGGGGGCCCGTGACGAGGAGCGTGGTGCGCTGGGCGGAGACGTCGGTGACGGACACCGGCTCGTCTCCGGCCGCCGTCCTGATACGGCTCTCCAGGTCCCGTTCGCTGCCGGGCGGGCCCACGAGCAGCCACTCGTCCGGGCCCAGCCACAGGGCGATCAACTCCCCCGCGCGTACGACGGTGTTGGGGGCGAGCGGCAGCGGGAGGTCCAGCGCGAGGCCGATGGCGTCCGCCGCCGCTCCCTTGGAGTCGAGGCGCACGTCGAGCTGGGTGAGGAAGGGGAGTTCGGCCAGCCGGACCGCGCCCCCGGAGGTGCGGGTCGCGGCGGCCAGGCGACCGGCCTCGTGCGCCAGCGGGGACACCGGCGAGCGGGCGGGCACGGGGGGCCGGGAGGACAAGGGGAACGGGGCGCCGTGCGGCGGGGCGGCGCTCAGGGTGGTGGTGTCAGCCATCTCGGCGGGCTCCCTCGGGGTCGTAGAGGACGGGGCTCGCGACGGTCACCGGGACCAGCCGGTCGCCCACGGGGGCGTACAGCCGTTCCCCGACGCGTTCCCGGCCGCCCTTGATCAGGGCGAGCGCGAAGGTCCGGCCCAGGGCGGCGCTGCGGTAGCTGGAGGTGACATGGCCGAGCATCGGGACGGGCGGCGCGGGCAGCTCGCTGTCCGCGATGAGCTGGGTGCCCTCGGGGAGGAAGGTGCCGGGGTCGTCCGGGAGCAGCCCGACCAGGTGTTTGCGGTCGGGGCGGACGGCGTCGGCGCGGGCGTACGACCGCTTCCCGATGAAGTCGGGCTTCTTCTTCGACACCACCCAGCTCATGCCGAGGTCCTGCGGGGTGACGGTGCCGTCGGTGTCCTGGCCGATGATCGGGTAGCCCTTCTCGGCACGCAGGACGTGCATGGTCTCCGTGCCGTAGGGCGTGATGCCGTACGGGGCGCCGGCCTCGTACAGCGCCTCCCAGAGGGCGCGGGCCTCCCACGGCGACACGTTGATCTCGTAGGCCAGTTCGCCGGAGAAGCTGATCCGGCACACCCGTGCGTCGATGCCCGCGACGGATGTCTCACGCCAGGCCATGAAGGGGAAGTCCGCGTTGTCCACGGCCAGTTGGGGGGCGAGGGAGCCCAGTACGTCACGGGAGCGCGGGCCGACGAGGGCCACCGTCGCCCACTGCTCGGTGACCGACGTGCAGTGGACGCGCAGGTCCGGCCACTCGGTCTGGGACCACTCCTCCATCCAGTCCAGTACGGCGGCGGCGTTGCCCGTCGTCGTGGTGACCAGGAAGCGGTCCGGGGCGAGGCGGATGACGGTTCCGTCGTCGAAGACCATGCCGTCCGGGCGGCACATCACGCCGTAGCGGATCATGCCGACCTTCAGGGTGCTCATCATGTTGGTGTAGAGCAGGTCGAGGAAGACGCCCGCGTCCGGGCCCTGTACGTCGATCTTGCCGAGGGTGGACGCGTCCATGAAGGCCACGCTGTCGCGGGCGGCGGCGCACTCGCGCAGGACGGCCGTCTCCATGTCCTCGCCGGCCTGCGGGTAGTACCAGGGGCGCTTCCACTGGCCGACGTTCTCGAACAGCGCGCCCTGCTCGACGTGCCAGGCGTGCAGGGCGGTCGTCCGGATCGGGTCGTGCAGCGCGCCCCGGTCGCGGCCCGCGAGGGCGGCGAAGGAGACGGGGGTGTACGGCGGCCGGAACGTGGTCGTACCGAGGGCCGAGATCTCGACACCGAGCAGCGCGGCGACGATGCCACTGGCCAGGAGGCCGGACGTCTTGCCCTGGTCGTTGGCGGTGCCCGCCGTCGTGTAGCGCTTGGTGTGCTCCACCGAGCGCATTCCGGCGCCGGTGGCGCGGGCCAGGTCGTCCACGCTGACATCGCGTTGGAGGTCGACGAAGGAGCGGGTGTCGGAGGCGTCGGGGATGGCGTACACGTGCATGGGCGGCGTGTGGGGTTGTGCTGCCGGGTCGGGGGCGGGGAGGCGGGGGGCCTCGGGTGCGTAACCCTCCGCCCCGAGTGCGCGGGACGCGGCGCTCACGCCCTGGGCGAGGACCGAGGGCAGGTCCATGGCGCCGGCCGCGCTGCCCGCGACCTCGACGGCCTGACTGCAGGTGTCGGGGACGAAGGCGCCGAGCGCGTCGTCGTAGCGGAGCTTGCCGCCCGCCTGGCTGAACAACTGGGCCACCGGGTTCCAGCCGCCGGAGACGAGCAGGAGGTCGGCGGGGAACTCCCGTCGGCCTGTGGTCGCTCCGGCGTCTGTGGGCTCCCCTTCGTACAGGGCGACCGACACGGCTGTCAGGCGCGCGTCGCCGTCCGTGTCACTTCCCGTCTCACTTGCCGTGTCACTTTCCGCGTTGCCCTCCGCGCCACCGTCCGTGCCGACGACGGCGTGTCCGGGCAGGACCTCGATGCCGGCCGCCCTCGCGCGCTCGGCCCACTCCCCCGGGTAGGGGCGGGTGTCGACGATCGCCGTCACCTCCACACCCGCCGCGGTGAGGTCCAGTGCGGCCGCGTACGCGCTGTCGTTCGTGGTGAACACGACCGCCCTGCGGCCGGGCAGGACGCCGTGGCGGTTCACGTACGTACGCGCCGAGGCGGCCAGCATCACTCCGGGGCGGTCGTTGTCCGCGAAGGCCAGCGAACGTTCGTGGGCGCCGGTGGCGAGGACGACGCGGCGGGCGCGGATACGCCAGACGCGTTCGCGGGAGACGTTCTCGGAGGCTGCCGCGCCGAGGTGGTTGGTGCGGCGCTCCACGGCGAGGAGGTGGTTGTCGTCGTAGTAGCCGAAGACCGTGGTGCGGGGCAGGACCCGTACGTCGGGGGCGGCTTCCAGGCGGCCCGTGGTCTCCGCCACCCAGTCGAGGTGTTCGGCCGTGCCCAGAAGGCTGCCGCCCGGCTCCGGGCGGTCGTCGGCGAGGATGACCCGGGCGCCGGTGCGGGCGGCTGCCGCTGCGGCTGCGAGGCCCGCGGGGCCCGCGCCGACGATCAACAGGTCGCAGTGGGCGTGTACGGCGTCGTAGCGGGCGGGGTCGGGGGTGGTGGCCAGGCGGCCCTGGCCGGGCAGGCCGGTTGCCACCAGGCCGTCGTACAGCTCGACCGTGGTGGCGGGGAGCATCGGTTCGGGGAACGGGGCCTCTATCTGGATGACGGCGTTGGGTTCCTCGACGCCGGCGGAGAAGATGCCTCGGGGGCGGCCGAGTTTGATGCTGGTGCCTGTCTGGATGACGCCGTTGGCGAGGAGGGCGGAGGCGAGGGTGTCGCCTTCGTAGCCCTGGTACTCGGTGCCGTCGAAGGTGAAGGTGAGGGGGGTGTTCCGGTTGACTCGGCCTCGGGTGGGGTGTCTGAACAGCTGGGTTTCCTCCCCCGACCCACCCCTTCCCGAAAGTTCTGGGGGCTCTGCCCCCAGGCCCCCGGTCGGCCCTGAAGGGGCCTCGTCCTCAATCTCCCCCAGAGGGGGGACCCCCAGACGGGCTGAAAATGCCGGCCGGGGCCGAGAAGTCGCCGCGCGCCTCGCCTCCTCGATCGCCGGACGCTCCTCGCCCGCCCTGTACACCGCCAGGATCTCGTTCGTCCCCGTGTCCCGTACCGCGTTGAACCAGCGGCGGCAGCCCGCCCCGTGGTTCCAGCGTTCGGCGAAGGGGCCCTTCGGGTTGTCGCGGAAGAACAGGTACCGGGCCCACTCCTCGTCGGTGAGGGCCGACGGGTTCTCCGGGTACGGCACATGTGCCTGGCCGCCGTAGTGGAACTCGGCCTCGTCGCGGGGCCCGCACCACGGGCAGGGGATGAGCAGCATGTCGTTCGGCTCCCTTGAGGGTCCCTAGTGGGCCACGGCGGCGGCGCCGTGCTCGTCGACGAGCGCGCCGGTGGTGAAACGGTCGAGCGAGAAGGGGGCGTTGAGGGCGTGGGGGGTGTCGTGGGCGATCGTGTGGGCGTAGACCCAGCCGACACCCGGGGTGGCCTTGAAGCCGCCGGTCCCCCAGCCGCAGTTCAGGTACAGGTTGTCGATCGGGGTCAGGCCGACGATGGGTGAGGCGTCGGGGCTCACGTCGACGATGCCTCCCCAGGTGCGCAGCACATGGGCCCGCGCGAAGACCGGGAAGAGTTCCAGGGCCGCCGACATCTGTTCCTCGATGATGTGGAACGCGCCGCGCTGCGTGTACGAGTTGTACGAGTCGATGCCCGCGCCCATCACCAACTCGCCCTTGTGCGCCTGGCTGACGTACACGTGGACCGCGTTGGACATCACCACCGTCGGGTGGACGGGTTCGAGGAGTTCGGAGACCAGCGCCTGCAACGGGTGGCTCTGGAGCGGGAGTTCGATGCCGGCCATCGCCGCCAGGACCGAGGTGTGGCCCGCTGAACACAGCGCCACCTTGCCCGCCGCGATCGGGCCGAGGGTCGTCTGGACTCCGACGACCCTGCCGCTGACGACGTCCAGACCGGTCACTTCGCAGTTCTGGATGATGTCGATGCCCGCCGCGTCCGCCGAGCGGGCCAGGCCCCAGGCCACGTGGTCGTGCTTCGCGATGCCCGCGCGCGGCTGGTAGGTGCCGCCCATCACCGGATAGCGCACGTCCGGCGAGATGTTGACGATCGGGCAGACCTCTTTGACCTGGTCCGCGTCGAGCCACTCCGCGTCCACGCCGTTCAGGCGGTTCGCCTCGACCCGGCGCACGCTGTCGCGGACGTCCTGGAGGCTGTGGGCCAGGTTCAGCACGCCGCGCTGGGAGAAGAGGATGGGGTAGTCCAGCTCCTCCTCCAGGCCCTCCCACAGCTTCAGGGCGTGCTCGTAGATGCCCGCGCTCTCGTCCCACAGGTAGTTGGAGCGGATGATCGTGGTGTTGCGAGCCATGTTGCCGCCCGCCAGCCACCCCTTCTCCAGCACGGCGACGTTGGTGATGCCGTGGTTCTTCGCCAGGTAGTGGGCGGTGGCGAGGCCATGCCCACCGCCGCCGACGATGATCACGTCGTACGAGCGCTTCGGCTCGGGCGTGCGCCACAGCCAGTCGGGGTGCTCCGGCAGCTCGGCGCCGGGGGTACGGGGGCTCATCGCGCGTCTCCGTCTTCTGCGGTGAGTGGACTGGGGGACCGAAGCGGCCCTGAAAGGGGCGCGGGGAACTGCGCGACAAGCCACGACGGCGCTGCAGCCAACCGACAACCCCTCGCCGCCCTCCCAGCGGAGCGCCTACCCACGGAGGCGGGACATCGTCGGGTCGAACAGGGGCTCCTCCGCGACCACGGCCGCCACCCGCTGGTCGAAGTAGCCGATGTGCAACGTCGTTCCAGGGGTGGCCAGTTCGGCCGGCAGCCAGGCGTAGGCGATGCCCTTGCCGATCGTGTAGCCGTAGGCGGCGCTGGTGACATAGCCGACGGGCCGGTCACCCTCGTACACCGGCTCCTTGCCCATCACCACCGACCGCGGGTCCTCGATCGTCAGGCAGGTGAGCTTCCGGCGTACCTCCGACTTACGGCGTTCCAGTGCCGCCCTGCCGATGAAGTCGCCCTTGTCGAGCTTCACGGCGAAGCCGACGCCGGCCTCGTACGGGTCGTGCTCGTACGTCATGTCGGTGCCGAAGGAGCGGTAACCCTTCTCCAGGCGGAGGCTGTTGAAGGCGCCGCGGCCCGCCGCGATGCCGCCCAGGGGCTGCGCCGCCTGCCAGAGGGTGTCCCAGAGTTTCTGGCCCTGGTCGGCGGTGGTGTACAGCTCCCAGCCGAGTTCGCCGACGTACGACAGGCGCATCGCCGTCACCGGGACGCTGCCGATGTAGGCGCGCTTGGCGCGGAAGTACTTCAGGCCGTCGGCCGAGAAGTCCGCGTCCGTCAGGGGCTGGAGGACCTTGCGGGCCAGCGGGCCCCACAGGCCGATGCAGCACGTGCCCGGGGTGATGTCGCGGACCTGGACCGTGCCGTCGGCCGGGAGGTGGCGGGTGAACCAGTCGAGGTCGAGGTTGCCGTTGGCGCCGACCTGGAAGAGGTCGCGGCCGAGGCGGGCCACCGTGACGTCGCTGCGGATGCCGCCGTCGTGGTCCAGGAGCAGGGTGTACGTCACCGAGCCGACCGACTTGGCGACCTTGCTGGTCGTGAGGCCCTCCAGGAAGTCGGCGGATCCTGGGCCGGTCACCTCCAGGCGCTTCAGGGCCGTCATGTCGTACATCGCGACCGTCTCGCGGGTCGCCTGGGCCTCTGCGCCGACGATCGGCGACCAGTACTGCGCCGCCCAGTCGTTCGGGGTGGGGACGGAACGGCCTTCCACGAGGGGCGCGTTGGCCTCGTACCACTGCGGGCGTTCCCAGCCGTTCGCCTCCAGGAAGAAGGCGCCCAGTTCCCGCTGGCGGGTGTGGAAGGGGCTGGTGCGGATCGGGCGCGGGTGCCCGGACGGCTGGAGGGGGTGAAGGATGTCGTACACCTCCACGAAGTTCTGGCAGTCGCGCGCCAGGACGTACTCCGGGGACAGCTGGTGCGGCTCGAAGCGGTTGAGGTCGCACTCGTGGAGGTCGAAGGAGGAGCAGTAGCCGTCGACCAGCAGCTCGGCCATCGCCCGGCCCACGCCCGCCGAGTGGGTGACCCACACCGCCTCGGCGACCCAGAAGCCCTTGACGTCCTGGGACTCGCCCAGCAGCGGGAAGTTGTCGGTGGTGAAGGAGAACAGGCCGTTGATGCCCTCCTCGACCTTCGCGTCCTTCGTGGAGGGAAGCAGCGACTGGGTTTCCGCCCAGGCGGGCTCGAAGTCGTCCTCGGTGAACTTCAGGACCGAGGGCATTCCCCCGGCCGTGTCCGCCTCGTCGAAGGAGAGGATGTCGTCGGCCGAGACCGGCATCGGACGGTGGCCGTAGTAGCCGATGCCGATGGTGTCGAAGCGGTCGCGGTAGTAGAGGTCGGCGTCCTGGTGGCGCAGGATCGGGCGGACCGCCTCCTCCGTCTGGCCGGCGAGGGCGGGGACCGGGCCGGTCCAGGCCAGCTGGTGGGCCAGGGGGGTGAGGGGGAGGTTCAGGCCGGCCAAGCGGGCGATCTTCGGGCCCCAGATGCCGGCGCAGCACACGACGATGTCGGCCGGGAGCTCGCCCTGGGAGGTGAGGACGCCCGTGACCCGGCCGTCGGTCTGCTGGACGTCCAGTACCTCATGGCGGGGCAGGAAGGTCACGCCTCGTTCGGTGGCGCGGCGGATCTGGGCCTCCACGGCGAGGACCGCTTTCGCCAGGCCGTCCGTGGGGACCAGAAGGCCGCCCAGGACCCGGTCGGGGTTCACGAGCGGGTGCTGCTCGACGCACTCTTCGGCGGTCAGCAGGCGGGACTCGATGCCCCAGGCGGTGATCCAGCCGTGGCGGCGGTGCAGTTCGGTGAGGCGCTCGGGGGTGGTGGCCACTTCGAGGCCACCGACCTGGAGGAAGCAGGGCCGGCCGTCGACGTCCAGGGAACAGAACTTCTCGACGGTGTAGCGGGCCAGCTCGGTCATCGTCTTGGACGAGTTCGTCTGGAAGACCAGCCCCGGGGCGTGCGACGACGAGCCCCCGGTGGCGGGCAGCGGGCCCTGGTCGACCACGGTCACTTCGGTCCAGCCTCGTGCGGAGATCTCGTCCGCGAGTGCCGCGCCGACGACGCCCGCTCCGATGATGACCACTCGGGGTCCCGCCATCGCCGCACCTCCGGTTGAAAACCAGTCCAGGCCCTCAGTGTCAGTTGCTTGGTACGCAACATGACTCAGGTTGCGCAACTCAATGTGCCTGCCGCGCAGGTGGGTGTCAAGAGGGTCCGGGAGGCGGAGAACGGCCGGAACACCGGCCGCGAATCGGCCCTGGACACAGCAACGCCCGGTGGGCGGTGTGCGTGAACGCACACCGCCCACCGGGCAGTCGTACTCGACGGGATTCAGGCGGGACCAGGTGCTGCCTGATCCACGTACTACTTGATCCAGGCGTCGACCTTCGCCTTGTTGGCGTCGACCCACTTCTTCGCCGCCGCCTCGGGGGTCATCTTGTCCTTCGCGATGTACTTCGCGACGAGATTCTGATCCTCGTTCGTCCAGTTGAAGTTCTTTACCAGGTCATAGGCGGGGCTGCCGGACTTGGCGAACTTCGTGCTGACGATCTTGTCCAGATCGTCCACCCCGTAGTCGCAGGCGACCTTCTCCGGGTCGGCTTCACAGCCCTTCGTGTAGTCGGGGAGGTTCACCCTGACAAGAGGCAGGTCCGCGAGGAACCACTGCGGCTCGTAGAAGTAACCGAGCAGCGGTGTCTTGTTGGCCTCGGACTGGCGAAACGCCTGGATGACCGCGGGTTCGCTGCCTGCCTGCACGACCTTGTAGTTGAGTTTGAGGTTCTTCACCAGCGCCGCGTCGTAGCTCACATAGGACGGGTCGCTGTCCAGCATCTGCCCCTTGCCGGCGGACTCCGACGTCTTGAACAGGGAGGCGTACTTGTTGAGGTTCTCCCAATTGGTGATGTCCGGGTACTTCTTCGCCATCCACGGCGCCACGTACCAGCCGATGAGGCCCTTGTTACCCGTCGGGCCGGCCTCGACGGCCACCTTCTGCTGGGTGATGAACTTCTTCTTGAGGTCGTCGTGGCCCCAGTTCTCCAGGATGGCGTCGATCTCGCCGGTCCCGAAGCCCTGCCAGGCGATCTCTTCCTTGAGGTTCTTCTTCTTGACCGTACAGCCGAGATCCTTCTCCGCGACGTACGCGACGACGGCCGCGTTCGCCTCGTAACCGACCCACGGGTTGACCGCGAGGTTGAAGGTGCCGCACTTACCGGAGCTGCCCGCGTCGGACGAGCTGTCGCCCACCTTCGCACCGCTGCACGCTGTGAGGGTGAGGCCGAGGACCGCTACACCGGCCGCGCCGACTCTCCACTGTCCTGCTTGCCATGCCATGATCCGTGCTCCCTTATGCGCTGGTACGTCGCGCCGCTGCCTGAGTGATCCGGTCGAACATGACTCCGAGCAGTACGATGGCGAACCCCGCCGCCAGCCCCTTGCCGTACAGCTCGCTCTGTGAGAATCCGGCCACCACGTCGTAGCCGAGGGCGCCCGCTCCCACCAGGCCGCCCATCACAACCATCGACAGCACGTAGATCAGGCCCTGGTTGGTCGCGAGCGTCAGGGCACTGCGTGACATCGGCAGTTGAACCTTGGTGATGATCTGCCAGGTGTTGCACCCTGCTGACGTGGCCGCTTCCACGGTGGTCGCGGGCACAGCTCGCACACCGTCCGCGATGATCTTTATCGCGACCGGCACCGCGTAGACGACGGCGGCGACGATCGCCGTGAAGCGCGTCGCGCCGAACAGTGCGAGGAACGGCACCAGGTAGACGAACGGCGGCATCACCTGCGCCGCGTCCAGCGAGGGCCGCAACACCCGGTCCACGAGCATGCTGCGCCCCATCCACACCCCGAAGACGATGCCGAGCAGCATGACGAGCAGCGTCGCCACGACGGTCGACGCGAGTGTCGTCATGGCGTCCGACCAGAGACCCGTGCCGATCAGCAGGCCCACACACACCGCCGTGGTGATCCCGGCCGTCCAGCCGCCGAGCACCACGCCGAGGGCGATCAGTACCGCGCCGACGAGCCACCACGGGGAGTCGGTGAGCAGCGACTGGAACGGGTTGAGCAGGCCGTTGGTGAGGGCGTCGCGCAAGGCGTTCGTGAGACCCGACAGGTTGTCCTGCGCCCAGGTCGTCACGTCGTCCGCCGCGCTCGCGATGTTGCTGCCCGCGCTGCCCGCTCCCGGGAACTCCGCCGCCCACACGTAGGTGTGCGACAGGTAGACGAGGACTGCGGTGACCACCGCTCCCGCCACCACCAACTGCCGCCGCCTGGCGAGGAGTCGGCCGCCCGAGCGCCGGGCCGCCTCCGCGCGTCCACTCGCCGCGGTCGTGACACGGTCAAGGACGATGGCCATGACCACGATCGCGAGGCCCGCGTTGAAGGCCGTACCGACGTCGAGGGACTGCAGCGCCTGCACGACGGTCCGGCCGAGGCCGGGCGCGTCGATCAGGGCGGCGACGGTCGCCATGGCGAGGGCGGCCATGATGGTCTGGTTGACGCCCATCACGACGGTCCGCTTCGACATCGGCAGCAGGACCTTCAGCAGCGACTGCCACCGGGTCGCGCCCAGCGAGTCCGCCGCCTCGACCGTGGTCTCGGGCACGGACCGGATGGCGTGCGCGGTGATACGGATCGCCGGCGGGGCCGCGTAGATGACGGTGGCGATGGTCGCGGAGGCGCCGCCGATCAGGAAGATCAGGGTCAGCGGGGCGAGGTAGACCATGGTGGGCATCGTCTGCATGAAGTCGAGGAATGGCGTCATGATCCGGTTGACCCGGTCGGACAGCCCCACCCACACGCCCAGCGGGATCGCGAACAGCAGCGCCACGAACACCGCGGAGAGCGTCAGGGCGAGCGTGTCCATGCTCTCCTGCCACAGCCCCTGGAGCCCGAAGAAGGTGAACCCGGCCACGGTCAGCAGCGCCACCCGCCAGTTGCCCACGGCCCAGGAGACGAACCCGGCGATGCCGACGACACCGAGCCACCCGATCTGCGGGAGCGGGCGGGTGTCGGAGGGCTGGGAGATCAGGTGCTGGACGAGGGTCACCAGGTTGTCGATGACCAGGCGGATCTCGTTGAAGAAGTAGAGGAAGAGCGGGTTGGAGTTGCGGTTGGCGCCGATCGAGTCGTTGACGTCGTTCAGCCACCGGTGCAGCCCGGTGAGGTCCGCCGCCGCGAGCGTCAGGGTGTTCGTGCCGCGCAGTACGGCGAACAGCACCAGCCAGACGACCACGATCGCCCCGACCACCATGCGCCGACTGACCCGGCGTACGGCGGCGACGGGCGCGGCGGCCTCGGGCACCGCGTCCGCCGGTTGCGGCGGCTCGGGTGTCGGGGGTTTCTCCATGGCGACGGTCATCGCACGTCGCCTGCCTGTCCCTGTCCGGCGACTTCCTGTCCGGCGACGACCGCGAGGATCTCCTCGTCGCCGACGATGCCGAGCAGCTTGCCGTTCTCGACGACCTTGACCGGCTTCTCGGCGGCCAGGACGGCCCGGGTGGCCTCCCGTACGACGACGTCCGGACCCAGCTCGGGACCGTCGAGGGCGTCGCCGTCCACCGGCGGGCGCATGATCCAGCGCAGGGTGAGGACGTCGGCGCGCGGCACGTCCTTCACGAACTCGCGTACGTAGTCGTCGGCGGGAGCGCCCACCAGCTCATCGCCCGTCCCGCACTGGACCATCTTGCCGTCGCGCATGATGAGGATGCGGTCGCCCAGTTTGAGGGCCTCGGAGAGGTCGTGGGTGATGAAGACCATCGTCTTGCCGACCTCGTGGTGCAGCCGGATGACCTCGTTCTGCATGTCCCGGCGGATCAGCGGGTCGAGCGCGGAGAACGGCTCGTCGAAGAGAAGAACCTCCGGATCGCCCGCCAACGCCCTTGCCAGGCCCACGCGTTGCTGCATGCCGCCGGAGAGCTGGTCGGGGTAGGAGTTCTCGTACCCCGAGAGACCGACGAGCTCGACGACCTCCAGGGCCCGCTTCATACGCTCGGCCCGGCCCATCCCGCGTATCTCGAGGCCGAAGCTCACATTGTCGACGACCCGCCGGTGCGGAAGCAGCCCGAAGTGCTGGAAGACCATGGAGAACTTCTGGCGGCGCAGCTCGCGCAGCCGTTTGTCGTCGACGTCGCGAATGTTCTCGCCCTCGAAGACGATCTCACCGGCGGTGGGTTCGATCAGCCGGGTGAGACATCGCACCAGGGTCGACTTGCCGGAACCCGACAGACCCATGACGACGAACACCTCGCCGGGCGCCACGTCGAAGTCGATGTCGCGTACGGCGGCGGTGCATCCCGTACGGTCCATCAGCTCGCGTCGGGTGAGCCCGCACAGCTCCTCCGATCCCGGTACCCGGTCGGCCTTCGGCCCGAACACCTTCCACAGGCCGCGCACGGAGATGACCGGCGTGCCGTCCGAATCCTTGAGCGTGCCGCGCCGCTGCGGCACCTCGGTCTGTACTGGGGTCACGATCGACCTCTTTTCGGCGTTCAGCCGCGGAACCAGTGCTGCGGCCGGGGTTGGATGTTCTGCCAGATGTGCTTGGGCTCTCGGTACTCGTCCAGGCCGCTCGGTCCCAACTCCCGGCCCACACCTGAGTGTCCGAACCCACCCCATTCCGCCTGCGGCACATAGGGGTGGTAGTCGTTGATCCACACGGTGCCGTGGCGCAGCCGCCGGGCGACCCGCTGGGCCTTCCCGCCGTCCTGCGTCCACACGGCGCCGGCGAGTCCGTACTCGGTGTCGTTGGCGATGCGGACGGCATCGTCCTCGTCACCGCTGAACCGCTC
This sequence comes from Streptomyces sp. SID12501, assembly GCF_010550245.1. Taxonomy (GTDB): domain Bacteria; phylum Actinomycetota; class Actinomycetes; order Streptomycetales; family Streptomycetaceae; genus Streptomyces. Next base: position 29,947 of record NZ_JAAGLU010000005.1, read on the forward strand.
GACGGTGAGCACGGGCCCGAAGGACTCCTCGTGCACCACCCGCATGTCCTGGGTGCACTCGTCGAGCACGGTGGGCGGGTAGTAGTGCCCGTCGGCGAGCGCGGGATCGTCCGGCCGCTCACCGCCGCAGCGCAGTACGGCGCCCTCGGCGAGCCCGGCGGCGACATACGCCTCGACCTTCGCCAGGTGCCCGGCGGAGATCAGCGCGCCGGTCTCGGCCTCGGCGTCGAAGGGCCCGCCGAGCCGGATCTGCCGGGCCCGCCGCACGACCTCGTCCACGAACCGGTCGTGGAGGGAATCCTCGACGATGAGCCGCGCACCGGCGGAACAGACCTGCCCGGAGTGCAGGAAGACGGCGGTGAGGGCGAAGTCGACGGCCGTCTCGAAGTCGGCGTCGGCGAACACGACGTTGGGGTTCTTGCCGCCGAGTTCCAGGGCCACCTTCTTCACACCCGCGGCGGCGGTGGCCATGACGCGCTTGCCGGTCTCCAGTCCCCCGGTGAAGGAGACCATGTCGACGCCGGGGTCCTCGGAGAGCGGCGCCCCGACCTCGGGCCCGGCGCCCAGCACCAGGTTGGCGACGCCGGCGGGCAGCCCGGCCTCGGCGAGCGCCCTCATGAGGAGGATCGAGGTGGAGGGAGTGAGTTCGCTCGGCTTGAGAACGATCGTGTTGCCGGCGAGAAGGGCCGGGGCGACTTTCCAACTGGCTTGCAGGAGTGGGTAGTTCCAGGGAGTGATGAGCCCGCACACCCCCACCGGCTCGTACACCACCCGGCTGACGGCGTCATCGCGGCCGGTGTCGATCACCCGGCCGGCATCCGTGCCACCGATCCCGCCGTAGTGGCGGAAGCAGGAGACGACGTCGGCGATGTCGTACTCGCTCTCCACCAGCCGCTTGCCGGTGTCCAGCGACTCGGCGCGGGCGAACTCCTTGGCATCGCGCTCGACGATGTCCGCGGTGCGCAGAAGCAGTTGGCCGCGCTCCCGTTCGGGGGTACGCGGCCAGGGTCCTGTGTCGAAGGCACGGCGGGCTGCGGCGATCGCGGCCTCGGCGTCGGGACGTGTCCCTTCCGAGACGGTGGCGGCGAGCCTGCCGTCAGCGGGACATCGTATTTCGCGGCGGCCACCGGCCACCGGCTCCCGCCATTCACCGTCCACATACAGGTCTGCCACGCGCCAAGCCTTTCAACTGAAATTCGTTGCGCATCGTGCACCCAATTGCTTGTGGTGGAACACCCTGGCCAATGTGCGGACATACGTCAAGTAGTTGGCGGATGACGATTTCGACAGGGGCTCATCAGGGGCTCAGCTGGGCGCACAGTCATGCACACGGTCGCCCGCACGGCGGCGTACGCAGTCTCGCGCACAGTCGACCAGCCACTGACCGGCCGCTGACCGGCCGCTGACCGGCCACCCTTGACCGGAGCGGCCGGCGAGCCGACCATGTTGCGTATCGCTCACCATGTTGTGCAATACGCACCAACGGAGGCCGACGTGTCCCCTAAGTTTCCTCGCCCGGTAGCTGGAAGTGAGTACGTCCTCACCCTCTCGTGCCCCGACAGCTCGGGGCTGGTCCACGCCGTGAGCGGCTTTCTCGTCCGGAACTCGGGAAACATCCTGGAGAGCCAGCAGTTCGATGATCGACTCCAGGGCCGTTTCTTCATGAGGGTCCACTTCGATGTTTCCGATCCGAACGCGGACCTGGAAAACCTGCGTTACCGATTCGGCCCCGTCGCCGAGGCCTACGGCATCTCCTGGACCCTGCGGGACGCGTCGACCCCGACCCGCACCCTGATCATGGTGTCCAGGTTCGGCCACTGCCTGAACGACCTGCTGTTCCGCCGCCGCACGGGTGGCCTGAACATCGAGATCCCGGCGATCGTCTCCAACCACCGCGACTTCGAGGGCCTGGCGGAGAGCTACGGCATCCCCTTCCACCACATTCCGGTGACGCGGGACACGAAGCCGGAGGCGGAGGCTCGACTGCTGGAGCTGGTAAGGGAGTTGGACATCGACCTGGTGGTGCTGGCCCGCTATATGCAGGTCCTCACCGACGACCTGTGCAAGGAGCTGGAGGGGCGCGCGATCAACATCCACCACTCCTTCCTGCCCAGCTTCAAGGGCGCACGTCCCTACGACCAGGCCTACGACCGCGGAGTGAAGCTCGTGGGCGCGACGGCGCACTACGTCACGTCCGACCTGGACGAGGGCCAGATCATCGAGCAGGACGTGGTCCGGGTGGACCACTCCCTCGACCCCGGCGAGCTGGTGACGGTGGGCCGGGACGTGGAGGCCCAGGTACTGGCCCACGCGGTGAAGTGGCACAGCGAGAGCCGGGTGATGGTGGAGGGGAGCCGGACGGTGGTGTTTCGGTAAGGGCGCGGCCGCGTGTGAGGAGTGGGCGTCCGTATACAGCGCCGGACACCTCACGCACAGTCCGTCCACAGCGAAGCGTCCGCAGGGAGGTCGTCGGCGACGGGCCGACGACCCCTCACTCCCTGCGATGTACGTCTACTTGCTTGCCGCGAAGCGCATCAGGGCGAGTTCGTCGCCCTGCTTGATCTTCCCCGTCGTGTTGATCACCTCCAGCTTCCAGGCGGCGCCGGACCGCACGGCCTTGGCGACGGCGCAGCCGTTGTCCGTGGTGAGCATGCTGGGCCAGATGTCGGCGACCTGCTGGGTGCTGCCGCCACTCGCGTCGTACACCTTGAAACTGATGTTGCGCGCCTTCTGGAAGGAACTGCCCTTCTTGTAGGCGGCGGCGATGAACACGATCGAGGTGATGTGGGGCGGGATCTTCGCGAACTCGACCGTGACGGTCTCGTCGTCGCCGTCCCCGTGCCCCGTCTGGTTGTCCCCGCTGTGGAGCAGGGAGCCGTTGCCGATGGGGTCGAGCGAGTCGAGACCCGCCAGGCGCACCGGGTCGCCGTCGTGCAGGGCGATGGCGATCAGGTCGAGATCGGTACCGGTCTTGCGGCGGAGTTTGCCCATCACTCCGCCGCTCGCGCCGGAGGTGGGGTCCCAGGAGGCCCCGATCGACAGATGGGTCACCCCGTCCAGGTCCGCCGGGCCGTCTTCCTTCGTGAGCGTAATCATGGGCCCATACTGCCTGGGCCTTCACCGAGGTCCCCGAACGGGCCCGCCATGACGACCAGAGACTCCTTGGCCACGGTTCCCGACAGATGCTCGCCGGGCCGTGGCCCAGGGGTAGTCAGGGGCAGTCAAGGCCGAGTCGGGTCGCCGGGACCGCGTGGAGGAGTCGGCGCCCCGGAGGCGGACCTCAGCCGTCCAACCGGTCCAGCAAAGCGCAGCGCCACCGCTCCGTCTCCGCGACCTGGTTGAACGTGAACAGGTGGAGGCCCGCCACCCCCGCCCCGGGCGCCGTGAGCGGGCCCTCCGCCCGGGAGAGCAGGCTTTCCGGCGAGTATCCCCCGGGCGCCGCGAACCGCAGGAACCACGACGCGTGCTTCGTCAGGAAGCGCGTCGACTCGCCCACCCCGATCTTCGTCGCCATGGACAACAGCTTCGCCCGCTGCACAGGCCCCGCGACACCCACGTATACGGGCAGGCCGACCTCCCGGCGCCGCACCCGGCCGACCCACTCCCCCAGCACGCGCGCGTCGAAGCACAGGTTGCTGACGATGTACGTCGCGTGCTCGCGCTTGTCCCACATGGCCTGGATGGTGACGTCGTCGTGGATGAGCGGATGGCTCTCGGGGTATCCGGTGACGCCGACATGCGTGAACGGGCTGCCCAGCTCGCCGAGTCTGCGCAGCACCGGCAGGGCACCCTCGTAGGCCCCGGCGGGCGGATCCGCGTCGCCCGCCGGCACGAAGACGTCGTCCACGCCCGTCTCGCGCAACCGGTCGACGACGTCCTTCAGATGCGCGTCGTCCCGCAGCAGCCGGGCCGGCACATGCGGGACGACGCGATAACCGTGCGCCGACAGGCGTCCGACGAGGTCGAGCGTCGGCTCCAGCCCCTTGACCGGCGACGCCGTCACGGTGATGACGACGTCGCGCGGAACGTGGGCGAGAACCTTGTCCTCGGTCGACTTGGCAGGCAGCACCTCGTAACGGACGCGCTCCAGCAGCGCCCTCAACCCTGAAGCACCCAACGTCTACCCCTACCCCGCCTGCTGCGTGTCGGCGTCACGGTGGCGGTAGTACGCCGCCTTGGAAGCCGGCAGCGGCTGCTTGTCGAGGATGAGGTCGGCGGCCTTCTCGGCGATCATCATCACCGGCGCGTAGATGTTGCCGTTGGTGACGTAGGGCATGACGGAGGCGTCGACGACCCGCAGCCCCTCCACACCGTGCACCCGCAGACTCTCCGGGTCGACGACGGCCATCTCGTCCTCCGCGGGCCCCATCTTGCAGGTGCAGGACGGGTGCAGGGCCGTCTCGCCCTCCTTGGCGACCCAGTCGAGGATCTCCTCGTCCGTCGCCACCTTCGCGCCCGGCGAGACCTCGCCGTCGTTGTACGGAGCCATGGCCGGCTGGCTGAGGAGCTTGCGCGCCACGCGGATCGCCTCGACCCACTCCCGCCGGTCCTGCTCGGTGGAGAGGTAGTTGAAGCGCAGCGCCGGATGCTCGCGCGGGTCCCTGCTCTTGATCTTCACCGAGCCGATGGCGTCGGAGTACATGGGGCCCACGTGCACCTGGTAGCCGTGGCCGCCGGCCGGCGAGGAGCCGTCGTAGCGGACGGCGATGGGCAGGAAGTGGAACATCAGGTTGGGGTAGTCGACGTCCTCGTTGCTGCGGGCGAAGCCGCCGGCCTCGAAGTGGTTGGTGGCGGCGGGACCCTTGCGGAACAGCCACTGCAACCCGATGAAGGGAGCGCGCCACTTCGCCATGTACGGCTGCATGGACACCGGCTGCTTGCAGGCGTACTGGACGTACACCTCCAGGTGGTCCTGCATGTTCTCGCCGACGCCGGGGAGGTCGTGGACGACGTCGACACCGAGGGCGCTCAGTTCCTCCGCGTTACCGACGCCCGAGAGCTGGAGCAGTTGCGGGGAGTTGATCGCGCCGCCGCAGAGGATGACCTCCTTGGCGCGGACCTGCTGGAGCGCGCCCTTGCCGCGCTGGTACTCGACTCCGACGGCCCGTTTGCCCTCGAAGAGGACGCGGGTGACGAGGGCACGTGTTTTGACGGTGAGGTTGGGCCGCTTCCGGACGGGCTTGAGGTACGCCTTGGACGCCGAGAGCCGGCGCCCCCGGTGGACGTTCCGGTCGAACTTGGCGAAGCCCTCCTGCCGGTACCCGTTGACGTCGTCGGTGGGCGCGTACCCCGCTTCCTCGGTGGCCTTGAGGAAGGCGCCGAAGAGGGGGTTGGTGGCCGGGCCGCGTTCGAGGACGAGGGGGCCGTCGTGTCCGCGGAACTCGTCGTCCGGGTCGGCGGCGAGACAGTTCTCCATGCGCCGGAAGTACGGCAGACAGTGCGCGTAGTCCCACTTCTCCATGCCGGGGTCGGCCGCCCAGCGCTCGTAGTCCAGGGGGTTTCCGCGCTGGAAGATCATGCCGTTGATGCTGCTGGAGCCGCCGAGCACCTTGCCGCGCGCGTGGTAGACGCGCCGGCCGCCCATGTGCGGTTCGGGCTCGGACTCGTACTTCCAGTCGTAGAACCGGCTGCCGATGGGATAGGTCAGCGCCGCGGGCATGTGGATGAAGACGTCCCACGGGTAGTCGGGCCGGCCTGCCTCCAGGACCAGCACCCTGTTCGCCGGGTCCGCCGAGAGCCTGTTCGCAAGTGCGCTGCCGGCCGATCCGCCGCCGACGATGACGAAGTCGTATTGCAGGGGAGCCATGATGTCTCGTCTCGCTCGCGCCGTAGATACGCGAGGCATGCTAATCCAGTAGCGCCATACGCACCAGGTTGCGGGACACGCAACATGCAAGCTCTTGGTTTCGGGGTTGTTACTTGCAATGGCGTTGTTTACTGCGCGTATAGTTTCGCTGTGAGCAACCACAGCACAGACACCGAAACGTCCAATTCACAGGCCGGCGGAGTGCAGTCGGTCGACCGCGCGATCAGCGTTCTGGAAATCCTCGCCCAGCGTGGCGAGGCAGGCGTCAGCGAGGTCGCTGCCGAGATAGATGTTCACAAATCCACCGCTTTCCGGCTGCTGGGCGCCCTTGAGTCGCGCGGTCTCGTGGAGCAGGCCGGCGAGCGCGGCAAGTACCGCCTCGGCTTCGGTATCGTCCGGCTGGCCGGCGCGGTCACGGGCAGTATCGACATCACCCAGCAGGGCCGCCCGGTCTGCGAGCAGCTCGCCGAGGAGATCGGCGAGACCGTCAACATCGCCGTGATGCAGGAGCACTACGCCGTCAACCTGTTCGAGGCACGCGGCCCCGGAGCCGTCAGCGCGTACAACTGGGTCGGCCAGCTGACCCCGCTGCACGCCACCTCCAGCGGCAAGATCCTGCTGGCCCACCTGCCCGCGAAGGAGCGGGGCGCGTTGCTGAACGGGGCGGGTCTGAAGAAGGTCACCCCGCACACGATCACCGCGAAGTCGAAGCTGGAGAAGGACCTCGCGGAGGCGCGGGAGCGGGGGTACGCGTGGACGCAGGAGGAGCTGGAGCTCGGGCTGCATGCGATGGCGGCGCCTATCCGGGACCGGGAGGGGGTTGTTGTGGCTGCGGTGAGTGCGTCGGGGCCTTCTTACCGGTTCACGACGGAGCGGTTGCATGAGCTGGCGCCGCTGCTGGTGAAGGGGGCGGGGGAGATCAGTCACCGGATGGGGTATCTGGGCTGAGTTCGTTGGGTGCGGGTGAGTGGGGGCTTGTCGCGCAGTTCCCCGCGCCCCTGAATCGCGCCCCCCGCTTCTAACTACCGCCCAGGCGCTCGGTCACCCAGTCGTGGAAGGCCCCGATGTGGTGCTCGCTCGGCACCAGCACACCCCCCTTCGCATACAGCCGGGAGTGCATTCCGGGCTGGGTGCGCTCGCAGGCCTCGAAGTCCTGGCGGTTGACGCGGTCGAAGAGTTCCACGGACCGGCTGACGTCCTTGCCGCTCTCGACGACGTGCGGGAGATACAGCCAGTCGCACTCGACGATCGTGCGGTCGGCGGCCACCGGGTACATGCGGTGGAAGATCACGTGGTCGGGTACGAGGTTGATGAACACCTGCGGTCTGACGGTGATCGCGTAGTAGCGGCGGTCCTGGTCCTCGGCGACGCCCGGGATGCGGTCCAGGCCCTCGGAGCCGTCGATGGTGAACCCCTGGACCTCCCCGCCGAACTCGGCGCCGTGGCCGACGTAGTACTGGGCGGCGTACCCGTCGGCGAACTCGGGGAGCACCTCGGTGAGTTCGGGGTGGATCGTGGCGCAGTGGTAGCACTCCATGAAGTTCTCGATGATGAGCTTCCAGTTGGCCTTCACGTCGTAGACGATCCGCTTGCCGACCGAGAGGTTGTCGATGTCGTAGTGCTCGATCGACTCGACGTCACCGAGCCGGCCGATGACCTCGCCGATGACGTCCTCCTCGAAGGAGGGCGGGTTCTCGGCGAGGCAGACCCAGACATAGCCGAGCCATTCCCGGACGGCCACGCTGACCAGCCCGTACTCGGTACGCCCCACATCCGGCATCTTCGTGAGGTTGGGCGCGGCGACGAGCTTGCCGTCCAGGCCGTACGTCCAGGCGTGGTACGGGCACTGGAAGGCCCGCTTGACCTCGCCGGACTCCTCGGTGCAGAGCTTGGCGCCACGGTGCCGGCAGACGTTGAAGTAGGCGCGGATCGAGTTGTCCCGCGCCCGCGTCACGAGGATGCTCTCGCGGCCCACGTCGACGGTCCGGAAGGCCCCGGGCTTCGCCAGTTCGGACGCGCGCGCGACACAGAACCACATGGTCTCGAATATGCGCTCCTGCTCCTGCGCGAAGATCCCCGCGTCCGTGTAGGAGGAGCCGGGCAGGGTCGCGATCAGACTGTCGGGCAGGCTGGTCGAGGTCACGGTGCACTCCTCGGAGAAACGTCGTGGTCGGAATGGATCAACTAGATGAGCGGGACGCACCGAGGGTCGCGCCCCGCAGGGGCGCGCCCTCTAGGGGCGCGGGGCTGTATCTATCTGCGGCTCCGCCGCGGGGCGCGACCAGCCCCCACGGGCGCGCAGACGAATCACCGCACAGCCGGCGCAGCCAACTGCTTGCGCCACCGCACGAAAAGCCGAGGCTGATTCATCCCGAGAACAGCGACCGGCTCCCCGGCCCGCCGATAAACAGCCAGGACGTTGCGGTCACCGACCGCACCTTCCTCGACCGTCACGCTGTCAGCGACACCCGCGTGACCGACAAACTGGATCTTCACCCCGTACTGGTCGGACCAGAAATAGGGCGGCCTGGGCACCCCCGGCTCCACCGCACCCCCGGCCAACAAGGCAGCCACGGCAGCAGCGGGACGCTCAAGCGCACCCGTCCAGTGCTCGACCCGGCGATGGGTGCCCACCCGGGGGTCGTACCAGTTGGCGCAGTCGCCGACCGCGACCACACCGGCGAGGCTGGTGCGGCCGTCGGCGCCGCACTTGACGCCGTTCTCGAGGGCGACGCCGGACCCGGCCAGCCAGTCGACGCAGGGGCGCGCGCCCACCCCGACGACGACGATGTCGGCGGGAACACTGCGTCCGTCCGCCAGCAGAACGGCCTCGACCTGGCGCTCCCCGCTCAGCCCCTTGACCCCGACGCCGCACAGCAGCCGTACGCCGTGGTCGGCGTGCAGGCCGGAGACGACGGCGCCCATGGTCTCGCCGAGCGGTCCGGCGAGCGGTGTCGGGGCGGCCTCGATCACCGTCACGTCGAGGCCGAGGGCGTACGCGGTGGAGGCGACCTCGGCGCCGATGAAGCCGCCGCCGATCACCACCAGCCGTCCGCCGCGGGCCAGTTCGTCGCGCAGGGCGCGGGCGTCGTCGAGGGTGCGCAGCGTGTGCACGCCGGCGAGGCCGTCGGCGCCCGGCAGGGTGCGGGCGGCGGCGCCGGTCGCGATGACGATGCCGTCGGCGCGGATGCCCCGGCCGTCGGCGAGGCGGACGGACCGGTCGGTGCGGTCGAGGCCGGTTGCGCGGGTGCCCAGCAGCCACTCCGCGCGGAGGTCCTCGCCGTCCGTCTCCAGTCCGAGATCCGCCTCGCCGAGGGTTCCGGCCAGGAACTCCTTGGACAACGGCGGTCTGTCGTACGGGCGGTGAGCCTCGTCGCCGATCAGAACCAGCCGTCCGTCATAGCCCTGCTTGCGCAGGGAGCGCGCCGCCGACAGTCCGGCCAGCGAGGCGCCCACCACGGCCACCGTCCTCACGCGGGACCCCCGGCGAGCCGGGACGCGATGCAGGGCGGCAGGTTGGGGGCGTCCGTGGACACCCGTACGTGGATCATGCCGTCCTCGACGACGACCTCGTGCGTCCGCACCGGCAGCTTGGCCGGCGGAGAGTCGACCGCGCCGGTGCGCAGGTCGAACTTCGAGGCGTGCAGGGGGCATTCCACCTCGCAGCCCTCCAGCCAGCCGTCGGCGAGCGAGGCATCCTGGTGGGTGCAGGTGTCGTCGATGGCGAAGACTTCGCCGTCGTCGGTGTGGAACACCGAGACGGGCGGGTCGATGTCGAGCCGGAAGGCCTCACCTCGCGGGAGATCCGCGAGACGGCACGCGGGAATCATCATGACACCTCGGTGCGTATAGCGAAACGGATTGCGGTAAGCGCAACGTCAGTTTGAGGGCGCCCAGAACCCTTGTCAAGAAGTCCAGGGGCCTGGATGAGCCATTGCTCGGGTTGCGCCCTGAACAACACGATGCACATTGCACAACCGTAAACCAAGCGAGCCCGATGCCGTTCCCGATGCCCGCCCGATGCCGGCCTGAGCGCGTCGGCGCAGCTCAGACGGACATCAGACAGCCATCGGACAGGCATCGGGCAGGCATTCGGCAGCAAAGTCCCCACGCGAGAGCGTACGGATCGCCAGGGCCGGACCGGACGGTCAGAAACCGCGGTCGATCCACTCCTGGAGATGCGGGGCCTCAGCGGCGACGGTGGTCGTGTCCCCGTGCCCTGTGTATACGACGGTGTCGCCTGGCAGGGTCAGCAGCCGGGCCCGGATCGAGTCGACGATGGTCGGGAAGTGGGAGTAGGAGCGGCCGGTGGCCCCGGGGCCGCCCGCGAAGAGCGTGTCGCCGCTGAAGAGGGCGGTCAGGGCCGGTGCGTGGAGGGAGACCGCGCCCGGGGCATGGCCGGGCGTGTGGAGCACGGTCAGCTCGACCCCGGCGACGGTCAGCACCTGACCGTCGGCCAGTTCGCCGTCGGGGGCGCGCTCCGGGTGGGTCTGCTTCCACAGGGGCAGGTCGTCGCCGTGGAGCAGGATCGGGGCGCCGGTGCGCGCGGCGAGGGCGGGGGCCGCGTCGATGTGGTCGTTGTGGGCGTGGGTGCAGACGATGGCCAGGAGGGTACGTCCGCCGAGGGCCTCGGCGATGGCGTCGGCGTCATGGGCGGCGTCGATGACGACCGCTTCGCTGTCATCGCCGATGATCCACACGTTGTTGTCGACGTCCCAGGTGCCGCCGTCTAGCGAGAACGTGCCCGAGGTGACCAGACGTTCGATACGGGCGCCGGCCATCACAGCACCACCACCGAGCGCAGTACGTCGCCGCCGTGCATCCGCTCGAACGCCTTCTCGACCTCGTCGAGCGCGATGGTCTCGGTGACGAAGGCGTCCAGGGGGAGGCGGCCCTGGAGGTAGAGGTCGATGAGCATGGGGAAGTCGCGGGAGGGCAGGCAGTCGCCGTACCAGGACGACTTCAGCGAGCCGCCACGCCCGAAGACGTCGATCAGCGGCAGTTCCAGCTTCATCTCCGGCGTGGGCACCCCGACCAGCACGACCGTACCGGCGAGGTCACGGGCGTAGAACGCCTGCTTGTACGTCTCCGGGCGGCCGACCGCCTCGATGACGACGTCGGCGCCGTTGCCGCCGGTCAGCTCACGGATCGCCTCGACGGCGTCGGTCTCCCTGGAGTTGACCGTGTGGGTCGCGCCCAGTTTGCGGGCGGTCGCGAGCTTGTTGTCGTCGATGTCGACGGCGATGATCTTCGCGGCGCCGGCCAGGTTCGACCCGACGACCGCCGCGTCCCCGACCCCACCGCAGCCGATGACCGCGACGGAGTCGCCGCGCCCCACGTTCCCGGTGTTGATGGCGGCGCCGATACCGGCCATCACGCCACACCCCAGCAGCCCCGCGACGGCAGCCGAGGCGGCCGGGTCGACCTTGGTGCACTGCCCGGCCGCGACGAGGGTCTTCTCGGCGAACGCGCCGATACCCAGCGCGGGCGACAGCTCGGTGCCGTCGAGCAGGGTCATCTTCTGCTTGGCGTTGTGCGTGTTGAAGCAGTACCACGGGCGTCCACGCAGACAGGCCCGGCAACTCCCGCACACCGCACGCCAGTTGAGGATGACGAAGTCACCGGGGGCCACGTCCGTGACCCCCTCCCCCACCGACTCCACGACCCCGGCGGCCTCATGGCCGAGCAGGAAGGGGAAGTCGTCGTTGATCCCGCCCTCGCGGTAGTGCAGGTCGGTGTGACAGACCCCGCAGGCCTGGATCCGGACCAGTGCCTCGCCCGGCCCGGGGTCCGGCACGAGGATCGTCTCCAGGCTGACGGGGGCACCTTTGCCCCGCGCGACGACAGCACGGACCTGGTGAGTCATGGCCACTCCTCGGCTGGTACGAGATCTACTACGACCTGATACGAGACCTGAGCCGAATGTTGCTCATTACGGCACACATCTCATGTGTCGCAACACAGCATCAGGGAGCGCCGAGCGGGGGTCAAGGATCTGGAGGCTGCCCGGCCTCGGCTCGACCGGGCCGATCACCTCGCCGCCCGGGCCGAGGACGAGACCTGTGAGCGGGAGAAGGTGAAGCCGGTGGCGCTGGGCCGGGTGCGGTGCGGGAGCCGGGGCGGGAGCGGGAGCCGGGGCGGGGGTCAGGCGGTCCGCAGGGTCGTTGCCGCCTTGTAGGTGCGCAGCACCGGAGCCGTTTCGATGCGTGTCACCGCCTCCCATGTCACGCGCCGCGTCAGGTACGCGTGGAGCGCCTCCACGTCCCGGCACAGCGCCTGTGCGACCAGGTTCGTCGGCCCGGTCGTCGCCGCGACCACCGCCAGTTCCTCGTGGCCCGCCAGCGCGGTCGCCACCGCGTCCAGGTGCGCCGGCGCGACCTGCATCCACAACAGTGCCGACACCGTGATGCCCAGCAGCGCCGGGTCCACGTCCACGTCGAAGAACAACGCGCCGCGCGCCCGCAGTTCGGCAAGCCTGCGGGCCACCGTCGACGCCGTCGTGCCCGTCGCCGCCGCCAGTTCCGCGTAGCTGACCCGCGCGTCCTCGCGCAACGCGGCCAGCAGCACCCGGTCCGCGCCGGTCAGCAGGTACGGCTCCTCCCCCGGGGCCGCGGCGCGCCCGCCGACTCCGGCTGTGTCCCGTTCGGCGCGCAGCCGGGCCTGCTGACCCTCGTCCAGGACGTTCACCCGTCCCCGCCACGCGGTCGGCCCGCCGAGGTAGGTGTGCAGCAGGTAGTGCGCGGAGACCGAGGTGATCCCGGCGGTGCGCGGGATGTCGCGCAGCAGCAGCGCGTGCGCGTCCGGACCGGACGGCGCCGTGTGGATGATCGCCACGATCTCCGTGCCGCCGGACGTCAGCCGTACCCACGAGGTGTCCGGCCGGCGCGCGAGCGCCACCGCGATGTCGTGCGCGCTGCGCGTCGCGGCAGTCAGCCGCACGAACCACTGGTGCGCGCCCGCGCTGTGCGGCGTCGGCAGCGTCACCACCCGCAGCCCGGCCTGCGCGTACAGGCGTCGGTAGCGGCGGACGACGGTCTGCGTCGAGGAGCCGAGCACCTCGGCGATGAGCGTGAACGGCGTCCGCGCGTCCACCTGCAGGGCATGGATCAGGCCCCGGTCCAAGTCGTCCAGTACGAGCATGTCCAGCAAACTAGCCGACCCTGATGGAAGTAATCACCTATCCATTGCGGAGAAATGGAAGCCGGTGCGGGTGGGCGGGCACGGTGGTCACCGGCCCGCCACGACCCGTATCCCTGGAGGAGACCGCATGTCCCGCACCTCCGGCACACCCAGCACCTCCGGCACACCCGCCACCGCGCCCGCCGCACCGGGCACCCCCGCCTTCGCCGGCGCGTCCGCGCCGTACCGGTGGCGCTGGACCGCGCTCGCCGCGCTCCTTGCCGCCGAGGCCATGAACCTCCTCGACGCAACGATCGTCCAGGTCGCCGCCCCCGTCATCCACACCACTCTCGGTGGAGCGGACACCACCATCCCGTGGTTCAGCGCCTCCTACACCCTCGCCTTCGCCCTCGGCCTGCTCACCGGCGCCCGCCTCGGCGACATCCACGGCCGCAAGCGCGTCTTCCGCGCCGGGGTCATCGCCTTCGCCGCGGCCTCCCTGGCGTGCGCGCTCGCTCCCACCGCCGCCTCCCTCATCACCCTGCGCGCCGTGCAAGGAGCCGCCGCGGCCGCGATCATCCCGCAGACGTTCGGGCTGATCCGCGCCATGTTCACCGGCACCGAACTGTCCAAGGCCCTCGGCATGATCGGCCCCGTCATGGGGCTGTCCGCCGTCGCCGGCCCTGCACTCGGCGGCGTCCTCACCCACGCCGACCTGCTCGGCACCTCCTGGCGCGCCGTCTTCCTCGTCAACCTCCCCCTCGCCGCCGCCGTACTGGCAGCCGCACCCCGGCTGCGTGAGGACCGCGCCCCCGTCCGCCCCCGCCTCGACCCGGCCGGCACCGCACTGGCCATGCTCGGCACCGCCCTGCTGGTGTGCCCGATCGCCACCGGCCACCCGGGGCCCGCCGCGTGGGCGACCGCGGCGGCCGGCGCAGCCGTCCTGGCGGTGCTCATCGCCCAGCAGCGCCGCACCGCCCACCGCGGCAAGGCCCCGCTGATCGAACCCGCCCTGCTGCACGGCCGCGTCTTCCCCGCCGCACTGGCCACATCCACGCTGTTCTTCGCCGTGATGAACGGCGTCATGATCACCGTCGTCCTCCACCTCGAACTCGGCCTCCACGACGGGCCGCTCACCGCCGGACTCACCTTGCTGCCCTGGTCCACGGGACTGGCCGTCGCCTCCTGGGCCGCCGGAACCCACCTCGTTCCCCGGTACGGCGCCCGTGTCATGCACGCCGGCATCGCCGCCTTCGCCGGCGCACTGGCCGCCGCCGCGCTCGCCTACCGCGCCGCCGCCCCCGACGCCTACCCGACGGCCCTCCCGTTCGCCCTCGCGCTGGCGGGGCTGGGCACCGGGCTGTTCACGCCGCCGTTCTTCACGACCGCGCTCGGGGTCGTCGGAGCGCAGGAGACCGGCTCCGCCGCGGGACTGCTCAACGCCGTCCAGCAACTCGGTGGAACCCTCGGCGTCGCCCTCATCGGTGGTGTCTACCTCGACACGACCGGCGACGCCCGCGCCGCAGCCGAACACGCGCTCGGTGTGGCCGCCGGGCTCCTGGCCGCCACCGCGGCGGCGGCCGGCGTGATGACGACGCGCCGTACCCGACCCATCCACGGGGCCGCGTCCATGACACCGTCATGCACGCACTCAAAAGAACTCAGACGTTCCTCCGGTACTGCCCCCCGATCTCGAAGAACGCCTCGGTGACCTCGCGCAGCGTGCACACCCTGGCCGCCGCCATCAGCGCCTCGAAGGCGTTGTCGCCGCCCACAGCGGCCTCCTTCAGCCGGGCGAGCGCCTGCGTGGCCTCCGCTCCGTGCGCGCTCTGGAAGTCGCGGACGCGCGCGAGCTGGGACTCCTTCTCCGTCTCGGTGGCACGGGCGAGCTCGACCTCGTGGGGCGCTCCCTCACCACCGGGCCGGCGGAAGGTGTTGACGCCGATGATGGGCAGCGTGCCGTCGTGCTTGCGCTGCTCGTACAGCATCGACTCGTCCTGGATACGCCCGCGTTGGTAGCCGGTCTCCATCGCACCGAGTACGCCGCCACGCTCGTTGATCCGGTCGAACTCGGCGAGCACGGCCTCCTCGACCAGGTCGGTGAGCCGGTCGATGATGAACGATCCCTGGAGCGGGTTCTCGTTCATGGCGAGACCCCACTCGCGGTTGATGATGAGCTGGATCGCCAGCGCGCGCCGCACCGACTCCTCGGACGGGGTGGTGACGGCCTCGTCGTAGGCGTTGGTGTGCAGGGAGTTGGCGTTGTCGTAGATGGCGATCAGGCCCTGCAGCGTGGTGCGGATGTCGTTGAAGTCCATCTCCTGGGCGTGCAGGGAGCGTCCGGAGGTCTGGACGTGGTACTTCAGCTTCTGGCTGCGCTCCCCCGCTCCGTACCGCTCCTTCATCGCGACGGCCCAGATCCGGCGGGCGACGCGGCCGAGCACGGAGTACTCCGGGTCCATGCCGTTGGAGAAGAAGAACGACAGGTTGGGCGCGAAGTCGTCGATGCGCATACCGCGCGCCAAGTAGGCCTCGACGTAGGTGAATCCGTTGGCCAGGGTGAAGGCGAGCTGGCTGATCGGGTTCGCCCCGGCCTCGGCGATGTGGTAGCCGGAGATGGACACGGAGTAGAAGTTGCGGACCTTCTGCTCGATGAACCACTCCTGGATGTCGGCCATCATCCGCAGGCTGAACTCGGTGGAGAACAGGCAGGTGTTCTGCCCCTGGTCCTCCTTGAGGATGTCGGCCTGCACGGTGCCGCGCACGTTCGCGAGCGCGTGCGCCCGCAGCTCGGCGGCCTCCTCGGGCGAGGGGTCGCGCCCCTCCGCCGCCCGGAACTTCTCCACCTGCTGGTCGATGACGGTGTTGAGGAAGAACGCCAGGACGGTCGGCGCCGGCCCGTTGATCGTCATGGACACGGAGGTGGTCGGCGCTACGAGGTCGAACCCGTCGTACAGCGCCTTCATGTCGTCGAGGGTGGCCACGGAGACGCCGGACGTGCCGACCTTGCCGTAGATGTCGGGGCGTTCGTCGGGGTCACGGCCGTAGAGGGTGACGGAGTCGAAGGCGGTGGACAGCCGGGTGGCCGGCTGGCCCTCGGAGAGCAGCTTGAAGCGCCGGTTCGTACGGAACGGGTCGCCCTCCCCGGCGAACATCCGCGCCGGGTCCTCGCCGTCGCGCTTGAAGGGGAACACCCCGGCGGTGAACGGGAAGAGGCCGGGCAGGTTCTCCCGGCGCCAGAACCGCACCAGCTCGCCGTGGTCGGTGAAGGCGGGCAGCGCGACCCGGGGGATCAGGTTGCCCGACAGGGACTCGCGGTTCAGCTTCGTACGGATCTCCCGGTCCCGTACCTTCACCACCTGCTCGTCCCCGGAGTACGACGCCACGACCGCGGGCCAGTTCAGGATCTGGTCGCCGATGTCGTGCGGGAGGTCGCGGCGGGCGTCCGTGAGCAGCGCTTCCACGCCCCCCTGATCCGCCCCGGCCTCGACGAGTTCGCCCCTGACGGCGTCCAGACGCTGCACACGGCGGGCCGCGTCGGCCAGTGCCTCGGTCCGGTCGTGGTAGGCGCGGACCGTCTCCGTGATCTCGGCGAGGTAGCGCACCCGGTCGGCGGGCACCACCCGCCGGATGCCCGAGGAGTGCCGTACGGCGACCGGCGCCAGGGTGCCTTCGGACAGCGGCAGTCCCCGCTCGGCCAGACCGGCCCTCAGGTGCTGGTAGAGGGCGGTGACACCGTCGTCGTTGAACGTGGCCGCCGAGGTGCCGTACACCGGCATGTCCTCGGGCTTCTTGCCGAACGCCTCGCGATTGCGCACCAGTTGGCGGCCCACGTCACGCATCGCGTCCTTGGCGCCGCGCCGCTCGAACTTGTTGATCGCCACGACGTCGGCGAAGTCGAGCATGTCGATCTTCTCCAGCTGCGAGGCGGCGCCGAACTCCGGCGTCATCACGTACAGCGAGGTGTCGACGTACGGCACGATGGCCGCGTCGCCCTGCCCGATGCCCGGTGTCTCCACGATCACCAGGTCGAACCCGGCGGCCTTGACCACGTCGATCACGTCGGACAGGTGCTCGGGCAGCTCACGGCTGCCGCGGGTGGCCAGGCTCCGGAAGAAGGTCCGGTTCCCGTCAAGGGAGTTCATCCGGATGCGGTCGCCGAGCAGCGCCCCGCCGCCGCGACGCCGGGTCGGGTCCACGGCGATCACCGCGATCCGCAGCTTGTCCTGCTGGTCGACACGGAACCGCCGTACCAGCTCATCCGTGAGAGACGACTTCCCGGAGCCGCCGGTGCCGGTGATCCCGAGGACGGGCGTGACCCGCGCGGCGGCAGCGGCGCGCACCTGCTCCAGCAGCTCCGGGGGCAGCTTGCCCAGCTCCGCACCGGTGATGGCGCGGGCGATGGCGAACCGGTCACCGGTCAGAACGGCGGCGGCATCGACCGACCTGCTCTCCCAGAGGTCGAAGTCACAGTCCTTGACGACCGAGTTGACCATCCCGGCGAGGCCCATCCGCTGCCCGTCCTCGGGCGAGAAGATGGTCACGCCGCTGCGGCGCAGCCGGGCGATCTCCTCGGGCACGATGACACCGCCGCCGCCCCCGACCACCTGGATGTGCTCGGCCCCCTGCCCGCGCAGCGACTCGACGAGATACTCGAAGTACTCCACATGCCCGCCCTGGTACGACGAGACGGCCACCCCGTGCGCGTCCTCCTCCAGCGCCGCGTCCACGACCTCCCGCACCGACCGGTTGTGCCCCAGATGGATCACCTCGGCACCCTGGGACTGGAAGATCCGCCGCATGATGTTGATCGAGGCGTCGTGCCCGTCGAACAGCGCGGAGGCTGTTACCAGGCGTACGGGGTGCACGGGCCGGTGGAGATCGTTCATGGTCATGGGGCCTTCCCAAAACGCGTCGGGGAGCACGACTGCCGATTTACTTGGACGTCCTACTAAAGAGAATACTAGGACGTCCAAGTAAATCGACGGCGGCCCGGGCGCCGTAATGTGCCTCACGCCATTGTGCAACTAGTTGCACAATCACTCCCCCGTCCTCTACAAAGGCAGGACCGACCCCGTCCCCGGAGGCCCCCATGAGCCGTTACCCCCACCTGCTGGCCCCCCTCGACCTGGGCTTCACCACCCTCCCCAACCGCGTCCTCATGGGCTCCATGCACATAGGTCTCGAAGAGGCCGAACACGGATTCGAGCGCATGGCAGAGTTCTACGCCGCCCGCGCCCGTGGCGGCGTCGGCCTCATCGTCACCGGCGGCATCGCCCCCAACGACGCCGGCCGGCCCGGCGTGGGCGGCGCCAAACTCACCACCGACGAGGAAGCCGACCAGCACCGGACGATCACCGACGCCGTACACCGCGAGGGCGGCCGGATCGCGATGCAGATCCTGCACTTCGGCCGGTACGCCTACCACCAGGACCTGGTCGCGCCGAGCCCCCTCCAGGCCCCGATCAGCCCCTTCCCCCCGCACGAGCTCACCGACGCCGAGGTCGAGCAGACCGTCGACGACTACGTCCACACCGCCCTCCTCGCCCGCCGGGCCGGCTACGACGGTGTCGAGATCATGGGCTCCGAGGGCTATCTGATCAACGAGTTCATCGCCGCGCAGACCAACCACCGCACCGACCGCTGGGGCGGCTCCTACGAGAACCGCACCCGCTTCCCGCTGGAGATCGTGCGGCGGGTGCGCGAGGCCGTCGGCGCGGACTTCATCCTCATCTACCGCCTGTCCATGCTGGACCTGGTCCCGGGCGGCTCCACGCTCGAAGAGGTGATCACCCTCGCCCGGGCCGTCGAGGCGGCCGGCGCGACCATCATCAACACCGGCATCGGCTGGCACGAGGCCCGTATCCCCACCATCGCCACCTCGGTGCCGCGCGGCGCGTACGCCTGGGTGACGAAGAAGCTCATGGGCGAGGTCGGCATCCCCCTGGTGACCACCAACCGCATCAACACCCCCGAAGTCGCCGAGGAGTTGCTCGCCGACGGGTGCGCGGACATGGTGTCGATGGCCCGCCCGATGCTCGCCGACCCCGACTTCGTCAACAAGGCGCGCGACGGGCGTCCCGAGGCGATCAACACCTGCATCGGCTGCAACCAGGCCTGCCTGGACCACACCTTCAACCTGCAGATCACCTCCTGCCTGGTCAACCCGCGCGCCTGCCACGAGACGGAACTCGTCCTCTCACCGACCAAGCTGCGCAAGCGGGTCGCCGTCATCGGCGCCGGCCCCGCCGGACTCGCCTGCGCCGTCTCCGCCGCCGAACGCGGCCACCAGGTCACCCTCTTCGACGCCGCGTCCGAGATCGGCGGCCAGCTGAACGTCGCCCGCAAGGTCCCCGGCAAGCAGGAGTTCGACGAGACCCTGCGCTACTTCCGCCACCAGCTAGACGCCCACGGCGTGGACGTACGCCTCAACACCCTCGTGGCCGAAGGCGATGTGACCGACTACGACGAGATCGTGGTCGCAACCGGCGTCACCCCCCGCACCCCGGACCTCCCCGGCGTCGACCACCCGAGCGTCGTCGGCTACCTCGACGTGCTGCGCGGCGACGCGCCCGTCGGTGACCGCGTCGCGATCCTCGGTGCGGGCGGCATCGGCTTCGACGTCGCCGAGTACCTCACCGACGGCGGCGACAAGACGAGCGAGGACCCGGCGGCGTACTTCCGCGCCTGGGGCGTCGACATGGACTACCGCACCCCGGGCGGCCTGGCCGCACCCGAACGCCCCACCTCTCCCCGCAGCGTCCACCTGCTCCAGCGCAAGGAGTCCAAGGTCGGCGCCGGGCTCGGCAAGACCACCGGCTGGATCCACCGCACCGAGCTCAAGCACCGGGGCGTCACCATGGTCCCGGGCGTCCGGTACGACCGGATCGACGACGCCGGTCTGCACGTCACCGTCGACGGCGACTCCACCGTCCTGCCGGTCGACACGGTCGTCCTGTGCACCGGCCAGGACCCGCGCCGCGACCTGTACGACGCGCTGCTCGCCGCCGGCCGCAGCGTGCACCTGATCGGCGGCGCCGACGTGGCCGCCGAGCTGGACGCCAAACGCGCCATCAAGCAGGGCACCGAACTGGCGGCGGCGCTCTGACGGCCGTACGAGCGCACCAGCACAGGTCAGCCACCACCGCCGGTCCCTAGGATTGAGCTCATGTCACTCCCGCACGCGATCCTCACCGCCCTGCTCGAAAAGCCGTCCTCGGGGCTGGAGTTGACCCGGCGGTTCGACAAGTCGATCGGCTACTTCTGGTCGGCCACGCATCAGCAGATCTATCGCGAGCTGGGAAGACTGGAGGCAGAGGGGCACATCCGCGCCCTGCCCGCCGAGCAGCCGACCCGCGGGCAGAAGAAGAGCTACGAGGTACTGCCCGCGGGTCGCGCCGAACTGGCCCGCTGGACCGCCGCGTCCCAGGACCCCAAGCCCTACCGCGACACGATGCTGCTGCGGCTGCGCGCCTCGGCGGTCGTCGGCACCGAGGGCATCGAGGCCGACATGCGCCGCCATCTCGCTCTGCACCAGCAGCAGTTGACGGAGTATCAGGAGATCCAGGAGCGGGACTTCCCGCCCGGTACGGGCAGCACCCGGGGCAGCTCCCAGGGCCGCCTCCAGCACCTGGTCCTGCGGGCGGGCATCGACCTGGAGACCTTCTGGACCCAGTGGCTCACGCACGCCCTGGCGGAGTTCGCGGAGTTGCCAGGCGAAAACCGGTGAGCGCCCCGTCCCCGAGGCCGGACCTCGGAAACAGAGCGCTCACGGCAGCCGGGCCGATCGAGCCGGTGAACTCAATCGGCTTAAGTGGATGGGCAGTTGTCCATCAGAGCCGGAAGACATCGAGGAAGGAGCTCCAGAACCCCTTCTTGCGCTGGTCCTGACGGGCCGCCGGTGCCTGCTGTGGCGCCGGGCGGGTCGCCGGTTCGGCCGCCGGTGCCGGCGTCAGGTTGCGCAGGGCCGCCGCCATCCGGGTGGCCGGTGTCGGGCTGAACCGCGTCGGCAGCGCGGCCAGCGCGCGGTGGAAGGGGCCGGGGCGCCACAGCAGGCTGTCCTGCGGGACCGCGAGGGTCAGGTCGGGCAGCGCGTTGAGGATCCTCTCGATCGCCGTGAGCGCGATGACCTGGGCCGGGTCCTTGGCGGGGCAGGCGTGCGGGCCCGCGCCGAAGGCCAGGTGCGCGCCCTTGCTAGCCAGTTGCCTGGCCTCGGTGAGGGCCGGGTCGCTGTTGGCGGCGGCGAAGCTGATGACGACCGGGCTGTTCGCCTCGACCGGTACACCGCCGAGGTCGACGTCCTGCAACGCGTAGTGCGTCGCGTAGTTGGCGATGGGCGGGTTGTTCCACAGCACGTGCTCGATGGCTTCCTCGACCAGCATGCCGCTGCCGCGCTCGGAGGGGCCGTCGGACAGCAGCAGGAGCAGGGCACTGGCTATGAGGTTGCGCTGGGGTTCCAGGCCCGCACCCATCAGCACGATCAACTGGTCGCGGAGTTCCTCGTCGTTGAGGCCCGCGGAGTGCTGGATGAGCCAGGAGGTCACGTCCTCGCCGGGCTCGCGGCGCTTGAGCGTGATCAGCTCCTGGAGGCAGGTGGCGACCTGCTCCAGGCCCTTGAGGGCGTCGTCCTGTCCGTCGAACATGGCGGACATGCCGGAGGTGAGGCGGTCGCCGATGTCGGCCGGGCAGCCGAACATCTTGTTGAACAGCAGGAGCGGGATCAGCTTGGCGTAGTCGTTGAGGAGGTCGGCCCGGCCCCGCTCGCTGAACTGGTCGATCAGATAGTCGGCGATGGGCTCGACGTCCCGCCGGATGCGGCTGATGCTCAGCTTGGCGAGGCTCTCGGTGACGGCCTTGCGCAGCCGCAGGTGCACCACGCCGTCCGTGAACAGGACGTTGGGCCGGTACATCATCATCGGCAGGACCGGACTGTCGAGGGAGATACGGCCCTCGTTGAGCGCGGCCCAGCGGCGCGAGTCACGGGAGAACAGGGTGGTGTTCTGGAGCACTCTGAGGGCCATCTCGTGCTGGACGACGAGCGTGGCGTCCACCCCGGGGGCGAGCTCCACGGGTGCCGCCGGACCGTAGGTGCGCATCTGGTCGTAGACGCGGTGCGGTTCGGCGGCGAAGTCGGTGCCGTGCATGGGGCATCTGGCGGGCGCGCTCGGCGTGGCACCCGCGTGCTGTGTGTCCATGAGGGTTCCTTAGGGATCCCCGCGCGTCGGGGCGGGGGACGGGGGTGAGGAAAAACCTTGTGCGCGGCTGCTTTCCGGATGGCCTGGATGGTCCGAACGATCCGGACCCCTGACCGGACCCCCTGTCCGGACCCCCTGTGCGGGGAGGGGCCCGAAAGGGAGGGACCGGGGTTCAGGCCGCGCGGGTGAGCAGGTGCTGGACGAGGGCGATCAGAGCCCTCGCCGAGGACGTCTGGTCCCGGGCGTCGCAGTAGACGACCGGGGTGTCGGGCAGCAGGTCGAGGGCCTCGCGGATCTCGTCCTCGTCGAACTCGCCGGCCAACGGGTCGAAGGTGTTGACGGCGATGGCGTACTCCAGGCCGTACTTCTCGACCAGGTCGATCACCGGAAACGTTTCAGCCAGCCGGGACGGATCGACCAGGAGCAGCGCTCCGAGCGCGCCGCGGGCCATGTCCTCCCACAGCTGCATGAAGCGCTGCTGACCGGGCGTACCGAACAGGTACAGCACCAGTTCGTCGCTCAGCGTGAGCCGGCCGAAGTCCAGCGCGACCGTGGTCGTCACCTTGTCCGGCGCGCCCTTCAGGTCGTCCACGTGTGCGGACGCCTGCGTCATCTTCTCCTCGGTGCGCAGCGGGGCGATCTCCGACAGCGAGCCGATGTACGTGGTCTTGCCCACGGCGAAGTGCCCTACGACAAGGATCTTCGCGGTGGTGGTGACCGCGTCTGAGACGTAGATCGTCTCAGCCGTAGAGCGATTCGAGTCCATGCAGCACCTTTTCGATGATTCCTCTGTCGACGGACTGGGCGCGTGGGGGCGCGGCACGGCGCAGGAGATGACCCTGTTCGAATAAATCGGTCAGCAGGAGTCGGGCCACACCCACCGGCAGCGACAGGTGCGCGGCGACCTCCGCGACGGAGAGGTAGCCGCCGCCGCACAGGTCCCAGATGGCCCGTACCTCGGGGCCGGCGCCGAGCGGCAGCTCCCGGTCGGGAGCCAGCGTGACCAGGGTGTGCAGGGACAGGTCATCGGCGGTCGGCAGCCGCCGCCCGCCCGTGATGACGTACGAGCGGACGAAGTCGCTGGTGACCGTGACCGGCGGTTCCTCGCCGTGCGCGTTCATGCTTCCGCACCGGCGTTCTGACGCGGCGGGGTGGTCATCGCCTTGCCGAGCGCCCCCACCTGCTGCTGCATCCGGAACGACATGGCCTCCATGTCGACGTCCAGCGCTGCCGACACGGCGAGGTAGGCGCCGCTGCCCGCGGCTATGAGGAAGATCCAGCCGCCGTCGTACTCGATCAGCGTCTGCTTCCACAGACCGAGTCCGAAGCCCACGAAGGGGGCGACGGCCCGGCTGAGGGACTGCATCGAGCTCATCGCGGCGGCGTTGGTCTCCGCCGCGTCGCGGTCGATGTCACTGGACCGCTCCAGCAGGAGGCCGTCGGCCGAGACGAGGATCGCGTGACGGGCACCGCGCACCTGCAGCACGTCGTTCAGCACCCACGACAGATCGGGATTCACTGGTCCTGTGGTCCTTCCATGGTCGTCGTGTCCCGCCCGAGCAGCGTTCCGCGCTGGAACGCACCGATACGTGAGGCCGTCACCTCGTTGTGCAGTTCCGCCGGCTCCGGCGGCGGTGGCACCACCGCGACCGGGCTGCCGCGCCGCCGCCGCTTGGGCAGGCCGCCGGCCGTCGTCCCGATCGGACGCTGCGGTCCGCCGGGCGTGGCCACCGGGGTCAGCCGTTGCGGGGCGACCGGAACCTCGGCCCGGGGTTCGGCCTTGTCGGCCCCGCCCTCGGGCTCGGGAACGTCCGTCGTCAACAGGTTCTCTGGCAAGAGAATCACCGCCCGTACGCCGCCGTAGGGGGACACCGAATCGACCGAGACCTTGAAGCCGTACCGGGTGGCGAGCATCCCGGACACGGCGAAGCCGAACTTCGGCGGGTCGCCGAGGCTCGTGATGTCGACCGGTGCCTGCGGGGAGAGCAGCACGGAGGCCCGCGCCTTCTCCTCCGTGTTCATGCCGAGTCCGGCGTCGTCGACGATCAGGCAGACACCGGTGGGTACGGCCTGGATGTTGATGTCGACGCGGGTGCCGGGCGCGCTGTAGTTGGTGGCGTTGGCCAGCAGTTCGGCGAGGACCACCGCGATGGGCTCGACGGCCCGGCTGGCCACGGTGACGTTCACCTGGGTGTTGATGGTGACGCGGTCGAAGTGCTTGATGCGGCCCTGGGCGCTGCGGGCTACGTCGAACACGGAGGCGGTGGTCTCGCGCCGGCCGAGCCAGCCGCCGCACAGCACGGCGATGCCCTGTGCTCGCCGGCCGAACTGGCTGTTGGTGTGGTCGATCATCATCAGGTCGCCGAGGACCTGTTCGTCGTCGCCGTAGCGGCGCTGCGACTTCTCGATGATGAGCTGCTGTTCGTCGGCGAGTACCTGCAGCGTCCGCATCGCGGACTTCAGGACGGCCTTGGTGTCCTCCTCCGCGTCCTTGCGCACCGCCGCCAGATCGCCCGCGTGCTGTGCGTTCAGTTGGGTGTATTCCGCATAGAGGCGGTCGCGCTCACTCTGTGCGGCTTCACGGACGCTCTGCAGGTCGTTGTTCTTCCTGCGGAGCGCCATGTTGGTTCTCCGGGCCCGCATCACTGCGACAACCGCAGCGACCAGGACCACGAGCAAGATCCACAGCAGTGGATCCTGGATCAATGACGTCATGAGACTCTCTTCAAGTCGCCTTGCGACAGGAGCAGTTGCAGTCCGACGGGGCCTGGCCTTGAACTCGGGCCTCGCCCGGTGGCGTACCTTACCGGCGGACCGATTCAGCCACTCCTTCGCATGGGGACCGTAGAGACTGCCCCCGTGCGCATGGCGCGCCTCAGCCTACTGAAAGTGCGATGATCTTAGCAGTCAAAAGAGCGTCAAAAAGGTTCCGCTTAGGCTTACTTGGAGACCTTCACAAGATTCACGTACGGGTCCAAGAGAGTTATGGACCCGATACCGTCCGGACGCGCGAAGGCCCGCTCCCCCTGTTCTCCGGGGAGCGGGCCTTCTGCGCGGACGCTCAGGCGGCGTCGGCCGCGGCGCCGAAGTCGGCCTCGGCGGGCCGCCAGTAGACGCCGCCGTTGCGCCGCAGGTGGCTCAGGTCCACCAGATGCCGACGCAGCGTCACATGGTCGATACGGCTCGCGCCCTCGCACCACACCCGCAGCCGCTCGTCGACGAGCCGCTCCGCGTACTCGATCCCGGGCTCGAAGGTCTCGTCGGCGATGTGCTGGAGCACGATCAGCCTCCGGCTCCAGCGGGCGGGCAGCCGCACGAGCCGGCCGTCCTCCCGTACGAAGGTCCGCAACACGTTCTCGATCTGCTGCCGCTCGTTCTGCTCGGCTTGGTCGGATGCCATGTCCGCGAGGCTAACCCGTGCGCGAGCGGCCTCCCACCACTTTTCCCGTCACCTTCTCCCTGACCGCGCTTCGAAAAGGGTGACGCCCGGCCGCACGCCGTTACCAGGCGTGAGCGGGCGCGTTGTAGGGGAAGTGCGGGCGCGAGTCGAGTGCCCGCACTCATCGAACAAAAGGAGAACGTGATGTCTCGCATCGCGAAGGTAGCCGTCGCCGCTCTCGGCACCGGTGCCGTGATGCTCGGCGGTGCCGGCATGGCCACGGCCGACGCGGGCGCCATGGGCGAGGCCGTCGGTTCGCCCGGCGTCCTGTCCGGCAACGTCCTGCAGGTCCCGGTCCACGTGCCCGTCAACGTGTGCGGCAACTCGGTCAGCGTGATCGGTCTGCTGAACCCGGCCTTCGGCAACACCTGCGTCAACGGCGTCGACACCCCGGGCAACCCCGGCCCCGGCGGCTACGGCAACTGATCTGCCGCAAGCAAGCACCGGAAGAGCCCCGACGGTCCCACCGTCGGGGCTCTTCCATGCCCGCACCTCGTTACACGCAGCTCCTCGCTACGCGTAGCGGTAGAGGTCGCTGTGGTCCTCCAGCTGGTCCGGTGTCAGGTCCCACGGCGGCAGCGACTCGTGCCGGGCGACGACCCGGCCGCGCTGCGCGTCGCCGAGCCGCGGCGGACGGTCGGGCAGATAGCGGGCGCCGGCGCCGTGCCGTTGCTGCCAGCGCGACCAGCACAGGTCGACGAAGGCGTGGTGCAGCCAGAAGACGGGGTCGTTGACGGAGGCACCGCCGACCATGTGCCCGCCGACCCAGCGGTGGACGCGGTTGTGGTTGCGCCACGAGGCTGCGCCCCGCCCGCTTCCCCACCCTTCGAGTCTGTTGCGGAACCCCCTCGCGGACGTCGAGTTCCACGGCGACACGTCGTAGACGGGATCGTCGAGGGCCGAGTCCAGGTCCTGCCGGGTCGGCAGCGTGAGCGGCTCGCGGGCACGGCCGAGGTCCCGGGTGAGGAACTCGCCGTCGGTCACGCTCTCCTTGATGGTCCAGTCACCGTGGTCGTAGGCGAAGGGCCCGGTCATCACCCGCTGGTCGAAGGAGCGCCCGGTGCCACCGAGCAGGTCCTCGCTCCAGGGCACGCCGGCCGCCGTACGGTCCCGGGTCCAGTCCCAGTACGGCAGCGTCACCGACGGGTCCGCGCGCTGCAGTGCCTGCTCCAGGTCCAGCAGGAACTGCCGGTGCCAGGGCAGGAAGGACGGCGCCATGTGGGCCGTACGCAGCCCCTTCTCGCCGTCGGAGACGTAGTACTCGATGTGCGTGCGCACGAACTCGTCGTACTCGCCCCGCCGTTTGACCTCCATCAGCGCCCCGACGAACCGCCGCCGCTCGGAACGCGTCAGCGTGCTGACGTCCTTACGCGTGTACGCCACGATCGCCCTCTCCCCCGCCGTCGACCGTCAGCCGCCGCCCGGGCCCCAGCTCGTCGACGGCCGCGCGGGCCGCCTCCAGGGCCGTGGGGTACGAGCGGTAGTGGTCGACCATGCTCAGATACGTCCCGTCCGCGCGCCGCATCAGATGCAGTGGCCGCCCGTCCACGGTGACGTGCCACCGCCCGTCGCCAGGGGCGCGCATGGCCTGCGCCATGTGGTCGAGGTGATCCGTGTGCCCGGCGTCGGTCTTCATGCCGCGCAGCCGACGGCCCCGGTATGTCTCGTCGAAGGTCGTCGCCTCGTCGCCCTCCCGGTCGTGCCGGGGCCACGCCGCGGCGACGACCGGGACGACCGCCAGGGCGAGGGCCGACACACACAGGGCACGCAGCGCGTCCCGCCGCGTGCCGGAACAGGCACGGGGACCTTCCGGTCCCCGCGGCATTCTGCTGACGAACAACACTCTCTCCCCATCTCCTCGTTCGGTTCGTTCGGTTCGTTCAGGAACGGCGACCGCCCGGCGACCGGGCCCGGGTGTCAACCCCGGGCCCAGAGGGTCCAGTTCGTCAGGTCTCGCGACTACCCGGACTACAGCGAGCCGAGCCCCAGGAAGCCCGTGGGGGCCGTCTGCAGCAGCGGGGTGAGCACGGCGGCCTGCGGCTCCTTGAGCGTCGGCAGGCCGAACACCTCGGGGTTCGACGCGGTCATGGGGGTGTCCACGGACAGGCCGGGGGTCAGGGTCCGCAGATCGGCCGCGGGGAGGCTGACGCCGGCCTCGTCGAAGCCCTTCCCGAGCACCTGCGGCAGCGGTGTCTGCGCCGACAGACCGGGCAGCGCGGCACCCATCGGCACCTGCGGCAGCGCGCTGTCCGGGATCATCCGCCCCTCCACGTACCGCGGTCCCTCGGGCACGCCCGGCGTCAGCAGCGGCAGTTCACCGCCGACCTTGGGCAGGCTCATGTTGAGGGACTTCTCGACGCCGTCCAGCGGTACGGGTACGGGGACCGTGCCGGCCGCGACGGCGGGGGCCGCGGAGCCCACCGCCGCCGCCACGCCGGTGAGGACAGCGGCGGCAAGAATTCGGGTGGTCGACTTCATGACAGTTACGGTCCTTTTCAGGAATCGGGGGGTGTGCGTCCGTATCGCGTAACGATCCTGGGAACCGCATCAGCTGCAGATTCCCCCGTCCGGCGCATTAGTCGTCCGATCGGCCCGGAAGGGCAACCCGGAAGAGCGGCCCGGCCCGGACGGCCGACCCGCCCGTCCGGGCCCCGGACCTCACCGCTCGCCCCGCGGCCGTCGGCTCGGCCGTCAGCGCAGGCTGCGGGCCGGGAGGATGACGTGGGCAGCGGCGGTCAGGGTCTCCTCGGCACCCGCGAAGACGGCCAGCGCCTCCGGCTCGATCGGCTTGCCGGGCTGGGCCTCGGGCCAGGCGCGAGTGGTGAACACCAGGTAGGCGAAGCCCCGTTCGGCGACCGCGGTGAGCCACTCCGGGGGCGGGGTGCACTGGGCGTTGAGCTGCGGCATGTTGAGGACGGCCGAACCGGCCTCGACCAGCAGGCTGACCGGCAGGCTCGGGCGGGTGGAGCCGTCGACGATGTCGCCGCCGACCGGCAGACCGGTGTTGGCGAGGAGCTGCTCGACGGCGACGGCCGAGGCCTCCGGGCCGCCCTCGCCGTCCCCGAGGGAGTAGGCGAGGAGGTAGGGCATGTCGCCGTCGGGGGCCTCACCGCTCCAGGCCATCACGACGAGCGTGCCCAGGTCGGCGATGCGGAAAGGGCGCGTTTCGCTTGAGGTTGAGGTCACCGCGGAACCTTATCGACGGGATTCGGGGCGGCCGGCCGCATTCTCACTCGACCGGGGGATTTCCCGCCGGTATCCACACGAAAGAGGGACGGGACTCGAACAACGCGAAGGACCGATTCCGCCGTGCGGAATCGGTCCTTTCGACAACCGTGTCAGCCCTGGAGGGGGAGTCCGCCGAGCAGCCCGCCGGTCGAGTTGAGGGCGGTCGTCGCGCCCTTCACCGTGCTGAGCGCCGAATCCTTGTTCTCGGTGTCGAGCGCGTTCGACTGGTGCTGGAGCGGCTGCACCTGGTCCAGGTCGAGGGGGCCCTTGGTGAGCGTGTTGACGGCGCCGTTGAGGCTGGTGGGCGTGAGGTCGGCGGTGTCGTAGGCGAACGCGGGCGCGGCGGCTCCGGCGATGACCAGGGACCCGGCAACAACAGCGGCAGCCTTCAGGGACTTCATCGTGTTCCTTTCTTCGGCAACTCATGTCACCAGAGGGAATTCTGTCGCCGTGCCTAACGAGCCCCGGTCGCGACGGAAACCCTGTACGCAGAAATTTCTGCGGCGCAGACGATTTCGGAACACGGAATGCGTCTCAAAGGATTGACGCACAAGCGAAATTGACGCACGGGAAAAAGTACGGCCGCCGTGCCGACCGGGTGGGGTCGGCACAACGACCGGGAGAGCTTCCCTAACTAACGGGCCGGCAGCGGGAGGGGCGGTACCGGGACCGGCAGCGGCGGCACCGCTGCCGGCAGCTTCGGCAGCGGCGGCAGACCCGCCAGGTCCGGCGCCGGCAGCCCGCCACCGAGCAGGGTGGCGGCGACGAAACCGACGAGGCTCGTCAACACGCCGGTGACGGCCGGGACGACGTTCGCGACATCCCCGGACGTGACCGCCGTGAGCAGCGTGTCGACCGACTTCTGCAGCGCGGCGAGCGCGTCGCCCTTGATGTCGAGAGGCCCCTTGGCCGGCTTGCCCGCCTTGCCGTCCTTGAGGCTCAGCGGGAGAGCGGGCGCGGGCGGCAGCGCGGGCACCGCCGGGAGAGCCGGGGTCGTCGGCAGCGCGGGGGTGGTGGGGAGTGCCGGAGCGGTCGGGAGCGCGGGAGCCGCCGGGACCTCCGGTGTCACCGGCAACGCCACCGGCGGAGTGGCCGGGGCCGCCGCCGTGGCCGCTGCGATGGCCGACTTCACGGTGTCGGCCAGCTTCGTCGCCTCGTCCAGCGGCAGCTGACCGTTGTCCGCCTTGAGTACGGCGCCCAGCAGATCGGTGACGGGTTTCAGTACGCCGCCCAGGTCGCCCAGCGACTTCACCTGTGCGAGGAGCGCGTCGGCGTTGGGTACGGGCGCCCGTGAAGCCGAGTGGCCGCGCTCGCGGGCCGCGTCGCCGTCCGCCGCCAGGGCGGCCGGTGCGCCTATGCCGAGCAGAAGGGTGGCGCAGAGCGCGGTGGACGCGAGACGCCGTGCGGGCAGAGCACGCATGGAGGTTTCCTTTCGGTGGTTCGGTGGTTCGGTGATCCGTGTCGGACCATGTCGGACCGTGTGTCCGCTGTCGGATCCACCGTCAGATCCACCGTTGCCGCCTGCAACCGGTCACGCGCGCAAAGTGACGGCCCGTCGGCCGCGTCCCGTACGTCATCGCTGGTGAGGGCCTGTATCGAGGCCCACTCGGCGAGTTGGCCGTCCGGCCCGCCATTCGGGGCAAACGCCGGAAAAGCGAACCGGCCGCCCTCCCTGGAAAGGAGAGCGGCCGGCAGAAGGGTCAGCGTCGACTGATGTCAGTCGTTGACGCAGGTGTTGCCGAACGCCGGGTTCAGCAGACCGATGACGTTGACAGTGTTGCCGCAGACGTTGACCGGAACGTGGACCGGAACCTGCAGGACGTTGCCCGACAGGACGCCCGGGGAGTGGGCAGCGGCGCCGTGCGCGTCGCTGTCGGCGGCGGCGACACCGGCGGTACCCGCCACGGCGGCGACGGCAACGGTGGAAAGGGCAAGGCCCTTCGCGATACGCGACATGGAGAAGTGCTCCTTGGAAGTTGTCACAAACATCCGGGCGGGGATGCCCGGCGCTGTGTCAACGCGTGGCACGCGCCCGGGTTGTGCCGCCAATGGGGTGATCTCTCGAATCGCTCGGCTGCACGATTACGACACAGTTGACATGAATCACCAATAAATACGCATAGCGGCTAGAGTGACCCACCTTCTGTCAGCCGCCCCGGAGCCGCCCAAAGGTCGACCGCCACCTCGAATCCGTCGCGCGAAACAGTCCGGGTGCGCCTGCGGCACACAGGCGATCTCCAGATTTTCCGTCCATCGGTCCACAACCCCTTTCCTCACTCTTTCCCGACTTTTTCCCGAAAGGGCAACGCCGGTCATGTCTGTTTCCCCGGGTCTTCTGCTGCGCCGTGCGATGGTGGGCGTCTTTGCCCTCGCCGCGATCTGGACTCCGGGAGGTACGGCGACCGCCGCGCCGCCCGTCGGCCAGGAGCCCGGCAAGGAGTCGGCGCGCCTCGCGTTCACCCAGCGGTATCGCGCTCTCCAGCACGGCGGGATCGTCCGCGCGGCCAACGCGTCCATCAGCTGCCGCGCCGCCCTCGGGACCTGCGCGGGCATCCGCAGGGGCGAGAGCCTCGTGACGGGAACGGGCGGCGCCAGGGCGGCGGTCAACGGCGACCTGGACATGTTCTACGTCGATGTCGACAGCGACCCGAACACGTACAACTCCAGCCGCGCGGAAGTCCGGGTGCCGCAGGGCGGCAAGGTCTCCTACGCGCGGCTGTACTGGGGCGGCAACCTCAAGGTCGGGGAGCAGAAGCCGCCGAAGGACAACGGGCGGGTGCTGATCGCCGAGCCCGGCGGCCAGTACAAGGAGCTGCTCGCGGACTCGGTCGTCGGGCACCGGGTGGCGCACGGCGCCGACGCGTTCCAGGCCTCCGCCGATGTCACCGAGCTGGTCCGGGACAGCGGTTCGGGGCTGTACACGGTCGCGCAGGTCAATGTGGCGATGGGGAAGTCGGCCGCCGGGGCGTGGGGCGGCTGGACGCTGGTCGTGGCGTACGAGAACGCGGCGGAGCCGCTGCGGCACCTCGTCGTGTGGGACGGATTCGACGCGCTGGGGGACCGGAAGGGTGACGGCACGTTGGTCCGGTTGGCCGAACTGAAGTTCCCGGCGGGCGCGAACGGGCGCGCGGGCCTGGTCGCCTACAACGGGGACCGCGGCAGCGCCGGCGACTCCCTGACGGTGTCCGCCGCAGGGCGTACGACAGCGCTGGGAGACGCGGCCAACCCCCTCGACGACGTGCTGAATTCCACGATCGCCGGCGCCGTCTCGGAGCGTGTTCCGGCGTACGCGAACACCCTCGGCTACGACTCCGACGTGTTCGAACTGGGTACGGCGCTACGGCGCGGCGGTGACCAGCTGGCCTTCCGGCTCGTTTGCCACCGGGACGCGGCGTGGGCGGGCGCACTTTTTGTGGCCGTCGACGCCCGGCAGTAGCCGAGGTGCGTCCGGCACCGCCACCCGTGAGCGAGGAAACCGCGCATGCAACTGATCGCACCGGACCCCGGGCCACGGGTCCTGCACGTCACCCAGCCGGTGGACGGCGGGGCGCCCCGGGTCGTGACGGACCTGGCACGGGCCCAGCTCGCCGCCGGTCTGCACGTCACGGTCGCCTGCCCGGACGGCGGTGACCTCGCCGCGCGACTGCGGGCGCTCGGCGCCGACGTACACCCCTGGCACGCGACCCGCTCGCCGGGACCCTCGCTCGTCGGGGAGGTGCGGCGGCTTCGGCGGGTGGTCGGGGCGGTGCGGCCTGACGTCGTGCACGCGCACAGCGCGAAGGCCGGACTCGCCGCCCGGCTGGCGGTACGGGGGCGAGTGGCGACAGTGTTCCAGCCGCACGCCTGGTCGTTCGAGGCGGTCGGCGGCCCCACCGCCGCGCTGGCGCTCAAGTGGGAGCGGTGGGGCGCGCGTTGGGCCTCCCGGGTGGTGTGCGTGAGCGACGCCGAACGGGCGACCGGGGTGCGCGCCGGGATCGCCGGTCAGTGGCGGGTGATCCCGAACGGGATCGACACCGAGCGCTTCCGCCCGGCTCCCGTGGACTCCGTACGGGCCGGGATTCCGCTGCTCGCGGGGGTCGATCCGGCCGCCCCGCTGGTCGTGTGCGTGGGGCGGCTGTGCCGGCAGAAGGGGCAGGACGTGCTGCTCCGGGCGTGGGACGAGATCGCGCGGCGGGTGCCGGGGGCACGGCTGGTGCTCGTCGGTGACGGTCCGGAAGACCGGCGGCTGCGGGATCTCGCCCCCGACTCCGTGCTGTTCGCGGGGGCGGTCACCGATGCCGTCCCCTGGTACCGGGCGGCCGATCTGGTCGTCCTGCCCTCGCGGTGGGAGGGCATGGCGCTGGCGCCGCTGGAGGCGATGGGCTGCGGGCGGCCGGTGGTCGTCACCGACGTGGACGGCGGACGCGAGTCCCTGCCCGCCGCTCTCGCCCCGCGCTGTCTGGTGCCGGCCGAGAACCCGGCCGCGCTGGCCGGAACCGTCTCCGAACTGCTGCTCGACCCCCTGCTGCGTGAGTCGCTGGGGCAACTGGGGCGTCGGCACGTCCTGTCCGCGCACGACGTACGGCACTCCGCCGAGGCCGTCGCGGGCGTGTACCGCGAGCTGATCACCGCGCACGCCGTGCGGCCCGTGCGCGCCGAGTACAGGGAGTCCATCCACTCGTGACTGCGGAAAGTACCGTCCCCTCCCCCGGCGGAGGGCCTCGGGAGCACGGATTCTCATCAGTGTCGGCCGTCTCGGTCATCCCGCGCCGCGGGTCGGCGGGCGGCTTCAGATTCCCGGCCGGGCGGCGCCCCGCGCCCCGGCCGGCCTCCCCGCTGCCACTGCTCGCCGTCGACAGCAGCGCCGCCCTGCTCGGCGCCCTGGCACTGGCCGAGCCCCAGCGCCACCCCGTTCTCGTCGGCGCGCTGCTGCTCGGTGTGGTCGTGCTGAACACGCGCGCCTCGCTCTACCGGCCCGATTCCGTGCCCGCGTTCCTCGACGAACTGCCCGCCGTCTGCGGCCGGATCGCGATGGGCTGGCTGGCTCTGGCCGCCGTGATCGGGGCGTACGCGTCCGCCGACGCGCTGTCCGCGCGGACCCTCGTACTGGGCTTCGCGGTACAGGCGGCGGCGAGTGCGGCGGGCCGAGCGACCGTCCACTGGCGGCGGCGCCGGGCGCTGCTGCGCCGCCCGCACACGGCCCTCGTCATCGGCCCGGCCGGCACCGCCCGGCGCGTGGCCGCCGCGTTCCTGCGCCATCCGGCGTGCGGGGTACGGCCGGTGGGGCTCGTCACCGACCACCCGGACGGCGGTGCGGGCCTGCCCGTGCTGACCACCGGTGAGGAGGTCCAGCGGGCGCTGATCCAGAACGGCGTCCGGACCGTGCTCGCCGTCCATCCCTCCGTACGGGCCGAACAAGGGCCGCTGCTAAGGGCGTTGGCGGAGTCGGGCTGCACGGTGTGGGAGATCGACGCCGAGTCGCCCTCGTACGAGAGCGCCGAACGGCTCGCCGGGTTCTCCTGCCGGCGGCTCGCGATGGTGCCGGACCGGCCGGGCAGCCTCGGCAAGCGGCTGCTCGACGTCATGGTCTCGGGCACTCTGCTCCTGCTGGTCTCGCCGCTGCTGCTGCTGTGCGCGGTGGTGCTCAGGCTGACCGGCGGACGGGGTGTGGTCTTCAGGCAGGAGCGCATCGGCCTGGACGGGCGCCCCTTCACCCTCCTCAAGTTCCGCACCCACCGCCCGGTCGACGAGATGGAGTCGGCGACCCGCTGGAGTGTCGCCGACGAGCAGCGCATGAACTGGTTCTGCCGCCTCCTGCGCCGCACCTCGCTGGATGAGTTGCTCCAGCTGTGGAACGTCCTCTGGGGCGACATGAGCCTGGTCGGGCCCAGGCCCGAACGCCCGTACTTCGTCGGCAAGTTCAGCCAGACCTACCCCGGCTACGCGGCCCGCCACCGGATGCAGACCGGGATCACCGGGCTCGCCCAGATCCACGGGCTGCGCGGTGACACCTCGATCGAGGACCGCTGCCGGTTCGACAACGCCTACATCGACAACTGGTCGTTGTGGCAGGACATCTGCATCCTGCTGCGCACCTTCGCCACGCTCGTCCGCCCGACAGGAAGCTGAGCGCAGTGAGCCACAGCCCCACGCTGACGTTGCCGCGCCGAGTGCCCTTCCCGTACGTCACGTACGTCGCGTCCTTCGCTCCGCTCCTGCCCGTGATCCTGGTGATCGCCCTGCTCGCGCTGCCCGCCGCGCAGGGCACCGACGGCGGCGCGACCCCGGCCGACGCCGTCTCCGGACTGGTGGTCCTCTACTGCGCGATCCGGCTCGTACGGGAGCGGCGGCGCCCCCTGTCCCGGACGGCCGCCGTGGTGCTCGGGATGCCGGTGGTCGGGCTCGCGGTCGCGGCCGTGGGGGCGTCCTCGCCGGCGGCCGGCCTCGGGGGCCTGGGGCGCTACCTCCAGATCTTCGTGCTGGTCCCGGCGTCCGTGGTGCTGCTGGTCCGCGACCGGCGCGACTTCCGGGTGCTGGCCTGGGCGTTCGTCGGGTTCGCCCTGTTCCAGGGGGCGGTCGGGGTGCACCAGTTCGTGACCGGGACCGGTGCCTCCTACCAGGGCGAGGAGATCCGGGCGGTGGGCACCTTCGGGCCCGCCGACGTGATGGGCATGGCGACCGTGGTGGCCTTCGGGCTGATGTGCGCGCTGGGGCTGGCCCTCGGGGCCACCGCCGCCCGGCAGCGGGCCGTCGCCGCCGGCTGCGCCCTGGTGCTGCTCGCCCCGCTCGCCGTCTCCTTCAGCCGGGGCGCCTGGATCGCCACGGCGGCGGCCTGCACGCTGCAGCTGATGCTGGCCGGGATGCGGCGCGCGCTGAAGGTGGGCGCGGTGGTGACCGCCTCGGCGGTGATCCTGGTCGGCGGCCTCGGCCTCGGCTCGGCGATGCTCCAGGAGCGGATCAGCAGCATCGGCCAAGTCACCGACGCCCCCGACCAGTCGGTCACCGACCGGTACACGATGTGGGCGGCGGCGACCGACATGTGGAGCGAACACCCGCTCACCGGCGTCGGGTTGAAGGGTTTCCCCGAACACCGCGACGGACACGCCTCGTTGGCCCTGTCCTCGGGCAGCGACACGGAGGGCGCGGGCGCCGCGTTCCGCAAGCAGCCGCTGCTGTCCCCGCACAACATGTACCTGCTGGTGCTGAGCGAGCAGGGCCTCATCGGGCTGCTGGCCCTCGGGGGCAGCTGGCTGGCGCTGCTGGTGTGCGGCCTGCGGGGGCTGGTACGAGCCCGGCGGTCGGCGTCCGGCGGCCTCGACTGCGCCCTCGCCGCCTGCGGGCTGCTGATCTGGCAGCTGATCGACTTCCTGTACGCCGACATCGGCGGGCCCGCGACCGTGCTGACCGCCGTCGTCTTCGGGTTCGTCGCCTGGTGGGCCCTCGTCGGGGGCGACGACCTGCCCGAGGCCTCGGCGCGATGAACGCGACGCCGCCTCGGACCGAGGGAGAGACCAGAGTGACGCTGCCCGCGGCACGCGCCGCCACACCGGTCGCGAAGGGACAGGGAAAGGGACAGGGAAGCGGAGACGAGGGGGGACAGGAAGAGGGCTACGACGATGGCAGCGCCGGCGACGTCGGCATCGCCGACCACGAACCCGCCGGACTCGCCCCCGTCTCCCGGAAGTTCCTCGCCAAGGCCACGCTCGTCACGGCCGTCCTCTCGGTCGCGGGCGCCCTGCTCGGGCTGGTCCGGGACCAGTCCCTGGCCCGGCTGTTCGGGGCCGGCAGCGACACGGACGCCTTCCTGGTGGCGTGGACCGTGCCGGAGTTCGCGGCGACGCTGCTCATCGAGGACGGGCTGGCCTTCATCCTGATCCCGGCGTTCAGCATGGCGCTGGCCCGGCGTGCCCAGGGTGCCCCGGGCGATCCGGTTGCGGCGCTGGTCGCCACGACGCTGCCCCGGCTGGCGCTGGCGTTCGCGGCGGTCGGCGCGCTGCTGATCGCCACCGCTCCCTACCTGGTCGAGGGGCTCGCCCCCGGCCTGCCCGACCCGTCGCTCGCCGTGGACTGCACCCGCCTCACCGCCACCTGCGTCCTCAGCTTCGGGCTCGCCGGGTACTGCAGCGCGGCCCTGCGCGCGCACCGGCGGTTCCTGGCTCCGGCGGCGATCTACGTGGCCTACAACACCGGCATCATCGCGGCGATGTTCGTGCTGGGCGGGCGCTGGGGGGTGCGCTCGGCTGCGGTCGGGGTGGCGGTGGGCGGCGCCTTGATGGTCGTAACCCAACTGCCTTCTGTTCTAAGGCAGTTGCGGCGGCGTCGATCGGCCGTGCCGGACGAGATCGTGGTGGAGGAGACGTCCGGTGCGCCGATGGCGTTCGCACTCGTCGCACCCGTCCTGCTCTTCGCGCTGACCCGGCAGTCGCAGGTGCTCATCGAGCGTTTCCTCGCCTCCACCCTCCCCGCCGGGGCCATCTCGCACCTGAACTACGCGCAGAAGGTGGCGCAGATCCCGATGACGCTGTCGCTGATGCTGTGCACGGTCACCTTCCCGGTGGTCGCGCAGGCCATCGCGGAGGGCGACACCGAGCGGGCCCGCAGCCGGGTGGAGCGGGACATCGCGCTGGCCGCCTGGGTGGTGCTGCTCGGGGCTGCCTCGGTCATCGCCTGTGCGCCGCAGATCATCGAAGTCCTGTTCCAGCGGGGCGCGTTCGCTGCCCGCGACACCGAGGCGACGGCCACCGTGATGCGCGTGTACGCGGTCGGGCTGCTCGGGCACACGCTGGTCGGCGCGCTCGTCCGCTCGTACTTCTCCTCGAACCGGCCGACCTGGTACCCGCTGGCCGCGATGGCCACGGGCATCGTCGCGACCTCGTGGATCGGCGCGTGGACGGTCGGCCCGTGGGGGGTGTGCGGGATCGCCGCCGCCAACGCCGCCGGGATCACCCTGTCGGCCGCCCTGCTGCTGTACGGGATGGGCCCGCGCAGTGTGCCGATCCGGAAGCGCCAGGTGCTGGCCGAGCTGAGCAAGCCGGTGCGCGCGGCGGTGTGTGCGACGGCTGCGGGGGCGTTCGTGACCAGCCGGATCGACGGGCCCGTGGCGGGACTCGCCGCCGGTACGGCGACCGTCACCGTCGTCTACTTCCTGCTCGGCCGGCTCATGCGGGCCCAGGCCGTGCAGAGCTTCGTCCTCGCACTCCGTTCCGTACTCTCCATGACCCGAAGGCTTCCGCATGCCCGCAAGCGCACCCGCTCCCACGCCCGCCCCCGTCCCCGCCGCCGCGACCGGGTCCGCTGACCACGACCGTGCCCGAGGCCGAAGAGACGCCCGCCCGGGTTCCGTGCCCTGGGTGGCGATGTACCACTCGGTGGGCGACTGCTCGGACGACCCGTACCGCATCACGGTCACGCCCGAACGCCTCGACGCCCAACTGCGGTGGCTGCACCGGCGCGGGCTGCGGGGCGTTGGCATGGCCGAGCTGCTCGCCGCCCGTTCCCGGGGCGAGGGGCACGGGCTCGTCGCACTCACCTTCGACGACGGGTACGCCGACTTCCTGGCCAACGCCCTTCCGGTGCTGGAGCGTTGGAAGTGCGGCGCGACCCTTTTCGTGTTGCCGGGGCGGCTCGGCGGGGAGAACGCCTGGGATCCGCTGGGCCCGCGCAAACCGCTGCTGACGGCGGAGGGCATCCGTGCCGTCGCCGGGGCCAGGGTCGAGATCGGGTCGCACGGGCTGACGCACGTCGACCTGACGAAGGCCGACGACGAGCTGCTGCGAGTCGAGGTCGCCGAGAGCAGAGCGCTGCTCTCGGAGTTGAGCGGTGCTCCGGTCGGGGGGTTCTGCTACCCCTACGGGACCGTCGACCAGCGAGCCGTCGACGCCGTGCGGGCGGCCGGTTACGGATACGGCTGCGCGATCGACCCGGGCCCGCTCAACGGCGTCCATGTCCTCCCCCGCGTCCACATCGGCGAGAACGACACCGCCGTACGCCTGCATCTCAAGTACCGGCTGCACCGGCTGCGGCGCCGGCCGATCGAGGGGGTGTGACGGCGGTGAAGGCCCTGCACATCATCACCGGCCTCGGGGTCGGCGGCGCCGAGCAGCAACTCCGGCTGCTGCTGCGGCACTTGCCGGTCGACTGCGATGTCGTGACGCTCACCAACCCGGGCTCGGTCGCCGACGGTCTGATCGCCGACGGCGTGCGGGTCGTCCACCTCGGCATGGCCGGCAACCGCGACCTCGCCGCCCTGCCCCGCCTGGTCGACGTCATCCGCTCGGGCGGCTACGACCTCGTGCACACGCACCTCTACCGGGCCTGCGTGTACGGCAGGATCGCCGCGCGGCTCGCGGGCGTGCGGGCGATCGTCGCCACCGAACACTCCCTCGGTGACTCGCAGATGGAGGGGCGGCGGCTGACCGCCGGGGTCCGCGCGCTGTACCTCGCCGGTGAACGGCTCGGCCGCACCACCGTCGCCGTGTCCCCCACGGTCGCCGAGCGGCTCCGCCGCTGGGGTGTGCCCGCGCCCCGGATCGAGGTCGTGCCCAACGGCATCGACCTGACCCGCTTCCGCTTCGACCCGGTCGCCCGCCGCCGCACCCGCGAGCGCCTCGGGCTGCCCGAGGGGGCATACGTCGTCGGCGGCGTCGGACGGCTGACGCCGGGCAAGCACTTCGCCGACCTCATCGGCGTCCTGGCTCAACTCCCGGACAACTACTGGCTGTTGCTTGTCGGCGGCGGCCCCGAGGAGCATGTCCTGCGGCGCACCGCGAGCGAGGCGGGCGTGGCCGACCGGGTGCTGTTCACCGGCGAACGGCCCTACGTACCGGACGGTACCCCCGGCCCCGACCTGCCCTCCCTCACCTCCGCGATGGACCTGCTCGCCTCCCCGTGCCCGGAGGAGGCCTTCGGCCTCGCGGTCGTGGAGGGTCTGGCCGCCGGGCTGCCCGTCCGGTACGTCTCCTGCCCGGCGATCGAGGACCTGCCCCCGGAGTCCGCCGAGGGCGCCCGGCGCGTTCCCGGGGGCGCGGACTCCTTCGCACGCGCCATCGCCGAGGCCCGCGCGCTGGGCCCACGGGACCGCACGCCCCCCGCCGCCGCCCACCACTACGACATCACCCGCAGCGCCGCCCAGCTCATGGACGTGTACACGGCGATCATCCCGGCCTTGAATCCGTCCCCCTCCCCATGCCCGTCTCCATCCCCGTCCCCGTCACCCCAGGGAGCCCCATCCTCATGACCGAGAACGCCAGCAGAGTCACCCGCCTCACTCCCTTCACCCGCACCCGCGCCCTGCCCGCGTGGTACCTCCTCGCGGCGAGCACCGTGCTCGGCGGCCTGCTCGGCGGCGCGTACGGCACCTTCAAGGCGCCCACCTACACGGCCACCAGCTACGTCGTCGCCGTACCGACCGAGAAGTCCGACCCGGCGTCCGCGCTCGGTTTCGCGCAGGCGTACGGGCGGGTCGCCACACAGCTCGCGGTGCTCGGGGACGCCCAGGTGTGGGCGGGCGTACCGATGTCGACGCTGCGCAAGAGCGTGCAGACGGCGACCTCGCCGGACGCGCCCATGGTCGCCGTTTCGGCCACCTCCGCGCGCCCCGACCTCGCCGCCGACATGGCCAACGCCGTGGCCCGCTCCCTCACCCGGCACGCGAACGACACCAAGGAGTCGACCCACGTGGAGCTGCTCCAGTTCTCGCGCGCGGCCAAGCCGGCCGAGCCGTCCTCGGCCCCGGCCACGGTGACCGGGCTGGTCGGCGCGAGCGCGGGCGGGCTGCTCGGCGGGCTGGTGCTGCTGGTGCGACCCCGGCGGCGTACCGAGGAACCGGTGCTCGCGGCCTCCGTACCGGGTCCGGCTGTCGCCGCCGACGCGCACGGCCAGCTGTGACGGTCACTATCACGGGCGCCCTGCGCACCGAAGTCGTCAGCGACGAGGCCGCCTTCGCCGAACTGGCTCCGGCCTGGGGCCGGTTGTACCGGCGGTGCGGCGCGGCGACCCCGTTCCAGAGCCATGCCTGGCTGCACTCGTGGTGGCTGTCGTACGGTGTCCCGGGCCGGCTGCGGATCATCGTGGTCCGCGATCCCGAGGGCGAACTCCTCGCCGTCGCCCCGCTGATGCGCGTACACCGCCCGCTGCCCGCCCTCGTGCCGCTCGGCGGCGCGATCTCCGACTACGGTGACGTGCTCCTCGACGACGACATGGCCGACGAGGCCGCAGCCGCCCTCACCGAGGGCCTCTCCGACGCCGCCCGCACCGCGCTGATCGACCTCCGCGAGGTCCGCCCGGGCGGCGCGGCCGAACGTGTGTACGAGCGCTGGCGTGGCCCGCGCCGCCAGGTCAGGGACTCCGTGTGCCTGGAGCTGCCCGCCGTCTCGATGGACGGCCTGGTCTCCCGCCTCCCCGCCGCCAAGGCCCAGCGGGTCCGCGCCAAGCTGCGCAAGCTGACCGCGCTCGGCGTCGAACGTCGCGTCGTCGGCCCCGACGAGGTGGACGCGGCCCTGGCCCGCCTCCTCGAACTGCACCAACTCCAGTGGCAGGGCAGGAAGGTGACGTCGGAACACCTCCAGCCCCGGTTCCGTGAACACCTCGCCCGGTCCGTCGGGCCGATGGTGCGCTCCGGGGACGCCGTGGTCACCGAGTTCCGCCTCGACGACAGCGTGGTCGCCGTCGATCTGACGCTGCTGTCGGGACGCCTCGCGGGCGGCTATCTGTACGGCGCCCATCCGGGCCTGCGGAAACGCAAGGCCGACGTCGCCGTGATGCTCCTCGACGCCTGCGCCCAGCACACCGGGGCGGGCGGGCACAGCACGCTGAGCCTGCTGCGCGGGGACGAGCCGTACAAGCACCACTGGCGCCCCGAACCCGTCGTCAACCAAAGGCTGTTGCTGGCCCGGAGGCTGACGGCACCGCTGATGTCGGCGGTCGTGTGCGATGTCGCCGCCCGCAGCCGGGGCAAGGAACTCCTGCGCCGACTGCGGGAACGCGACGGAAACGGAAACGGTGGCGGTGGCGGCGGAGGGGAAACCGGAAACGGTGGCGGCGGATCGTGAACGACCCGCCGCCACCGGGCGGTCACCTGTTGCGCGACCACCAGTCGAACTTCAGGCACAGCTTCCCGCCCATCCAGTACTCCACCCAGTCGCCCAGATCCAGCGGCGAGCAGTTGGGCGGCGGCAGCGGAGCCGGCGGGGTGACCGGATCCGTGGGCTTCGGCGGCTCGGGGGTCGGTACCGGCGTCGGGACCGGCGGCACCGGGGTCGGCTCGGTGTCCTTACGGCCCGTCAGGATCTGGCGGTACACCTCGGACGCCTTCGGATTGCTGCCGCACTGCCACACACCGTGCGGGCAGTAGTCGGTCAGCGTGTTGTACAGCGGCTTGTGCTCGTCCATCCACCCGAGCATGCGCCGCATGTACTCCGGATTGTCGCCGTTGCGGAACAGTCCCCATTCCGGATAGGAAATGGGCTTTCCGTGCGCCTTGGCGAAATCCACATGCGCCTGAAGTCCGTAGGGCTCACTCACCTGCTCGTCGAATGAGAGTCCCCGGGGCTGGTCATAGGCGTCCATGCCGATGATGTCGACCGTGTCGTCCCCCGGATAGCACTGCGGCCACGGAATGGCGTCCCTGCCCCGGGTCGGATTGAAATCGAACCGGAATTTCTGGCCCGGCACCGCCCGCATGGTGGTGACGATCCTGTTCCAGTACCTCTTCCAGGCCTCCGGGTCCGGCCCGCAGCGATGGGTGTACGTGATGCCGTTCATTTCCCAGCCGAGCACGATGACCGTGTCCGGAATGTTCAGCGCGACCAGCCGCTCGGCCAGGGCGCGGAAGTGGTGATCGTAGAGACCGGCCGCGCCGCGCCTCAGCTGCACCTGGACCTGACGGTCGGAGACGCCCTCCTCGTTGCGCTCCAGCATGGGCACGTT
The DNA here is from genome assembly GCF_010550245.1 of Streptomyces sp. SID12501. Taxonomy (GTDB): domain Bacteria; phylum Actinomycetota; class Actinomycetes; order Streptomycetales; family Streptomycetaceae; genus Streptomyces. The sequence continues at coordinate 72,638 of NZ_JAAGLU010000005.1, forward strand.
GAGGACGAACAGCCGGTCCGCCTCGGCCCGCCGCCAGTCCGCCCACACGTCGAGGAAGCCTGGCACCCCCTCGATGTTGCTCCATCGGTCGCCCGGCAGATAGGTGTGGCCGACCTTGAGATCGGCGCCGCCCAGCCAGCGGCTGAGCTCGGCGATCCTGGCCGTGCCCCGTTCGCCGTCGTAGTCGACGTACGCGCCGAAGGCGGGGAGCTTGGGCGGCTCCGGTGGCTCGGGGGGTTCCGGCGGCTCGACCTTGGGAGGCTCGGGAGCCACCGGGGGTTCGGGGGTCACGGGTGCGACCGGGGCCACGATCCCGGTGGGCGGTGTCGGCTGTGTGACCGTGACCGTGTCCGGTACGGGGACGGGAGGATCGGCCACCCCCGCGCCCACGGCGTGTCCCGGCCCCGTCGCCAGGACGGTCGCCGCGGCGACCGCAGCCGCCAGGAACGCCAGCCGTCCGGTGCGGGCCCGTCGCTTTTGTGGGGCCATGCCTGCTCCTTCCTCCACGCGCGTACTCCCTGTTCTCACACTGCCTGTTTTCGCACTGCCTGTTCTCGTCCTGCCTTTTCACCTACTGACACTCAGTCATATCAGTATGAATTCCGCCACCGCGCTTGAGACTTTCGAGTGTTCCGCTCGCCCGCACGAGTGAACCGACCCGAAGGAAACCCGAAAACACATGTCCGTGTCGCTGCTCGACACCCGCGTCCCCGCCGTCCTCGTGCGGACCGACCGGAATCCCTTTCACCACGGAACACTGGGCGCCGTGCGCTCCCTCGGCCGGGCGGGCGTCGACGTACACCTGATCGCCGACGTCGGCGGAAGTCCCGTACGCAGATCCCGTTTCGTACGACAACTGCATCCGCCGCCGCTGCCCGGCGCCACCTCCGCCGACATCGCCCGCGCCCTGCTGCGGGTGGCCTCCCAGATCGCGCGGCCCGCCGTGCTGATCCCGCTCGACGACGCGAGCGCCGTCGCGGTGGGCAGGGCCCGGGCCGAGCTGGCGCCCGCCTTTCTGCTGCCGCAGCAGCCCGGCGCGCTGGCCGAACGGGTGGCCGACAAGGCAGAACTGGCCGCCGTGTGCGCGGCCGTGGGCGTGCCGCACCCCCTGACACTCATCCCGGACAGCGCGACCGAGGCCGCCGCCATGGCCTGGCACCTCGGGCTGCCGGCCGTGGCGAAGTGGAGCCGGCCCTGGCTGCTCCCGGCCGACAGCGACCTGCGCAGCACGGTCGTCGTACGCTCGGCGCGGCAGGCACGGGAGCTGTACCTCCGTACGGAGGAGGCCGGCAGTCGGCTGCTCCTCCAGGCGTTCCTGCCGGCGGGACCGGACCTCGACTGGTTCTGCCACGGGTACGTCGACCGCACCGGGACCGTGCGCGGCGGCGGCCCCGGCCGCAAGCTGCACGCCTGGCCGCGCGGCGCCGGACTGACGGCGGTGGGCCACTGGACCCCGAACGCGTCCGTGCAGGCGCTCTCCGAACGGGTCGTCGGTGAACTGGGCTACCGGGGCATCTTCGACCTCGACTTCCGCCGCTGCGCCACCACCGGCGACTACCACCTGCTCGACTTCAACCCGCGCCCCGGCGCCCAGTTCCGGCTCTTCACCGACACGGCCGGGCTGGACGTCGTACGCGCCCAGCACCTCGACCTGACCCACCGTCCGCTGCCCGAGGGGGCGCCGCGGCCCGGGCGGGCGTTCGTGGTCGAGAACTACGCGCCGCTCAGCGCGCTGCGACCGGCGCCGGCCGGCCGCGAGCTGGCCTGGCACGCGCCGGACGACCTCGGACCCGGCTGGGCGATGTGGGCCCTGTGGGCCCGGCACGCCGCCCGCCGCCTGCCGACCCGGCTGCGCCGGCTGTGCGAACGCCCCGGACCGGACGACACACAGGCACGCGTGGTCCGGCAGGCGGTGGCCGACGCGCCGCAGCCACTGACCGACGACCGCCTGACCGACAGTTCCCTTGCTGACGGCTCCCTCACCGACGACGAGAAAGCGAACAGTTACTGATGTACGACCTGCTGGTGGTGGGCGCGGGCCCCTACGGCCTGTCCATCGCCTCCCACGCCGCCGGCGCCGGGCTCCGGCTGCGCGTCCTCGGCCGGCCCATGGCCTCCTGGCGCGACAACATGCCCCGGGGCATGTTCCTCAAGTCGGAGCCGTGGGCGTCGAACCTGTCCGACCCCGACGACCGCTGGCGCCTGGACACCTACTGCGCCGGTCAGGGCGTCGAGGCACGGCACGGGCAGCCGATCCCGCTGGAGATGTTCGCCTCGTACGGTCAGTGGTTCGCGCGCAACGCCGTGCCCGAGGTCGACGAACGGACGGTGACCCGGGTGGCGCCCACACCCGGGGGCTTCGAGGCGGTGACGGAGGACGGCGAGACAGTGCGCGCCCGGACCGTCGCCCTGGCCGTCGGTGTGCTGCCCTTCGTCGAGATCCCCGCCGCGCTGCGCGGCCTCGGCCCCGACCTGGTCTCGCACAGCAGCCACCACGGCGACCTCGACCGCTTCCGCGGCCGGGACGTCACGGTGATCGGCGGCGGCCAGGCAGCCCTGGAGACGGCGGCCCTGCTCGCCGAACAGGGCTCCCGGGTAAGGGTGTTGGCCCGCGCGGAACAGCTGAGCTGGAACGACGTACCGCCGCCCTGGGAGCGCTCCTGGTGGCGCTCGGCCCGCGCCCCGCACAGCGGCCTGGGCTGCGGCTGGCGCAACTGGTTCTACGCGGAACGCCCCAACCTCTTCCACCGGCTCCCGGAACCGACCCGCGCCCGGATCGCCGCCACGGCCCTGGGCCCGGCGGGTGCCTGGTGGGTACGCGACCGCGTCGAGCCGGCGGTGGAGGTGCTCCTCGGCCAGGAGGTGTCACGGGCGCAGGAGTTGACGGGCGCCGGCGGCGGCGTACGGCTGGACACGGTGACCCGGTCCGGCGAGCGGCGCTCCCTGGAGACCGAACACGTCATCGCGGCAACGGGGTTCAGGGCGACGTGCGACCGGATGGGTCTGCTGGACCCACGGCTCGGCGCCGGCCTGGGCGCGTCGGCGGACGGTTCCCCGGCGGTCGGGCGGCACTTCGAGTCCTCGTACCCCGGCCTGTTCCTGGCGGGCCTGGTGACGGCGTCCGGCTTCGGCCCGTCGATGCGCTTCGTGCACGGCGCGACATTCACCGCGGAGACACTCGTACGAGGGGTTCGGCGCCGGCTGCGGACAGGGGCCCGGGCGGGCGGCGCGACGGTGCCGGGGCAAGGGCGGCGCGAGGGGGTGCGGTCCGCGTCCGCGGGGTAGGCGGTTCGTTCACCGCGGGCCGGTGGGGTCTGGTCGCGCCCACGTGGCGGAGCCGTATATCGATACGGCCCCGCGCCCCTGGATGAGTCCCGCGCCCCTTACGGGGCGCGGGACTCATCCAGGTGTCCGCAGCCTTACACGTGCCTCACTCGTGGGCGCCGGGCTGGCCGCGCCTGCCCCGTCGGTACAGGACGACACCACCGGCGATCATCACGACGCTGACGGCCGAGGCCGCGATCAACTCCTCACGACTGCCGGTCGGCGGCAGGTGGGGCGGCTTCGTCGGCGGCGCGGTGGGAGGCGTCGTCGTGGGCGGACCCGTGGGGGGCTTGGTCGGCGGCTTAGTCGGCGGCTTAGTCGGAGGCGTCGTCGGGGGCTTGGTCGGCGGCTTCGTCGGCGGCGTCGTCGGGGGCTTGGTCGGCGGCGTCGTCGGAGGCTTCGTCGGAGGCTTCGTGGGCGGCTTCGTCGGAGGCGTCGTCGGAGGCTTGGTCGGCGGCGTCGTCGGGGGCTTCGTCGGCGGCTTCGTCGGAGGCTTGGTGGGCGGCTTCGTCGGAGGCTTGGTCGGCGGCTTCGTGGGCGGCTTCGTCGGAGGCTTCGTCGGAGGCTTGGTCGGCGGCTTCGTCGGCGGCTTCGTCGGCGGCTTCGTCGGAGGCTTGGTGGGCGGCTTCGTCGGAGGCTTCGTGGGCGGCTTGGTGGGCGGCTTCGTCGGAGGCTTCGTGGGCGGCTTCGTGGGCGGCTTCGTCGGAGGCTTCGTCGGAGGCTTCGTGGGCGGCTTGGTCGGGGGCTTCGTCGGAGGCTTCGTCGGAGGCTTCGTGGGGGGCTTCGTCGGCGGGGTATCGCCGTAGCCGCCGGAGGTGTTGCCGTAGCCGTTGTCGTGGCCGTAACCGTGGCCATTCCCCTGGCCGTGGCCGTTTCCGTTGCCGTAGCCGGGGTCGTCGTGTGGGGCGCCGGGGGCTCCGTGTGCGGCCGAGCCGTTGGGGGCCCTGCCCGCGTCCGCGTCGGCCAAGGCGGAAATGCCGTAGAGGGACAAGAGGCTCGTCGCGGCGGCCGCCACGACCATCCCCCTGCTCAGACTCTGTCGCATTCTGATTATCTTCCTGCTGGGAGAGGTGAGAAAAAGCCGGCCTTGGCACCGAGAGGCTCTCCAAGACCGGCCCAGACACCGCCGAACGGCTGGTGCTACGACGTCAGTCGTTGACGCAGGTGTTGCCGAACGCCGGGTTCAGCAGCGCGATGACGTTGATCGAGTTGCCGCACACGTTGACGGGAATGTGGACGGGCACCTGGACCACGTTGCCGGAGAGCACACCCGGGGAGTTGGCGGCGAAGCCCTCCGCCTCGGCGTCCGCGAAGGCCGGGGCGGCCATTCCGAGCGCCATGATGGCGCCCGCGATGACAGCAACGCTCTTCTTCATAAGGTTTCCCTTCTCTGCGGTCATGCCCCTATGTCGGCCGAAGACCGAGCGAGCACAGCATGAACGGCTCGCACCATGACCGGCAGTTGTAAAACGAGGGATAGACAGCCGAAGAAACTACGGAACGTGGTCCCATGGTTAATTCACTCGAACGCCCCGAAGCAGCGGAAAACACAGTCCACACGAAAGGCTGAAGGAAATCGGGGAGATGACAAAACGCGGACAGCCCCCGCACCGTGTGCGGAGGCTGTCCGAGCTGCGTTTATGGGCGACCGGACCACTGTTGACGAACGGTCAGCAGATGGCGACAGATCAGCTGTTGCCGACACCGTTCCCGGAGAGGACCGGAATGTCGCTGAGAACGCCGGCCAGCGGCTCGTCACCCTTGGCCTGCGTCGAGTTCTCGGCGCACTGCTGGTTCTGCGGGGCGGACAGGATCGGAATGTCCTGGAGGGCGACCGGCACGACGCCCACGACGGAGCCCACGTTGCCCTTCACGGGCAGACCGACACAGAGCTTGTTCAGCGCGCCCTGCGCCAGGCTCATCTGAGGGCTCATGTCGCCCTTGGTCACGGAGTTGCCGAACTTCGAGACAGCACCGTTCCCGCTGACGGACGTCGTGCCGCCGTCGTCCGCTGTGGCAAGCGCCTGAGTGGCGGTCGCCGCCGAGACTCCGACGACAGATACGGCTACCGCCGCCGCGGCCATTGCCTTCTTCAGCATTTCGCTTTCCTTTCCTGGCAGAGACACATGTTCCTGCTCTCGCATCAACCGGATGGACGGGGATTGGTTTCGCCGCTTCACCCGATTGGCCCGTTCCGGACTCGGAAATTCATGGAAACGCCCGGTTCACGAACCCCTCGTGAACGACCTCCGCCATGGGCCATCAGAGTGAATCGGAGCAACCATGCGCGCCGGAGACAGTTGATCCTGGCGGCTCCGGTGGACGGGGTTTCTTCCGAAGGGACTAGCAAGTGATCAAGAAGGTTATGGCTGCCGCGGCGGTCGCCGCTTCCGTCGTCGGTGTCTCCGCTGCGGTTGCGGCCCCGGCAATGGCGATCGCGAACGACGGTGGCACGACGTCCACCAGTGGCAACGGCGCCATCCAGAAGTACGGCAACTCGGCCACGTACGGCAACATGAGCCCCCAGATGGCGCTCATCCAGGGCTCGCTCAACAAGCCCTGCATCGGTCTGCCGGCCAAGCTCAACGTCGGTTCCGTCGTCGGCGTCGTACCGGTCGCCCTCCAGGACATCCCCGTCCTGTCGGCCCCGCAGAACCAGCAGTGTGTCGAGAACTCGACGCAGGCCAAGGGCGACGAGCCGCTGTCGCACATCCTCAGCGACATCCCGGTCCTGTCCGGCAACGGCGTCGGCAACAACTGACCGGCATCACCAGTACCACCGGCGACGACTGAGCCGGGCGTACGTCCGGGCTCTCTTCGAGCCTTCACCAGCGGGCCGTCGAACTCTCGGCGGCCCGCTGGCCTACGTTGCGTCAGGTGACGACGAGACACCCTTTGTTCCGGTTTTCCCGTCCTTCCCGCCTCCCCCGGCTGTGCGGGATCGCGCTGCTGTGTGCCGCGACCGCGATCGGCTGCGGCACACCCCAGGCGCCGCCGCTGAAACCCGCGGGCGGCGCCACCCTCGCCAAGGCCACCGACATCCTGCTGCTGGGCACGGACGGCCGCGGCACCATCACCGAGAAGGAGCGCCGCAAGTTCCACGCGGGCGGCTTCGCCTGCAACTGCGCGGACGTGATGATGCTCGTCCACGTGTCCGCCGCGCGCGACCGCGTCAGCGTGATCGGCCTGCCGCGCGACTCCCTCGCCACGATTCCGGCGTACAGACCCACACCGTCCTCGAAACAACGCCCCGCGCATCCCGCGAAGCTCAACGGCGCGTACGCGGAAGGCGGCGCCCAGCTCATGGAGCGGACGGTGGAGGCGGCGACCGGGGTGAGTGTCGAGCAGTATCTGCAGCTCGACTTCCGGCGGTTCATCGACGCCGTCGACCAGGTCGGCGGGGTCGAGGTGTGCACGAAACGGCGCCTCAAGGACTCCAAGACCAAGCTGGACCTGGCGCCGGGACGGCATCTGCTCAAGGGTGGGCAGTCCCTGCAGTACGTCCGCTCCCGGCATGTCGACCAGAGCGCCGACCTGGGACGGATCCAGCGGCAGCAGCGGTTCCTGGTCGCGGCGCTGCAACAGCTGACCGCCCGGAAGGTGCTCACCGACCCGGTGGCCATGGGCAAGGTGGCCCGGACACTGCTCGGCCCGGCCAAGGTCCAGCAGGGCTTCGGGAAGGACGGCGCGCAGACCCTGGTCACGCTCGCCGCGGCGCTGAGCAAGGTACCGGCCACGCGGACCGAGTTCGCCACCGTGCCGATCGCCGGGTTCAACCCGCCGATGAAGGACGTCGGTTCGACGCTGCGCTGGGACGCGGCGAAGGCGAAGGCGATGTTCACCAAGGTGCGCGAGGACCGGCCCCTGATCGCGGCCGGTACGGATCCCAAGCCCGGCGATCCGCCGGTGTTCGGGAAGGACGTGCCGGTGCGCGGCAACCGGCTGGCTTGCCCCTGAGCAGGATGGCCGGGCGGACGGACAAGCGGTCTCGTTTCCCCCGTACGGCCGCTCGTACACCTCACCCGCTGGGCCAAATGGGGCAATCACCGCAACCCCGGACGGGGTTGAGCCGTTCTTGATCACGCAGCTCCTCACCGGAGTCCGCTTTTCGAAGGGAATGAACATGAAGAAGCTGTGGGCTACCGCGGCCATCGCCGCCTCCGTCGCCGGTATCTCGGCGACGGCAGCACCCCAGGCCCTGGCGATCGCCAATGACGGTGGCACCACCTCCGTCAGCGGCAACGGCGCCGAGCAGGAGTTCGGCAACTCGGCCACGTTCGGTGACATGAGCCCGCAGCTCTCGCTGGTCCAGGGTTCGCTGAACAAGCCGTGTGTCGGCCTCCCGGCCAAGCTCAACGTCGGTTCCGTCGTCGGCGTCGTGCCGGTCGCCCTCCAGGACATCCCCGTCCTGTCGGCCCCGCAGAACCAGCAGTGTGTCGAGAACTCGACGCAGGCCAAGGGCGACGAGCCGCTGTCGCACATCCTCAGCGACATCCCCGTGCTGTCCGGCAACGGCGCCGGCAACAGCTGAGTCTCCCCGCTCGGTTGCGGCGGCGGGTCACCGGTTCTCCGGTGGCCCGCCGTTCGGCGTTCGTGGCACTGCCTCGGGCTCACGTGCCGTCGACTTCACCTGCCGTCGGGCTCGCTTGCTGTCGGGCTCACTTGCTGTCGGGCTCACTTGCTGTACAGCGCCTCGATCTCGGCCGCGTACGCCTCCCGTACCGCGTGGCGTTTGACCTTGAGGGACGGGGTGAGCAGTCCGTTTTCCTCGGTGAACTCGCCCTCGACCAGGGTGAAGGCGCGGATCGACTCCGCCCGGGAGACCGCCGCATTGGCGTGGTCCACGGCCCGCTGGACGTCGGCCCGCATCCCGGGGTCGCCGATCACCTCGGGCATCGGGGTGTCGACGGGCATCCCCCGGACGGTGAGCCAGTGGGCGACGGAATCGGGGGCGAGGGTGATCAGGGCGGCGACGAAGGGGCGGTTGTCGCCGACGACCATGCACTGGCCGACCGGCGCACGGCTGCGCAGCCGGTCCTCCAGGACGGCCGGGGCGACGTTCTTGCCGCCGGAGGTGACGAGGATGTCCTTCTTGCGGCCGGTGATGGTGAGGTAGCCGTCGTCGTCGAGAGCGCCGAGGTCGCCGGTGGCGAACCAGCCGTCGCTCAGTACCGCGTCCGTCGCCGCCGGGTTGTTCCAGTAGGAGCCGAAGACGACCGCGCCCTTGAGGAGGACCTCACCGTCGTCGGCGATCCGGACGGCGGTGCCGGGGACGGGGAGGCCGACCGTGCCGGGGCGGGGGGCCAGGGGTGGGACGAGGGTGGCGGCGGAGGTCGTCTCGGTCAGGCCGTAGCCCTCGTAGACGATGATTCCGGCGGCGTAGAAGAAGAGGCTGAGGTCGCGGTCGAGCGGGGAGCCGCCGCTGATGGCGTAGTGCATACGCCCGCCCAGCTCCTTGCGGATACGGCGGTACACGAGCAGGTCGTACAGGGCCCAGGCGGCGTACAGGGCGGGGCCGGGGCCCTTGCCGGTACCGGTGCCGAGGAACTTCTCCAGGTACGCCTCCGCGAAGCGGACGCCGATGCGGTGGGCCCGGTCGAAGGAGGCGGCGCGGCCCATCTTCTCGGCGGTCGCGCGGCCGGCGGCGTGGATCCGCTCGAAGAGGTACGGGACGCCCACCAGGAAGGTCGGCCTGAACTCCCGCAGCATCGGGCGGAGTTCGTCGGGCTTGATGCTCGGGAAGTGGCCGATCTCGATGCGGGCCATCAGACAGCCGATCTGAAGGGCCCGGCCCATGATGTGGGCGAGAGGGACGAAGAGGAGGGTCGAGGCGGTCTGGCCGGTGACCTCCTTGAAGATCGGGTGCAGCAGTTCGACGACGTTGGCCGCCTCGGCGTGCAGGTTCGCGTGGGTGAGGACGCAGCCCTTCGGCTGTCCGGTGGTGCCGGAGGTGTAGCAGATCGTCGCGGTGGTGTCGGGGGTCAGGTCCGTGCGCCGCTTGGTCACCTCCTCGTCCGGCACCTCCCGTCCCAGAGTGGTGAGTTCGGCCATCGCGTCCTCGTCCAGGGTGAGGACGCGCGGGGGTTCGGGGTGAGCGGCCGTGCCGGTGATGACGGTGGCCGTGTTGTCCGGCGTTTCCGTGACGACCAGGTGGACTCCCGAGTCCCTTACGATCCAGTCCACTTGGGCTGCGGACGAGGTGGCGTAGACGGGGACGGTCTGGCCGCCGGCCGCCCAGATCGCGAAGTCCAGGACCGTCCACTCGTAGCGGGTACGGGACATCACCGCGACCCGGCCGCCCGGTTCGAGGCCGGCGGCTATCAACCCCTTCGCGGTGGCGATGACTTCGGCGGCGAAGGCGGCGGCGGTGATCGGGCGCCAGGTGCCGTCGTCCGTACGGCGGCGCAGGACCACCGCGTCGGGGGCCTCGGCCGCGTTGGTGTGGGGCAGGTCGGCGATGCTGCCCGTGGTGGGGGTCGTCACGATGGGGGCGGCGCGGGCTTCGCGGACGGTGCCGGTCTTCTCGTCGCGGATCAGCTCGACGCGGTGACGGGCCGCCAGATCGGGGCGCCGCTTCGCCTGCTTCAGATCCCTGCGTACGCCCATGACGCTCGCTTCCGGTGGCTGGTGCTGCTCGTGATCCCGGGTCAAATTACCCGTGCGTAGCGGAAGTTCAATGGGTCGCGCGAAAGCAGATCATTCGGGGCGGATATTTTGCTGCCTGGCGCAGGGCTTCGGTCCGGCGCCGGCTCGACCTCCCCCCACCGAAAGGAACCCCGTGCGGTCTGTTCTTCTCGCCGTGTGCGCGTCGGCCGTCCTGGCCGTCTCCGGCGCGGCACCCGCTGTGGCCGACACCTCGACTCCCGTACGGGCAGGCGCCGTTGCCTCCTCCCCCACGTTCTCTTCGACGTCGCTGACTTCCCTGACGTCGCTGACCGACCTGTTCGCCGAGCGGCTGCTGGTGGCCGACAAGGTCGCCGCCGCCAAGTACGGCACCGACAAGCCGATCGACGATCCGGTGCGCGAGCAGCAGATCCTGGCCGACGTCTCCGCGCGGGCCGTCGGGCTCGGCCTCGACCCGGAGGCGGTGGCCGCCGTGTTCCGGGACCAGATCGAGGCGAACAAGGTGGTCCAGCGTGGGCTGTACGCCCGTTGGGACGCACATCCCGAGCTGCGGCCCGCCGAGCGGCCCGATCTGGTCAAGGAGGTTCGGCCGATTCTGGATCGGATCACCAATGAGTTGCTGGATGCGCTGAGAGAGACGGTGGGGGTTCGGGCGGGAGACTTGTGTGAGGTGCGGCTTGTGCTTGCCGCGGGGCGCTCCGCTCGGGGGTACCGGTTGGATGGGTTGCATGTGGAGGGGCTTGGGAGGGCTGTTCCGTCTGTGTGCGGTTAGCGGGCCTTGGGTTGTCTGTTGCCTGCAGGCCCGCGGGGGCTGGTCGCGCAGTTCCCCGCGCCCCTAAAAGAGGGGAGCTCGTCGCATCCGGTGTTCACCAGCACCGGCTAGTTCTCATAGCGGCCTGCCTGGTCTATTGCCTCGGCCAGTTGGCGTACCGCCTTGTCCTCTGTCTTGTCCGCCAACTTGTTTGCCTTGCTTGCCAGTTCACTCAGGGACGGGGCGCCCGGCAGGGTGGTCCAGTCGTCGGCGCCCTTGCGCAGGGCGTCGGCGAAGTAGGCGGCCACCGCTGTGATCTGGAGGCGGGACGGGGCGTTCCAGAGCGCTTCGTCCAGCGCCTTCGACTCCAACTGGCCCGATTCCTCGTGGGGTTCGCGGGTGTCGGGGTCGAGCCAGCGGACCGTTGCCGTTGCGAGGTGACCCGAGGCGGAGTCTTTGGTGCGGACGGCGTACAAGGCGGTGACCGTGTGGCCGGGGCCCACCTCGCCGCCGTCCACGCGGTCGTCGCGGAAGTCGTCGTCGGCGACCCGGCGGTTGTCGTAGCCGATCAGGCGGAACTCGGCGACGGTCTCCGGGTCGAAGGCGACCTGGGCCTTGGCGTCGCGGGCCGTGAGGTCGATGTTGCGCGGGAGCTGCTCGCAGAACACCTCGCGGGCGTCGGTCTCGTTCGAGACGTAGGTGGTGTGACCGTCGCCCTTGTCCGCGAGGCGTTCCATCAGGGCGTCGCCGTAGTCGCTGCCGACACCGACGCCGAAGAGGGTGATGCCGTGTTCGCGGCGGGCGTCGGAGATGCGGTCGAGGATCGAGTCGGCGTCGGTGTCGCCGGTGTTGGCGAGTGCGTCCGAGACCAGTACGACCCGGTTGGTGGCGCCCTCGCGCAGGCCCTCGACGGCGGTGGCGTAGCCGGTGCGCACGCCTGCGCCGAGGTTGGTCGAGTCGGTCGGTTCCAGTTCGTCGATCGCGTTGTGGACGCGGTCGCGGTGGTCGTCCAGGCGGGTCATCGGGAGGACGGTCTCGGCCTCGTCGCTGAAGGTGACGATGGCTACCGAGTCGTCGTCGCGCAGCCGGTCCGTCATCACGCCGAGGGAGTCCTTGGCGAGGTCGAGGCGGCCGGGCTCGGCCATGGAACCGGAGATGTCGATGACGAAGGTGAGGGCGGCCGGCGGGCGTTCGCTCTCCTGCTCGGCGGTGCGGGTGGCGAGGCCCACGCGGACCAGGGACCAGTCCGCGCGGTCGGTGCGGGCGCCGTCGACGGTGACCGAGAAGCCGTTGCCGTCGGGGCGTTCGTAGTCCTGGCGGAAGCTGTTGACGAACTCCTCGGGCCGGACCGTCGACGGGTCGGGGCGGTGGCCGTCGGCGAGGGTGCGGCGCGCGTAGCCGTACGAGGCGGTGTCGACGTCGAGGGCGAAGGTGGAGAGGTAGTCGGGGGACGGGGCGAAGTCGCCTTCCGTCTCACCTTCCGTGTCGCCTTCTTCGCCGTCGCGGTCGCTCTGTTCGCCGGAGCCGTTGCTCTGGGCCGGCGCGGGGGCGTAGCCCGAGCCGCCGCCGGAGTTCTGGTTGGTGCCCCGGCTGCTGTCGCCGCTGTCCCCCGTCGCACTGCACCCGGTGAGCAGCAGCCCGCTCGCGGCCGTCACCGCTATCAGCGCACCCCGCAGGCGTCGTGTTCGGTGTGTCCGGTTCCGCTCCATCTGCCGTGCCCCCTCCGTCCGTTGGCGTCGGACGACGTCAACTTCTGTGACTGTGACGGTGGAAGGGGCCGGAATGTGCGGTACGGGGTGTTGCGGATGGATCTCGAAGTGGCCACGAGAGGCGGCCGTCGAGACCGGTAGGTGATCCTCCGGTGACCTAGGAGACGACGTCCTTGCGGGCAAAACCCCGGAAGGCCAGGGCGAACAGGATGAGGGCGTACGTTACCGAGACGGCCGTCCCCTGGATCATGCCGCCCCACTCCGGGCGGGGCTGAATGGCGTCGGCCCACGCGAACTGCCAATGCGCGGGCAGGAAGTCGCGCCAGTCGCCGAGAGCGGTCACGGCGTCCAGGACGTTGCCGACGATGGTCAGGCCGACGGCGCCGCCGACCGCTCCCAGGGGGGCGTCGGTCTTCGTCGACAGCCAGAACGCCAGTCCGGCGGTGACCAGTTGGGACACGAAGAGGTATCCCACGACCACCACCAGTCGCTGGGCCGCCGTGCCCGCGGCGAGCGAGCCGCCGGTGGGAATCTCCAGTGGTCCCCAGCCGTAGGCCGCCGTGCCGACCGCGAGGGCCACGACCGGCAGCAGCACCATCGCGGCGAGGCTCATACCGAGGGCGACCGCGAGCTTGGACCAGAGGAGGCGGGCGCGCGGCACGGGGGCCGCGAGCAGATAGCGCAGGGAGGACCAGCTGGCCTCCGAGGCGACCGTGTCCCCGCAGAACAGGGCGACGGGGATGACCAGCAGGAAGCCCGCGGAGACGAAGAGGTTGACGGCGACGAAGTTGGCGCCGGACGCGGTGGCCGTGTCCATCAGGGTGACCTGGCCGCCCGGCCTGCCGGGCTCGCCGCCGATCGCGAAGGCGGCGACGAGGATGAACGGCAGCGCGGCGAGGATGCCGCCCATGACGAGCGTACGGCGGCGCTTGAGCTGGCGGACCAGTTCGACGCGCAGGGGCAGTGTCCGCCGGGCGCGGTACCCGTCGGCCGTCTCCGCCCGCTCCACGACCGTGTTCGTCGCCTTCGACGTGTCAGTCTTATCTGTCGCGTTCGTCGTGTCCGTCGTGTCCGTCGTGCTCATGCGGAGCCTCCGATCAGGGTGAGGAAGGCGTCTTCGAGGCGGCGGTGGGGGCCCACCGACGCCACGGGCACTTCGAGGCGGACGAGTTCGACGACGAGGCGCTGGGCGCTGCCGTCCTCGGGGGCGAGGCGGACCAGGAGGCCGTCGTCGGTGCGTACGGCGGAGACGATGCCGGGCAGGGCGGCGACCTTCTCGACGACCGGCTCCTCCACCGGGGTGGTGGTGCCGACGAGCAGGGTGTCGCCTGAGCCGATGATCTCGCTGACCGGGCCGGCCTGGACCAGCTTGCCGCGGTCCATGACGACGAGGTGCGTGCAGGACTGCTCGACCTCCGCCAGCAGGTGGCTGGAGACGATCACCGTGCGGCCGGCCTCCGCGTACCGGATCATGACCTCGCGCATCTCGCGGATCTGGGGCGGGTCGAGGCCGTTGGTCGGTTCGTCGAGGATGAGGAGGTCGGGCATGCCGAGCATGGCCTGGGCGATGGCGAGCCGCTGGCGCATGCCCTGGGAGTACGTGCGGACAGCGCGCGCGAGTGCGTCGCCGAGGCCCGCGATCTCCAGGGCCTCCTCCATGTGGGCGTCCCCGGCCGGGCGGCCCGTGGCCTGCCAGTACAGCTCCAGGTTCTCGCGGCCGGAGAGGTGCGGGAGGAAGCCGGCGCCCTCGACGAAGGAGCCGACGCGGGAGAGGACGGGGGCGCCGGGGCGGATGGCGTGCCCGAAGACGCGGATCTCGCCGCCGTCGGGCCTGATGAGGCCCATCAGCATGCGCAGGGTGGTGGTCTTGCCTGCGCCGTTGGGGCCGAGGAGTCCGAGGACCTGGCCCTTCTCGACGCGGAACGACACGTCCCGTACGGCGTACCGGTCCGACGACTTGGCGTACTTCTTGCTCAAGTCGGTGATCTGGAGCGGGACTTCGGCCAGTTCGGGGTCCGGGGCGGACGGTGCCGCCGTGCGCCTGCGTCCTGACAGGAGCAGGGCCAGGGCGATCGCGGCGCCCGCGAGGGGCAGCCACCACACCCAGGCGGGCAGCCCGGCCGAGGCCGTGGTGACGCCGGGGGCGGTGGGGATCTTCAGGTCGCTCGTGACAGAGACCGTGTACGTGGCCGGGGCGACCGGTGACGCGTAGCCGAGGTCCGTGGAGGCGAGGACCAGTCGGAGCCGGTGACCCTGTTCGACCTCGTGGTCGATGGCCGGGAGGGTGATCGTGACGTCCTTGCCCTGCTTGGCGCCCTCGACCCTGAGGGGGGTGACCAGCTGGCCGGGCAGCACCTGCTGCCTGCCGTTGGCCGAGACGTCGTACACCTTGGCGAAGAGGACGGCGTCCTCGCTGGTCGACTTGACGTGGACGGTGACCGTGGGGGAACCGGTGATCCGTACGTCGTCGGCGACCGGGGCCGATTCGAAGCTCGCGTTCTGCCCGGGGAAGTCGATCGAGACGCCGACTCCGAGCGAGGAGAGCTGGGACAGGCCGCCCGCGGCGCCGAGGCCGGGCAGGGAGGAGACGGCGGGCGGGGCGGCGCCGGCCGGGTTGTCGAACGACTGCTCCCTGCCGGTCAGCGTGACCTCACGCTGCCCGTTCTCCAGCCCCGGGTAGGTGTCCGAGGTGGCGCCGCGCAGGGTCGCCGCCCCGTCGGTGGAGTCGATTCCGCCGGTGCGGGTGACGCGGAAGGCGGGCCCGGTGTCGGCACCCTTGTCGTCCTTCAGGTACCGGTCGAACCACGAGTTGATCCGGGACTCGACGCGGCTCGTCTCCATGTCGCCGCCGTCATGGCCGCCCGCGATCCAGTCGACGTCCACGGGGGCGCCGTTGGCACGGATCGCCTTCGCGGCGGCGTCGGCCTGGCCGAGGGGGAAGAGGGAGTCGGTCTGGCCCTGGATCAGCAGGGTGGGCACCTTGATGCGGTCGCCGACGGCGGAGGGCGACCGTTCGGTGAGGAGTTCGGTGGCTGCCGTGTCCGGCTTGCCGGCCTCGGCGACCCGGTCGTACATCTCACACAGCGTGGCCTCGAACCGGTCGCAGCCGCCGCCGGTGTTGATGAAGATGCCGGCCCACTGCTTCTTGAAGACGCCGTTCGGGAAGAGTGCGTCCGCGAGGTTCCAGTAGGTGATCGCGGGCGCGATGGCGTCGACCCGGTCGTCGTAACCGGCGGCGAGGAGCGAGATCGCGCCGCCGTAGGACCCGCCGGCCATGCCGACGCGCGGGTCGCCCTTCTTGTCGAGCTGGACCTCGGGCCGCGCGGCCAGCCAGTCGATGAGTTTCGAGACGTCGGCGACCTCGGTCTTCGGGTCGTTCAGCCCGATCTTCCCGGTCGATCTGCCGAAGCCCCGGGCGGACCAGGTCAGCACCGCGTAGCCGTCGCGGGCGAGTTTCTGGGCCTGGGCTCGTACGTCGTCCTTGCTGCCGCCGAAGCCGTGTGCGAGGAGGACGGCGGGGCGGCGGTCGGAGTCGGACCCCGCGGTGAAGTACGAGGTGTCGACGCGCACCCCGCCGCCCATGTCCATGACCCGGTCGGCTTGGTGCACCGCGGGCGCGTCGTCCGAGGCGACGGCCGTCCACGTACCGGCACCGGCGAGCAGGACGACAGCGGCGGCCACGACGGCGACCAGCCGCCGTGACCACCGGGGCCGCGCTCCCCGCAGTCCGGGCATTCGAAGATCCATACGTCAACGGTACGGGCCGCCACCGACATCCGGGGCAACCGCCGGTCGGAACCTTCCGCCATCCTGCGGGCGTACGGCACGGGTCCGGCGTACACCAGGCGTGGTACGGACGGGCCCGTGAGGATCCGGTCCGTGGAGGTTCGGTCCATGGAGGTTCGGTCCGTGGAGATTCGGCGCGCGATGACAGTCGCCGAGGTGGCCGCCGCCGAACACCTCTTCGACCACCCGGTCCGCACGGAGCGGGCGGAACGTTCCCTGACGTCGGCCGGGCATCACCTGTACCTGGCCTACGAGTCCGCCGAGACGGTAGCCCCCGTCGGCTTTGCGAGCGGCGTCGAGACCGTCCACCCCGACAAGGGTGCGGAGATGCTGCTGTACGAGCTGGGGGTGGCCGAGTCGCACCGGCGCAGGGGGATCGGGCGGGCGCTGGAGCCGTACGGCGCCGAGCGGTACGCCTCCAACGGCCAACGCGCGGCCGTCCGGCTCCGCTGCTATCGGCGGCCGTTTCGTTCGCGCTCGCTGTGGCGCAGTGCGCGACGCTGTTCTCCCGGCAGGGTGGCGGCCAACTCGCCCACCGGGGAGACGTCGTGGAAATTGCCGTCCCGGCCGCCCCGGCACCACCACACCGGCGGGCCGGCCTCGTCCCTTGGGCCCTCGGGCCAGTCGGCAGTGGTCCCTGCGGGACGAAGGTGCGTTCCGGTCCTGTGTTCCCAGCAGACCGGCCAGACCTGCCAGAGCAGCTCCATGATCGTCGACTGCGCCGCGTCCGCGACCACGTCCAGGACCGTCATCGCATCGTCCGGCTCCGGCGGGTCGCCCTCCTCCGGGTCGCACGCGTTCACCTGATTGCCGTGCCAACGGCCGTCTGGCATCGCCACGTAGACCCGCCCCCAGTCGATTCCGCTCGGGGGCGACGGCTGCCAAGGCGGCTCAAACAGCAGTATCAGCGCGTCCTGACCCGGCAGGGTCGCCACCAGATCGCGGTTGACCACCGCGAGCGCGGCCTCCAACTTCGGCCACTGACCGGGCTCGGCCGGCCCGGGCTCCGGGGGATGCTGCCGGTCATGACCAGGACCGATGCTGAAATGCGAGAAGTAGTTCACATGGTCATCGTTCCAGCCTCACCGTCCTTCACCGGTGGCGGAGGGCGAAATCAGCTCAGGTCTCCGGCCGGCAACACTGATTGCGCGCAACCTTTCTGGTGCAGCCGGTCGGTATGCCGCTGCACCGTCCATCGCGTCGCCGCATCAGACCAGTCTCACGCACGTGCCGGACCTCGGCGAGCGGCGTCTCTCGATCGTCCTGCGGGCGATGATCAGCCTGTCGGGGATCGACACCCTCGCCGTTGGCACACGTCTCTGGACTCTCGCCGGCGGCAGGGTGCGCGTCCCGGTGCGAACTGGACCTCGCCGGCGATCAGACCGGAGCGTCGCCGGTCAGCGGAGGCACGGCGTGCGGGCGTACGACCATGAGTGAGTCCTCCTGGCTCGCCGTCATGGCGAAGGGGAAACGGTCGAGCTCAAGGCAGAGTGCGACGTCGTCGGGATGGGCTCCTTGACGCCTGCCCGACGCCAGTTCGGTGGCGGCGCGTGACTCGGCGGCTCGGTGGAGGAACTCGGCGGGATCCGTCGCGGCCTCGGTGGCTCTTCGGGCGATGTACTGAGCACACGCCAGGTCTTCGTCCGCCTGTCCGTCCTCGCCGGTGACCACGAACGTGACGCTGTCACTCGCGCGGGTCCGCAGGAGCCGGGCCGTCGCCTCCGCCACCACGAAGCCGGCGCACAGCACCAGCGACGCCTCCCTGACAGCGAGGGCGCCGACCGTCCCTGCCGTGGTCTTCTGTACGACGGTCCGTCCGCGAAGGTCGGCAGACCGCAGCATGCCGGGTGAGTTGACCATGTCGAATCCGGGTGCGGGCGGCCCGTCCTTGAGCGCCATCCAGTCCGGGTGGGCGGCCTTGAGTGCCAGCGCGTCGTCCAGCGACTCGGCGAGAACGATCTTTTCGGCCCCCTGGGCGAAGACCCAGGCAGCCACAGTGAAAGCACGCATGACGTCGACCACGACCGCCACGGACGGGGCTTCGGTCAACTCGGGGATACCGAGGAAGTGAGCGTCCATGGTCATCATGATCGCGTACGCCCGACCCGGAGTATCCGGGATCATGCGATCCGGTGCCGATCCAGTGCGGAACGGCAATGCCCGCCGACCTGGAAGTAGCAGGTCAGCGGGCATGCGTGGCGGATTTCCCAGTGGTCGCTCAGTGGTTGCGCGGGAAGCCCAGGTCGACGCCCGAGGGGCCGTCCGCCGGGTCCGGCCAGCGGGTCGTGACGACCTTGCCGCGGGTGTAGAAGTGGGTGCCGTCGTTGCCGTAGATGTGGTGGTCCCCGAAGAGGGAGTCCTTCCAGCCGCCGAACGAGTGGTAGCCCACCGGGACGGGGATCGGGACGTTGACGCCGACCATGCCGGCCTCGACCTCCAGCTGGAAGCGGCGGGCCGCGCCGCCGTCCCGGGTGAAGATCGCGGTGCCGTTGCCGAAGGGGGAGGCGTTGATCAGCGCCAGGCCCTCCTCGTACGTGTCGACGCGCAGGACGGTCAGGACCGGGCCGAAGATCTCGTCCTGGTAGGCCTTCGCCGTCGTCGGCACCTTGTCGAGGAGCGAGATGCCGATCCAGTGGCCGTCCTCGAAGCCCTCGACCGTGAAGCCGCTGCCGTCGAGGACGACCTCCGAGCCCTCGGCCGCCGCGCCGGTGACGTACGAGGCCACCTTGTCGCGGTGCACGGCAGTGATCAGCGGGCCCATCTCGCTCGTCGGGTCGTTGCCGGGGCCGATCTTGATCTTCTCGGCGCGCTCGCGGATCTTGTCGACCAGTTCGTCGCCGATCGCGCCGACCGCGACCACGGCCGAGATCGCCATGCAGCGCTCGCCCGCCGAGCCGTAGGCGGCGGAGACGGCGGCGTCGGCCGCCGCGTCCAGGTCCGCGTCCGGGAGGACCAGCATGTGGTTCTTGGCGCCGCCCAGGGCCTGGACGCGCTTGCCGTTCGCCGAGGCCGTGGTGTGGATGTAGCGGGCGATCGGCGTCGAGCCGACGAAGGACACCGCCTTGACATCCGGGTGGTCCAGGAGGCGGTCGACCGCCACCTTGTCGCCGTGGACGACGTTGAAGACGCCGTCGGGCAGGCCCGCCTCGGCGAACAGTTCGGCGAGCTTCATGGCCGCCGACGGGTCCTTCTCGGACGGCTTCAGCACGAAGGTGTTGCCGCACGCGATGGCGATCGGGAACATCCACATCGGCACCATGGCCGGGAAGTTGAACGGCGTGA
The DNA here is from genome assembly GCF_010550245.1 of Streptomyces sp. SID12501. Lineage (GTDB taxonomy): Bacteria > Actinomycetota > Actinomycetes > Streptomycetales > Streptomycetaceae > Streptomyces. Next base: position 92,114 of record NZ_JAAGLU010000005.1, read on the forward strand.
TGCCCGCGACGACGCCGAGGGGCTGGCGGATCGACGAGACGTCGACGCGGCTTGCCACCTCCGTCGACAGCTCGCCCTTCAGCTGCACGGTGATACCGCACGCGAGTTCGACGATCTCCAGGCCGCGGGCGACCTCGCCGAGCGCGTCGCTGTGCACCTTGCCGTGCTCGGCGGTGATCAGCTCGGCGATCGCGTCGCGGTTGGCGTCGAGCAGCGCGCGGAACTTGAAGAGGATGGCGCTCCGCTTGGCGAGCGACGAGGTGCCCCAGGTCGCGTACGCGTCCTTGGCGGCGGCTACGGCCGCGTCGACCTCGTCGACCGTCGCGAAGGCGACGTTCGTGGTGACCGCGCCGGTCGCGGGGTCGGTGACCGGCCCGTACGTGCCCGACGCGCCCTCGACGGTCTTGCCGCCGATCCAGTGGTTGACGATCTTCGTCATGCCCAGGTTCTCCTTCACAGATGGCGGCGTCGGGTAGAGACGTGCCGTTCGTACAGCTCACGTGCCTTGACCGCTGACGGGCGGGTCGCGGTCTCGGCCACAGGAACATCCCACCAGGCCTGCGCCGGAGGCGCGCCCGACACTGTGTCTGCCGTTTCCGTCTCGACGTAGACACAAGTGGGAGTGTCGGCGGTACGGGCCTCGGCGAGCGCCGCCCGCAGCTCCCGTACCGTCTTCGCGCGCAGGACGCGCATGCCCAGGCTCGCCACGTTGGCGGCCAGGTCCACGGGCAGCGGGGCCCCCGTGTACGTACCGTCGTCCGCCTGATAGCGGTAGGCGGTGCCGAAGCGCTCGCCGCCCACCGACTCCGACAGACCGCCGATGGACGCGTAGCCGTGGTTCTGGATCAGGAGGAGCTTGATGGCGATCCCCTCCTGTACGGCCGTCACGATCTCCGTCGGCATCATCAGGTACGTGCCGTCGCCCACCAGCGCCCATACGGGACGGTCGGGCGCCGCCAGTTTCACACCGATCGCGGCCGGTATCTCGTATCCCATGCAGGAATAGCCGTATTCGAGGTGGTATTGGTCCTGCGACCGTGCACGCCAGAGTTTGTGCAGGTCGCCGGGGAGTGAGCCAGCCGCGTTGATGATGATGTCCGACTCGTCGGCGAGGGCGTCCAGCGCGCCCAGCACCTGCGGCTGCGTCGGGCGTACGTCCGGCTCATCGGCCTCGTAGGCGGCGTCGACGCGCTGTTCCCAGCGTTCCTTGTCCTCGGTGTACTCGCGGGTGTACTCGTCCGTGACCCGGTGGTCGTGGAGCGCGAGCGCCTCCGTCAGCTGCTCCAGGGCGCTGCGGGCGTCCGCGATCAGCGGGGTGGCGGACAGCTTGTGGCCGTCGTACGGGGCGATGTTGAGGTTCAGGAAGCGGACGTCGGGCGCGGCGAACAGGGTGTTGGAGGCGGTCGTGAAGTCCGTGTAGCGGGTACCGATGCCTATCACCAGGTCGGCCAGGCGGGCGAGTTCGTCGGCCGTGGCTGTTCCCGTGTGGCCGATGCCGCCTACGTCCTGGGGGTGGTCGTGGCGCAGGGAGCCCTTGCCGGCCTGGGTGGAGGCGACGGGGATACGGGTCGCCGAGGCGAACTCCGCCAACACCTCCTCGGCGCGGCTGTGGTGGACTCCGCCGCCCACGACGATCAACGGGCGACGGGCGGTTCGGATCGCCCGTACCGCTTCCGTCAGTTCGTCGGCGTCTGCGGCCGGACGGCGTACGTGCCACACGCGGTCGGCGAAGAACTCGTCGGGCCAGTCGTACGCCTCGGCCTGAACGTCCTGCGGGAGAGCGAGAGTTACGGCGCCCGTCTCGACCGGGTCGGCGAGGACCCGCATCGCCTGCAGCGCCGCCGGGATCAGCGCCTCGGGGCGCGTGACCCGGTCGAAGTACCTGGACACCGGGCGCAGACAGTCGTTGACCGACACGTCACCGGCGTACGGGACTTCGAGCTGCTGGAGGACCGGGTCCGCCGGGCGGGTCGCGAAGGTGTCGCCGGGGAGGAGCAGTACCGGGAGGTGGTTGATCGTGGCGAGTGCGGCGCCGGTGACGAGGTTGGTCGCGCCGGGGCCGATGGACGTCGTCACGGCGTGCGCGGAGAGGCGGTTGGACTGCCTCGCGTAACCAACTGCCGCGTGCACCATGGACTGTTCGTTGCGTCCCTGGTGGAACGGCATGTCGTCGGCGTACTCGACGAGCGCCTGGCCGAGCCCGGCGACGTTCCCGTGGCCGAAGATGCCCCAGGTGGCCCCGATCAGACGGCGGCGGACGCCGTCCCGCTCGGTGTACTGGGCGGCCAGGAAGCGTACGAGCGCCTGCGCGACCGTGAGTCTCGTCGTCGGGATGGAGATGGATGCGGGCGGGGTCATCGGTGTCCCCCTGTGCTGTTCGTTGTACTGGCCGTTGTGTTGTCCGGGTGTGCCAAGTGGACCTCCGGCGCGGGGCCGTAGCGAGCGGGGAGTGGTCGCCCACACTTCGCTCCTGCCAGGGCGAAGCGGCCTCCCGCGCCGGAGGCGATCAGTGCCCGGGCATTCCGGGGTGCGTGCGCGAGGTCGGCGACCGACGCGAACACCCTTTCTCCGCCCAGGAGTTGGAAGTCGTTGTGCGTCGTGCCGGACTCCGCCCGCACGGTACGAGTACAGCCGCCGTACCCCTCGCCCATCGCGCGCCTCACAGCAGTCCGACGGCGGTGTCCACGGCGGCGGACACATCGCCGTCCGCCGGGTACAGCAGCGAGCGGCCGACCACGAGGCCCTGGACGGTGGGGAGTTGGAGCGCGCCGCGCCACTTCTCGTACGCGCCGTCCTGGTCGTCCCCGACCTCGCCGCCGAGCAGCACGGCGGGCAGGGTGGAGGTCTGCATGACCTCGGCCATGTCGTCCGGATTCTCGGTGACGGGGACCTTCAGCCAGGTGTACGCCGAACTGCCGCCCAGGCCGGACGCGATGGCGATGGACTTGGTGACGGCCTCGGCGGAGAGGTCGTTGCGGAGCTTGCCGTCGGGGCCGCGTCTGCTGATGAACGGCTCGACGAAGAGCGGGAGTCGGCGCTCGGCCATCGCGTCGATCGCGTGGGCCGTGGACTCCAGGGTGGTGAGGGAGCCCGGGTCGTCGAAGTCGATGCGCACGAGCAGCTTGCCGGCGTCGAAGCCGAGGCGTGCCATGTCCTCGGGGCGGTGGCCGGTGAAGCGGTCGTCGAGTTCGAAGCTGGCGCCGGAGAGGCCGCCGCGGTTCATCGACCCCATGACGACCTTGCCGTCGAGGGCGCCGAGGAGGAGCAGGTCGTCCAGGATGTCGGCGGTCGCGAGGACCCCGTCGACACCGGGGCGGGAGAGAGCGAGGCACAGGCGTTCGAGCAGGTCGGCCCGGTTGGCCATGGCCAGCTTGCGGCTGCCGACCCCGAGGGCGCCGCGGGCCGGGTGGTCGGCGGCGACGATCATCAGCCGGCCGGAGTCCCCGAGGAGGGGTCGGCGGGTCCGCCGTGCGGCGGCTTCCGCGACGGCCTCGGGATGCCGGGCACGGGTGGCGGCGAGGGCGGAGATGTCCACGGAGGCGAGGGGGCTGGTGCCTGTACGGATACCGGTGCCTGCACCTGAGCCGTTGCCGATGGATGCGGTGGAACTACTCATCGCACCGCTCCCGCCGCGAGTGCCGCCTCGACCTCGGTCGGGGTGGGCATCGCCGACGAGCACTCCAGGCGGGAGGCGACGATCGCGCCGGCCGCGTTGGCGTACCGCATGATGCGCTCCAGGTCCCAGCCTTCGAGGAGGCCGTGGCAGAGGGAGCCGCCGAAGGCGTCACCGGCGCCGAGGCCGTTGAGGACGGTCACCGGGAGCGGGGGCACCTCGGCCGTCTCGCCCTCGCTGTTGACGGCGAGAACACCCTTCGGGCCCTGCTTGACGACCGCCAGTTCGACTCCGGCGTCGAGGAGGGCGCGGGCGGCGGCGTGCGGCTCGCGTACGCCGGTCGCCACCTCCACCTCGTCGAGGTTGCCGACGGCGACGGTGGTGTGGCGCAGGGCCTCGGCGTAGAAGGAGCGGGGGGACTCCGGGTCGCCCCAGGCTGTGTCTTTCCAAAACATGGGGCGCCAGTCGAGGTCGAAGACCGTCGTACCGGACTTGGCGCGGTGGGCGAGGGCGGCCAGGGTCGCCGTGCGGCTGGGCTCCTCGCTCAGGCCGGTGCCCGTGACCCAGAAGATGCTCGCCTCGCCGACCGCGTCCAGGTCCAGCTCGTGGGCGTCGATCTCAAGATCCGGCGCCTTGGGCTGCCGGTAGAAGTACAGCGGGAAGTCGTCCGGCGGGAACACCTCGCAGAACGTGACCGGGGTGTTGAGGCCGGGTACCGACGTGACCCAGCGGTCGTCGACGCCGAAGTCGCGCAGGGCGTCGTGCAGATAGCGCCCGAAGGCGTCGTCACCGGTCCGGGTGATCACCGCGGTGCTGCGCCCGAGTCGGGACGCGGCGACCGCGACGTTCGTCGCCGAGCCGCCGAGGAACTTTCCGAAGGACGTCACCTGGGCGAGCGGCACACCGGTCTGCAGTGGATACAGGTCCACTCCGATCCGCCCCATGGTGATCAGGTCGTACGCCATCGACTTCCCTTCGCGTTTCCTCGGCTCAAGCGACTCAAGCGGCTCACGTGGTCGGCACGGCTCGCACGGTGGTCGGCACAGCGGTCGGCAGAGCGGCTCGTAGTCAGGTCTAGCCCGCCTCACGGAGCCCTGTCAATACTTTGTCCGGACATTCGGACCAGACCTTGACACGCATCCTGGCGTCGGCTGAAGCTGATGCTCATGACTACGCCGTCCCCTTCCTCCCCTTCCTCCCTGTCCAGCCCCCCGCTGTCACGCATCCGGGTCGGCTCGGCGCCCGACTCCTGGGGCGTGTGGTTCCCGGACGACCCCCAGCAGGTTCCCTGGCAGCGCTTCCTCGACGAGGTCTCACAGTCCGGCTACGAGTGGATCGAGCTGGGCCCGTACGGGTACCTGCCGACCGATCCGGCCGTCCTCACCGAGGAGACCGCCAAGCGCGGGCTGAAGGTGTCCGCCGGCACGGTCTTCACCGGGCTGCACCACGGCGAGGCCGTCTGGGAGAAGACCTGGGCACACGTCGCGGACAACGCGGTGCTCACCCAGGCCATGGGCGCGTCCCACCTGGTGGTCATCCCGTCCTTCTGGCGGGACGACAAGACCGGTGAGGTGCTGGAGTCGGACACACTGACGCCCGAGCAGTGGCGCAACCTGACCACGCTGACCGAGCGGCTCGGACACGAGGTGCGGGAGCGTTACGGCCTCCAGATCGTCGTCCACCCGCACGCGGACACGCACATCGACAGCGAGGCGAACGTCACACGCTTCCTCGACGGCACCGACTCCTCGCTCGTCTCGCTGTGCCTGGACACGGGCCACTACGCCTACTGCGGCGGCGACAGCGTCAAGCTGATCGAGACCTACGGCGAGCGGATCGGCTACCTGCACCTCAAGCAGGTCGACCCCGAGATCCTCGCGGACGTACGGGCGAACGAGGTCCCGTTCGGCCCGGCGGTCGCCCGCGGTGTCATGTGCGAACCCCCGGCCGGCGTACCGGAGTTGGGGCCCGTCCTGGCCGCCGCCCAGAAGCTGGACGTGGACCTGTTCGCGATCGTCGAGCAGGACATGTACCCGTGCGAGCCGGACGCTCCGCTGCCTATCGCACAGCGGACTCGGGCGTTTCTTCGGTCCTGCGGGGCGTAGCGCTCCACAGGAGGGGCGGTAAGGGGCAGTCGGGCGGCTGCGGGGCGGTCGTGGCTGGTCGCGCAGTTCCCCGCGCCCCTAGCGGGGGGCGCCGGCGCCCGCCCGCTTTATCGGCGTACGCCCCGCAGGTCAACGTGCCACTCCGGTCTGCGGGCGTGCGCCTTTGCGTCACTCGTGTCACAAAAACTCCCCCCGTGTCACACATGTCGCGTGTACGCGGGTTCTGAGTCACACCGCGTCAACAGACACTTACCCAGGGTCACCAAAGGTCGTTCAACGGGCAATGGCTTTGTGATCGCCAAGCGCAGCGTCCGGCTCCCCCGACGGCCGACCCTGGCCGACCCCGTGACGCACGCGCAGGGAGGTGCACCGATGACCGACCGACGGCTCTGGTCGTACAAAGAGATCGCCGCACACATCCGCGTCCAGCCGGACACCGTGCGCTCGTACCGCAAACACGGCCTGCTGCCCGCACCCGACCACGTGGAGAGCGGCAAGCCCTACTGGTACGCCGACACCGTCAGGGCGTGGGTCGCGGCCCGCCCGGGCAACCGCGGCCGAAGAGACGACTGAGACACCCCCCGCTCCCCCTGCTCCCTCTACTCCCTGCACCCCTGTGCCCCACTCACCGGTGGGGCACAGTTCATGGCCGGCACCGCCCGGGTCAGCGCCACGGCTCGATGACCGTGACCCCTGCCCCCGGCGTCGCCCCCATCTTCGCCAGTGCGGCCGGGGATTCGGTCAGCGGGATGGTGGATGTGACCAGTAGGTCCGGTCGAAGGATGCCCGCTCCTACCAGTTCGAGCATCGGCGGGTAGGTGTGGGCGGCCATGCCGTGGCTGCCCAGGAGTTGGAGCTCGAGAGCTACAACGCGGGCCATCGGGACGGGTGTCGAGCCGGTGGGTGACGGGAGCAGGCCCACCTGGACATGGCGGCCCCGGCGGCGCAGGCCGTTCACCGAGGCCGCGCAGGTGATCGGTGAGCCGAGCGCGTCCAGCGACAACTGGGCGCCGCCACCCGTCAGTTCACGTACCGCCGCCGCCGTGTCGTCGGTGGTGGCCGCGTTCACGCACTCCACCGCGCCGAACTTCCGCGCCAGTTCCAGTGCCCCGGGGGACACGTCGACCGCGACGACCCGGGCGCCGGAGGCCACCGCGATCATCACGGCGGAGAGGCCCACACCGCCGCAGCCGTGCACGGCGACCCACTCCCCCGCCGCCACCCGCCCCTGCTGGACCACCGCCCGGTAAGCCGTCGCGAACCGGCAGCCCAGCGCGGCCGCCGTCCCGAAGGACATCTCCTCCGGCATGGCGACGAGGTTCACGTCGGCGTGGTCCAGCGCCACGAACTCCGCGAACGAACCCCAGTGCGTGAAGCCGGGCTGGGTCTGCCGCTCGCACACCTGCTGGTCACCGGCCGCACAGGACGGGCAGCTCCCGCAGGCGCAGACGAAGGGCACCGTGACCCGGTCACCGGCCCGCCAGCCGCTCACTCCGGCGCCGACGGCCTCGACGACACCGGCGAGTTCATGGCCGGGCACGTGCGGCAGCGCGATGTCGGGGTCGTGGCCCATCCAGCCGTGCCAGTCGCTCCGGCACAGCCCGGTGGCCTCGACGCGCACCACGACCCCGTGCGGCGCGGGCACCGGGTCCGGCACCTCCCGCACCTCGGCCGGTTCCCCGTACCGCTCGAACACCACCGCACGCATACGCGCTCGCCCTCGCTCTCAACGTCACCGTCGCCGTCCCCCGTACCGGAGATCTTGCCACCGACATGAACGAAGTACCCCCCAGGGGTATAGTAGTGTGAGACTCACAGGGCACGTGCGCCACGACGGCGTCCTTGATGACACCTCGATGAGACTTCGAAGAGGAGCAACGACATGACCGCCCAGACCGACACCCCCGGTTCCGTCACCGCCGTCTACCAGGTGACCGGCATGAGCTGCGGGCACTGCGAAGGTTCGGTTTCGAGTGAGCTCTCCGAGCTCGCCGGGGTCACCTCGGTGAAGGCCGTCGCCGCCACCGGCGAGGTCACCGTGGTGTCCGAGACCCCGCTCGACGAGGCAGCCGTGCGCGCCGCGGTGGACGAGGCCGGCTTCGAGCTCGCCGGCCGGGTCTGACCGTACGGACGCGGCGACCATGACCAGTACCAGTACCGGTATCAGTACCAGCACCGAGACCCCGATAGTCACGCCCCATGAGGTCGAGCTGGCCATCGGCGGGATGACGTGTGCCAGCTGCGCGGCCCGCGTCGAGAAGAAGCTCAACCGCATGGACGGCGTCTTCGCCACGGTCAACTACGCGACGGAGAAGGCGAAGATCGCGTACGCCGACGGGGTCGGGGTCGACGACCTGATCGCCACCGTCGTGAAGACGGGGTACACGGCCGAGGAGCCGCCCCCACCGGCCGTGACGGAGGCGCCCGCGGCCGCGCGGGACGCGGACCCCGAACTGGCCGGTCTGCGGCAGCGGCTCGTCGTCTCCGTGCTGCTCGCCGCGCCCGTCGCCTTGATGTCCATGATTCCCGCGCTCCAGTTCGACAACTGGCGGTGGCTCGCGCTGACGCTCGCCTCGCCGGTCGTCGTCTGGGGCGGACTGCCGTTCCACCGGGCCGCGTTCACCAACGCGCGGCACGGCGCGGCCACCATGGACACCCTGGTGTCGGTCGGCACGCTCGCCGCGTACGGCTGGTCCCTGTGGGCGCTGTTCTGGGGCGACGCGGGCAAACCCACGATGCCCGGGATGCCGGGCATGGAGGGCATGGGGGTACGGGAGAGCTTCTCGTTCACCGCCGCCCGCACCGGCGGCACCTCGGAGATCTACCTCGAAGTCGCCGCCGGGGTCATCGCGTTCATCCTCCTCGGACGCTACCTGGAGGCCCGCGCCAAGCGGCGCTCGGGCGCGGCTCTGCGAGCGCTCATGGAACTGGGCGCCAAGGACGTCTCCGTGCTGCGCGGAGGGCGTGAAGTGCGCATCCCCGTGGGCGAGTTGACGATCGGCGACCGGTTCGTCGTACGGCCCGGGGAGAAGATCGCCACCGACGGCACCGTCGTCGAGGGTGCCTCGGCGGTCGACGCGTCGATGCTGACCGGCGAGTCCGTACCGGTCGACGTGGGCGTCGGGGACGCCGTCACGGGCGCGACCGTGAACGCCGGGGGCCGGCTGGTCGTCGAGGCCACCCGCGTCGGTACGGACACCCAGCTCGCACGGATGGCCCGGCTGGTGGAGGACGCACAGAACGGCAAGGCCGAGGTGCAGCGGCTCGCCGACCGGATCTCCGGGATCTTCGTGCCGGTGGTGCTGCTGATCGCGCTCGGTACGTTCGGCGTCTGGCTCGGCGTCACGGGCGACACCGTCGCCGCTTTCACCGCCGCCGTCGCCGTCCTGATCATCGCCTGCCCGTGCGCGCTGGGGCTCGCCACGCCGACCGCGCTGATGGTCGGCACCGGGCGCGGGGCCCAGCTCGGCATCCTCATCAAGGGCCCCGAGGTCCTGGAGTCCACGCGCCGCGTCGACACGATCGTCCTGGACAAGACGGGCACGGTGACGACCGGCCGTATGACCCTCCAGGAGGTGTACGTCGCCGAGGGCACCGACGAGAAGCAGGTGCTGCGGCTCGCGGGCGCCCTCGAACACGCCTCCGAGCACCCGGTCGCCCGAGCGGTGGCCGCGGGGGCCGCTGAGCGGGTCGGGACGCTGCCGGAGGCCGAGGACTTCGAGAACGTGCCCGGGCGGGGCGTACGCGGGCGCGTCGACGGGCACGAGGTGGTCGTCGGACGACTCGTGGACGGCCTGTCGGGGCCGCTCCCGGATGAACTGGCCCGCGCGAAGGCGGAGGCCGAGAGCAACGGACGTACGGCCGTCGTGGTGGCCTGGGACGGCGTGGCACGCGGCGTCCTCACCGTCGCCGACGCGGTCAAGGAGACCAGCGCCGAGGCCGTGCGCGAGCTGCGCGCGCTGGGGCTCACGCCGGTACTGCTGACCGGGGACAACCGGGCGGTGGCCGAGGCGGTGGCGAAGGCCGTCGGGATCGAGCAGGTGATCGCGGAAGTCCTGCCCGAGGAGAAGGTCGACGCCGTACGTCGGCTCCAGGGCGAGGGGCGGATCGTCGCGATGGTCGGCGACGGGGTGAACGACGCGGCGGCGCTGGCCACCGCCGATCTGGGCCTGGCGATGGGTACGGGCACGGACGCGGCGATCGAGGCGAGCGATCTGACGCTGGTGCGCGGGGATCTGCGGGTGGCCGCCGACGCCATCCGGCTGTCCCGGAAGACGCTCTCGACCATCAAGGGCAACCTGGTGTGGGCGTTCGGCTACAACGTGGCCGCGTTGCCGCTGGCCGCGGCCGGACTGCTGAACCCGATGATCGCGGGGGCCGCGATGGCCTTCTCCTCGGTGTTCGTGGTGACGAACAGCCTCCGACTGCGCACGTTCCGCTGAGATCGGCCCCTGACCGGCCGAAGTTACCGGCAGTACGCACAAGTAGGTGTCATAGTCCCTATGGAGTCCCACGCCAGCCTCACATAAGCTCTTCACAAGGCTCGCGCATCATCCTTACGCTTGGGCCCCGGTCGCGACAACCGGGATCTGGCGTACCTAAAGGACATTTGCGCGAGACGCAGATCACAGTGCTGTGAACGTAACCACCGAAGGGCTTCGAGCGTCTAAGTTGGCGATGTCAGACAGCGTCTTGGGGGGCGTTGGATGACGTCTGAGGATGTCTTGGGGGACGTCCTCGGAGATGCGTTGCCGGGACACGTACACCGGGAAGCTTGAGCGGCCCACCCCAGCGTGCGCGTCCCGGCAGACCGCACACAGCATGAGTACGGCGAGTTTTGCTCGTTTTGCTCAAAGCCGTCAGTATGGCGGTTCGCACAACAACGGTTGCTTCGGCGGCCTGCACACCAGTGATAGCGAATTCAGGCGCTGTCCTCTCGAAACGCCCGGCCGGATCCCGTGGGGGGAATCCGCACCGGGACATGGGAAGGCGCCCTGTACGCCGGCCCGTGGGGGGACCGTCGGCAGGGCGCCTTCCGCTTTTACGTCTTGTTCTCAAGGCCTGCTCGCCGGGTGAACTGGCGTGAGCCGCAAGCCCACCCGGCGAGTGCGAACTCAGGTCAACGCTGCTCGACCGGCACGAAGTCCCGCTCCACCACGCCCGTGTAGATCTGGCGCGGGCGGCCGATGCGCGAGCCCGGCTCCTTGATCATCTCGTGCCACTGCGCGATCCAGCCCGGGAGACGGCCCAGGGCGAACAGGACCGTGAACATCTCGGTCGGGAAGCCCATCGCACGGTAGATGAGACCCGTGTAGAAGTCGACGTTCGGGTAGAGGTTGCGCGAGACGAAGTAGTCGTCGGAGAGCGCGTGCTCCTCCAGCTTCAGCGCGATGTCCAGCAGCTCGTCGGACTTGCCGAGGGCCGAGAGGACGTCGTGCGCGGCAGCCTTGATGATCTTCGCGCGCGGGTCGAAGGACTTGTACACCCGGTGGCCGAAGCCCATCAGGCGGACGCCGTCCTCCTTGTTCTTCACCTTGCGGATGAAGGCGTCGACATCGCCGCCGTTCGCCTTGATGCCCTCCAGCATCTCCAGGACGGACTGGTTGGCGCCGCCGTGCAGCGGGCCCCAGAGCGCGGAGATGCCGGCCGAGATCGACGCGAACATGTTGGCCTGCGAGGAACCGACCAGACGGACCGTCGACGTCGAACAGTTCTGCTCGTGGTCGGCGTGCAGGATCAGCAGCTTGTCCAGGGCGGAGACGACGACCGGGTCGAGGTCGTACTCCTGCGCCGGCACCGAGAACGTCATGCGGAGGAAGTTCTCGACATAACCGAGGTCGTTGCGCGGGTAGACGAACGGGTGACCGATCGACTTCTTGTACGCGTACGCGGCGATCGTCGGAAGCTTGGCGAGCAGCCGGATCGTCGAGAGGTTGCGCTGCTTCTCGTCGAACGGGTTGTGGCTGTCCTGGTAGAAGGTCGACAGCGCCGAGACGACCGACGACAGCATCGCCATCGGGTGCGCGTCACGGGGGAAGCCGCGGTAGAAGTTCTTGACGTCCTCGTGCAGCAGGGTGTGCTGCGTGATCTCGTTCTTGAACACGGAGAGCTCGTCCACGGTCGGAAGCTCACCGTTGATCAGCAGGAACGCCACCTCGAGGAAGGTGGAGCGCTCGGCGAGCTGCTCGATCGGGTACCCGCGGTACCGGAGGATGCCCTGCTCACCATCGAGGTAGGTGATTGCGGATTTATAGGCGGCGGTGTTTCCGTAGCCGCTGTCCAGCGTCACCAGACCGGTATGAGCGCGGAGCTTCCCGATGTCGAAGCCCTTGTCGCCGACGGTGCTGTCGATCACCGGGTAGGTGTACTCGCCGTCGCCGAACCGCAGTACTACAGCGTTGTTGGTGTGCTCGCTCACGTCATCCCTCACCGACGTTGTGCCTCTTCTTCGAGGTGCCCTGACTGTCTCTACCATCCCCCATTTGGCGCAGGAGAGTGCACTCGGGGTCGACCATTGGGCCTATTGGCGGCACTGAGTGCCGCCAAGCTACTCATCCTGCCCCCCTTCGCCCTGGTTCCGGAAGCCTCCTGTGACCTTTGTGACTCATTTGATCGATCATTTTTCGCGATCGTTGCGCCGGGCACGACGGCGGCCACGGCTGTCTCGGCTACGACCGCAGCCTGAAGTCCAGTGCGGTGCAGCGCCGTCCGGCCGACACCGTGCGCACCGCCTGACCTATCGCCTTGCGTGAACCGACGAGGACCACCAGCTTCTTGGCGCGGGTGACGGCCGTATACAAAAGGTTGCGCTGGAGCATCATCCACGCGCCCGTGGTGACCGGGACGACCACCGCCGGGTACTCGCTGCCCTGGGAGCGGTGGATGGTCACGGCGTACGCGTGGGCGAGTTCGTCCAGCTCATCGAAGTCGTACGGCACTTCCTCGTCCTCGTCCGTCAGTACGGTGAGCCGCTGTTCGACCTCGTCGAGGGAGGTGACGACGCCGACGGTGCCGTTGAAGACGCCGTTCTCACCCTTGTCGTAGTTGTTGCGGATCTGCGTGACCTTGTCGCCGATGCGGAAGACCCGGCCGCCGAACCGCTTCTCGGGGAGGTCGGGGCGGCCCGGTGTGATCGCCTGCTGGAGCAGCCCGTTGAGGTTTCCGGCGCCGGCCGGACCCCGGTGCATCGGTGCGAGCACCTGGATGTCCCGCCGGGGATCGAGACCGAACTTGGCCGGAATTCGTCGTGCGGCCACATCCACGGTGAGCCGGCCGGCCTCCTCCGTGTCGTCCTCGACGAAGAGGAAGAAGTCCTTCATGCCGTCGGTGACCGGATGCTGCCCGGAGTTGATCCGGTGCGCGTTCGTCACCACGCCCGACTGCTGGGCCTGCCGGAAGACCTTGGTGAGCCGGACGGCGGGGACCGGGCTGCCGTCGGCCAGCAGGTCCCGCAGGACCTCGCCGGCGCCGACGCTGGGGAGTTGGTCCACGTCCCCGACGAACAGCAGGTGCGCGCCCGGCGCGACCGCCTTCGCCAGCTTGTTGGCGAGCAGCAGGTCCAGCATCGAGGCCTCGTCCACCACCACCAGGTCGGCGTCGAGGGGGCGGTCCCTGTCGTAGGCCGCGTCGCCGCCGGGCTTCAGTTCCAGGAGGCGGTGGACGGTGGAGGCCTCGGCGCCGGTGAGTTCGGCCAGGCGCTTGGCGGCGCGGCCGGTCGGGGCGGCCAGTACGACCTTGGCCTTCCTGGCGCGCGCCAGCTCCACGATCGAGCGGACCGTGAAGGACTTGCCGCAGCCGGGACCGCCGGTGAGGACGGCGACCTTCTGCGTCAGCGCGAGCCGGACGGCGGCCTCCTGCTCGGGGGCGAGATCGGCCCCCGTACGCCCCTGGAGCCACGCCAGCGCCTTGTCCCAGGCCACGTCGTGGAAGGCGGGCATCCGGTCCTCGCCGGTGCGCAGGAGGCGCAACAGCTGGGCGGAGAGGGACAGTTCGGCGCGGTGGAAGGGGACGAGGTAGACGGCCGTCACGGGCTCCGAGTCGCCGTCGGGGCCGGGGACCTTCTCCCGTACGACTCCCGGGTCCTCGCCCTCCTCCGGGGGCGCCGCGAGTTCGGCGAGGCACTCGATGACGAGGCCCGTGTCGACCTGGAGGAGCTTCACCGCGTCCGCGATCAACCGCTCCTCGGGGAGATAGCAGTGGCCCTGGTCGGTGGACTGCGAAAGGGCGTACTGGAGGCCCGCCTTGACGCGCTCGGGGCTGTCGTGCGGGATGCCGACGGACTGGGCGATCTTGTCGGCGGTGAGGAAGCCGATACCCCAGACGTCGGAGGCGAGGCGGTAGGGCTGGTTCTTGACGACGGAGATCGAGGCGTCGCCGTACTTCTTGTAGATGCGCACGGCGATGGAGGTGGAGACCTCGACGCTCTGGAGGAAGAGCATGACCTCCTTGATCGCCTTCTGCTCCTCCCAGGCGTCGGCGATCTTCTTCGTGCGCTTGGGGCCGAGGCCCGGTACCTCGATGAGCCGCTTGGGCTCCTCCTCGATGATCCGGAGGGTGTCCAGACCGAAGTGCTGGGTGATGCGGTCCGCGAAGACCGGGCCGATGCCCTTGACCAGGCCCGAGCCGAGATAGCGGCGGATGCCCTGGATCGTGGCGGGCAGGACGGTCGTGTAGTTCTCGACCGTGAACTGTTTGCCGTACTGCTGGTGGGAGCCCCAACGGCCCTCCATGCGCAGGGACTCGCCCGCCTGGGCGCCGAGCAGCGCGCCCACGACCGTGAGGAGGTCACCGGCACCGCGGCCGGTGTCGACCCGGGCGACCGTGTAGCCGTTCTCCTCGTTGGCGTACGTGATCCGCTCCAGGACGCCCTCGAGGACGGCCAGGTGCCGTTCCCCCTGCGCCGCCTGCTTCGGACCGCCCGCCTGTTTCGACATGATCCGACGCTACCGCCCGGCACCGACAGGCCGTGGGTGCCTGTGGACAAGTCACCCGCGTCCCGGTCTCCGCGTGCCGCGCGCCTCGCATCACGATCCGGTATCGGGAAGCGGTCGGGGGCTTGTTTACTCGCGTGTAATCGATTCCAATCTGTCTCCAGTCGGTCGTGTAAACGATTCCACACGACTACGGAACCACAAGGAGGTGGTCCGGCGATGGCCAGCATCAAGGACGTCGCCGCCGAGGCGGGCGTGTCCGTCGCCACGGTGTCGCGGGTCCTGAACGAGCATCCGTCGGTCAGCGTGGACGCACGCGCACGCGTGCTGGCCGCCGTCGAGGCGCTGGGCTACCGCCCGAACGCCGTCGCCCGCTCCCTGCGCACCGACCAGACCCGCACCCTCGGCCTGGTCATCAGCGACGTGATGAACCCCTACTTCACGACCCTGGCCCGCTCGGTCGAGGAGGAGGCCCGCGCTCTCGGCTACAGCGTGATCATCGGCAATGCCGACGAACGCCCCGACCTCCAGGACCACCACGTACGGACCCTGCTGGACCGCCGTATCGACGGCCTGCTCGTCTCCCCCACCGACGGCGGCTCCCCGCTGATGCTGGACACCGCGCGCGGGGGCACCCCGATGGTCTTCGTCGACCGCTGGATCCCGGGCCTGGACGTGGACGTGCCAGTCGTGCGGGCGGACGGGCGCCAGGCGGTCCGGGACCTCGTCGCCCACCTGTACGGGCTCGGCCACCGGCGGCTCGCGATCATCGCGGGCCCGGCGGCCACCACCACCGGCAGTGAGCGAGTCGAGGCCTTCAGGGAGGCCCTCGCCGAGTACGGGCTGCCGCTCCCCGACGCCTACACAGGCCAGGGCGACTTCCAGGCCGAGAGCGGGCGCCGGGTGACGGACGCCTTCCTCGACCTGGCCGAGCCGCCCGAGGTCGTGTTCGCTGCCGACAACCTGATGGCGCTGGGCGCGCTGGACGCCGTACGCGCGCGTGGGATGCGGGTTCCGCAGGACATCGCGCTCGCTGCCTTCGACGACATCCCGTGGTTCGTGCACACCGATCCGCCCGTCACGGCCATCGCGCAGCCGACCGGCGAGCTGGGTCGGGCCGCCGTCCGGGCGCTGGTCGACATGATCGAGGGACGACCTCCGCAGTCCGTGACGCTGGCCGCGCACCTCGTCGTACGGCGGTCGTGCGGCGAGCCGGCCCCGGCCACGACCCCGACCCCGATCTCATCCGAAGAGCCACCCGTGACGAACAGGAGCCAGTCGTGAGCAACCAGGACGAGTTGCTGCGCATCGAAGGCATACGGAAGTCCTTTCCCGGTGTGGTCGCGCTCGACGGCGTCGACTTCGAGCTGCGCCGGGGCGAGGTGCACGTACTGCTCGGTGAGAACGGCGCGGGCAAGAGCACCCTCATCAAGATGCTCTCCGGCGCGTATCGCCCCGATGCCGGCCGCGTCCTCGTGGACGGCGAGGAGACCCGTATCCACGGGGCGCAGGACTCCGAGCGTCTCGGGATCGCCACCATCTACCAGGAGTTCAACCTCGTACCCGATCTGACGGTCGCCGAGAACATCTTCCTGGGGCGGCAGCCGCGCCGCTACGGGATGATCGACCGCAAGCGGATGGAGGCCGACGCCGCCGAGTTGCTGGAGCGGGTCGGCGTGAACGTGTCTCCACGCGTGCGCGTGCGTGAACTCGGCATCGCGCGGCTCCAGATGGTCGAGATCGCGAAGGCGCTGAGCCTGAACGCACGCGTCCTGATCATGGACGAGCCGACCGCCGTCCTCACCTCCGAAGAGGTCGAGAAGCTGTTCGCGATCGTGCGCTCGCTGCGCGAGGACGGTGTCGGGATCGTCTTCATCACCCATCACCTGGAGGAGATCGCCGCCCTGGGAGACCGGGTGACGGTCCTCCGCGACGGCAAGAGTGTCGGGCAGGTGCCGGCGGACACGCCCGAGGACGAGCTCGTACGGCTCATGGTCGGGCGGTCGATCGAACAGCAGTACCCGCGAGAGGCCGCCGAGGCGGGCGCCGCCCTGCTCAAGGTGGAAGGGCTCACCCGGGACGGTGTCTTCCACGACGTGAGTTTCGAGGTGCGGGCCGGTGAGGTCGTCGGCATCGCGGGGCTGGTCGGGGCCGGGCGTACGGAGGTGGCGCGCGCGGTGTTCGGCGCCGATCCGTACGACAGGGGATCGGTTTCCGTGGCGGGCGCCGCCGTGCGCGGGAGTGACGTCGGGGCCGCCATGTCCGCCGGGATCGGGCTCGTGCCCGAGGACCGCAAGGGGCAGGGGCTGGTGCTCGACGCCTCGGTCGAGGAGAACCTCGGCCTGGTCACCCTGCGGGCCGCGACCAGGGGCGGGCTGGTCGACCTCAAGGGGCAGCGGGCCGCCGCCGCGAAGGTCGCCGAGCAGCTGGGCGTACGGATGGCCGGGCTCGGCCAGCAGGTGCGCACCCTCTCCGGGGGCAACCAGCAGAAGGTCGTCATCGGCAAGTGGCTGCTCGCGAACACCCGGGTGCTGATCCTCGACGAGCCGACGCGCGGTATCGACGTCGGCGCCAAGGTCGAGATCTACCAGCTGGTCAACGAGCTGACGGCCGCCGGCGCCGCCGTACTGATGATCTCCAGCGATCTGCCCGAGGTGCTCGGAATGAGCGACCGGGTGCTCGTGATGGCACAGGGCCGGATCGCCGGTGAACTCACGGCCGCCGAGGCCACCCAGGACTCCGTGATGGCGCTCGCCGTCAGCACGAACATCGGCACTGACATCAGCACTGACATCAGCACTGACAATGGAACTACTGCTGTGGAGGGCTCCCGTGGCCACTGACACGCTCAAGAGCACGACGGGCGCGAGTGGCGCCACGAGCGGCCTGCGCCGCGTTCTGCTCGACAACGGCGCGCTGACCGCGCTCATCGTCCTCGTCATCGCGATGTCGGCGCTGTCCGGCGACTTCCTGACGACGGACAACCTGCTCAACGTGGGCGTCCAGGCGGCCGTGACGGCCGTTCTCGCCTTCGGCGTCACCTTCGTGATCGTCTCGGCGGGCATCGACCTGTCGGTCGGTTCCGTCGCCGCGCTGTCGGCCACCGTCCTTGCCTGGGCGGCGACTTCGGAGGGCGTGCCGGTCGCGATAGCGGTCGTCCTGGCCGTCGTCACCGGCATCGCGTGCGGCCTGGTCAACGGCTTCCTGATCTCGTACGGCAAACTGCCGCCGTTCATCGCGACGCTCGCCATGCTGTCGGTGGGGCGCGGTCTGTCGCTGGTGATCTCGCAGGGTTCGCCGATCGCGTTCCCGTCGTCGGTCTCGCACCTCGGTGACACGCTGGGCGGCTGGCTGCCGGTGCCGGTGCTGGTGATGGTGGCCCTGGGGCTCGTCACCGCGTTCGTTCTCGGCCGTACGTACCTGGGTCGCTCCATGTACGCGATCGGCGGCAACGAGGAGGCGGCCCGGCTGTCCGGGCTGCGGGTGAAGAAGCAGAAGCTGGCGATCTACGCGCTGTCCGGGCTGTTCGCCGCCGCCGCGGGCATCGTGCTCGCGTCGCGGCTGTCCTCCGCGCAGCCGCAGGCCGCGCAGGGGTACGAGCTGGACGCCATCGCGGCGGTCGTCATCGGTGGGGCTTCGCTGGCCGGTGGTACCGGTAAGGCGTCCGGGACACTGATCGGCGCGCTGATCCTTGCGGTGCTGAGGAACGGCCTCAACCTGCTGTCCGTGTCGGCGTTTTGGCAGCAGGTCGTCATCGGTGTCGTGATCGCGCTGGCGGTGCTGCTCGACACTGCGAGGAGGAAGAGCGGGGCTACCGTGGCACCGGCCGGGGCGGCCGGTGGCGGGGACCGGCGCAAGCAGGCACTGACGTACGGGCTGGCCGCGGTGGTCGCGGTGGCTGTCGTGGGGGCCACCTCGCTGCTGCACAACGGCTCGTCGTCCGCGACGAACCGGAAGGTGGGTCTGTCCCTGTCGACGCTGAACAACCCTTTCTTCGTGCAGATCCGGGCCGGCGCGCAGGCGGAGGCCAAGAAGCTGGGCGTGGACCTGACCGTCACGGACGCCCAGAACGACGCCTCCCAGCAGGCCAACCAACTGCAGAACTTCACCAGTTCGGGCCTCGGCGCGATCATCGTCAACCCGGTGGACTCGGACGCGACGGGGCCTGCCGCGCGGGCCGTGAACAAGTCCGGAATCCCGCTCGTCGCGGTCGACCGGTCGGTCAACAACGCGGACACCGCCACACTCGTCGCCTCCGACAACACGGCCGGCGGCAGGCTGGCCGCGAAGGCGCTCGCCGAGAAGCTGGGCGGCTCGGGCACGATCGTCGTCCTCCAGGGCCAGGCGGGCACCTCCGCGAGCCGTGAGCGCGGCGCCGGCTTCACCGAGGGGCTGAAGGCCTACCCGGGCATCAAGATCGTCGCCAAGCAGCCGGCCGACTGGGACCGCACCAAGGGCCTCGACGTCATGACCAACCTGCTCCAGGCGAACTCCGGCATCAGCGGTGTCTTCGCCGAGAACGACGAGATGGCACTCGGCGCGATCAAGGCGCTGGGCAGCAAGGCGGGCAAGTCGGTACAGGTGATCGGCTTCGACGGTACGACCGACGGGCTGAAGGCGGTCGCGGACGGTTCGCTGTACGCGTCGGTCGCCCAGCAGCCCAAGGAGCTCGGGAGGATCGCGGTGGAGAACGCGCTGCGGGTCGCCGAGGGCAAGGACGTCGAGAAGGCGGTGATGGTGCCGGTGAAGGTGGTCACGAAGGAGAACGTGGCGGCGTTCGGCGGCTGAGCCGGATCTCTCTCCGGGGAGCGCTTCAGGGCGCACCTCCGGGAGCGCTTCGGGGATCGTGAGGAGTGGGCAGGCCGGGCGCCTTTTGTCGAGGCTGCCCGGCCCGCCCGGCGGCAGACCGGCCTACCGGCTGACCGAACTTGGCAATCGGCCGACTCACCGGCTGTCGGCCGGTACAACTGACGACTATGGGGAGACTGTTCATGTACGACTACGACCTGCTGGTCGTGGGATCGGCCAACGCCGACCTGGTCACCGTGGTCGAGCGGCGGCCCGCCGCCGGTGAGACGGTGCTCGGATCCGACCTGGTCGTCCACCCTGGCGGCAAGGGCGCCAACCAGGCCGTCGCCGCAGCCCGGTTGGGGGCCCGTACGGCGTTGCTGGCCCGGGTCGGCAACGACGGCCACGGCCGCCTGCTGCTCGACTCGATACGGGAAGCCGGTGTCGACACGGTGGGCGTCCTGGTGGGCGGGGCGCCGACGGGGGTCGCGCTGATCACGGTGGACCCGTCCGGCGACAACAGCATCGTGGTGTCGCCGGGCGCCAACGGGCGGCTGTCGCCCGAGGACATCAGAGCCGCGGGGAGCCTGTTCCAGGCCGCGCGGGTGGTGTCGGCGCAGTTGGAGATTCCGCTGGAGTCGGTCGTGGAGGTCGTACGGAACCTGGCTCCCGAGGGCCGGTTCGTCCTGAACCCGTCCCCTCCCCGCCCGCTGCCGCGTGAAGTCCTTTCTGCCTGCGACCCGTTGATCGTGAACGAGCACGAGGCCCGGGTGATCGCCGGTGCGGACGCCGAGTTGGGCGACTCGCCGGAGGACTGGGCGAAGACGCTGCTCGCGCTCGGGCCGCGCTCGGTCGTCATCACCCTGGGCGCGGAGGGCGCGTTGGTCGCCGTACGGGCCGGGGAGCGGGTACGGGTGCCGTCGGTGCCCGTGGAGGCCGTGGACACGACGGGGGCGGGCGACGCGTTCACCGCCGCGCTGGCGTGGCGGCTGGGCGCGGGCGAGTCGTTGGCGAAAGCCGCGGCGTACGCGGCCCGGGTGGGCGCGGCTGCGGTGACTCGGCCAGGGGCCCAGGATTCCTTCCCCACTGCCGCGGAGGTCGAGGCGCTGTGAAGCGAGGCGGAATCCTGAACCGTCATCTCGCGGGCGCGCTGGCCGAGTTGGGCCACGGCGACGGGGTGCTGGTGTGTGACGCCGGTATGCCGATCCCGGCCGGGCCGCGCGTCGTCGACCTGGCCTTCCGGGCCGGGGTGCCGTCCTTCGCGGAGATCCTCGACGGGTTGCTGACCGAGCTGGTGGTGGAGGGGGCTACGGCGGCGACAGAGGTACGGGAGGTGAACCCGGGGGCTGCGAAGCTGCTGGACGGGTACTTTCCCGACCCCGCACTCACCCTCGTCCCGCATGAGCGGCTCAAGGAACTGTCGGCGGGAGCACGGCTGGTCGTACGGACGGGAGAGGCTCGGCCGTACGCGAACGTGCTGCTGCGGTGCGGGGTCTTCTTCTGAGCCGGGGCTGTGTTGAAAGTCGGGGTTGCGTCTGAGCCGGGGTTGCGTCCGAGTCGGGTTGGAGGTTCAGAGACTCGCACGCGTGAACGTCACATGGGTGACTCCGCTGGGCGAGGAGGTGGCCTCGACCTCGTAGTCCTTCTGGAGGTCCTCCAGGCCGTCCCAGAGGCGTACGCCCCGGCCGAGCAGGATCGGGGCCACCACGATGTGCAGGTGGTCGATGAGCCCTGCGGCGAGGAAGTCGCGGAGCACGGTGGGCCCACCGCCGATGCGTACGTCCTGGCCGCCCGCTGCCTCGCGGGCCGTCTCGAGCGCCTTGGCGGGCGACGTGTCGAGGAAGTGGAACGTCGTGCCGCCCTCCATCTCGATCGACGGGCGCGGGTGGTGGGTGAGGATGAAGGTCGGTGTGTGGAAGGGCGGGTTGGGCCCCCACCACCCCTTCCAGTCCGGGTCCTCGTGCCAGCCGGGCGGGCCGAACTTCCCGGCGCCCATGATCTCGGCACCGATCCCGGGCGTGAACTGCCGCGCGAAGGCGTCGTCGAGGCCGCCGGTCCCGCCTGGCTCGCCGACCATGTCGTGCCAGAACCGGGTGGTGCGCATCCACTCGTGGAGCCTTCCGCCGGCGTGGCCGAAGGGCGCGTCGTGGCTCAGTCCCTCACCGGTGCCGAAGCCGTCGAGCGAGATGGAGAAGTTGTGGACGCGGGCGAGTGACATGTGCTGCGACTCCGTTCCTGCGGCTGGTCGAGTCCTGCCGGCGGTCGAGCTTCGCCAAATCTTCCCAGGACCTCAAGCTAGCCGGAGGTGGTGTCTTCCGCCGGTCGGGTTCAGCATCGAGGGGGCCCGGTCCGTCGACCGGGCCCCCTCGGCTTCCCCTCCACATCAGAACCCCCGCGATCCCCCCGGATCCCCCTCCAGACGCCCTGATGACAAGTACGACCGGCGAGGTGGCGGGAGGGTTGTACGGGAACTGAGAATTTCTTCGGCCGCCCTCGCCGGCACCCCAGCACCTCCGAAACCCCGAAGCAAGGAACCGTCCGCACCCGGCGTCCCACCGGATACGGACGGTTCCCGCCGCCAGGCTGCTGTTACGCCGCGTGCTCCACGAACCGCGCCGCGGTCTCCGCGAGTACCTCGCGCCCGTCCCGGGCCCACAGCGCGTCGTTGAACAGCTCGACCTCGATGGGACCGGTGTAACCGGCCGCCTCGACGTACGTCCGCCACTCCCGCATGTCGATCGAGCCGTCGCCGATCTGACCACGGCCGTTGAGGACGCCCTCCGGCAACGGGGTTGTCCAGTCGGCGAGTTGGAAGGTGTGGATACGGCCACCGGCGCCTGCGCGGGCGATCTGCGCGGGCGCGTTGTCGTCCCACCAGATGTGGTACGTGTCCACCGCGACGCCGACCTGGTGGGCGGGAAAGCGTTCCGCGAGGTCGAGGGCCTGGGTGAGCGTCGAGACCACGCAGCGGTCGGCGGCGTACATGGGGTGGAGCGGCTCGATGGCCAGCCGTACGCCGTGCTTCTCGGCGTACGGGCCCAGCTCGGTGAGCGCGTCGGCGATGCGCTCCCGGGCGCCGTACAGGTCCTTCGAGCCGGCCGGCAGGCCACCCGACACCAGGACGAGGGTGTCCGTGCCGAGCGTGGCCGCCTCGTCGATCGCCCGGCGGTTGTCGGCCAGGGCCTCCGCGCGCTCCGTCGGGTCGATCGCGGTGAAGAAGCCGCCCCGGCAGAGGGTGGTGACGGCGAGACCCGCGTCGTGGAGCAGTTTCGCCGCCGCCTCGACGCCGTACTCCTGGACCGGAGCGCGCCACAGGCCAACCCCTGGGACGCCCAACTCCAGGCAGGCGTCGGCCAGTTCGGGCAGCGACAGTTGCTTCACCGTCATCTGGTTGATGCTGAAGCGCGAGAGATCCGCGGTGCCGCTGCTCACTGGGCTCACTGGGTCACTCCGTACAGGGACAGCAGGTTCTTCATCCGTTCCTCCGCGAGCTTCGGGTCCGGGAACAGGCCAAGTCCGTCGGCGAGTTCGTAGGCGCGCGCGAAGTGCGGGAGGGAGCGGGCCGACTGCAGCCCGCCGACCATGGTGAAGTGCGACTGGTGGCCGGCCAGCCAGGCCAGGAACACCACGCCCGTCTTGTAGAAGCGGGTCGGCGTCTGGAAGAGATGGCGGGACAACTCGACGGTGGGGTCGAGGAGTTCACGGAAGCCCGCCGTGTCCCCGGTGTCGAGGACGCGGACCGCTTCGGACGCCAGCGGGCCCAGCGGGTCGAAGATGCCGAGGAGGGCGTGACTGAAGCCCTGCTCGTCGCCCGCGATCAGCTCGGGGTAGTTGAAGTCGTCGCCCGTGTAGCAGCGCACGCCCTGCGGGAGGCGGCGGCGGATGTCGATCTCGCGCTGGGCGTCGAGGAGGGACACCTTGATGCCGTCGACCTTGTCGGGGTGGGCGGCGATGACGTCGAGGAAGGTCTCGGTCGCCACGTCGAGGTCGCTGGACCCCCAGTAGCCCTCAAGCGCCGGGTCGAACATCGGGCCCAGCCAGTGCAGGACCACCGGCTCGGCGGACTGGCGCAGCAGATGGCCGTAGATGTCGAGGTAGTCCTCGGGGCCCTTCGCCGCCGCGGCCAGGGCGCGGGACGCCATCAGGATCGTCCGGGCGCCCGCCTCCTCGACGAGGCCGAGCTGCTCCTCGTACGCCTTGCGGATGTCCGCCAAGGAGGCGCCGGGGGTGGTCAGTTGGTCGGTGCCGACGCCGCAGGCGATGAGACCGCCCACCGACTTGGCCTCGGCCGCGGACCGGCGGATCAGTTCGGCCGCGCCCGCCCAGTCCAGGCCCATGCCGCGCTGGGCGGTGTCCATGGCCTCCGCGACGCCGAGGCCGTGGGACCACAGGTGGCGGCGGAAGGCGAGGGTGGCGTCCCAGTCGACGGCGGCCGGGGAGTCCGGGGACACGTCCGCGTACGGGTCGGCGACGACATGGGCGGCCGAGTAGACCGTACGGGAGGTGAAGGGGGTGCCGGGGGTGAGGGCGAGGGGGGTGGCGCGTGGCTCGTACGCCCGCAACACCCCCGTAGCGTCCG
Source organism: Streptomyces sp. SID12501 (assembly GCF_010550245.1). Taxonomy (GTDB): domain Bacteria; phylum Actinomycetota; class Actinomycetes; order Streptomycetales; family Streptomycetaceae; genus Streptomyces. The sequence goes on from NZ_JAAGLU010000005.1 coordinate 116,129, forward strand.
GGAGTCGGATGGTCACAGCGAGATCTCCGGTACGTCGAGACGGACGCCCTCCGCCGAGGACTTCAGGCCCAGTTCGGCGAGCTGGACACCGCGGGCGCCGGCCAGCAGGTCCCACTGGTAGGGCGCGTCGGCGTAGACGTGCTTCAGGAACAGCTCCCACTGGGCCTTGAAGCCGTTGTCGAACTCGGCGTTGTCCGGGATCTCCTGCCACTGGTCGCGGAAGGAGTAGGTCGCCGGGATGTCCGGGTTCCAGACCGGCTTGGGCGTGGAACTGCGGTGCTGTACGCGGCAGTTGCGCAGACCGGCGACGGCCGACCCTTCCGTGCCGTCGACCTGGAACTCGACGAGTTCGTCGCGGTTGACCCGTACTGTCCAGGAGGAGTTGATCTGGGCGATGGCGCCGCCCTCGAGTTCGAAGATGCCGTAGGCGGCGTCGTCGGCCGTGGCGTCGTACGGCTTGTCGTTCTCGTCCCAGCGCTGCGGGATGTGCGTGGCGGTGAGGGCCTGGACGGACTTCACCCTGCCGAACAGCTCGTGCAGCACGTACTCCCAGTGCGGGAACATGTCGACAACGATGCCACCGCCGTCCTCGGAGCGGTAGTTCCAGCTCGGGCGCTGGGCGGACTGCCAGTCGCCCTCGAAGACCCAGTAGCCGAACTCGCCCCGGATGGAGAGGATGCGGCCGAAGAAGCCGCCGTCGATGAGGCGCTTGAGCTTCAGCAGGCCCGGGAGGAACAGCTTGTCCTGGACGACGCCGTGGCGCACACCGGCCGCGTTCGCCAGCCGGGCCAGCTCCAGCGCGCCGTCGAGGCCGGTGGCGGTGGGCTTCTCCGTGTAGATGTGCTTGCCCGCCGCGATGGCCTTCCTGATCGACTCCTCGCGCGCGGAGGTGACCTGCGCGTCGAAGTAGATGTCGACGGTCGGGTCGGCGAGGACCTCGTCCACGTTGGTGGAGACGTTCTCCGGGTCCAGGCCGTGCTGCTCGGCGAGCGCCTTCAGCGCGTGCTCGCGGCGGCCGACCAGGATCGGTTCCGGCCACAGCACGGTACCGTCGCCGAGGTCGAGGCCGCCCTGCTCGCGCAGGGCGAGGATCGAGCGGACCAGGTGCTGGCGATAGCCCATGCGCCCGGTCACGCCGTTCATGGCGATACGCACCGTCTTGCGTGTCACGTCTTTCCCTTCGTAGGTGCCACAGGGGGCGGGGTACGCGGTGTACGCGCCGCGTACGCCCGGTGGAAGAGCTGCCCCCTGGCGGCCCTACTGGCAAGCGTTGCAGCAAGCGCTTTCTATCTAGGGAGAAGCTAGCCTCTGTGCAGCGGTCTGGACAAGAGCACAGAGGCGCCGAAATGTTCGAGGGGGCGAACGGCGAGGGCCAAAGGTCATAGGGTCTGCATCGGTATGGACCTGAAGACGCAAAATACGACAACTTACAGCGACGCGATAGACGACAAGTTGTTGAACGGCTTGTTGCCGGACGACAAGTCGCGCGACCGGAGGACAACGAGATGACGGTGACCCTGGCGGACGTGGCGGCCCGCGCGCAGGTCTCGCCCGCGACGGTGTCGCGCGTACTGAACGGGAACTATCCCGTGGCCGCATCCACCCGTGAGCGGGTGCTGCGCGCCGTGGACGACCTGGACTACGTGCTCAACGGCCCCGCGAGCGCGCTCGCCGCGGCCACGTCCGACCTGGTCGGGATTCTGGTCAACGACATCGCCGACCCCTTCTTCGGGATCATGGCGAGCGCGATCCAGTCGGAGGTCTCGGGCCCTGGCGGGCGCGCGGGCGGCGAACGGCTGGCGGTCGTGTGCAACACGGGCGGCTCGCCGGAGCGCGAGCTGACGTACCTCACCCTGCTGCAGAGGCAGCGCGCGGCGGCGGTCGTACTGACCGGCGGCGCGGTGGAGAACCCGGCGCACCTCGCGGCCGTCTCGGCGAAGCTGCGGCGGCTCGCGGAGGCGGGCACGAGGGTGGTGCTGTGCGGGCGCCCGCCGGCGCCGGACACGTCGGCGATCGCACTGACCTTCGACAACCGCGGGGGCGGGCAGGAGCTGACCGAACACCTGATCGGGCTCGGGCACCGGCGGCTGGGGTACATCGCGGGGCCGGAGGAACGGACGACGACCCGGGACCGGCTGGAGGGGCACCGGGCGGCGCTGGCGGTCCACGGGATCGACGAGGACCCCCGGTGGACCGTTTACGGGCGGTACGACCGCCGGTCGGGGTACGAGGCCACGCTGGAGCTGCTGCGCCGGGACCCGTCGCTGACGGCTGTCGTCGCCGCGAACGACTCCGTCGCGATCGGCGCGTGCGCGGCACTGCGGGAGTCGGGGCGGCGGATCCCGGACGACGTGTCCGTCGCCGGGTTCGACGATCTGCCGTTCAGTGTGGACGCGGTGCCTTCGCTGACGACGGTGCGGTTGCCGTTGTCGGAGGCGGGGGCCCGGGCGGGGCGGATCGCGATGGGACGTGAGGATCCACCGCCCGGGGGGATCGCCACGGTTCGGGGGGAGCTGATGGTCCGGGGGTCCTCGGGGGTGCCTCGGAGGTAGGGGGTGGCGCGGGCGGGGGCGGTTTCCCGCGTGGGTTCGGGGTGTCGCCGAGTCGGGCCCTCAAGCCGAGTCGGGCTCTCACAGGGACACGCCTCGACTCGGCGGTGGGTTGTCGTCCTCGGGAGGCTCCTCGCTCCGCCAGGTGAAGCCGTCCAGGGAGCCACCTGACGTCTCCTCGGCCTTCACCGGCGGATGCCGCCACCACGTGACCAGCGACACCCCCGAGGCCAGCATCCAGCCCGCCAGGATCATCACGACCAGGCACCCCAGGACCAGCCCCGTCATCCCCAGGAACCCGAACTTCGCCAGCATCCAGGGGATCTGGTCCTCACCGCAGCCACAGGCCAGGCGGCCGTCCGCCAAAGAGGTCGTCATAGGGGCAGCGTGCCCACGCCCCACACCGCGAGCACACACGGCGTGGAACCGTCGCCCGACGGTTACGGTTCCGAGATCCCGTGTCCGGGAGATGACCTACTGAATGTTCCGCTCCGGTCCGGCAAGCCGCGCCGGAGCGATCAACGGGCTTGAACAACAGGCGTCCCGTCCCGAACCAGAGGACAATGGGCCCCGTCGGTCGGACATCGCCCACACACCGAAAGGTGGCGATCACCATGACTGAGCACCCGCACGCAGCCCTCGTACGCAAGGGCTTCGACGCCTTCTCGCGCGGTGACATGGACACACTGCGCGGAATGATGGCGGCGGACGCCACGCACCACGTACCCGGAAGCCATCCTCTCTCCGGGGACTTCAAGGGGCAGGACGCGATCATCGACATGTACCGTCGGCTCGGCGAGGAAACGGCCGGGACCATGCGCGTCATGCTGATGAACGTCCTCGTCGACGGCCGGGGGCACGCGGTCGCCGTGCACCGTTTCACCGCCGAGCGCCAGGGGCGGCGGATCGACGAGGTCGGCGGCATCGTCTTCCGGGTCGTCGGGGACAAGATCACCGACCTCGACGAGTGCGTCGAGGACATCGACCGCAGCAACGAGTTCTGGGGTTGAGTCACCGCCTCCGGACCGTCCAGATCCTTCGGCGGGGTGCCTCGGCGTGATGCCGGGCATCCCGCCCTTCATACGCCGCTCCCATACCGGCCGGCCGGCACTGTGGCGAAGCGGCAGCAGCCTGCCGAGTGTGTTGCTGACGCCGTCTCAGACTCCTCCGTCACGCCGGGAACCCGGATCCCGCGAACCCGACCACCCTACCAAGTCACGGAGTTATTGACCGTCAACTCCCGCGCCTGAGTGCGTAGTTACCGTACGGTTCGGTAATTCCCGGTAGTGACTCCTCGGTAGCGTTTCGTTCATTGAGTCCGTTCACGCCTGATCTTGACGGCCGCACCGCATGGCTGCATGATCAGCGCTGAACCAGAGCCGCATAACCCCGAAGAAGTCTCCCCACAGGACTTGACCAGTCCCACGCGACTTCTTCACATCGGAAGACGGGGCACGAGGTCTTCGGACGGGGGCACTAAAAAGTGCTGCCCTCCCTCGATGCTGCGCTTCTTCCTTCATCGCCCTTCCGTGCGATTACGGAATCACCTCCAAAGACCCCCCACCTTCTTTTGGAGTCGTACATCACCCGTTCCCCACCCCTCGCCTGATCAGCGTCCCCTTCTTCCTTTTTCGTGAGCTCTCCCCTCTTTCCTCTTCCCTCTTTCCACACCTTCCCGCTATTTCTTTACGGGTGTGAAAGGGGCGTCTACGCCTGCCCGAAAACAGAATTGAATCAGCGTTTTAAGAAGTTACGGCCGAACGGTTTCCAAAGTATTGACTTCACATCCGGGGAGCTCCATATTGATGGCCACCACCCCCCAACCTTCGAATTCGGATCTCACTGGAGGTCCGTTCTCGTGGACAGTCAGGAGACAAAGTGGCGATCACGCTCCCGTTCAACCGCAAGGCGGTCCTGGCCGCTCTCGTTATCACAGCAGCGGCGGCCACCACGGTCACGGTGCCCGGAACGGCGGAAGCCCAGTCGGGCTCCCGTATCTGCGGGAATTACTGGGAGGCCCGGGCCAACGGAAAGACGGTCGGGATCATCGCGAAGGTTCTGGAGGTGCCCAAGGTCGACTTCGGTATCTGCCTTCGCGTCATCGACAAGACGAACAGCATCAGCGGCCGGAGCCTGCCGGGCTACAACGGCACGGTGACGTGGAACCCGCGTCACGCCATGCGGTCCTGGACCTGCGAGGAGGCCGGCGATCTGTTCAACGACAAGTACGGGAACGACCCCTGCCTCGACATGAACCGGGTAGACCTCATCGGCCAGGTGGCGAACCGCACGCCCCGCGAGTTGTCGCAGGTGTACTGAGCATGTTCAAAACCACATGGCTGAATCGCGTGCTGATGTGCGGGGCTCTCGCCGTCGCAACGCTGGCCACGACAGAGGGCACGGCTAGCGCCGCCACCCAGTGCTTCAGCCAGAGCTATTCCGACGGCGCGAATATCGTCCCCGGAACCGGCGGCGGAAACGTCACCCGCTCGATCACCCGGCAACGGGCCGCCAACACCTGGGACGACTGGGTATGGCGCGGCACCGAATTCCAGTGCCCGCGAGGCCGGACCTGCGACTACGCGTGGGAGAAGTCGAAGACGACGACCACCGGCTGGGCCATCGGCGGCGGAATCGAACTCGGTAATGCCAGCTCACCCTCCAAGAAGTGGTACAACGCCACGGTTCCCCTCGTCGTCGGCTATCAGAGAACCACGCAGCTCACCACCGCATTCACCTGGACCGTGCATCTCAACGGCGGTGACGTCGCACAGCCCGTTCAGGTAGCGGTCCGCCGCTGGACCCAGGGCGACTTCGCCGGCGGCTGGGTCAGGACGAACCGCGGCTGCCAGGGCGGCACCACCTACGAATGGAACGGGAACACCAGGTTCGGCGACTGGACCCGAAACGTCTTCGAGAAGGAAAAGGTCGGCTACGCCGTCAACGGCCGTATGTGACCCGGCTCATCGACGTATCGCGTATCTCCCGATGCGCTCAGAAGTCATTCAGGGAATTCCATTTCCAGGAAAGGGCACAACCATGCGCAGTAGAACTTGGTTGAATCGCGTTCTGATGTGCGGGGCTCTCGCCCTCGCAACGCTGGCCACGACAGAGGGCACGGCTAGCGCCGCCACCCAGTGCTTCAGCCAGAGCTATTCCGACGGCGCGAATATCGTCCCCGGAACCGGCGGCGGAAACGTCACCCGCTCGATCACCCGGCAACGGGCCGCCAACACCTGGGACGACTGGGTATGGCGCGGCACCGAATTCCAGTGCCCGCGAGGCCGGACCTGCGACTACGCGTGGGAGAAGTCGAAGACGACGACCACCGGCTGGGCCATCGGCGGCGGAATCGAACTCGGTAATGCCAGCTCACCCTCCAAGAAGTGGTACAACGCCACGGTTCCCCTCGTCGTCGGCTATCAGAGAACCACGCAGCTCACCACCGCATTCACCTGGACCGTGCATCTCAACGGCGGTGACGTCGCACAGCCCGTTCAGGTAGCGGTCCGCCGCTGGACCCAGGGCGACTTCGCCGGCGGCTGGGTCAGGACGAACCGCGGCTGCCAGGGCGGCACCACCTACGAATGGAACGGGAACACCAGGTTCGGCGACTGGACCCGAAACGTCTTCGAGAAGGAAAAGGTCGGCTACGCCGTCAACGGCCGTATGTGACAAGGCAGTTCAGCCTCCCCTCTCCCCCCACTCTCCCTCTCCCCCCACTCCCCCTCTCTCCTCTCCCCTGTCTTCACTCCTCAAGGAGGTACGCATGAAGGTCAAGTTCATGAAGCGGCGCACGGCGACGATGGTGGCCGCCGCCTTCGCGGCCGGAGCGCTGTTCGCGGTCGCGGTCCCCGGCACGGCCGAGGCCCAGTCGGGCTCCCGTATCTGCGGGAACTACTGGAAGGGCTACTACAACAACGGCCAGAAGGAAGTCACCTGGTCCCGGGTGATCGAGGTCCCCAAGAGTGACGGCGTCTCCTGCGACGTCGCCATCAACAGGACCGACAGGGTCGGGAACCCTCCGCAGGAGACCGTGAACCTCGGTGTGAAGTGGGGTGCCCGACAGCGGCTGCAGAACGTGACCTGCGAGTACTTCTCCCAGGAGATCCTCGACTCCAAGCACGGGGACGACGTCTGCAACAGCATGCTGCGCGCTGACAACGTGTTCCAGGTCAAGAACCGCACCATCAGCCAGTTCTACGTCAAGGCCTGATCCTGCGGCCCGGTTGCCCGACTCCCGCCCCACCGGGAGTCGGGCAACCGCCGGTTCACAGCTGGGAGGCTCTCACCTCGCCTCCACTGCCTTCATCCACATGAGCGCAACGGCCGGCATGGGGTTGGCCAAGCCATGGGACACCGAAACCGCGCATTGCCGCCCGGTTGCCGGGCCTTGAGAAACGCATCGCCCGGGCTCTACCCTCAGGGCAGCGATATCTCTGACTGAGTCAACTGTCTCTGCCTGTGCGCCTGCCCCTGCCCCTGCCCCTGCCCCTGCCCCTGCCCCTGCCCCTGCCCCTGCCCCCAGTCGTCAGCAAGGTGGCCCGTGACCGTTCAGGACATCCGTTCCTTCAACCGCTTCTACACGAACGTCATCGGCGCCCTCGACTACAGCAGCCGCCTCTACGCCCCCTACACCCTCACCGAGGCCCGCGTCCTCTACGAGCTCGCGCACTCCACCCGTACCGACGCCGTCGATCTCCGCGCCGAACTCACCCTGGACGCCGGGTACTTGAGCCGCATCCTCAACAGGTTCGAGCAGGACGAGCTGATCGAGCGGGCGCCCTCCGAGCGGGATCCCCGGCGGCGGCATGTCACGCTCACCGTGCGCGGGCGCGAGACCGCCCACCTGTTGAACGAGCGGTCCGCCGAGGCCATCGCCTCCCTGCTCGCCACCGTCCCGGCCGCCGACCGGCCCCGGCTCACGGAGGCACTGCACACGGTCCGCTCGCTCCTCTCGGACGGCCGGCCCCCGCGCCGCGAGGACGTCGTGCTGCGTGAGCCCGACCCCGGTGACCTGGGCTGGATCGTGCAGCGCAACGCGGCGCTGTACGCGGCCGAGTACGGCTTCAACACCGACTACGAGGGCCTGGTCGCCCGAATCGTCGCCGACTTCGCCGAGGACCACGACCCGCACCTCGAACGGGTGTGGATCGCCGAGCTGGACGGGCGGCCCGTCGGGTGCGTGATGTGCGTACGGGACGAGGCGCCCGGGACGGCCCGGCTGCGGCTGCTGCTCGTCGAGCCGGAGGCGCGCGGGCTCGGTATCGGCGACCGGCTCGTCGAGGCCGTCGTCGGCTTCGCTCGCGAGGTCGGCTACCGCGAACTCGTCCTGTGGACCAACGACGTACTCACCGCCGCTCGCCAGATCTACCAGCGCCACGGCTTCGTCCTCGCCGACGAGAAGCCCCACCGCTCCTTCGGCAGGGATCTGGTCGGCCAGGACTGGCGACTGGATCTCCACGCGGCGACGGAAACGATGGAAACGACTGAAAGGTGGAGTGACGGATAGGGTCCCCTGTATGAAACTGGCGTTCTCCACCCTCGGCGTGCCCGGTCTCCCCGTCACCGATGTCCTGCGGCTCGCGACCACCCACGGCTACCACGGCATCGAACTGCGCACGCATCCCGAAGAACCCGTCCACCTCGGTCTCGGCCTCGCCGAGCGAGCCGATGTGGCCGCCGAGTTCAAGGCGTCAGGCGTCGAGATCCTCGGCCTCGCCGGGTACGTGCGCGTCGCGGCCCCCGGCGACGACGAGCCCGTGCTCGCGGAGCTCCGCGCGCTTCTCGAACTCGCCCGCGACCTGGGTGCCCCCTTCGTGCGCGTCTTCCCCGGCGGCGGCACCGACCAGAGCCCCGAGGAGGCTGACGCGACGGCGGCCCGGAGGCTCGGCAGGGCCGCCGAGTACGCGGGCGACTACGGCGTACGCATCCTCCTGGAGACCCACGACTCGCATCGCACGGGCGCCGACGCGATCCGCATCCTGGGCCCGGTCGGCCACCGTCAGGCGGGCGCGCTGTGGGACGTCATGCACACCTGGCTCGGCGGTGAGCAGCCGTCGGACAGCTTCGCGGCCCTCTCCCCACACCTTGGATACGTGCAGGTCAAGGACATCGTCTCGGCCGAGGACACCACCCCGGTGGCACTGGGCGCCGGAGTCCTGCCGCTCGCCGAGTGCGTCGAGGTCCTCTCCCGGCACAACTGGGACGGCTGGCTGTGCTGGGAGTACGAGAAGCGGTGGTACGAGGCCGCCGCACCCCTGGAGGGCCTGCTGAGCGCCGGCCGCGAGCACCTCGCGCGGCTGCTCAACGAGTCGGCCTGATACAGGGTCAGGGCCGGCCGAGTACGGTCCGCAGCTCCGCGAACGCCTCGTGGAACCCGGGGAACGTCTTCCGTACGCACCCCGGGTCGTCGAAGGTGATCCCGGGGGTGCGCAGGCCGGTCACCGCGAAGGACATGACGATGCGGTGGTCGCCGTACGACTTGATGTCCGTGTCCGGGGCGGGAGCCGTGCCGGGCGGACAGGGGTGGATCTCGATCCAGTCGGGGCCAGTCTCCACCCTCACCCCCAGCCGTCGGAGGTTCTCCGCGCAGGCCTCCAGACGGTCGCACTCCTTCACGCGCGTGTTGGCCACGTCCTCGATGCGTACGGGGCCGGAGGCGAAGGGGGCGAGGGCGGCCAGGGTGGGCATGGTGTCGGAGATGTCCCGCATGTTGACCGTCAGGCCCCGAAGCTCGCCGGTTCCGGTGACCGTCGTACGGTCGTCGGCGATCTCCACCCGTGCGCCCATCCGGCGCAGTACGTCGACGAAGCCCAGGTCGCCCTGGAGCGCGCCGGTGCCGAGGCCGGGGACCGTCACCTCGCCGCCGGTGAGGGCCGCCGCCGCGAAGAAATAGCTGGAGGTCGAGGCGTCGGGCTCGATGGCGTAGGTGGTGGCCCGGTAGCCGCCGGGCGGGACCACGAACACGTTGCCCTCCCTTCGTACCTCCGCGCCGAACGCCCGCATCATCGCGATGGTGATCTCCACATAGGGCGCCGAGACGAGGTCCGTCACATGGATGCGCAGGCCCTCGCGGGTCAGGGGGCCCAGGAGGAGAAGTGCGGTGAGGTACTGGGAGGACTGCCCGGCGTCCAGGGTGACCTCCCCGCCCTCCACGCCCGCCGCGACGACGGTCAGCGGGTGGTGTCCCTCCGCCTCCTCGTGCCGCAGGTCCACGCCCAGGTCGCGCAGGGCGCGGGTGAGGGGGGCGAGGGGGCGGCGGCGCATCTGGGGGGAGGCGTCGAAGCGGTAGGTGCCGTGGCCGGCGGCGGCGAGGGTCGGGAGGAAGCGGGCGGTCGTGGCGCCGTCGCGGCAGTGGACGTCGGCCTCCCTGGCCGCCGGGCCCTGTGGGCGGCCGTCGATCTGCCAGGCGCCCGGTGTCCGTCCGACCCGGTAGCCGAGGCGGACCAGGCCCTCGGCGAAGCCCTCCGAGTCGTCCGAGCGCAGCGGGCGTACGAGGGTGGTGACCCCGTCGGCTGCCGCGGCGAGGAAGAGGGCGCGCGCGGTGATGGACTTGGAACCGGGAATCTCTACGACGGCCATGGCCCCATGCTCGCCCGCCACGCGCCCCACGCGCCGGAACGTCCGCGAAATGGACCATGAACGGTCGGCGCTCCGCGGGAAGTGCCACGAGGGTTGACAGTCGTCTGCGGCGCCGTCGTGGCTGGTCGCGCAGTTCCCCGCGCCCCTTTGGGGGGCTTCGCCCCATCATTCACTCCCGTACCTACTTTCCGGAACGGGCCGCTATCCGGGAACCCACCTCCACCCCGCCCCGTCCAACCGGCACGACTGCCGGATGAGTCACCGCTGTGCGGTGTCGGCCTCGCTGCTGGCTGCGATCGCTGACGCACCCTCTCCAAACCGCCTGCGGCCGGCAGCGAGCCGTCACCGGCGCGCCCCCCTCCGATGCGCCGGTGACGGCCCCTTTCCGGGGGCATTCGGCCATCTCGCGTTAGCGCCCGCCCCCTTGACTGGAAGAAACTTCCCGGTTATTCGTGACTTCTCGGAAGTTTCCTTCACGAGGGAAGGAGCGCCTTCGTGCGCGACCAAGCTGAGCAGAACGCTGAGCAGAACGGGACCGGTGCCCGCCCTTCCAGACGCGCTCTCCTCGCCGCGACCGCCGGCACCGGTGCCGCGCTCGCCCTCGGCGGTGAGGCGCATCCGTCCGACCGTCACGACAGCGACGCGCGACTCCGTCGGATCGTGTCCCGTATGACCCTGGAGGAGAAGGTCGGTCAGCTGTTCGTCATGCGGGTGTACGGGCACTCCGCCACCGCGCCCGACCAGGCCGACATCGACGCCAACCTCACGGAGATCGGCGTACGGACGGCGGCCGAGCTCGTCGCCAAGTACCGGGTCGGCGGGATCATCTACTTCTCCTGGGCGCACAACACCCGCGATCCGCATCAGATCGCCGACCTCAGCAACGGGATCCAGCAGGCCTCGCTCGCCGTTCCGCGCGGGCTGCCGGTCCTCATCTCCACCGACCAGGAGCACGGCATCGTCGCCCGCGTCGGGCGGCCCGCCACCCTCCTCCCCGGGGCCATGGCCCTCGGCGCGGGCGGCTCACGCACCGACGCGCTGACCGCCGGCCGCATCAGCGGCGCCGAACTGCGCGCCCTCGGCATCCGCCAGGACTACGCGCCGGTGGCCGACGTGAACGTCGACCCGGCCAATCCGGTGATCGGCGTACGGTCGTTCGGCGCCGATCCGAAGGCCGTCGCCGGGCTGGTCGCCGCGCAGGTCAGGGGATACCAGCGGTCTTCCGTCGCCGCCACCGCCAAGCACTTCCCGGGGCACGGGGACACCGCCGTCGACAGTCACTACGGCTTCCCCGTCATCGAGCACACGCGCGAGCAGTGGAGCACCGTCGACGCACCGCCGTTCCGCGCCGCGATCCGCGTCGGCATCGACTCGATCATGACCGCGCACATCATGGTCCCGGCCCTCGACGACTCCGGCGACCCCGCCACCCTCTCCCACCCGATCCTCACCGGCATCCTGCGCGGGGAACTCGGTTACGACGGAGTCGTGGTCACCGACTCGCTGGGCATGCAGGGCGTACGGGAGAAGTACGGCGACGACCGCGTTCCGGTGCTCGCACTGAAGGCCGGGGTCGACCAACTGCTCAACCCGCCGTCGCTCGACATCGCCTGGAACGCCGTCCTGACGGCCGTACGGCAGGGCGAGTTGACCGAGGCGCGGCTCGACACGTCCCTGCTGCGCATCCTCCGGCTCAAGAACCGGCTCGGGCTGCTCGACCGCCCGTACGTCACCCATGCCGGGGTCGACCGGGCCGTCGGTGTCCGTGGCCATCTCCTGGCCGCCGACCGGATCGCCGAGCGGACCACCACCCTCCTCGTCAACGAGGGGAAGCTGCTGCCCCTTTCCCGGGTGACCCACAAGCGGGTGCTCGTCGTCGGGGCCGATCCCGCGTCGCCGTCCGGTACCACCGGGCCGCCGACCACCGTGCTGGCGAACGCCCTCACCGAACTGGGCTTCACCGCGACCGCCCTGTCGACCGGCACCGCCCCCTCCGCCGCCGTCATCGCCCGGGCGGTCGCCGCCGCCGGAGAGGTGGACGCGGTGGTCGTCGGGACGTACAACCTCAGCGGCACAAGCAGTCAGCGAACCCTCGTCACCCAACTCCTCGCCACCGGGCGGCCCGTGGTGTGCGTCGCCGTCCGCAATCCCTACGACGTTGCCCAACTGCCCGCTGCACAGGCCTACTTGGCCACCTACTCCTGGACGGACGTCGAACTCCGGGCTGCCGCACGGGTGATCGCGGGACAGGTCCGGCCGCGCGGAAAGCTGCCGGTGCCGGTGCTGCGCGCGGACGATCCGACGCGGATTCTGTATCCGATCGGTCACGGACTGTCGTACTAGAGGCGGGAGGTAAGGAGGCGTACACGTCGTACGCCGCACAACCGGCGCACCACCCCCAATAGGCGCAAATCCGCTGAACTTCCGGCGTGGCCCTGGCGTCGCGGGCCACGCTGGGCGCGGGTACTCGGGGGGATGCGATGCGCACAGTGCGTTCTGTGGGGTCCGTGCGTTCCATGGGGTTCATGGGAGTGGTGCGCGGGCGGGTGACCGCCTACGCGCTGCTGATCCTGGTCGCGGTGTTCACGGCGACCGGGTGTCAGCTGTCGCCGGACGGTTCGGCGGGCGACTCGGCGGAGGGGGCGGCCTCCGGGGCCGCCGAGGGTACGGCGGTCGGTCAGCGGCCCGCGACGCCCCGGCCCACCGGCTACGGCACCGTCTTCCTCTCCATCGACGAGTGCAGTTCCTTCGGCATCACCAGTTTCACCGAGGTGCCCTGCACCAGCGAGCGGGCGGCGGCCCGGGTCGTGGCCCGGTACGACGGCAGGGTGACCGACGGTCCGTCGTGCCCGGCGACCACCGACTTCGTGCTGCACATCAGCGAACAGCGCCCCGCCGCCGACGAGGACGGCGACGGAGCCGTCCCGCAGGGCTACGCCTGTATGCGCAACCTCCAGGCTCCGCACCCCGGCGACCCGGGCGGCGGCGGCGGGCCGCGCACGATCGTCGGCGACTGCGTGTACAGCGCCGGACGCGGGGAGGTGCGCGAAACGGCGTGCGACGGGAAGAGCGAGAAGAAGCCGGAGTACCGGGTCACCGAGGCCGTCGGCAAACGCTTCAACTGCCCGACTTCCACCGCCCTTTACGTGCAGTTGGGCGGGGAGCGGCCGGTGGGATGCGCGAAACCGGTATGAAGGATTCCATTTCATCGGCTTCATCGGCCGAGTAACGAGTCGTTCCCATTCACCGGAACATCTGTTGTGATGAATTCGTGAATCGGTAGGCTCCCCCCTGTCATGGCGCGGACCACTTATTTTCGGACAGTCCGTCAGCACTCACAGGCCGGGAACCTCTGTGGCACTCCACGCACGCACGGCGCGACAGCCGCAGGACCGGGCTCCGAAGCGCCAGTTGTCCGTACGGACAATGCTCCTTGTCCTGGCTCTGGTGCCCTGTCTGGCCCTGGTCGCTCTGGGCGGTATGGACTCGAACCACCTCTACGGCGACTGGCGGACCGTCCATGACCGCAACGCCGAGGGGAAACGCTTCGGCCCCCCACTCGTCACCGTCTTCTTCAACCTCCAGGAGGAGCGGCGGCTCAGCGCGGCGATGCTCGCGGACCCCGGGGCCGACCGGTCCGACCTGACGCGTCAGCGTGAACTCACCGACAGGTCCGTACGGAACCTCGTCGCGGTCGGCGCCGCCCCGAGCGCTCTTCGCGAGCCCTTCCAGAAGGTCACCCGAGGGCTGAAGAAGCTGCCGGGCTACCGGGACTCCGTGGACCGGCGGTCGACCTACCAGCAGCAGACGTTCGACGCGTACACCGACGTGATCGCGTCGAGCATGGAGCTGTTCGAGGACTTCAGCAACGTCGGCTTCGGCGAGACGGCCGTCCTCACCCGGCCGGCGCTCGACGCCCAGTGGGGCCAGGAGATGATCTCGCGCGAGGACGCGATCATCACCGCCGGAACGGCGGGCGGCAGGCTCACCGGTGAGCAGCGCTTCCAGATCGCCGAGATGATCGGCAGCCAGCAGCACATCTACAGCGACAAGGTCGTGCCCCAGCTCCCCGACACCCGGGCCGAGACCTACCGGGCGGTGCTGACCAGCGCCGACTGGAAGCGGAAGACCGCGGTCGAGCAGGACATCCTCAACACCGAGGGCACCGGCGCCGACGACCGGACCGTCGTCTCCGCCGCGCTCGGCAAGAAGTGGCGGCAGAGCATCACGGGGATCACCCCGCAGCTGCTGAGGGCCAGCAACACGTACTCCGGCGACCTCGTCGCGTCCACCGAGGACGAACTCGACGGCCTGATGACCGACATGATGGTCAACAGCGCCGTGAGCATCGCGGCCGTACTGCTGATGCTGGTCCTCTCGCTGCGCCTGACCGGAACGCTGCGCCGCCGGATCTTCGGTCTGCGCGCCGAGGCCCTCGAACTCCAGGAGCGGCTGCCCGACATCGTGGAACGGCTGCGCAAGGGCGAGAAGGTCGACACCGACGCCGAACTGCCCGAGATCCGCCACGGCAACGACGAACTCGGCCAGCTCGGCCAGGCCCTCAACCAGGCCCGCGGCTCGGCCCTGGAGACCGCGGTGCGGGAGGTCGAGCTGTACCGCGGCTTCGAGCGGCTGCTGCAACGCATCGCCCGGCGCACCCAGTTGCTGATCGGCATGCAGCTGAAACGTCTCGGCGAGATGCAGCGCCGGCACGAGGACCCCGAGGTCCTGGAAGGCCTCTTCGACCTCGACCACCTGGCGGCCCGGCTGCGCCGCTACGAGGAGAACCTGGTGATCCTCGGCAGCGGAACACCGCAGCGGCGCTGGCGCAGGCCCGTCCTCCTGCTCGACATCCTGCGCTCCGCCCAGGGCGAGGTGCAGGACTACCGGCGCATCCGGATCGACACCGACGGCGAGACCTGGCTCTCGGAGCGGGCCGTCGGCCCGATGGTGCACCTCCTCGCGGAGCTCATGGAGAACGCGGTGTCCTTCTCCCGGCCGCCGACCCCGGTCGAGGTGACCGCCTCCCAGGTGGGGCGCGGGATCGCGATCGAGATCGAGGACCGCGGCATGGGCATGGACCCCGAGCAGTACGCCGAGGCCAACGCGCTGATGGCCGCGCCGCCCCGTATGGACGTGATGTCCCGCGCCGACGACGCCCGTCTCGGCCTGTACGTCGTGGCGCGGCTCGCCGCCAACCTGGGTATCCAGGTCGAGTTGCGGCCCTCGTCGTTCGGGGGCACCCGGGTCGTCGTCCTGGTCCCGGCGGAGCTGATCTCCGCCGGTCAGCAGGCGCAGGGGCAGCCGGTCCCGCTTCCGGCGGCCCCGGCTTCCCCGCCCGCCGCCGTCCCGGACCGGCTGGCGCTGCGTGGCGCGACCTCCCGCCCCGGACCGGCGGCCGTCAGCCCCGGCCCCCGGCCGCACTCCGGGCACTCCGGGCACTCCGGGCACTCCGGGCACTCCGCCGACCATGAGGCGTACGCGCGTCCGCTCATCGGCCCCTGGATCGCACCGTCGTCACCGCCGGCCCGCCCCACGCCGACCCCCGCGCAGACCCCCGCCCAGGCATCCGCTCCGGCCTCCACCGCGAGCCAGAACCCCCTGCCCCGGCGCGTCCGGCAGGCCAGTCTCGCCACCGAACTCCGGGAGGTTCCGCCCTCGTACGACACCGAACCGCAGCGCACCGGCCCCAGCACCTCCGCACAGCCCCTCCCCCGCCGGACGGGCGCCCGCTCCGGTGCCACCGTCGGTGCCTTCCAGCGCCAGTCCAAGGCCGCCCGGCTCAGGCCCGACGCCAATCACCAGCCCAGCCACCAGCCCACGAACCCCTCACCGGGACCCGACCGGGCCCGGAAGGAAGACGGACGATGACTCTGCGAACCACTGCCACCAACTCCGACCTCGACTGGCTCCTCGACCGTCTCGTCGACCAGGTTCCGGGCACCCTGAACGCCATCGTGCTGTCCGACGACGGGCTGGTGGTGAGCCAGTCCAGCAGCATCGCCCGGGTTGACGCGGAACGCCTGGCCGCCATCGCCACCGGTCAGCAGAGCCTGGCCCGCGGAGTCGGCGAGGTCTTCGGCGGCGGGGCCGTCCGCCAGGTCATCATCGAGCTCGACGAGCTCTGGCTGTTCGTCAGCTCGGCCGGCCGGGGCACCCATCTGGCGGTCGTGGCGGACCAGGAGGTCGACGCCGAGGTGATGGCCGTGGCGATGGACACCCTCGTCCAGCAGGTGGGGCAGCGGCTGGGGACCGAGGTGCGGGTCCAGCGGCTGGAGGGCGGGGGGCGTGAGTGAGTCACTGGGCGGACGCGTCGCCGGACGACGATGAGGCCGAGGAAAGCCTCGTCAGGCCGTACACGATCACCCATGGCCGTACGGCCTCGGCGCGCGACGACCTCACCCTCATCACGGTGATCGCCACCGTCGCGCGGGACGAACGGCACGGCGACCGGGGACTGCAGCCCGAGCACCGGACGATCCTCCGGCAGTGCCGTACGCCGGTGGCCCTCGCGGAGGTCGCCGCCGGGCTGAACCTGCCCGTGGCGGTGACGAAGATCCTCGTCGGCGATCTCATCGCGCTCGACCGGGTGACGGCCCGGCCGCCGCTCGCGTTCGCGGACGGCCAGGAACCCGACATGACTCTTCTTCAGGCGGTGAAGGATGCCCTACTCAGACTCTGACGAACAGACCGGGTCACAGGTGTCCGTGACCGGGACGCCCACCGCGCCCGCCGCGGTGAAAATACTGATCGCGGGCGGCTTCGGCGTCGGCAAGACCACCATGGTCGGCTCCGTGAGCGAGATCCCGCCCCTGCACACCGAGGAGCAACTGACCGTCGCGGGGCTGGGCGTGGACGACCTCGACGGGGTCGAGCGGAAGACCACGACGACCGTGGCGCTGGACTTCGGCCGGATCACGGTGAACAGCCAGCTCGTCCTCTATCTGTTCGGCACGCCGGGCCAGGAACGTTTCTGGTTCATGTGGAACGACCTGGTGCACGGGGCGCTCGGCGCGGTCGTCCTCGCGGACACCCGGCGGCTGGAGAGCAGTTTCGCGTCGATCGACTTCTTCGAGAGCCGTGGCGTTCCGTTCGTGGTCGGCGTCAACTGCTTCCACGGGCTGCGGGACCGCACCGTGGACGAGGTACGGGACGCGCTCGACCTCGACCCGAACGTCCCGGTCGTCATGGGCGACCTCCGGACACGGCTGGACAGCCGGGACGTGCTGGTGGCCCTGGTCAACCGGCTGATGGCGGGCAGTAACTGACATGACGAGGTGATCAGGGTGAGGCCCGGTGGCAGCTGTCACCGGGCCTCACCCTGGATCAACGCCCGTACTCTCCACGGCCGTTACGGCCGCAGGGCGGGCTCCCGCTCGATGTTGCGCTTGTCGAGCCTGGCGTCGTACGTCGCCAGCGGCCTGGCCACCGACGGGTTGGACCGGACGGCGGTCGAGGCGACGCCGGCCCACTCCAGGATGCGGGCCGTGGCGAGCGCCTTCTGCTCGGGGACCAGACCCGCGACGTTGGCGCCGTGGTTCAGGCCGGGGGCGGCGAAGACGTACGAGTCCTTCGCGCCCTTGCCGAGGCGGAACCGCTCGGCGCCCCACGGGTCGTTCTGCCCGTACACGAACAGCATGTGCTGGGCACGGCTCCTGACCCAGTTGTCGACGTCACGCATCGCCCGCGGCTGGAACTTCATCGAGATGTCCCGGGGGACGAAGTTGCGCGGCGGCTGGTAGCCGTAGCGGATGTACGTCTTCTCGATGTGCGGGAACTTGATGGTGGGCGCGCCGAGTTGGGTGCCCGCCTGGTAGTAGTACGGCGTGTACGGCTCCAGGCCCTGGTCGGTGTAGAAGGAGAACCCGGAGATCGTGTCGATCGAGGTCCAGATGTCGTCGTCGGTCGCGTTCTTCGCGTCCGCCGGGATGGACTCGCAGTCGGCGAGCAGGCTGTACTGCCAGAAGCCCCAGACGTAGTCGAGGACGACGGCCTCGTACGCGCGGTCAAGGCTGCCGATGGTGTCGAAGGTGAAGCCCTCGGCTGCGGCGACCTCCGCGTACTTCTTCTCCAGCGGCTCCCGGCGGACGAGCGCCTCGCGCTGTACGGCGTTCAGCCGGTGGCGGCACTCCTTGGTGCCGACGCCCGCGAAGAACCGGTCGTACGCCGAGTCCTCCTTGTTCACCACGTCGTTGGGGGCGACGTACGCGACGACGCCGTCCATGTCGCTCGGGTAGAAGCGCTCGTAGTACGTGGCGGTCATGCCGCCCTTCGAACCGCCCGTGGACAGCCACTTCTTGGCGTAGATCTTCTTCAGCGCCGTGAAGACGCGGTGCTGGTCACTGGCCGCCTGCCAGATGTCCAGCTTGGACCAGTCGGCCGGGTCGGGCCGGGACGGCGTGAAGAAGCGGTACTCCAGGGAGACCTGGTTGCCGTCGACGATCCGCGTCGGCTCACTGCGACTGGGGTTCGTGTTGACGAAGTACCCGCTGGTGAAGAAGACCGTCGGGCGCGCGACGTCCTTGTGCAGGACGGTGATGCGCTGCTGGAACGTGCCCTCGGACGGGTGCCGGTGGTCGATCGGCTGGGTGTAGTCGAGCACGAAGTACCGGTAGCCGGTGTACGGCTTCTCCTGGATCAGGCTCATGCCCGGGATCGCGAGGAGCTGGTCCTTGATGTCCGAACCGGCGGTGCTGGTACTGCTGCTGGTACTGCTCTTGGTGCCGGATATGGCTTCCGGCTGAGCGGCGGTCGCCGCTCCCGCCGTACTCACCGTGCCGATGAGCACGGCCAGCGCGAGCAGCCATCGGAGCGCCTTGCGCATGCACCCTCCCCTATGAAGCATCTGTGCGCCGGAAGCTATCGGAGCAACTTCCGGCGCACCAGGGGACATAGGGAAACCCCTCGGGCGAGGGCTCGGTAAATAGGGTCCGGGACGGGGCTCAGCACCGAATCCAGCCGGAACTGACCGATCCCCGCCCGACCGCGCCCTCGATCCACACCTGCCGTCGACCCGCGTGCACGGTCACCGGGCCGGCCCGTTTCGAGAACAGTCCTTCGTCGACGACCGGCCGCCCGCCCCGCGCCCGTACGCTCACCGACATCCACTGGCGGGCACCCGGGCGCTTGGGCACGGTCACCGCGCAGACGTAGCCGCTGCGCCGGTAGATGCGCACCTCGCCGGTGGAGAAGGTCAGCGTCCGCGCCTTACGGCCGGAGCACGCGGAGGCCGCCGACGTCGCCGCGGCTGCTTCGGCCGTACCGGGACTCACGAGGGAGAGCATCCCGGACGCGGTCAGCACGGCCAGCCCGAGCGCCAACCGCCGCCGTACCGAACCACCACTCACCGTGTCCCCCTCCGGCCACCGCCGCCCATGACTCTAACCGTGCGTCCGTACTGATGTACGGACGCACGGCACCTGTCGAACGGTTGCGCCAGCCGCAAGACCCACTGGCCGGTCAGCGGGACGAGGTGACCGGCTCCTCCTGCTCCGGTGCGCCCACGAAGGTCCGCCACAGTTCGGCGTACTGGCCGTCCAGGGCGAGCAGTTCCTCGTGGGTGCCGTCCTCCGCGACGCGGCCGTGATCCATGAGGACGACCCGGTCGGCGCGGGCGGCGGTGGTCAGCCGGTGGGCGACCACCAAGGTCGTACGGCGGCCCGCCAGGCGGTCCGTGGCCTGGTTGACCTGGGCCTCCGTGGCCAGGTCCAGGGCGGCGGTCGCCTCGTCGAGGAGCAGGATGTCCGGGTCGACCAGCTCGGCGCGGGCCAGCGCGATCAGCTGGCGCTGCCCCGCCGAGAGGTTGCGTCCGCGCTCGGCGACCTCGTGCAGGTAGCCGCTCTCCAGCGTGGCGATCATGTCGTGCGCCCCGACCGCCCGGGCCGCCGCCTCCACCTGGGCGTCGGTGGCGTCCGGCCGCCCGTACGCGATGGCGTCCCGCACGGTCCCCTGGAACAGGTACGCCTCCTGCGGCACGACCCCGAGGCGATGCCGGTACGAGGTGATGTCGAGGTCGCGCAGATCGGTGCCGTCGACGGTGACACGGCCGCCGGTCGGGTCGTAGAAGCGGGCGACCAGCTTCACGAGCGTCGACTTGCCGGCGCCCGTCTCCCCGACGAAGGCGACGGTCTGCCCAGCCGGAATCGTCAACTGGACGCCGCTGAGGGCCTCTTCGGCGTCATCGCCGGACCCGTACGCGAAGTCCACGCCCTCGAAGGCGATGTCGCCGCGCAGGGAGAGCACGTCCAGCGGCTCCTCGGCGGCCTCCGTCGAGGTCCGCTCCTGGAGGAGTTCCTGGATGCGGCCAAGCGAGACCGTCGCCTGCTGGTACCCGTCGAAGACCTGCGAGAGCTGCTGCACGGGCGCGAAGAACAGGTCGATGTAGAGGAGGTAGGCGACCAGCGCGCCGGTCGTCAGCGTCCCGTTGTCGATCCGCCCCGCCCCCACGACCAGCACCGCCGCACCCGCGACCGAGGCCAGCAGCTGTACGAAGGGGAAGTACACGGAGATCAGCCACTGCCCCCGGACGCGCGCCTGACGGTAACTGTCACTGCCCTCCGCGAACCGCTTCGCGCCTGCCCGCTCGCCCCGGAAGGCCTGCACGATCCGCAGCCCGGCCACCGACTCCTGGAGGTCGGCGTTGACCACGGACACGCGCTCACGGGCGAGTTCGTAGGCCTTGACGCTGGCCCGGCGGAAGTAGAACGTGCCGACGACCAGCACCGGGATGGTGACGAACACGACGAGGGCGAGCTGTACGTCGATCACCACCAGGGCGACCATGATGCCGAAGAAGGTGACGACGGCGACGAAGGCGGTGACCAGCCCTGTCTGCAGGAACGTGGAGAGGGCGTCGACGTCGGTCGTCATCCTCGTCATGATCCGCCCGGTCAACTCCCGTTCGTAGTAGTCGAGTCCGAGGCGTTGCAGCTGGGCGAAGATCTTCAACCGGAGTGCGTACAGGACGCGTTCGCCCGTACGGCCGGTCATCCGCATCTCGCCGATCTGCGCCGCCCACTGGACCGCGACGGACACCAGGGCGAGCGCGGCGGCCACCCACACCGCGCCGAGGGCGAGTCGGGAGACACCCGAGTCGATGCCGTGCCGGATCAGGATCGGCAGGAGCAGCCCCATCCCGGCGTCCACGGCGACGAGCCCGAGGCTCACCAGCAGGGGCGTACCGAAGCCGCGCAGCAGCCGCTTCAGCCCGTACGACTCCTCGGGCGTGACCGCGCGTGCCTCGTCGATGGCCGGGAGGTCGGCGGCCGGGGGCAACGCCTCGACCTGGGCGAGGAGTTCGGGCGTGGCCGGCATCCCGGCGAACGCGGTGTCCTTGGGCTCGCGGTCACCGTTCCACAGCCTGGGCGTGACCCCGCGCTCGGCGTCGAACTCGGCGTCCAGCTCGTCCCGTACGGAGGTGTCCTCGGGCGGAACGGAGGAGGGCAGGGCGCGGCCGGGCGAGACGCCGCCCAGCTCGTCGGGGTCGGTCAACAGCCGCCGGTACAGGGCGGAACGGGCCTGGAGTTCGTCGTGGGTGCCGAGGTCGGCGAGGCGTCCGTCGTCGAGGACGGCGATGCGGTCGGCGAGGCCGAGGGTGGAGCGGCGGTGGGCGATGAGGAGGGTCGTCCGGCCCTCCATGACGTGCTTCAACGCCTCGTGGATCTCGTGCTCGACGCGGGCGTCCACGGCGGAGGTGGCGTCGTCGAGGACGAGAAGTCGGGGGTCGGTGAGGATGGCGCGGGCGAGTGCGACGCGCTGCCGCTGGCCGCCGGAGAGGGTGAGGCCGTGCTCGCCGACCTTGGTGTCGTAGCCGTGGGGCAGCTCGGCGATGAAACGGTCCGCCTGGGCGGCGCGCGCGGCGACCAGGATCTGTTCCTCGGTCGCGTCCGGACGGCCGTACGCGATGTTGTTGCGGACGGTGTCCGAGAAGAGGAACGAGTCCTCGGGGACGAGCCCGATCGCGGACCGCAGCGAGTCGAGGCTCAGCTCGCGGACGTCGTGCCCGCCGATGAGGACCGCGCCGCGCGTCACGTCGTAGAAGCGCGGCAGGAGGAGGGAGACGGTCGACTTGCCGGAGCCGGAGGAGCCGACGACGGCGAGGGTCTCGCCGGGCCGGATCTCGAAGCTGAGCCCGGAGAGTACGGGCCGGTCGTCGTCGTACCCGAACGACACGTCGTCGAACTCGACGGTGGCGGGGGCGTCGGCGGGCAGGTCCTTGTCCCCGTCGGTCAACGACGGCCGGGTGTCGATGAGTTCGAGGACGCGCTCGGTACCGGCCCGTGCCTGCTGCCCGACCGTCAGCACCATGGCGAGCATGCGCACGGGCCCGACGAGCTGGGCGAGATAGGTGGAGAAGGCGACGAACGTACCGAGCGTGATGTGCCCGCCCACAGCCAGCCACCCGCCCACCGCGAGCATGGCGACCTGCCCGAGCACGGGCACGGCCTGCAGGGCCGGCGTGTAGACGGAGTTGAACCGGATGGTCCGCAGCCGCCCCGCGAAGAGCCGCCGCCCGACCTCCCTGAGCTTCCCGGTCTCCTGGTCCTCCTGCCCGAACCCCTTCACCACGCGTACGCCGGTCACGGCGCCGTCCACGACACCGGCGACGGCGGCGGCCTGGGCCTGCGCGTACCAGGTGGCTGGGTGGAGCTTCGTACGGCTGCGCTTGGCGACGATCCAGAGGGCGGGGGCGACGGCGAGGGCGACCAGGGTGAGCGGGAGCGACAGCCAGGCCATGATCGCGAGGGAGATCACGAAGAGCAGCACGTTCCCGAGGGTCATCGGGAGCATGTAGAAGAGGCTCTGGATCAGCTGGAGGTCGCTGGTGGCCCGCCCGACGATCTGCCCGGTCGACAGCTCGTCCTGGCGGCGCCCGTCGAGCCGGGTGATCGTCTCGAACATCTCCGTCCGCAGGTCGTACTGGACGTCGAGGGCGAGCCGGCCGCCGTAGTAGCGGCGGACGTAGGTGAAGACGTAGACGAGGACGGCGGAGACGACGAGCGCGCCCGCCCAGGGGGCCACGGAGCGGCTCTTGGCACCGATGACGTCGTCGATGATCACCTTGGTGATCAGCGGGACCAGCGCCATGAGGGCCATACCGCCGAGGGAGGCGCCCAGGGACAGCACGACGTCCTTCGGATACCGCCAGGCGTATCCGACCAGCCGCCGCGCCCATCCCGGTTCAGGTACAGGTACAGGTACCGATGCCGACACCTGTGCCGGTTCCGGCACCTGTTCCGGTTCGTGTCCTGGCTTCCGCCCCCGCTGCTCTGCCACTCCGGCGCCTTCCGTAGATCCGCGATTCCGCACTCCGCCGGTAAGCACCAACACGAGCGGAAGGGGATTTCATCCCTCCGCAACAAAACCCGGGCCACCCCCGGAACCCGTCCTTGGCAGCGAGTACTGTCACCTGCCAGGATCAGGCCGTGATCAACCTGTCGAAGATCGCGAGGCAGGCAGACGCCTTCCTCGACCTGATGGGCGTGGTGGTCGGCTCGCTGCTGCTGGTGATGGGCCTCCAGACCTACCGCGACGGCGGATCCGTGGGCTGGCTCATAGCCGGATCAGCACTGTTCCTGATCAACCTCTGGGTAGCCGGGCGTCGATTCGTCCGGCGCAGGAGGCCGGTTTCGCCGCAGTAGTGGCGCACCGGACGGGATACAGGCCGACCGGGCCGACGGGACCGGCAGTCACCGAGCACCGGCCACGCCCGAGCGCCACTATGCGCGGGGTGGAACGTCCGGGGCGGGGCACAGCCTGCCCCGGACGTCCCACCCCGCGCCCCCGCTGCCCCGCACCCCCGCAGGGACCCGTCAGGCCGCGATCACCTCCGCGATCACCTCCGTGATCACCTCCATGTTCCGGCAAGCCGTACTCGGGGTCAGGACGCCGAACACGTGGCCGTCACCGAAGGTGTGCCCGCCGCAGCCGGCGTACTCGCGAGGAAGCCGAAGGCAGTGCTCGCCCCCGCCGCCACCGTGCCGTTCCAGCCGGCGTTGCGCACCGTCGTCCCGGTCAGCGCACCGTTCCAGACCTGGGTGAGCCGACTGCCCGTGGGGAATGTGAGGGTCACCGCCCAGGACGAGATCGGTGCCGTGGACGAGGTGTTGGTGACCGTCACCTCACCCTGATAGCCGCCCTGCCACACCGACACCGCCCGGAAGGCCGCCGAGCAGCCACCGCTCCCCGGGTCCCCGGGATCCCCCGGATCGCCCGGAGTGAGCAGGGCCGACAGCGCCGGGAACCAGCGGGCCGCCATCTTGGCGTCGCCCGAGGCGTTGGGGTGAACGCCGTCATTGGTGTCGGTGGCCGAGTCGAAGCCCGTCCACTGGTCGACGACGGTGACCGGCGACTGCCCGGTGGTGATGCCCTGCGCCCAGGCCGGAACGCGCTGGTTGAAGGCCACCGTACGAGCGGCGCACTCGGCACAGCTGCTCGGGTTGATCGGGATGAGCTGGGCGACCAGCACCTTCATCGCCGGGTTACTGGCCCGCATCTGGCCGACCAGCTTGGTGTACGCGGCGAGGATGGTGTCCGGCGCGATGCTGCTCCATACGTCGTTGGTGCCGAAGTGCATGACAACGATGTCCGGCCGGGTCGCCGCCAGCCAGCCGGGCAGCAGGTTCTGATCGGCGGTGGCGGTGGCCTGGAACCCACCGTGACCTTCGTTGTCGGCGTCGTGCGTGAGGGCGCAGCTCTGGGCGTTCAGTGTGCCGACGAAGTCGATGTCGGTGTAACCGGCGCTCTGCAACTGGTTCCAGAGGAGCGAGCGCCAGCAGCCCGGGGAACCGGTGATGGAGTCACCGAGCGGCATGATCCGCACCGGGGTCGCGGCGGCGGCGGACGGGGCGCCGGCCAGGCCCAAGCCGGCGACGAGAGCGAGCAGGGCGGCCAGGAAAGCGGCGAGGAGGGGGTGACTGCGGGGCCGGTCGTGAGGGTGGGGGTGGCTGTGGTGTCTGCTGCGCACGGGGTGTCCTTCCCGAAGTGGGGCGGGAGCGGGAGTGCGAGTGTGAGTGCGGTATACACGCGTGGGAGCGCTCCCATGTCTGCGTACCGTTCATCAAGCCACCGTTGTCACTGACACGTCAATAACCTGGACGGGGTCGGACAGGCTGGGCCGGGCCGGGCTCGGACGGGCCCGGCCCGGGTGAAACCGCGGGCGACCCCCGGGTGAAGCGGCGGGCGACCCGGCAGTCCCGCTCCAACACCGCGTCCAGGGAGGGCGGTTCACTGGCGGTTCACTGGTCCGACGTACTGCCGAGGGAGTTGGCGTTCGCCGGTCCGGCGGCGGCCGGACAGCTGGCCACCGCCGGACCGGCGGTACGTGGATCGGGTGGGTGACGGCCGGGAGGCGCCGCGGTGAAGTCGTCTGACGATCGGCTCGGAATCGATTCACGACCGGCTCGCGACCGGCTCGCGACCCGCTCGCGATCAGCTCGCGGCGAGATCCCGGTGGACGACCTTGGCGATGCCCTCGATGGTCGTGATGCCGTAGTTCCAGGTGCTGTTGCCCTGCGTGAGCACCGTGATCATGTAGTCGTGGCCGCCGCCCTTGAACGTACCGACGCTGTGCACCCGCCAGCCGTTCGTGGCGCGTTGCAGCCAGCCGTTCTTGACGTGCACCGAGACACCCGTGGGCGCGCCCTTCGGCGTGCCCCAGCGCTGGGACGAGATGACCTCGCTCATCAACTGCTGTATGTACGCACGGGAGTTGTCGGTCAGGACCGTGTTGGTGATGGTGGTGAGCGCCAGCAGCTTCTGCTCGTCACGGGCGGTGATCTGGGTGAGACCCCAGTAACCGTTCGCGCCGGGCTTGGTCTGCGTCATGCCCGCGGCCGCGACGAAGGCCTTGATCTTCGTCAGGCCCAGCTGGTTCCACAGCTTCGTGGTCGACGCGTTGTCCGACTTGGTGATCATGGCCTTCGCGAGGCTCTTCTCGGTGGCCGTCAGCGCGCGGTTGGTCTTCTGGGCGTCCCAGAGCAGCGTCGACAGGACGGTCACCTTGACGACACTGGCGGAGTCGTAGGCGGTCTGCGCCCGGTACACGCAGGTCGTCTTGGTGGAGCGGTCGAACACACCGACGCTGATGGAGCCTCGACGGCCGGAGAGGGCCGTGGTGATGTCCTTCTTCAGCTTGGTGGCGAGGGCGGACTTGGCGGACGTACAACTGACGGCCGCCGTGGCCGCGTTGGCGGGTGTCGCGGTGGCCACGAGCGACAGCACGGTCGCGGCGCAGACGGCGGCGCCGCCGAGTACGCGGGTGCGCGCGGATCTGGATATGTGGTGAGTCATGGAGGTTTCCCATCCCAGTGAAGGACATCAACGCGCCCCCGGCACGCTGGTGTTCTTCTGACTCACATGCACATGCGAATGGTTGTACGTCAGTCGCACTTTTTTTCGAGACCTACTTCGAGACCTACTTCGAGCTTACTTCGAGGCTCGCCCAGGGGCTCGATCGAGGGCTTCCTCGGGGGGTCCTTGAGGGCTTACCTGGGGGCTTCCCTGAGGGATCACTTGGGGAAAGCCCGCACCGCGCGTAACGCAGTGTTGCCTTGATTCACAGGTGGCACCCAGTCGCGCCACAGCGCGCACCCACCCCCCGTCCGGACGATTCGATGGTGACATCTGCCACCGACCCACACCCCCACGCCCCGGAGATCCCCGCCGCGGCCGCCGATCCCGCGGCCCCCGAGGCTCCGCCGGCCCCCGCCGAGTCAGGCACGCCCGAGAAGGCGCCGCGCTGGTCGCTGCCCGCGTTGCTCGCGATCATGCTGCTGGCCGGAGTCCTGTACTCCTGGAACCTCTCCTCCTCCAGCCTCAACAGCTTCTACAGCGCCGCGATCTACAGCGGTACGCAGAGCTGGAAGGCCTGGTTCTTCGGCTCGCTCGACGCGGGCAACTTCATCACCGTCGACAAGCCACCGTTCGCGATGATGCTCATGGGCCTGTCGTGCCGCGTCTTCGGCTTCGGGACCTGGCAGATGATGGTGCCCGAGGTCGCGGCCGGCGTCGGCACGATCTGGATCCTGCACTCCTCCGTGAAGCGGGTCTTCGGGCACGTGGCGGCCACGATCGCCGCGCTCGTCCTCGCGCTCACCCCGATCACCGTCGCGATCAACCGCGACAACAACCCCGACACCATCCTCGTCCTGCTGATGGTCGGCGGCGCGGCCCTCGCCCTGCGCGCGGTGCACAACGACAAGCTGCTGCCGCTCATCGGCTCCGCGGTCCTCTTCGGGCTCGCCTTCAACACCAAGATGCTCCAGGGTTACATCGCCCTGCCCGCCGTCTTCGCCGTGTACGTGTACGCGTCGAAGCTCGGCTGGAAGAAGAAGGTCGTCAACCTGGCCCTGGCCTCGGTCGCCCTGGCCGTCTCCAGCTTCTGGTGGGCCACGGCGGTCTCGCTCGTCCCGGCCGACGACCGCCCGTACATCGGCGGATCGACCGACGGCTCCGCCTGGAACCTGATCATGGGTTACAACGGCCTGGGCCGCGTCCTCGGTGGCGTGGGCAACGGCGGGGGCGGCGGAGGCGGGGGCGGCACCTTCGCCGGCACCGCGGGCATCGGCCGGATGTTCAACGACGTCCTCGGCGGCCAGATCTCCTGGCTGATCCCCTTCGCGTTCCTCGCGCTCGCCGCCGGCCTGGTGCTGTGCGGACGGGCCCCGCGCACCGACATGACGCGCGCCGCGCTCGTCCTGTGGGGCGGCTGGCTGGCGCTGCACTACGTGACCTTCGCCATGGCCGAGGGCACCATGCACCCGTACTACACGACCGCGCTCGCCCCCGGCATCGCGGCGCTGACCGGCGCCGGCGGCGTCATGCTGTGGCGCGCCTTCCGCAGCGGTGACGCCCGCTGGTCCTGGGTCCTGCCGGCCGGCCTCGCGGTCACCGGCGTCTGGGCGATCGTGGTACTGCGCCGTGCCACCGGCTGGAACACCTGGCTGTGGCCGACGATCGCCGTACTCATGGTCCTCGCGATCGCGGGCCTGTTCGTCCTGCGGACCGCGAGCTCCGGTACGAGGGTCCGGCTGCTCGGCGCCTCCGTCGTCGCGGCGATCGTGGCGGCCCTCGCGGGTCCGACGGCCTACGCCGTCTCGCCCGCCTTCTCCTCCACCAGCGGCGGCATGGGCGGCACCAACCCGACCGCGGGTCCGTCGAGCGGTGGCGGCATGGGCGGTCCCGGCGGCGGTGGCGGCCGGGGCGGCTTCGGCGGCGGCAGCAGCGGCGGTCCCGGCGGCCAGCAGAGCAGCACCCAGCAGGGCGGCCAGGCGAACGGGGAGCTCCCCGGCGGCGGTAACGGCCAGATGCAGCCGGGTGGCGGCAACGGTGAGCTCCCGCAGGGCGGCGGCGCACCCAGTGGCGCACCCAGCGGCACGAACGGGGGCTTCCCGGGCGGCGGTACGGCTCCCGGCGGCGGGACCACCGGCCAGAACGGTGGGACCGGTACGGCTCCCGGCGGCAGCAGTGGCACGAGCGGCGGCTCCGGTGGCGGCGGCGGTGGCGGCGGTATGGGTGGCAGCGTCAGCAACGAGCTGATCTCGTACCTGGAGAAGCACCAGGACGGCGCCAAGTGGCTGATCGCGGTGTCCAACTCGCAGGGCGCCGGCCAGATGATCCTCAGCACCGGCAAGCCCGTCATCTCGATGTTCGGCTTCACCGGTCAGGACAAGGCGATGACCCTGGCCAGGCTCAAGGAGTTGGTGAAGAAGGGCGAGCTGCACTACATCCAGCTCGGCGGTGGCATGGGCGGCGGCATGGGCGGCGGCGACCAGGAACTCACCACCTGGGTGCAGAAGTACGGCACGGCGGTGAAGGAGAGCGACTACAGCACGAGCAACAGCGACAGCTCGACCTCCGGCTCCTCGTCCTCTTCGTCGTCCTCGACCTCCACCTCGACTACGACAAACCAGTCGACGATCTACCGCTTGGACGCGTCGGACGTCAACTGAACCCGACAGGCACCGAAGTGGCCCCCGACCGGAACGCCGGTCGGGGGCCACGCCCGTTTCCAGACCACCTCATGGCCTCTCCTTGGCTCTACGCGCGTCAAATCGGGCCGAAATCGGCCGAGTTGCCGGTTCACGTCACGCAACAGACACGCGCAGTTCATTGCCGGAAACGCATGTCCATGTCACGCTCCCGGATGTCTCCCTCATTCGACACGCGTAGAACGGACACCCCCGATGCCCGCGACGCAGATACGCACCCGCCGTTGGAAGGCCGTGGCGCTCGCCACATCGACCGTCCTGGCGGCCCTCGCCATCCCCACGATGACGGCCACTCCGGCCGGCGCGACGACGACCGCGTACGACACGACGTACTACAAGAACGCGGTCGGCAAGACCGGTACGACGCTCAAGTCCTCGCTGCACACGATCATCAGCAGCCAGACGAAGATCTCGTACTCCGCGGTCTGGAACGCGCTCAAGGTCACCGACCAGGACCCGAACAACAGCAGCAACGTGATCCTGCTGTACAGCGGCGTCTCGCGCAGCAAGTCCCTCAACGGCGGCGACGTCGGCGACTGGAACCGCGAGCACACGTGGGCCAAGTCCCACGGCGACTTCGGCGAGGCGACCGGCCCCGGCACGGACCTGCACCACCTGCGCCCCTGCGACGTGACGATCAACAGCACCCGGGGCAACCTGGACTTCGACAACGGCGGCAGCACCGTCACCAACGGCGGCGGCAGCACCGTCGACTCCGACTCCTTCGCGCCGCGCGCCGCGGACAGAGGCGACGTGGCCCGCATGATCCTCTACATGGCCGTGCGCTACGAGGGTGACGACGGCTGGGCCGACCTGGAGCCCAACGAGAAGGTGGGCAACGGCAGCAACCCGTACATGGGCAAGCTCGCCGTACTCAAGGCGTGGAACGAGGCGGACCCGCCCAGCGCCTTCGAGGAGACGCGCAACCAGGCGATCTACGACACCTACCAGCACAACCGCAACCCGTTCATCGACCACCCGGAGTGGGTCGAGGCGATCTGGTAGACGATCCGGCGACGGACGCACGTCACGCCCTGAACTCCACCTGATTCAAGGGGAGTTCAGGGCGCTGCCATGGAAGCGCGTGAACCGGCCGGAGCGCTGGAACCCGGCTGTCAGACCTTCTGCAGCCGCAGCTGCATCTGGCAGCCGCCGGAGCGTCCGTCGGTGTCGATGCCGATGGTCACCGGGCTGCCCGTGCCCCGAACTGCCCTACGCGCACCGCTACGACTGCTAGGCAGTGGCCCCCGAGTGGGAGCCGCGACCGCGCCACAGGGCCACCTACACCCGCCCGCACGGCGTCCGCCATCTGTTCGCCGCCTACGACCTGGGCAATGACCAGTTCTACGGGCACATCGAGAAGACCAAGAACCGGGCAAGTTCCTGGAGTTCTGCTGCTACCTGCGCTCCTTGCACCCGACCGAGAAGCACATCGCAATCGTGAGCGACAACTACTCGCCCCAACGGACCACCAAGCGGTGCCGCCGAATCGCCGACCGGGCCGAGGCCAACAACGTCAAGATTGCCTACGCCCCGACGAACTCCTCGTGGCTGAGCCGTATAGAGGCCCAGTTCACCGCCTTGCGCTACTTCACCCTTGACGGCACCGATCACGCCAGCCACAAGGAGCGGGGCAGCATGATCCGCCGCTACATCATCTGGCGGAACAAGCACGCCACCGACGAACACCTCCGCCAGGTCGTGGCCGGGGCGAACGTTGCCTGACTCGCACTGCAGCAGCCAGCCTCACCAGAGGCGCAGGAAGCTCCGGACGTCGTCGAGGCCGTCGAGCGCTCGGCCGTCCACGTCCGACGGATCCACCCCAGCACGCGCCGCCAACGATTGCGCCAGTGCGAGGGCTTCATCGCTGAGATGCCCGAACCGTCGAGCGGTATGTCCCAGGCACAGGCCGGCCAGCCCAAGCAGCGGGCTGCCGGACACAGCCCGCGTCCCGACCTGCACACACCAGTGTTCAACGAACTCCCGATCGTCGTCCTTCAAGGCGCTCCCGACCAAGACGCTCGCTGCCTCGAACTCATGCGCCCGGTCCCCGAGCGCCCGCTCCAATGCCTCGACCACCACGTCATGCGGCAGGGCAGGAGGGTTCTGGAAACGCATGTGTGAATGCATGCCGCGAGACTACGCACCCCGCTGCAACGCCCACCCCCGCCCTGCGGCTCGACCGGGCGACCGTAGACTGATGCGGCTTACGCGACGGTCGGAGCAACAGCTACCACCATGCTGCTGATCGAGCCCGTATCGACGGCGGTTGTGGTGGGGTTGATGCTGCACTCCTCTGCGACCGTCGTCGCCCAGCAATCCCCCCAGGTCGCAGCCCAGTCGCCGGCCAGGTCGCTGCTCGGGTCGAGGTCCTCGGCCGCGGAATCTCGTGCTTGCAATCCGGTAGCTATTGCCGTGGCTGAACTCATCTATGCATACGGGCAGTTCAGTCTGACTCACCGGATATCGCCCATCCAGAGTCGCCGCCCCAGCTCGTCAAGGTCCGTCCGCCGCTCTTCGTACTCGGGCAGCGCGATCCGCAGCAGCCGCCAGAAGTCCTCTCGGTGCCCGGACACTTTCACGTGGGCCAGTTCGTGTGCGATGACGTAGTCGATCAGATGCATGGGCAGCTGGAAGAGCGGCCACCCGAGACTCATCAGCCCGTTGGCGGCCGCCCCGTGCTGCGGCGGCCGGTAAGAACCCCATCGGTCCCCCAGGTCCCGAACCTCCAGTTCCGGCTCGGTCACACCCATGCGGGCCGCCCAGGGCTGAAGCCGATGTCCCGTCCAGTTCCGGCCGGCCCGGCAGTACCAGTCGACGAGCGCTGCCCGCCCCGCCTGCGGCTCCGCCGCCAGATCCGGGCCCATGACAAGGCGCCCCGCAACCAGCCGGACCCCTCCGGCCGCCCCCTCCTCACCGGACACGGCCAGCCGATACGTCCGCCCCAGATAGCGGAAGACCTCTCCGTCGGCGAGCTGTTTGACGGGGCTGAGCGGGCGTGTGTGCTCCCGCTCCCGACGCTTGGTCACCAACCAGTCCCGGTGCGCGCGTACGAACTGCTCCGCCTCGGCCGTCGAACGCCCGGCAGGGGTGTGCAGGGTGAGGGTCGCGTCAGCCTCGACAGTCAGCGCGAACCGTTTCCTGCGGGCGCTGGCGCGCACCCGCAGCGCCAGCCCGTCCACAGTGAGCAGGGCTTCGGGGGCGGAGTACGTCGAAGGATCGGCCGGCGCGGTCACCGGTCTATTGTCCCCTCGCTCTTCCCCGAAACTGCCGAAGGTTGTCCTGCGCGAAGGACGCCAGGCGCTCAGCCGCGTTGTCCAACGGCGCCCAGTCAGCGCCTACGGGCCGGACACCGCCACTGAGCAGGACATCGTGGAGGTCTCCGGCCAGCATGCTGATGTCCTGGTGCTGCCCCTGGTACGACGCCCTGGCCATGGCCCGAGTCGCCACGTCGCACACCTTGCCCGTGAGCTGCCTGACGTCGCCGTTGCCTGCCAGCCTGATCCCCGGAGTGTCCTCCAGGATCTGCTCCACCAGCCGGTACACCCTCTGTTCGAGCGGCGTGAGACCGACGAGTTCCGGGGACTCCTCCTGCTCCTGTCTGGCCTCCTCGATCAGCGCGCCGAACTCCTCCATCTGCTCCTCGAAGCGGCCCGGCATCGTGCGCAGGATCTCTTCCAAACGCTTGGAGAGCCGCTCGTACTTCGCGGGGTCCTCCCGCTTCGTCCGCTCCTCCAGATGGAAGCGGAGCGCATGGCCCATCTCCGCCGCGGCCTCCTGCGGCGGCAGCCGCCGCACGGCGTCGTCGAAGGTGAGTGCGGTGAGCCAGACCGGCGGAATGACCTGATCGATCTCCGGGCCCTCAAGGTGGTCGGCAATCATGGCCCGGACCTTGCGCCCGTACCGGCGCAGCGTGAACGTGCCACCCTCGTCGTCCCGGCACAGTCGCCGCACCCGCTTCTGGAGCAGGCTCCAGCGCCTGGCGTCCGCGACGTAGTCGAGGGCGTCCTCGTGCGGAAGAACGCGCTCAAGGGTGGCGAGGAACGTGTGCAGCACCTCGTCGAAACCGAACCGCAGGGCTTCGGGTCGCAGTGCGAGAGCGGCCGGCCCCAGCTTGGCGAGCTGGTCGAGTTCCGCGTCGTCGATGCCGTTGCGACGCAGGAAGGCGCGGACCTCTTCGGCAGCGGGAGCGAGATCGCCCACCTCGTCGGACAACTTGCGCATGGTGTCGGCGACATCGGCGTTCCGGTACCCGGCGAGTGCGCTGGAGAGGTGCTCGAAGACGCCGTAGTAGTCGACGACGTAGCCGACTTCTTTGCCGGGCGAGGTGCGGTTGACGCGCGCGACGGCTTGGAGCAACTCGGCGTCACGGATAGGCCGGTCCAGATAGAGCACCTGTTCGCGCGGAGCGTCAAATCCCGTGAGCAGCATGGACTTCACGATCAGGAACGCGATGGGGCTGTCAGCGTGCACGGGGTCGGGCACCGTGGTGGAGAGTGGCTGTGGCTCACTGATCGTGGCATCGGACCACGGGGCGTTCATGCCTTCGACGTAGTCGGTCGGCGGAGTCGGGGCCTGCGGCGGATTGAAGGGCGTCACGGCCACCCACTCCGGATCCGGCGCCAGCTCGGGGAACGCCTTCTGGAAGCGCTCGGTGTACGCCTCCTGGCGACCGGCGTCGGTCCACTCCCTCCACTCCCCCCGCTTGTGACCCGAACCCGGCGAGATGACCGGCACGAAGTCGACCCGGCGCAGCACCGCCCGGAACTGATGGGCCTGGTGGAGATAGCGCAGTCTGGCGGACAGCTTCTCCAGCGGGATCCCGGCCACCGACTCCGGGTCGAACTCGGCGAGCTCGGCGAGCAGTTCGTCACGGGCCTTGCGCAGAGCGTGGTGGTACTGCACGGCCGCCTTCCGACTGACGGCCGCGACCTGTGCCTTGAACCCGCCGGGCAGCACCGCGGTCACCCAGTGCTCCAGCATGTCCTCGGCCTTGGCCTCGATCATGGGAACCGACTCGGCGACGTCTCGCTCGGTGGGCCAGCGCTTGAGCAGCGCGGCCCGCTCCTCGGGGGTGCGGTCCCGTACGAGGTCGTCGAACCCTTGGTCGAGGACTTCTCCGTCACGGACCTCGCCTTCCCCGGTCCGCCCCTCGTAGCGGATGCGGACGACGACGCCGTCGTGCTCGGCGTCCTCCATCCGGTACTCGTCGAGGAATCCTCGCGGCGAGTCACCCCGCCCGAAGATCCGGCGCGTGTCCTCCTCACGCCCGGTGATGATCGGCGTACCCGTGAACCCGATCTTGGCGGCGTTCGGGATCGCCTTGCGGAGGGCGGCATGCAGGACGCTGGTGTGCGAGCGGTGTGCCTCGTCGACGAGGACGAGGATGTCCGGGGAGGTGTTGCACTCGGGGAAGTCCGGTACGGGTCCCTGGGTCTCGCCCTGCCTCTGCGCGGTTTCCTCGCCCTCCCCGACCAGATCCCGGTCGTCCCCGCTGCCTTCCGTGTCCCCGGCGAAGGTGAAGCCGGTCCCGTACTTCTGGATCATCCCGAAGACGACGCGCCGCCCACCGTCGCGCAGCAGCCCTTCCATCTGCGTCCGGGTCTTCGCCGTCTCGACATCGGACTCGCTGAGCTTCAGCGTCCGCGAGAGCTGGGTCTGCAACTGGGTGCGGTCGGTGACCACGACCACCATGAACTCACTGAGCCGGTGGTGCAGATGGACCCGCCGCACCAGGAACGTCATGGTCAGCGACTTACCGGAGCCCTGCGTATGCCAGATGACACCGCCACGCTCGTCATCGGTGTCCCGTCCGGCACGAGCACGCCCGGTCAGCAGTCTGCGTACGGCCTTCTCGGCAGCCCGGTACTGCTGATGCCGGGCGACAGCCTTGACGGTCCGCACGGCACCGCCGTCCGCCCCCGACTCGACGGCCATCGGGATCACGTAGTGCCGTACGACATTGAGCAGGGCAGCCGGCCGCAGGATCACACCGACGAGCTTCTGCTGTTCGCCGAGCGGTGCGGGTGCGGATTCGGAGGCGGATGCGGCGCCGTCCGCGAGCAGCCCGGCGCTACGCAACTCCCGCCGCAGCGTGCCCTCTTCCTCCGGTTCGACACTGCGCCACGGGTGGAAGTGCTCGGGCTCGGAGGTGACGGTACCCAGGTGGGCGGTCTGGCCGGTCGCGGCGACGAGGAGCTGCACGGTCCGGAACAGTTCCGGCACACCGGCGGGGACCGGAGTACTGGTGGCGTCGAGGTCCAGAACGGGGTTCCCGGCGTAGTGCCGAAGATCGATTACGGCGCTACGGACGGGCTCGGCGAGATCGGCGCTCTTGCACTCGACGGCGACGAGCGGGATGCCGTTCACGAAGAGGACGAGGTCGAGTATCGACAGCTCACCGGAGCGGCTACGCACACGGAGCTGATCGACGACAGTGAAGGTGTTGCGCGTGACATGGTCCGGGTGCCACTCGACGTACTGGACGGTGGCTGACGGACCACCGTGCGCGGCGGAGGGCGAGGGGAGCATCCAGCCGTGGAGCAGCATGTCGGTGGCGGCGAGGTTCGCGTGGACGACGCCGTTGCCGAGGGAGAGGGAGGCCAGCTCATTGACCGCCCGCTGGATGTCGTCGTCGCCCATCCAGGGCTGACCGTCACCACCCCGAAGGTTGATCCCCCTCAGCGCGGGCCCGAGTTGGTCGACGAGTAACGGCTTGGCCGCGTCAAGCGTGTCCAACTCCGCGCCCGGGACGTGCGTCCACCCCATGGCCTCCAACTGCGCGACGAACGGCCGCTCCACCTCGTCCCGCTCGACGTGCACCACCACAGCCCCGCGCCTCTCTCCGTACGTCCCACTGTTCCCCGGAGATCCATTCTGTGCCCAGGGAGCGAGGTAAGGGAAAGGGATCAGGACGTAGGACATGGCTGAGCGCGCGGACGTACGGGGCTTTGTGGCGGTACGTCCGCACGCTCGGCGGGGCGGGTCTCAGGTGCTGGGGTCCTCCTCCGAGGCGACGTCGTCGGGGTCCTCGTCGTCGCAAGACTCGGGAAGGCGGGCGCCCCGGCTCCGGGCGACGCGACGCACGTCGTGGAGTGATTCAGTCAACCTGGCGGCCAGGAAGCGGAGTTGGGGCGCGGTGGCCTTGCCGTCCCCGAGGAGATCGGCGGCGTGGTCGAGGAGATCGTCGGCCATGTCCAGCTGGACGGCTTCGATGCCGTCGGCGATCCGGGAGAGGTGGCTGGTGCCGGTGCTGTCGGTGAGGAGGTAGCAGGGGTTGCCGTCGAGGTTGGACCAGGGGAGGAGACGGGGGCGGGTGGCTGTGGTGGCGGCGGTGTCGTGGCTCGCGTAGATCATGCGGCGGCCACCCCGGTGCCGTGAATTCGACGCGAGCCGACGTCGACGCCGTGAATGCGCCGTGGCCCTACGTCGATGCCGTGCACGGCAAGCCAGAGGGCTCGGCGGCGGGAGCGCTGCTGCCTGGCCAGCTCGCGTTGTTCGTGGGCGAGGAGGTAGGGGCGGACGAGTCGGGAGTCCTCACCCCGGAGGGAGGCTTCATGCGGGGAAGGCCAGCGGCTGGGTGCGGCGGGGGCGGCAGGCACAGGGGCAAGCGCCGACCCTCCCCCGGTGGAGTACCGGTGACGCCCCGATGCGGGCCGTACCAGCCTCAGCAGCGGCCGGATGAGGCGGGCGATATGGTGCAACACGTCTTCAACTCCAGTGTGGTTGAGGGCCATGCCCCCGGGCCGTCGCAAGCGGTCGCGGGGGTCCTTCCTTTCGGCCGAGATCACTCGGTGCCTGTGCAAGAGGTAACCGCTCGGACACCCTCCGCAGGTACCGTTGGAAGACGGTCAGACCGTGAACGCCGTGAACGCCGTCGTTGAACACCATGCAAGCCGTCGGGAGTTGAGGACATGGCACGGAAACGCACCCCCAACCGCGCCCTGGACAACCTGCTTGACCAGGCACGATGGACCAGAACGCAGCTCGCACAGCAGGTGAATCGCCTCGGCCCCCAGGCAGGACTCGACCTGACGTACGACCGCACCGCAGTCGCGCACTGGATTGCAGGAGTTCAACCAAAACTCCAGGTCAGGGCTTTG
Organism: Streptomyces sp. SID12501; assembly: GCF_010550245.1. GTDB lineage: Bacteria > Actinomycetota > Actinomycetes > Streptomycetales > Streptomycetaceae > Streptomyces. The sequence continues at coordinate 153,353 of NZ_JAAGLU010000005.1, forward strand.
ATCGTCGAGGCCCTCTCGGCACGTCTCGGACGACCCGTCACTCACGCGGAGGTCGGCCTGGAGCCCGCACCATCACTCACGGACACCCAAAGCGCCGACACTGTCGAGGAGTTGATCGACCTCGGAAGGGCAACAATGGATCCGTCCCGCCGCAGCATGCTGGCTGCCACGGTCTTCTCCGCCGCACTGTCAGTTCCCGCGTTCACCCTCCCTGCGCGAGCGGCGGAGGAATCGGTGACTCCCGGCAAGAAGACCGTTCGTATCGGTTCTTCACAGGTGCAGTCGATCCGCACCATGACCGATCGGATCGCGGACATCCTCGACGAACTGGGTGCCGGGCACGCGATGCCCATGGCGTCCGCGTTCCTCGTCAACACCGTCGGTCCCTGGCTCAAGGCACAGGCCGCGGAATCCGTCCGCAAGGACATGCTGGCCGCCGCGTCCGACCTCACGTACCTGACCGGCTGGATGGCCATGTACGAGAAGGCTCACGGCCTCGGACAGCGCTACTACGTCCAAGCCCTCGGCCTAGCACGCGAGGCGGAGGACCACATCACCTACTGCAGGACCCTGCGCGGCATGTCCCTCCAGGCCTCCAACCTGGGCTACGGCCCGAAGGCTCTGGAACTCGCGAACTCCGCAGCAGAAGCTGCCCCCTCTGCGGGCCCACGTCTCGTGGCGTTCCTACGCGGTCAGCAGGCGCATTCCGCGTCCATGGTGGGCCTGAAGCAACAAGCCCACGCCCGCCTGAAGGAGGCGGAGGACGCTCTATCGAAGGCGGACAGCCGCAGGGATGCGATCGGCGGCTACGACCAGACCGCCTACCTCTTCCACGTCTCCCACGTCCTGTACGAGGAGAAGGATTTCGCAGGCTCGATCAAAGCCCTGAAACAGTCGATCCGCCTCCAGCCAAAACAGGAACGCCAAGGCCGCGTACACGCCTATGCGCTTCTCGCGCAACGCCAACTACGCGTCGGCCACTTGGACGCGGCCTGCGAGAGCTGGTCACGGTTCCTGGACGAGTACGAACACGTCTCGTCCAACCGCGGTGACGACCACTTCCACACGATGAACACGGAACTACGCCGACGCCCAACCGCCCCACCTGTTCGGGAACTCGCGCTCCGTGCGCGGGATGTGGCTGCGGCCAAGGCGGCCTAATTTTCGCAGAAGCCAGGAGCTTGGGCACATGCGCCGGACGACAGTGAAGGACTACGAACACGATGACTGACCGAACCATCCTGAACGCAGCGATGCTGAACGGCTGGCGAAAATCCTCACTACAGCGGCAATGAGGACGGCAGTCGCCTGGAGGTCCTGGGCAACCACCCCGAAGATGTCTCTGCCCGCGACTCCAAGACGCCTCATGGGTCCACACTGATCTTCCCGCCGATTATCTGGACATCGTTCGTTGCAAGGGTCAAGAATGGAAGCCTCACCGCCTAACCGCTCCACACCACGATTCGTCCGGCCCTCGCACCACTGCGAGGCCCGGGCGTCGTTCGCTTAGACCGCCACAGCAGATACCACAACCCGCCCCGACAACAGGTCATCCATAAACCCCTGCTTGAGTCGACGCAGCTTTGAAAGCTCTGCGACCTCCGTTAGTCTCTGGTCTTCCACGGCATCGAGCGATTCAACGATACGTCGCTGCGCAGCCACCGGAATCAACGGGAACAACAGTGCCCCGAACCTGCTCCCACCCAGGTGCGAGATGCTCGTCTTCTCCGCGATCCCTGCGAACACTGCATTCATGCGCCACCAGACAAAAACCGCCTGCGCGAACTCAGGAACGACAGCCGGGCCGGGCCGGAACCGAATCAGCGTGTTCTGAAAACCGAATTCGCCAGGCGCGCCGTCGTACAGCGCACTTCGCCCCACCATCATCAGGTTCTCCTGTCCTTCGTTCAGCAGGATGTCACCTGACATGAGCCCATACGTGTCGCGCTCCGCAGCCGAGAAGGCCATGGCGTTCACGTCCGAGTAGTCGATACGCCCCTCGTACACATTCGCAACCCGGAGGTAGGGCCATTGCCCCGCACCCATCCGGCTCGCCGGTGAGAGCTGCTTACCCATGCGGACTTCACCGAGATCACGCACGGGCGCCCATTCGGGCTGAATCCGACTCATGGAATCCAGCAACGCCCCTTGCCGCACACTCTGCAGCTTGGCGATCGATGCCTCGACTCCCCGCTCCAATGCACTGAAATTTTCGATCACTTCAACGATCCGCCGCTGTTCCGCCAGATCGGCTGGATGCACGACGAGATGTTCCGCAAACTTGTCCTGCGGCAGGTGCGCGATACTCGTCTGCCCCACCGAATCCGTGAACATCTGCCAACGCGCCGCATAGTTCATGTAATGCAGCATGTACCGGGGATCGATCTGCCCACGGGACCTCAAACGGTGTAGCGACTTCTGGAAGTAGCATTCGTCGCGCTCTCCCTGCCAAATCGCCGTCCGCCCGACCTCTCCTCCCTCCGTAACTAGCAGATCGCCTTGACCCAGACGAAATTTCTCACGCTCAGCCGAGCTGAAGCTCATATAGTTCAGCGCTTCAAAATCGATCCTATTCCACTGAACGTTCTTGTTGGTCAGATACTGCCGCTGCTCAAGCCCCGCCGATGCTTCTTTGCTAAGCATCTTGCCGAGCTGCATATCGAAGAGGTCACCAACTCTGCTCCACGTCCACCCGGGGGCCAGCTCACGCATAACCCAGCTCCTTCAAGAACCCGTCCAGCTCACTGGCCAGCCGTTCCCGCCCCGCCCGAATCTCTCCCAACGACACCGCGTACTTCCGCTCCCACGTCTCATAAGACGCCGCCAACTCCCGCTGCCACCGCACCACATGGCCATCCAGCTTCGCCGCCAGGTCGTCCCGCAACAAGTCGAGCACCACCCGACGCTTCCCCTCCGCGTCCAACTCCTCCCGCGCCCGGAACAACCACGGCGGCTCCTCCCCCAGTGTCGGCGGGTTGCTCGGATACGGATACCGGTGGAAGTCCGCCTCAAGGCGTTTGATGTCCGCACCCGCCTTCGCGCGCGCCTTCTTCACCTTGGCCAGCTCAGTCGTAAGCTCGGCCAACTCCTCGATACTCAGAGCGACTTCCTCCGACTCAACCTCACCATCGGACGGGTCACCGTCGGCCTCCGGCTCCTCCCCGCCCTCGGAAAGCCGCGCACCCAGCTCCTTGAACCGCGCGTCGGCCTCCGCCTTGCGCGCATCTGCCTCCGCCAGCTCCTCCAGGAACCGCGGAGCAATGGCGGCGACCACCTTGTGGTCGTACGCCTGCCGCCGCTCCGCAGCTGACCTCGTACGCAACTTCTTTGTCCGCGCGTCCTGTTCAGGTGCAAGCATGGTGTCGACGTTCTCGACCCAGCCGTCGACCACACCCCCGAACCCGTTCTCCGACAGTGCGAGCAAGTCGTACTTGGCGTCGTACCACCAACCCGCGACCGCCCCGGCCAACGCATACCGGTCCAGCAACCCGACCCGACCCAGCCGTTGCCCGAACGCCTCCATCAACTGCCCCCGCACCGCCATCAACGCGGCCTTGCGCTCGGAGGACGTGGACGAAGCAAGAGCTTCAGGTGTGGCCGCCACCGCCTCCAACCGGCGGGCAGCCTCTTCCTCCCACCACTTACCGAACTCCGCCCGCAACGCCTCCTCTCGAGGCTGGGCCAGCTCCCCCAACTCGGGACGGCCACCCGCCGACTCGTCCCGGAAGTCCACATACGCGGGGTCCGCCGGCTCCCGCTCCACGAACAGATCGGTCATCCCGATCCCGTACGAGTCGAGCAGCGGCTTCTTCGCCTCGATCTCCGCACGCGGGACGCCGCCCACCAGATGCGCCCGAACGTCCTGCGGCTCGGGCGGCGGCGTGTTGTCGACGTACCGGCGGATGTTGAGGTTGTCGTCGTTCAGGGCGAGTTCCTCGCGGGTCACGATCCGCGAGAAGCCGGGTACCTCCGCGTACGCGTGGAACGTCGAGACGATCTTTTCGGCGTGCTCGGGCAGCAGCACGTTCTGCGCCCGCTCCGAGTGGAACTCCCGGTCGGCGTTGATGAACAGCACCTTCCCGTCCCGCGCCGGGTCCTTCCGCCCCGGCGGGCGCAGCACCAGGATGCACGCCGGGATACCGGTCCCGTAGAAGAGATTCGGCGCGAGACCGATGACCGCCTCGATGGCATCCTCCTCCAACAGCGCGGTGCGAATGGCCTGTTCACCACCCCCACGGAACAGCACTCCATGAGGCATGACCGTGATCACCATGCCGCCACGAGCGCTGTCCCGCTTGGCCTCCCACAGCATGTGCTGGAGGAACATCAGGTCGGCCTTGCCACGCTCGCTCGTCTTCCCGTACTTGGCACGCTCAGCCGGATGTGCCAGGTCGGCGAGGACGTAGTCCAAGGAGAACGGCGGATTGCTGAGCACCCCGTCGAACCGGTCCTCGTCCGAGCGCGGAACGTGCGCCGGCTGCGAGAGCGTGTCCCCGGTGGCCAGGTCGAAGCGGCGTACCCCGTGCAGGACCATGTTCATCGTCGACATGATCCAGGACCCGGAGTTGGCGTCCTGTCCGGCGAAGAACATCGACGACGTGTCGCCGCCATGCTCCTCCACGTACTCCGCCGCGTGGATGAGCATGCCGCCCGAGCCGACACACGGGTCGTAGATCCTCATGTCCTCGGTGGGGGCGAGGAGTTCGACCATCATGCGGACCACGGCGCGCGGGGTGTAGAACTCGCCGCCCTTGCGTCCGGCCGTGTCCGCGAACTCCTTGATCAGGTACTCGTACGCGGCACCGATCAGGTCGGGGAACTCGAAGTCCTCCGTACGCAGCCGGATCCGACCGAAGTGCGCGATGAGGAGCTTGAGGCGCTGGTCGGCAAGCTTCGCCGCGCCGGACGCGGCGCCCGAGCCGCCGATGCGGTTGAAGTCGAGGTGGTCGAAGAGGCCCTTGAGCTTGGTGTTCTGCCTCTCAAGTGCCTGCAGCGCGGGACGCAGGGTCATCTCGTTGATGTTGTGGGTGGCGGCGGAGACCTCGTCCCAACGGGCCTCCCCCGGCACGTACAGGACATCGCGCTTGCGGTACGGCCCCGCCTGCTCCAGGTAGCCGGGAAGGTCTTCGTCGCTGAGCTTCAGCTCCTCGACCGCGTACTCCCTGAGCTTGTCCCTCGCCGCCTCGAACTCGTCGTTGGCGCGCTTCAGGAAGAGCAGCCCGAAGATGTAGTCCTTGTATTCGGAAGCGTCCATCGCGCCGCGCAGGATGTCCGCGGCGGCCCACAGATGCCGTTCGAGCTGGGCGAGCGTGAGCTTGGCCATGTACTACGACTCCCTACGGCCCGACCTGAGATGACGGAGAGACCCTATTGCCCGGCCGGGGTCATACCGAAATCAGCGCGCAGTCGCGGCCGACGGGTCAGTACGAGTCGATGTGCAGCGCCTTCTCCACGAACTCGTGCACGTCCGTGTACGGGTCCCTGTCCCACCTGTCCACATGCGCCGCATGCTGGTTGTTCATCCGTTCGGCGTTCTTCCGCGCCGCCTTGTAGCGGCCCAGGACCTGGTCCGGCAGGACGACCTTGGGAGTCTTGGCGTCCTGGGAGCCACGCTGGAACGGGAGCCGGTCGGCCACCCCGCCGCACACCCCGGCGAACGAGCCGCTGACCGGCTTGTAGTGGGCGAGGCGCCACACCTCGAAGCACGGATGCGAGAAGGCGACTCCGATGCCCGCCCTCTCCGCCTGCTCCAGCGCATCGCGAACGTACTTGTAGTTGTCATGGTCGAAGAGGCACCAGACTTCAGGCAGGTACTTCGCGTCCAGTTTGGCCCGCTTCGCCTTGCGGTCCTCTTCGCGCTTCAGCTTGATCGCCTGCTCGACGAGGTCGAGCGGCTTGCGCCCACTGTCCGCCCTGCGGTTGGCGATGTGCATCTCCACCGGGACCTCGCCGGCGAGTGGGACGCCCTGGTCCTTGAGGATGTCGAGATACGAGGGCTCGGTCACCTTTCCCTCGGTGAAGACGAAGATCTGGCGCCTGCGCTGTCCACCCGGTCGGGCCGGACGCTCCCACGAGTCCTTGCCCTTCTGCGCCCGCCCCATCAGTCGCGCCCCGCCCGGTCCGCTCGATCGCCCGTCTCGTCGTACGTGCCGGCCTCACGCGCCATCAACAGCCGGCGCGCGATCTGCCCTTCCAGAAGGGCCGGAACCCCGCCGAAGGCCCCCGCGAGGTACGACTGCGTGAGGTCCTCGTCCTCGCCCGGCTCCACATCGGTGAGCGGATACAGCTCGGTCGCCCCGTCCTTGTCCTTCTGCGTCAGCCACACCTGTCCGGGGTCGAGGAGCCGTTCGCCGCTCGGGGTGGTGAGCACCGTCGCATCATGCGACGTGAAGACCAGCTGGGCGCCCTTGGGATTCGCGTGCGGGTCGTGGAAGAGCCGGACGACCTCAGCCGCGAAGCGGGAGTGGAGGCTCGCGTCGAGTTCGTCGACGAGCAGGACCGCGCCTTCGTCGAGGGCGAGGAGCAGAGGGCCGAGGAGCGCGAACCAGGAGCGCGTGCCGTAGGACTCCTCCTGCCAGTCGAAGGACACGTCCCCGGCAGCCGAACGGTGCGTCAGCTTCACCGCGTCCTGGCCCGGGCCGTCCTGGACGACCGTCGCTCCGGTGATGCCGAGGTCGGCGACTCTCAACAGTTCCTGGATCCTGGTGGCCCTCGGACCGGACAGTTCCTTCGTGGTGTAGCGGGCGCGCTCGTCCCGCTCGGTCTCCGGGCTGATCATCCAGAAGTTGCGGCGGAACCAGTGGAAGAGCGGAGAGAGCTGCGGGTGGTTGTCCGTGCCGGCCGTGGAGAGCAGCAGTGCGTTGGGCCGTGTACGCCGTACGAGCTGGGCCCGGTCCCTGACACGTCCGCCGGGCCACTTGAAGACATCCGGCCGGGAGGCGTCGCGGTCGAGCCATTCCTGACGGCGCCCGAGCGGGTAGCTGTGCAGCCATTCGGACTCGACTCGGGTGGCGCCGAGCTCGAAGCCGTACGTCCAACGGACCGAGTCGATGACGACGTCGACCTCGAAAAAGGAGGGTTCGCTCTCGCTCTTGGGATTCAGGGCGAAGACCTGGCGCGGGATGCCGTCGTAAGAGGCCCAGCGCGCGTAGGAGTTGAGGACCGCGTTGCGCATGTCCGTCATGGCGGTCAGCACATTCGACTTACCGGAGGCGTTGGCCCCGAAGATGCCGACCAGCGGGAGTACGGAGATGGATCCGCCGCCTGCGAGATCCATCGGATTCGCCGACCCGCCCTGTTCGTCACCAGGCGCGACGAAGGACAGCTCCTGCTCGTCTCGCAGGGACCGTACGTTCGCGACGCGGAACCTCAGCAGCACGCTGTCCTCCTCTCCGGGCTCAGGGTAATGGCCGCATCTGACATCGGCTCGGCCGGGGATGCCCGCAGCCTCACGGAACATATCCCGTACAGGTCACCGAGAACCGCTGATCGGGTGATCAGTCCGAGTCCGGATGCGTCGCCGCGAACAGCCGCAGTACCGCCGGAAGCACCACCACACACGGCCTCGGCTCCGCCAACGCCTTCGCGAGGTCCGTCGCCAGCGTCTCCGCCCACGTCCGCATCCCCGGCTCCCCGAACGACTCCGCCAGCGCCACGAAATCCGGCCGCGTCAGCTCCGTTTCCCACGAGCACGCAGCTTCCCAAGCTGAGGTGCCAGGTGCCAGGTGCCAGGTGCGTCGGCGCAGAGAGCCGTAGGGTTCCGTCCATGGTGACTGCGACTGTCCGCGAGTGGTACGACGAGGAAGGGTGGGGCGTTCTCGACTCCCCCGAGACCCCCGGTGGCTGCTTCGGCCACTACGCCGAGATCCAGGCGACCGGCTTCCGCACGCTTTCGCCCGGACAGCAGGTCGACCTCACATGGGAAGCCCTTGGCTTCAAGTAGGACGGGTACGACTACCGCGCGGTGAACATCGTGCCTCGGCCTGCCTGACAGCGCTCCCACCGGCCCCGAAGTGCCGCAGTTTCCCGAGCTGAGGGCACTACCTGGCAACAGATCGTTGCGCAGGCCCAGTCCGGAGGCGACGGCTCAGCCAGACATACGCAGCCATGGCCAACGAGCCGCGCGCCATGAAGTCGGCCCACAGGGGAAGGATTTGGGCAGCGTGGCCTGCCCCCAGAGCTCCCCACAGAACAACGGCCGTGAGCACACCCGCCACCGCCAGGACGAGCACGTAACTGACGCCGGCCGTACGGTTCCGACCAAGCCAGGTACCCAGCAGTCCCGAAGGGATCTGCACCGCCACGTGGAAGCTCACGCAGCCGAACACGACCGCCAGGAAGATCATGAAAGGCGGCACGTCCGCCGGAGGATCACTGGCCGGAGCCGCCCCGTAGGCGTCCAGAACCCAGCCCGGTGGCACAAGGAAGGTGAGCAGCAGCAGCGCTCCACTCAGATGCATGGCAGCGAGGTGTTCTGCCGCTCGGCGAAGCACCGCCTTCGTACGCCTCGTTGTAGACGTCGACTCAAGGTCTCCTACCCTCATGGTCCCCCCTCGGCATCTCGTGCACTCTGCCTCACCGCAACACCGGTAGCACCGCACGTCGTACCACTCCTGCCACACCCGCCTGCCTCGGTTTCCGTCTCGTCCGGCCCGGTTCACGGCCGTTCGGCCGAGACTCGAAGCCGCCCATGAACTCAGGTGAACACCCCCGTACGCAGCCCAACACCCCACCACCACAGTGGGAAAGCGTGCGCAGCACACTCCAGGGGCATCGCGTGTCACCATCGGGTGGAGGGCCCGCGATGAGCTTCGCGGCACGTGCGGCGTAGTGAGGGAATCGTGGCAGCACTGACCTGGGGCGTCGTGGGCATAGGAGCCCTTTTGTCGTAGCCGCTGCATACTGGCGCTTCGTCGAGCAGGAACGGATACGTCTGGGTGAGGCTCCCCATCAGACCCATCTCGGCCTCGGTCACCTCACCACCGACAACTGTTCCCTCACTCTCAATGGGTGCGAGTTGAGGATCCCTTGGGAGTCGCGACCTCGGTATCCAGAGCGCCCCGGCGTCGTCCGCCGGGGCCACTCGATCACGTTCGTGTCCTCGGAGGCGAGACCTCAGTCCTCGTCATCCTCCAGGTGCCACCCTCTCTCGACGATCTCCTCCTTCAGTTTCTCCACCTGCTCAACAGACGGTTTCCTGATGGAGAGCGCCGCTGCCGCCTGGTTGCGAGCCACATGCCGGTCGAGCCCGAAGGCGGCTTCCACCACCACACCGAGATTTCGCTCCGACAGGAGGTCCGAGAGGATCACGAGCAACGGCCCGTAGTTTTCGTCGTCCTCCTGGATCCCGTCAGGGAATACCTGTCGGAGCTGGTCCACGACTTCGGCGAGGTGGGGTTCGAGATTCGTCATTTTCCAATCCACGACGCTGGTGCGTGCACGATCGCGTTGAACGATACGCCTTGGATTCCGGCGGCTCTCACGAATTTGGCATCGGCGGTGAAGATCGGAATACCCATCGCATCGGCTGTTCCGAAGATCTGGATGTCCTCGGCCCCGACCCTCTTACTGGGTTTGAGCGCGGCGGCATGGCCGAGGACATCGACCTTGGCGCGGGCCGGCACAGCCGCCTGGGCGGACCGGGCAGACCCGGTGCTGCTCATGGGTCGGCCGATACGGACCGGAAGTGAACCGGCCTGCCGCTTGGCGGACTTGGCCGATACGTCGGGCAGGAGCACGGTGGCACTGCCAGGCCTGGGCCAGGTGGCCTTGGGCCGCAGCGGACTGCCGTACCCCTTCAGGTGTCTGAGCGAGGCCGCCGGGGTATCCGCCTCGACCACCGGGGTGGAGACGACGTCCTGGGTTTTCGGGCGCCGCTGCTCCCGGGTTTCGTCGGCGTCGTCGCCGAACGCGGGCGTGCCCTGGAGCAGGGTCACCGCCAGTGCGGATGCCGCCGTTACAGAGACGACTTTCGCCCACCTGTAAGGCTTATGTCTATTTGATGCGCGCACGCGCGCTCCCCTCCCGTGTGATGTGGATCGTGCCCGGGTGCCCGACGAGTTCGGGCACCCGGCGCTCAGGCCTTGGTCAGAGGACCTGTTGGGCAGTTCCGCTAGTTGTTCGCGAGCCGGTAGATCTCGGTACCGGAGAGGAGTCCGGGGACGAGGCGTACGTCGTCGATGTCACCGGTGAAGTAGTCGGACCACTCCGCGCCGTACTTGGCGCGGCCGATACCGAGGCCCTTGGTGGCGTTCCAGACGTCGGTGACGGCCGCGCTGCCCTGCTCCTCCCCGTCGACGAAGAGGGTGAATTTCCGGGCCACCGGGTCGTAGGCCCCGGCGAGATGGGTCCACTTGTTGACGGTGGCGGGCCGCTCACCGGCGGCCATGGCGCGCACGAGGTCGGAGCCCGCCGCGTCGGAGACATGGCGGCCGAAGATCCAGCGCTTGTATGCAGTCGAGTAGTAGAGGTTGAAGCCATTGCCCTGCTCCCCGGCCTGGCTGAGCACCGAGATGTTCTTCGCGAGCGAGGTGGGGCGGACCCACACCGACACGGTGAACGCCTGACCGGTGTGGACGGACGAGACCGCGGTGGCGTGGTCACTGGTGCCGTTGAAGCGCAGCGCCTTGTCGGCCACGTTGGCTGCGGACTGGTTGCCGGCCACCCAGTCGGCGCCCTTGATCGTCAGCTCACGATCGTGGCCGGACGAGTCCGGGGCGGTGGCACCGGAAGTCTGATCAAGGCCATAGACGGCGGCGGCGCAGGTGTCGGCGAGGACGTCGGCACAGGCGCGGTCCGAGACGAAGAAGTACTTCTCCAACGGGCCGCGGTTGCCGGCCCGGTCGACGCTGCGCACGTAGAGGACGTTCGGACCGAAGACGGACGGGGCAACCGCGATCTCCGCTTCGCCGCCGAGGGACTTCGGGACGGCCTTGCGAGTGGGGGTGTCGCTGCCGAGGTCCCACTCGTAGTACTCGACGTCGTTCTTGAAGACGGAGTCCGAGTTTCCGTTCGCCGTGACCTTGAAGTGCCGGGTGCGGCCCACAGGCAGATCGGCTTCCTCGGGCACGACCTCGACGTGCGGCTTGGCGTCGGGGCGCTCCACGTCCACCACGAACTCGCACCAGTCGGACCAGTCGGAGTAGCCGGAGGCCTCGAGCTTGCCCTTGGAGCCGTCGTAGGTCTGGGCACGCCACTTGTAGCCGTCGCCGTGCTTCAGCTCCTTGACCGGGATGTTCTCCTCGAAGACGCCTTCGTTCTGCGGCCCGTCCTTGCCCTCGTACACCTTGGGCAGGTCGCTTTTCTGGTTCCACACCTGGAAAGTGGCGGTGAGGTTCTGGCCGGTGCCGTCGGTGTACGAGTCGGCGTCGGTTCCGGTGACCGCCATGGTCGGGGTCGCGTCACGGATCCAGGGGCGCTTGCTGTTGTCCGTGGTGCAGGTCTTCTCTTCCGGGCTGCTCAGCCGCTCGTTGTACGGCTTGCCAGGGGTGGTGTTGTACGTGAGGACGAGCTTGGCGTTGTCGCCCCGGAACCGCTTCCAGGAGTTGGCGTCGTCCTCGTCGGCGGCGCGCAGCGAGAAGGCGATCGGGTCCTCGGCTGCGGCCTTCTTACGAACGCTGGAGGTGAGGTTCTCGTTGGTCTCGTCGGGGTTGTCCTGGAAATCGACCCAGCTGGCGGGTGCGTCGGGACTGCAGCTGTCGCCACGCCCGTAGGCCACCTTGCGGTCGACCATCAGGTCGCCGTCCTTGGGCTTGTTGTTCCAGTTGGTGGCCGAGTCGACACCGCCCTCGGCGACCATGTGCAGGTTGACGGTGCTTTTCTCGCAAGAGAAGGAGAAGGTCTCGTAGACCTCGAAGACCGCCTTGGAGATAGTGCGGTTCTTCCAGCCGTTGGTGGAGAACTGGAAGTACATCCGGTTCGTGTACGGCGATGTGCTGCACACGTAGTAGGTGCCGCCGATGCTCTTGTACGAGCACCGGCCGACGCCTTCGTCGTCCTTGAACTTGTGGAATTCGGTGCTGGGGTGAGCGCTGGAAACGTACAGCCACTCGCTCTTCGACATGCCGGCCTCCGGGTCGATGTAGACCGGGAAGTCGGTGTCGGCGGCGGCCAGGAGCGAGGGGTCCGGCTCGACGCTTACCGCGGACGCGGAAACGTCGAGGGCCATGTCGGCGACCTTGGCCCCGGCGCCGGGCGCGTCCTGGACCGTCCGGGCCGTGACGTCGGCGCCCGAAGCCGGAACGGCGTCGGCCGACAGATCCACCGGAGCAGCGCCGGCGGTCGCGGCGAAGGTGGAGGAGTCCCACATCTTGGGGGCCTGACCACCGAAGACCCGGATGCCGGAGGCGTCCACCGCCTGAAGTCCGCCGGTCGGGCCGGTGCCCAGCGTCAGCCCCTCGGACCGTACGGGCAGCCGCAGTTCGGCGAGCTCCGGGTTGCGGGCCGCCTCCGCTCCCCCGGAACTCTCCCCAGAGCTCCCTCGTGAATTCCTGCACCCCAACGCATGGGGCCAACATGGTCTTTTGGACCGTAAGGGGCGAGCGGGATTCAGGGAACCCTGATTAATTCAGGACAATGAGGCGAGTACTTGCCCGAACCTTTACCAAGTACCATGTGATGCCCGCCACACCGAGGAATGCGTCCTCAACTACCGTGCGTCGCCGCGAACATCCGCAACACCGCCGGAAGCACCACCACCGACGGCCCCGGCTCCGTCAACGCCTTCGCGAGGTCCGTCTCCAGCGTCTCCGCCGACGTCCGTACCCCCGGCACCCCGAACGACTCCGCCAGCGCCACGAAATCCGGTCGCGCCAGTTCCGTGCCCGTCGTCTCCCCGAACGCGTCGGTCATGTACTCGCGCAGGATGCCGTAGCCGCCGTCGTCGACAATCAGCCAGGTGACGTCGAGGTCGTACTGCCGGGCCGTCGCCAACTCCGCGATGCCGTAGAGGGCACCGCCGTCGCCCGAGACCGCGAGCACCGGGTACGTCGGGTCTGCCACCGCCGCTCCCAGGGCCGCCGGGAAGGCGTAGCCGAGGCCGCCCGCGCCCTGGGCCGAGTGCATGGTGTTCGCACCGCGGGGGTCGAAGGCCGACCAGGCCCAGTAGGACAGGATCGTCATGTCCCAGAAGGAGGGGGCGCGGGGCGGCAGGGCTCTCCTGATTGACTTCAACAGGCCCTGCTCCAGGGTCAGTTCCTGGGCGGCGAGACGCGCGGCCACCCGGTCCAGCACCCCCCGAACCCGGTCCCCCGCCGTCTCGTCCTCCCTCACCACCACCGTCTCTACCGTCTCCAACAGCGCCTGCAGCGCCAGCCGTGCGTCCGCGTGGATGCCGAGCGCCGGGTGATTGGACTCCAACTTGCCCAGGTCCGCATCGACTTGGATGATCCGGCCTCGCGGCTTGAACGTGTGGTAGTTGGAGGAGAGTTCGCCCAGGCCCGAGCCGACCACCAGCAGGACGTCCGCGTCCTCCAGGAAGTCGGTCATGTGCCGGTCCTCCAGCCAGGACTGGAGGGAGAGCGGGTGTGTCCACGGGAACGCGCCCTTGCCGCCGAACGTCGTCACCACCGGCGCCTGGAGACGCTCCGCCAGCGCCCTCAGCTTGCCCGAGGCGTCCGACCGTACGACTCCGCCGCCCGCGATGATCGCCGGGCGCTCGGCGTTCGACAGCAAGTGGGCTGCCAGCGCCGTCAGTTCGGGGCGCGGGGGCAACTCCTCGGGGAAGGCGTCGCCGCCCGTCACCACGGGAATCGGGGTTTTGGCCATCAGTACGTCCTGCGGGATCTCCACCCACACCGGTCCGTGCGGGGCCGTGAGCGCCGACTTCCAGGCGTCGGCGATCGCCGAGGGGATCTGGGACTGCGTACGGACCGTGTGGACCGACTTCACCACACCCCTGAACGAGGCCTGCTGGTCCGGGAGTTCGTGCAGGTAGCCATGCCGGCCGCCGCCCAGCCCCGCCGTCGGGATCTGGCTGCTGATCGCCAGGACAGGGGCCGATGCCGACGCCGCTTCCTGAAGTGCCGCGAGCGAGGTGAGCGCGCCCGGGCCCGTCGACAGGAGCAGCGGCGCCGCCTCTCCCGTGATCCTGCCGTACGCGTCCGCCGCGAACCCCGCGTTGTTCTCCACCCGTAGGCCGATGTACCGCAGGCCGGAGCGGCGCAGCGCGTCGAACAGGCCCAGGGCGTGCTGGCCGGGGAGGCCGAAGACCGTCGTCGTGCCGAGGCCGGCCAGCGTCTCCACGACCAGGTCTCCGCCGTTGCGGCCGGGGGGCGGATTGAGCGCGGCCTCCGTCTGGGCGACGGTCGGCTTCAGCACCAGGTCGTGGTCGTGAGTCACTTCGCTGCCTTTTCCTGCTTCTTCTGCGCGATCTGGCGGGACATGATCGTCGTCAGTTCGTACGCCGTGTGCGACGCCGCGACCGACGTGATCTCGGCGTGATCGTACGCGGGAGCGACTTCCACGACGTCCGCCGAGACCAGGTTGCACGACGCCAGGCCCCGCAGGATCTCCAGCAGTTCCCTCGACGTCATTCCGCCGGCCTCAGGCGTGCCCGTGCCGGGGGCGAACGCCGGGTCTAGGCAGTCGATGTCGATGGAGATGTAGAGCGGACGGTCCCCGATGCGCTGGCGGAGCTGGTCGGCGACCTCGTCGACACCGCGTCGCATCACGTCCGCCGACGTCACGATGCCGAAGCCCATCTTCGCGTCGTCGTCCAGGTCCTGCTTGCCGTACAGCGGGCCGCGCGTGCCGACGTGCGAGAGGGCGGAGGTGTCGAGGATGCCTTCCTCCACCGCCCGCCGGAACGGCGTCCCGTGCGTGTACTCGGCGCCGAAGTAGGTGTCCCAGGTGTCGAGGTGCGCGTCGAAGTGGAGCAGCGCCACCGGGCCGTGCTTCTTCGCCACCGAGCGCAGGAGGGGCAGCGCGATCGTGTGGTCACCGCCGAGGGTCATCAGCCTCGCCCCCGTCCCCAGCAGTTCGTCGGCCGCCGCCTCCACCGTCTCCACGGCCTCATGGATGTCGAACGGGTTCACCGCGATGTCTCCGGCGTCCGCGACCTGGGCCAGTGCGAACGGGGACGCGTCCTGCGCCGGGTTGTACGGGCGCAGCAGCCGCGACGCCTCGCGGATCGCGTTGCCGCCGAACCGGGCCCCCGGCCGGTACGAGACCCCCGAGTCGAACGGAACCCCGACCACGGCGACATCCGTACGTCCGCCGACCTCGTCGAGGCGCGGCAGCCGTGCGAAGGTCGCGGGACCGGCGTACCTCGGGATGCGGGAGGAATCGACGGGGCCTCGGGGCGTCTCGTACGCCTCGTAACTGCTGGTCATGCCGTTTTGCCTTCTTTCCTGTGCCTCGGGGCCGGTTTGGATATGGATTCGGATCTGCGGATACGGGTTCGGGTGCGAGTTCGATGGTGCGCCCGACGAGCCGCTCGCGCCAGCGTAGGTGGTGGCCGAGGGGCGACGGTGCACGACCGGGAGCCGCGGGCGCTGGGCACGGCCCTCCTCGGCACGGACCTCGACGACCCGGACGTACGGATGAAGTTGTGGTTCGCCGCTGCAGCAGTACCGAAGGAGCGCCGAAGGAGCACTGGAGCAGTATTGAGGTCGCGTGACCTGCGTCCCAGCGGTCGGGACGTCCGGGTGCTCGCGGTGTCGCCTGCCTCACAATGGGAGGCATGCCGATACCCGGGATTCCCAGCCGCGCCGAGCTTGTCGATCACCTTGTGAAAACCCGCATCGCGGGTGATGTCGCGACGCCCCGCGAGAACAACCTCTCCCACTACCGCAAGCTGGCGAACGGCGAACGGCACTACTGGCTCGGGCTGGAGCTGGGCGACCGCTGGAGCGACGAGCAGGACGTGCTCGCGGTGATGGCCGAGCGGGTCGGCGTGAACGACGATCCCGAACACCGGTACGGCCAGGACACCATCGACCCCGAGCTGACGGTCGCCGGGCTGGAGCGGTTGGCGGCCCGGCTGCGCAAGGCGGCCGACGGGCAGCAGCGGGTGCTGTTCGCGACCGGCCACCCGGGCGGCCTGCTCGACGTGCACCGCGCCACCGCCGACGCGTTGCGGAGTGCCGGCTGCGAGATCGTCGTCATCCCGGACGGTCTGACGACGGACGAGGGGTACGTGTTCCAGTTCGCGGACGTGGCGGTGCTGGAGCACGGGGCCTCGCTGTGGCACACGCACTCCGGCGAGCCGATGCGCGCGATCCTGACGGGACTCGAGCGCGCGGGCCGCCCGCTGCCCGACCTGGTCGTCGCCGACCACGGCTGGGCGGGGTACGCCGCACAGCACGGCATCGACTCCGTCGGTTACGCCGACTGCAACGACCCGGCGCTGTTCCTGGCCGAGGCGGAGGGCACCCTCCAGGTGGCCGTTCCGCTCGACGACCATGTGACGAGCCCGCGCTTCTACGACCCGCTGACGGCGTTCCTGCTGAACGAGGCCGAACTGCTCGGCGAGTAGGAACTGTCGATCAGGGGGTGCGGGGGACCCTGATCACGCCCTCCTGGATGACCGTGATGGCCAGTTGTCCGTCCTGCGTGTAGATACGGCCCTGGCCGAGACCCCGGCCGCCGGACGCCGACGGTGACTCCTGGTCGTACAGCAGCCATTCGTCGGCGCGGAACGGGCGGTGGAACCACATCGCGTGGTCCAGGGAGGCGCCGACCACGTCGTTGACCGCCCAGCCGCCCCGTCCGTGCGCGAGCAGGATGGAGTCGAGCAACGTCATGTCGGAGACGTACGTGGCGAGGCAGACGTGCAGCAGCGGTTCGTCGACGGCGCCGCCGAGCTTGCCGTTCGTACGGAACCAGACCTGGGAGCGCGGTTCGCGGGGCTCGCCGAACCTGCCGTAGGGCGGGTCGTCGACGTAGCGGAGGTCGACGGCCTCACGGGACTGCAGGAACTTCTCGACGACCGCCGGGTCCAGGTGCGCGTACCGGGGGAGCTGTTCCTCGGCCGTGGGGAGGGTCGCCGGGTCGGGGGCGGCGGGCATCGGGGCCTGGTGGTCGAGGCCCTCCTCGTGCCGCTGGAAGGACGCGGAGAGGTGGAAGATCGGCTGCCCGTGCTGGACGGCGACGACGCGACGGGTGGTGAAGGAACGGCCGTCCCGGATGCGGTCGACGGTGTAGACGATCGGCACACCGGGGTCGCCGGGGCGCAGGAAGTACGAGTGGAGCGAGTGGGCGGGGCGGTCCGCCGGGACCGTCCGCCCGGCGGCGACGAGCGCCTGGGCCGCGACCTGCCCGCCGAAGACACGCGGGACGATGGCGGGCCGGGACCGGCCGCGGAAGATGTTCTCCTCGATCTGCTCAAGGTCGAGCAGATCGAGGAGAGACTGAAGTGCCTGACTCATACAGTCATTTCTACGGGTCAGTAATTGCGAAAGCCTTACGGGCCCATGTCCTTACAGGCCCATGTCTTACATGGCTCGTGTCTTACAGGCCCATGTCCTTGGCGATGATCGACTTCATGATCTCGCTGGTGCCGCCGTAGATCCGGTTGACGCGGTTGTCGGCGTACAGGCGGGCGATCGGGTACTCGTTCATGAAGCCGTAGCCGCCGTGCAGCTGGAGGCAGCGGTCGATCACGCGGTGCGCGACCTCGGTGCAGAACAGCTTGGCGCTGGCGGCCTCGGCCGGGGTCAGCTCGCCCGCGTCCAAGGCCTCGGTCGCGCGGTCGGCGACGGCCTCGGCCGCGTCCACCTCGGCCTTGCAGGCGGCCAGCTCGAACTTGGTGTTCTGGAAGTGCGCGACCGGCTTGCCGAAGACGACGCGCTCCTGGACGTACTGCTGGGCGAACCGGACGGCCGCCTTGGCCTGCGCGTACGCGCCGTAGGCGATGCCCCAGCGCTCGGAGGCGAGGTTGTGGCCGAGGTAGGAGAAGCCCTTGTTCTCCTCACCGAGGAGGTTCTCCACGGGCACCTTGACGTCGACGAACGCCAGCTCGGCGGTGTCGGAGGTCTTCAGGCCGAGCTTGTCCAGCTTGCGGCCGATCGAGTAGCCCTCGGACTTGGTGTCCACCACGAGGAGGGATATGCCGTGGCGGCGGTCCTCGGCGCTGGGCGCGTCGGTGCGGGCACAGACGATCATCTGGTCGGCGTGGACGCCACCGGTGATGAAGGTCTTGGAGCCGTTGAGGACGTAGTGCGTGCCGTCCTCGCTCAGCTTGGCGGTGGTCTTCATGCCCGCGAGGTCGGAGCCGGTACCCGGCTCGGTCATCGCGATCGCCCACATCTCCTCACCGGAGACGAACTTCGGCAGGTAGCGCTTCTTCTGCTCGTCGGTGGCGAGCAGCTTGACGTACGGCAGACCGAGCAGCACGTGCACACCGGAGCCGCCGAAGGACACACCCGCGCGCGCGGTCTCCTCGTACAGGACGGCCTCGAACTTGTACGAGTCGATGCCGGCGCCGCCGTACTCCTCGTCGACGCGGATGCCGAAGACGCCCAGCTCGGCGAGCTTGTAGTAGAACTCGCGCGGCGCCTGGCCGGCGGCGAACCACTCGTCGTAGACGGGAACGACCTCGGCCTCGATGAAGGCGCGAAGGGTCTCCCGGAACGCCTCGTGGTCCTCGTTGAACACAGTACGGCGCACCGCCGCCTCCTCGATTCGAACACCTAAGCGCTTGCTCAGATCAACCGTACCGGCGAGTACGAAGCCCCGTCCAGTGGAGTTGGGCCGTAACGCTCATCACTCCCCCCGCTCCCCCGCCGCCGCGAACGCCCCCCTGGCCATCCGGTGCAGCAGTTCGGCCGTGACGCCCCGGCCCGGCAGCGCGCCCGGGCGGCCCAGGTGCGGGGTCGAGTTCAGGAGGCCGAACACCGAGTGGACGGCCGAGCGGGCGGTCGGTTCCGTCAGCTCCGGGTAGACCTCCCGGACCACCTCCACCCACAGCTCGACGTACTGCCGCTGGAGCTGGCGCACCAGCTTGCGGTCGCTGTCGCGCAGCCGGTCCAGTTCGCGGTCGTGGAGGGTGATCAGGGGTCGGTCGTCGAGGGCGAAGTCGATATGGCCCTCGATGAGGGAGTCGAGGAGCGCCCCGGGGTCCCCGTCGGCCTCCGCGACCCGCCGCTTGCCGCCGGTCAGGAGCTGGCCGCTGATGCCGACCAGCAGTTCGGCGAGCATCGCGTCCTTGCCCGGGAAGTGGCGGTAAAGGCCGGGGCCGCTGATGCCCACGGCCGCCCCTATCTCGTCCACGCCGACGCCGTGGAAACCGCGCTCGGCGAAGAGCCTCGCGGCCTCCTTGAGGATCTGTTCGCGGCGGGTCGGGGCGTCGGTTCTGGTGGCCATGCAATTGATTCTAGACACGGAGGTTAGCGGTCGTTAACCTGAGGGAAGCAGGTTAACGCTCATTAACCAGTCGACCACTGGTGGGCTACTGGATGACCACCGGCTCGACCACAGGCTCGACCACTGGGCCGACCACTGGGTTAGGGGACCGCAGGATGCAGGAGGCACCGGAGCTCCACAGCGCGGCGGACCCCGCGTCGGAGGCCTGGCGGGCCAACGAGGCGGCTCACCGCGCGCTGGTCGGGGAACTGCACGGCAAGCTGGCCGCGGCCCGGCTGGGCGGGGGCGAGAAGGCCCGGAACCGGCACACCGCGCGCGGGAAGCTGCTCCCCCGGGAGCGGGTCGACCGGCTCCTCGATCCTGGGTCGCCCTTCCTGGAAATCGCCCCCCTGGCCGCCGACGGGATGTACCAGGGGCAGGCGCCGGCCGCCGGTGTCATCGCCGGGATCGGGCGGGTCAGCGGGCGTGAGTGCGTGATCGTCGCCAACGACGCCACCGTCAAGGGCGGCACGTACTACCCGATGACCGTCAAGAAGCATCTGCGCGCGCAGGAGATCGCCCTCGACAACCGGCTCCCGTGCATCTACCTGGTGGACTCCGGGGGTGCCTTCCTGCCCATGCAGGACGAGGTCTTCCCCGACCGTGACCACTTCGGGCGGATCTTCTTCAACCAGGCGCGGATGTCCGGCGCCGGCATTCCGCAGATCGCCGCCGTGCTCGGATCGTGCACCGCGGGGGGCGCCTACGTGCCCGCCATGAGCGACGAGGCGGTCATCGTCCGCAACCAGGGGACCATCTTCCTGGGCGGTCCCCCGCTGGTGAAGGCCGCCACGGGTGAGGTCGTGACCGCCGAGGAGCTGGGCGGAGGGGATGTCCACGCGCGCGTGTCGGGCGTGACCGACCATCTCGCCGAGGACGACGCGCACGCCCTGCGCATCGTCCGCAACATCGCCGCGACCCTCCCCGCGCGCGGGCCGCTGCCCTGGGACGTCCAGCAGTCCGTCGAACCCAAGGTCGACCCCCACGGGCTCTACGGCGCCGTGCCAGTCGACTCCCGCACCCCTTATGACGTACGGGAGATCATCGCGCGCGTGGTCGACGGCTCCCGTTTCTCGGAGTTCAAGGCCGAGTTCGGGCAAACGCTGGTCACCGGCTTCGCACGCATCCACGGCCACCCGGTCGGGGTCATCGGCAACAACGGCATCCTGTTCTCCGAATCCGCCCAGAAGGGCGCCCACTTCATCGAGCTGTGCGACCAGCGCGGCATCCCGCTCCTGTTCCTCCAGAACATCTCCGGCTTCATGGTGGGCCGGGACTACGAGGCGGGTGGCATCGCCAAGCACGGCGCCAAGATGGTCACGGCCGTGGCCTGCACGCGCGTGCCCAAGCTGACGGTTGTGGTCGGCGGGTCGTACGGCGCGGGGAACTACTCGATGTGCGGCCGGGCGTATTCACCGCGCTTCCTGTGGATGTGGCCCGGCGCCAAGATCTCGGTCATGGGCGGCGAACAGGCCGCGTCCGTCCTCGCGACCGTCAAGCGGGACCAGCTGGAGTCCCGCGGGGAGTCCTGGCAGGCGGCGGACGAGGACGCGTTCAAGGACCCGATCCGCGCGCAGTACGAGCGCCAGGGCAACGCCTACTACGCGACGGCCCGACTCTGGGACGACGGCGTCATCGACCCTCTCGAAACCCGCCAGGTACTGGGACTCGCGCTCACCGCCTGCGCCAACGCGCCACTGGGCGACCCCCAGTTCGGCGTCTTCCGGATGTGAGGGGCTCTAAGACGATGGCTATGAATATTGCTGTGAACATGGCGATGTTCGACACAGTCCTTGTGGCCAACCGGGGCGAGATCGCCGTACGTGTCATCCGTACGCTGCGCTCCCTCGGTGTGCGCTCGGTCGCCGTGTACTCCGACGCCGACGCGGACGCCCGGCACGTCCGGGAGGCCGACACGGCGGTACGGATCGGACCGGCGGCAGCGGCGGAGAGCTATCTGTCCGTCCCCCGCATCCTGGAAGCCGCCGCCCGCACCGGCGCACAGGCGGTGCACCCCGGGTACGGCTTCCTCGCCGAGAACGCGTCCTTCGCGCACGCGTGCACCGAGGCGGGGCTGGCGTTCATCGGCCCCCCGGCGGACGCGATCTCCCTCATGGGCGACAAGATCCGCGCCAAGGAGACGGTCCGCGCGGCCGGGGTCCCGGTGGTCCCCGGATCGAACGGCAGCGGGCTCACGGACGCCGAACTGGCCGACGCGGCACGGGAGATCGGCATGCCGGTGCTGCTCAAGCCCAGCGCGGGCGGGGGCGGCAAGGGCATGCGGCTGGTGCGGGACACCGGGGAGCTGGCGGAGGAGATCGCCGCCGCGCGGCGCGAGGCCCGCGCCTCCTTCGGTGACGACACGCTCCTCGTCGAACGGTGGGTCGACCGGCCCCGCCACATCGAGATCCAGGTCCTGGCCGACGCCCACGGGAACGTCGTGCACCTGGGCGAGCGCGAGTGTTCGCTCCAGCGGCGCCACCAGAAGCTCATCGAAGAGGCGCCCAGCGTGTTCCTCGACGAGCGGACCCGGGCCGCCATGGGCGAGGCGGCGGTCCAGGCGGCGCGCTCCTGCGGGTACGAGGGCGCGGGCACCGTCGAGTTCATCGTCCCGGGCAATGACCCGTCCTCGTACTTCTTCATGGAGATGAACACCCGCCTCCAGGTCGAGCATCCGGTGACGGAGCTGGTCACCGGCCTCGACCTGGTGGAGTGGCAGCTGCGCGTGGCGGCGGGCGAGCCGCTCGGCTTCGCGCAGGAGGACGTACGGCTGACCGGGCACGCGGTCGAGGCCCGTATCTGCGCGGAGACGGTTTCCGTGCGGGCGGGTGCGCGCGGGTTCCTGCCGTCCGGCGGCACGGTGCTCGCGCTGCGCGAACCTGCCGGTGACGGCGTACGCACCGACTCGGGGCTGACCGAGGGCACGGAGGTCGGTTCGCTGTACGACCCGATGCTGTCCAAGGTGATCGCGTACGGCCCCGACCGCCCGACCGCGCTCAGGAAACTCCGGGCGGCCCTCGCGGAGACGGTCACGCTGGGCGTGCCGACCAACGCGGGGTTCCTGCGCCGACTGCTGGCCCATCCGGCGGTGGTGGCGGGCGAGTTGGACACTGGGCTGGTGGAGCGCGAGGTCGACTCCCTCGTACCGGACGGGGTGCCGGAGGAGGTCTACGAGGCGGCGGCGGCCGTACGACTGGAGGCGCTGCGGCCGAAGGCGACGGAGGGCGGCTGGACGGATCCCTTCTCCGTGCCCAGCGGTTGGCGGCTGGGCAGCATGCCGAAGCCGCTGCCGTTCGAGCTACGAGTGACGGGACTTGAACCCGTCACGCACTTCCTGCAAGGCACGCACACGGTCACCGACGACCAGGTGTCCGTGGTCGTCGACGGCGTCCGTCACACCTTCCATCGCGCCGGCGACTGGCTGGGCCGCGACGGCGACGCCTGGCAGGTGCGCGACCACGACCCGGTGGCGGCCTCCCTCACCGCCACGGGCTCCGCGGGTGCCGGTTCTCTCACCGCCCCGATGCCCGGCACGGTGACGGTGGTGAAGGTGGCGGTCGGGGACGAAGTGGCCGCCGGTCAGAGCCTGTTGGTGGTCGAGGCGATGAAGATGGAGCACGTCATCGCCGCCCCGCACGCGGGCACGGTCGCCGAGCTGGACGTCACCCCGGGGACGACGGTCGCCATGGACCAGGTGCTGGCCGTGGTCACGCCTGCGGAGTCCTTGGCGGAGTCCCCTGCGGAGTCCTTGGTGAAGTCCTCGACAGAGGAGGAGAAATGACGCTCCCCATGGTCGTACCGGCCCCGGGTCTGCCCGCGCGGGTCAGGATCCACGAGGTCGGCGCGCGCGACGGACTGCAGAACGAGAAGGTGACCGTGCCGACGGCGGTGAAGGCGGAGTTCGTCCGCCGACTGGCCACCGCCGGC
The DNA here is from genome assembly GCF_010550245.1 of Streptomyces sp. SID12501. Taxonomy (GTDB): domain Bacteria; phylum Actinomycetota; class Actinomycetes; order Streptomycetales; family Streptomycetaceae; genus Streptomyces. The sequence goes on from NZ_JAAGLU010000005.1 coordinate 176,621, forward strand.
CTGTCGACGATCGAGGCGACGAGCTTCGTCCACCCCAAGTGGGTGCCCCAACTCGCGGACGCGGAGCAGCTGTTCCCGCTCGTCCGAGATCTCAGCGAGTTGCGCGATCTGAAGGTGGCGCTCCCGGTCCTGGTGCCGAACCAGCGCGGCCTGGACCGGGCTCTGGCGCTGGGAGCCAGGCGTGTCGCCGTGTTCGCCAGTGCCACGGAGTCCTTCGCCAAGGCCAACCTCAACCGGACGGTCGACGAGTCGCTCGCGATGTTCGAGCCGGTGGTCCGACGGGCGAAGGACGAGGCAGCGCACGTGCGCGGCTATGTGTCGATGTGCTTCGGCGACCCCTGGGAGGGGGCGGTCCCGCTCCACCAGGTGGTACGGGTCTGCACGGCGCTGCGGGACATGGGCTGCGACGAGCTGAGCCTGGGCGACACGATCGGCGTCGCCACCCCCGGCCACGTCCTGGAGCTGCTCGCCGCCCTCAACGAACAGGGCGTGCCGACGAACGTGCTGGGCGTGCACTTCCACGACACCTACGGCCAGGCACTCGCCAACACCCTGGCCGCGCTCCAGCACGGCGTCACCACCGTGGACGCGTCAGCGGGCGGCCTCGGCGGCTGCCCGTTCGCCAAATCCGCGACCGGCAACCTGGCCACCGAGGACCTGGTGTGGATGCTCCAGGGCCTCGGCATCGAGACCGGGGTCGACCTCGCCGGCCTCCTCGCCACCAGCACGTGGATGGCAGCCCAGTTGGGCCGGCCCAGCCCGTCCCGCACCGTACGAGCCCTGTCCCACAAGGATTCGCAGGACTCACAGGACTCGCAGCCCTCACAGATCTCACAGGATTCCCAGGAGCAGTGAAGGACCATGGACCACAAGCTCTCCCCTGAACTGGAAGAACTCCGGCGTACGGTCGAGCAGTTCGCGCACGACGTCGTGGCCCCGAAGATCGGCGACTTCTACGAGCGGCACGAGTTCCCGTACGAGATCGTCCGCGAGATGGGCAGGATGGGCCTGTTCGGGCTGCCGTTCTCCGAGGAGTACGGCGGTATGGGCGGCGACTATCTGGCGCTGGGCATCGCGCTGGAGGAACTGGCGCGGGTCGACTCGTCGGTGGCGATCACGCTGGAGGCCGGGGTCTCGCTGGGCGCGATGCCCATCCACCTGTTCGGCACGGAGGAGCAGAAGCGGGAGTGGCTTCCGCGGCTGTGCGCCGGCGAGATCCTGGGCGCGTTCGGCCTGACGGAACCGGACGGCGGCTCGGACGCGGGCGCGACCCGCACGACGGCCCGGCTGGACCCCGACACCGATGAGTGGGTGATCAACGGTACGAAGTGCTTCATCACCAACTCGGGTACGGACATCACGGGCTTCGTGACGGTGACGGCGGTGACGGGCCGCAAGCCGGACGGCAGGCCGCTCATCTCCGCGATCCTGGTCCCGTCCGGAACGCCGGGCTTCACGGTGGCGGCGCCCTACTCGAAGGTCGGCTGGAACGCCTCGGACACCCGGGAGTTGTCGTTCTCGGACGTACGCGTCCCAGCGGCGAACCTGATCGGCGAGGAGGGGCGCGGCTACGCCCAGTTCCTTCGCATCCTCGACGAGGGGCGTATCGCGATCGCCGCGCTGGCGACCGGACTTGCCCAGGGCTGCGTGGACGAGTCGGTGAAATACGCCAAGGAACGGCATGCGTTCGGGCGTCCGATCGGCGCGAACCAGGCCATCCAGTTCAAGATCGCGGACATGGAGATGAAGGCCCATACGTCCCGCCTGGCCTGGCGGGACGCGGCCTCCCGGCTGGTGGCAGGGGACCCCTTCAAGAAGGAAGCGGCCCTGGCCAAGCTGTACTCGTCGACGATCGCGGTGGACAACGCCCGCGACGCGACCCAGATCCACGGCGGCTACGGCTTCATGAACGAGTACCCGGTGGCCCGGATGTGGCGCGACTCGAAGATCCTGGAGATCGGGGAGGGCACGAGTGAGGTCCAACGGATGCTCATCGCGCGGGAGTTGGGGCTGGGGATGGAGATGGCGGGCTGAGACCCACGGAGAGGGCCCCGGTGATCGCGGCGGTGTGCCGGTAGGCGACGCGGGCCGCCTCGACGACCTGTTCCTGTACCTCGGGGTCGGGTAGGGCCTGGTTCATCCGGGCGGTGAGGCGGGCCCAGCGGGCGCGGTCGCCGCTGGTGTAGTAGGCGACGCCCTCCGTGCCGGGAAGGCTGTAGGCGGCGGTGACGTACGGGTGCAGGAAGAGGGCGCCGAGCGTCGAGCCCTCCATGACGTAGAGGTACCCCATGAGCGCTGTGAGGTCGGACTCCTGGGCCCGCAGCCGTATCTCCGCCGCGAACGCTTCCGCTTCCTCGGCGGCCCAGGGGCCGGGCGCGGTGCCGAGGTTCGCGAAGTAGGCCAAGTCGTGCTCGATGAAGGGGAGTTTGCCGAGGTCCGCCGACCACACGGGGTCGGCGGAGGGGTCCGTGACGCGGGAGAGCTCACCTTCGAGGGCGGTCAACACCACCCGATAGGCGGCGAGTTGGCCGACGTACCGCTCGACGGGAAGTGTCCCGGCGATCATCGCGCTCGCGAAGGGCGTGGCCTCCAGCGCGTCATGCCAGTCGCGGGTGCTCGTACGCAGCCGCTCAACCAGCGTGGCCGGGACCGGGGCCGCCGTCACGCGCCGCTCCGCTGCTGAAGCGTCTCGAGGAGACGGTCGATGAGGTGGCCCTTGCGTTCGATGGTGAGGTCGAAGTAGGCGGCGCTGCGGTCGGACCGGCACACGCGGTACACACTCTCCTTGGCGTCGCGCTTCAGCTGGACAGCCTCGGCGCCGAGCGCGAGGAGCGTCGGCTGCAGCTTCGGATGCCCGAGGACGTAGGCCTTGAGCCGCTCCCCCGAGAGTGACGGTTGGGACGACTCCGGGTCGAGCAGTTCGAGGAAGACCCGGTTGCTGAGCCCGTCGTAGTCCTCGTGGATCCTGCCCCCGCCGAACTCGGGTACGAAGTCGGTGAGGTCGTTGAACAGCTGGCTGGCCAGGCCGAGTTGGCGCATGGCGGCGTCCAGGACGTACTGCTCGTCGTCGACGACGCGAAGACCCGCGAGGGCCGAGTCGAGCGGCATCCGGAAGAGCGTGCCGGTCTTGAGGGCGGCCAGTGACTCCCAGTAGGCCACGCGCTCTTCGACGGGCGCGGCCAGCAACTCGGCGCGGGTCTCGGCCGTACGCGTGGACAGGTCGACGGCCTGCCCGGTGAAGCCGCTCTCGACGGCTCGCGCGAGGCTTTCCACGACAGCCGGGTCGGCCGCGTGCCGCAGGACGGCCGCGATCAGCCAGGAACCGGTGTTGAGTGCGAGCGGCACACCATGGGTGACGTGGAGCGCGGGTTCGCCGTAGCGGACGTCGCTGCCGTCCTGGATGTCGTCGATCGCGACGAAGGCCTTCAACATGACCCGCACGGCCACGGCGGCCCGCCGAACGACGGCCAGGTCGGCGGCGGAGTCCCCGCCACCACCATCGTTCCCCAACTCGTCGGGGAAGCCCCGATAATTCCGATAGGCCCAGTACACCATCGACGGCCGCAGCGGAGCCCGGTTGCCGCCGGGCGCCCCGGCGGTCGGGGGCAGCGCCTCCTGGCCCACCTTCGACCCGACGGCATCGGCGACGGGTTCGTAGAGGGAGCGCCGCAGGGCGGACTCGTACACGGACTGCGAGGCGACCGCCCCAGGAGCGGTCAGCGAAGCGAGAAACTCGGCCAGATCGTCCTCCAGCAGAGCCGCGTCACCCCGCACCACCGCCTCTACCGCGTCCACCGCTTCCCCAGCCGCTTCAGCGACCCTCTCCGTGGCACCCATACCCGCCCCAGCCTCCACTTCCGGCTCCCGCCCCGACCCCTGTCGACACGCAGAAGCGTGATCGCAACTGGCATATTTCGCAAGGGAGTTCGAGGACAGCACGGTAGCCGATATGGCGAAATCCGGCCTCCAAGACATCGCTTCTGATACTGGTTGGCCTGCCTACTGGCGCGCCCAGGTGTCCTGCTACAACAGCAGCCATGACCCTGAGATTCACTGCACGCGCAGTAGCGGCAGAGGTCGACCTCGACAACGACGTGATGCGGGCGGGCGTCGCCGAGGACGAGGCCGGCGAGGGGTTCTTCCTGCTGTTCATGAGCAACATCGGCGAACCGTCCCGTCAGAACATGTCACTCGGGCTCGACAGTCACTGTGTCGTGACGCAATCCCATGGAACGGCCTATGGCTGCGTCCGGGCGGTCACGTTGTCGGGCGGGCGACTCACGGTGTCGCTGGATCCCGCCTCGCTGGACGAACTGGGACTGGACGACCCCGAGATCGAGGCAGAACTCGACGTGCCGGACGAGGACATCGAGCGGATGAGGGCGGTACTCGCCCAGGTGCTGGCGTTCGGGCGGGCAGACTCCCGTCCTCGGTACGTTGGCCTATAGTCGCGCGCCCCTGGCTGCAGCCACCTGTGGTCGATGAGGGATGAGGATGGCAGCCATGCCGACAAGGGCGAGGAAATACTCGGACGTCGAGCGAGCACCGGTGTAGTAGTTGGGCCCAGAACTTCGCCGTCGACAAGTTACCCCTGTTTCCTGGCAGGCCTGCTACGCCGCAGCAAGGTCACCCCACACGTACTTGCCCTTGATGCCACCCCTGCTCAGCGGCTGCCAGCCCCACAGGTCGGCACAGGAACTGACCAGAGCCAGACCGCGCCCCTCCTCCAGATACGTGAGCTGCGTCAACACCTCTACCGAGGGCGGCGGCATGGGCGGTTCGGGATCGGTGTCCCACGCTCCGACGCGCAGGAAGCCGTCGCGCATCCGCAGGCGCAAAGCGACGGGGCCCTTGGTGTGGCGTACGGCATTGCTGACCAACTCCGTCGCCAGGAGTTCGGCAACGTCGGCGAGGCGGATCAGTCCGTGCATCGTGAGGATGAGTCGGACGGTGCGGCGACAGACGGTCACAGCGCGGAGGTCGTGCGGGATGTGGAGGACGTATTCCCAGGGCTCGTTCCCGGCGGGGACGGTTCCTTCAGTTTCCGACATGCGTGAACTCCTTGTAGCAGGAAGTGGAGTTGGCTGGTCGCTGAGGGTGCGGGCGGTGGCCGTGCCGCAGCCGTCATGGCAGGACGGAGTGGTGCGCTTCCGGGGTCCCGGCAGTTTCGCAGCGTGTGCGTCGCGAGACCAACCGTAGTGCAAAAATTTTTCCTCGCGCAAGCTGTTGCACTAACCTGGCACCCGAACGTGGTGCAGTGACAGGCGAGTTCAGACCGGAGGGCACATGGCACCGAGGAGCCGACCGACCGCACGGCAGGTGCGCCTAGGCACGGAACTGCGCAGGATGCGGGAAGCCGCCGGACTGAAGGCCCGAGAAGCGGCGGAGCTGCTCAGTTCGACTTCGGCCCAGATGAGCCAGGTGGAGGCCGGCCTGGCCGGAGCGAGCGAGGAGCGCGTACGCCGCCTGGCCGCTCACTACGCGTGCGCCGACGATGCCCTGATCGACGCGCTGGTGGCGATGGTCACCGACCGTACGCAGGGCTGGTGGGAGGAGTTCCAAGGCCTCCTACCGCCGGTCTTCTCTGATGTCGCCGAGTTGGAACATCACGCGACATTCCTTCACGAAGTCGTCATTACCCACGTACCGGGCTTGTTGCAGACCCCGGACTACGCCCGCGCAGTCTTCGGATACATGGTCCCGCAGTTGCCCGAGAGCGAGTTGACTCCGCGAGTCCAGCACCGGATGAACCGGCGAGCCGTCATCGAACGCGACCCCCCGGTCCCGTACCGGACCGTCGTCCACGAAGCCGCCCTGCGCATCCGTGTGGCCGACCGCAAGGTGATGTTGGCCCAACTCCAGGAGATCATGGGCGAGATGGAGCGGGGCCACGCCACCGTGCGCGTCATCCCCTTCGACACCGACGGGTTCGCCGGAGCGAGCGCCGCCATGATGCATCTGGGCGGCCCGCTCCCCCGCCTGGACACGGTGCTTCGCGACTCACCCAACGGCACGGCGTTCCTGGATGCCGAGTCCCAACTGGACCGATTTCGAACGCTCTTCCGTAAGGTGGAGGAGGCAGCGCTAGACCCCGCACAGTCGCGGGACTTCATCCACCGTTTGGCGAAGGAACTGTGAGGCACCACGCGTGACCGACCCCCTCCACTGGCAGAAGTCCTCCTTCTCCGAAGGAGGCGACGGGAACACCTGCATAGAGATAGCGGACGTGCGCACCCGCATAGCCATACGCGACTCCAAGGACCCGGCCCAGGGAACGCTCAGCTTCCCACCTCGAGCCTTCACCACGTTCGTCGATGCACTCAAGACGGACACTTCAGGCACGGCCATCTGACCTGGTCCGATCGGCCAATTGTTCCACCAGGGCTGCATAGTCCAGAGGGTGGCCAAGCTACTGAAGCCACACAGTTGGTCCGCCGCGCCGGCCGCGACTACCGCCGACCCCTGCAAGCCCTCGGCCTCACGTGACGAACACCGGACAGATCTCGATCATACAAATGCCCCTACACAGTACCGGCTCATCAATACTCACCTACCAGGCATCAGTTCCGTCACCATGTCTACCAGCTTTCGATAAGTCTGATTTTCTTGAAATACCGGATAATTTTGGACAATTACCTCCAAGGATTCCCTGGAGAACCTAGAGGCGACAGTCAGGAACTCGTCAATCTTGCAATATCCACTCACCGAATCCCAAGATCTCGTCACGGTAACCGTGTCGCCTTCGCAAGTGAAATGAATCAGTAGATCATTCTCCGTGAAGCTGATACACCCAGAATCCCCTTGCTGAACGTCACGAGCCGCAAGAAGCAGGCAGAACACGAAATCGAGGACCGGCGTTCCAGGGATCAACTCCCGCCCGAACTCATCAGTTGTGATAGACAGATCCATTTCGAAGTACCCATACCGTAGATCCATCTCACCGGTCCGCCCCAAATTGACGAGCTTCTTTCCAGTAAGTTCCGGCAATGAATCCGGAGCAAAGGAAATATCAAACACAAAAACTCCAAAGACGTGGATTTGAAAACGCGAGAGGGAAACATCATATCGGTCACCTATGCCGCATGAAGGCAGCATAGGTGACCGATATTTCAAGCAGCAGGTACTAAGGAATGGGATGAGCGGTTCTCAGGCTGCCATTCGGGTTGAGAATGACCTTAATTCCGTACGCCCTATTAGACCCCAGACCCTGGGCTTGTCTATCGCTGAGGATTCCCACACCATCGGGACCTGCATTAATTCTACCTTCGTAGACATACCCGTCACGTCCGCCACTGTTCGCCTTAGCGGAATTTTCGTTCACAACTTGCTGAATCCACTTTTGAACCTTCGCGCCCTTACCAATGAAAGCACCCTTGGTGACCGAATCATACTCTGCACCGCCGATTCGATGCCCGTCGAGAACATGCTGCCAGCCATCGAATTCATCAGTCTTCCACGTAACATTCGGGTTCTGTGCGCCTACATCTACTGAACCAGTACCAGAGGATTCGCTCTTTGCCTCGCTCAGTGCCTTGTTCATCCCGCTGTCGATGCGCCCGATGCCGTCCTTCATACCAAAGGCACCAATACCGACCATAGCCACACCGCCCGCAGCTGCGGGGACGCTGATGGCACAGCCGACAAGGGTGGCGACGCAGAGGGCTCCGCCGGCAAGCACAACATTTCCGCCAGCGCCCATGAGCAACAGGCTTCCAGCGGTTTCGGCAGCACCCCACCACAGCTCGGGCTCGGAGACGATCGCGGAGACGTAGTTGCCGGTGGTGTCCAGGACGTCGCCCAGCCAGCCCCACATGGGAGGGTTCTCCGCAACTACGGGCGCTCCGCTGCTGTTGTTCCCTGTGCTGCTGGTACTTGCCGTGCCCCCGCAGGTGTAGTAGCAGCCGCCTGGACCGGTTCCACCGCTGGGGACACCGGGAGTGGAACTCTGGCCTCCGCCGCCGCCACCCGGGCGCGGCTCGTTGTGGCCCGTGCCGTCGTCGAGCCACAGGCCCGTGGGATCGCTGAAGGTGATGGGGTTGTTGCCCGCGTAGGTGTAGCCGTTGAGCGACTGGTGCTGGTCCGGGATGAGCACCGGGTCCACGCTGATGAAACGGCCTGTTGACAGGTCGTACTCCCGCGCCCCCAGATGCGTCAGCCCCGAAGCGGAGTCCGCCGTAGCGCCGAGGAAACCCTTGTCGTCGGGCCAGGGGCCGAAGGTCGGTTGGCCTCGGTCGGCGCCGAACGGCGTGCTGTAGCGCTTCGTGGTCACCTGGGTCGCGTTGTCTATGGCGAGACTGCTCGTCCCGTGGTGATCCGAGGCCAGCCAACTCAGCTTGTCGGTGCCCGACTTGTTGGTGCGCATCGCGATCGTCGAGCCGGCGCCGGTGTAGTACCGCTGGGCCCAGAACTTCGCCGTCGATGTCGAGGTGTCGAGGTGGATCTCGCTCGATCCCAGGTACAGGACCGTCTCGCCGGCCGTGTTGCGGCGGATCAGGAGGCTGCCGTCGGCGTCGTAGACGTAGCCGGTGGTGCTGGTGCCCTCCTTGAGGGTGTCTAGCTTGCTCTCCGCCGACCAGGTCAGGGTCTGGCTCGCGGTGCCGTCCAGCCGGGTCTTGGTGTTGCCCGTCGCGTCGTAGGTGTAGGCCTCGGTGACACCGGTGCAGGTGTTCGCGGTCGTGGCCAGGAGGCGGTGGGTCTTCGTGCTGTTGTAGCAGTACGTCTTGGTCGTGGGTGTACTGCTGGTTTTGGTGACCTCGGTCGCGCGCAGGCCCGAGTCCTTGTACGTGTACGACGTCCAGTAGGGGGCGGCGCCGCCCAGGTTGGCCGTTGTGCGGTTGGCGGTGGAGCAGTCCGCTGCCGACGGGGTCCAGGCATCGGTCAGGCGGCGGTGACCGTCGTAGGTGAAGCACTGGTTGTCCGCCGCGCCGGTGCCGCCAAGGGTCATCGGGTCCGAGATGGACGTGACGTTGCCCGCGGCGTCGTAGGCGTAGTTCAGCTGCTGGAGCGTGTAGGCGTGCGTGTCGTCGGTGACCGACGACCTGAGGATGCGGTCGGTGCCTGTCTCGTAGTGGTTGTTGATGTACGCGTTGTAGGTGCCTTCGGCGTTGGATTTACCCAGGCTGAGCACCTGGGGCTGACCGAGGGCCGTGTAGCTGGCGTCCAGCAGGTAGGCACTGGTGCCTTCGGTCTGGGTGTTCAGGCCCAGACCGTCGTACTTGTATATGACCTGCTCCGAAGCAAGGCCACCGGCGGCGGGTTCCGTGGTGCTCTGCAGAGTTCCGTCGATGCGGTAGTCCGCTGCGAAAGTCAGCGTCTTGTCGGCGACAGCCTTCTTGGCTACCAACGGGTCGCTGTCCGGCAGGACGAGCTGGGTGGTGGTGGCCCGGTACATGCTGTCGAACGCGGTGACCTTCTTCGTGTACGCACTGCCGGTGCCGCTGACGGCCCCGCCGACATACCGGATGGCCGAGTCCCGCTGGCCCTTGGCGTTGGTGACCCCGTCGTAGGTGTACGCCGTGAGTTTGTTCGCGTCGACCTGCTCCTCGGTGGTGGAGGAGAGGTCCGCCGTGGCGGGAGCCGACCATGTGCCGGTGGTACGGCCCAACACGTCGTAGGCGCTGATCACGACTCGTCCCTCCGCGTCCTTGGTCCAGGAGACCTGGTCCAGGGTCGTGAAGCCGGTGGTCGTCGTGCCCATGTCGGGGTCGGTGGCGGAGGTCTGACGGCCGTAGAGGTCGTAGGCGTACGACCATCCACTGTCAGGTCCCGTGATCGTGGACTGCTTACCGTCGCGGGTGTACGTGAACTTCGTGGACGTGTAGGTCGCGCCCACCGTGGCGCCGTAGCCGGTGTCGGCCGGGCTGGTGCCCTCGTACTCGCGGGTCTCCGTCGTACGGCCCTGGGCGTCCACGATCGTGCGGGTGGCCGAGCCTCCGTCGGGGGCGGTCGTCGCGGTGGAGTCACCTGTGTAGCTGCTGGTGGTGCTCCACTTCTCCACGCCGACGACATAGAAGGTGCTGGTTACAGGGCGTTCCGCGCCGTCGAAGACAGTCACCGACTGCTTGGGCGTGCGGCCGTACACGGCAGCCGCGTACTCGCCGGAGGGAAGGTTGTCGGAGTCGAAGGCGTCGGCATACGTCTGGTAGGCCAGGCCGCGGTCGTTGTAGCGGGTGTCCGTGAGAAGTCGGCCGCCCTGCGGTGTGGGGCTCTGGCTCTGGAGAGGCCTCAGGAGCGAGTCGTAGATCGCGTAACTGGTGTTGTACGTGGAGCCGTCGGCCTTGAGCGTCGAGGTCGAGGACCAGGAGTTGTCGGCATTGGAGACGGAGTAGGCGTACGTGTAGTTGGGGCTGTAGCTGCTGGCGCGGGAGCGGTCGGGCAGCCACGTCGCGGTCTGGCGGCCGAGGGCGTCGTACGTCGTCTCGGTGATCTTGCTGTTGATGTCGTAGACCTTGACCGGCAGGCCTCGGGCGTAGTCCGCGTAGACAAAGGTGCTCTGCGTCTTGGCGTTGGTGACCTTGGTCCGGGTCAGCGGTCCCGCCGCAATGGGGACGTAACTCGTGGCCGTGGTGTTGTTGGCGGTGTCGGTGACGGACGCGACGCGGCCCAGACCGTCGTACGTCGTCCGGCTGGTCGTCTGCCATACGGACGGGTTACGTTCGCCGTTCGTGGCCGCCGTCGGGTAGGCGGTGGGGCGACCGATCCAGGTGATCTCGCCCTTGGTCGGCGTCTGGGACCCGGACCAGACGGCGGTCGTGGACGTGCCGTCGTAGACCATCGCGGTGTCGGACAGGACGTCGCCGGCCGTGGCCGATGACGTGGGCAGGGACAGCTCGGTCTCGGCGGGCGTGCAGGACCTGCCGACCACCCGGGTACGGGTGACCAGGGAGTTGATGCCGAGCGTCGTGTTGGCCGCGTACCAGGTGCGGGTGCACGTCTCGTCGCCGGTGACGGCCGCGTCGCCCGCGTCCTGCACCATCAGTGGCTGCCCGTAGGCGTCCCACTCGGTCGTTGCCGTGGTGCGTGTGCGCCAGGACGTCTTCGCCGCCAGATAGGTGTGCGCGTACGCCCTCTCCGTACGGACGAAGTAGGTCTTGGTGTTCGACGCACTGTGCGTGGCGGTGGTGCGGTACCAGGGATCGTTGACGGTCACGCTGACCGGCGTCGAACCGTTGTACGTGATCTGTTCGCGCAGGAAGCCCGCGTACGGGTCGCTGTCGGTCTGGTCGGCGACGTCCAGGCCGGTGAAGTCGATCCCGGCGACCGAGGCCGACCGCGTGGTGGCGGTGCCCTTGAGCTTGTCGCCGTGCATGCCCTGCAGGTAGAGGGAGACGGTCTTGGACTGGGTGCCGCCCGCGATGCCCTTGGTCGCGGTGACCTTGCCGTAGCCGCGCCAGACGGACCAGGTGCGCTCGGTCTCGGGGGTGAGCGGGTCGTCGTTGTAGTGCCAGGCGGGGTCTGCGTAGGTGTAGGCGTTCTCGGTGTCCGCGCTCCCGCTGAACGGGTCGGCGGTGCCTACGGCCGTGACGCGGTACTTGTGGAACCAGTCGATGGATGCCTCGGAGGATCCGTTGATGTTCCAGAACTGCGGGTAGCAGGGCTTGGAGTTGTCGTCCTCGGCGGCCGGCATGTTGAAGCCTCGGACGCACTCCGGACCAGAGATGGTGACCGTGGTGATGGCACCCGTCTCGGAGGTGACCGTCCTGATCCGTGGGCGGCTGAGCGGCAGGATGTTGTCGAGGTCCGCGTCGACCCGGTTCGGCCGCATCTCGTAGGTGAAGGTCACCGGATCGAGCACGATGGCGGTGCCGTTCTCGCCGGTGTGCCGGACGGACTCCAGGACCAGGCTGTGGTCGGAGGTGTCACCGATGTCGTTGCCGTCTTTGAAGTCCTGGTCCAGAGCCCAGGAGTCGACGGCGGTGAACTTGCTCGTGGCGGCCGACCAGGCTTGGGTGCTGACGCCGGTCAGTCGCTTGCGAGTGAAGAAGGATGGGCTCGCCGCGTCGCAGTCCGCCCCGGAGGCGCAGATCGAGTCGAAGGGGACGTCGGGCCACTTGGGGGCGGTGGAGTCGGTCAGTTCGCCGCAGTCCGCGACCGTGCAGCGTTCGGCGTAGGAGAAGGTGACCTTGTCGGAGGTCACACCGGAGAACAGGGCGTCCTTGTTCTGGCCGTAGCGGATCTCGGTGAGGTAGCCGCCGCGGGTGTACTTGGCGGTGGCGGTGGAAGCGCCGTTCTGTGCGTAGTAGTTGGTCTCGGGCGTGTACCAGTACGTCATGGCGTTGCCGTGGATGTCCACGACGTAGTCCAGGTTCCAGCGCCAGGCCTGGGTGAGCGCGCGGCCGGCGAAGGCGGTGCCCTTGTCGTAGCCGGGCTCACCGGAGTTGTTGCCGTAGACCGGCACCGTCCATACGGAGTTGGTGAGATCGGTGGCAGCCGCACCAGGAAGCTTGTGCTGGCCGAAGACGTACTTAGTGCCGTCGCCTGTGGTGACGGTCCAGTACTCGCCGTCGTCGTCGCCGTTGTCGCCCCCGGTGGAGCGGACGACCGTGGAAGCGTCGTCGGAGCTCAGCCGCCAGACGTCGTCGGTCTTGTCAGTGGCGTCGACCTTGACCAGCTTGTTGGCCTTGCCGTTGAGGACGATCGAAGCGTTCTCGAACTTCCAGCACAGGTCGAACTTGTCGGTCTGCCCGTCCTTGTCGCAGCTGTCGTAGGAGCGCTCGATGTACGAGGACGAGGAGATCTCGAAGCCCTCGCCGACCGGGTTGGCCTGGTTGTTCGTCGAGGCGGTACGGCCGTCGACGCTGCCGGAGTCGTAGGACAGCGCCAGGGACGGGGACGGTCCGGCCGCAGCGGGCGGCACGGCCATGCCGTAGGACCAGGTGAAGGCACCGGAGGAGCCGCCTGCCTCCCAGCTGGACGCCGGGGAGAGCGGGCTCGCCGTGTAGTCGCCCGCACCGGAGGTGGAAGCACCCGCACTCGCCGCGAGGGCCAGGACCGTCACCGCCGAGGAGGCGGAGGCTGCCGAAGTGGTGGCTGCGGCAGTTGAGTTGCGGCTCGACGGGCTCTTCTCGGCCGTCGGGGCCGCGAGGGCTACCTCGGCCGAGACGGTCTGGCCTGAGATGTCGTTGTGTGAGTCGAGCGGTGTCCGTTCACGGCAGGCGGCCTTGTCCGGCGTCGTCAGCGCGCAGGCGGGCAACTGGAACAGCCGCAGTCGGCCGGACCAGCCGCCGCCGTATGCGGAGGCGAAGTCCGAGTAGTCGACGCTGACTTCGGCGTTGCCGGGGTCGGCGGCCATGGCCGTCAGCAGTACGCCCTTGACACCAGCCGCTTCGGTCGCCTTGCGGCTGCGGACCTCGATACGGGTGTCGCCCGAGGCTCCGTCAGGCGTGCCGGTGAGGGTCACCGGGAGACCGCCGGCCGTCAGCCGGGCGGCCTTGCTCTTGCCTGCCAGCCCGGTCTTCGCCGAGCCGGCCTTCGGCCAGGTCGCGGTCTGCTCGGCCCTGGCGCGCTTGCCCTGTTCAGCGTTCTCCGCGCGTGTCTCGGCCACCCGGGCCCGGGCCTTCTTTGCGCCCTGCCCGGCGAACTCGTGGACCTCGGTGACCAGTTGCTCCTGCGCCTTGGGCTTGCCCAGGCCCCCGCCGCTGTCCGCCGCCTGCACGGGGACCGCGACAACTGTGGACACGACGAGGGTCATCACCAGTGCCGACAGTGTGCGTCGGCTGAAGACAACACGTCTGACCCTGGCGCGGACCCCACGTCTTCCGGCACTCATGGCACAACTCCCCAAGTGATCAAGGCGAACAGAGGACGACCGGACGACGGACGGCCGGTGAGACGAAAGGTCAGCCATCCGAGCCGCCCACGATGTCGTTGACCTGCTGCCCGGACATGGCGCCGGCCCAGATCCGAATCCGGGTGATCCGGCCCGCGAGGTAGTGGCCCCAGGCTGAGTCCACGAAGCCCGTGCCAACCGCGAAGTCGCCCGAACCAGCCACCGCCGTGTATTCGAGGTCCGCGCCGTTCTGGTTGCCACCGATGTACAGGCTGATTGTGCGCGCGGGGGCATCAAACACACCGGTCAGCCGTGTGACGCTGTTGGGCGTAACCACCGTGGCCGCGTTGGAGACCACTGCCGTCCAGGCCTTGTCGGTCCGCCGTCCGAAGTACCACTTACCCTCGACGGTCTTCGTTTCGGTCTGCGGATCGTCCACAGCAGCGGTCTTCTCGAACCACAAGCCCCAGGAGGAGCCGTCGGCGCTTCTCTGGCCGACGACCTGGGAGATGTAGCCGTCGGCCTTGAGCGCCATGGCTTCGCCGTCCAGCTCCACCGCCGTGGTCACCGTGAACGCCCCCGTGTCGTCAACAACCGAGCCCGTAGCGGTTGCCGTGTCGTTCGTGCCGTCAAGCACGATCGCCTTGCTGTCGAGGGAAGCGCCATTGGAGAGCTTGAGTGACCGCCCGTAGCCAGTACCGGCATCCGCCAACGGAATGTTTGTTCCGGCGGTCGCACCGTTTGGATTCCAGTCCGCCACTCGCTCGACGTACGCCTTGTTGTTCTCGTCCAGCAGCTGGGCCTCGATCGCCACGTCGTCGTCGGTCAGCAGCCTCTGCCAGACAGCTATTTCGTCGACACGGCCGCTCATGTAGTTCTGGTACGTGCCGCCCGAGGCGAACGCGACCCGGCCTACCTGTAGAGCGCCGCCCGCGACCGTCGCGTCCGACGTGCTCGGCAGGGCCACAGACCCGCCCTGCGGTCGGCCGTTCACATACAGGCGGATCGCCCGATTCTCTGCGTCATAGGAACCCGCCACATGGACCCACGTGTTGAGCGGCACGCCGGTGGCACTCGCGTCGGCGCCCTCGGACTTCCGTACGCCGTTCTCGTACCAGCTCCGGAGGAACACCCAGCGTTGTACGCCCGACGAGTAGTAGAGCGAGAAGCTGGAGTTGTCGCTTCCGGTCTGGGACAGGATCGTCCGGTAGGAGGACGCGTCGCTCAGGTTGACCCACGCCGACGCGGTGAACGAGTACCTCGTGTCGACCACGGCTTCCGACGTGTCCGCGTATCCCGACTGTCGTGTGGCGTCAGCGGGGTCGCCATTGAGCCACAACGACAGGTCCCCGTCACCACGCCGCGCCAGGGCCGACCGGCCCGAACCCGCGCCGTGCAACGTCATACCGTGCCGTACGCCCTCAGTGGCGGTGTCGGCCGCCGAGGTCCCGGTTGGTTCGTTGAGGTGCCAGCGGCCGACCGCTCGTTGCCCCTCAGCCACCTTGAAGTCCACCGCCGCCGTATCGCCCTCGCCAGCGCTGTCTCTTGCCTGGACTTCGAGCGTCGCCGTACCTGCCCGGGACGGTGTGATCCACAGAGTCACGGTGTCCCCGGAAAACCATTGCGACGATTCTTCGTCGGTGGAGAGCTTGTAGCGGTAGCCGGTGTTGACTGTGTTGTCCTCAGGGTTCCGGGAGAAGGTGAACTTCCCTTTGATCCCCGGACCGCCGACCGGGGCGCAGTCAGAGCACTCGGCGTACGGACCTCCGAAAGTGATCACCGGTGCCTTCGGGCCAGCGCTGTCGATCTTGAAATAGCACCAGCCCTTCGTGGTCACCGTGCTGGACGACTCCAGAAAGCTGTCGTCACTGTTGTAGAGCGACCGCGTGAACACCGCCATCCGGTATGTCTTCTTCTCGGTGAGCACAATTGGCGTGACGGCCTTCACCTGCTCGTTGTTGCCTACGGACCCGCCTGAGGGCCGTACCGGCTCGGTCTCCGTTTTCCAGGTGCCGTCGTTCTGTTCCCTCTGAACGTAGAAATGCGCCCGCAGGTGCGCGTAGGCTCCGCCGCCGGCTGCGGTCTGCGGTCGTGCCGTCAGCATCGGCTGCGGATCCGCAATGACGGTCGGGGCGGCCGACTTGGTCGAGCAGAGGACACTGTTCTTCTGCACGATGCCGGGATACGTCGGCACAGCGGGCAACCCCACGTACGTGACCACGAGAGCGGCATTGTCGTCGAACCGCTTCCAACTGTTCGGGTCGTTCTCGTTGTGCGCCTTCAGCATCAGCGTGAGACGGTCGAACCCGCCGGCCGCGAAGACCTTCACCGTGTTGGTGAGGTTCTCGTAGCTCTGGTCCGGGTCGTCGTTGAAGGAAATGGGAGCGTCCGGTTGGTCCGGGTCGCACATCGCTCCGCGACCCGCCGACACGGTCCGGTCGCCCAGGAGGTCCCACTTGGCCGTCGGTCCAGGCCACCTGGTCGCGGACGAGATCTCGCCGGTACGGACAAGGTCGACAACCGACTTCTCGCACGACATCGACCACTTCTCGGTCACCGTGAAGGTGGCGTCCAACACCCGCTTGCCCGCCAGACCGGTCGCCCCGAACTGGAAGTACATGCGCTGCTTGTAGCCCGAGCCGCAGTAGTACGCATAACCGCCGGTGACATAGGTGTCGCAGTAGCCGACACCCTCACCATCGTCGCCACCGGAGAAGTTGTAGAAGGTGTCGCCGTCCGAGGACAGCACCGTGCGCTCGGACGCCTCCAAGCCCACATCCGGGTCGATGTACAGCGGGTAGACCGTGTTCTCCCCGCTCAACAGGCCCACGTCCGGCACCACGGCCACCGCGTCGTCGGTCAGCTCCACGGGCATTACGACGGACACGTCACCATTGCCAGGGCCTTCAGCCGGATCGGCGGAAGTCTCGCCGTGGCCATCCACAACGGGTTCGTCATCGGCGGCGGCAAGCGACATGGTCGTCGTCCCCGACTCGGCGGCATCCCCTGCCGAGTCCCACATCCTCGCGGCCGGGGAACGGAACACCGTGTTGCCGTTCTCGTCCACCGCGGCAAGACCACCGCCTGCCCGCGCGCTCACCGTCAGGCCCTGCGTCTTGAGGGAGAACTCGATCCGCTCAAGTTCCGGATTGGCAGCCGCCTCGGCGGACTTGACGATCAATACCTGTCGGACGCCCTCCACCGTCGCAGTCATCCGCAGGTCAACCCCGGGCAGCACTTCCGCGTATGTGGCGGACGCACCGTCCAGCACCGGCTTCGGCAGACTGCCGGGCCAGCTCAGGCTCAGCCAACGGCCGTCCTCGGCCAGCTTCACCAAGCCTCCGCCGTCACCACCGGCGGAGAGAGAGATGTCGGCCACCGACGCCTTCGGCCCGATCGAGCCGTCAGCCCGGCGCTCCAGCGTCGCATCCGGCTCCGCCCACGAGCCGTCGGGCTGCGCGACGCGCACCGGTACGACGGACTGGGTAAGGGTGAACGAGTAACCGTCAGGGTTGGCGTGGGTCGTGGCGTACTCCTCACGGGCACCTACGACTTCGACCGCTTCGCCGGAAGCCGCCGCCTGTTCCAGCGCGGCGGACGCCTCAGACGTCGGCGGTTCCGTGTCATCGGCTCGCGCCACCGATGTGGTGACACCGAGGGCGGGTAGAGCCGCCAGCAACGCCGTGACCGTCAGACCGGAGACCAACCGTCTCGCACGTCCGACACTGCCGCGCTGCGGGCAGCGCAAAGCGTCCCTACCCATTCCCCACCCCCGCTTACGTGATCTTTATGAGCCCCCATATCCAACACAGTTGTTCGGGGACGGTCAAGCAATTTCAAAGTGAACACATCGACGTCGCAAAGCTGCGCACCGAGCGCCAACGCACCTTCCACGACCGCTCATTGAGACTCAAAATCGATGTTTACCTATGCGCACCATCCTCCAAGACGGCGGCCACAGGACCACACTCCCGCAGGAAGGTGAGTGCGAGTGGCTTGAAATAAACTCCCAGTTCGACCCGCGCCCACGCGGCTTCGACCAACAAGAAAAGGGCCCCGCAAGGCCCTTTCCCCACCACCGCGCCCCGTTTCCGAGGTCACGCCCCGGCAGCCGCGCCCCCCGAAGCCGGCCAGATCTTCCGCAGCGCGTATCCCATGAACGCCGCGTTGGCCAGCGCCGCCGCCGCGATGCCCACGAGGTAGAGGGCCAGGAACACCCCGTCGCCCGTGCCGTTCAGTGTGCCCTCGGGGAGAAGCGTGTACAGGAGGCTCAGCGGAGCGGTCAGCACCCACGGGACCACGCCCGACATGGAGGCGTCGGCGTGGGAGACGAAGAAGGTGTCGACGAGGAAGAAGCCGGTCGCGGCGACGACCACGGCCAGGTACACCCGGGAGAGCCAGTTGTCCGTGGCCAGGGTGAGCAGGGTGCGGGGGCGGCGGTTGCCGTTCATCGTGTCCTCCGGTGAGTGCGCCGCGTCGTGCTGCGCGATGCCTCAACAATGGCCCGCGCACCGGTGCCTTGGCATGAGTACACCTACTCATCCGTAACCAGGTTGCCTCGGAGTCGAGTTGAACCTCAGCCGACCCTTTCACCTTCACGAAACAGGCGCCGCCACCGCGAACGAATAGCCATCCACACAAGCCGCTCACCTTTGATTCGCAGGCCGCCCCAGGGACCCGCACGCATCACCCCTCCCGCCTCACTCCCCCGACCCACCCCCTGGACAGTAGGTAAAGTTAGGCTAACCTAACTTTCGAATTGTCCGGCCGGCCGACCCGCCCCGTTCGAAAGCAGAGCCCTCTCATGTCCAACGCCCGTGCCACCCACCTCTCCCGCCGCGGCATGCTGGCCGCCGGCGGCGCCCTCGGCCTCGGGGCCGTCCTCGCCGCCTGTGGGGACGACGACGCGAAAAGCGGTGGCTCGGACGCGGACGCGTCGAAGGCCGCCGCCACCCCTGCCGGGCCCTGGACGTTCAAGGACGACCGCGGCGAGACCGTCAAGGCCGACAAGGTGCCGTCCGGCATCGTCGCCTTCACCGGTGTCGCCGCCGCGCTCCACGACTACGGCGTCGAGGTCAAGGGCGTCTTCGGCCCGACCACGACCAAGGACGGCAAGGCCGACGTCCAGGCCGGCGACCTGGACGTCACCAAGGTGACCGTTCTCGGCAACGAGTGGGGCCAGTTCAACATCGAGAAGTACGCGGCCCTCGCCCCGGACCTCCTCGTCAGCACGATGTTCGACAGCGCGGGCACCCTCTGGTACGTCCCGGAGGAGTCCAAGAAGAAGATCCTCGCCGTCGGCGCCCCGACCGTCGGTATCTCCGTGTTCGACATCCAGCTGGACCAGCCGTTGCAGCGCATGCTGGAGCTGGCCAAGACCCTCGGCGCGGACACCGCCTCCGCCAAGGTGACCGCCGCGAAGAAGGCCTTCGAGGACGCCGCCGCCCGACTGCGCGCGGCCACCAAGGCCAAGCCGAACATCAAGGTGCTGGTCGGTTCCGCGAGCCAGGACATCTTCTACGTCTCCGGCTCCAACCTCTCCGTCGACCTGGAGTACTTCAAGGCCCTCGGCGTGAACTTCGTCGAACCCTCCACCGATGCCCTGAAGGCGAGCGGTGGCTGGTACGAGAACCTGAGCTGGGAGAACGTCGACAAGTACGAGGCCGACGTCATCATGATGGACAACCGTACGTCGGCGATCCAGCCCGCCGACATCGCCGAGGCGACCTGGAAGCAGTTGCCCGCGGTGAAGGCGGGGCAGGTGATCGCGCGTAATCCCGAGCCGATCCTGTCGTACGAGAAGTGCGTGCCGCTGCTCACGAGCCTTGCCGAGGCTATCGAGAACGCGAAGAAGGTCAGTTAACGCCGGGCGCCCTGAATCTGCACCGTGAGTGTGCTTGGTCGTGGGGAACTGCGGGCCCGCTGTGGCTGGTCGCGCAGTTCCCCGCGCCCCTTCCGGGGCGCGTCATCGCGTCCCCCTGACAATTTGCATCAGGAGTTCGCATGACGACCACCGCCGTCACCGTCCCCTTCCGGTTCTTCGCCCTGCATGTCGTACGGACCGTCCGACTCGGGCCCTCCCTCGTGCGCGTCACCTTCGCCGGGGACGATCTGTCGGCCTTCTTCTCCGACGGGCTCGACCAGAGCCTCTCCCTCTTCCTCCCGCACCCGGGGCAGGACGCCCCCGCTGTGCCCGTCGAGCTGGGCGACGGATGGTGGCAGGGGTGGCGTGAACTCCCGGACGGCGTAAGGGCGGTGATGCGCTCTTACACACTCCGCGCTCTGCGCGCCGACGCCCACGGCCGTACGACGGAGATCGACATCGACTTCGTCCTGCACGGCGTCGAACCCGGCGCCCTCGTCCCCGCAGGTCCGGCCTCCCGCTGGGCCTCCCGTGCCGCCACCGGCGACCGTGTCCTCCTGCTCGGACCGGCGATCGCGGACAACCGCGCGATCCGCTTCCGCCCGCCGGCCGGCACCGACCTCGTCGTCATCTGGGCCGACGAGACCGCCGTACCTGCCGCCTCCGCGATCCTCGAACAGCTCCCCGCCGGCACCCGGGCCCAGGTCTGGCTGGAGGCAGGGCGGGCCGGGGACATCCAGGATCTGGCGACCGACGCCGACGCCGAAATCACGTGGCTCGTACGCGGCCCGGGTACGGCAAGAGGAGCAGAAACAGGCACAGGCACAGGCGCGCCCCCGGCCCTCGACGCCATCCGGGATGCCCAACTCCCCTCCGCCGAGCGGCCGTACGCCTGGATCGCGGGTGAGTCGTCCGCCGTGAAGGAGCTGCGTCGGCATCTCGTACGGGAGCGCGGGATCGACCGTCGGGCGGTCACCTTCGTCGGTTACTGGCGGCGTGGGCTGAGCGAGGAGCAGTTGCGTGAGCAGCCCGAATGACGGGTTGGGCGGGTGACGGGTGGGGCCGGTGATTCACACAGGAACTCAAGTTAGGTTAGCCTTACCTAAGTCAATTCGTTCGACATGGCGAACCTGAATCTGCCCTCTCTCCCCCCGGAGGCTCCCCCGATGCGCTCGCACCTGCTCAATGACACGACCGCGGAGCGGTACCGCCGCTCCGTGACCGAAGGAGTCGAGCGGGTGGCCGCGAAACTCGCCACCACGGACCGTCCGTTCACCGGCGTCACGGTCGACGCCCTCGCCCCCCGCATCGACCGGATCGACCTGGACCGGCCCCTCCTCGACGAGGCCGCCGCCCTCGACGAGCTCGAAGAGGTCTATCTGCGCGACGCGATCTACTTCCACCACCCGCGCTACCTCGCCCACCTCAACTGCCCGGTCGTCATACCGGCGGTGCTCGGCGAGGCGATCCTCTCCGCCGTCAACTCCTCCCTCGACACCTGGGACCAGTCGGCCGGCGGCACCCTCATCGAGCGCAAACTGATCGACTGGACCAATGAGCGCATCGGCCTCGGCCCCGCCGCCGACGGCGTCTTCACCAGCGGCGGCAGCCAGTCCAACCTCCAGGCGCTGCTGCTCGCCCGGGAGGAGGCCAAGAGCGAGTCCGCCGCCGAGCTGCGTATCTTCGCCTCCGAGGTCAGCCACTTCAGCGTGAAGAAGTCCGCGAAGCTCCTCGGGCTGAGCCCCGACTCGGTCGTCTCCATCCCCGTCGACCACGACAAGCGGATGCAGACCGTCGCCCTCGCCCACGAGTTGGAGCGCTGCGAGCGCGACGGGCTGGTGCCCATGGCCGTCGTCGCCACCGCCGGCACCACCGACTTCGGCTCCATCGACCCGCTGCCCGAGATCGCCGAACTCTGTGCCCAGTACGGCACTTGGCTGCACGTCGACGCCGCGTACGGCTGCGGACTGCTCGCCTCGGTCAAGCGCCGCGACCTCCTCAGCGGCATCGAGCGCGCCGACTCGGTCACCGTCGACTACCACAAGTCCTTCTTCCAGCCGGTGAGTTCGAGTGCCCTGCTGGTCCGGGACGCGGCCACGCTCCGCCACGCCACCTATCACGCGGAGTACCTCAACCCGCGCCGCATGGTGCTGGAGCGCATCCCCAACCAGGTCGACAAGTCCCTCCAGACGACCCGCCGTTTCGACGCGCTCAAGCTGTGGATGACCCTGCGTGTGATGGGCGCCGACGGCATCGGCGAGCTCTTCGACGAGGTCTGCGACCTGGCCCAGGAGGGCTGGGAACTGCTCGCTGCCGACCCGCGCTACGACGTCGTCGTCGAACCCTCCCTCTCCACACTCGTCTTCCGCTACATCCCCGCCGCCGTCACCGACCCCGCGGAGATCGACCGCGCCAACCTGTACGCCCGCAAAGCCCTGTTCGCCTCAGGTGCGGCCGTGGTCGCGGGCACGAAGGTCGGCGGACGCCACTACCTCAAGTTCACCCTGCTCAACCCCGAGACCACGACGGACGACATCACCGCCGTACTCGACCTGATCGTCGGCCATGCCGAGCAGTACCTGGGAGAGTCCGCCGACCGCGGCACTTCCGTCGCCTCCGTCGCCTCCGTCATCTCCGTCACCGCCGTCGCTTCCTGAAGCCGAAGCCATGAACAGGACCGAAGCAGTGCACAAGACCTACGACTTCATCGGGATCGGCCTCGGCCCCTTCAACCTCGGCCTCGCCTGCCTCACCGAGCCGATCGACGAACTCGACGGCGTCTTCCTGGAGTCGAAGCCCGACTTCGAGTGGCACTCGGGGATGTTCCTCGACGGCGCCCATCTCCAGACGCCGTTCATGTCGGACCTCGTCACCCTCGCCGACCCGACCTCCCCGTACTCCTTCCTCAACTACCTGAAGGAATCGGGCCGGTTGTACTCGTTCTACATCCGCGAGAACTTCTATCCCCTGCGCGTCGAGTACGACGACTACTGCCGCTGGGCCGCGAACAGACTGCGCAGCGTCCGCTTCGACACCACGGTCGCCGAGGTCACTTACGAGTACGAGGACGAGCTGTACGTCGTCCGCACGGTCGCCGGTGACCTCTACCGGTCGCGCAAGCTCGTCCTCGGCACCGGCACTCCCCCGTACATCCCGGAGGCGTGCGCGGACCTGGGCGGCGACTTCATCCACAACTCCCAGTACATGCGGCACAAGCGGGAGTTGCAGACCAAGGAGTCGATCACTCTCGTCGGCAGTGGCCAGTCCGCCGCCGAGATCTACCACGACCTCCTCAGCGAGATCGACGTCCACGGCTACCGGCTCAACTGGGTGACGCGCTCGGCGCGTTTCTTCCCGCTCGAATACACCAAGTTGACGCTGGAGATGACCTCCCCGGAGTACATCGACTACTTCCGCGCGCTGCCCGAGCGGACCCGCTACCGCCTCACGCAGGACCAGAAGGGCCTGTTCAAGGGGATCGACGGCGAGCTGATCAACGAGATCTTCGACCTGCTCTACCGGAAGAACCTCACCGGCCCGGTCCCCACCCGGCTGCTCACCAACTCCGCTCTGAACACGGTGACTTACGAAGGCCGAACTGGAAGCGGAAGCGGAAGCGGAAGCGGAAGCGGGACGTACACGCTCGGGCTGCGCCAGGAGGAACAGGAGAAGGAGTACACCCTGGACACCCAGGGCCTGATCCTCGCCACCGGCTACAAGTACGCCGAGCCGGAGTTCCTTAAGCCCGTCCGCGACCGGCTGCGCTACGACACCCAGGGCAACTTCGACATCGCCCGCAACTACGCGATCGACACGACCGGACGCGGTGTCTTCCTCCAGAACGCCGGCGTCCACACCCACTCGATCACCTCGCCCGACCTGGGCATGGGCGCGTACCGCAACAGCTTCATCATCGGCGAGCTGCTCGGCAGCGAGTACTACCCGGTCGAGAAGACCATCGCCTTCCAGGAGTTCGCCGTATGAACTCCACGACTGCAATGGCTGCCATGACCTTCACCTTCCGGCCGCTCGATCCCCTCCAGGACGCCGAGCTGCTGCACAACTGGCTCACGCACCCCAAGGCGGCCTTCTGGATGATGCAGGACGCCCGGCTCGAAGACGTCGAGCGTGCCTACATGGAGGTCGCCGCCGACGAGCACCAGGACGCCTTCCTCGGTCTCCACGACGGCGTGCCCGCCTTCCTGATGGAGCAGTACGACCCGGTCCACCGCGAGTTGACCGGCCTGTACGAGCCGCAGCCCGGTGACGTCGGCATGCACTTCCTGGTGCCGGCGACCGACACACCCGTGTCCGGGTTCACCAGGTCCGTCATCACCGCCGTGATGGCCCACCTCTTCGAGGACCCGCGCACCGCCCGCGTCGTCGTCGAGCCGGACGTCGGCAACAAGGCGGTGCACTCCCTGAACGAAGCCGTCGGGTTCGTGCCCGAGCGAGAGATACAGAAGCCGGAGAAGAAGGCGTTGCTGAGTTTCTGCACCCGCGAGCAGTTCGAGAAGGCGATGAAGGCGATGTCTGTATGAGCCTCACCGGCGCCACCGCCCACCTCTCCCCCGAGCGCTGGGAACAGGCCAACCGCCTCCTGATCCGTAAAGCCCTCGCCGAGTTCGCGCACGAACGACTGCTCACCCCCGAACCCGAAAAGGGCGACGGCAGTGCCGATGGTGCTGATAGTGCCGACGGTGACGGCAGTTACGTCGTACTCGGTGACGACGGCCTGACCCGCTACCGCTTCACCGCCACCCGCCATGCCCTCGACCACTGGCAGGTCGACGCCGCCTCGATCACCCGGCACCGGCGCGGCGCCGAACTCCCGCTCTCCGCCCTCGACTTCTTCATCGAGCTGCGAAAATCGCTCGGCCTGAGCGACGAGGTCCTGCCCGTCTACCTGGAGGAGATCTCCTCCACCCTCTCCGGCACCTGCTACAAGCTCACCAAGCCGCAGATCCCCGTCGCCGAGCTCGCGAAAAGCGGCTTCCAGGAGATCGAGACCGGGATGACCGAGGGTCACCCCTGCTTCGTCGCCAACAACGGGCGGCTCGGCTTCGGCGTGCACGAGTACCTCTCGTACGCGCCCGAGACCGCGAACCCGGTCCGGCTGGTGTGGCTGGCCGCGCACCGCTCGCGCGCCGCGTTCACGGCGGGCGTCGGCATCGAGTACGAGGCGTTCCTGCGCGCGGAGTTGGGGCAGGAGACGGTCGTCCGCTTCCGTACGAAACTGTCCGACCGGGGCCTCGACCCCACCGAGTACCTCTTCATCCCGGTGCACCCCTGGCAGTGGTGGAACAAGCTCACCGTCACCTTCGCCGCCGAGATCGCCCAGCAGCACCTGGTCTGCCTGGGCGAGGGCGACGACGAGTACCTCGCCCAGCAGTCCATCCGGACCTTCTTCAACAGGACCGACCCCGAGAAGCACTACGTCAAAACGGCTCTCTCGGTTCTCAACATGGGCTTCATGCGCGGGCTTTCGGCCGCCTACATGGAGGCGACCCCGGCCATCAACGACTGGCTCGCCCAACTCATCGACAACGACCCGGTGTTGAAGTCGACTGGCCTGTCGATCATCCGCGAGCGCGCTGCCGTCGGCTACCGCCATCTGGAGTACGAGGCCGCCACCGACCGCTACTCCCCGTACCGCAAGATGCTGGCCGCGCTCTGGCGCGAGAGCCCGGTGTCGTCCCTCGATGACGGCGAGTCGCTGGCCACCATGGCATCGCTCGTCCACGTCGACCACGAGGGCCGTTCCTTCGCCGCAGCCCTCGTCGAGCAGTCGGGCCTGACCCCGAAGGAGTGGCTGCGCGGCTACCTGGGCGCCTACTTCACCCCGCTCCTGCACAGCTTCTACGCCTACGACCTGGTCTACATGCCGCACGGCGAGAACGTGATCCTCGTCCTCAAGGACGGCACGGTCCAGCGCGCGATCTACAAGGACATCGCCGAGGAGATCGCCGTCCTGGACCCGGACGCGGTACTGCCGCCGACCGTCGAGCGACTGCGCGTGGACGTACCGGAGGACAAGAAGCTCCTGTCGGTCTTCACGGACGTCTTCGACTGCTTCTTCCGCTTCCTGGCCGCGAACCTCGCCACCGAAGGCGTCCTGTCGGAGGACGACTTCTGGCGGACGGTCGCCGAGGTCACCCGCGCCTACCAGGAGGCGAACCCCCAACTGGCCGACAGGTTCCGCCAGTACGACTTGTTCGCCCCCGAGTTCGCCCTGTCCTGCCTCAACCGGCTTCAACTGCGTAACAACAAGCAGATGGTGGATCTGGCGGATCCGGCAGGCGCCCTCCAGCTGATCGGCACCCTGAGAAATCCCGTCGCAGGGTTCTGATCATGGCAAACGGGCTCCCCGAGTACGGTCCTCGGGGAGCCCGTCGCCGTCGTCGTCACCGTTCCGGTCGTCGTCTCCGCCGTCCCGAGGTTTCCGGCACATGACATCGACACGTGTACACACAGCCCCCTCACAGAATGCGGCACTACGGTCCTGGCCTTGCCGTGCCCGCTCCGTGGGGAGTCAAGATTCATGACCGAGCACCTCGCACAGCAAGTCCCGCACCACCAGCCGTCCGTGTCCGGAAGACCACCGGAACACGCCCCGGCCGTCCATGCGTACGCCGACGCCTTCTGCGGCAAACCGCGCGACGCCACCGACCTGGCCGCCCAGGTGCTCGCGCGTGGTTCACGGCAGGACGGTCCCGCCCTGCGCACCGCCCTGCTCGCCGATGTGCGGCGCACCGCCGACAGTTGGCTGCGCGACGGACGGCACGGGCTGCTGCGCCCGGAGTTCCGTGACTGGTCGAAACGGGCCGTCGACACCTTCGGCCCCGTCGACACGCTGCGCCGGGTGGAGCACAGCTCGGTTCTGCTGGCCGCCTTCGAGCAACTGCCCGACCAGCAACGGGCCGCACTGTGGCTGTGCCTGGCGGAGCCGGAGGAGACGGCGTCGGCGGCCAGGATCCTGAACACGACCGTGGAGTTCGCCGACTCCCTGGCCCAGTCGGCCCGCAGCCGCCTGGTCGACACCTTCCTGCGCGTACGGTCCGCACGCACCGCCGACCCCCAGTGCCTCCGCTACGGCGGCATGCTCGGCGCCATCGCCCGCGGCACCCATCGGGAGGCGCCCGCGGACCTCCAACAGCACCTGGACACCTGCCGCTTCTGCACCGTTGACCTGAAGCTGCTGCACACGCTCGCGGCGGGTGGCGCGGAGGAGGTACGGCGGCTGCTGGTCGACCAGGTGCTGGTGTGGGGCGGGGCCGCGTACCGCAAGACGCGGTCGGGGGGCCGGGCGTCGGCAGTCGAGCCCGTCACACCGTCCGTGCCGGCCTCGCCGACGGGCGACAGAGGTCACAGAGCCGAGGGCCGCCGGCGCAGACGGCCGGTGCTCGTGGTGGCGGTGACGGTGGCCGTCACCGCCGTCCTGACCACCGGGGTACTACGCCTGCTGGCCGGGTCCGGCTCCGCCGAGGGGGCCGAGCGTCCCCAGTCCACGCCGAGCGCCTCCATCGCACCGTCCTCCGTGGCCAACGCCACCACCAACACGATCACCCTCAAGACCGTGTCCACCGGACGCTGCGTCACCGGCCCGGCAGGAAGCGCCTCGCCGGGTTCCGGACCCCCCGCCGATCCCACCCTGGCGGCCTGCGACGGCGGAGACACGCAGGAGTGGCAGGTCGTCCGCCTGACGAAGGGCGCGGTCGCCCTCGTGAGCGCCACGTCGAGGTTCTGCCTGGACATCGAGGGCAACCGGGTCGCCGGCGACGGGATGCAGCAGCGGCCGTGCGCCTACGAGCAGGGTGCCTCCGCGCCCTTCCCGGAGGACCAGGCGTTCCTGCCGAAGGCCACGGCCGGCGACTCGTTCGTCCTCGTCTGTCAGGACAACCCGGAGATCGCCATCGGGGTGCGCGCCGGCAAGCTCTCGATGCGTACAACTACCTTGACCAGCAAGGACATTCGGTTCACCTTGGACGACGAGGCGGCGAGCGCGCTGGGGCTGTGACGGCCCGGTGCCAGAATCTCCCCATGGCGGAAGTCATCCGGAAGGACGACACGTGGGCCGTCGGCGACATCACGGCCGCGGAGCGGCATCCGGCGGCGCCCGTGACGGCCGACGAGTTCGCACTCGCCGAACAGGCGGTCCTCAGTCGCATGTGGAAACGCATGCAGAAACATGCAACACACGCCGGAGAACCGCCTGTTGGTGTCACTCGTAACTCACTCGTACGCCCTGCCTTCGGGGCATACGCGCACGCTCAGCGTACGCGGCGCGCGACCGTGAAGCGGTCGACCTCCTCGCCGGTCTCCGCGATGCCGCGCACCGTCAGCGTGGCGAGGCGGCCCTTGGAGGCGGGGGTGACGTCGACGCGGAGGAAGGAGTAGTCGAGGTAGCGCACGCGCGACCAGGTGACCGTCTCGTTGACCTTGCCGTCCTTGGTGTTGATGAAGGAGGCGACGGAGTCGACCTCGTTCTCGTGACCCTCGTAGGACAGCGGGGCGGTGAACGCGTACAGGCTGCGGCCGGCCGCGCCCGCCGTCACGTAGACGACACCCTCGGTCTCGGGGTACGAAGTGCCGCCGATCGGGAGCTTCTTGGTGACCGCGCCGCCCTTGATGACGTCGGTGCGCTCGTACTGGTGGTTGTGGCCGTTGATGACCAGGTCGACCGTGTACTTCTCGAACAGCGGCACCCACTCCTGGCGCACGCCCCCCTCCGAGGCGTGCGCGGTGGAGGTGCAGTAGGCGCAGTGGTGGAAGAAGACGACGACGAAGTCGATGTCCTTGGAGGCGCGGTACTTCTTCAGCTGCGCCTCCAGCCACTTGGTCTGGGTGCCGCCGGAGATACCGAGGTTGGCCGGGATCTCGAAGGAGATGTCGTTGGCGTCGAGCGAGATGACCGCCGTGTTGCCGTAGACGAAGGAGTAGACGCCGGGCAGGTTCTTCTTGTCCGGGCCGTTGTCGGGGAGGTTCCAGCGGGCGTCCTCGCCGCCGTAGCCGTTGGGCGAGTACCAGGCCTCCATGTCGTGGTTGCCGTAGGCCGGCATCCACGGGACGGACTTGGCGACGGACTCGGTCTGCGCGAGGAACTGGTCCCACACGCGGGAGTCGAAGCCGGTGTCGGCGGTCTTGCCCTGTCCGGCCGGGTCGGCGTACGCGATGTCGCCGGCGTGCAGGTGGAAGGCCGGGTTCTGGCCGAGCAGCAGGCTGTTGTTGGCGAGGCCGTGGTAGCCGACGCCCTCGTCGCCGAAGGCCGTGAAGGTGAACGGCTTCATGGGGGTCCCCCCGCTCGAGCGAAGCCGAGAGTGGGGGAGGTCGGGGGCGGTGGTGAAGGTGCCGAGCGTGCCCAGCAGGTGCGCCTCGGCCGGGTCGAAGCCGGCGTGGCCGACGCCGTAGTAGTACGTCTTTCCGGGACGCAGGTGGGAGAGCTTGGCGTGCAGGTAGTACTGGGTGTGGTCGCCGCTGGCACCGACGCCGGCCGGAGTGTAGAGGGTGCGGACCTCGGCCTCGATCTTGCGGGAGAGGTCCCAGGGGTGGGCGCCGATCCGGATGAAGGGCTTCTTCACCGCGACCGGGACCTGCCAGGAGACGGTGATCTCCGTGCGCGGGTCGTTGCCCCAGGCGAGGTGCCGGCCGAAGGGGGCGACGAGGGCGCCGTCGACCTTCTCGGTCTGCGTGTACGTCTGCGTAGGTGCGGAGGTCCGCGTCGCGGCCTGGGCGGCGCCCGGCACGAACGCACCGCCCGCGACGGCGCCGACGGTGACGGCACCGCTTCTGATCATCGTGCGCCGCGAGAACTTGGCGCGAAGGTACTCGTGCTGCTCGGCCATGCTCATGCGCTCTGCGAGCTGCTCGGGTACGCCCATGCGAGGAGTGTCCATGGCTGAAAACGGTGCTCTGGGCAGCCATCGGCGCGCAGGACACAGGGTGAACAGCGCTCGAACAGGGTCCCATAAGAGTTTCAACAGACCGCTGCCCGATATCGGGCAGGATTCTTGCGATTGCCAGCGCTTTACCTCAGGATCATCGGGTGCACGACGAACTCGTTGATCATCTGACGCGTACCACACCCCTCTCCCGGGGCGAGGCGCTGCGGGTGATTCAGGACGTTCTCGCCTACTTCGACGAGACAACCGAGGATTATGTCCGTCGCCGCCACCGCGAACTCCAGGGCCAGGGCCTGGTGAACGCGACGATCTTCGACCGGATCGAGGCGGACCTGAAATACCGCGCGGTCGCACCGCCGGAGCTCACCCTCCGACAGCTGCGCCGCATCGTCTACGGCTAGATCACCCGCGTACGCATCCACGTACGACAGGGACAGGGACAGGGACTCTTATATATGTGCGGAATTGTCGGATACATCGGCAGGCGTGACGTGGCGCCGCTGCTCCTCGAAGGCCTGCAGCGCCTGGAGTACCGCGGCTACGACTCGGCAGGCATCGTCGTGACCTCGCCGAAGGCGACGGGCCTGAAGATGGTCAAGGCCAAGGGCCGGGTCCGAGACCTGGAGGCCAAGGTCCCCAAGCGCTTCGCCGGCACCACCGGCATCGCCCACACCCGCTGGGCCACGCACGGCGCCCCCTCCGACCACAACGCGCACCCGCACATGTCGGCCGACAACAAGGTCGCCGTCGTCCACAACGGGATCATCGACAACGCCTCCGACCTGCGCAAGAAGCTCGAGGCCGACGGCGTCGAGTTCCTCTCCGAGACGGACACCGAGGTCCTCACCCACCTCATCGCCCGCTCCCAGGCGGAAACCCTGGAGGAGAAGGTCCGCCAGGCACTGCGCGTGATCGAGGGCACGTACGGCATCGCGGTCATGCACGCCGACTTCACCGACCGGATCGTGGTCGCCCGCAACGGCTCCCCGGTCGTGCTCGGCATCGGCGAGAAGGAGATGTTCGTCGCCTCGGACATCGCCGCACTGGTCACCCACACACGGCAGATAGTGACGCTGGACGACGGCGAGATGGCCACCCTCAAGGCCGACGACTTCCGTACGTACACGACCGAGGGCACGAGTACGACGGCCGAGCCGACCACCGTGGAGTGGGAGGCCGCCTCGTACGACATGGGCGGCCACGACACGTACATGCACAAGGAGATCCACGAGCAGCCCGACGCCGTGGACCGCGTGCTGCGCGGCCGGATCGACGACCGCTTCTCCACGGTCCACCTCGGCGGCCTCAACCTGGACGCCCGCGAGGCGCGTGCCGTACGGCGCGTGAAGATCCTCGGCTGCGGCACCTCGTACCACGCGGGCATGATCGGCGCCCAGATGATCGAGGAGCTGGCCCGTATCCCGGCCGACGCCGAGCCCGCCTCCGAGTTCCGCTACCGCAACGCGGTCGTCGACCCCGACACCCTGTACGTGGCCGTCTCCCAGTCCGGTGAGACGTACGACGTGCTGGCCGCCGTGCAGGAGCTGAAGCGCAAGGGCGCCCGGGTGCTGGGCATCGTCAACGTGGTCGGTTCGGCGATCGCCCGCGAGGCGGACGGCGGCATGTACGTGCACGCCGGCCCCGAGGTCTGCGTCGTCTCGACGAAGTGCTTCACCAACACCACCGTCGCCTTCGCACTCCTGGCCCTGCACCTGGGCCGTACCCGCGACCTGTCGGTCCGCGACGGCAAGCGGATCATCGCGGGCCTGCGCAGGCTGCCCGCGCAGATCTCCGAGATCCTGGAGCAGGAGGAGGAGATCAAGAAGCTGGCCGAGCAGTACGCCGAGGCCCGCTCGATGCTCTTCATCGGCCGCGTCCGGGGCTACCCGGTGGCCCGCGAGGCCTCCCTGAAGCTGAAGGAGGTCTCGTACATCCACGCCGAGGCCTACCCCGCCTCGGAGTTGAAGCACGGCCCGCTGGCGCTCATCGAGCCCGCGCTGCCCACGGTCGCGATCGTCCCGAACGACGACCTCCTGGAGAAGAACCGCGCCGCCCTGGAGGAGATCAAGGCCCGCAGCGGCCGCATCCTCGCGGTGGCCCACCAGGAACAGGAGAAGGCCGACGAGACGATCATCGTCCCGAAGAACGAGGACGAACTGGACCCGATCCTGATGGGCATCCCCCTCCAACTCCTCGCCTACCACACGGCATTGGCCCTGGGCCGGGACATCGACAAGCCGAGGAACCTCGCAAAGTCGGTAACGGTGGAATAGGCGGCCAGAGGGGCGCGTCCCCAAAGGGGCGCGGGGAACTGCGCGAGCAACCCCCACCGGCCCGCAGAGGCCAACGAACAGAACGGACCCCCCGTGTTGCCACCAGACACGGGGGGTCCGCTCATATCGCCGGGAGTCGCCCAACCCCCAGCCTGCGCAGCTAACCGGTGGCCGTCACGCCCCGGCCGGCAGCACGTCGCGGAAGAACTGTCGGCCAGTGGGCCAGCGCCGCCGTAGCCGCGTACCAGGCCACGAGACCGCCCGCCGCGGCGAACCAGCCACCGACCTTGGCAAGCCCACCGGAGTCCCCGAACTGCGCGATGGCGAGCAGCAGCATCGCCACGAACAACAGCCCGTACGCGCCCCGCGTGAGCGGAGCCGCCGCGGAAGCCCCCAGCGTCAGACTGAGCGCGACGAGCGCGAACAACAGCAGGAACAACCCCGCCGCGTTGGCGGAGACCTGAGTGTCGGCCCCGACGCCCCAGGTGAACCAGAACGCCCCGAGCGCGGCGAACGCCGTACCGGTGAACGTGTCCCGGTCTCGGAAGGCGAGCAGCCCGGCGATGAAGAGGGCGAGGCCGCCGACATAGGTGGCGAGTGAGACCGCGCTCGCGGCCGTCACGCCGTCGATCACCTCGGTGTGCCCGAGGCCGAAGGCCAACAGGGTGAGTCCGAGGGCGAGATGGCCGAGGATCGTGGTGGTGCTTCCCGCGGAGACGTCATTGTCCACGGCGGGCTCCCTTCGTGCATGTGCCCGTACAGCCTGTGCGGTGACCGATATATGCCCTTCACAAGCGCACAAACACCTCTACGCACAAGTAGGTTTGCCCAGCGCAAAAAGGCACGCCACAGGGGAGTTCGGCGACGCCCGCGGCTCATCTCCCGCAGGAGCAGGAGGAGTTGCGGAGGGGTTCGGGAGGAGTTACGGAATGACGATGACCGGACGCTGGGCGCGCTTCGCGAGCCGCCCGGCCACCGACCCGAAGATGCGCCCGACGATGCCGTGGGTCGAGCCGACGACGATCGCGTCGGCCTCGTACTCCCGCCCCACCTCTTCGAGTTCGTGGCAGATGTCGCCGCCACGCTCGACAAGGATCCAGGGCACCTCGGCCAGATAGTCCGCGCACGCGAGTTCGAGCCCGAGGACCTCGGTCCTGTGGTCCGGCACATCGACGAAGACGGGCGGCTCGCAGCCGGCCCACACCGTGGTGGGCAGCCGGTTGGCGACATGCACGATGATCAGACCCGAACCGGAGCGATGGGCCATTCCGACGGCGTACGCGAGGGCGCGCTCGCTCGACGTCGAGCCGTCGAAACCGACGACGACACCGTGCTTGAACGCGGGGTCGCAGGACTGACGTGGTTCTTCCGCCGCCAAGGGCTCGGCCGCCGTGTGATCGGCGACGGGGCGCTTGCGGTCCGCGGGTTCCAGGAATTCGTGACCGGCCATGGGATTCTCGGCGTTTTGATCCTCGTGGTGGGACAACGTGATATGGGACGACAGTGTGCGGCGGAGCTGTGTCCGGGAATCATCTTCCCAACCCCATACCCCCAAGGGTACGGCGGCACGCCTCCGTAGCCCATAGCCCGCACGTGCTCCGGACGGGTTCCAGGGAGCATGCACGAGGGGGTGCCCGTAACGCAATGGTTGCTGCCACGTACAGGCTGTTTCCACAGGGTTCGCCTACATCTCGCCTACTCCGATCACTCGCGCGCACATCTTCCGGACATCCTGGCCAGTGACCGACCGCTCGAACAAGCGTTGAACCCCGTGACCCGTCGTCGACCCGTCGTCACAGGGAGCAGCCATGACCTCACCGAGCCAGGACTCCGCGACCGACCTCGTCCGCTGGGCAGCCTTCAGCTGCGTCCTGGTCCCCGTGGTGCTCGTCCTCTATGGCACCTCGCTCGGCGGCGCGGCCGGTACGGCACTTGGGCTGGCGGCCGTCACAGGGGTGTGCCGGGTACTGCTGCGGCAGTCCGAGCGCTGCGCGGCCCGCCTGCCGGCCGAGGAGAGCGCCCCGCACCGGGGACGGCACGGCAGGACCCCTTCAGACGCCCATTCCGGGCCCGTTTCCGGCACCCACCGGGGCGGCCGGCACTCCGGCGGAACTACACCGGTCGACTGACCTGTTTTAGCGCACGCGGCCGATGCTTTTCAGCCAACTTCCGGCTACCGTGCACCCCTTGGCCGAACAACCCCCAAACCCCTGTTCCACCTGCACCGAAAGGGTCCCGACGGGTGCGCGCACCCTACGCGGATTGGCCACTGCGACGAGGCGCACTTCCCTGCACGCCCCACGAGTGCAACGCTTCGTGATCGAATGCTTTACGCCAAGTTGCCAAGTCGACAATCCGTCGAGTGACCAACTGGTCACCTCGGCATCATGGGACACAGTAGATTCGATCTTGACTGTCTACGGCGGGGGACTCGTGCAGGACCGAGGGGAAACGTGCAGGAGCGACACAACCGAGGAGCCGCGACCACCGAGGGGGGCTTAGCAGTATGAGCCACGACTCCACTGCCGCGCCGGAAGCCGCGGCCCGGAAACTTTCCGGGCGACGCCGCAAGGAGATCGTCGCGGTGCTGCTGTTCAGCGGCGGCCCCATCTTCGAGAGTTCCATACCACTTTCGGTGTTCGGTATCGACCGCCAGGACGCCGGGGTGCCGCGCTACCGATTGTTGGTGTGCGGAGGCGAAGAGGGTCCGTTGCGGACCACCGGCGGGCTGGAACTGACCGCGCCGAACGGCCTGGAAGCGATCGCACGGGCAGGCACCGTCGTCGTGCCCGCCTGGCGTTCGATCACCGCGCCGCCACCGGAAGAGGCGCTCGACGCATTGCGCCGGGCCCATGAAGAGGGTGCGCGGATCGTAGGCCTGTGCACAGGTGCGTTCGTCCTCGCGGCGGCGGGCCTGCTGGACGGCCGCCCGGCGACAACACACTGGATGTACGCGCCGACACTTGCGAAGCGCTATCCGTCGGTCCACGTCGACCCACGGGAACTCTTCGTGGACGACGGCGACGTACTGACATCCGCGGGCACGGCGGCGGGCATCGATCTGTGCCTGCACATCGTGCGGACGGACCACGGCAACGAGGCGGCCGGTGCGCTGGCCCGCCGACTGGTGGTCCCGCCGCGCCGATCGGGCGGCCAGGAGCGCTACCTCGACCGGTCCTTGCCGGAGGAGATCGGCGCCGACCCGCTCGCCGAGGTCGTCGCCTGGGCGCTGGAGCATCTCCACGAGCAGTTCGACGTGGAGACGCTGGCGGCACGCGCGTACATGTCCCGTCGTACGTTCGACCGCCGCTTCCGCTCGCTCACGGGAAGCGCACCGCTGCAGTGGCTGATCACGCAACGCGTCCTGCAGGCCCAGCGTCTCCTGGAGACGTCGGACTACTCGGTGGACGAGGTCGCGGGTCGCTGCGGCTTCCGTTCCCCGGTGGCCCTGCGCGGCCATTTCCGCCGCCAGCTGGGCTCGTCCCCGGCCGCGTACCGCGCGGCGTACCGGGCGCGCAGACCGCAGAGTGAGCGGGTGCAGGATCCGGACGGAGGGGTGACCGGGGCGCAGGGCGGCCCCGGCGGCATGGGTACGCCGACCACGGCGGGCCAGGGACACGGGCATCACGGCCAGGGCGGCCACGACCGCGCCCTGCATCCGGAGAGCCCGGTCCCGATCCAGGCCCGGCGTACGGCGAACTCGGTCGGCCTGTCGGCGGAGCACGCACGGGATCCGTACGTCGGAAACCGCGCGAGTCTGCCAGGGCAGCGGAGCGGCGCGTAGGTTCTGAGCGTTGGACGGGCTGGGGGTACGTTCCCCAGCCCGTTCGGCATCTCCAGCCTGTGCGGCACCATCCAGCCCTCCGGCGATCGAGGATGAGCGCGTTCAGCGCGACCGGGGGTCTGGGGGCGGAGCCCCCGGCGAGGCCCACACCGACGCCGGTTCACCAACCGTTCCTAGAGACTGAGCGGGAGTGAGTCCTGTTGCCAGGTCTCATGCTCGGCCGAACGCCCCGGACGGTGTTGGGCGTTCTGGTTGCCCGCGTTCGCTCCGCGTCCGGCGCCTACGGATCGTGTCCGTGGTCCGGGGATGCGGGGGCGGGTTCCCTCACGCCCAGGAACACCTGGTCCGGCCTGGACGGTCCGATGCCCCGCACGATCACTCCGGTCGTGTGGGGGCGGTGCCGTCCGTCGCCGGATCAGGTGTCCCTGAGCGCGCCTTCCGATCGCCACGGCAGCAGCATCATGGCGAGTGGTCTTACGCGTCGTGCTGGTCAAGGGCTTCTGCCAGTGCTGGGCACCCCAGCGGCTGGTGTAGGCCGGGTCCACGGCGATGACCGCGACACCCGTCTGATCCGCCATCGAGGACAGCCGGGCGCGGAGCTTCCCGGTGGGCATACCGGAGATCAGCTGGCGGAAGCGTTTGCGGCGGCCGTGTTTCTCCCGGGTCTTCTCGGCGGCGAAGTCCAGATCCTCCACCGCGATCGCCTTGACGCCGCACGATCGGGCCCAGTGCAGGAGGCGGGTGAGGGCGTGGCGAACCTGGGCATCCCGGTGTTCGGCGGTACCGGTCAGGTCGTAGAAGAAGCGGCGCGGGGCACCCATTGGGTTGCCGTGGGTGTCGAGGCGCCAGGCGGCCAGGTGATCGGCGTTCATGTCGACACCGATCACTCCGTGAGCGAGCGCGGCCTCGATGGGGAGGGTGGGGGTGGGCGGGATCTGCCAGGACGCGGTCACATACCAGCGGTCCCGGCCGGTATCGAGGTGGATGCGGTAGGCGATCGCCCGGTTGGCCGCGACCCGGTCGGCCCACTCGCCGCCCCGGTGCGCGAACGCGACCCGGCACGCCAGGAGGTACCGGCCATGCGGGGCGTTCGCCAGATGCGCGAGCGGTGCGGGGAGCTTGATGCTCACCTCTCCGTCCGGGCTGATCCGGATCGTCTCGTTGCCGTAGCGCTTGTCTGACTCACCGTCCGCCTGACAGAACCAGCGCTCCGCCTCCCACCGCCCCCGCCACACAGACTCGGTCAGCTGGGCCGCATCCAGATGCTGCCGGGTGCGGGCCAGCCGTTTGCCGCCGCGCACGACGTGCACGAGGCCGGCCTCGCGGTCCGCCCGCATGGCAGTCAGCCGGTCTTCCAGCACCCGCAGCCGCCGCGACTTCGCATGCCATTCCCGCTGGGACCGGTAACCCCCCGGCGCCTTCTTCGTCCCCTTCTGCCCGACCGGCAGCGACAACCGGTCCTCGATGGTATGGACGCCCGCTTCCAGGCTGTGGATGTGCGCGAGCTGACAGCGGCGGGCCAGCGCCCACTGGTCATGCGTGGCCTTGGTGATACTGCCCGCCCACCGCGACGACGACAGCGGCGTCAACTCCCGCTTACGCACCGCCCACGCCCCACCGGAATGCTCCAGACCGTCCCGACAACGCACCTTGAGATCCTTCGAAGCCAACGACCCCAGATGCGCACCCACCAAACGCAACACCTTCTCGTCATCCGGCATCAGGTCCTTGAAGCGGGTCCGCACAGCCACACCAGACGGCCCGGACGCGACGAACGCCGACGCGACACTCCTCAACTCACCCACCCCGTCACCCCCGCCCGGCCCCACCCGAAGATCCCGTCGCCATGGGAAACGAGCGCCACCAAGGAAGGTCACGCATTCGATATAAGAACGTCAGTTCCCCAACGAGAAACAGCCCCACGACCGAGACGCGCGACACAGATCCCGCACACTCACTCCCGCTCACTAGAACGCTCTTGAACACACTCCAGCGGCAGCAGGTCCAAACCCACCGCACAAGCACACCGCACCACTGATTCGCCGCGCGTCCACTCCCCGTAAGGTGAGACGCATGAACGATCGCATGGTGTGGATCGACTGCGAGATGACCGGTCTCTCGTTGTCCGACGACGCGCTCATCGAGGTGGCCGCACTGGTCACCGACTCCGAGCTGAACGTACTCGGCGAGGGGGTGGACATCGTCATCCGTCCGCCCGACTCGGCGCTGGAGACGATGCCGGAGGTGGTGCGGCAGATGCACACCTCATCGGGCCTCCTCGACGAACTGGCCGGCGGTACGACGCTGGCCGACGCCGAGGCACAGGTCCTGGCGTATGTGCGCGAGCACGTCAAGGAACCGGGCAAGGCCCCGCTGTGCGGCAACACGGTCGGCACGGACCGCGGCTTCCTGCTCCGCGACATGAGCACCCTGGAGGCGTACCTCCACTACCGGATCGTGGACGTCAGTTCGGTGAAGGAGCTGGCCCGCCGCTGGTACCCGAGGGCGTATTTCAACAGCCCGCCCAAGAACGGCAACCACCGCGCCCTCGCCGACATCCGCGAGTCGATCGTCGAGCTGCGCTACTACCGTGAGGCGGTCTTCGTACCGCATCCCGGCCCGGACTCGGACACGGCCCGCAAGATCGCGGCGAAGCACGCCCTGCCTGCGGCGCAGTAACCCGGTTCGACCACCCGTACGACAGCCACGAGGAAAGCCGGGCGCGAGCACCCCTTCGGACCCTGTACACTTTTTCTCGGCCGGTCAGGAAGACCACCCGGACTTCCCAAGCCGGTCATGGTGGGTGTAGCTCAGCTGGTAGAGCACCTGGTTGTGGTCCAGGATGCCGCGGGTTCAAGTCCCGTCACTCACCCTGAATGAAGAAGCCCCGACCTGCGAAAGCAGGTCGGGGCTTCTTCATGACCGGCCCTGCGGGAACCTCGCCCGGCTGCCAGGGCAGCACCCTGGCCCGGGGACGCCCGGTGAGCGCCCCCTTGACGAACCAGCTTTCCCCGCCCGGGAGTTGGACCCCATGGCCGACACACCCGTCCCGGTCCCCGAACACGCCCCCGCCCCCGCCCCCGCCCCCGCCCTCAGGACGACGTACGGGTCATCAGTTCCGTGGGAAGCACCAGCCGGCGTCGTTCCAGGACGCGGGATGCCGTCGGGCGGCGGTCGGCGACCTCCTCCAGGAGAAGGTCGATCATCGCGCGGCCCATTTCCACTATCGGCTGGCGGACGCTCGTCAGGGGCGGGTCCATGTGACGGGCTATGGCCGAGTCGTCGTAGCCGACGAGGGCCACGTCCTCGGGTATGCGGCGGCCCTGTTCGCGCAGGACCTGGCGGGCGCCCGCCGCCGTCACGTCCGAGCCGGCGAAGACCGCGTCCAGGTCGGGGCAGCGGGACAGGAGGCGGGTCATCGCCCGGCGACCGCCCTCCTCGGTGAAGTCGCCCGGTTCGATCAGGTCCTCGTCCACCTCGTGGCCCGCCGCCTCCAGGGCCTCGCGGTAGCCGTCGACGCGGCGCTGGGCGCCGTACACGTCCAGGCGGCCCGTGATGTGGGCTATCCTCCGGCGACCTCGGGAGAGCAGGTGTTCGACTGCTTGCCGGCCGCCGCCGTAGTTGTCGGAGTCCACCGAGGTGAGGGTTTCCGCCGCTGACCTCGGGCCGCTGATCACCGCCGGGATCTCCAGCTGGGCCAGCAGGTCGGGGAGCGGGTCGTCCGCGTGGGTCGAGACCAGCAGGACGCCGTCGACCCGGTGGGCGGCCAGGTACTGGGCGAGGCGTTCGCGTTCCCTGTCGCTGCCCGCGAAGATCAGCAGGAGCTGCATCTCCGTGTCCGAGATCGCGCTCCCCACCCCGCGCAGCATGTCCGAGAAGTACGGTTCGGCGAAGAAGCGGGTCTCCGGCTCGGGGACGACCAGCGCGATCGCGTCCGTGCGGTTCGCGGCGAGGGCGCGGGCCGCGGTGTTCGGGACGTAGCCGAGTTCCGCGACCGCCGCCTCGACCGCCGCGCGGGTCGCGTCGCTGACCCTCGGGGAGCCGTTGATCACCCGGGAGACCGTGCCGCGGCCCACTCCGGCGCGCGCGGCGACCTCTTCCAAGGTCGGCCGGCCACCGCTGCGGCCCCGCGCTCCGTGGCTTGCCATCTGGCTCCGCCCTTCCGCTGTCATCACCCTGGCCTGGAATCTAACAGTCCCGCCTGG
This sequence comes from Streptomyces sp. SID12501, assembly GCF_010550245.1. Taxonomy (GTDB): domain Bacteria; phylum Actinomycetota; class Actinomycetes; order Streptomycetales; family Streptomycetaceae; genus Streptomyces. Next base: position 216,413 of record NZ_JAAGLU010000005.1, read on the forward strand.
GGACACCAGCCACCACCGGGGGACGTCAGGCCGCCCCGGAGGCCGACCGCCCCGGGAAGTCACCGGGCAGACCCCGGCGCCGGCCCGGGCCCGACTCGCCCACGATTCCGCACTGGCCGATCTTCACCGGTCCGCGTCCCGTTCGTACCATCCCGCCGAATTAGTTAACAGGCCGATAACTGAAGGCACCTCCTCCCGTCATCGCCCTTGACACCCCCGCCCGGACCGACGAACCTTCAACACATCACCGATGGGAGCGCTCCCACGGTACCTGACACATACACATCCCGCACGTTCCCCGCCCGAGCCGCAGCGCTGAATCAAGACGAACTAACGGGCCCAACAATGCAGTTGGCCGGGGGGTCGGCACGTCAGGGCAACAGGAGGACGTAATGCGAGCACGTACCCGAACCGCCCGTCAGGCGGTGGTCCTCGCGGCCGTAGCATCGCTGGGCGCCGGGCTGCTGGCCGGCTGCGCCGACGACGGCAACAGCGCTTCGCCGTCGGAGAGTGGCGGTGGCGGTGGCAAGACCACCATCACCCTCGGTCTCTTCGGCACGATGGGCTTCAAAGAGGCCGGTCTCTACACCGAGTACGAGAAGCTGAACCCGAAGATCAAGATCGCAGAGAACGTCATCGAGCGGAACGAGAACTACTACCCCGCCCTGCTCAACCACCTCACCACCAACAGCGGCCTGCAGGACATCCAGGCCGTCGAGGTCGGCAACATCGCCGAGATCGTGGGCACGCAGGCGGACAAGCTCGAAGACCTCTCCAAGGCTCCCGGTGTGGACAAGAGCGCCTTCCTCGACTGGAAGTGGGCCCAGGCCACCACCACGGACAACAAGACCATCGCACTCGGTACGGACGTCGGTCCGATGGCCATCTGCTACCGCAAGGACCTGTTCGAGGCGGCCGGACTGCCTTCCGACCGTGCCGCGGTCGGCAAGCTGTGGGCCGGTGACTGGAACAAGTTCGTGAGCGTCGGCCAGCAGTACAAGTCGAAGGCGCCCAAGGGCACCACCTTCATGGACTCCCCGGGCGGCCTCCTCAACGCGATCCTCAGCAGCGAGAAGGAGAAGTTCTACGACGCCTCGGGCGAGATCATCTACAAGACGAACCCGGCGGTGAAGGCCGGCTTCGACCTGACCGCGAAGGCCGCGAAGGACGGTCTGGTCGGCGCCCAGACACAGTTCCAGCCGTCGTGGGACACCACGATCGCCAACAGCAAGTTCGCCGCGATGGCCTGCCCGCCGTGGATGCTCGGCTACATCAAGGGCAAGTCGAAGCCCGAGGCGGCGGGCAAGTGGGACGTCGCCGTGGCCCCCAAGTCCGGTAACTGGGGCGGCTCCTTCCTCGCCGTACCGAAGAGCGCCAAGCACGCCAAGGAGGCCCAGGCGCTGGCCGCCTGGCTGACCGCGCCCGCCCAGCAGGCCAAGCTGTTCGCCGTCCAGGGCAGCTTCCCGAGCGCACAGGCCGCGTACACCTCGCCCGAGGTCACCGGCGCCAAGAACGACATGACCGGTACCGCGCCCATCGGTGAGATCTTCGCCGAGGCCGCCAAGTCCAGCCCGGTCCAGGTGATCGGCCCGAAGGACCAGATCATCCAGCAGGGTCTGACCGACAACGGCGTCATCCTGGTGACGAAGGGCAAGTCGGCCAAGGAAGCCTGGGAGACGGCGACCAAGACCATCGACAACAACCTGGAGAAGTGACCGGTATGTCCACCCGGCACGACACCGCCGCGCCCCCTGAGAAAGAGGGGGGCGCGGCCCCGGCCGCCCGAGGCGGGTCGGCTCCGCCCACGGAGGCGGAGACCCGCCGCCGCCTCCGGCTGTCCCGTCGCTGGCAGCGGGACGTTCGCTGGAGCCCGTACGCGTTCGTCTCGCCCTTCTTCCTGCTGTTCATCGCCTTCGGTCTGTTCCCGCTGATCTACACCGGCTGGGCCTCGCTGCACACCGTGGAGCTGACCGCGCCGACCGACATGGACTGGGTGGGGCTGCGCAACTACACGCGCATCTTCGACGACGACTTCTTCTGGAACGCGGCGAAGAACACCCTGACCATCGGCATCATCTCGACGGTTCCGCAGCTGGCGATGGCGATGGGCCTCGCGCACATCCTCAACTACAAGCTGCGCGCCTCGACCTTCTACCGGGTCGCGATGCTCGCGCCCTACGCCACCTCGATCGCCGCCGCCTCGCTCGTCTTCGTGCTGCTCTTCGGGCGCGACTACGGCATGATCAACTGGGCGCTCGACGCCGTCGGCATCAGCCCGGTCGACTGGCAGAACGACAAGTGGCCGTCCCAGATCGCCGTCTCGTCGATCATCATCTGGCGGTGGACCGGCTACAACGCGCTGATCTACCTCGCCGCGATGCAGGCCATCCCGCAGGACCTGTACGAGTCGGCGGCCCTCGACGGGGCCAGCCGCTGGCGGCAGTTCCTCCATGTCACGCTGCCGTCGCTGCGTCCGACGATCCTGTTCACCGTCGTCGTCTCCACCATCGGGGCGAGCCAGGTCTTCGGTGAGCCGCTGCTGTTCGACGCCAACAAGGGCGCGTCCGGCGGCGCCGAGCACCAGTTCCAGACGCTCGGGCTCTATCTGTACGAGCAGGGCTGGATCAACCAGCACCTCGGCCGGGCCTCAGCCATCGCCTGGACCATGTTCCTGATCCTCATCATCATCGGGATCGTCAACTACGTCATCTCGCGCCGGCTGCGCGCCAGCAGTTAGGAGCCCGTCGTGACGACGACCTTGACGAAACCCCCCGCCGACGCCGCACCCGAGCCCGCCAAGCGCTCGCTGCTGCCCAAGTCGGCCCGCGCGGGCGGGACTCTGCACGCCGGGCCCATCGCGTACGTCATCCTCGCGCTGTTCACCCTCGGCTCGCTGTTCCCACTGGTGTGGACCGCGATCGCCGCCTCGCGCGACAACAACCGACTGGCGCAGACACCGCCGCCGTTCTGGTTCGGCTCGAACCTGTTCAGCAATCTCAAGATCGCCTGGACCGACGCCAACCTCGGCGAGGCGTTCTTCAACACCACGTTCGTGGCCGGGGTTTCGGCGGCCACCGTCGTCATCCTGTCGACGATCGCCGGGTTCGCCTTCGCCAAGCTGCGGTTCCGCGGCCGGGGCGCCCTGATGCTGCTCGTCATCGGCACGATGATGGTGCCGCCGCAGCTGAGCGTGATCCCGCTGTACATGATGGTCGCCAAGCTCGACTGGACCGACCAGCTCCAGGCGGTGATCCTGCCGTCGCTGGTGAGCGCGTTCGGCGTGTTCTTCATGCGGCAGTACCTGATCCAGGCGCTGCCGGACGAGATCATCGAGGCGGCACGGGTGGACGGCGCGAGCAGTTGGCGCGTCGTGTGGCACATCGTGTTCCCGGCGGCCCGGCCCGCGATGGCGGTCCTGGGCATGCTGACGTTCGTCCAGACCTGGAACGACTTCCTGTGGCCGTTCCTCGTCCTCACCCAGACCGGCAACCCGACCGTGCAGGTCGCGGTGGCGGGCCTGGGCCGCGGCTACACGCCCGACCAGTCCCTGATCATGGCGGGTGCGCTGCTCGGCACGCTGCCGCTGCTGATCGTCTTCGCGATCTTCGGCAAGCAGATCGTGGGCGGGATCATGCAGGGCGCCGTCAAGGGCTGAGCCACTGCCCCACTCATGCGCCGCTCCACTCATGCGCCGCCCCGCTGACGCGCCGACTCGCTGACGCGCACAAGGACTTCTTCACGGGAACTCTTCTGGGGGCCGGGTCACCGCCGCCTCGGCCCCCCCAGCACGTCCCCCCACTTCCCTTCCTCCTCACCCGTCGGCTCCACGACTTCCTATGGGAGCGCTTCCATGACTGAACCCGTTACCCCTGTGACCTTTCCTCCCGCCTTCCTCTGGGGCGCAGCGACCTCCGCGTACCAGATCGAGGGGGCGGTGCGGGAGGACGGCCGCACCCCCTCGATCTGGGACACGTTCAGCCATACACCGGGCAAAACGGCCGGCGGCGAGCACGGTGACATCGCTGTCGACCACTACCACCGCTACCGCGACGACGTGCAGATGATGGCCGACCTGGGCCTGACGGCGTACCGCTTCTCCGTCTCCTGGTCGCGGGTGCAGCCGACGGGCCGGGGACCGGCGGTCCAGCGCGGTCTGGACTTCTACCGGCGCCTCGTCGACGAGCTGCTCGCACACAACATCAAGCCCTCGCTCACCCTCTACCACTGGGACCTCCCGCAGGAGCTGGAGGACGCGGGCGGCTGGCCGGAGCGGGAGACCGCACTGCGTTTCGCCGAGTACGCCCAGATCATGGGCGAGGCGCTGGGCGACCGCGTCGAGCAGTGGACCACGCTCAACGAGCCCTGGTGCAGCGCGTTCCTCGGCTACGCCTCGGGTGTGCACGCCCCCGGCCGGACCGAGCCGCTGGCCTCCCTGCGGGCGGCGCATCACCTCAACCTGGCGCACGGGCTGGCCACTTCGGCCCTGCGCGCGGCGATGCCGGCCCGCAACACGGTCGCGGTGAGCCTCAACTCCGCGGTGGTCAGGCCGCTTTCGCAGACCCCCGAGGACCTGGCGGCGGTCCGGAAGATCGACGACCTGGCCAATAGTGTCTTCCACGGCCCGATGCTGCACGGCGCCTACCCGGAGACCCTGTTCGCCGCGACCTCGTCGGTCACCGACTGGTCGTTCGTCCTCGACGGCGACCTCTCGCTGATCAACCAGCCGCTGGACGCCTTGGGCCTCAACTACTACACCCCGGCGCTGGTTTCGGCGGCCGAGGAGAAGCCGAGCGGTCCGCGCGCCGACGGTCACGGGGCGAGCGACTTCTCGCCGTGGCCGGGGGCGGACGAGGTCCTCTTCCACCAGTCGCCGGGCGAGCGCACGGAGATGGGCTGGTCGATCGACCCGACGGGTCTGCACGACCTGATCATGCGGTACACCAAGGAGGCGCCGGGTCTGCCGATCTACATCACGGAGAACGGCGCCGCCTACGACGACAAGCCCGAGTCGGACGGCAGCGTCCACGACCCCGAGCGGATCGCCTACCTGCACGGCCATCTGCGGGCGGTCCGGCGCGCGATCGCCGAGGGCGCGGACGTCCGCGGCTACTACCTGTGGTCCCTGATGGACAACTTCGAGTGGGCCTACGGCTACGGCAAGCGCTTCGGCGCGGTGTACGTCGACTACGCGACCCTGACCCGCACCCCGAAGTCGAGCGCGCTCTGGTACGGCCGAGCTGCCCGCAGCGGCGCCCTGCCGCCGGCGAACGGCGAATGAGCCGACGGGGACACTGACCGGGGGATCCGAGCGGGGGCCGGGACGCGGCACCTGAGGGGGGTGCCGCGCCCCGGCCCTGCCCGGCCTCCCGGTTTCCGGCGCGCCTCTGCCTCTGCCTCAGGAAACGGAGCGGCGGCGGCCGAAGGCCGAGGTCAGCCCCGTATGCCGGCGCTGCCGCCGGATCGCCCCCGGTCCGCTCCCCCGGTGTCCGCGCCGTACCGGTGCCCGGCCGTCCAGCTGGATCCAGATCCGTATCTCCGTCCCGCCGAGCACCGACGAGCCGATCCGTACGTCCCCGCCCGTCGCCTCCGCGAGCCGGCGCACGATGTCCAGGCCGAGACCGGTCGACCCGGCGCTGCCCGATCCGCGCCCCCTGGCCATGGCGGCCTCGGGGTCGGTGATCCCGGGCCCCGCGTCCGAAACCAGCATGATCACCGCGTCGTCGCCGTTGTGCACGTCGACCGCGAACGCGGTGCCCTCCGGGGTGTGCCGGAAGACGTTGCCGAGCAGGGCGTCGAGGGCGGCGGCCAGGTCGGCGCGGGCCACGGGTATGCGCACCGGCCGCTCCACACCGGCCACCCGGACCTTCCGCCCCTCGTCCTCCGCGAGCGCCGACCAGAAGTCCATCCGCTCGCGCACGACCTCGGCCGCGTCGCAGCCGGCGCCCGGTCCGGCGAGAGTCGTCTGCGGTTTGGCCTCCCGGGCGGTACGGATGATCGTGTCGACCTCGTGCTCCAGCTGGGCGACCGCGGCCCGGGTCTGCTCGGCGGCCGGGCCGTCTCCGAGCGAGGCGGCGTTCAGCCGCAGCACGGTCAGCGGCGTCCGCAGTCGGTGGGACAGATCGGCGGCCAACTCCCTTTCGTTTGCGAGCAGTTGTACGACCTGGTCGGCCATCGAGTTGAACGCGACCGCCGCGAGGCGCAGTTCGGCCGGCCCTTCCTCGGGCACTCTGGCGCCCAGCTTCCCCTCCCCCAGTTCCTGCGCGCCCTCGACGAGGCGCCGGGCGGGCCGCACCATGCGCACGCCCAGCCGGTCGGCGACGGCGACCGACCCGACGACGAGAATCGCCCCGACGCCGGCCAGGACCGCCCAGGCCAGGCCGATTCCGTTGCTGACCTCGGCCTCGGGGACGTACACCTCGACGACGGCTATCTCACCGGAGCCGATCGCGACGGGCTGGAGGAGGGTGGACCCGCCGGACACCTCGGTGGTGGAGGCACGGCCGAGCCTGCGGACGGCCTCGATGTCGGCATCGACCGCGCGCTGCCGTCCGAGGTCGACCGCACTCGTACCGCCGCTCGCGGGGATGTGCACGGCCAGGCCCGCGTCCGATCCGGCGGAGGCGACGACCCGTTCCAGCTGGTCGCGGTCGGTGGTGATGGAGAGGGCGGGGGCGACGGCCGCGGCCTCCCGCTCGGCGTTGGAGAAGGCGCGGTCGCGGGCCATCTCCCCGATGACCAGGCCCAGCGGCACGGCGAAGGCCACCACGACCATCGTCGTGACCGCCACGCACACCTTGACCAGCGCCCACCTCATGGTGTCCCCCTCACAGCGGCGGCTCCGCTCCGGGCGGCGCCAGCTTCACGCCGACGCCCCGCAGGGTGTGCAGATAACAAGGTCGGGCCGCCGTCTCGCCCAACTTCCTTCGCAGCCAAGACAGATGGACGTCGATGGTCTGGTCGTCGCCGTACGACTGCTGCCACACCTCCGCGAGCAGTTCCCTGCGCGCGACGACGACACCCGGCCGGCCGGCGAGGAAGGCGAGCAGGTCGAACTCGCGGCGGGTCAGGTCCAGTCGTACGCCGTCCAGTTCGGCCTGCCGGCGCAGCGGGTCGATGGCCAGGCCGCCGACGCGGATGACCGTGGAGGGCGGGGTGTCCGCGGGCGCGGTGCGGGCCCGGCGCAGTACGGCGGCGATACGGGCCGACAGGTGTTCGACCGAGAACGGTTTGGTGAGGTAGTCGTCCGCGCCCGCGTTCAGCAGCCGGACGATCTCCGTCTCCTCGTCGCGTGCGGTGGCGACGATCACCGGCACGTCGGTGATTCCGCGCAGCATCTTGAGAGCCTCGGACCCGTCGAGATCGGGCAGACCGAGATCCAGGATCACCACGTCGAAACGGAAGTGGGCGACCTCGCGCAGCGCCTCAAGGGCGGTGCCGACACTGCGCACGAGGTGCGCGGCATCGGTCAGATGCCGGATGAGGGCGGAGCGCACGAACTGGTCGTCCTCGACCACGAGCACACTTGCCATGCGCCGCACCGTACGCCAATCCGGCGAGTCGGGTCCGGCACCTGTGGATAACTCCACGGCGACCGCGACCGGCCGGCGACAGGCGACACCGACGGGGCGCGTGAGGCAGTATGACCGGCGATGCGCAGAGGACTCGTACACCTTCTGGCGTGGACGCTGGCCACGGGCGCGGCGGCCACGATGACGTGGTGGGGTGTCCACACGGTGATGGCGGGAACGGCGTACGACCCGCCCCGCGCGCTCCCCATCACGGCGGCCGACGCGGCCGGGCGGAAGTCGACGGCATCGGAGCCGGACCCGGAACCGAAGCCGCTCGCCACGACGGCGAGCCCGCGACCCACCCGCCCGGCACCGACTCCGACGCCCACCCCGACCTCGTCACCCACGTCGGCATCCACCCCGAGTGCGACCCCCTCGAAGACCCGCACCCCGTCGACGGTGAAGGCGTACGACACCGACGGCGGGCGGGCGGTCTTCGACCTCGGTACGGACTACGCGACGCTCGTGTCGGCGACGCCCGGGACGGGCTGGTCGATGCAGGTGTGGAAGACGGAGACGTGGATCCGGGTGGAGTTCAGTGCGGGCGCGGACCGGGTGACGGTGTTCTGCACCTGGCACGACGGCCCACCGCACGTGCAGGTAGTCACCTACTGACCTGCTGAAACCGCTGCCCGGCCGCCCGGGTCAGCGGAACACCGACGGCGGTGGTGCCGGTGAGGCGACCGCCGCCGCGTCCGTGACCGGTACGGCTCCGCCGGTGAAGTCCGTGAGGGCGCGGCCGTGTTCGAGGCGGGCGGGCTGCGGGTCGGAGGCGGCGCGGCGGGTCAGCTCGGCGATGGGCAGCGGATGCGCGGAGCCGACGAGCACCGCGTTGCCGAACCGTTTCCCCCGCAGCACGGTCGGGTCGGCGATCAGGGCCAGCTCGGGGAAGACGGCCCCCGCGGTGGCGATCTGGCCGCGCAGATGGGCGAGGGGCGGCCCGTCGGCGAGATTGGCGGCGTAACAGCCGGCGTCGTTCACGACCCTGCGTACGTCCGTCAGGAACTCGACCGACGTCAGATGGGCCGGGGTGCGCGCCCCGCTGAACACGTCCGCGATGACGAGGTCGGCCCAGCCGTCGGGGATCTTCGCGAGCCCTTCGCGGGCGTCGGTGGAGCGCACCCGGATACGGGCGTTCGGGTCCAACGGCAGCTCGCGACGGACCAGTTGGACGAGGGCCGCGTCCCGTTCGACGGCCTGCTGGGTGGACCGGGGGCGGGTCACGGCGACGTACCGCGCGAGGGTGAGGGCGCCGCCGCCGAGGTGCACGACCTGTACGGGCTTGCCGGGCGGGGCGACGAGGTCGATCACATGACCGAGGCGGCGCTGGTACTCGAAGGAGAGGTACGCCGGGTCGTCGAGGTCGACGTGGGACTGCGGGGCGCCGTCGATGAGCAGTGTCCAGGCGCGCGCCCGGTCCCGGTCGGGGATCAGCTCGGCGAGCCCGCCGTCGACCGTCTCGACGACGGCCTCGGCGGCCGGCTGTCCGCGCCGCGCGTTTCTGGACTTTCCCATTGCCCCATTATCAGGGTGGGCGAATGCCCCGGCACAACTGTGGCCGTACAACGGTCGTGCCAGGTCAGCGACGGTTGTCGGCGGCCTCGATGAGCCGGGCCGCCTCGCCGAGGGCCGCGCGGAGCACCGCCGGGTCGGTGGCCAGGTCCGCGTCTCCGGGCGGGAGCAGCCAGTCCGAGCCCTCGACGGGGGGTGCGGGATCGGGGAGCGCGAGGCTCAGACCACGCCCGTTGGTCTCCGTGCAGGTGCTGCCGGGAACGTCCCAGGCCGCGGCGGTGCCCGGCGGTACCAGGAAGCCCAGGGTGTCGCAGCCGTCGTCGTGCAGTACGGGGCCGACCGCGTCACCGGCACCCCGGCGCAGGATGTCGACCGCCTCCAGCCCCTGCCGCGCCGGAACCGTCACCAGATCGCAGATGTGCGCTGTGTTTGACGCGACCGATGCGGGCAACGCGGGTGATGTGTGCGCTCCGAACTGCGTACAAGGATCGGCGCTCTGACTGATCTCCATCCCGGCCTCCACCACGGAACCCCTCCTGTAACGAACGGGTCGGGAGTTCGGGTTACTCCCGGTCCACCGGGTTCAACGCGCCAGAGCGTCAACGGCTACGGCGCAAGACCGCTGCAAAGGATGGCAGTTCATGGCGGATCGTGGATGAGATATCCGGTTTGTAGCCAAACCCCGCATGGCGGGTCGTGCGCAGCGGGTACGTTCTTGCCCGCCGGAAACAGGACGTCCGATGGATAACTGTTCCAACTCGTCAGGAATCCGGCACGGTTCGACGGTTCGCAGAGAGGGCCCGGCCATGACGTCGTCAACAGTGGCCTCGTCGGAGTCCCCCCGGCCGCCACGGCCGAACCTCGCCTTTCGGAAGGTGCGCGGACAGCGCTCTCCGGGCGAGTTCGCCGGGGCGGTACGGCGGGCCGCCCGCGAGATCGGAGAGCGGGTCAGCTGTGACGCGCGTTACGTCGGTCGCGTCGAGGCGGGTGAGATCCGCTGTCCCAACTACGCCTACGAACGGGTGTTCCTGCACATGTTCCCTGGCCGGACGCTGGCCGACCTGGGGTTCGCGCCCCGCTCGTCGGTACGCGGACGCGGGGCGCGCGACACGGAGGACACGCCCTCCGCGCACCCCGCGAGCCCCACGTACGGCACCGGTGAGACGCCGGGGGCGTACGAGACGTATGAGATGCAGGACGCGCATTACCTGTACGAAACGCACGACAACTACGAGGAGAGCGACGTGCTGCGTCGCGCATTCATGACGGGCGGTGCCACCGCGGCAGCCGCCTCCCTGAGCCCCTTCGGGTTCACGTACGAGGCCTCGGCCGCGGGCCGTCCCGCGCGCCGCGTCGGAACCGGTGAGGCAGGGGCCCTTGAAGAGGCCGTCCGCCGTATCAGACTGCTCGACGACCGGCACGGCGCCGACGGCCTCTACCGGCGCGCGGCGGCACCACTTCGGGCCGCCTACGAACTGCTCGACGCGGGTGCGGTACGGCAGACCACCGCGGACCGGCTGCACGCGGGTGCCGGTGAACTCGCCATCTCCGTCGGCTGGCTGGCACACGACTCGGGCCGCTTCGACGACGCGCGCTCGCACTACGCGGAGGCACTGGCGACCGCCCGGGTGGCCGGGGACGCGGCCCTGGAGGCGCACGCCTTCTGCAACACCGCGTTCCTCGCGCGCGACACGGGACGCCCGCGCGAGGCGGTCAGAGCGGCACAGGCCGCGCAGCGCGTGGCACGGCCCCTGGGCTCGCCCCGCCTGATGTCGCTGCTCGCGCTGCGCGAGGCGGGCGGCTGGGCGGGCCTCGCCGACCGCGCCGGCTGCGAACAGGCGCTGGCACGGGCCCAGTCGCTGTACGAACGCGGCCCCTCGGAAGCCGACCCCGAGTGGATGAGCTTCTACGGCGAGGCCGAACTGGAGGGCCTGGAGGCGCAGTGCTGGTCGACGCTGGGCGACTGGCCCCGCGCGGCCCGGCACGCCCGCCGCGCGGCCCACCTGCAGAACCCGCACTTCACCCGGAACATCGCCCTCTACACGGCCGAACTCACCGACGACCTGGCCCGCGGCGGCCACCCGGACGAGGCGGCGGAGGCCGGCATGCGGGTTCTGGACCTGCTGGACGAGGTCCAGTCCTCCCGCATCCAGACGATGCTGGCGGCTACGGCTCGGGTGCTTCTGCCTCACCGGCGGGCGTCAGGGGTATCGGCGTTTTTGGAGCGGCACGCGAGCTTGCCCCGAACGGCCTGAGCCTTCGCTCCCGACTGCGGGCCCGGTGGGGGCTGGTCGCGCAGTTCCCCGCGCCCCTGAAGGGGCGCCCCAGTCGCCCGGAGTCCACAGGCACCGCGATTCGCTATCCGACCAGGTGCCCCAGGTCGTTCCAGCTCTCGATCGCCGGTTCGCCGTAGGCCCATCCCAGGACCGACAGTGATGTCGGGTTCAGTCTGATCCGTGCCGCGAACTCGATCGGCAGCCCCAGCCAGCGCGCCCCGATCGACCGCAGTATGTGCCCGTGCCCGAACACCAGCACGTCACGGTCGGCCGACCGCGCCCACGCGACCACCTCGTCCGCGCGCGCGGTGACCGCCTCCAGGCTCTCGCCCCCGGGGACCCCGTCCCGCCAGATCAGCCACCCCGGCCGGACGGCCTGGATCTGCGCCGGGGTCATGCCCTCGTACGTCCCGTAGTCCCACTCCATGAGCGTGTCCCACACGGCCGCGCGCTCACCGAACCCGGCGATCTCGCAGGTCTCACGCGCGCGTGCCAGCGGGCTCGTGCGCACCTCGACCCCGGAGAGCCCGTCGAAGGGCGCCCGGTTCAGCCGTTCGCCCAGCAGCTCGGCGCCACGCCGCCCCTCCTCGAGGAGGGGGACGTCGGTCCTGCCGGTGTGCTTGCCTGACAGTGACCACTCCGTCTGTCCGTGCCGGGCCAGCAGGATGCGCGATGCCATGAGGACCCCTTCCGGGGGGAAACGGTAAGTGTGGCAAATCAGGTGAGAGACGAACGAAAGGGAACGACCAAGCGAATCAGGGGTACCGAATGGTGGAAAGGCAAGGCGGAACCCCTCCATCATCGCGCACGCTGTCCGGGGGCAACCGGGGGGTCGATCTTTGCGTCTTGTGGGACAGGGCGCCGTGTACGGCGTTCACGTACGCCGTAAAATCGGACGAACCGCAGGCCACCGACGACCGGAGGCGCAGCTCAACGGGAACACAGAGTGGGAGAGACGATCGGATGCCGCGGACCGATAGTGCACGGACCGGGGCTGCCGCGCCCACCCGCCTCCGCTGGTGGACCGAGCTCCCACTGCTCCTGCTGGTCTACGCGTGCTATTCGGCCGGACGCCTGCTGGTACGGGGCGACGAGTCGACCGCCGTCGACCACGGCCTGGCGATCCTCCGGTTCGAGAAGGCCCTGCGGCTGAACGCCGAGCACCCGCTCAACCGCCTGTTCACCCGCGAATCCTGGATCGGCGTACCGGCCGACTTCTGGTACGCGTCGCTGCACTACCTCGTCACCCCCGCCGTCCTGATCTGGCTCTTCCGCTCCCATGCCGTCCGCTACCGGGCGGCCCGCGCCTGGCTGATGACCTCGACCTTCATCGGCCTCATCGGTTTCACCCTGCTGCCCACCTGCCCGCCCCGCCTGCTCGACGCCGGCCACGGCTTCGTGGACACGATGGCCCAGTACAGCTCGTACGGCTGGTGGGGCGGCCAGGCCAGCGCCCCGCGGGGGCTCGGCGGCATGACGAACCAGTACGCGGCGATGCCCAGCCTGCACGTCGGCTGGGCCCTGTGGTGCGGAGTGATGCTGTGGCGGTACGGCGGTACGCGCACCACCAAAATCTTGGGCGTCGCCTACCCGCTGATCACCACCATCGTGGTCATGGGCACCGCCAACCACTACTTCCTCGACGCCGCCGCGGGCGCCGCCGTGATGGGCCTCGGGCTGCTGCTGGCGCCGCTCGTCGTACGGAACGCGGACCGGGCAAGGGTGTGGATCACGGCCCGCGTCACGCCTGTCGCGCCCGTCGCAACGCGCTCTCACGGCGCAGAGGCCCCAATTGTCAGTGGTGAATGCCAGACTTCCCCGCGTGAGCGAATTCCAAGGCAGCGCGAGTCCGTCTTCGGGCCAGGTCCCGGGCCAGGGGCCGAGCCGAGTACCGCTTCCGCGGACGCGGGGGACGGCGCTGCGGCAGCGGCTCGCTGAGCTGCGCGGTCCCGCGGTCCCGCCGAAGGCACTGGACGCGCGTGCCCTCGCGGCCCTCGCCGCCAACCCCGGGTGCAGACGGCGCGCGATCCTGGACGGCGCGGGGGTGAACAAGGCGACGCTGGCGAGCGCGCTGGGCTCACCGTCCGCCTTCGGACAGTCCCAGTTCGCCCTGGCGCGCGGCAACACCTTCGAGGCCCGGGTCAAGGCCGACGGCGGCGCGGAGCTGCTCCGGCTGGTGCACGAGAAGCTGGACCCGGGTGCCGAACCGCCGGCGAAGGCCGAGGTCCCCGACCTCACGGCGAGCGGACCGCAGGGCCGCACCGCGCGGACGGCACTGGCCCTGCGCGAAGCCACAGCGGCGGCGCGGGCCGCCACCGGCACAGGTACAGGTACAGGTACAGGTACAGGTACAGGTGGCGGCAGGTGGACACTCCTCGACCACCCCATGCTCGTCCTCGACGTCGCGGGCTCGCCTGCCTTCCTGGAACCGGACGCGGTGGTCGTGCACCCGGACGGCAGTTGGACGGTCGTCGAGATCAAGTCCTTCCCGATGCTGGACGGTTCGGCGGACCCCGCGAAGGTGGGCGCGGCGGCCCGCCAGGCCGCGGTGTACGTGCTGGCGCTGGAGGAGGTCGCCGCCCGGCTCGTCCAGGACGGCGATCCGGCGCCGGTCGTGCGCCACCGGGTGCTGCTGGTCTGCCCGAAGGACTTCTCCAACCTCGCGGCGGCGTCCGCGGTCGACGTCCGCAAACAGCGCGCGGTGACCGGCCGCCAGTTGTCCCGGCTGACCCGTATCGAGGACATCGCCGACGCCCTCCCCGAGGGCACCTGCTTCGCCCCGGACCTGCCCACCGCCGAGCTGACCGCGGCGGTCGAGTCGGTCCCCGCGGAGTACGCGCCGGAGTGCCTGTCCGCGTGCGAGCTGGCCTTCCACTGCCGCGACGGTTCCCGTGCGCGGGGCGCGGTGACGTCTCTGGGCCGTTCCGTACGGGCCGAACTGGGCGCCCTGACCACGGTCGACGACGTGTTGTCTGCGGCCCACGGCCGCTCCGGTGACCCCCAGGACCCGACGGTGGCCGCGCTACGGAGAGCGGCGGCCCTGCGCGCGGAGGCGCTGCGCGGCGCCGAACTCACCGCTCCGGAGCCAGAGTTGGACCTGGACCCGGACCCGGGCTTGGACCCGGAGCTGGAATCGGGAGGCGTCGCATGTCGTTGATCGCCACGCTCGCCCGTCTGGAAGCCGTCAGCACCGGCCGCGCCCAGCCCGCCGCCACCGTCCGGCACCGCCATCTGTCCGAGCGGCCGCTCGTCCTCGTACCGCTGATCACCGCCGGTGAGGCCGGGGCTCCGCTGGGCGCGCTGGTGGGCGACGACCGGGACGCACCGCGTCTGCTCGTCGTGCCGCAGCCGCGCGACCGCGACCTCAGGTTCGCCTTCCTCGCCGAACTGGCCGACGTCGTCCTGCCGTTCATCGACTCCCACTCCGACGCCGTGGAGGCCGCGGAGCGCACCGAGATCGACCCGGAGACCGGCAAGCGCGTCAAGGTCGAGGTCGAACTGTGCGCGGACGCACCCCAGTTGATCGTCCCGAGTCGCGCCGGCATCGACTTCGTACGGCTGCTGGGGCGCTCGATGCGCTTCAGGCGTACGGCGGAACAGGACCCGGAGACGCCGCATCCCGCGCCGCCCCGGGTGCCGTTGCTCGGCCGCTGGTTCACGCACTACGGGGAGCGGGCCCGGGTCCCCGGCTCCGCTCTCCTCCTGGCGCTGACGGACGTGCTGTCCCGGCACTGGGCCACCGGTCAGTCCACGCTGGAGGACCAGCACCTGGGTGCGCTGCTCGCCTGGATCGACCCGCCGGACGGCGTGTCGGGCGCCGAGGCGGCGCTGCGGGCCGAGTTGGCACGGGACGCGAAGGGGCAGTTGCTGTGGCCGCCGGCCGGTCCGGCGACCGACCCCGCGTTCGACAACAAGCTGCTCGCCCCCGCGATCGAGAACTACAACCGCGCGCGGACGGCACTCGCCGCCGCCGAGGACGGCGAGTCGGCGGACGACCGGCTCGGTGAACTCACCGCCGCCGAGCGGGAGATCCGCGCCCTCGTCGAGAGCCGTACGCGGCCCACCTGGGACGCGGTGTGGCGCGGCCTCGACCTGCTGCGGACGCTGCCGGAAGGCGCCCACGCGGGCGACCGGTGGACACGCGACCGCTGGTCGTTCACCGGCCACCGCGACCGGGTCACCGCGGGCGAGCCCCCGCAGCCGCGCCGCGACGACGCGGTGACGGCGGCGAACAAACTGGCCACGCGCGAGCGCGAACAGGCCCGTCTGGAGGCCCAGGAGGCCTTGGACGACCCGCTGGTGATGGCGGGGCGGCGGCTGTCCGGAGAGGCGTTCGCGGGCGAGGTCACGGACGTCGTCATGACGTACAGCGAGGGCAAGCGCCCGAGCCCGCGCCCACTGGTCACCGTCCGCACGGACGACCGCCCGCAGCTCGGCGAGCGGGTGAAGGTGTACCGCTCACTGGGCGGCAAGCCGCAGGCGGCGGAGTTCGTGGGCCGTGAGGACGGTCCGGGAGCCGAGGGGCCGGGAGCCGCAGGCTCGGGATCCGAAGGTTCGGGATCCGAGGGTTCGGTGATCGTCCTGCGGGTGGTCGACAAGATGGGCCGCGGCAAGGAGCCCGAGGCCGGATCGGTGCCCGAGAAGGGGGACCTGGTCTGCTTCACGCTCTTCGAACACGAACAGCGGGGCGGCGCGAAGCTCCCCGACGCGGACCAGACCCCGTGGACCCACGGCGGGCCTCCGGGCGAGGGGGCCACGACCGCGGCCCCCGAGCCCGACCTGGTGACCGAGGAGGACGTGCTTTGAACGCCGGTTCGCGGAGGGGAATTTCGATCGCCGCCGCCCGACAACACCGCCGCCGCACCGAGGCCGACGTCCGGACGACCGCCCGCGTGCGTAGGAGCACTTCGGCCCCCGGCGACCGCCGCCGCCCCACCCCCGAGGAAGGCCCCCTGTGAACGCCGCTCACACCCCGCAGGCCGCCTTCGATCCCGGTGCCGCCGCCGGGCGGGCCACCGACGCGATCCTCCGGGACACGCTGCACGGCACCCACCGCGGAGTCGTCGTCGACTCGCCGCCCGGGGCCGGGAAGTCCACGCTCGTGGTCCGGGCCGCGCTCGAACTGGCCGAGGCCGGGCGCCCGTTGATGGTCATCGCGCAGACGAACGCCCAGGTCGACGACCTCGTCGTCCGCCTCGCCGAGAAGAACCCCGAGCTGCCGGTGGGCCGCCTGCACAGCAGTGACTCCGACCCGTACGACAAGGCGCTGGACGGTCTGTCGAACGTACGGAAGTCCGCGAAGGCGGCCGAGCTCGCGGGCCTGGACGTGGTGATCTCCACGGCCGCCAAGTGGGCCCACGTCAAGGTCGACGAGCCGTGGCGGCACGCGATCGTGGACGAGGCGTACCAGATGCGCTCGGACGCGCTGCTCGCCGTCGCCGGACTGTTCGAGCGAGCCCTGTTCGTGGGCGACCCGGGTCAGCTGGACCCCTTCTCGATCGTCGGCGCGGAACAGTGGGCGGGCCTGTCGTACGACCCGTCGGCCTCGGCGGTCACGACCCTTCTGGCCCACAACCCCGAGCTGCCCCAGCACCGTCTGCCGGTGTCCTGGCGGCTCCCGGCCTCGGCCGCGCCGCTCGTCTCGGCCGCCTTCTACCCGTACACCCCGTTCCGCAGCGGCACCGGCCACGGCGACCGGCGGCTCGCCTTCGCCGTCCCGTCGGACGGCTCGGCCCCGGACCGGGTGCTCGACGAGGCCGCCGAATCGGGCTGGGGCCTGCTGGAACTCCCCGCCCGGCGCACCCCTCGTACGGACCCGGAGGCGGTACGCGCGGTCGCCGTCGTCGTACGCCGCATGCTGGACCGGGGCGGCGCGGCCACGTCGGAACGCGGCCCCGACCCGACGCCGCTCACGGCCGACCGGATCGCTGTCGGCACCGCGCACCGGGACCAGGCGGCGGCCGTCCGGGCGGCGCTCGCCGAGCTGGGGGTCACGGACGTCACCGTGGACACGGCGAACCGCCTCCAGGGGCGGGAGTTCGACGTGACAGTGGTCCTGCACCCCCTCTCCGGCCGCCCCGACGCCAGCGCCTTCCACCTGGAGACGGGCCGCCTCTGCGTCCTCGCCTCCAGACACCGGCACGCGTGCGTGGTGGTGTGCCGAGCGGGCGTGACGGAACTCCTGGACGACCATCCGTCGACAGAGCCGGTCCAGCTGGGCGTGACGGTGAAGTTCCCGGACGGCTGGGAGGCCAACCATGCGGTGCTGTCGCATCTCGCGGAGCACCGGGTGCCCTGGCGCCCGTGACCCGCACCCCGGCAACCGACCGCCGGAGGCGGCCGCTGAATGATGAATACAGCCCGGACGGCTGGCAGGCCACCCACGCGGTGCTGTCGCAGCGGGCCGAGTACCGGGTCGCCCGGTGGCCGTAGGGGCAGTTCAGATGCCTCATTGGGCGAACCCGGGGCCCACTTGCGCGGGCAGGGGACAATGGACGGTGGCCCGGCTCGACGCCGGGGCCTTTCGACCGTGTGCCGTACATGCCGTGGCGCATGGAGGGTACGTACGAACGGTGCGGACCGTACGAGGAGGAGAAGACATGGCGGAGCCAACGCCGCGTCGCAACGAACCGCGGCTACGCCCCGCGCCCCTGCTCTTCGAGCCCACGCAGGTGGCCGACGACCCCGAGCACTTCTTCGACCTGGAGTCGATCGACGACCCCCGCGCGCTGCTGACCCGCGCCACGGAGCTGACCCTCGCATTCCGCGCCGCGACCGACCGCGCGGTCGAGTTCCAGGCGATGGCGGCGGCCCAGCTCGCCGACCCGCGCCGCTTCGACCGGCTGACCACGGCCGACATCGCGAACCAGGCGCAGTGGACCGAGGACTACGCGACGAAGATGGTCGAGTACGGCCGTGAGCTGCTGCGCGACGGCGGGGAGAACGCCAGCGGCGGAGGCGGCAGCGGGAGCGGCGGCCACGGTCAGGGACATGTCGACCCGGTCTGATCCGGCCTGAACCTGTCTGAACCTGTCTGAACCTGTGTTGTCCCAGCCGGCCCGATCCGGTCTCGAAAGTCCGTGCGGCATATTCAGAGGGGCAAGGTACCCCACCTCGCCCCCTCCCGTCCCGGTTTCCGGCAACCCTCGGAGATCACGTGGTCACTGCCGGTACATCTAGATGCCATGAGCAGCACACACTCTGACGTCTCGGGAGTCACCTCGGAGGGCGCCGTCTGGCTCGCCTCCGCAGGAACGTATCCGCGCAGCACGCTCTCGCTCTGGGCCGAGCGGCCCACCGCACCGCTCGTCCTGCCCTGCGGCACCGCGTTCGATGTCGTCAACGTGCCGGCCGTCTTCGGCCGCAGGATGCTCGACCGCCTCTGGGACGACGGGCCGGGCTCCGGCCCGGTCGCGGCCTACCGGGGCCGGATCCTCCTGTTCGCGGCGCTGGGTACGGCCCAACGACTGCCGTCACTGCTGAGGTGGGAGGAGTGGGGCTCGGCCGGTGCCGGCGAGGGAGCCGAGGACGGCGGCAGTGGCGCCCGGCGCAGGCACTCGATTCCTCCGCTCCTCTGCCACGGCCGCGGCGACGCCGTGACGGTCCCCGCGCTGGTGAGCGACGACGTCGAGCACGGGGAGGTGAAGGGCGATCCCCGGCCGGAATCCCGTTGGGTCGTCGCCCCCGACACCACCCATCCCTGGCTCCCGGGCCCGGAAATCCTGCTCTGGGCGGCCGTACGAGCGGCCCGTTCCGCGGTCTCCGGCGGGGTGCGGATATCGATTTTTCCTCCCACCGATCAGGATGCTAATGTCTACGACGTCAGCAGGCGCCGCTAGCTCAGTTGGTTAGAGCAGCTGACTCTTAATCAGCGGGTCCGGGGTTCGAGTCCCTGGCGGCGCACGTTGTCGATTGGCGAGGCTGTTCACCAACAGCCTCGCCAACGTCGTTTCCGGACCCCTTGACCGAACTCCCTGGCCAAGCTCCTTGGTCAAACTCTTGACCAAACTCCTCAGCAGGACCTCTCAGCCCGCACTCGTGATCTGCACCGTCCACGCCCCCGAGGGCGTACGGCCCTCCACCTCGACGCGGACGTTCTCGCCGGGCACCGTGAAGCTCTCGCCGAGGGCGACGGGCGCGTCCGCGAGGGGCGGATAGACGGAATCCTCCCAGCAGGCCTCGGTACGCGGATGGGCGTCGACCACCTCGACCGGGCCGCCGCCCGACTCGGCCCCGCCATGCACCCGGTAGACGAGCACACCCTGTGTACAGGTCGCCGTGTCGTTGCCCGTCGTCCCCCGCGCCTCGAAGGCGAGCGCCCGGTCGGCCCCGGTCCGCACGACGGCCAGCTTCACCCCGTCCCCCTGCCCGAAGACCGGCGCCCCCGCCCCCGTACCCCCGCCGCTACCGCTATCGGCCACATCCGCACGGGCGTATGCGGTCGTAGCCGGATGCGCCCCCAGCGATTCCAGGGTCAGCCGGGCCGAAGTTCCCCTGCGGACGCACACCACTTGGCGCGGTTCCAGCCACCCGAGTTTCCACTTGTGCCAGGCGAAAAGGTCCGGTGCCAACCCGAACTGGCTGCCCATCAGGTCCCAGTCGCCGACGTACGTGTCCCAGTCGCCCTTTCCATCCACGGGCCGGTGGTAGAGGTCGGGCAGGTCGAAGACATGGCCCGTCTCGTGGGCGAGGACGAGCCGGTCGGGCGGGTGCTTCTCGAAGACGGTGACGACCCGGCGGATGTCCGCACCGTCGGCCCGCAGCGGGACGTCCAGGTTGACGACCTTCGTCGCGTCGGAGTCGACGCCCGGCGCGTCCGGGTCGGCCACGAAGTACACGATGTCGTAGCGCGAGAAGTCGACGTCCCGGTCGGCGGCGGCGAGCGCGTCACGCAGATAGGCGGCCCGGTGGGCGGCGCTCCAGTCCCGCTGTATGGCGTACGAGGTGGACGGCCTCGGCATCCGGATCCAGTTCTGGAGCGGGTGCGGGCGCAGTGTGAACCTGCCGTACGAGGCGCGGGCGAAGAAGTCGCTGGTGGCGGGGAAGTGGTCGGCGGCCAGCTCGGCGGGGGTGGTCCGAGGGAGCGCGTCCGGGAAGGACAGGAACACCATCACGGCGTCGAGGGTGCGGGCCGGGCGCGGATAGGCGGCGTTCCAGGTGTCCAGGCCCTCCGAGTGGTGGGCGTCGGTGCGCTGGAGGGCGCAGGACTGCGCCGAGAAGGGTTCGGCGACCGAGGGGCCCGCGATGAGGGAGGTGGCGGCCAGGGCCGTCATGGTGGTGAGAACGGCGGCCGTGCTGCGCAGATGGGGGCGCGCTCCGGCGCACGCGAGCCCCTTGAATCCCGCCAGGGCATCACGGGTGAGCCCCTTGAGGGGGAGCTGACGCGGCACGCAGACCTCCGGATGCGGTTGGGGACACCGCAACCCAGCCTGTGTGATCTTGCGTTTGTATGCCCTGTTTGTCTGCACCAGAAGGGTGATTGAGGGGTGATCAGGCGGGTGACCAGGGACGATCGAGGGCCGTCAGACAAACGGCCAAGCATGCGAGGGCTCACCCTTCGTGGAGCGACACCCCGAAACACTCACGGAACGTCACAACCGATCGAGGGCGGAGGAACCCGTCCAGGCGCGGGCAGAAACGATCTGTCAAAACCGCCGGTCGTTCATGGACACTGGACAGTGGCTGGAAGGGCCTGGGACCAGCCTCTATGATCGGCACACTTTCCTGGCACTTCCCTGACACTTTCCTGCACGGACAAGGCCAGGGCGGCGGTTTGCCGCCCGGTCGGCCGCCCGACGGGATCCACATCAAGACCGAGTGCACTGCGGGAGCGAGCGGTGAGCGGAACGTCCGAAGGGCCGGCGCCCTCGGTAGATCTCATCCGGCCGGCCGTCACAGAGAGTAACTCCGACACGTCGTCTACGTCTTCTACGTCGACTTTGCCGTCCACGTCACCCATGTCACCCATGTCGTCCATGACGTCCATGACGACTTCCCATGTGGCTGCCGGTACGGCTCTGCTGCGCGGCGCGTTCGCGGCGGCGCCGCTGGCGATGGCCGTGGTGGACCGCGAGGGCCTGGTCGTCACGGCCAACGAGTCCCTGGGCGCGCTACTGGGCATCGACCCGGAAGTGCTGGTCGGGAAGGTGGCCGCCGACCTGGTGGACCTGGCCTCCGACACCCGTGCGTGGCACGCGTACCGCGAGGTGCTGCGCGGCCGGCAGGCACGGCTGCGCTGCACACGCCGTCTCAAGCACCCGGACGGGCACTCACTGTGGGCCCAGGTCACGTTCACACCGCTGCCGACGGAGACGGCGGTGGAGGTGGCGGAGGGTTCGGAAGGGTCTCGGGATTCGGAGGGAGTTCAGGGGTACGGGGGCCGGGGCGTTCTGCTGTCCGTGACCGACATCAGTGCGCGCCGTGAACTCCAGGCGCGGCTGCGGCACTTGCAGATGCACGATCCGGTGACCCGGCTGCCCAACCGCACGCTGTTCTTCGAGCGGCTCTCGGCGGCGCTGGAGGCGGAGTCGTACGAGCAGAGCGGGACGGGCCGGATCGGCCTGTGCTACCTGGACCTCGACGGTTTCAAGGCCATCAACGACACCCTCGGCCACCGCGTCGGTGACCGGCTGCTCGCCGCCGTGGCCGAACGCCTCACGCGGTGTGCGGAGGAGGCGGGCCTGGCCAGGCGGAACCCTGGCGCCGTCGCCCCGCTGGTGGCGAGACTGGGCGGCGACGAGTTCGCGCTGCTCATCGAGGACTCGACAGGCACCGACCAACTGGCCGACCTGGCCGAGTCGGTGCTGAAGGCTCTCCAGCTCCCGTTCGACCTCGCCGGTCAGCGGATGTCCGTCTCCGCGTCCATCGGCGTCGTCGAACGGCATGCGGCGGGCACTACTCCCACGGGTCTGATGCAGGCCGCGGACACGACGCTGTACTGGGCGAAGGCCGACGGGAAGTCCCGGTGGACGCTCTTCGATCCCGAGCGCAACGCCCACCGCATGACCCGCCAGGCCCTGTCCTCCACCCTCCGGCCGGCCATCGAGCGGGGTGAATTCGCCCTGGAATACCAGCCGTTGGTCGGCATGGCGGACGGCCGGGTGCACGGCGTCGAGGCGTTGGTGCGCTGGCACCACCCCCAGTTCGGCACGTTGACGCCGAACCGGTTCATCGGACTGGCCGAGGAGGACGGCTCGATCGTGCAGCTGGGGCGCTGGGTACTCGCCACCGCCTGCCGCCAGGCCCGCCGCTGGCAGCTCGAACGGCCGGACGAGCCGCCGATCTTCGTGAGCGTGAACGTCGCCGTACGTCAGGTCTGGGACTCGGACCTGGTGGCGGACGTGGCGGAGATCCTCGCGGAGACCGGCCTGCCGGCGGAGCTGTTGCAGCTGGAGCTGACGGAGTCGGCGGTCATGGGCTCCGCCGGCCGGCCCCTCCAGGCCCTCCAGGCACTCAGCGACATGGGTGTGGGCATCGCCATCGACGACTTCGGCACGGGGTACTCGAACCTTGCCTACCTCAGTCGGCTGCCGGTGTCAGTGCTGAAACTGGACGGTTCTTTCGTCCGGGGGTTCCAGTACGAGGGCGAGGGCGTCGCACCGAACCCGGCCGACGAGATCGTCGTCGAGGCGATGATCCAACTCGCGCACCGGCTGGGGCTGACGGTCACCGCCGAGTGCGTGGAGACGGCGGCCCAGGCCGAACGCCTGCGCCGTATCGGGTGCGACACGGGGCAGGGATGGCTTTACTCGCGGCCGGTGGGGGCGGATCGGATTTCTTTGCTGATGGGAGGGAGTGCGTGTCGGCAGGGGTGATCCGTTGATGCCTGCTGCCTGTTGTCAGTTGTCTGCTGCCTCGTCAGACCGTTGTCGTGTTCGGGTTCGTGGGCAATCCGTAGGCGTCCGCGATGAGTTCGTACGAGCGTAGGCGCAGGTCGCCTCGATGGGCGTGGGAGACGAGCATCAACTCGTCGGCTCCCGTGCGCTTTTGCAGGTCGTCCAGGCCCGTGCGGACCTCGTCCGCCGTGCCGTGGATGATGTTCGTCATCCAGGAGCTGATGAACTCCCTTTCCATCGGGCTGAATTCGTACGCCTCCGCCTCCTCCGGGGCCGGGAACAGGCCGGGGCGGCCGGAGCGCAGACGGGCCATGTTGAGGCCCATCGCCAGGACCTGGCGGCGGGCCTCGTTCTCGTCGTCGGTGGCGAGGGCGGAGACGCCGATGAGGGCGTAGGGGGCGTCGAGGACGTCCGAGGGCTGGAAGGACTCGCGGTAGAGGTCCAGGGCCGGGACGGTGTTCTGCGCGGAGAAGTGGTGCGCGAAGGCGAAGGGGAGGCCCAGGACACCGGCCAGGCGTGCGCTGAAGCCGGAGGAGCCGAGCAGCCAGACGGGCGGGCGGTGGGCGGACTGGACTCCGCCCGGGGACGTCGACTGGATCGGGCCGGGGATGGCGTGGATGCGGTGGTACGGGTGACCGCTCGGGAAGTCGTCGTCCAGGAAGCGGGTCAGCTCCGCCAGTTGCTGGGGAAAGTCGTCGGCGCCTTCGTTGAGCCGCTCCGTGCGGCGGAGGGCCGCCGCAGTGGCGCCGTCCGTGCCCGGCGCCCGGCCGAGGCCCAGGTCGATGCGGCCCGGCGCCATGGCTTCGAGGGTGCCGAACTGTTCCGCGATGACCAGGGGGGCGTGGTTGGGGAGCATGACTCCGCCGGAGCCCAGGCGGATGCGGTGGGTGTGGGCGGCGAGGTGGGCGAGGATCACGGCGGGTGAGGAGGAGGCCACGCCGGGCATGGAGTGGTGTTCGGCGACCCAGTAGCGGTGGAAGCCGCGGGATTCGGTGAGGCGGGAGAGGGCGACGCTGGTTCGCAGGGCGTCGGTGGCGGTGTGGCCGGAGCCTACGGTGACCAGGTCGAGGACGGAGAGAGGTACGGGGGCGGTGCCCTGCGTCGTGCCTCGGATCTCGTCTGCCGTCGCGTCTGCCGTCGCCTCTGCGGTCACGGTGGGTGCCTCCTGCTGCTGTTGTTCTGGTGCGGTGCGCTGTCCTCGGCGGAGCAACAGGAGGGAGGCTCCGCTTATTCCGGGATGCCTTTCGCCCCCGCCGCGCTGAAGGCGCTGCCCTCAAACTCCCCCAGAGGGGGAACCCCAGGCGGGCTGAAACACGACGTCGACGTGTCAGACCTGCACCACCGGTTCCCTTGTGAACAGCGTGCCCAGGGAGGGAGCGTTCACTTTGCGGGTCGTCAGCCTCAGGGCCTCCCACACGGAGACCTGGTTCGCCGTGAGCACCGGCTTCGTGAGGTGTTTCTCCAGGGTCTCGATGTGGGACGCCGTGTGCAGTGCCGTGTCCGGGAGGAGCAGTGCCTCCGCGTCCGCCTCGTCGGCCTCCTGGGCCAGCGACATCAGCTCCCCCTCTCCCCACTCCCCCGCCGCCGTGACGACCCCGCCACTGTGGACCCCCGTCACCTCGATCCCCGCGGCCCTCAGGAACTCCGCGAACAGTTCCGCCACGTCCGCCGGATACGTCGCCCCGATCGCCACCTTCCGCACCCCGAGCTCCCGCACCGCGTGCACGAAGCCGAACGACGTCGACGACGCCGGCGTGCCCGCGGCCCGGGCAAGGGCGCGTATCTGCTCGTGGGCGCCCTCCCACCCGTACAGGAAGCTGCCGCTGGTGGACGCCCACACCACCGCTTCCGGGCCGTTGAGCAGCAGCTCCTCCACGCCCGCCGCGAGGCGGTCCGCCGAGCCCGTCTCCAGTTCCTCGCCGATGTCCGTGTGGGCCAGATCCAGCCGGATGTCGCTGCCGAGAAGCTGCTCGATGCGCTGATAGTCGTCCTCGGCGGAGTGGCCCGGGTAGAGGAATCCGAGTGCCGTCATGTCCAGCCTTCCTGTTCCTGCCGCCCTTCCGGCAGCACCTGGGGCCGGGTGGCCCCGCGGCTCGGGTACCCAGTCCGCGCGGCGCCGCCCACAATCGGCACCCGGTTGGCCGAGAGCACCGGGATACGCGGTTCCGGCCGGGCAATGGACCGTGCACACGCCCGTGTTGACGAAGGTGGGTTCGGGTGCAAGCGTGGTCAATCCGCGCATGCCAGCCGTCCCGACGCCCTGCCGCCCGTGACCCCAGCCACCCAGCTGTCCAGCCTCTCCGATCGGAAACGGCTCCCGATGCCCGCGCTCCCCACGCTTCTCGTCCTGGACGCCGACCCGCCGCCCCGGCTCGGCCGGCTCACCGGGCGGGTCCGGATCGTGCACGCCGACGAGACCACCATCGCCGAGCAACTCCCTTACGCCGACGTCCTGCTCGTCTGGGACTTCGCCTCGCACGCCGTGCGCGCCGCCTGGCCGGGCGAGGGGGCTCGCCCGCGCTGGGTGCACACGGCGAGCGCCGGCGTGGACCATCTGATGTGTCCCGAACTCGCCGCGTCCGACACCGTGGTGACCAACGCGCGGGGCATCTTCGACCAGCCGATCGCCGAGTACGTCGCCGCCCTGGTCCTGGCGATGGCCAAGGACCTGCCGAGGACCCTGCACCTTCAGGAACGGCGCGAATGGCGGCACCGCGAGTCGCAGCGGGTCGCCGGGACGAAGGCCTGTGTCGTCGGGTCGGGCCCCATCGGGCGGGCAATCGCGAAGTATCTCAAGGCACTTGGCGTGACGACGGCGATCGTCGGGCGTACCCCGCGTACCGGCATCCACGGGCCCGACGACCTCAGCCGGCTGATGGCGCGCGCCGACTGGGTGATCTCCGCCGCTCCCCTCACCTCCGACACGCACCACATGTTCGACACCCGCCGCTTCGGTGTCATGCAGCCCTCGGCGCGTTTCGTCAACGTCGGCCGGGGACAGCTCGTCGACGAGACCGCGCTCGCCGAGGCGCTGTCGAAGCGGTGGATCGCGGGCGCCGCCCTCGACGTGTTCGAGCACGAGCCGCTCACGTCCGACAGTCCCCTGTGGGAGGTGCCCGGACTGATCGTCTCCCCGCACATGAGCGGCGACACGGTGGGCTGGCGCGATGAACTCGGCGCGCAGTTCATCGAGTTGTACGAGCGGTGGGAGACAGGGCAGACGCTGCCGAACGTCGTCGACAAACAGCGCGGGTACGTACCGGGGCACTGACCCGCCGCCGGGACAGCGACTGCCCCACCTCGCCGCTTCGAGAGTCCCTGCCGGTCCGGCCGGACGTCCGTCCCGGCTTGCGGGCGGCCGGCAGCCGAGGGGAGCCCAAGCCCTTCAGGCACTGGGAGAGGGTGGCGATCACGCGGGCGCCGGCCATGCGCCCGCAGGTGCCGCAGCTCGACGAGGTGACCTCGGCGCTCGGCCCAGAGCTGGTCGCGGGCGTCCTCGACGTGCTGTGGGACATCTCCGACCAAGTGCCGATGTTCGATTCCGGCCATATGGTCGCGAGGTCGCGTCCGGCCCACCGGAGCAGATCTTCGGCGATCCGGAGCAGGACAGAACGCGCGAATCCCTCACCACGGCGCTCCGACCGCGCCGGAGGGGCCTCAGAAAAGTCCTCTCCATGCCTATGGCATATGCCAGGAGAACACTCCCCTGCTGAGAGGCCGCAGCCCGGGCGACAATCTCGTCAACGCCCCCTCCGCGTAGACCCCTTGGCGGCTATCGTGGAGGGGATTGGCTGTCCGGATCACGGCTAAAAGCAAGCCAGGGGGAACACCGTGGCTCTCAAGCACGAGCCGACCGCGCCGCACCACTCCACCCAGGACGCGCTGCGTGTCCTGGAGACAGTGGCACGGCACTCCGCCGGTGTCACCGACGCCGAAATCGCTCGCCAGACCCATCTCGGCACGGACCTGCTCAGCCCCCTTCTGCGCATGCTGCGCCGCGAGGGGTACGTCGAACAGGCCGCCGACGGTTCGTACGTCACCGGCACCGCCCTCAGCCGCCTCGGCGCCACGCACGGCCATGACCAGGCCCTGCGCGCCCAGCTCCAGCACACCCTCGACCGGCTGCGCGACTCGGTGGGCGCGGCCGTCTACATGAGCCGGTACGTCGACGGCGAGATCCATGTCACCCAGTGCGCGGACAGCGCGGCAACGCCCGCGGTCAACGAGTGGGTCGACTTCCGCTCGGCCGCGCACGCCAGCGCGATCGGCAAGAGCCTGCTGGGCCAGCTCGACCACAACAGCCGACGCGACCATCTCGCCCGGCACAAACTGGCCCGCCTCACCTCGCACACGATCACCAACGAGCGGCTCCTGCTCTCCCGCCTGGAGACCCAGCCGCCCACGGTGCCGGTCCTGGACCTCCAGGAGTACGCGGTCGGCACGGTCTGCGCGGCGGTCCCGATCACGGCCGGTTCCACGGTCGGCTGCCTCGCCCTCTCCCTCCCGCTCCGCCACGCCCACCGCCTCCGCCAGGCGGCGGACCGGCTGAACCGGAGCGCGGGACCACTGCTGCTGTCGCTGGCCATCTAGACCTCGATCGATCCACGGCTACCTGGTCCGGAGCACCCTCCCGGACCAGGTAGTATTTTTCTTGTCGCCAGCCGCGAGAGCGGTCGGCGAGAGTCATGCGCCGCTAGCTCAGTTGGTTAGAGCAGCTGACTCTTAATCAGCGGGTCCGGGGTTCGAGTCCCTGGCGGCGCACAGTGACGGTGACGGGTATGTTCGCAAAAAGCGCGAACCTATCCGTCACCGTCTTTTTTGTGCGGCTTCGCCACGTGTTGTGAGGGCTCCGCCACCCACACCCCCCTTGCTCCAGCGGGCCCTCGTTCGCCCGGCGCCCTATCTGCTCAGCAGTTCCTCGCGCCCCCGCTCCCGGTACCGCTCCACCAGGCCCGCCACGTCGTCGCCGGTCAGCCTGCGGTACGTGTCCTCACCCGGTGGGCGCCACCACACCGGGTCCGGGCAGCGGAAGCCTTCGCGCCTGAGTCCTGCCCGGTGGATCTTGTTCGTCGCCGTGACCGGCATCCGCCCCACGACCCGTACGAACCGGGGCGCCATCTTCGTCCCCAGGTCGGGTTGCGCGGCCAGGAAGGCGGAGAAGGCGGCGGGGTCGAAGGTGCCGGCCAGCGTTGCCATGACCTGGTCGCCGGCCACCGGGTCCGGCACCGCGTACACGGCGACGGCCGCCGCACCCTCGTACCGGGCGAGAATGTTCTCGATCGTCGCTGCGGCCAGGTTCTCGCTGTCGACGCGCAGGCGGTCGTCCGCGCGGCCCGCGAAGTACAGGAAGCCCTCCGCGTCCCGGTAGAAGAGGTCGCCCGTCCAGTACCAGCCGGCCCGGCGGCGGGCCGCCTCGGCCTCGGGGTTGCGCCAGTAGCCCTCGAAGGGATTGCGGCCCCGGTTCACCAACTCCCCTATCGCAGCGGTCCCGTTGAGCAGGCGGCCCGAGGCGTCCAGGACGGCCGGCGGGCACTCGGTCCGCGTCGCCGGGTCGACCACCGCGAGGTCGTCGTCCGGGGCCGCCCGGCCGACGGCACCGTCCGGGGTGCCCGGCGTCCACCGCACCGCCGCCCCGCCCTCCGAGGACCCGTAGCCCTCCACCAGGCGTACCCCGAACCGGCGTTGGAAGGCCGCCGCGTCCACCGCCCCCGCCTCCGTGCCGAAACCCAGCCGCAGGGGGTTGTCCCGGTCGTCGGGCCGGGCGGGCGTCGCCAGCAGGTACTGGACGGCGCGGCCCACATACGTGAAGTAGGTCGCCCCGTAGCGGCGTACGTCCGTCAGGAAGCCGGAGGCCGAGAAGCGGCGGCGCAGCGCGACTCCGGCGCCGGCCGCCAGGGCCGGGGCCCAGTCCGCGATGACCGCGTTGCCGTGGAACATCGGCATGCAGACGTAGTGCACGTCCTCCGGGCGGACGGCGAAGGTTCCGGCCAGTGTTTGCCCAGCGGCGGCGAGCCTGCCCTGGGTGCAGATCGCGGCCTTGGGGGCGCCGGTCGAGCCCGAGGTGAAGTAGAGGAGGAGTCGGTCGGACGGGGTGGCGCGTGAGGCGTCCGGTTCGGCGTCCGCGTACGGGGCCAGGAGGTCCTCGTACTCCGGTGTGTCGGTCAACAGGAGGCGTACACCGGGGAGTTCGAGGTCGGCGAGGAGCGGGAGGTGGGTGCGCGCGGTGATCAGGACCGGGCACTCGGTGTGCAGGATGTCCCGGGCCAGTTCGGGGCCCCGGCGGGTGGGGTTGATCCCCGCGACGGCGGCACCGGCGAGGGCCGCCGCGCTCAACCACAGGGGGTATTCAGGGGTGTTGTCGAGCAGGACACCCACGTGCGGCTCGGCGGCCGGCGGCAGCAGGTCCGCCAGCAGCGCGGCTCTGGCCGCCGCGCCGGCGGCCACCTCGTGGTGCGTGAGCGTCCGGTCCTCGCACCACAGCCCCGGCCGGTGGTCGCCCCACCGCGCCGCCACGAGTTCCGCGACCGTGCGCCTGCCCGGCCCGTTGGGTTCCGTGAACTCCATGGGCGCGCACGGTAGTTGACATACCGTCAGATGTGGAGGGTCACGGCGACTCCGTGGTCACGTCCCAGCCCTCGGGGAATCCGTCGACCGTGCCGGAGTCGGTGCTGCTGTAGCCGCTGTCGTCACCGAAGAACATGTCGCCGATCGGTTCGAAGATCTGGCTGTACGTCACCATGAACCCGACGCAGAACACCACCATCACCCCGAGGAACCCGAGGATGCCCGCCAGGGCCAGCCCGTGGCGGACCGGGCTCGGGCGGTGTGCCGTGGCGTTGATCCGCTCGCCCTCGCTGTAGAAGACGGTGACGTAGTCGCCCTCGATGACCGTGCCCGGGCCGTGCGGTTCCTCGAAGCGGACGGTGCGACCGTCGCGCGCGACGAACTCGTACACGTGGTGCAGCGACGTGCTCACGGAGGAGTCGCCGGAGCCTCCGCTGGTGGTCGTGTAGGTCCGAATGCAGCGCGCCTCGGCGGTCAGCCCGCTGTTCCAGGCGCGGCGCATCCGCAGCACCCGGCGGATCACGAAGGCCGCCATCAGGACGGTCATCACGATGATGAGCGTCGGCACCCCGTAGAACATGACGTCCATAACGGTTCCCCCGGTCTTTCGTTCGGTACGGCTCCCCGTACGCCGCCTCACCTGGTCCTGGGGGCGTACGGGGAACCTACCCGTGGGGGGTCGCGGATTTGCTCAAGGAATGCTCAGAACCTGACGTCCGAGCAGGCGTAGAACGCGTTGGCCGTGTCCGCGATCGTCCACACCGCGACGATCACATGCCGGCCGCTGAGCCCGGACGGCAGTGTGCCCGTGTGCGAGAGCGTGGCCGGCGGGCGCCGGCCGTTGTAGGGAACCGTGAGGAACGGGGTGAGGTTGAGGTCCGAACGGGTGAGGGCGTGGTTCTGGTTCCAGCCGGACTTCGTGACGTAGTACTTGAAGTCGGTCGTGGCGTGCATGGCGGTGAACTGCCAGCGGAACGTGTAGCTCTGACCGCCCGTCACCGTGGTCGCCGGCCAGGTGCCGCCGGACGGGGCCTTCGGCTGGTCGAGCGCGCCGAAGTTGCCGTGGTTCGCCGAACAGATCCGGCCGTCGGCCGGTCCGGCGGCGGGGAAGCCCTTGGGACCCTCGACGCTCTGCGGCTCCCACTGGATGTCGCCGCAGCCCGTCACGGTGCCGTTCTGGCAGAGCTTCTGCCTGCTGATGGGGAGGTCGGTGTAGCCGTGGCCGCTGGCGCCTCCGGTGGTGAGGAGGAGAGCGCCGGTGGTGGCCAGGCCGACCACGGACGCGTACAGCTTGGTTTTCTTGCGGGACTTGGTCTTTTCGCGCATGCTGCCGCTCCTGCTGAACGTGGGGGAGGTTCAAGTGAGCCGTGCAGGTCTAGACCAAGTCCCAGATTATTACGGCGCAATAGGCATGTCCAGACCAATCACGAGCCCGGCTCGCTCCGTCCCGAGCAGAACGCGACCGTCAGGTCCTTCACCAGAACCTTGCGTTCGTAGTCGTCCAGTTCGACCAGGCCGCGCAGGGTCAGCCGGGTCACCGTGTCCTCCACCGAGTCGACGACCGAGGTGAGCGCGGCGGCCCGGTGCTGGGCGTCCAGGGCGGCGATACGGCGGCGGGTCATCGCGGCGGCGACCTCGGGCGCGTACTCGACCCGGACCGGCAGTACCGAGAACACCTCCAGGCCGACCGGTGCCGTGTCCGCCGCCACCGCCCGGGTCAGCACCTCCCCGGCCGCCTCCATCGCCCGTTTTCCCGCGCCCGGCATCTCCACCGGAACCCGGACGAGCGCCGCCTCGACGCACTCGCGCAGATAGGTCTCGTGATCCTCGACGCCGAGCGTGGCCCGCGCGGTGTCCCGCACCCGCCACACCACGAGGACGACGACCCGCAGCGCGACCCCGTTCGCGTCGGCCGCCGGCATCGGCTCGCCGCGCCAGTGCCGCAGCCGTACGTCGACCCGGGCGCGCAGGAGAAGCGGATTGACCCACAGCAGGCCGGTGCGCCGGACCGTCCCCCGGTAGCGGCCGAACAGGCCGAGCACCCAGGCCCGTCCGGTCCGCCCGCGCGCCAGTCCGCCGAAGCCGAACAGCCCGAGGGCGCCCGCTCCTGCGTACGCCGCCCACTGGGCCGGGCCCAGACCGGCGCCCGCGTACGCCGTCGGCAGTCGCAGCGCCTCCACCGCGAGGAGCGGCAGCACGCCCGCCCACCAGGAGGTGAGCACGCCCCCGGCCATCCCGGTGGCACCGGCGAGCACGCCCACCGCGCCGGGCAGCACCCGCGCCGGGCGCTCCACCAGGTCGGGGTCGACCGTCAAAACCGCCGGGCGCGGCGTCGCCGGTGCGGGTCTGCGGATGCGCGGCTGCTCGCCCGTACCCTGCCTGCGCCCCACGACGGCGGGCCGCAGCGGCACCGACACCGGGTCGGGTTCGTCGCGGAACAGCAGGTGGACGGGGATCTCGGTGGTCGCCTCGTTCTGGATGAGCCGGGCGGGCCGGGGGCCACTGTCCGGGGGTCCCTCGGGCTCAGGTGTGTGTTCGGTCGTCGTACTCATTTGTGCCTCCAGCCTCCGCGCCAGATGCGTTCATACCTGTGTTCGTACGTGCGTTCATTCGCGTGCGCGTGCATGCATTCGTGCGTACGTTCCGTTCGTGGGTTACGAGGAGAAGAGGCGGCGCCAGGTCTCCGGGCCCGGGTAGCCGTCGGCCGCGCCGCCCCGCCAGCCCTGGGCGCGCTGGAAGGCCTGCACCGCACGGCGGTCCGCCTCGTTCCAGCGCGAGTCGGGCCGGGTCGTGTAGTACCGCCCGAACCCCTTCTTCACCAGCTGCTCTCCGAGCTGGGTGACGTACGGGCTGCTGGAGCCCGGCCGGAACAGGCCACGTCCGGGGAACGCGGGGACCGCTGTGCCGGTGGAGGGTGGACCGGCGGCGCCGGGGACCGTTCCGGGGGTGGTTACCGGGGCTGTTCCGGGGTCGCTCCCGGCCGCCGGACCTTCCGGCTCGACCCCGGCCCCGATGTCGTTGCCCGTCCCGGTCACCAGCAGTGCCCAGGTGCGCGGGCCCGGCAGTCCGTCCGCCGCCGTGCCCTGCCAGCCCTGGGCCTGCTGGAACGCCCGGGTCGCCCTGCGGTCCGCGTCCGACCAGCGCGGGCCTGGGCCCGAGGTGTAGTAGCGGGCACCGCCGCGCTCCACGAGCATCCGGCCGAGCCGGGTTACGTACTTGTTGCTGGCGCCGGTACCGAAGTACGTCCGCCCCGGGAACCGGGCCGCGGTGTCCGGGGAGGCGCCGGGCGCCGAGTCCACCGTGCCCTCCGGGTCGTCGGCACCATCCGTGTCGCCCGGGTCCGAGGTGCCGCCCGTGTTCGCGGCGAGGCCCTTGTAGCGGTAGGCCTGATAGCGGTCCGAGTGGCTCCAGTAGGAAAGCGGGGTGGCCTGCCTGCGGGCGTGCGGGCGGGTCTCCTCGTAGGCGATGTAATAGGTGTGCGTGTAGTCCGTCCAGCCGCCGAAAATGACAACGTGCGAGCCCTTCTCCGGGTCCGACGGATTGTGGAACAGGAGAATGTCGCCAGGCTGCAGATCCTCCTTGGGAATGCGTACGCCGTACTTGTCGAGGCTGCCCGTCCATTCGTTCCCGGCGAGGTTCCAGGCCATGGAGACGAAGCCCGAGCAGTCCTGCCGGTAACCGTCTCCCCAATAGGTGCCCATGCTGTACGGCACCCGCGCGGCGACCCAGGTCCTGGCCCGGTTGATGATCTCCGCCCGGGTGGTCGTCCGGAGCTTGTCCAACGCCGGTTTTCCGGCCGGGCCGTGCAGTGGAGCCTTGCCGCCCTGCGGGGTGTCGGGCTCGTCACCTGCGGGTACGCCCGGACGGTGAGGGGCCTGCGGGGCGGCGGCGGCCGGCAGGGCGTGCCCGGCGCCGAGCACCGTCGAGGCCGTCGCGGCTACGACGAAGGTCCGCCGGACCGCCGTACGGGCGGGTCCCGGGCCCGTTCCCGACACCGGTCCGGAATACGGTGCGGCCCGTCGCCGGTGAACACATCCGGGGCATTCGCAGTCGCTCGCGGGATCGAATTCCTCGAATACCGGAGTCGCCATACGATTCCTCTCACGTCCCAGGCGATGACTTGCACGCTTCTGCACCCTCGCAGTTTCTCAACTGTCACCCGCTGTCGCATGTTGACGGTCCGAATGATGTACAGCCGCCGTTCAGCCGGGCGCGGACCTCGGGCGGTCCGGACCACTCATCGGGGTCGGGTACAGTTGTCCGCGTCACCGCGCGCCGCTAGCTCAGTTGGTTAGAGCAGCTGACTCTTAATCAGCGGGTCCGGGGTTCGAGTCCCTGGCGGCGCACAGACACACAACAGGCCCTCCGCTGAAGCGGGGGGCCTGTTGACGTACACACCGTAAGCACCCTGTAAGCACTCCGGAACCATCCGTGCACAAACGGTCCCAGTTGCACCAATCGGGATCAACAGCCGTCACAATGAGCGCGTATGACCGGTAAACACCGTGTTTCGCATCTTGCGATCATGCTGAGCGGCGTAGAACCCTGGGCGGCAAGATGCTGCGGATACGCAGCCATCGGGGGCGGACCGGTTGCGTCGGCACGGGGATGGGGCCCCGTTCATGAACGGATGCCGAGGGGGGCATCCTGCAACCGGAAGGGCACTCTTCCATGTCTATAGAGTGTGGATTATGGATGACGTGGGGGCAGTGCTCCATTACTGATGCGTCTGTGACGGCCGAGGGGGGCCCAGCAGACGCATAAAGAACCGACAAACACGCGGCTGTCCGCGTGTGGGGGGACGACTCATGACGTCGACGCCGACGGGCGCCCGGCATAACTTCGACTCATCACAGACGGCCCAGCTCAGGCTGCCGTCGAACCGGACCGGCGGCTTCCGCCGGATCAAGAAGAGCCTGCCGAAGTACGACTACGAGCACTACAGCCGGCTGGCCGGACCCCTCACACAGCCCGACCCGACCAAGCCGTACACGGTCAAGTACCGGTCGCTGCTCTCGCAGGAACCGCACCGCCTACGGGCCGCGCTGATGCTGGGTGCGGCTCCGCTGCTCTCCATCGTCCTGCTCGTCTGGCTGCTCCAGCCCGCGCACTGGACGGAACGCGACTACCCGGCCTTCGACTTCCTGCCGGCGCTCGACATCGTGATGCTTGTCTCGATCGGTCTGATCGAGCTGTTCCGCTGCCTGAACGTGCTGTCGAACGCGCACGCCACGCTGGTCGCCCGCGACCCGATCCCGGTGGTGCCCGAGACCGGCACGAGAGTGGCCTTCCTCACGTCCTTCGTGCCCGGCAAGGAACCGCTGGACATGGTGACGAAGACGCTCGAAGCCGCGGTGAGAATCCGGCATCGCGGCCTCATGCATGTCTGGCTGCTGGACGAGGGCGACGACGCCGACGTGAAGGCGGTCTGCGCCCGCCTGGGTGTGCACCACTTCTCCCGCAAGGGCATCGCGAAGTGGAACCAGCCCACAGGCCCGCACCGCGCCAAGACCAAGCACGGCAACTACAACGCCTGGCTCGACGCGCACGGCGGCGACTACGACTTCTTCGCCTCCGTCGACACCGACCACGTGCCGCTGCCCAACTACCTGGAGCGGATGCTCGGCTTCTTCCGGGACCCGAACATCGGCTTCGTCATCGGCCCGCAGGTGTACGGGAACTACGACAACTTCGTCACCAAGGCCGCCGAGTCGCAGCAGTTCCTCTTCCACGCGCTGATCCAGCGCGCCGGCAACGCCTACGGCTCGCCGATGTTCGTGGGGACCAGCAACGCCGTACGCATCAGCACGCTGAAGCAGATCGGCGGACTGTACGACTCGATCACCGAGGACATGGCGACCGGCTTCGAGATCCACCGCCACAAGAACCCGGCGACCGGGAAGAAGTGGCGCTCGGTCTACACCCCGGACGTGCTCGCGGTCGGTGAGGGCCCCAGCGCCTGGACGGACTTCTTCACCCAGCAGATGCGCTGGTCACGGGGCACGTACGAGACGATCCTCAAGCAGTACTGGAAGGGCTTCTACTCGCTGCCGCCGAGCAAGCTCTTCAACTACACGATGATGATCATCTTCTACCCGATGTCCGCCCTCAACTGGATCCTGGCGGCGCTGAGTTGCGCGCTGTTCCTGGGCCTGGGCGCCTCGGGTGTGAACATCGACCCGACCGTGTGGCTGATGCTCTACGGCAACGCCTCGGCGCTGCAGATCGGCCTGTACATCTGGAACCGCCGGCACAATGTCTCCCCGCACGAGCCCGAGGGCTCCGGCGGTGTGGCGGGCATGGTCATGTCGGCGCTGTCCGCGCCGCTCTACGCGAAGGCCCTGATCGACTCGGCGCTGCGGCGCAAGAGCAAGTTCGTGGTCACGCCCAAGGGCGACTCGGCGAGCCCGGACCGCTGGTTCGGAACCTTCCGCTACCACTGGTACTTCATCCTGATCTTCGGCGGCTCGATCGCGGCCGGTTTCGTCTTCGGGCACGTGCACCCCGCGATGGTCATCTGGGCGACGTTCGCCACGGCGATCACCGCGACGCCGATGGTCGTCTGGCGGCTCATGCTGCGCCAGGAGAAGAAGAAGCTCGCCGCCGGACCGGCCGAACCGCAGGACGCCGCGCCCACGCCGCAGCCGTTCGTACCGGCCCAGCCGACGTCACAGGCGCCACACGCCCCGCACACATCGCACGCCCCACACGCCCCCCACTCCACCCACGCGCCGCAGCACAAGCCCCAATGGGCCGCATCCGGCGGGACGGGCGGGGGCAGCGTAGGGGGCGAGGGCAACGACCAGACCATGCAGATCGCCCTTGGTGGACTTGGGGGACGTAAGGAATGACAGACCGTGCAGGCCGCCGCCGCGCCCGTCGACTCGCGATAGGCACGGCGGTGGTCCTCGCGTTGGCGGGGATGAACGGGCCGTGGGTGTACCGCTTCAGTACCGAGAAGTACCACGACTACAAGATCAACAGACCGGAGTACAAGGCCGACAACGGCAAGTGGGAGGTGGTGAACTTCCCGGAGAAGTACCGGCAGAACACCATCCACGCGGCCCTGCTGCACACCGGCAAGGTCCTCCTTGTCGCGGGCTCCGGCAACAACGCGGACAACTTCGACGCGAAGAAGTTCGACACCCGCATCTGGGACCCGGTCAAGGGCACGATCAAGAAGATCCCGACGCCCGCCGACCTGTTCTGCACCGGCCACACGCAGCTCGCCAACGGCAACCTGCTGATCGCGGGCGGCACGAAGCGGTACGAGAAGCTGAAGGGTGACGTCACCAAGGCGGGCGGCCTGATGGTCGTCCACAACGAGAACCCGGACAAGCCGATCACCCTGCCCGCGGGCACCAAGTTCACCGGCAAGGAGACCGGCAAGACGTTCGTGTCGAAGGACCCGGTCGTCGTGGAGCGCGCGACGAAGGTCTTCGACAAGACGACGGGCGTCTTCCTGCGCAACGATCCGGGGCTCGGCCGGATCTACGTCGAGGCGCAGAAGAAGGGCTCCAAGTACGAGACCGGCACGCAGGACAACTACCGCGTGCAGGGCCTGTCGGGCGCCGACTCCCGCAACACGTACGGCATCGCCGAGAAGCTCGCCCTGGACAAGAAGGACTTCCAGGGCATCCGGAACGCCTACGAGTTCGACCCGGTCGCCGAGAAGTACATCAAGGTCGACCCGATGAACGAGGCCCGCTGGTACCCCACGCTCACCACCATGTCGGACGGCAAGATCCTCAGCCTCTCCGGCCTGGACGACATCGGCCAGCTGGTGCCGGGCAAGAACGAGGTGTACGACCCGAAGACCAAGAAGTGGACGTACACGACCCATACGCGGCAGTTCCCGACGTACCCGGCGATCTCGCTGATGCAGAACGGCGAGATGTTCTACTCGGGCGCGAACGCGGGCTACGGCCCCGACGACGTCGGCCGTGACCCGGGCGTCTGGGACGTGGCGACCGACAAGTTCACCAAGCTGAAGGGTCTGGGCGACCCGAACATGCTGGAGACCGCCGGCACGGTGCTGCTGCCGCCGGCGCAGGACGAGAAGTACATGGTGATCGGCGGGGGCGGGGTGGGCGAGTCGAAGTTGTCGAGCAAGAAGACGCGCCTGATCGACCTCCTGGCTGCCGACCCGAAGTTCACGGACGGCCCGTCCCTGGAGAAGGGCACGCGCTACCCGCAGTACTCGATCCTGCCCGACGACACGGTCATGATCTCGGGCGGCTCGGAGGACTACCGGGGCCGCGGCGCCTCCAACATCCTCCAGGCCCGTATGTACGACGCGAAGACCGGCAAGCTGAGGCGGGTCGCCGACCCGCTGGTGGGCCGGAACTACCACTCGGGCTCGATCCTGCTGCCCGACGGCCGTGTCATGTTCTTCGGCTCGGACTCGCTGTACGCGGACAAGGCCGACACCAAGCCGGGCAAGTTCGAGCAGCGCATCGAGATCTACACGCCGCCGTACCTGTACGGCGACGCGCAGCCCTCCTTGTCGGGGGGACCGCAGACGATCGCACGCGGCGGGTCGGGCACCTTCAAGTCCCAGCACGCGGCCACGATCAAGGCGGCCCGGCTGATCCGCCCGAGCGCCTCGACCCACGTCACGGACGTCGATCAG
Source organism: Streptomyces sp. SID12501 (assembly GCF_010550245.1). Classification (GTDB taxonomy): domain Bacteria; phylum Actinomycetota; class Actinomycetes; order Streptomycetales; family Streptomycetaceae; genus Streptomyces. The sequence continues at coordinate 254,799 of NZ_JAAGLU010000005.1, forward strand.
CGCTCCATCGCCCTCGACCTGAAGAAGACGAAGGACAGCATCACGGTGACGGTCCCGAAGAACCGGAACCTGGTGGAATCGGGCTGGTACATGCTCTTCGTGACGGACGACCAGGGCACACCGAGCAAGGCTCAGTGGGTCAAGGTGCCTTGACAGTCAACAAACCCGGGCGCCCTTCCAAGGAAGGGCGCCCGGTCGTACCCAGGGGCGCGGGGAACTGCGCGACCAGCCACGTGCGACCCGCAGCCGACAACGCACAGAACCCCCCACCCTCGTAGTCACTTGCTCGCTTTCGCCAGCTTCAACGCATAAGAAGCCCACCACTGCCCGGCCTTCGGCCCCCCCTTGCACTCCCCGTCGGACTCCCCCGGCCGCTTGACCCACAGATACGCGTCGACGAGCGGATCGGCCGTCTTCACGGTCGGAGACTCCCCGAGCGCCCTCCCGGGAGGGTTGCACCAGTTCTCGTCGGCCTCGCCCCCGGTATAGGGCCCGTTCCCGTTACGGGACGTGTCCACCACGAAGTGCTTCCCGCCCACCTTCGCCGACAGCTCCTTGCCGTAGGCGATGGACTCGGCCGTCGAGTAGAAGTTGGACACGTTGACGGAGAACCCGTCGGCCTTCTCGATGCCCGCCCACTTGAGCGGCTCGAAGATCTGGTCGGGATGCGTCCACCCCGCGTTCCCCGCGTCCAGGTACACCTTCGTGTTCTTCAGCGCGGACAGCGTGTCGATCGCGCCGCTCAGCAGGTCGTACCGCTCCTCGTGGAACTCGTCCTGGGTGCAGCCGTCCACCAGGTGGAGGATCGCGTCCGGTTCCAGGACCACCGTGGCCGCACGGTCGCCGATGCCCTTGGCGACGCCGTCGATCCAGGCGCGGTAGCTGTCGCCGTCGGCGGCGCCTCCGCTGGAGTACTGGCCGCAGTCGCGGTGCGGGATGTTGTAGAGGACGAGGAGCGCGGAGCGGTCCGCCTTCTGCGCGGCCTCCGTGAAGCCGCGGGCCTCCGCCTCAGGGTTCTCCGGGCTGATCCACTCGCCGGTCGGCTGCTCGGCGATCTTCCGGATCTGCTCGGCGTCGGTGGTCTTGTCGTCCTTGACGTACGCGGCGACCTGTTCCGCCGCGGTGCCGTCCGGGTTCACCCAGAACGGGTTGGTCCCCTTGGGCTGCTGGGTGATCCGGGCTTCTGCCTCCTTGCCCGGCTCGTCGCCGTCCCCCTTGTCGGAGGACCCGGAACAACCGGTGAACAGCAGTGCCGCCCCCAGCACCGCCACAGACGCCCGCCCCCAGGTCGCCCCCTTACTGCCGAACATCGAACTCCCCCTCGAATGCACTGTCCTGGTCCCCCTGGATTCAGTGTCGTAAGCCTCAATCCTGACATAGGTGGCCGGGCACCCACGAGGTCGCCGATGCCTTGTCGGTTACCTGTTACAGCGCGTTCGGGCGGGGTAGACGAGGGCCGGGAACCTTGAACGCCGGGGCCTGGACCGCGACACCGGAGCAGCTCGTAGAACTATCTACTACCTGCGTGGATAACACAGAGCCACTGGACCGGGACTTGGCGTCAACCTCCCTCTAGGCCTGGGCGCTCATCCGTTCTACAGTCGTCTCAGACGGCCCCAGCCCCCGGCCAACAGTTCACCGTCCGCAATCAGGGACGGGCACCGAACCTCCCGCGCCGGTCGCCGGGCTACTCCCGCAGCCCGTGTGCCCGCGGTCGAGGACCAGCCCGGTCGACGGCTCTGGGGGGAGCGGGTCGTCGACCGGGCAGGTTGGGGCCATGGTGGGCGCACCCCCCGGGGAGGGAACGGGGTCAGACGGCCGCACCCGTCAGGTACGCCGACACGATCACGTTCGCCGTGTAGGTCCGGGAAACCCGGTCGAACGTACCGCCGCAGGTGATGAGCCGGAGTTCCGCGCGGCCCGACTGCCGTGCGCCGTAAGCCTGTTGGGCGTCGAAGCGGTCGCGGGGCAGGACCCGGACGTCGTCCACGGTGAACTCGGCGACCTTGCCGTCCGCGCGGGTGACACGGATCGTCGCGCCCGGCCGCAGGGTGCTGACCTTGTAGAAGACGGCGGGGCGGGTCTCGGTGTCGACGTGTCCGACGAGGAGCGCGGTGCCAGCGGCGCCGGGCCGGGTGCCGGACCCGTACCAGCCCACGACGCCCGCCTGGTCGAAGGGCGGCGGGTCGATCGCGCCACGCCGGTCGAGGCCGCGGGCCACCACCGGGGCCTGCACGCCCAGTTCGGGGATGTCCACGCGCTGCGGCAGGGCGCCGCTCAACGGCTCGTGCGCGGGCGGGAGTTCGGGGTCCGGAGGGCGGCCGACCGCCGCGATGTCGCCGGTGGTCGGCGCGGATATGCCATGGCGTACGTCGGTCATCTCGCGACCCCACAGCCACAGCCCGAGAAGCAGCAGCGCCCAGGCCACGCCCATGGTCAGGCGTCCGGCGCCCGGGGATCGTTCGCGGTCGTCGTCGGACATGCGCCTCAGTCCGTCCCACGGCCCCGGCGGAACCCGCGCACCGCGACGACGACCGCCGCCACACCCGCGAGGACGAGACCGACCACCGCCTGCCCGGTGCCGGGGCCGGTGCCCCGCGCCTCGGCGGCGGCCAGTTCCTCCGCCGCGCCGCCACCACCGGCGGGCACGGGCGCGACGGGCGAGGCGGCCGGACGGGAGGGCGCGGCGGACGACGGCTTTCCAGCCCCTTCGTCCGCCCCGTTCACGGCCACGGCGATCACGCCCCTGACCTTGCCCTCCTGCCCGCCGCACCCGACCGTGACGTCGTACGTGCCCGGCGGGAGCGCGGAGCGGACGCGGGACCCGCCGACGAGCGCCCCGTCCTCCCCCTGCGCCGCGAGCAGCACATCGGCGACGAAGGCCTCCGACTTCGCGGTCCCCGTCCTCCCCGTACAGCCGCGCACGACGAGCCGTACGTCACTGCCGGGCGCCGGGGACGCCGGGGTCACCGAGATCCCCCCGCCGGCGGCGAACGCCACGGGTACGGGGGTGAGCGCGGCGGCGACCGCGACACCGGCACAGAGCGTGAGACGCATGGAACCCATCGTGAACCTCCAGACACCTGGAGACTCCTCCTCCGCGCCCCGGTCCGCATCTCCGGAGCGGGTACGGCTGCTCCGTACGGGTTGCGAAGGGTTTGGCGGCGTACGGAGATTCAGGGGGAGAAGGGTTCCGACACGGAGGGTTCTGACGCGCAGGGCTCAGGCTCGGAGGGCTCGGGCTCGCAGGGCTCAGACGCGGTCGACGAGGTCCGCGATGGAGTTGACGATCTTGGACGGGCGGTACGGGAAGTTCTCGACCTGGTCCGGCCCGGTCAGACCGGTGAGCACCAGGAAGGTCTGCATCCCGGCCTCGATGCCGGCCAGGACGTCGGTGTCCATGCGGTCGCCGATCATTGCGCTGGTCTCGGAGTGGGCGCCGATCGCGTTCAGCCCGGTCCGCATCATCAGGGGGTTGGGCTTGCCCGCGAAGTACGGTTTCCGGCCGGTCGCCTTGGTGATCAGCGCGGCCACCGCGCCGGTCGCGGGCAGCGGGCCCTCGGTGGAGGGGCCGGTCTCGTCCGGGTTGGTGGCGATGAAACGGGCGCCGCCCTCGATCAGGCGTACGGCCTTGGTCATGGCCTCGAAGGAGTAGGTGCGGGTCTCGCCGAGAACGACGTAGTCGGGCTCGTGGTCGGTGAGGATGTACCCGATGTCGTGCAGGGCCGTGGTCAGCCCGGCCTCGCCGATGACGTAGGCGGTCCCGCCGGGGCGCTGGTCGTCGAGGAACTTGGCGGTGGCGAGCGCCGACGTCCAGATGTTGTCGACGGGCACCTCCAGGCCCATACGGCGCAGGCGGGCGTGCAGGTCGCGCGGGGTGTAGATCGAGTTGTTGGTGAGCACCAGGAAGGGCTTGCCCGACTCGCGGAGCTTCTTGAGGAAGGCATCGGCGCCAGGGATCGGCACGCCCTCGTGAATGAGCACACCGTCCATGTCGGTGAGCCACGAGTCGATGGGCTTGCGGTCTGCCATGTCCTGTCTCCTGCTCCTGCACTGCGCTCTGCGTTGCCGTACACGCGTACGAGATGCCGCGTGCGCCCAGCCTGTCACAGCCCGGATCTTGGGGGAATGGCCGGTTTATGTCCGCCCTACGGGTCGGACCCGGGCCAGCAGCATCATTCCGCCGCCGGTGAGCATCAGGGTGAGGGCGATGCCCGCGAGGCGGAGCGCGGTGTCGTGACCACCGGTGCCGGCGAGCTCGCCGATGTACGGCGGCAGCTCGTCCCGTACGCCGGGTACGGGACGGGCCGAGGCCGGGTCGGCGGCGGAGGTGGCGGCGGGAGTGGGAGCGGGGGCGACGACGCGGAAGCGGTAGTCGTTGGACTGGCCGACCCAGTCGCTGTCGCCGGCGTGCCGCTGGACCACGGCGGCGTTGGCGACGACGTCGTTGTCCACCGCTCCGGCGCCGATCGCGAGCCTCACCCGCACGGAGACGGTCCGCCCGGGCCCGACGGTGAACCCGGGAAACCCGTCGCCGTCGAACACGCCGATGGTCTCGTCGGCGTCGGTGGTCTCGAACCGCACGGGGTAGGGGCGGGGGCGGTGCTCGTCGTAGAACTCCAGGCGCGGCTGAGCCGTCGTCAGGGCACGGCGCTCGTCGACGAGTACGAGGACGGGGTGGATGTCCGTGCAGGTGCGGGCGGTGTTGTTGGTGAGGTCGAGGCGCCAGGTCCGGTGCCCACCACCGGCTTCGTAGGCGGCGGGCCCGCCGTGGATGCGGGTGGTGAGGGGGAAGGCGCGGTCGGTGGGGGTGGCGGCGCAGGAGACCGCACGGGCGGGGGCGGCCAGGACTCCGGGTGCGGCGGCGAGCAGGGCGGCGGTCATGGTCGCGGTGACGGTGACGGTCGTGGTCACGTAGGTACACAGTCGCATGAACACATGACCATGCCGGGATGGTGGGGTCGGTGGGCGGCACCGCTCCGGGGGGTGTGTGGCTACGCCCCGAACGGGCTCGCGCATGCGCCCGATCGGCCGATGCGGCACTTCACGTCGTCGCGTTTCGTCGACGGCGAGGGCCCGGGGAATCGGCGGCGGTCTCGATCGCGTGCGTCGATGGACTGCGGAGTGGTTGGGCGGGGCACCCGGCCCCCTGGGTCACCGCCGCCCAGAGGTGCGAAAGTGGACGGCATGACTGGTACGACTGGAATGACCCGCACGTCCGGTGCTCCCCTCCGTCTCGGCCTCGTCGGTTACGGTCTCGCGGGCTCCGTCTTCCACGCCCCGCTGATCGCCGCCACCGAGGGCCTCGTCCTCGACACGGTCGTCACGGCGAACCCCGAGCGGCAGGCACAGGCCCGCGCCGGGTTCCCGGACGTACGGATCGCCGCCACCCCGGACGAGCTGTTCGCCCGCGCCGACGAGCTGGACCTGGTCGTCATCGCGTCCCCGAACAAGACGCACGTCCCGCTGGCCACCGCAGCCATCGAGGCCGGCCTGCCTGTCGTGGTCGACAAGCCGGTCGCGGGCACGGCGGCCGAGGCGCGTGACCTGGCCGCCCTCGCCGACCAGCGGGGACTGCTCCTCTCCGTCTTCCAGAACCGCCGCTGGGACCACGACTTCCGGACGCTCCGCAAGCTGGTCGCGGAGGGCGGGCTGGGTGACGTATGGCGGTTCGAGTCACGGTTCGAGCGGTGGCGGCCCCAGACCAAGGGCGGCTGGCGCGAGTCCGGCGACCCGGCGGAGTTCGGCGGACTGCTGTACGACCTCGGCAGTCACGTCGTCGACCAGGCACTGGTCCTCTTCGGCCCCGTCGCCTCCGTGTACGCCGAGACGGACATCCGCCGCCAGGGCGCCGAGACCGACGACGACACATTCATCGCGCTCACCCACACGAGCGGCGTCCGCACCCATCTGTACGTCTCCGCGACCACCGCCCAACTCGGTCCGCGCTTCCGGGTGTTGGGCTCGCGGGCCGGGTACGTGAAGTACGGCCTCGATCCGCAGGAGGCCGCCCTGAAGGAGGGCGGACGGCCGGGGGACCCCGGTTGGGGGCTCGAACCCGAGAGCATGTGGGGGCGGGTCGGGGCCGGAGAGTCCCCGCTCACGGGTGGCGGACGGCCGGAGCCGACCCTGCCGGGGGCGTACGAGAAGTACTACTCTGCGATCGCCGCGGCCCTGCGCGACGGCGGCCCCAACCCGGTGACCGCGCTGGAGGCGGCAGCCGCGCTCGACGTACTGGAAGCGGCCCGGCGTTCCGCGAACGAGAAGGTGACGGTGACCCTGCGATGACCAGTCAGAAGACCGGCGGCCACAAGGCGGGCGGACAGCCCTCGCTCGGGCCGCGCATCGCGCCCGAACTCACCCCGAGCATCGAGGAACTCGAAGCACAGCAACGGCACTTGGTGTTCCCGCAGTTCTCGTACGACGACGCGTGGGCGCTGGGTTCGCTGCTCGTGGAGCTGGCGCGGGAGCGACAGGCGCCGGTGGCCGTCGACATCCACCGGGCCGGTCAGCAGCTCTTCCACGCCGCCCTGCCCGGCTCGACCCCCGACAACGACGCCTGGATCGACCGCAAACGCCGGGTCGTGGAGCGTTACGGCGCCCCCTCCTATCTGGTGGGCGCCCGCTTCCGCGCCAAGGGCACGACCTTCGAGGACGACTCGCGCCTCGACCCCGACACGTACGCGGCTCACGGCGGCTCGTTCCCGATCGCCGTCGAGGGCGTCGGCGTGATCGGGTCGGTGACGGTGTCGGGGCTGCCCCAGCTCCAGGACCACCGGATGGTCGTAGAGGCGCTGGAGATCTTCCTCAAGGTGTGACGCTCCTCGTCGCGTGCTTCTCGTGGTGTGACGGGAATTATCCTGAGGGACCCTCCGTTTCAGGGAGCCACAGCACGGCATCCGGACTCGGAGGGAAACAGAACCGATGAACCAGGTCAACGCCTCACAGGTCGGCTCACTGAAGGAAACCGTCGGGCGGTACGGCATCTGGAGTGTCGGGTTGCGTTCGGAGGAGCCCGAGGGCCTCACCGAGCGCGCCGAGGCCGCCGCCGAGCTGGAGGAACTGGGCTTCTCCGCCCTCTGGTTGGGCGGCAGCCCGGGCGTACGGCACGCGGTGCCGCTCGTCCGGGCGACCTCGCGGCTCGTCGTGGCGACCGGCATCCAGAGCATCTGGCAGTACGACGCCACCGAAACGGCGTCCGGTATCGCGGAGTTGGAGGCGACCCACCCCGGCCGCTTCCTGCTCGGCCTCGGGGTGAGTCACGCCGGGATGGCGGACCGCTACCGCCGCCCGTACGCGTCGATGGTCGAGTACCTCGACGCCCTGGACGCGGCCGGACTGCCCGCCGAACGCCGGGTGTTGGCCGCGCTGGGCCCGAAGATGCTGGAGCTCTCGCGGGACCGCGCCGCCGGCTCGCACCCGTACCTCGTGACCCCCGAGCACACCGCGCAGGCCCGTGAAGCACTGGGCGAATCACCGCTGCTGGCACCGGAGTTGAAGGTCGTACTGGACACGGACCCGGGCCGGGCCCGCACGACCGCCCGTGGCACCCTCGCCATGTATCTGACCCTGCCGAACTACACGAACCACTTCCTGCGCATCGGCTTCACCGAGGACGATCTCGCGGACGGTGGCAGCGACCGTCTGATCGACGCGGTGTTCGCATGGGGCAGCGAGGACCGGATCCGTGAGCGGATCGACGCCTTCCACACGGCGGGCGCGGACCATGTCACCCTCCAGGTCGTCGAGGACCAGTCCAGGGGCACCCTCCCCCGCGACGGCTGGCGTCGGCTGGCCGCCCTGCTGAAGCCCTGAAGCCCTGATGTCTTGAAGCCCTGAAACGGTAGCGTTTCCTCCGGATGCATCCGGTCGTTTGTCTGCACGTGTCATCGGGCGAGATCCAGGAGCCCGGTGACACGCATGCGAACGGAGAAGTCCCGTGCGATTGACCGATATCCACCGTTGCGAGATCCGGCCCGGACGGCTCGTGACCTGGACCCTGCATCCGACGACAGTCGAAAGCGTCGCCGAACTGCCGGAGGACACCCGCCCACCCGCGTACGTACAGGAGGCCCACGTCCGCACCGCGCGAACGGTGCGTGAGGACGGCCTGTTCGTGCCGACCTGGCTCGGTACGGCCTTCGACATTCCCGGGCGGGTCGATCTCGACGTCCTCCAGGGCGCGTTCCGGGCCTGGACGCTGCGGCACGAGACGCTGCGCAGCGGTTTCCGCTGGGTGGACGGCCCGCCCGGGTCTCCCGACGACTCCCCCAACAGCTCTTCCGACGGCTCTCCCAACAGCTCTCTCAACGACGAGCTGCGGCGCTTCACGCTCGCCGCCGAGGACGTCGTCCTGCATCGCGAGGACGTCGGTGACTTCCGGGACGGGGCGGTGCTGTCGCGCTATCTGCAGGATCGGTTCGACATCGCGGCCGACGCGCTGACCTGGCCGAACTTCATCTACAGCGCGGTCGTCAGGGACGACGGAGTCAGCGTGTACATGGCTTTCGACCACACCAACGTCGACTCGTACTCGATCTTCCGCATCGCCCACGAGATCCACCAGCTCTACACGGCCGGCCTCGACGGCGAGGCGGTGGACACGGCGCCGGTCGCCAGTTACGTCGACTTCTGCGCGAGCGAGCGTACGCACGCCGACGGGATCGACGAGACGCACTCGATCGTCGACGAGTGGCGGAAGTTCATCGCCCGGTGCGACGGCAAGCTACCCAACTTCCCCGTCGACCTCGGCCTCGACCCCGAAGGGCCGCTCCCCACCCAGAAGTTGATGCGGGAGTGGCTCACGGACGACGCGGACGCGGCGGCCTTCGAGGCGTACTGCCGTCCGTACGGCGGCAGCATGACCGGCATCCTCGCGGCCACCGCCCTCATCGTGCGCGAGATCAGCGGCCAGCAGGTGTACCGCACTGTCGTGCCCTTCCACACGCGGGCCAGGTCGGAGTGGTCGGACTCGGTCGGCTGGTACGTGGGCGGCGCGCCGCTGGAGATCCCGGTGGGCGAGGTGTCGGACTTCGACGGCGCGCTGGACCTGGTCCGCACCGCGCTGCGCGCCAAGCGGCCCCTGTCGAGGATGCCCATCGCCCGGGTGCTGAAGCTCCTGGGCTCCGACTTCCGGCCCACCTCACCGGACCTGTACTCGATCGTCTCGTTCGTCGACACCCGGGGCATCGCGGGCTCGGAGAGCTGGGACGACCTGAAGGCGTACGGGCTGATCCGGGTGTCGTACGGCGACCAGGTGTGCGCCTGGGTCACCCGCCTCCACGAGGGCCTCCAGTTCGCGTCCCGCTACCCGGACACGGACGTGGCACAGAAGAACATGCGGCTGTACGTGGCCAGGCTGCGGGAGCTGATCGCGTCGGTGGCGCGGGACGCGCCCGCCGACAGGGGCGCCCCGAGGGGCGCGGGGCTGCGTCCGACCGCGGCTCCGCTGCGGGGCGCGGGCAGCCTCCACCGGCCCGCGGCCACCGAACTGCCCACCACAAAAACCCTTACGCGTCCTTGAATTCCTGACGCTGCCGCCCGAGCCCCTCGATCTCCAGCTCGACCACATCCCCGGCCCGAAGAAACGGCTTGGGCTCGGGCGCACCCAGCGCAACCCCCGCCGGCGTACCCGTGTTGATGACGTCACCCGGGTACAGGGTCATGAACTGGCTTACGTACCGCACGACTTCGGCGACCCCGAAGATCTGCTCGGCGGTCGTCCCGTCCTGCTTCAACTCACCGTTCACCCACAACCGCAGCGCGAGCCCCTGCGGGTCCGGCACCTCGTCCGCGGTCACCAGCCAGGGCCCGAGCGGGTTGAACGTCTCGCAGTTCTTCCCCTTGTCCCAGGTACCTCCCCGCTCCAGCTGGAACTCGCGCTCGGACACGTCGTGCGCGACCGCGTACCCGGCGACATGCGCGAGCGCCTCCTCGCGCGAGCCGAGATAGCGGGCCGTACGTCCGATGACCACCGCGAGTTCCACCTCCCAGTCGGTCTTCGTCGACTCGCGCGGCACGAGCACCGTGTCGTACGGCCCGACGACCGTGTCCGCCGCCTTGAAGAAGATCACCGGCTCGGCAGGCGGCTCGGCGCCGGTCTCGCGGGCGTGGTCGTGGTAGTTGAGCCCGATGCACACGATCTTGCCGATGCGAGCCAGCGGCGGCCCGATCCGCAGCCCGGTCGCGTCCAGGACGGGCAGCTCACCGGCGTCGGCGGCGGCCCGGATCCGGCCGAGCGCCACGTCGTCGGCGAGCAGCGGTCCGTCGATGTCCGGGACGACCCCCGACAGGTCCCGCAGGGTTCCCTCGGCGTCGAGCAGCGCGGGCCGCTCCGACCCTGCCGTACCGACTCGCAGCAGCTTCATGATCTTTCTCTCCCTCGGTTACGTCCCCGGCCACCGGTCACGCCCTCAGTCACCATTCATCGGAGGACTGGTCGATCGTCCAAGCTGGACGTCCGGTCCGCAATACCCGGTTCACGTACTGGACTGCGGCGCGAGCTGCCAGCGGTACAGCACCGCCCGCTCGACGGCGCTCCAGGTCGTACTGGTGACCATGTAGAGCGCGGCGGCCAGCGGCATCACGGCCACGGAGAAGAGCGTGAAGAAGGACATGAAGGGCGCGAACCTCGCGGCGGACGCGAGCCCGGGCACCGCCTCACCACCACCGGCGGTCACCGACATCGGGTTGGCCGCCATCACCAGCTTCATACGCCGGTAGTTGAAGGTGGCGACGGCCGCGACGAGGACGAACAGCCCGAGGTAGACGAGCCCGGCGGCCCCGAGGATCCCGTCACCGCCGAGCGCGTCGGCCCAGCGCTCGCCGAGCGGCGCGGCGAACAGCTGGTGGGTGAGCAGACCGTTGGCCCGGCCGCCTATCTCCGGGTTGGAGAAGAGGTGGTAGAGCAGGAAGAACGCCGGCAGCTGGAACAAGCTCGGGAAGCACCCCGACAGCGGTGAGACCTTCTCCTCGGCGTGCAGTGCCATGACGGCCTGCTGGAGCTTCTTGGGGTCCTTCGCGTGCTGTTTCCGCAGCTCGGCGACCCTCGGCTGCAGCGCGGCGCGCGCCCGCTGGCCACGCGCCGCCGCACGGGACAGGGGATGCACGAGGAGTCGTACGAACGCGGTGAACAGGACGATCGCGACGGCGGCGGAGGATGCGTGGAAGAAGGGCTGGAGCAGGTCGGCGAGATGTGCGACCAGGCCCGCGAAAGCGGACAGGAAGGTGGACATGGGTGAGCCCTCCGAGGGGTCTCGTCGTGCCGGGGATGAGGAGAGAACCGGCGTGACGACCCACGCGTGTACAGAGAACGTGGTGCTGTGTGCCCTACGCGGTGGCCGTCGGGAGGGCGAGTCCGGGGGCACGGGGGCGGGTACGGCCGCGGGCGTCGGGGTCCCGTTGCGGCAGGAAGGCCGTACGTCGGGCACGGTCGCGGATGGCCGTACGGACCCGGGTGGGCGGCACGGCGGGCGCGCAGCGCGAGGCGATGAGTGAGCAGGCGGCGAACGCGGACCCGGCCGCGGCGGTCGCCGCGAGGGCGACGGCCGCGGAGAGGCTGCCCGCGTCGAGCAGCGCGACCTCGATGAGCAGCAGGAACAGCGCGGCGGCGGTACGCGGGTTCACCAGGACCGGACTCCAGCTCCGGATCATGCCCACGCCCCCCTCTCGTACGTCTCGCACTTCTCGCACTTCTCGTACGGTTGTCTGCCCTGCTGTTCGTTATACAGGATGCCCGGTTCGGCTCAGCGAGGCCGCATCGACGTGAGCTTGGCCCAGACGACCAGACGGTAGCGGGACGTGTACTCCGGGGTGCAGGTGGTGAGGGTGAGGTAGTAGCCGGGGGTGCGGTAGCCGTAGGCCGGCCTGACGGTGGAGCGGGGGATGGCCCTGATCACGCCGTCGTCGCGGGCGGAGGTCTGCGGAAGGGCCCGGTCGACGGTGTACGAGTAGACCGCGTCGGCCGTCTCGACCTGGACGGCGTCCCCGCGCCGCAGCCGGTTGATGTACCGGAAGGGTTCGCCGTGGGTGTTGCGATGCCCGGCGAGGGCGAAGTTCCCTGCCTGGCCCGGCTGTTGGGTGCCGGGGTAGTGGCCGACGTACCCCTTGTTGAGTACGGCCGACTTGCTGACGCCCTCGGCGACAGGCACGCGGAGACCGAGCCGGGGGATGCTGAGGATGGCGTACGCCTGGGACCAACTGGGCGTGGAGGAGCTTGAGTTGGCGAGGCGGGCGCCGTCCCGGCCGACGGTGCCGGAAGTTTCGGAGGAGCCGGAGCCGCTTTCCGGACTCGCCGGACCCCCTGAACTCCCGCCGGGACTCGCGGGGTTCCCCCACTCCTCCTCCAGGGACCGGACTTCCCGTTGGGCGCCCTGTTCGGCCTGGCGGTTGGTCCACCACAGCTGGTGGACGACGAGGAGCGCGAGGACGGTGCCGAGGGTGACGAGGAGTTCGCCGCAGCTCCACAGCGCGCGGCGGCGGAGTGCGCGCCGGCGGAGTGTGCGGTGCCGTACCACAGGAGCCCGAGCCCGCATGCGTACGCCTCCTCCGCGCCCTCACATGGGTCGGCCGCACCATAGGCCAGACCTCGCGAAGTCACCAGACCTGCCCCTCCCCCACTGCGGCCCCTGTCCGGCCCCTCCCTGTGAGCCCCCTTTGTCCAATGGTTTTAGAAAGCGCTGTCACAACTCTCGACAACCCCACGCGCCGCACCTGATGCTTCCTTCTGGCATGAACGGGGCAGGTCAGAATCCGGACGGAGAAGCCATGATCCGACGCAGATCTCTGCTGGCCGCGGCAGGAGGCACTGTCCTCGGCAGCGCCCTGGCGACGGGCACCGCACGGGCCGACGCGACCATCACCGTCAACCCCGCGACGAAGTACGGGACTTGGGAAGGCTGGGGCACCTCGCTCGCCTGGTGGGCGAACGTGTTCGGCGCCCGGGACGACTTCGCGGACCTCTTCTTCACCACCAAGTCGGTGACGTACAACGGGACTTCGCTGCCCGGCCTGGGCCTGAACATCGCCCGCTACAACCTCGGCGCGTCCAGCTGGAACAGCGTGGGCGGCACGAGCATGGTGGCGTCGGCGAACATCCCGGCGTACAAGCAGATCGAGGGCTACTGGCAGGACTGGAACAACGAGGACCCCACGTCCTCGGCCTGGGACTGGAGCGCCGACGCGACGCAGCGGGCGGCGCTGACGAAGGCGGTGGCACGCGGAGCCACGACCGAACTGTTCGCCAACTCGCCGATGTGGTGGATGTGTTCGAACCACAACCCGTCGGGCGCCTCGGGCGGCGGCAACAACCTCCAGACCTGGAACTACCGCCAGCACGCCTCGCACCTGGCCGCCGTGGCCCTGTACGCCAAGAACAACTGGGGCGTGAACTTCGCGACGGTGGACCCGTTCAACGAGCCTTCGGCGAGCTGGTGGACGGCCACCGGTACGCAGGAGGGCTGCCACATGGACGCGTCGGTCCAGGCCGCCGTACTGCCCTACATGAGAAGCGAGTTGGACACCCGAGGCCTGACGGGGATCAAGATCTCGGCCTCGGACGAGACCAGCTACGACGTGGCCCGCACGACCTGGGCGGCCTTCGGATCGTCCACGAAGGCCCTGGTGAACCAGGTGAACGTGCACGGCTACCAGGGTTCGGGGGGCCGCCGCGACCTCCTGTACACGGACGTGGTGACGACGTCCGGCAAGAAGCTCTGGAACTCGGAGACGGGCGACAAGGACGCGACCGGCCTGACCCTGGCGTCGAACCTCCTCTACGACTTCCGCTGGCTGCACCCCACGGCCTGGGTCTACTGGCAGGTCATGGACCCGACGGCGGGCTGGGCGATGATCGCCTACGACCCGACCACCCTCCAGCCGACGACGGTCCAGACGAAGCACTACGTGATGGCCCAGTTCAGCCGCCACATCCGCCCCGGCATGACGATCCTCGACACGGGCGTCAGCTACGCGGTGGCGGCGTACGACGCGAGCGCGAAGCGCCTGGTGATCGTGGCCCTGAACACGTCCACGTCGGCCCAGACCCTGACCTTCAACCTCGGCGGCTTCACCACGGTGACGGGCGGCACGGGCGGCCTGGTCCCGCGCTGGAACACGGTGACCGGTGGCGGCGGCGACCTCTACACGGCCCGCTCGGACAGGTACCTGAGCGGCAAGACGGTGGCGGTGCCGTTCGCGGCGGGCGCGGTGCAGACGTTGCAGGTGGACGGGGTCACCATCTGAGTCGCTGAGGAGTGGCCGAGGCGTTGGTGAGAAGCCGGCGAGAAGTCGGCAAGGGAGCCGGCGAGGGAGTCGGCGAGGGGCTGCTGAGGAGTTGCCGAGGAGGGGAGGCACCGGGCCGGAGTGCCTCCCGGTGGCTTCGCTCCTCCTCGGAGATCCCTCTCATGGCTGCCACTCTTCTTTGACGGGCGTCGGCAGTACGGTGATCTCATGCGCCCCGACACGCCTCAGGAAAACGTCGACCACATCGCCGAAGCGGCCCGCCTGGAGCGGACCGCCGGCCTCTACCCCGAGGACGCCGAACACCTGCTCGTGCAGGCCTCGGCCCACCTGGAACTGGCCGGCGACCGCCCCGCCGCGTCCGCCCTGTACGACCGCCTGCTGCAATCCCCCGGTTCCCTGGAGAACCCCCACCTCGTGCGGGCCCTCAAGGCGTCGAACCTGTGGGAGTACGGCCACGAGGCGGAGGCCCGAGCGATCATCGACGGCGTCCGCGCGGCCGGCCCGCGCGACCCGGCGCCCTGGGTGATCGTCGCGGAGTCCCTGGAGTCCCACGACGAGTTGGAAGCGGCCCAGGAGACGTTCACGGAGGCGGCCCGCCTGCTGATCTCGGACGCGCAGGAACCCCCGTACTCGACCCATCCGCTCCTCTACGGCCGCCACCGCGTACGCCGGATGCTGGGCGCCGCCCACGACGAATGGGACACCCTGGCCGACACGCTCCACTCGTCGCCGGTGTCGCTGGACGAGCTCCACGACCCCAAGCGGGTCTGGTCCCTGGGCTCGGACAACCCGGCGGAGCTGCAGGCGGAGATCTCCCGCCTACGGGCCGAACTGGGCGCGTTCAGGGAGGCGCTGTCCCGCCCGTTCCCGGTGGCGGTCCTGCACTGGCCGGCGGCGGAACTGGCGGAACTGGTCGCCGCGTATCCCGACCTGGCGGACGAATACCCCTCGCACGAGGAGCACCTCGCGACGATAGAGGCGTCCCTGCGGGAGCTGGCGGCTTCCGGCACGGCGAACCTGGGGATCGTCACGGGAACGGTGCCTTCCTACGAGGCGTTCGCGGCGTCGGAGGGCGCGTCGCCGGGGGCTGCCGAGTTGCTGCCGCAGTACGCGACGACCTTGGCGGCCCGGGGGAAGGCCGTGGGGTGGCCTCCGCAGCGGGGGACGGTTTGTTGGTGCGGGTCGGGGACCGCTTACGAGGGGTGCCACGGACGGGTGGCGGTGTAGGGGGCGAGGGCGAGGCCGGCGAGAGGGCACGGTCGGGTGGGGCAGCCGGGGGCAACGGCTTCCGGGGAGGTCTCACCCGACGGCCGACCGTTGGCCGATGGCCGATGGCCGGGAATTGGCCGACAGTCAGGGGTCGGCGCGTCCGGGTCTTCAGCCCACTTCCCGCCCGTTGTAGTGATCGGTCGGATCCAGTAGCGTCACCCGACATGAACACCGGACCGGCGCAGCGACGCCACCCACGGATCGGCTATCCGGTGGAGAGCTGATCACGCGGCGGGTGCGAAGAAGACACCCGCTCGGTTCGGCACCCAGTTCGGCACGCGGACCTCCCAGTGCTTGTGCATCACGAGTCCCAATTCCGTGTCGGGCAATGCCGAACAATACTGAGGTCAGCCGAGTGACAGTCACGTTCAACCACACCATCATCGCAGCCAAGGACCGCCAGGAGTCGGCCCGTTTCTTCCGAGAGCTGCTGGAACTGCCGGAAGCGCCCTCCTGGGGCCCGTTCACCAACATCCAGCTCAGCGACGGGGTGTTGCTGCAGTTCGCCGAGCCGCCGGTGGACATCCAGATGCAGCACTACGCGTTCCTGATCGACGACGAGCTGTTCGACCGGGCATACCAGCGGCTCTGTGCCGACGGCATCGAGCACTGGGCCGACCCCCAGATGCGACGCCCTGGCGAGACCAACACCGAGCACGGCGGCCGGGGCGTGTACTTCAAGGACCCCGGCGGCCACGCGATCGAGCTGATCACGCGCCCGTACCTGTAGGCCGTACTGGTAACCCGTATCCGTAGGTAGGGCGAAGCCTGGTCGGGCAGGCCTTCAGAGGCCCGCCCGACCAGCGCCACGGCCTGGATCCGGTCCAGCACGCCCTGGTAGTCGCTGTTGCGGGGCGATGAGCGGTGGGCGGTCGTGGACCTACGAGGTGCGCTCCAGGAGGAGAGCCATGCCCTGGCCGCCCGCGGCGACGACGCTGATCAGGGCGGTGCTGAGGTCGTCGTGGCGCAGGGTGGCGAGGGCGGTGGTGGTCAGCCGGGCTCCGGCCGCGCCGTAGGGCTCGCCCAGGGCGATCGAGCCGCCGTGCGGGTTCATACGCTCGGGCTCCAGCCCGAGTTCGGCGCAGTACGCCAGGATCTGCGCCGCGAAGGGTTCGTTGCCTGCGACGGTGCCGACGTCTGCCAGGGACAGACCGGCCCTGGTCAGGACGGCGCGGGTCGCGGCGACGGGGACCGGGCCCTCGGTCTCGGGAGTGCCCGCGCTGACGGCGGAGGCGAGGATGCGGGCGAGCGGGGTGTGACCGTGGGCGCGAGCGTAGCTCTCGGACATGACGACGACCGCCGCGGCTCCGTCGGACAGCGGGGCGCTGTTGCCCGCGGTGACCCTGCCGTCGGGGCGGAACCGTGGCGGCAGGACGGCGAGGCTCTGCTCGGTCACCCCTGTGCGCGGACAGTCGTCGGCGCTGGCGGTGGTGCCGTCAGGGGCCTTGACCGGGACGATGTCACCGAAGTGGAAGCCCTGGTCGAGGGCTTGCTGGGTGAGCCGGTGGGAGCGGGCGGCGTAGGCGTCCATGTCGATGCGGGTGATGCCGTACAGGTCGGCGGTGTTCTCGGCGGCGAGTCCCACCGGGATGTACGGATCGGGGTGCCCGCCCTGTTCGCGTGGGTCGTGCCAGGGGCCCGCGTCGGCCTGTGAACGCCGGATCGTGCGTTGGCCGGCGGTGTGGAAGGCGGGGTTCTCGGTGCCGGGCCAAGTGTCGGAACTGCCGTGGGCGAGGCGGGACTGCGACTCGACTCCGGCCGCGACGACGACGTCGGCGTCCCCGCAGCGCACGGCTTGCGCGGCGATACGGATCGCCTGCAGTGAGGAGGTGCAGAAGCGGTTGACGGTCACGCCGGGCACGTGGTCCCAGCCGAGCAGGACGGCGGCGATCCGGGCGATGTTGAAGCCCTGTTCACCGCCGGGCAGGGCGCAGCCCACGACCAGGTCCGCCACGTGTCCCGGTGTCAGACCCGGGGTGCGGGCCACGGCTTCGGCGAGGACACGGGCGAGCAGGTCGTCGGGGCGGACGTCGGCCAGAACGCCCTTGTGGGCGCGTCCGATGGGAGTGCGGACGGCTGAGGTGATCACGGCGTGCTGCATGGCGGTGGCGGCGTCCTGTGCGTCTCGGCGAAGAGGAATGAAGAGAAGGAGGGAAGGAGGGGGACGGGAATGCGGGACGGCGATGCCGGGATGGGGAGGGCGGTCAGAGATGGAGGGTGGGGCGGTGGGTGCGCAGCCAGTGGTCCAGGTCCAGGACGAGTTCCAGTCCCTCGCGGGGGAAGCGGTCCGCGCCGGTGGATTCGAGGAGCAGGCGGCGTACGGCGGCGGTGTCCAGCAGATCGGTGGCGGGGCCGGCCTCGGTCAGGAGGCGGTCGACCTGGGTGGTGAGGGCTGCGCGGTAGGCGGGGTCGCGGACCATCGGGTAGGGGCTCTTGCGGCGGGCCAGGACCGGTCCCGGGAGCAGGTCGGCGACGGCGGCGCGCAGCAGGCTCTTCTCGCGGCCGTCGAAGGTCTTCATGTCCCAGGGGGTGTTGAAGACGTACTCGACCAGACGGTGATCCAGGAACGGCACCCGCACCTCCAGGCCGACGCCCATGCTGAGGCGGTCGGCGCGGTCCAGCAGGCAGGGCAGGAACCGGGTCAGGTTGAGGTAACTGTCGCGTCGCATCGCGGCTTCCGCGAGGGTGGTTCCGGGCAGGTGCTCGATCTCGGCGCAGGCGGCCCGGTGGAGTGCGGCACGGTGTGCGGGCAGGTCGAGGGCGGTGGCCAGGGCCGGGTCGAGCAGCCGGGTCAGGTCCGCGCGGCCCAGCACGCTGTCCCAGGGAAAGGAGGTCGCCGCCGCGGCCTCGGGGGTGAACCAGCGGTAGCCGCCGAAGAGTTCGTCGGCCCCGTCCCCGGCGAGGGTGACCGGGAAGTCCTCGCGTACCGCGCGGTAGAGCTGGAGCAGCGAGGTGTCGAAGTCCCCGAGCGTCAGCCCGTCGCGCAGGTGACCGACCCGGGCACGTCGGTGGGGGTCGGCGAGCCCGTCGGCGTCCAGTCGTACCCGGCGGTGTGAACTGCCCAGGTGGCGCACCATCAACTCGGCGTAGGGGCCGTCCGGGTCGCGACCCATGGCGTCCCGGTCGGATGCCTGGCCGCCGAGGTCCACCGACAGGGTGTGCAGGGTCCCGGCAGCGGGGCGGGCCAGCGCGGCGATCGCGCTGGAGTCCAGACCGCCGGACAACAGGACGCTCACCGGTACGTCGGCCGCCAGCTGCCCGGTGACGGCGTCCGCCAGCAGCTGTCGTACCCGCGCCACCGTGGCGGGCAGGTCGTCACGGTGCTCGGCCGGGGCCAACGACCAGTAGCGGCGGGCGCGTACGCCCTCGGGGGTCAGGGTGACCACGGTGCCCGGGGCGACCTCGTCCAGCCCGGCGAAAGCGCTGCGTCCGGGTGTTTTGATCATCGGGTGGGCGGACAACAACAGCTCCCGCAGCCCGTCCAGGTCCAGCCGCGCGGTCACCGCGGGATGCGCCAGTACGGCCTTGGGCTCTGAGCCGAACACCACCGCGTCGCCGGTCCGCGCGTAGCACAGGGGCTTGATCCCGAACCGGTCCCGTACCAGCGTCAGCCGCCTGGGGCCCGGCTCCCACGCGACGTAGGCGAACATGCCCTCCAGCCGGGCCGGAGCACTTTCACCCCAGGCGTCGATCGCGTGCAGGACGACCTCGCTGTCGCTGCGGGTGGTGAACCGGTGCCCGAGGGAGGTCAGTTCCTTCCGCAGCCGGGCATGGTTGTAGACCTCGCCGGTGAAGGCCACCGCCAGCGCCGTACGTCCGCCGCGCACCAGGGTCATGGGCTGCCGGCCGCCGACCAGGTCCACGGTGGCCAGCCGGGTGTGTCCCAGAGCCGCCGTCCCCTCCGCCCACACGGCAGAGGCGTCCGGCCCTCGGCACGCCAGAGTCTCGGTCATCTCCTTGAGCGAGGTGTCCTCGGTGCCCTGCGGCACCTGGCCCGCGAAACCGACATAGCCGACCAGCCCACACATCGTTGGCACTCCCCCGACCCCGGCGAGGGGGCGCATCGCTCGATCCGGATCCAGGACCTCCGCCCACACTGCGGACACCGACCGCGCGCGCAAGACGAAGACCGGGTGCCGACCCCAGTACGCCGGACACCACCCCGGAAACGACCAGAACCCGGCCAGGTCACCTCCTCGTAGGGCGAATCGCCTGAACGAATGCTCGTCCGCTGGTCAGGGGTCGGCGCCGTCGGCTTCCACGGCCTGCGCGGGGTTCACCCGACGGTCGGCACCTCCGGCACAGGTGATGCCTGCGGCCTCATCGCGTCCGAGACGGACTTGACTCCGCCGTGGGCCGTGAGGCCTCCGTCGACGGGGATCTCCACTCCGGTGATGAAGGAGGACGCGTCGGAGAGGAGGAAGACGACGAGAGGCGCGATGTCGTCGACGGTGCCGCTGCGACCGAGGGGTGTCTCGCGGAACATCGCCTCCCGGAAGGCCGGGGTGGCGGCTGCGGTCATCTCGGTCTCGATGTAGCCGGGGTGCACCGTGTTCACGCGGATGCCTCGCGGCCCCAACTCCGTTGCCGCGATCTTCGATACCCCTCGCAGGGCCCACTTGCTGGCCGTGTACGCCACCGGGTAGTACGCGGTGAGCGCGGCGGACGACCGACGTTCACGATGGACGAGCCCGGCGGCATCAGGGGCGTGAGGTGCTGGATGCCGAGCAGCGGCCCGGTGGTGTTCACCGACTGGACGTACGCGAAGTCGTCCGGGCGTACGTCGCCGAGGCGGTCGCGCTGGATGACGCCGGCGTTGTTGACGAGCCCATGGATGTGGCCGTACGTGTCGCGGAGTTCGGCGGCGAGGGCGGCCCAGTCGGCCTCGTTGGAGACGTCCAGCTTCCGGCAGTCCCCAACTCCGTCCGGGCGTACGTCGGCTGCGACCACCGTGGCTCCGGCGCGAGCCAACGCCTGGGCTTCGGCGGCGCCCTGGCCTCGGGCGGCGCCGGTGATGACGACGACCTTGCCGGTGAGGGGGCGGGAGTCGCCGGGGTGGTGGGGGACGGGTCGCTTTGAGGGGTGCGCGTCATGGCGGTCAAGGTAGCCGCCGGGGGTAAGAGGGCGGCGGTTGACCCGGTCAGTTAGTCATAGGAATAGCAGTTGACCTGCAACGATCGAGGCTAGAAGGCGGCAGCGGCCACCGCCTCGGCTTCCGGCAGCAGGTCCTTGCTCTCCTGGATCAACCTCTCGTACGTGCGCTCGTGGTCCCCGCTTTCGAGAGCGAACCGCAGGAGCGAGCCGGACCAGTTGTCGAAGAGCGAGAACGTGCGATCCACCATCCGCTTGGCTTCCTCGCGCTGTGCGTCGTCGAGGGACGGCAGGCTTTTCTCTTCCACCTCGGGCGACTTTATGCTGTGCGACGCCTCCGCCATGTAGTGCTTCGTGCCGAAGAACTCACATTCGCGACCGTCCCGCAGGGCGATTCCCCGGCAGTGGGTGAAGATCGTGATGGAGACGGCCTCGATGGACTCGACCATCGCGAAAACGGCGTATGTGGGGGCGCCCGCGGCGAGCGCGGCCAGCTCCAGGCAGAGACGTCGAGAGTGGCTGAAGTTCTCGCTCCAGAGGACCCGCGTGGCGTCCGACAGGGGCATGCTGCTGTCGGCCCCCAGCTTCTCCAGGTCGGTCAGCATCCACTGCCAGTGGAAGTCCTCTTCGTACGTGTGCGCGTTCAGAAGGGCCTGCAGCTGATCGGGCCGGGCATTGCCTTCGTCTTTACGGAAGACGTACTTGTTCAGATCGGAGTAGCCCATGATGAAGGGAACCACGCTGGGCCCCCACGCCAGACGCTTTTCTCCGGGGAGTGAATCGTTGGCGAGCAGGCGAGTGAAGAATGCGTGGTTCTCGTACGATTTCCGATGTTCTTCGATGTAGTCGATGACCTTCTGCATGGAAAACTCCGTTCACGTCCTGTCGACATCTCCGCAGCGACAGAGAGTGAAGGCAGCATCGCATAGGCATCTTCAACTCATTATGTTTCACGAAGCGTTGATATGGAGTCTGCCCTTTTTTCCCGTCGGGATTTCCCTTCTTTCCCGTCGGGAATGCCCTTCCTCATGCAGCGCACAGCCGCACCACGACCGGCCGGTGATCGATCCCGACAGCCGAGGACGCCAGCCAGGTCCGGCGCCAGTAGACGGCTTGCCGTCGAAGTTGTCCTCCCGGAAGCCTGAGCGCTGCCATTCCTTTGGCGCCACCGTCACCTGGCCGTCCTCCAGCCCTGCACCAAACAGCCCGGCAACCGGCCGCTGACGACGGTGAACATGCGGGAGTGAGTGTTGCTGGTCTCTGTCATGTCGCGCCGCGGCTATGGGGGGCGGTTTCGGCGGGGAACTGATGTTCTCTCATCGAATGCGTGACCTTCACGAGTGGTGCTCGTTTGCCATGGCGACGGGATCGTCGGGTGGCATCGGACGGGGGTGGCGGGGTGGGTGAACTGAGGAGTATCGCGCCGTCGTTCGTCGCGTCGGGTCCGTCCGGTGTGGCCGTGCGGACCCGTCTCAAGCAGCTGACCGCAGGCGATGAGGAGGTGCTGTGTCTGGTCGGTGCGCATCTGGGGTCGCTGGCCTCGAAGGATCTCAAGGCGCGTTGCCGGGACGGTCTGTCGCATTCCGGGGAGGCGTGGGCGGTGCGTAAGCGGGAGCTGACGCCGTTCTCGTCGTCGCGGTGGGCGGGCAGTATCACCAAAGCCACGCACGACCAGTGGGCACTGGCCCGCCGGTGCCAGTCGGCGCACATCCAGAACCTGGAAGCCGGTGTCCGTACCATCGAGGACCGGTTGTCGCTGCCGATCGGGCAGAAGGGGACGAAGAAGGCGCCCGGGGGTTACCGGTCGCGGCGGGAGTGGCATGCGAAGTCGCGGCGACTGCGGGTGCTTGAGGACCGCCTGGCTGCCGTGCGGGCGGACCGTGAGGCCGGCATCGTGCACGTTGTGCGCGGCGGCAAGCGGCTGGCCCGTACCCGGCAGCATCTGGAGGAGGCTCAGCTGACCGAGTCCGGATGGCGTGGGCGGTGGGAGGCGGAGCGCTGGTTCTGCCAGGCGGACGGTGAGTCCGGCAAGCGCTACGGCAACGAGACCATCCGCATCAGCCCGGACGGCGAGGTGAGCATCAAACTCCCCGCACCGCTGACGCATCTGGCGAACGCCCCGCACGGACGGTACGTCCTGGCGTGCCGGGTCGCGTTCGCACACCGGGGCGAGGAGTGGGCGGACCGTGTCGCGGCCAACAGAGCCGTCGCCTACCGCATCCACCTCGATACGGGCCGGGACCGCTGGTATGTGACGGCGTCCTGGCAACTCCCGCCCACCCCCACCCTCTCGATCGAGGCGGCGCTCGCGCACGGGGTGATCGGTGTCGACATGAACGCCGATCACCTGGCGGCCTGGCGCCTCGACACCCACGGCAACCCGACCGGCAGCCCGCGCCGCTTCTTCTACGACCTGACCGGCACCGCCGAACACCGGGATGCGCAGGTCCGTCACGCCCTGACCCGCCTCCTGCACTGGGCCCGAACGTGCGGTGTGAAGGCGATCGCGGTGGAGGACCTGGACTTCGCCGCGGAGAAGACCCGGGAGAAGCACGGCCGCCGCAAACGCTTCAGGCAGCTGATCTCAGGGATGCCCACCGGCAAGCTCCGCGCCCGGCTGGCCTCGATGGCAGACCAGACGGGTATCGCGGTCATCGCCGTGGACCCGGCCTACACCAGCCGCTGGGGCGCCCAGCACTGGCAGAAACCACTCACCAGCACCACCAGCACAAACCGCAAGCCCACTCGCCATGATGCTGCTGCCGTGGCGATCGGAAGGCGCGCCCAGGGACACCCGATCCGGCGACGGACGACACCGCCCCCACCACACCGGAGTGATGCGGTGGGGCATCGGACCGTCCAGGCCAGACCGGTTGTTCCTGGGCGTGAGGGAACCCGCCCCCGCATTCCCGGACCACGGACACGATCCGTGCCGCCCGGACGCGGAGCGAACGCGGGCAACCAGAACGCCCAACACCGTCCGGGGCGTTCGGCCGAGCATGAGACCTGGCAACAGGACTCACTTCCGCTCAGTCTTTAGGAACGGTTGTTACGCCGGGGAACGTGTACGGGGCGATTGCTCCGCGGTAGGTGTTACGAGCCCGGGGCGCGTCGTTCCTCTGCTGGGCTCTGCTCGGGTCCGCTCCGCTCCGCTCCAAGGGGTCACGCTCCGTGCGTCGGCGCGTGGCCTGCTTGGATCGGCGTATGACGGATGGGTCGACGCTCAGCGATGCCTGCGGTTCCGCGGAGCATGTCCCGACCCTGCTCGACCGCTTCGAGTCCGACCCGAGCGGCGCCTGGTCAGAGCTGATGGATCATCTGTACCCGCAGCTGGACACCGCGTTCTCGGCGAGCTTCGCGACGCTGCCTCGGCTGGCCGAGCTGGCGTCGGGCCGCAGCGCTGAGGACCGCCGGTGGGTGCTGCTGGCTGCCTGAGGCGATCACGGCCTGCGCCACCGGCGGCGATGACGTGTTTCGAGGTCTTCTCGGCTCCGATCGCGGACTCCACA
Source organism: Streptomyces sp. SID12501 (assembly GCF_010550245.1). Taxonomy (GTDB): domain Bacteria; phylum Actinomycetota; class Actinomycetes; order Streptomycetales; family Streptomycetaceae; genus Streptomyces. The sequence continues at coordinate 278,909 of NZ_JAAGLU010000005.1, forward strand.
CGGTCAAGCACGTCCTCGACAGGTTCAACCCGTAGATCAACGGTACGAGTAGCGGGACTGACAGGGCCATGGGCCGAAAGCAGCAGGCTCGGATTCCGGAGCGTGCATAAAACGCCGGCAGAATGCCCCCGTGCCCGCCCCTATTCCGTCTTCCCCCGCCGTGTCCGCCCGCATGAGCCGACAGGGCTCCCGCGATACGGCTCCCGAGGTCGCGGTGCGGCGGCTCCTGCATGCCGCAGGTATGCGCTATCGGGTGAACGTGCCGGTACCGGGCATGCCACGTCGCACGATCGACGTCGTCTTCGCCAGGGCCAAGATCGCCGTCTTCATGGATGGCTGCTTCTGGCACGGCTGCCCTCAGCACGCGACGCAGCCGAAGGCAAACTCCGAGTGGTGGCGTGCCAAGCTCGACAAGAACGTGGCACGTGATCGCGAGACAACAGGGCTACTGCAGGCGGCGGGCTGGACTGTCTTGAGGTTCTGGGAACACGAGTCCGCCGACGAGGTCGCGCGTCAAATCGCCATGGCCGTGGCATCCAAGCAGCGACCCCTGGGTGGTCCCTAAATCAAGCCTCTCAGCCCCGGCTCGTCCTCCATGGCGAGCAGGCCCCGGCGGGTACTCCGCCGCGAGTTCGCATACGCCGGCGTAAAAATCGATCGGGGGCGCTACTTTCTCCAATCCGCATCCAACTCACCCAATAGTGTGTAGGTCCTGTACGAAGGTGACGTGCCGGTGAGCGTCTCGCAGTGCTGTGCCATGTGTGAAACGACCCACGATGGCAGAGGGCTCCGGGGTGTGGACGGCTTCGGCGAACGAGAACGGGGAACGGTCGACTCTCATGACCGATGAATTCGACGACATGTACGAGACGTTCAAGGCACTCCTGGACACGTTTACCCCCGCGGAATCAGTCAAGCGGTTGGAGCAATTCGGAACCAGTCCCGACCTCGTCCAGCGGATCCGGGAGCGTCACGAGCAGCAGACCGTCCGTATCAAGGAGCTCGAAGAGCCGCATGCTGTGGTCCTGGGCAACCGTGACACCTGGTACACGGGCCCGCAGGCCAAGGACAAGTGCTGGCCTGCCATCGTGGACCTCCTCGGCAAGGACGGTTGGCCTCGGGATCCCGCGATCAGAGCCCTGGACGACTCCTCCACTCGCGTCGTCTCACTGCTGAACCACCCCAAGGAGAAAGCGTTCTCCACTCGCGGCCTCGTCGTTGGCTACGTTCAGTCCGGCAAGACGACCAACTTCACGTCGGTCATGGCCAAGGCCGCCGACCGCGGCTACAAGTTGTTCATCGTCCTTGCCGGCATCCACAACGGCCTCCGCCGACAGACCCAGGCCCGACTGGTACAGCAACTCGTGGAGCCGAACCCCTCGATGTGGTCCCAGTTGACCGGGTTGGACAAGGACTTCACCCCGCACGAGAATCCGGCCTCGTACTTCGGGAAGAGCAACAAGACGCGCGTGCTGTGTGTGGTGAAGAAGAACGCGGCGGTTCTGCGCAAGCTTGCCCGATGGCTCGAAAAGGCATCGGACTACCTCCAGGACTGTCCTGCGCTGATCATCGACGACGAGGCAGACCAGGCCACCGTGGCCACATCGTCGATCAACCCGCTGATCCTGGACATCATGGGCTGCCTGCCGAGGTCCGCCTACGTCGGCTACACGGCCTCGCCGTTCGCCAATCTCCTGATCGACCCGGGTGCCGAGGACCTGTATCCCAAGGACTTCGTCGTCAACCTTCCAAAACCTGAAGGCCACTTCGGCACCGAGGTCCTCTTCGGACGCTACGCGCTCGACGGTGAGGATCCTGAACAGGTGGACGACGGCTACGACATGATCAGGTCGATCCCCGAAGAGGACGTGCCGTACGTACGCCCGGACACCCGGGCCGACATCGAAGGCTTCGAGCCAGTCATCACCGACACTCTGCGCAGTGCGGTCGAATACTTCTGGCTCGTCACAGCCGCTCGGCGCGTACGAGGTACGGGCAATCAACACAGCACGATGCTGATCCATACCAGTGTGAACACCGCAGTGCACAACAGCTTCAAGAGACCACTCGCACGTCTGCGTGAGCAGGCCACCATGTCCCTCGCGGACACCGACTTCCTCGCTCGGCTGCGAGGCCTCTGGGAGCAGGAGACCCAGCGTGTCCGGGCCGAGGATTTCCGCGAGGCGAAAGTGCCGTTCGATCGGTTGCTGACCGAACTCTCCGGGGTCCTGGACAGTTGTCGCATCATCATGGACAACTCAAGCAGTGAGGACCGCCTCGACTACGAGAACGGCCCGGTCGTGGCCATCGCCGTAGGTGGCAACACGCTTTCGCGGGGTTTGACTCTCGAAGGTTTGGCGGTCAGCTACTTCGTCCGCGCGGTCTCGGCGTACGACACGCTGCTGCAGATGGGACGCTGGTTCGGCTTCCGGAACGGCTACGCCGATCTGCCCCGAATCTGGATGACAGACGAGTTGGCAGAGTGGTTCCGACACCTGGCGACAGTCGAGACCGAGATGCGCCGAGACATCGACATTTATATGACGGAGGACGAAACACCCCTCACGTTCGCTGTCCGCCTGCGCACTCATCCCTCCCTGCGCGTGACCGCCGCTGCAAAAATGCGTGACGCCGTCACGGCGGCTTCCTCTTACGGTGGCAAGCGGGTCCAGACCCACTACTTCCACACCAACGCCGACTGGCTGACCGGGAACATCGAAGCCGCAAGCCGTCTCGTCGCCGCCTCCGCAGTAAGTGCGACCAAGGTGGAACGGCGCCCGGCGGACGGCCGCTACGTTTTTCGCGACGTGCCTCATGACCTGGTGATCGGCTTCCTGTCGTCTTACAAGTTCCACGAGAAATCCCCGGAGAACGACGCGGACTTGATCACCGCCTACATCCGAAAGCGAGTAGCCGCAGCCAGCTCACTTCGCCGGTGGAACATCGCGGTTGTCGGCAACCCGAGGGGAGACAGCTTCACGTTCGCCCCCGGTGTGACCGTCGGGCGCAACGCCCGTGCTCGGCTCGCCGTCAGAACTCCTGACCCTGACTTCGCCGACATCAAGACTTTGATGAGCCGTCGTGACGCAGCGGTGGACCTCAGCGGGGACACGGCGAAGTTGAGCGAGAAAGGAATCATGGACAGGCGCCGTATCGAACTCCCGGACACCGGTCTCCTGGTTCTCTACCCGATCGACAAGGTGTCCGAGCCGGCCCCTGCGAAGACAGCCCGTGCACCCTTGAACGCCGAGGAACACGTGATCGGCGTCGGACTGGTCTTCCCTGAACCCTGGGACAAGGACAGCGAGGTTGAGAAGTACATCTCCGCCAACCTGTCCAATGTGCGGATCGAGGAGGAGGATTACAGCCTCCTCGTCAGCGAGGAAGCATGACCGACGACACGCTCCGAAGACTCGTCGAGGAACGTTGGACGGCGCTGGAAGCCGAGGAACCCACAGGTGAACGTCGCCTGAGAGTTACCCACTTGCCAGTTAGCGGCGATCACGGTTCCCTGGCGGTCGGTGTTGACCATGGAGGGCACCGCCATCTCCTGGTCCCGGTCCACTCACATCGAAAGATCCGGCCCGGCCTGGACGGCCCGGTCCTCCTGCTGCGCAAACGGGCACTGGAGGACGAGGACACCTACCAGACCTTCGCCGACCTCGCCTGCTTGCGTGATGACCTCACCGATCTGTTCACGGAACTGTGCATGGACGTTCTGGAAGCCGCGAGGGAGCTTCCAGAGAATCCAGTGAAGGCGCTCTACCGAGTGCTCGACCGGTGGAAAGCCCTCTTTCGAACGCAGGAGGCTCCCTTGGGGCCCGAGCAACTTGCCGGCCTGTTCGGTGAGTTGACATTGCTCAACCGTCTACTCGAAAAAGATTCGAGCGCGCATCGCCTCTGGCGCGGTCCCGAGAGACACCGCCACGACTTCTCGACCGGCATCACTGCTGTCGAGGTGAAGGCGAGCACCACCACTGAGGGCCGAAGACCACAGATCCACGGGCTCGATCAACTCGAAGCACCGGATGGCGGTGAACTCTGCCTGGTCTGGTTCCGTCTGCAACGTACTGCGGTGAATGGTTCCGGCACTGCGGTGGTGGAACTGGTCAACCGCACACTTCAGCTGTGCGACGACGAGGGCGCTCTTCTCGAACTTCTGGCGCAAGTCGGCTATCGCTCTTCGGACGCCGACCACTACCACGACGTGCGCTTCGTGATCAGCGAGGAACAGTGGTACTCCGTGGGCCCGGGCTTCCCCAGCTTGACGGGCCGGGCACTCGTCGCGGCGGGCATACCGGTTTCCGTACTGGACGTGGAGTACACCATCGATCTGTCCGGTAAGTCTCCGGCGCCGATGGAACCCGACCAAGTGTCCCGAGTGATCGAGGACTTGATCCAGGAGTCCGTGTGACGTCGCCCGGCTGGTTTTCCCAGCCTTACCCCCCGGAAGGCGCGAGCGCCGCCGAGGGTATCCGCAACCAGCTCGGCCGGCCCGAACTCGACCTGCTGACCATCCTGGTCCGCGAGTCCGCCCAGAACAGTTGGGACGCCCGACTCCGCACTTCATCCGTCCCGGTCGACTTCCGCATTGATATGCGGACTGTTGGCCCCGCCCACACGGGAGCCTGGCGAGAGCTACTGCTCGGCGGCGCACCCGACAGTGCGGAAAACTTCCCGCTGCGTGACACCCTCCGGCGTGGCCAGATCCGGTTTCTCGCCGTGTCCGATCGCGGCACTCGCGGACTTGGAGGCCCCACCCGCGCCGATGATGCCGCAGGAACCGACCGTGACTTCGTCTCTTTCATTCGCAACATAGGCGAGCCGCGAGATGTTGCACTGGGTGGTGGCACCTACGGCTTCGGCAAGGGCATTTTCTATCTCCTCTCCAAGTCCGGCACCGTCCTCGTGCACTCCCGTTGCCGAACCACACTGGGCGACCTCGAAACCCGGCTCATCGGCTGCACCCTTTGGAAAAGCTACAAGGCCACCGAGTCACGGGGAGATCGGCGTTACACCGGTCGACACTGGTGGGGAGACACATCGGGGGAAGTGATCGAACCTCTGGTCAGCCAGCAGGCGGAGGCGACGGCCCAGCGCCTGGGCCTCAGACCCTTCGGTCCCAACGAGACAGGCACCACCGTTGTCGTCATCGACCCCAATCTTGACGACCTCGCGCCGAACGAAGCGGCTGCCTACCTGGCCGAGACCGTCACTTGGCATCTGTGGCCAAAAATGGTCTCCGTGGGCCACAAGCCGCCTGCCATGTGTTTTTCCGTCACCTGCGACGGAATCGAACACCCGGTGCCCGATCCGCGGGAGACGCGTCCGCTGAACATGTTCGTGTCCGCCTACGAAGTGATGACCGGTTCGGGCGGCATTGATCTGGAGTGCAGGAGACCCAAACGACATCTGGGCCGCCTCGGACTGGTCAAGCGGATCATGCCGCCGCTGGAGCCGACACGGGCGTCACGGATGCTCGACATCGAAAACCTGGTCCACCACATCTGTCTCATGCGTCCGGCAGAGCTGGTCGTCACCTACCGGCCCGGGCCCAAGCCTCCCAGCGAGAACCAGGGCTATGCCGGTGTCTTCCGAGCGGACGTGAGCATGGACGAGATCTATGCCAAGGCCGAACCGCCGACGCACGATGCCTGGAACCCTCAGTCCCTCGCAAAGCCCGAGAGCACCTACGTGCAGACCACCTTCAGCCGCATCAGCGAGGCTCTGGACGACCTGCTCTTCCTCGGCGGAGTCGCACGGCCAGGAGCCAGCAACGTCGCGCTGGGTGCAGCCAGTTCAATGTTCTCGGGCTTGGTGGGCGGTGCGTGGGGGATCGGTGGAGCCACCGCCTACACCAAGCCTGGTAGCACGATCACACGTGCCTCACGGCCAGAGGAGACGGACGAGGACGCCATCCCTTCGGCCTCAGGTCGTCCCACTCCTGAAGCAGCGCGGGGCATCGAGCAGGCCGCTGCCGGGGAAGGCGAGGGCTCCAGCAGTTTCGACACTGGTCTGCGGGCCTTCGGCGGCGTGCCGGAGCACAGCGGAATCGCCGCGCCACGACGTCGTCCGCGCGTGCAGTACGTCGGCGATCCCTACTACGACGATCACGACGACGTCTCCGTACTCGTCCAGGAGTTCCGCCTGCCGGTCCCGGGATCCCAACGGGTCCACATCGATCTTGCCGTCACACTTCCCGGTTCGGGTGGGCGCGAGACCGATCCGCCGATCGGAGCGAGCATGCCCGTGCTCCTCGGTTGGGAGGACAGCAACGGTCTTCTGCACTCCTCGGAGGCGTGTGTGATCGAGGGCGGCGAGGCCGTCTGGCGCGCGCTCGTGCGCCCGGCACCGGACACCATGACAGAGATCGATATCAAGGTCGAGGCAGTGAGAGTCTCGTGACACGACGTGCTCTCCCGTATCGCGCTCCCTCCGAAGACGTCGTTGTCGTAGAACCCTGGCTGTTGGTGACCGATGACGGTGAAATTCCCCTGCCCGAGGCCCTGCCCGACTGGGACTACCAAATGGACCTGCACCTGCGCAGAACCGTCCGAGTCGATCTGCGGCAGGCCCGCTCTCAATCCGGCCTTCCGACGGATGCCGCTCTCATGCTCGCAGCCGTCTGGACGGCCACCGGATCCAATCTCAGTGGGCCGGCTCAGCATGTGCGACTGACCGACGACGGCACACGCAAAGTAGACCTGGATGTGCAACTGCGTGGTGCCGATCTGGGCGGCTTGCTCCTCCTGGACACCGCACTCGTTCTGGCCGAGCGGCGAAGCGACGCCCGCCCCTCCTCACCACGTCGGGCAGGCTCCGTACTGTGGAGCGATCGGGATACGTTGCGGCTACAGGGCGATGCTCCGCAGTTCCCGATGGCTGTGATCGACTTCGCCCGAACCTCCTTCCCTGACGGGGCGGCCTGGCACCTCCAGATCAGCGGCAGCCTGGAGAGCGCCACCATGGGGTCTTTGCTCCTGCTGATCAACGAGCGCAACACGGTGACAGCAACCGCGTTCAAGAACGCAGGAAAACCCGGGCCGGTCGACCGGATCGTGCTCTCCGCGGTGTACGCGGATGCCGCTCGGACCATGATCGAACACGCCCTCGCAATGGACGACTTCGTCGAGGACGGCGAATTTCCGGACGGTTCGCTGGGGGCCACCCTGGTCGGCCTCTTCGAGCAGTTGTTCCCCGGCCGGTCGATCACTGACATTCGTCTGCGTCGACACCAGTCACCTGCCCTGTTCGCATCGGATCTGCAGGCGGCAGTCAAGATCTTCGAGGTGTCGCGATGAGTTTCCTTTATCCTCGGTTGCTCGCCGATCAGGCCAGACCGCTGTTCGAGGAGTACAGGCACCTGGCGACTGCCGAACTGACCGATCGAGCAACCGTCTCCCACGAATCTGCGGTGTACGTGGCCACTGGTGGAGACCGGATCTCCGCCGACCGGCTTCGAGAGCTGCGGACAGGTGTTGTCGATCTCGCCGCACGAGCGGGCTTTCCCGACGACTCCGACCGCGCGCGCAACGCCGATTTCGACCTCCAGCTCGCCGCTCTCCTGCACGCCGAGACGGGCATGGTGCCAGCCGAGGCAGCCTCCCGCGACGTCTGGGCCTTCCTAGCGCTCGTGCTGCTGCCGGACGTGGCTTTCTGGCGCTACCCCCAACCTCCCAAGGACCGTGTTCTCGGCACGGACCTCACCCGCCACGTATTCGGCCGGTTGTGGTGGCGTGCTCAACTCGTGCGCTCCCCCGGCACAACGGAGCCCTACAGTGCTCTCAAGATCCTCGGCGAGGCCGCTTTCGACCAGATCTACGCGCGCCGGGCCGCACTTGGCGGGAGTCCCCACCTGGTCCGCGCCATTCTCCGCGTCTGGAACGGCCTGGACCTGGCTGGGCTCAACGAACGCGACACCCTTCGCGACTTCCTGAAGAGACTTTTGCGGCTCGCCCCGTTCGTCCTCTTCGACGGCATCGCGGAAGGTGCCCTGGACGACGAACTGCTCGCTGTCGCCCAAGAGTCCGTCGACGCGCAACGACCGACAGCCCCTCCTCCGGCGGCCGACACAAAGCAGTCCGGACAGACTGCCGGGGTTGTCGTCGAACCGGCTACTACCGCATCCCAGAAGGAAGACCCAGTGCGCTCCGCCGTCGCCCCGAGCGTCGAGCCCCGTCGTTTCAGGTCGGTGGAGATCTGTGCCGGAGCCGGGGCGCAGGCCCTCGGACTGGAGCGTGCGGGGTTCGACCCGGTGCTACTCGTCGACAGCAAAGCGGATGCCTGCTTCACTATCGACCTCAACCGGCCCGCCTGGGACGTGATCTGCATGGACGTTGTCCAGTTCCATCCGAACATGCGCCAGGAGACGCTGGGGGTCGACCTGCTGAGCGGCGGACTTCCACGGGTGAAGTCATCGGCAACGGTTGGTCGTACGGAGGACACGGAGGAGCGCGCAGTCCTCCGTGCCTCGATCGGACTCGCATGTGCCATGCGGCCGAAGGCCGTGCTGCTGGAGAACGTTCCGGACCTGGTCGAGAGCCCGCACTTCGAGACCGATCGCTTGTGGATCGAGTCCGCATTGCGAGATGCGGGCTACCGGGCGAGTTGGCGAGTCCTCAACGCAGCGGACTTCGGTGTACCGCAAAACCGCAGCAGCGGATTTCTGGTCGCCCTGCAGGAGCCGTACTTCTCCCGTTTCTCGTGGCCCGAGCCGGACCGGCTGCCGCCACCGACTGTGGGCCAGGTTCTCGGCCGGTCGATGGCCTCACGCGGTTGGCCCGGCGCGGAACACTGGATCAAGGGCGCGGACCGAGTCGCTCCAGCACTCGTAGGTGGCTCCGATCGACGGGGCGGCGGCGATCTCGGTCCCACCGGCAGCAAGAAGGCCTGGGCCTCACTGGGTGTGAACGGCAGCAGCCTCGGCGACGAACCTCCTGGTGCCGATTTTCCCCAGGGCGAGCATCCCAAACTGACCGTCGATCAAGCCGCGATGATCCAGGCAATCCCGGAGAACTGGCGCTTCTTCGGAGGAAAAACATCCAGATATCGCCAAATTGGTCATGCTATGCCGCCCCCTCTCGCCACCGCACTGGGCCGAGCCCTCGTGGTCGCCCTGGAAAGCTAAGATCGCCAGATGTACAATCTCCGCCTCCTCGAACCCGAACCCATCACCGTCGTCGACCTGTTCTCCGGCTGCGGTGGTTTCACCCAGGGGTTTCACGAGTTCCGTCCCGAGGGCGCGGAGGACGGCGATCCCGTCTTCCACAGCATCGCGGCAGTCGAGCACAACGCCGCTGCGGTTGCCACGTACGCCGCGAATTTCGGCAGTGGCCGCCCGGACAGGACCTTCCCGCAGGCTGGCGTCCACTTCGGAGACATCGAGAAGTGGGAGCCGACTCCGGATGCCCTCCACGCGGACGTGGTGGTCGGCGGACCTCCTTGTCAGGGTTTCTCGGCCTTGAACCGCAGCAAGAAGGGCAGCGATCGTAACCGGCTGTGGGAGGAATATGTTCGCATCGTTGCCAAGATTCGCCCGAAGGTCTTCGTCATTGAGAACGTCGACCGCTTCCTCAAGTCGAACGAGTTCCTCAACCTCCTCAGCCAGGTCGAGGAAGGCGGCCTGCTGGCCGACTACGAACTTGTCGACCCTCCTGGGCACGAACCGACCGACACCGACGAGCAGAAGCACAAGCGGTACTTGCTCAACTCCGCCAACTACGGGGCAGTTCAAGCGCGCCGCCGAACGATCGTCATCGGAGTGCTTCGCGATGTCGACAATGGTCGCAGGATGGCCTACCCCGCCGCGACACATGTCCGACGCCCCAAGCGCAACTCGGGCCTCCCGTCGAATCTGCAACTCGACGGCGCCCATGCCGAACCCTCGTTCTGGCAAGCCGTGCGGAGCGTGTTCGACGAGTCGGCCAAGCTCAAGATCGAAGGCACTGAGCTTCCGGATGGCAAGGACCACATCCCTGAAATCGATGCCGTGATCCCGGGTGTCTTCACCACTCGCGACCTGCACTTCGGCCGAAATCCGGAACCTCTTTCAAGGGCTCGCTACCGCGCCATCCCGGAGGGGGGGAACCGCAAGGACCTGCGCAACAAGTGGTACACAGTGAATGAATCCGGTGAAATCCGCCTGTTCAACACTCCTGAACCTGCAGGTGTGAGAACAACGGTCGGCTACCTCTCCACCGCAAGTTGGGACAACCACAACACCGGCACAGGCGACGTTATGGGCCGGCTCCGCATGGATGAGCCCTCGGTCACCATTCGAACCGAGTTCTTCAAACCGGAGAAGGGCCGATACCTCCACCCGACGGAACCCCGTCCGATCACCCATTACGAAGCCGCTCGCATTCAAGGATTCCCCACCGACTTCCGCTGGTGCGGATCGAAGACGGAGATCGCTACACAGATCGGCAACGCGGTGCCTATCCCTCTCGGGAAAGCCATTGCCGAGGCGATTCATACGTACCTGCACGGAAACGCCTGACGCCCCTTCACCCATCGCCCCCTTCCGCCTCGAAGTGCATCTGAGCCCGGTCCAACACGTCATCCGCATCGCGACCGTGCGCCCGGAGCCAGTGAAGAAGGTCCGCAATGGCACCGACCACTGCCTCCTCCGCCACAGTTGCACCCAGGCGGCTTGAACCAGCTGCGGTCGGCAGCTTTGCCCCGCAGTAGAGGCCGAGCATCTGCTCCGCTCTTGCCACATGAGGGCGTCCACTGTGGCCGTTGGCCGAGGTCAGCGTGGTGGAGAGCTCACACCACGTCACTTTCCGGTCGGCGAAGAGTTGCACGCCCCAGCGGTCGGCAGCGAAGGTGATGAGCCCCATACCCCGCCCCGATTCGGAGTTGACGTCCTCGCTGAGAAGTGTTGGCAGAGCGCGCGTGTCGGGGTCATAGACCTCGATCCGCAGATGGGTTCCCTTCATCGCCACAGCGAGGGTAGTGGGAGTACCGGGACCGACATGAGTGATCACATTGGAGACCAGCTCGCTGACGCAAAGTTGAGCCGCGTCGATGAGCTCGTCCAGGCCCCACAACCCCAAGTGGACCCGCAGCACGCGTCGCAGGCCCGCCACTTCCTCGGGCTCCGCCAGAAAGTGAAGGTCCCACGGCTTTCGTGACATACATGCTTCCCGGATCACGAAGACCCCTCTCGTCGCATGTCGCCTCCCCTGACCCCACATGATCAGCGGAGAGTTGCACGCACTCACAGCGAGTTGCGTCACCGGAAGCATGGACTGGGCGTATCCCTTTATGCAATGTGCACGACGGGATTCCCACTTACGAGTGATTGGCAAGCAGCTCCCTTGGCGCAAGACTGAACGCCCGCTATCCGAAAGAGGGTTGAAGTGGCCGGTTCACCGACGGCACGGCGTCGTCGTCTCTCGATCGAGCTGAAGAAGCTCCGCGAGAAGAGCGCGTTCACGTGCGCCCAGGTCGGCGAGGCGCTGGACTGGAGCGGCTCCAAGGTCAACCGCATGGAGACGGGCAGCGGCAGGGTCCAGCCGTCCGACATCGATGCCCTGTGCCGGTTCTACGCCACTAGCGACGAGCTGCGCGAATTCCTCAAGTCGCTGGCTCGGCAGGCCAAGACGCGCGGTTGGTGGCAGGTGCACGGCGCCGGCGTCCCGGAATGGTTCAACATCTACATCGGCCTGGAGCAGGACGCCTCCACACTCCGCCAGTACCAGTGCGAGTTGCTGCCGGGCCTGATGCAGACCCCGGCCTACACGGGCGAACTCCACAAGACCGGCGCACACATGTCCACGGAAGACATCGACCGTGCCGTGCGGGTACGTATGGAGCGCCAGGCCATGCTGACGCAGCCAGGCGCCCCCGACGCATGGTTCATCGTGAACGAGGGCGCTCTGCGCAACGTCATCGGCGATCGGGCCTTGATGCGAGAGCAGCTTGAACGTGTCCTGGACGCTTCCGAGTTGCCAAGCGTGACCTTGCAGGTCCTCGCCTTCGACTCAGGCACCTACCCCGCGACCGGCTCGTTCACGATGCTCGGCTTCCCTGATCAGGCAGATCCGGACATCGTGTATCGGGACGGCATCACCGACGCCGTCTATCTTGAGGGCGAGCATCATGTCCGTGAGTACACCCGGGCCTTCGACGGCCTCAGGGCCGCGGCCTTGAGCCCTCAGCGTTCCGGTCAACTGATCAAGTCCGTTCTGAAGGAATACGCACGATGAGCACTGCACGATCCAAGGACGACGGCCCCCCGACGTGGTTCACGTCGTCGTACAGCAACGGCGCGGGGGGCGAGTGCGTTGAGTGTGCGCGCACTGGCGACGGCGCTCTTGTACGTGACTCCAAAAGTACTGGAGGGCCTGTCATCGTTGTTCGAGGTCAAGGCTGGCAGACCTTCATACGAGCCCTGAACAAGAGGGAGTTGAAAGGCTGGTTCCGTGACCGCACAGGTTCGACGGCGTGACGGGTGCGGTAGGCGGTGGGCGGTTGGATGTGCGAGAAAGCTGGCTCTCCAACACCGCCCACCACCCTCGACCGCCTCGTTCAGGCCCCCTTCATGTTCCTGTCGGCCACCACTCCCAGGCTGTTTGGCGGACGCCCAGGGTCTCGGGTGACGACGTGCGACGAGTGCCTCAGTCCGCCCCATCACTGAGGAAGAACTCAGAGGCCAGCACAGCGGGACCTTCAGCCTGAGCCGCCTCGAATGCCTCATTGAGCACCTTCACGAACTTACGCGAGCGCTGTTCGTGGATCATGTTCTGTCGCCAGCCGCTCCCCAGTAAAGTCCAGAAATCGCGCCCCACTTCTCCCCGGAAGAGACGCTGCGCGTTGATCCGAACGACTGCGTCCGCCACTGGACCGCCAGCCAGTACATACTGCGTGTGCCAGAAGCTGATGATCATGTTGATGTACGTAAACTGCCGCCACCGATGTGGCGTAAGACGAACGGGTAGCGGCCCCCAGCACACTCGAAGGTCGGCATCTTCTAGAGCAGCGGTCAGAAGCTCCCTGTGAATGGCGTTCCTTGCATCAGCCTGGCTGATCGCTGTCTGTCGAGCCTGGTGCCGGAGAGAAGTGACTGCACCGAGCAAAGCGGCAGCGGTCAGCGGGACTGAGATAGCCGCGTAGGTCTGGCTGATCTCACTGAGTGTCGACCAATCCATCCCTCCTGGGGTTGCCCATTGAAGCAGAAGGGGGATCCCAGGGAGGGCAAGCACAGTTACGACCCCCGCTGCTATCCACTCCAGCGTTCGACGTTTTGGCTTATATTGCAAGTTTCCTTCCCCCTTGCCGTGTAGGACCAGTTCGTCATGTTCTCGAAGCGGGCCTGGGAGGGCAAGGTTGTCGGGCCGCGGAGCTTGAATTCAGACATAGCCCGGTCCGGGCGAGGCATCCACCGATGGAGCGGGGGCGACGGTTCCAGGCGGAACGCCTCACGCTCGAACGTGTCGAAGAGTCCTCCGATGGTCCTGCCTCGGTCGTGGTCCCGGTTTCCACTCTTGCAAGTTGCTGCCGGTTCCCTACCCGGGCTCGATGCTCCAGAGGCAGAATCTCGCGGAACAAGCGATCACAATTGACGGAGCGGGAACCCACGTCGTCTGCGATGCCCTCTCTGCCCCAATAGGATCCCGGCATGCATCAGGTGCAGCGCCTCGATGACCGCCTCCTCGTACGCGAACTCACCCCCGGCGACGTGGACGCCGTACACGCGATCTACGGCGACCCGAAGGCCACGGAACACCTCTCCTTCGACCCCCGCACCCGGGACCAGGTCGAGCAGATCGTCGCCCGTTCCATTGAGGCCGCTCACGCGGACGAGCGCCGCGAATACGCCTTGGCCGTCGTCGAGCAGACCGGCGGAGATCTTGTCGGCTTCGGACGGCTGGCGCTCGACCCGCACCAGCCGGGGGCCGCGACGATGGGCTTCGCCCTCAGGGTGTCGAGTTGGGGGCGTGGCTACGGCCTGGAGACTGTCCGGCTTCTCCTGGCCGTTGCCTTCGAAGACCTCGGCCTTCATCGGGTCTGGGGAGCACGCTCGCCCGCCAACGAAGCCTCGGCCCAAACCATGGAGCGGGCCGGGATGATCGTGGAAGGCCGGATTCGCGAGCACATCCAGCGGGGAGGCAGATGGCGGGACAGCATCGTTCACGCCGTCCTTGATCACGAGTGGCAATCCGCCAACAGGTAACGGCCGCTGCCGAATCGCCGACGCGGAAATGCCTGACGGCGCATGACTCTGGGAGGAACACGGTGACCAGTTCGGTCCCCTGGCAGCAACGCCTGTCCACCGGTACAGCTGACGTCCAGAACGAGGTCATCAACCTCTACCGGCAGACGCGGCACAGCAAGGCCTACGTCCCCGCCATGATCTGGGGCACCCTCCAGACCGAGGCCTACGCGACTGTGATCCTCCGTAAGGTGGTCGACTTCCTCGGCATCCCCGACGATGTGCCGGCGGGCGTGGCCAAACGGATGGAGCGCCAGCAGGTGCTGTACGACGGCGAGCACCGCTACGAAGTGATCCTCGGTGAACAGGCCCTGTACACGTACGTCGGTGGGCCCGAGGTGATGCGCGGGCAGCTGGAACGCCTCCTCCGTGAGATCGACCTTCCCTCTCTCACCCTCGGCATCCTTCCAGCCTCCGCCGACGTCGACATGGTCCCCGCGCACGGCTTCAACATGTACGACGACAGCCGAGCCCACTACGAACTCGTCTCCACCGGCGTTGACATCACCGACCCGGCCGAACTCGCCCTGCACAACAAGGCGTTCGGGCTGCTCAGTAGCGCCGCGTACTACGGGGCCGACGCCAAGGAACTGATCGAAAAGGCCTTGGTGTTCTGGAGCCACGAGTAGTGCCTCGCCAGCGAGGCGCCCCCAGCCTCCTCGCCGTCTTCGCCCACCCCGACGACGAGTCCATCTCGGCGGGTGGGGTCCTCGCCCGCCACGCAACCGCCCACGCCCGCACCGCAGTTGTCACCACGACCTGGGCCGCCACCACCCAACGCGCCACAGAACTCACCGAGGCCCTCCGCATCCTCGGCGCCGGCGCCCCCCGAATGCTCGGCTACGCCGACTCCCGCGTGCCACAGTCAGCCCCGGGCAGCCAGCGCTTCCTCGACGCGCCCCTCGACGAAGCGATCGGTCAACTGGTCGCACATATAAGGGAGTTCCGGCCGGAGATCGTGGTCTTCCCTGTCAAGTTCTTGTGTTCAGCTCTGCGAGGTCTCCGGAACTACACCTCGGTGGCGCTGGCTCGGTCGGCCGCTCAGGCGAGGGGCATGGCCATGCCCGGAGGCTAACGCGACAGCCACGGCATCTGGCTCAGCACCAGACGCCCCTTTGGCGTCATCCTCTGTCCCTAAATCACGCGGAAACCCTCAGCGCCACATACACAATTAGAGCTGCCGCGAACGCCACAGCTCGAGCGGCAAGCTATAGCGGACCTGAGGGATCCCAGATCGCTTTGGCATAATTCAGGAGCCCGGCCAGCCCAAAGGTGAGCCAGACCGTTTCGGGGCACCCGTTGCGGGTCACGGAGTTCAGGGTGCCTTGCGGTTCGTGGACGAATCCCGCCGTGTGGTCGGCGGGTTCGGCGCCATGGTTTCCGCGGGCGCGGACGACTTCGGCACGTCCGGTGATGAGCCCCGTAGACCGCCGAGCGTCAGGACCGTCATCACCGCCGCGGCCCCCGCCGCCACACCGAAACCGCCGTGCGCGCCGCCTGTGTCCACCACCCGACCCGCGACCGCCGCGGCGCCTGCTATTCCTGCCGCGCTTGCGGAGTTGCCCCAGGTGAACGCCTGGGTGAGGACGGAGCGCGGGACCGCCGACTCGGTGAGGACGGAGGAGAGGATCAGCAGGACCGGCACGGCGAGTCCGGTCAGGGCGAGGGTGACGCCGACCGCGAGGGGCGCGTCGAGGAAGGTCAGCGGGAGGCTCGCAAGGGCGAGGCAGGCTGCGGCTGCAGCCTGGTGGCGCCGTGGTGAGCCGCCGTGACGCCATGCTCCGTAGGCCCAGCCTCCCACCAGGCTGGTGCAGTTGGCGGCGACATAGAGCAGCGCTGCCGTGTCCGGGGTGCCGCGTCCGACGGCGTACGCGGCGACGGACACCTGCATCGAGCCGAAGAACACCCCGAGCGCGAGGCCGAGCGCGACCTGCCGCAGGAATGCGGAGCGGAGCAGGGCGCGTCCGGCGTGCCGGCGTTCGGCGTGGCCGGTGAGTGGCGGCATGGTGCGGCGCTGGGAGGAGAGGGCGAGCCCGCCTCCGACGACGAGCGCGGCAGCGAGCAGCACCCCGGCGCCCGGGCGGCCCGCCGCACCGAGGACGCTCACCAGGGCCGGGCCGGCCAGGTAGGACACACCGTTGGCGAGGGCCTCCAAGGCGAAGGCTGTAGGCAGCGCGGCAGCCCGTTCGCCGGACAGCAGGGCGGACCAGCGAGCGGCGGACAGGGCAGCGAGCTGGGGCAGCGTTGCCCCGACGAGCACTCCAGCGACGAGGTCCGGAACGGCGCCGGCGAGCAGCAGCGCCACGGCCCCAGCATGTGCGCCCAGCGTGCAGGGAAGCACCCGTGCCTGCCCGAATCGGTCGACAAGGCGCCCGATCTGGGGCCCGGCGACGGCGTCCGCGACAGCGAACCCGCCGGTGACGAGACCCGCGACGGCATACGATCCGGTGCGTGCGTGCACCAGCCAGACGATGCCGATCCCCGTCATGGCGATACCCAAACGCCCGACAGCGGCGGGAAGGAAGAAGGCCACGGCACCCGAAGTGCGCAGCACAGTGCGGTAGTTCGCCGAAGCCGAAGGCACGACGCATCCCTTTCGCCGCCCGGCGGGACGCGCCACACAAGGTCGTCGGCGTCCGGAAGTGCCGACCCGTGGCTGCGCCTGAAGCCGTCCAGTGGTGGCGTGGAGCGGGGACGCGCACCCCACGCCGACTCCGTCACCGGGCAGATGTCATGCGGTAGTTGATGACCTTCTCGAGCGTAGAGGAACGGCGCGCAGAAACGAACAAGGAGGGACACCACGTCTCCTTCGAAGTCGTGCAGGCCGAGAAGGTCCAGATCTTGGGCTAGGAATGCCTCTGCGTAGCCGTCCGGCCCCGGTCCACCGGAGCCGGACGGCTGGGTCAGGTGACGGGCCGAAGAAGGATGACGTTGTCAGGAACCGGCCGCGGGGGCGGTGGCGTGCCCTCCCTTTGGGTGAGGACAGCGGCGGCGAGGGTCAGCTGGGTGACCCGCTGACGGAGTTCTTCGATCTCGGCCTGCTGATCCTTGATCGTTTGCCGCTGGCGGATGACGGTCTCCCGCAGCTTCCTCTCCGATTCAGGGAGCTGGAGGGTCTCGTTGCGGACCCGTTCGTAAAAGAGGTTCTTCAGGTCCGAATGCCGTTTCATGAGGGCCATGCGGTGGACGCCGGCCTCGGCAGCGAGGGCCTTGACCGTGAGGCTGCCGTCCGAGGCGGTGGCCTTCCCGGCAAGGAGCTGGTCCATGGCCTCGCGGATACGGGTCCGCTCGTCCTCGTGACGGGGCTGCGGGGTCATGCGATGGCCTTTGCAGGTTGAGCGGCGGTGTCGTGGGCGTCTGCCGTGTCGCGGAGCCTGTCGGCATTCGCTGTGAGTCGTCGGCCGACCGGGGCGGGGGCCGAGGCTGCGAGTCGGTCGAGTTCGTCCGCTCGCTCGCGCAGGAGGCGGGCGTGGGTGTCGGTGCGGACGGTGTTCCCGCAGCCGGGCCGACAGTCGTACTGTCTTGGGGCATTCGCTCCTGGTTCGGGCTCGCAGAGCGCTGTATCCCGTTTGAACGCGCAGATCAGCATGGCATCGGGATTATCGAAGAGGACGACGCCGTCCCGGGCGAGGAACTTAGTGGCCTTCTTCGCGAATGTTGCCGGGACGATCCGTCCTTCGAACTTTGGCGTGTGGGCAGCGGCGGTGAGGGCCCGGCGGGAAGCGGGTCCTGAGATCTTCTCCCCTGCCGCGGCCTGATCGCGGAGACGGGCTGCGGTGTTGGCAGCGGCGAGGGCGGTCTCGACGTCGAGGACGCCGTGGATGCCACCGCGGCTGCGGGAGCCGTAGCCGCTGGACGTTCGAGCGTCCAGCACAGTTCTCATGTGGCCGTACTGGATCGCGAGCGCGATCAGCCCGCCTGGACGGCGCGCGATATGCCAGGCCAGGCTCCGCCTGAACCGGGCCACTCCGATTCCCCCGAGTGGATCCTCGGGGATGGCCTGACCAGTCAGGCCCTGGGACGGGGCCTCGCGGTTCGCCCATTCCACAAACGCCTCGATCCGCTCGTTCAGGGTCCCGCTCTTCAGGGCGCCATGATGGCCCTGCTGGTGGGTGAAGTCGTGGTGAGCTGAGCTGAGAAGGAGCTCTCCTTCGGGAACCATCCGCTCCAGGACACGGATGGCATGGACGACTGGGGTGATGGCGACCCAGGGAACGTCGCGTTCCTCGCCGGCGGAGATGTGGCTTCCTTCGTCGTCGGTGACGTTCTTGTAGTGGTGGCTGCGGATCAGATGTCGTCGGGGAGTGCCGTCGGCGGTGGGTTCGGGCTCAGGGCAGCATCCCGCTCGTAGGCCCTGGACTTCCTGGGGTCGCATGCCGGTCAAGTACAGGCAGATGATCGCTGCGGCGGTTCCGAGATGGCGCATGAGTTCGGCGGTTTCGTCGAAGTCCAAGTGCTCGCGCCAGGGCTTCCCGTTGATCCGCCCGGTGACCGGCACCTGCAAAGGACACGGTCCCGGCCGGTCGTTGACTGCGACCGAGAGCTGGTGCCGGTCCTTGAATCGGTCCACCTGCTTGAGGCTCGCGCCGGTGATGGCAGCGACGTAGGAGCGGGCTAGCTTTGGCCGGTCGCGCCCCCGGACCGAGGGCAGTGGGGCGCCTGCCTGGAGCAGGAGATCCGCGAGGGCTGCCAGGGTCTTTGGACTGCCCCTGTTGGCGGCGGCCGTGGCGATGAGGCGACACCGCTCGTCCCAGGCGGCAAGGATGTCGTCGGCGAAGTCGTCGACCAGGCGGATCGCCCAGACCAGTAGCGGACCGAGAACCTGCGGGTCAAGCGGCTCCGTACTGTTCTCTCCGCGTGCCGATCCGTCATCTGCGGGAAGGAAGTCGTCGAGGCCCTCCGTTTCCCAGGGAGGCCGTGCGATGCCGGTGGGCTGTGCACTGAGCTGATCGAACGCCCAAAGGTCCGTCAGGCTGGAGCAAACGCTCTTCGCGGGGTCGCGGGTGATACCGCCCTCCCAGCGCTCGGAGATGTAGACCCGCCACACTTCCTCGGTGCATGCGCCGAGGCTGGTGATGCGGCGTTCGTGCAGCCAGCGCGCCAGACGTATCCATTCGTTGCATGTGGCCCGCATGACTGCGGCGGACGTCCGGGCCCGGGCCCGGACCCCTCGGTCCTTGAGGTAGGTGGGCCGGAGCTGACCGTTGAGCATCGTCCAGGCCGTGAGTTTCACCTGGCCGAGCAGGGACGCGGGGCACCTTTCCCAGAAGATTGCGCAGAGGCTGGTGCCGGGGTTGTCGATGAGCGGAGCCAGTGGCCAGACGAGGTCTCGGTAACGGGCGTTCGGGTGCGTGTTGCCGGGCTTGATCCACTGGGGCAGCACCACGGGGCTGTCGAGGCCGGGCATGGCCAGGACGTACGGGTCGTTCTCGACTGCGAGGCTGGTCACAGGGCGAGGTCTTTCTTCACCAGGAACTGGACGATGGTGCGATCGGCGTCGTTGACGTGGGCCAAGGCCGCCTTCCAAGCGGCCGGGCCGACCCTGTCGCGCAAGTCCTCCAGCCGCAGCCGATGATCACGCCAGCGTTCGTGGAACGTGCGGTCGTCCATGACGGACCGCAAGCTCAGGATCTGCTCGTGCAGATGGGCGAGCCGGGGGTGGTGGCCCGGGTGGACGTGGGCGTTGGGGCAGGCCAGGCAGAGCAGAAAGTCCGCTCCGCAGCCGCCCCCGGGAGCCGGCCAGGGGCTGGACTCCTCGTCCTCGCAGTCCGCGGTCGCGGTCTCCTGGTGCTCGCGGTCCGGGTTGTCTGTGATCTGCCCGCCGAAAACAGCAGCCTGGGCCTGTTCTAGGGCCTCGATCGCGCCGGCTTCGAACACGTCGCGCGAAGCGCGCTGTACGCGCTGGTCAGGCAGGACGTAGACGCTCTCGTGGGTGCCTTGGCTGTGCTGCAGGGGACGGCCCTCCTCCGTCACCGTTGTCCGGCGGGCCCGCTGAAAGGGCGACCCGGACAGCCCATGCCCGCGGACCCACCACTGGATCGTCGACACGGAGACGCCGAAGGACAGGGGACCCACCGGGGCGGGTCGGTCCAGGTCCAGGTGCTCCTGCTCGAGCAGATAGGAGCGAGCGGTCATCAGCAGGTCAGTCCCGGGTGCCAGACGGCTGGCCAGCGCGCGTCCGTGAGCGGTGGCCTCCAGAGCCTGGGTGATCAGGCGCCCAGGGGAGCTGGCCCCTGAATCGGTGATGTTCTCGGTGGAGAACCACCGTCCTCGACCCAATCTGCGCTTTTCGACCTGAACCTGATAGGTCACCGACACCATCTCGCCCACCGACGGCGCCGTCGTCGGCGCCGGCATGCGGTCATAGACGGACAAGTTCCAGCCGAACCTGTCGGTCAGCAGCACGGCCAGCGCGGTGAGCTCCCCACGGGTCAGGAACAGCCGACCCCATGCCTTCTCTCCCCCCTTGCCGCCCAGCAGCCCGTGGTTCGTCACGCTGCTGTGTCCGCCAGGGTGGAGAGTGCGAGGGACATCACCGGTGCGGGCGAGGTGGTCGAGGATCTTCCCGATCCTCCACTCGCGGCTGCCCTCGGTGACGCCGCCCGCCCTCCATGCGTTCAGCAGCCGCGTGTTGTCACCGATCCGAAGCCAGGCCGACCGGAACTGGCGTTGAGCGGCCTGCACCACCTGCTCCCGCGCACTCTCCCCATAGGACTGCTTGTTCGGTGTCGGCCCGGGGATCCGGCGGGCCAGTTCCTCCGCCACCGGCCCAGCAGCCAGTCGGGGGTCCGCCTGCAGCAGATTCCGGACCTCTCTCAGCATCCCCTTCCCGGAGTTGGTGCTGATACGCCCATTACGCCAGCTCTGCATGATGGCGACGGTCAGAGCGTCCAGATCATCCGGTGGACTGTCCAACCCCGAGAGGAAATCGGCGAAATATCCTAGCTTTATCCAGCTGCTTCGGGCAGTGCTGTGGCTGGTCCAACCGCGAGACCGGTCTGCGAACACCTTGGCCAGTGAGCGCTGCATCGGCACGGCCACAGACAACTCGGCGAAGTCGAACTCCTTTTTGTAGCCGGCCTTGTTGGTGACCGTCACCACTAGGCCGTCCGGGGCCAGCGGGGCTTCGGCCCGGTGACCTGCCGGGGGCAGGACTGCTTCACGTCCCCGCCCTGTCACGAGGCCACCTCGCCGAGGAGGACGTCGATGTCCTGGATCCCGGACGTCTCTCGGGCGAGTCGCGCGAAGACGCCGTCCACATCCTCGACATGCTCGTTCTGACCATCGGCGCTGTCGGCCATGGCAAGGATCGACTCCAGCTGCAGGTGAGCGACCGGCGCGAGATAGTGCCGCTTCGTCGTCTCCACGTCCGCGTGCCCAAGGATCGTCTTCACCAGCCACCACGGGTCACCGAACAACAACGCGAAGTCCCGCCTCTCCGCCTTCGACAGCCCGTAGCGGGTCTCCACCAGCTGGTTCAGCACGATCAGCAGATAGAGCGCCGCTGAATGCCGGGCCGAGTGCGGGGTTACGTACGGGCTCTTGCCCCGGACGTCCGCCAGCCGAAAGTCTCGGGTGATCTTCCGTTCCTTCTCGGTGAGCAGGACCCTCTCGCAACGCAGGTTCGCCGTCCTGAACACCCCGTTCCACCTCTCGGGCGGCATCGGCAGGCCCTGCTCAGTCAGCCACAGATAGGCCGGCTCCGGCCCCTCCGGTCCCTCCAGGAACAACGACTGCCTCTCCCGCCAGCCGAGCCGGCTCAGTTCCCGCTCGCCGATGGCCCCATTCCGGTCGGCCCATTCGACCTTCGGCTTCAGCCCGCCGGTCACCCGCGTGATCAGCAGCATCACCGGCAGCCGCTCATAGCGTCCCTCGGCCTGGGCTCGCTGGACGGCCCAGGCCCGCTCAGACTGCACGTACGCCTCGACCTGGCCGACTGCATCCACCGAGGCGTAGAACACCCGGCTGTTTTTCGACCGCGTCACCGCCCCCGCGATCCGGCCGTGGCAGTAACGGCCGTGCCGTAGCCGCTGGGCAGGCAGCTCGAACGTCAGCAGCGACCCACCTTCCTGCCTTCGGAGAGCCGAAGAAAGCAGCAGTTGGACGAAGCCCGTGTTCCGTAGCTCCGTCCGCGAGTCCCACCCCGGCGCCGGGAGGCCGCCGCGGGTGTGGCCGCGCAGGCCGATGTCCGACCACAGGCCCCAGGTCCGCGGCGTCAGCCACGACACCCGCGAACTGACCGAGTCCGCCGCCCGGTCCTCCCGCCGCGACACGTCCACCGGCAGCGGACGCACCTTCCCCCACCGGAACAGCTTGGTGAACGCCGCCGCCTCCCGGTCCCACTTCGTCCCGCTGATCCGCTCTGGGTTCTCCTGTGCCTCACACCGCCAGTCCCGGAAATCATCCAGATCCTGCTGTGTCGCCTCCCACCACTCGACATCCCGCGAGGACAGAAAAACAAGCAACAGACGGATATCCGTCGAGTAGTTCCGTTTCGACTCACGCTGCATACTCCGGAATTCGTTCGAACGGACGAAATCCAGAAGCCCTGCATCGACCACCCCGTCGGGCCTGACGAACACCGGGTCACCCGGCTTGAGACCGATCCGAGCCACCGCCTCCGGCAGCTCACGTACCCCCAGAACCCCCTCAGCAGGGAGAGTCCCCCACCGGCCTGGATCCGGAACCCGCACTACTTGCCACGTACTCAACTGCGGTCCTTCCTGACGCTTGAACTCACTCAAGCATCAGGGAAGTGGTCACGCACGATGCGTACGGCGGGCTGACCGGTCACGAGGATCACGTGCACACGCACCGCGTGACCATGCTCGCCGTACACGCGGCCGGACTTGAGCGGCTCTACCTGGGGGCCGGTGAGCCCTGGCAGCCGAGCGCTCTGTACCTGGCCACGCATCCGCACTCGGCCATCCCGGTGTGGGGCGGACTCCTGGTCCCGGCGGGCAAGGCCATGCACAGCGTTCCGGACGAGCAGGTCACCGCGACCGTCGACGTCAGGCCCTGGCTGGAGCAGAAGGTCGCCGCCGTGCTGGCCCATCGCACCGAGGTGGCACGGGGAGCCGCCCTCGGGCTGATCGCCGGGCTCTCCGGCGCCGAGCGGGAACGGCTGCTCTGCACCGAGTGGTTCATCCGCCACGACCTCGTGTCCGCGACGGCAGCGCAGACAGGGCTCACGGTCTGAGTACCAGTACCTCCGACAGTGCGTACGTCTGCGACCCCTCCTGACCCTCGCGCCCGCGGAACCGTTTCATCACACCCCGTGTCCTTCTTCGTGGAAGGTGGTTCCACGCCGCGGACCGCCTCTGGAGGGGGATGGTCATGGGGGAGATACGCGACGGGGCACGGATAGGGGCTTGGGCTGTCGTCGGGGTTCTCGGCCTGGCGGTGTTGTACGTGGTCGGGGCGTTCGCCTTCGGCGGTGCGATGTGGATCACCGCCCCGTTCCGCGGTGAGGTGGACAAGCGCGAGAACACCGTCGCCTCGGGCGAGTTCCGGCAGACCACGTACGAGGAGTTCTTCGATCTGTGCGAGGCCGTGCAGAACGCCGAGGGGACGATCCAGGTGCTCCAGGAGGAGCGGAAGGCCGCTTCGGAGACTCGCACGACGCAGATCGACCAGTCGATCACCGCGCTGAAGGCCACGCGGATCGAGTCGGTCAACGACTACAACTCGAAGGCCGCCCAGGAGCACCGCGCGCCCTTCCATGACAAGGATCTGCCGTACCGGCTGGATGTCGGCGCCGAGCGCACGACGTGCACCAACTGATCCCAGCTCATCCCCATTTCATCCCGGGAAGAGGGCAGCACGGCATGAAGAAGTTCGTACGCATGGCCCTGGCCACCGTCGTCGCGCTCGTCGCGGGCCTTGCCCTGACGTCCTGCACCGACGACACCAGCCAGGACAAGGAGAACGCGGCCAAACAGGACAACTACGACCACCTCGTGGCGCTGCAGCCGGCGGGCCGCATGGAGTACTCGCCGACCCGTGAAGCGATCAACCAGTGGGTCAAGACGTGGGGGCAGCGGGGCAAACTCTCGTACGTCTACATCCAGAACGCCAAGGGCGAGTACGGGTACTTCATCATGAAGGGCCTGCCGGTACCGCGCTGCAAGATGCTCACTCCGACGGAGAGGGTGGAGTCCTACAGCGAGGGTGGCGTCGCGGTCCTCCCGCAGCCCGGCATGGACGGCACGTACACGACGGGTTCCACCTGCAACGCCTACTACGGTTTCGACGCCACGACGGGCGCGTACATGGAGTTCACGGTAGGCACGAACCAGTCGTTCTTCCTGTTCGACAAGCCCATGACGTTGCCGGAGTACTCCAGCGCCAAGCAGTTGGGGCCGACCTCGGTGAAGGACGCCGCGAAGCAGCCTTGAGCGGTCGGGGGCCGGTTGGCGGATGCGGGAGGGCCGTGCCGACGGCCCTCCCGGTGGCCCCTGAATCGGCCAGGGCTCATCAGGAAGCCTCCGGTCGATAGCCGAGTGCGGGACCGGCAGATCAGAAGCCCCGGTGCACCCCGTCCGCGTCGACGGCCGCCGCGAAGTCCCTGAAGTCCATGTTCGAGAGCGACAGGTTGTTCTCGATGCCCCACAGCTCGCTCGCCACGACCCGGAGGCAACGCCCGTACTCCTCACGCAGATCCACGACCAGGAGGGGGAACTCCGCCGAGGCCAGGGCTGTCGCGTCGGCCAGGATGAGGATCGGATGCCGGTAACCGGCCGGGAGCAGGATGAGCGCCTCCGCCGCGGTCACTCCGGCGAACCGGCGGTCCGACTGTGAGACGAGTTCGACGGTCGGCAGGAAACCGTCCTCGCTCGGCGAGGAGAGGGCCGACCTCAGGTTCTCCCACGCGGCGTCGCTCGAAAAGTCGGTGCGGACAACCAACGTGTCCGCGGTGATGGGCAGTTGCTGCTCAGGCATACGCGCACAGTACTGCCGTCACGCACGACGTTCCGTCCCCCGCCCGGGACGCGTGGTAAAGGTCCGCCTCGCCCCCGTCCTCCGCGCGGAGTGAGAGAGGCCCTCCTCCGGGCCGCCGTCCACCACGTACGGCTCCGTCACCTGCCGCAGCCGTTCCGCGTCCAGGGCAACGACCTCGCCGTCCACGAACCGGAGCAGAAAGATGCTGTAACTCACGGCCACACTCTCTCGCATCACCATGCGCCGGAGAACCCTTGAACCGACCTGCACGTACCCCACAGGTTTACCCGTACGTACGTCACAGGTTTACCCACAACTCCAACCAGCGCGAGATGGCACCGATCACTCGGAATGCCAGGATCTCCAGTGTCCTGAAGCGCAGGTGAGCGCCAGGCCGCTCTACCCGTCCTGGACGCTGTCGCAATCCTGACAGCCCTCTTCTCGTGCTCGAACATCGCCTGCCACGCAAATACTTGATCAAGGGGATTCAGAATGCGCAAGATAATGGCCGCGTCAATATCCGCCGGCGTGATCGCCCTCGCCACCTTGGGGACAGCCAGCCCCGCCTCCGCCAGCTGGACGAACTGCGGGAACGGCGGGGACGACGACCTGGGGCACTGGCAGGTCTGCTACACGATCAACGGCGACGGCATGTACGTCGATTCGGTTGTAGGCACCGCCAAGCGATACGACGGCGGCGGCGCGAAGTCGATCCATATTGAATATGTCAAGGCCGGCGACGTGCACTGGAAGAACACCGCCCAGGTCACCAGCAACAACTTCACGAACACTCAGTCCGTCAAGGGCAATGTGGCGAAGGAGGGCGACTACTGCGCAAAGCTCTGGGTTGCCTGGAACGGCGGCCACTACTGGGCCGGCCAGGCCTGCGTCAACATTCACCCTTAAATCCTGGCCGGATCGAGCCTGGCCGAGTGTCGGCGAGATCCGGACACCACAGGAGTGGAAGAGAAACCACGGGGACGGAAGAAATTGATCCGTGAGCTGGAGGAATGTCCGTATCTCCACCTTGCAGATCAACGAAGAAGGGGCACCACCGGTCAGGCGGCCGACGGTGCCCCTACTGGCTGTCTTGGGGGCCGGTTTCGCGGGGACGCACTGCACTCCCTACGCATCACCCGCCTCCCGCCCCGCCGAGGCCAGGGCTGTCGCGTCGGCGAGGATGGGGATCGGGTGCCGGTAACCGGCCGGGAGCAGGGTGAGCGCCTCCGCCGCGGTCACTCCGGCGAACGGGCGAACCGGCGGTCCGACTGTGAGACGAGTTCGACGTTCGGCAGGAAACCGTCCTCGCTCGGCGAGGAGAGGGCCGACTTCAGGTTCTCCCACGCGGCGTCGCTCGAAAAGTCGGTGCGGACAACCAACGTGGCTACGGTGATGGGCAGTTGCTGCTCAGGCATGCGCGCACAGTACTGCCGTCACGTCTTCCTGACCTTGTCGTAGCGGCCCAGGAAGCGCGGCGAACCGTTCTCCACCCGGTGCAGGAAGAGGCCGTTGACCAGGTGGAACTGGTCGGTCTTCGCATCGAATTCGATGGTCTTGGCGAGTCCCTTGTAGGTGGACGTGCGGAGTCTGCGCACCATGGCGCCCCGCTCGACCTCGACGGAGCCGAGGCCACCGAGACCACGGTCTCTGAAACACCGTCAACTCCCCCTGTTAGCACCTGTGTTCCCGCGTTGGGAGCGTAGCGACTATGCCGGCGGGACACTACGAACATGGCGGAGTCCGTCGCTCCCTCTCAGACGGGACCGGCCACCCCGCCCGGCCTGTTACCCAGGATCACGCGTTAGCCTCGCCCGTAGTGCACGTACACGCACACGCATGTACACGCACGTACGTACACGACTGCTGTACGACCCGATCCAGCGGAGGCAGACCGGCATGGCGAAGACGACGAAGGTTCCTACGGCGCTCGTGGCCGCCACCGGGCTCGTCGGCGGGTACGCCGTAGCCCGGTGGAGCAGGAACCGGCAGCTCGGCGGGACCGTGCTGGCCGTCGCGGGGACCGTCGCCGCCCAGCGCTGGCACGAGCAGGCGGGTGTGACGGCCGCCGGGGCGCTGACCGTCGCGTACGTCGCCGCCTTCGCCGGATCGCACCCGCTGGCCAAGAAGGTGGGCGCCTGGCCCGCCGTGTTCGGGGTCGCCGGAGCCGTCGCCCTCGCCTCCTGGGCGGTCGCCGACCGCCACGAGACGCTCCGCTGAGGTGCCGTGAGTTGCTGCGGCGCCATGAATTGCTGCGGCGTCATCGTGGCTGGTCGCGCCCACGCGGCGGAGCCGTAGATGTCACAGCCCCGCGCCCCTGAAGGCTTACCTCAACCCCGCCGACGCCAACCCCTCCATCGACTCCTCCTCCACCCGGAACGCGCGTCCCACTCCCGCCATGACCAGCACCCCCGCCGCGATCACCAGCGTGAAGAAGGCCCAGCTCAGGGGCCAGACGTTGGCGAAGCCGTCGGGCGGGTCGGGATGGGTGCGCAGGGAGACGTACATGAGCACCGCCGGAGGGGCCGCGATCAGGAGCAGCGGCCAGCCCCGGCTGTCGCGGTAACCGAAGTAGGCGGCCAGGAGCAGCAGTACGACGCCCAGGGCGACGACCCCGACGCCCGTCACCGGGGTCGTCTCCTGCGTCGTGCCCGCGCTCTCCGCCCGGTTGCGCAGATCCCCGGGGACGCAGACGACGTACGACGCCGAAGCGACGGCGACGCCGAGTGCGCGCGTCAGCCAGCGCTCGGCCCAGGGACGCGTCCCCAGCGGCCCGAGCAGCTTCCCGGTGGTGCCGTTCCCCGTAATCTCGGTCATACGTACGAGGGTCACCCGTCCGAGGGCGGTCCGACAGAGTACGCGTACTCAGGTGCGGGTACTCAACCTCGTGCCCGGCCGCGTACCCAGCCGTGTACTCAACCCCTGGCTACACCCCCACCGCCCGCGACACCACGTAGATCAGCAGCCCCGCCAGCGAGCCGACCACCGTGCCGTTGATCCGGATGAACTGGAGGTCGCGGCCGATGTGCGCCTCGATCTTCCTCGTCGTGTGCTCGGCGTCCCAGCCCGCCACCGTGTCCGTGATCAGGGAGGTGATCTCGCCCTGGTAGGTCGTCACGACGTACACCGCCGCACCTTCCACCCAGCCGTCCACCTTGTTCTGCAGGCCGGAGTCGACCGCCATCCGGGACCCCAGCGACAGCAGCGACGCCCGTACGCGCAGCCGCAGCTCGCTGCGCTCGTCCTCGGCCGCCGAAACGATCATCGATCGTACGGCCGTCCAGGCCGACGCGATCAGGTCCTGGACCTCGCCGCGCCCCAGAACCTCGGTCTTCAGCCGCTCGACACGCGCGCGCGTGTCCGTGTCGGACTGGAGGTCGGAGGCGAAGTCGGTGAGGAAGCGGTCCAGGGCGCCGCGCGCCGGGTGGGAGGGTGCGTCGCGCATCTCGGTGACGAAGCGCAGCAGTTCCTTGTAGACGCGCTCGCCGACCCTCTTGTCGACGAACTTGGGCGTCCAGCCGGGCGCGCCGCCCTGCACGGCGCCCATGACCTCCTCCTCGTGCAGGACGAGCCAGTCGTGGGCGCGTACGCAGACCAGGTCGACGACCCGTTTGTGGCCGCCGTCGACGACGACCTTCTCCAGCATCTTCCCTATACCGGGCGCGATCTCCTGGGCGTCGGCCCGCCGGGTGATGGCCTCGCCGACGACCGCCTGGACGTCGGAGTCGCGCAGGACGGTGAGCGCCCCGCGCAGGGCCGCCGACAGCTCCGCCGTGACACGGTCGGCGTGCTCCGGCTCGGCGAGCCACGTACCGAGGCGGCTGCCGATGCCGACAGCCCGCAGCCGCTGCCGTACGACGTCCTGGGAGAGGAAGTTCTCGCCGACGAACTCACCGAGGGAGACGCCCAGTTGGTCCTTCTTGGTGGGGATGATCGCGGTGTGCGGGATGGGCAGGCCGAGGGGATGGCGGAAGAGGGCGGTGACCGCGAACCAGTCGGCCAGCGCACCGACCATGCCCGCCTCGGCCGCCGCGGCGACATACCCCGTCCAGGCACCGGCGCCCTGCTCACCGGCCCACTTGGCGAGGACGTACACGACGGCGACGAAGAGCAGCAGCCCGGTCGCCGTGAGCTTCATACGGCGCACCCCGCGTTGGCGCTCCTCGTCGGCGGGGCTGAAGGAGGTCATGGCGCGACCCGGAACCGCGCCGTCCGCCGACCCCGTTCTCGTGCGTTCCGGCCGTTCTGTTCGTTCCGTCTGCGCTGTTCGTTCCGTCCGTTCCATTCGCTCCACTCACTCCACCGTTCAGTGATCCCTCACACATTGTCCCTTCCTGACCGACTCCCGGAACGGAACAAGAGTTCCCTGCGTATACCCGGAGGAAGCCGATCCGAAGGATTGGACCGGCTCGCACAGGCCCATCCCGCATCATGGGCACAGCCCACCGGAGCCCCACGCTCCCCGCCGTACGAGGAGTCACGCATCCCATGACCAGGCGCCACGGTTATGGCCTGCTCGCCGCGATGATCACGCTCGTCGTGGCCATGTCGGCCGCCATATACGTCGGGGCGACCCTCGACGACAGCAGCAGCCGGAACACACGGTCCGTCAGCCAGGCTCGCGGCGACTCGGGCAACGACGTCGCCCCCGCGTCCACCGGCGCCTGGGTCGGCACCTGGGCCGCCTCCCCCGTCGAGGGCGAGCCCGGCACCGAGGTGCGGGGCCTGGCCGGCCGCTCCCTGCGCAACGTCGTGCACACGGCGGCCGGCGGTACGAGTGCCCGCGTCACGCTCTCCAACCTCTACGGCAAGCAGCCGCTGACCATCGCCCACGCCTCGGTCGCCGTCGCCGCCGCCGAGAACAGCGCCGCCGCCGACGCCGGCACCATGCGCCGGCTCACCTTCGGCGGCAGCCCGTCGGTGACCGTCCCGGCCGGGCAGCAGATCGTCAGCGACGCGGTCCGGATCGTCGTCCCGCGCGACAGCGACGTCCTGGTGACGACATACGCCTCGGTCCCGTCCGGCCCGGTCACCTACCATCCGCGCGCCCGGCAGATCTCGTACTCCGCAGCGGGCGACCGCACCGAGGACCCGCACGCCACGGCGTACACCGAGCGGACCGAGGCCTGGCGGTACGTCACCGCCCTCGACGTCCTCAGCGACCAGGCCAACGGCACGGTCGTCACCCTCGGCGACTCGCTCACCGCCGGCAGCACGTCGAGCGTGGGCGCCAACAGCCGGTGGCCCGACGTCCTCGCCGACCGGCTGCACGCGGCGGCACAGTCCGGCGCGGACGTGCCCCGCTACAGCGTCGTCAACCAGGGCATAGGCGGCAACCGCGTCCTGCGGCACGGCGGCGTCGGTGTGCCGGCGCCCAACGCGAGCGGACTGTCGCGGTTCGGGCGGGACGTCCTGGGCCGTACGAACGTCAAGGTGGTCGTGATCGACCTGGGCGTCAACGACATCCTGCGCGCCCGCGACCCCAAGGACCTGCGGGCGTCCTCGATCGTCTCCGGGCTGCGTGAGCTGGTGGACGACGCGCACCGCCAGGGGCTGAGGGTGGTGGGGGCGACGCTGATGCCGTTCGGGGGGTTCCACGGGTACTCGGCGACCACGGAGGAGCTGCGGCAGGCCGTGAACGCGGAGATCCGGGGTGGGCAGGTGTTCGACGCGTACGCGGACTTCGACAAGGCGCTGCGCGATCCGTACGACCCTCGGCGGTTCCGGGCCGACTACGACTCCGGGGATCACCTGCATCCGAGCGACAAGGGGTACGCGCGGATGGGGGATGTGTTCGACCTGGAGGACCTGAAGGGCGCGGTTCCGGCGGAGCTTTAGCGGGTGCGCGGTGTGGGGTGCGTTTTCGGGTGCGGGTCCGTCGTGGCTTGTCGCGCAGTTCCCCGCGCCCCTAAAAGGGGCGCCTCAGTCGCCCGGAGTTCACAGGCACCGAGCCGCCCCGGGTCACCTGTGATCCGACCCCGAGCCGTCCAGTTCCCCTCGCCCGTCCCGCCGCTCCAGCTTCTCCTGCCGCCGCTCCTCCTTGAGGCGCTGGCGCTCCGCCTTCGGGAGTTTGCGGGTCACTCCGACGCCGCCCCAGAAGGCGAAGCCCTGGACGATCACCCGGGGTGCGCCGGGGTCGCCCAGCACCCCCTCCTGGCTGTGGTCGAAGCCGCCCATGATGCCGATGCCGCGTACGACGACCTCGACACCGGGCGGCACCAGCACATTCACGCCACCCATGATCGCGACGCAGTTGAGGACCACCTCACGGTCCGCGAAGTTCGCCTCGCGCAGGTCGAGTTCGCCGCCGCCCCAGAAGGCGAACGAGTTGAACTGCCGCGGCACCGTCCAGCGCCCCCTGCGCTGGAACCCGCCCATGATGGCGACACCCCACCGCGAGGACCCCTCGCCCCCGACGATCCGGTCCGGCCAACTCCCGTCCCCCACCGGCTGCTTGACCATGCTCACAGCGGGCGCGCTCACCCCGGCCCCGGGCAGGTCACGGGTGATCGGCGTCAACTCACCGTACGTACGTGCCTGGTAGGTCGCTTCCAGCCGCTCCTCGAACTCGGCCATGTCGAGCCGGCCCTCCGCAACAGCGTCCCGCAGTACCTCGGCGACTCGTTCACGATCGGCGTCGGAAGCGCGCAGCTCCGGAAGGTCGTCCGTCATGCACGCAGCCTACGAGGTTCTGCCAGATCTCCGCGAGGGAGCCTACGGGGCCGCCTTCCCCGACTTCTCGGCCTGCTCGGCGTACATTTTCGCGATCACGGCCTCGATGTCCGGCTCCCGCACCGACAGGTCGACCAGCGGATACTCCGCCGCGATCCGCGCGACCAGCGGAGCCGCCGACTCCGACGCCGGGAACGCCAGCCACTGACGCGGGCCCTCCACCCGTACGACCCGCGCCGACGGCACCTCGATCGGCGGCAGTTCGCGCTCCAGGTCCACCACCAGGGTCCGCTCGCTGTCGCCCACCTCGTGCAGGCCGGTCAGCGGGCCGTCGTACATGAGCCGGCCGTGGTCGATGACCATGACCCGCGAGCACAGCTGCTCGATGTCCTGGAGGTCGTGCGTGGTGAGCAGGACCGTCGTACCGCGCTCGGCGTTCAGCTCGCGCAGGAACTCCCGTACCCGGGCCTTCGAGATCACGTCCAGGCCGATCGTCGGCTCGTCGAGGTACAGCACCTCGGGATCGTGCAGCAGGGCCGCCGCGATGTCGCCCCGCATCCGCTGACCGAGGGACAGCTGGCGGACCGGTACGTCCAACAGGTCGGCCAGTTCGAGGAGTTCGACACAGCGGTCGAGGTTCTCCCGGTAACGGGCGTCCGGGATGCGGTACATGCGGTGCATCAGGTTGTACGAGTCGATCAGCGGAAGGTCCCACCACAGCGTCGTACGCTGCCCGAACACCACCCCGATACGCCGTGCGAGACGCGTGCGCTCACGGGACGGGTCGATGCCTGCGACGCGCAGCCGGCCCCCGCTGGGGGTGAGGATGCCCGTCAGCATCTTGATGGTCGTGGACTTCCCGGCGCCGTTCGGGCCGATGTAGCCGACCATCTCCCCGCGCGCCACCCGGAAGGAGATCGAGTCGACCGCCCGCACCTCCCGCCGCTCACTCCTCATGAACCCGGTCTTCTTGCGCACGTCGAAGACCTTCTCGACACCGTCCAGCTCGATGAAGGACTCGTTGAAGGACTCGTTGAAGGACTCGTTGGACGAACCGTCCGCGAAACGACCGTCCACGTGACTGCGACTGTGACTGTCCACGTGCCCTAACTCCCCGTGCTCCGGTACGAACGAAGTCCCGCCCGCCAGGCCAGCCCGGCCAGCGCGCAGCAGCCCGCCGCCACCAGCGGCGGCAGGAACGCCACCCACTCCGGCAGGTCGAGCGGATAGGGGCGGCCCAACACGTACAGCGCGGGCAGCCAGTTGACGAAGGCCAGCGGGAAGACGAACGTCACCCCGCGCACCAGGTCGTGCGCGAACAGGCCCGGCGGATACTGCAACAGCGTGGCGCCGCCGTACGTGAACGCGTTCTGCACCTCGGAGGCGTCCCGCGCCACGAACTGGAAAGCCGCGCCCCCGACGAACACCGCGCAGAAGATCGCCCCGCCACTGAGCACCATCACCGGCATCAGCAGCACCTTGAGCGCCGTCCAGTGGACGCCGTCGAGGGCCGTGAGGGCGTAGCCGAGCACCAGCAGGCCCTGGGTGATCCGGCCGAGGCGGCGCAGCGCGAACCGGTCGGCGGCGACCTGCGCGAGCACCGGCGCCGGCCGGACGAGCAGCGTGTCCAGGGTGCCGTCACGGACCCGGCGCCCCAGCCGGTCCATCGACCCGACGACGAGGTCGGCGATCCCGAACGCGACCGCCGACAGCCCGTACAGGAACGCGATCTCGGGCAGCGAGTAGCCGCCGAGCCGGTCGATCTGGGAGAACATCAGCACGATCGCCAGGAAGTCGAGGCCGGTCGCCACGAAGTTCCCGAACGTGGTCATCACGAAGGAGACCCGGTAGGCCATCGTGGACCGGATCCACATCGCGGCGATCATCCGATAGGCCCGTACGCCGTCGAGCATGCGCTCCCGGCGACCGAGCGGCCCGTCGTCCCAGTCGGCGCCGGTCCACCGCTCACCCCGGACACGGACACCGGTCTTCACCGCGCCGTCAACGCCTACGCCCGCGCCCGCGCCCACGTCACCCACGTCACCCACGTCACCCACCCTGAACCACCACCCGCCGAGTAGCGACCGCCTGCAACAGACGCCCCGCCGCCAGCAGCGCCACCGCCCACCCGGCCTGGAACGCGAACGTGCCCAGCGGATCCGCCTCCCCCAGCAGGATGTCCGTCGGCGCCTGGATCAACGCCGCCCACGGCAGGGCCCGTACGATCTCGCCGAGCAGCCCCGGGAAGACGTTCAGCGGGAGCACCATGCCCGAGCAGAAGACACCCGCGAGCCACGCCATCTGGATGATGCCCGCGCCGTCCAGGAGCCAGAACGCGGTCAGCGCCACCAGGAACCGGAACGAGTAGCTCACCAGTATCCCGAGCGCGACCGCGCCCAGGAACGCCAGCCAGGTCAGCGGCGAGGCCGGGAGCGTCAGGTCGAAGAGCCAGGCACCGAACGCCAGCGGGATCAGCCCCCGGCCCAGCAACTGGAACAGGGCCCGGCCCATGTCCTGGGCCAGCCACCACAGCTGGAGGTCGGCCGGCCGGTACAGGTCGATCGCGATGTCACCCGTACGGATACGCTCGATCAGCTCGTCCTCGAAGCCCGTGCCCATCACGCACATGGTCGTCAGCAGCGCCTGGGCCAGCCAGACATAGGTGAGGGCCTGGGACTGGTCGTACCCGCCGAGGTGCGGTCTCTCGTCCCACAGGGCGATGTAGGTGTAGGCGAGGATGACGCCGAAGACGGTGTTGGTGAACACCCCCGCCAGCGTGGCCGCCCGATAGGTGGCATACCGTCGGAAACCCCCCACCGCGACGGCCGCGTACAACCGCCCAGAACCCACGACACCAGCCTTCCCCAACGCGTCCGGACCGAAGCGCAGGAGCCTAGTCCGCCCACTCCCCGGCCCGCCACGCATTTTCGGGCAGGACGCGTGCCGAGGTCAGGGAACTGATCGCCGGGTGCGACAGTCTTCAAGAGGGGGCGCAGAAAACGTTTGAAGTGGTGAATGAGGTCGTACGGGAACGTACGACGCGAAACAGGAGTCCGTGCACGACATGAGCGACCAGCCAGAGCCGCAGCAGCCGACGCAGGGCTCGGCACCCAGAGAACCCGACGTGGAACCCGACGCACAGCCCGAGCAGACGGTCGTACAGCCCGTTGTGCCACCCGTTGCGCCACCCGTCGTACCGCCCGCCGCCGAGGCCGACGTGGAACCCGACGCACAACCCGAGCAGACGGTCGTACAGCCCGTCGTGCCACCCGCCGTACCGCCCGTCGTCCAAGGAGACGCGCAACCCGAAGTGGTGGAGGGCGGGACGCCCGAGAACCCAGGGACGGCCGCGAGTCCAGGGACAGCCAAGAAGCCCAGGCGTCCCCGGCGGGCCGGATGGCGGCGGCTGGTCCCGACCTGGCGGTTCGTGCTCAGCGCGTTCGTGCTCGGGACCATGATGATCATCGCCCTGTTCGCGCTCGGCTACTACATGGTGAACATCCCGGCGGCGAACGCGGCAGCCACCAAGCAGAGCAACATCTACCTCTACGCCGACGGCAGCCAGCTCGCCCGCGACGGCGAGGTCAACCGGGAGAACGTGACGCTGGCGCAGATCTCCAAGGACGCCCAGCACGCCGTACTGGCCGCCGAGGACCGCGACTTCTACACCGAGTCCGCCATCGACCCCAAGGCGATGCTCCGCGCCGCCTGGAACACGGCGACCGGCAAGGGCAAGCAGTCCGGCTCGACGATCACCCAGCAGTACGTGAAGAACTACTACCTCGCGCAGGAGCAGACCGTCACCCGAAAGGTGAAGGAGTTCTTCATCTCGATCAAGCTGGACCGGGTGAAGTCGAAGGACGAGATCCTTGAGGGCTACCTCAACACCAGCTACGTCGGCCGCAACTCGTACGGCCTGCAGGCCGCCGCCCAGGCCTACTACGGCGTCGACGCCGTCGAACTGACCGCCGGCCAGGGCGCCTACCTCGCCGCACTGCTGAACGCGCCCAGCGAATACGACGTGATCGCCCACCCCGAGAACAGGCCGGCCGCGCTCGCCCGCTGGAACTACGTCCTCGACGGCATGGTCACGAAGGGCTGGCTGACGGAGTCGGCGCGGAAGGCCATCACCTTCCCCGAGCCGAAGCAGTCGATCGTCTCGACGGGCATGTCCGGCCAGCGCGGCTACCTGGTCAAGGCGGTCAACGACTACCTCTTCGACAACAAGATCCTCACCGAGGACGAACTCCAGGCCGGCGGCTACCGCATCACCACCACCCTGCAGAAGTCCAAGCAGGACGCCTTCGTGAAGGCGGTGAACGACAAGGTGATGAAGAAACTCGACAAGAAGAAGAACAAGGTCGACAACTACGTCCGCGCGGGCGGCGTAGCCATCGACCCGGCCTCCGGCAAGGTCCTCGCGATGTACGGCGGCATCGACTACACCAAGCAGTACGTCAACAACGCGACCCGCCGCGACTACCAGGACGGCTCCACCTTCAAGCCGTTCGTGTTCACCTCGGCCGTCCAGAACGGCTCGCAGACCCAGGACGGCCAGACGATCACCCCGAACACGTACTACGACGGCACCAACGAGCGCCCGGTCGAGGGCTGGAACGGCGGCGAGTACGCCCCCGAGAACGAGGACCAGTACTCGTACGGCGACATCACCGTCCGCACGGCGACGGACAAGTCCGTGAACGCTGTGTACGCGCAGATGGCCGTGGACGTCGGCCCCGCGAAGGTCAAACAGACGGCCATCGACCTCGGACTGCCGTCCGACACCCCCGACCTCAACCCGTACCCGTCGATCGCGCTCGGCACGTCGACGGCCAGCGTCCTCGACATGGCGGAGGCGTACGCCACGCTCGCCAACCACGGCAAGCACGGCACGTACACGATCATCGAGAAGATCACCAAGGACGGCGACGAGGGCGCGGTGACCCTCCGCAAGCAGGAGACCAAGCAGGTCGTGACGCGCGAGGCCGCCGACACGACCACCGCGGTCCTGCAGAGCGTGGTGGAGCAGGGCACGGCGACAGCGGCCCAGGCTGCCGACCGCCCGGCCGCAGGCAAGACCGGCACCGCCGAGGAGGACACGGCGGCCTGGTTCGCCGGCTACACCCCCGACCTCGCGACGGTCGTCTCGGTCATGGGCCAGGACCCGGTCACCGGCAAGCACAAGTCGCTGTACGGCGCGATGGGCCTCGACCGCGTCAACGGCGGCGGCGCCCCCGCCGAGATCTGGGCCCAGTTCACGAAGGCCGCCCTGAAGGGCAAGAAGGCGAAGGACTTCGACCTCCAGCTCCAGCCGGGCGCCGACGAGGAGCAACTCCCGCCCGCCGACCCGTCGTCCGAACCCGGCACGGACGCCGGCCAGGACAACGGCGGCACCACCGACGGCGGCCAGGAAACCCCGGGCGCGACGACCGGTCCGGCAACGGGGGGCGGCACCCCGACGACCGGCGGCACGACGACGACCGGGACCACCACCACGGGCGGCACCACCACGACCGGCGGTACGACGACCACCGGCGGGACCACCACCACCGGCGGTACGACGGACACGGGCGGCACGACGACGGACGGCGGCACCACCGACACCGGGGGCACGACGACCGACGGCGGCACCACCGACACCGGCGGCACCACCGACACGGGCGGCACCACGGAAGGAACGACGTCAGGAGTGGCGGCCGGCGCGCTGAGCACGTCGAGACGGGACTGACACCGACACTGCGACACCGACGGGAGAGGGGCTGGTGACCGTCGTCACCAGCCCCTCTCCCGATTGCCTGCGATTCAGAGATACAGGCCTGTCGAGTCCTCGGAACCCTCGAACCGGTCCGCCGCGACGGCATGCAGATCGCGCTCACGCATCAACACGTAGGCGACCCCGCGCACCTCGACCTCGGCCAGGTCCTCCGGGTCGTACAGAACGCGGTCACCCGGCCCCACCGTACGTACGTTCTGCCCGACCGCGACGACCTCCGCCCAGGCCAAACGACGGCCGACGGCCGCGGTGGCGGGGATCAGGATGCCGCCACCGGAACGCCGCTCGCCCTCACTGGCGTCCTGCCGCACGAGCACACGGTCGTGCAGCATCCGGATCGGCAGCTTGTCGTGATGGGTGCTCTGCTCTTTGCTCTTGGCGCTCACACTCCGAACCTACCTGCCTCTTCAGCCCTTGCGCCGCCGGGTGCCCAGAGCGAGCAGCCCGACCAGCCCCACGACCACCAGGGCGACGGGCACGATCCGCTCGATCCGGGGCGCCCCGTCCTCGTCGACGAACTGTCCCTTGACGTCACCGACGACACGGTTGACGCCTACGTAGGCGCGCCCGAGGGTGTGATCGACGCCGGCGACGACCTTGGCCTTGGCATCGCCGACGATCGTCTTCGGGTGCACCCGCACCCCGATCTCGTCGAGCGTCTCGGCCAGCGTCTCGCGACGACGCCTGATGTCCGCCTCGATCTGCGCCGGGGTTCTGCTGCTGTCCGAGGTGTCCGCCACCGTACGCCCTCCGAAGTCCGCTGGATGCATTGCTCCGGACAGTCTGTCAGTTCCGCCTCGGCCCGCACTGTCAGCACCCCCGGTTACGCTCGGACCCGGCACCCTTTCAAGGACTCACGTGGCCGCACGTGAACGCACGAGGACGTACGAGGAGACCTGACGGATGAGCGAGCGACTCCAGCCCGGTGACGTGGCCCCGGCCTTCACCCTGCCCGACGCCGACGGCAACGAGGTGTCGCTGGCCGACCACAAGGGCCGCAAGGTCATCGTCTACTTCTACCCGGCCGCCCTGACCCCCGGCTGCACCAAGCAGGCCTGCGACTTCACGGACAACCTCGACGTCCTGGCCGGCGCGGGCTACGACGTGATCGGCATCTCCCCCGACAAGCCGGAGAAGCTCGCGAAGTTCCGCGAGAAGGAGAACCTGAAGGTCACCCTCCTCGGCGACACGGAAAAGACGGTCCTGCAGGCGTACGGCGCCTTCGGCGAAAAGATGAACTACGGCAAGACGTACGTCGGCGTCATCCGCTCCACGATCATCGTGGACGAGGAGGGCAAGGTCGACCAGGCCCTGTACAACGTCCGGGCGACGGGCCACGTCGCGAAGATCATCAAGGACCTGGGCGTCTGAAACCCCGTTCCCGCTGCTCGCGCGGCCCGTGCCGATTCAATTCCGGTGCGGGCCGCTTCGCGTTTTGGGCGTGACTGTCCGATAAGCGGTTCGTTACTCCGTACGAGACCACGAACGGGTGGTCGGGAGATGGAGGGGACATTCAGCATGGAGACGGCACCAGTACCGGCGATGCCACCTACAGACCCATACGGCAAGAAGCGGCTCGCGCCGATCGTCGCCGAAGCACGTAACTGGACAGACCTGATGCGGCGGCTCGGTCTCCGGCCCAGCGGAGGTCAGCGGCGCGTGCTCCAGGAGAAAGTCGCCGGTCATGGACTGGACACCGGGCATTTCGTGAAGCGGAGCCCATGGCGCAAGTACCCGGACGCCGCTATCGCGGAAGCCGCGACTTCTTCTTCGTCGCTACGCGAAGTGGCCCTGAAGTTGGGCGCCACCCCGGCTACCGGAACTCTTTCTCACATCAGGCGTCGCATCGACGCCGCGGGAATCGACATCAGCCACTTCCCCGGTGCGAATCGCGCGGAGTTGGACTTGCCCTTCACCCCCGAGGAACTGAGAGCGGCGGCGGCAGACGCCACCAGCGTGCGTGGTGTGGCGCGCGCCCTGGGCGTACCCGACGACAGCCGGTCTCGTGCGACGTTGAGCCGCATGCTGCGTGCGCAGGGCGTCAGTACGGACCATCTCTCGCATCGGCGCGCGACCATCCCCGAAGACAAGCTTCGCGACCTTGTTCCGCGCTCCGCGAGCTATGCCGATGTGATGCGCGGCCTCGGCTTGGACGTCAACGACATCAATCACCGGCGAGTCCGTCGCACGGCAGCTCGCCTCGGCCTCGACACAACCCACTTCAAGCGCCGAGCCTGGGGTCGAGCCGATACCCCTGCGCCCGCACCCATCGCTCCCCGGGTGCTGGTCTTTCTACCCGCCCACGCAGGCCGGACCAACAGGACTCAACTCCACCGGGCCTTGAACGAGGTCGGAGTGCCTTACGCGTGCGAGAGCTGCGGCAACCCTGGTGAGTGGCTGGGCCGCTCGATCACTTTGCAGATCGACCACATCAACGGGGACTGGCACGACAACCGCCAGGAGAATCTGCGGTACCTGTGCCCGAACTGCCACGCGCTGACAGATACGTGGTGTCGGCAGAAGCAGAGAATGCCGCTCGCCGGATAGCCATGGCTCGCCGTACACTTACAGCCGCCTGTCGTGCTTGACGACGGGCAGTCAGCGGCCTTGGCGGAACGGCAGACGCCTCGCGTTTAGGGCGCGATGGGAGCAATCCCGTGAGGGTTCGAATCCCTCAGGCCGCACTGACCTTCATTTGAAAGGTCTGGCTTACCACTTCCGTAAGCCAGACCTTCCAGTGCACGCAGCTCAGCCCAACAACTCCCGCACCACCGGCACCAACCCCCGGAACGCCTGCCCCCGATGGCTGATCGCGTTCTTCTCCGCCGCCGTCAGCTCCGCGCACGTCCGCGTGTCGCCCTCCGGCTGGAGGATCGGGTCGTAGCCGAAGCCCCCCGAGCCCACCGGACTGTGGCGCAGTACGCCCCGCATCCGACCCTCGACCACTCGCTCCGTACCGTCCGGAAGCGCCAGGGCCGCCGCGCACGCGAAGTGGGCGCCCCGGTGTTCGTCCGCGATGTCCGACAGCTGGGCCAGGAGTAGTTCCAGGTTCGCTCGGTCATCCCCGTGCCGGCCCGACCAGCGGGCCGAGAAGATGCCCGGGGCGCCGTTGAGGACGTCGACGCACAGGCCCGAGTCGTCGGCCACCGCCGGTAGGCCTGTTGCCTGGGCCAGGGCGTGGGCCTTGAGGAGGGCGTTCTCCGCGAAGGTGACGCCTGTTTCCTTGACGTCGGGGATGTCGGGGTAGGCCTCCGCGCCGACCAGGTCCATGGGGAGGGCCGCGTCGGCGAGGATCTGCCGCAGTTCGGTGATCTTTCCGGCGTTGCGGGTGGCGAGGATCAGGCGTGTCATGGCGTCCAGTATCCCGGGCTCACCCGGGACCTCTCACGCCGGTCACGCCGGTCACGCCGGTCACATCACCCCGGTCACGCCGCTCGCGCCGTCTACGACGTGCACACCTTCGTCAGTTCGCCCGCCGCGTCCGTGACGCCGCTGATGTCCGGGGTCTGGTCGCCGCCCTCGATGGCCGAACGGACGTTGTCCACGGCCTTGTTGAGGTCGTCGACCGCCTTGTTGACGTCGGTGTTGTCGGTCTTGTCGCCGAGGTCGGCGAGGCTCTTGTCGATCGCCGACAGGGCCTCGTCCGCCTGCGTCGGGTCGTTCGCCGCGTTCTCGACGGCGTTCTGGAGGTTGGAGACGCTGGTGGCGACGGCGTTGGCGGTCTGGACGCAGTCCAGGGCCTTGTTGACGGCGTCGCATCCGGTGGTGAGCCCGGCGGTCAGCACGACGGCCGCCACGGTGGCGGCGACGGCGGTGACACGGCGCCCCTGTCCGAGTCCTCGTGCGTTGTGGAGTCGGCGGCTGACGGGCATGGTTCGGGGTCCCTCCGTTGGCTGGTCGGGCGTACGGCAGCGCAAGATCGCCGTACGCCCGTCTCTCTACGTGTTCCGCTTGTTCCGCGTACCTCTGAAGACGCGCGGGAGCAGCGGTGCGGTTGCCCGCGACCGCCACCTTATTTGGTGTGCCCTTTACCTTTCCAGGGCCTCGTCCAGCGCCTTGCGCTGGAGTGCCGCCAGGTCCGTGCAGCCGGCGACCGCGAGGTCGAGGATGGAGTTGAGTTCGTCGCGGGCGAAGGGTTCGGCTTCGGCGGTGCCCTGGACCTCGACGAAGCGGCCGTCGCCGGTGCAGACGACGTTCATGTCCGTCTCCGCGCGTACGTCCTCCTCGTAGCAGAGGTCGAGGAGCGGCACCCCGTCCACGATGCCGACCGACACCGCGCTCACCGTGCCGGTGAGGGGCTGGCGGCTGGCCCGGATCAGCTTCTTGCCGTGTGCCCAGGCGATGGCGTCGGCGAGGGCGACGTACGCGCCGGTGATGGCGGCTGTACGGGTGCCGCCGTCGGCCTGGAGGACGTCGCAGTCGAGGACGATCGTGTTCTCGCCGAGCGCCTTGTAGTCGATGACCGCGCGCAGGGAGCGGCCGATGAGGCGGCTGATCTCGTGCGTACGGCCGCCGATCTTGCCGCGGACGGACTCGCGGTCGCCGCGGGTGTTGGTGGCGCGCGGGAGCATCGAGTATTCGGCGGTGACCCAGCCCTCGCCGCTGCCCTTGCGCCAGCGCGGGACGCCCTCCGTGACGGAGGCGGTGCAGAAGACCTTCGTGTCGCCGAAGGAGACGAGGACAGAGCCCTCGGCGTGCTTGCTCCACCCGCGTTCGATGGTGACGGGGCGGAGTTGTTCGGGGGTGCGGCCGTCGATACGTGACATGGCGACGAGCCTAGCCGCAACGGCGGAAGGGGCCCTTCCTGTGCCGGGAAAGGGCCCTTCAGGGATGAACGCCCGTGCTGGGAACGGGGGTTCGGATCCGGGGTCTACATCATGTCCTCGATGTCCGCTGCGATCGGGTCGGCGTCCGTGCCGACGACGACCTGGACGGCGGTGCCCATCTTGACGACGCCGTGGGCGCCGGCGGCCTTGAGGGCGGCGTCGTCGATCAGCGAGGGGTCGATGACCTCGCAGCGCAGCCGGGTGATGCAGCCTTCGACCTCTTCGATGTTGTCGAGGCCGCCGAGTCCGGCGACGATCTTCTCTGCCTTGGTGGACATGTCGTACTCCCTGGTCCGAGCCACTTTGTCGCAGTAACCCACAGTTGACCGATCTTCGCGAGCGGTCTGCGCATCGTCCGCACACTGTTCGCGACTGGTCTACACCAGTCTGCATCTGTTGTGAAATCGCGGGTTCCTTATGCGCCCTTCACCGTGCTACAACATGGTCTACACCACTGACTGGTGTAGACCATGTTCCACCCGTTGGAGGAAGTATGAGCACCGCCACCACCGCGGCGGTCCCCGCGAAGAAGAGGGGATCCGGCCTGTTCCAGGGCCTGCAGAAGGTCGGCCGCAGCCTGCAGTTGCCGATCGCCGTACTTCCGGCGGCGGGCATCCTGGTGCGCCTCGGCCAGCCCGATGTCTTCGGTAAGGACGGACTGGGCTGGGGCAAGGTCGCGGACGTGTTCGCCACCGCGGGCGACGCCGTCTTCGCCAACCTCCCGCTGCTGTTCTGCATCGGCATAGCCATCGGCTTCGCCAAGAAGTCCGACGGCTCGACCGCCCTCGCCGCGCTGGTGGGCTTTCTGGTCTACAAGAACGTCCTGACCGCGTTCCCCATCTCCGACGCGAAGATCACCAAGGGCGCGGACGTGGCCGCCACCTACAACGACCCCAAGGTCTTCGGCGGCATCATCATGGGCCTGATCGCCGCGGTCACCTGGCAGCGCTTCCACCGCACCAAGCTCCCCGACTGGCTGGGCTTCTTCAACGGTCGCCGACTGGTTCCGATCCTGATGGCGTTCATCGGCACCGCCGTCGGTGTCCTCTTCGGCCTGGTCTGGGAGCCCATCGGCGACGTCATCACCAACTTCGGCGAGTGGATGACCGGTCTCGGCGCGGTGGGCGCGGGCATCTTCGGTGCCGTCAACCGAGCGCTGCTTCCCGTGGGCATGCACCAGTTCGTCAACACGGTGGCCTGGCAGGAGATCGGCTCCTTCAAGGATCCCTCCGGTGCCGTCTGGCACGGCGACCTGCCGCGGTTCTTCCACGGCGACCCGACCGCCGGCCAGTTCATGACCGGTTTCTTCCCGATCATGATGTTCGCGCTGCCGGCCGCCGCCCTCGCCATCACGCACACCGCCCGGCCCGAGCGCCGTAAGGCCGTCGGCGGCATGATGCTCTCGCTCGCGCTGACCTCGTTCGTCACCGGCATCACCGAGCCGATCGAGTTCTCGTTCATGTTCATCGCGCCGGTCCTGTACGTCATCCACGCGGTCCTGACAGCCCTGTCCATGGCCGTCACCTGGGCCCTGGGCGTGCACCACGGCTTCAGCTTCTCGGCCGGCGCGATCGACTACTTCCTCAACTGGAACCTCGCGACCAAGCCCTGGCTGATCATCCCGATCGGGCTCGTCTTCGCCGCGATCTACTACTTCACCTTCCGCTTCGCGATCACCAG
Organism: Streptomyces sp. SID12501; assembly: GCF_010550245.1. Classification (GTDB taxonomy): domain Bacteria; phylum Actinomycetota; class Actinomycetes; order Streptomycetales; family Streptomycetaceae; genus Streptomyces. The sequence continues at coordinate 323,016 of NZ_JAAGLU010000005.1, forward strand.
GTGGAACCTCCCCACCCCCGGCCGCGAGCCCGAGGAGGAGGTCGAGGATCTCACCAAGGCGTGAGCCACCCTCGTACAGGAGTACGGCATGACGAGGGCCCCGGAACCCGAGCAGGAGTCGGTTCCGGGGCCCTCGTGCGCCCTACGAGGCGTCAGGTCTCAGATCTCGTACGACGCCCGCGGCGCCGCCAGTTCCACCGGTCCCCTGAACACCTCGCGTGCGTCGAGGAGGTTCACCTGCGGGTCGGTCCACGGGGGGATGTGGGTCAGGACGAGCTTGCGCGCGCCCGCGCGTCTCGCCGTCAGGCCTGCCTCGCGACCGTTGAGGTGCAGGTCGGGGATGTTCTCCTTGCCGTGCGTGAACGCGGCCTCGCAGAGGAACAGGTCGGTGTTCCGGGCGAGTTGCTCCAGCGTGTCGCTGACGCCGGTGTCCCCCGAGTACGTCAGTGACTTCCCGCCGTGCTCGATGCGGATGCCGTACGCCTCCACCGGGTGGCGCACCCGCTCGGTGTGGACGGTGAACGGGCCGATGTCGAAGGTGCTCGGCTTGACCGTGTGGAAGTCGAAGACCTCGCTCATGGAGGAGGCGGTGGGGGTGTCGGCGTAGGCGGTGGTGAGGCGGTGTTCGGTGCCCTCGGGGCCGTAGACCGGGATCGGGTCGCAGCGCCCGCCGTCGTGGCGGTAGTACCGTGCGACGAAGTACGCGCACATGTCGATGCAGTGGTCGGCGTGCAGATGACTGAGAAAGATCGCGTCGAGGTCGTAGAGACCGCAGTGGCGCTGCAACTCGCCAAGGGCACCGTTGCCCATGTCGAGGAGCAGCCGGAAGCCGTCGGCCTCTACGAGGTAGCTCGAGCAGGCCGATTCCGCGGACGGGAACGACCCAGAGCAGCCGACGACGGTGAGCTTCATAAAGCAGAAACCTCCGCGGGCGGGGAGCGTCAAAACGAACGTGACGGGGTTCTTGCGGTGCTGTCGAGCGTAAGGCGCAAAACCCCCCGTCGCTCCTCCGCCAAGGGCTGTTGTGGGCGAACTCACCTGTGCTGTCACCGGTTCGGCTGGACGTGAAGCGCCGGTAGCACGGGCGTCGTGGGGAGTGCGCCGGTACGGTCTTCCGTATGGACACGTCATGGTGGCTCGCCCTGGCGGCCGTCGTGCTGCTCGCGCTGGTCGCGGCGCTGGTGGACGGCTGGGGACGCGGGCATCGGCCCTCCAGGCGCGGGGGCAGGCCGCCGGGGCGGCCCGAGGGGCCGAAAGGTCGACGGGGGCGGTCGGCGCGGCCCCGGCCCGCGGAGATCTGGTGGGCGAACGTGCCCTTCGAGGACGGGCCGGGGAGCAAGGACCGGCCGTGTCTGGTGCTCGCGGTGCGCGGGCGGCGCGTGACGGTCGTGAAGATCACCAGCAAGTACCACGACGAGCGGCCCGGAGTGATCCCGCTGCCGCCGGGTGCGGTGGGTGACGCCCAGGGCCGGCCGAGCTTCCTGGAGACGGACGAGCTGCGTGACCTGCCGGTGAGGGAGTTCCGGCGGCGGGTGGGGGTGGTGGACCCGGCCCTCTGGGACCAGGTCCGACACCTCGCCACGTAGCCACCTCGTGGTGCGGAACAGGCTCGTGGTGCGGAACAGGCTTGCAGTGCGGAACAGGCTCGTGAACGGCCTGTTGGTGCCTTGCGGCCCTTACGCCCAGAGCTGGCCCTGCAGTGTCTCGATGGCTTCCTCCGTCGTGGCCGCCGTGTAGACGCCTGTCGAGAGGTATTTCCAGCCACCGTCGGCGACCACGAAGACGATGTCCGCGCTCTCGCCCGCCTTGACGGCCTTGTTGCCGACGCCGATCGCGGCGTGCAGCGCGGCGCCGGTGGAGACGCCCGCGAAGATGCCCTCCTGCTGGAGGAGTTCCCGGGTGCGGGTGACCGCGTCCGCCGAGCCGACGGAGAAGCGGGTGGTGAGGACGGAGGCGTCGTACAGCTCGGGTACGAAGCCCTCGTCGAGGTTGCGCAGGCCGTACACCAGGTCGTCGTAGCGCGGCTCGGCGGCGACGATCTTCACGTCCGGCTTGTGCTCGCGGAGGTAGCGGCCGACGCCCATCAGGGTTCCCGTGGTGCCGAGGCCGGCCACGAAGTGGGTGATGGAGGGGAGGTCGGTGAGGATCTCCGGGCCGGTGCCGGCGTAGTGGGCGCCCGCGTTGTCCGGGTTGCCGTACTGGTAGAGCATCACCCAGTCCGGGTGCTCGGCGGCGAGCTCCTTGGCGACGCGTACCGCCGTGTTGGAGCCGCCGGCGGCTGGGCTGGGGATGATCTCGGCGCCCCACATGGCGAGCAGCTCGCGGCGTTCCTGCGAGGTGTTCTCGGGCATCACGCAGACCATGCGGTAGCCCTTGAGCCTGGCGGCCATGGCGAGGGAGATGCCGGTGTTGCCGGAGGTGGGTTCGAGGATCGTGCAGCCGGGGGTGAGCCGGCCGTCCTTCTCGGCCTGCTCGACCATGTGCAGGGCGGGGCGGTCCTTGACCGAGCCGGTGGGGTTGCGGTCCTCCAGCTTCGCCCAGATCCGTACGTCGGCGGACGGCGACAGCCGCGGCAGGCGCACCAGGGGGGTGTTGCCTACCGCGGCCAGCGGCGAGTCGTAGCGCATGGGTGCCAGGGGCCTATCAGGCCATGCCGCCGGCCACGGCCGGCAGGATCGTCACGGTGTCGCCGTCGGCGAGCTTGGTGTTGATGCCGTCGAGGAAGCGGACGTCCTCGTCGTTGAGGTAGACGTTGACGAAGCGGCGCAGCTTTCCGTCGTCCACGATGCGGGCCTGGACACCGGCGTGCCGGGTCTCGAGGTCGGCGAGGAGCTCGGCGAGGGTCTCCCCGGCACCGGGGACGGCCTTCTCGCCGTCGGTGTAGGTGCGGAGGATGGTCGGGATGCGGACCTCGATGGCCATGGCTCGGGCTCCTGTCGGGAGTGTTGGGTCGATGGGCGCGCGGCGGCGCGAAAAGCATTCTTCAGCAGGTCATGCATGTGAGGCGCCGCGGCTCACGGCCGTACGGCAGCAGGGATCGGCGTCAACAGATGGCGCTGGCCAGCCTGCACAGGTCGACGTGCAGCCGCGCCACGAGCAGCGGGGCGCCCGGCGTCTTCTCACTCACGTCGTAGGGAACCATGGGCTCATCGTATCGATTCCCGGTCCGGATCCTGGAGGCCTGTCCCGCACTCTGGACATTTTCGGGCCGCTGGATGAGATCAGTGCTCTTCCGCGACACTGACCTTCTCCTCCGTGACCTCGCCCTCGATGATCCGGAACGAGCGGAACTGGAACTCGCCGAGGCCGTCCGTGTCGGCCGTGGACACGAGGACGTAGTGGGCGCCGGGCTCGTTGGCGTAGGAGATGTCGGTGCGGGAGGGGCGGGCCTCGGTCGCCGTGTGGGAGTGGTAGATGACCACCGGCTCCTCGTCGCGGTCGTCCATCTCGCGGTACAGCTTCAGCAGGTCCCCGGAGTCGAACTCGTAGAACGTGGGCGACATGGCCGCGTTCAGCATCGGGATGAAGCGCTCGGGGCGGTCCGTGCCCGCCGGTCCGGCGACGACGCCGCATGCCTCGTCGGGGTGGTCCTTGCGCGCGTGGGCGACGATCTGGTCGATGAGGGCCTGGGTGATGGTCAGCATGCCGGCCAGGATAAGCAGAGGGGCCGTCCCGTACCGAGGGTTGGTACGGGACGGTCCACATGCCGGAATCCGGCGAGGCCTCAGGGCGTAGGAGCGTCAGGGCATCAGCGTGGTGACGAGTGTCTCCTGCAGCCCGCCCAGCCACAGGTACGCCATCACCATCGGCTTGCGGGGGTCCTCGTCCGGCAGCTGGTAGAGGAGGTCGGTGTCCTCCTCGTCGATGACGTCCAGCCGGGAGCCGATCGCCAGGCGCAGGTCGTTGAGTGTGCCCAGCCACTGCCGGGACTCCTCGTGGGCCAGCTTGAGCACCGCGCCCCCGTCGCCGGCCGGCGTCAGGGCGTCCAGTGAGCGGATCACCGTGAGGGCGTTCTCCCGCTTGCCGGTCCGCAGGTCGTTCTCGGTGAACCGGCGGAACTCGGCGGAGTACTCCCGTTGCTCCTCGGCCTTGCCGGGCGAGGCCGGTACGTCGACGGGGTCGCCGTAGGCGTCCGGGAACAGGCGCTTGAGCACCGGGTCGGAGGGCGGCTCGCTCGGGCCCTCGGCGAACAGTTCGGCGAGCGGGTCGTCGGAGGCGTCCTCGGCGGGGCCGGGGCCGATCAGCTCCAGGAGCTGGACGGCCAGCGACCGGATGATGGAGATCTCGACGTCGTCGAGCGCGACGGCCGCGCCGCCGCCGGGGAGCGGTTCGAAGTGTCCTGGCATGGAGTGAGTTCGCTACTTCCGGTCCTGCTGGAGGGTGGCCCACAGACCGTAGCCGTGCATCGCCTGCACGTCGCGTTCCATCTCCTCGCGACTGCCGCTGGAGACGACTGCCCGGCCCTTGTGGTGGACGTCCATCATGAGCTTGGTGGCCTTGTCCTTCGAGTAGCCGAAGTACGTCTGGAAGACGTAGGTCACATAGCTCATGAGGTTGACCGGGTCGTTGTGGACGATGGTGACCCACGGGACGTCGGGCTCGGGTACGGCGAAGGTCTCCTGCGCCGACTCGGTGCGTTCGATCTCTACGGGAGCGGGTGACGTCACCCGGCCCATGCTGCCACCACAAGGGGGTCCCGAGCCAAACGGGATCCGGGGCGGGGCCGCTCACGAGCAGAAATCGTCAAAGTGACGAGATGGGGGTAGCATCCCTCCTTATGAACACAGCGGACCTTGGGCTGCCGGTGGACGTTCCTTCGACGGCGCTCTTCACCGATCACTACGAGCTGACGATGCTCCAGGCCGCCCTGAAGGCGGGCACCGCCGACCGGCGGTCGGTCTTCGAGGCCTTCACCCGACGGCTGCCGGAGGGCCGGCGCTACGGCGTCGTCGCGGGCACCGGGCGGGTGCTCGACGCGGTGGAGAACTTCCGGTTCGACGCTGCCGTCCTCGACTTCCTGCGCGAGCGCCGGATCGTCAACGAGGAGACCCTGGAGTGGCTGGCCGCCTACCGCTTCGGCGGGGACATCTGGGGCTATCCCGAGGGCGAGGTCTATTTCCCGGGCTCGCCGGTGCTCCGGGTCGAGGGCTCCTTCGCGGAGTGCGTGCTGCTGGAGACGGTGATCCTCTCCATCCTCAACCACGACTCGGCGATCGCGGCGGCGGCCTCCCGGATGGCCTCGGCCGCCGGTGACCGCCCGCTGATCGAGATGGGCGCCCGGCGCACCCACGAGCTGGCCGCGGTGGCCGCCTCCCGCGCCGCGTACATCGGCGGCTTCGCGACCACGTCCGACCTGGCCGCCGGTTTCCGCTACGACATCCCGACCGTCGGGACGAGCGCCCACGCGTTCACTCTGCTCCACGACAGCGAGCGGGACGCCTTCCAGGCCCAGGTGGACTCGCTGGGCCGGAACACGACGCTGCTGGTGGACACGTACGACGTCACCGAGGCGGTACGGGTGGCCGTGGAGGTCGCCGGGCCCGAGCTGGGCGCGGTGCGCATCGACTCAGGGGATCTGCTCCTCGTCGCGCACCGGGTGCGGCAGCAGCTGGACGAGCTGGGGGCCGGGCGGACGCGGATCATCGTGACCTCGGACCTCGACGAGTACGCGATCGCCTCGCTGGCGGCGGCGCCCGTGGACGCGTACGGGGTCGGCACCCAGCTGGTGACGGGTTCCGGCCACCCGACATGCTCGATGGTCTACAAGTTGGTGGCCCGCGCCGAGTCGGCGGACCCGAAGGCTCCGCTCGTCCCGGTGGCGAAGAAGTCGAGCGGCGGCAAGACGTCCGTCGGCGGCCGGAAGTGGGCGGCCCGGCGACTGGACCGGGACGGGATCGCGGAGGCCGAGGTGATCGGTACGGGACCGGTGCCCGTCGAGCTGGCCGACCGGCAGCTGCTGGTCGAGCTGGTCAAGGGCGGCCGGGTGATCGCCCGCGAGCCGCTGGACGTCGTACGGGACCGGCATGCCACCGCGCGCGCCAACCTGCCGCTGTCGGCGACGCAGCTGTCGCGCGGGGAGGCCGTCATTCCGACGGAGTACCTGTCCGTGCGTGTCTGACAACCCCGGTACACAGGGGCAACGGGCGTCCGCGTGCGCCGATTGCCCCGAACGCCCCCTCCCGAAGTGGTGCGGAAGTCTCTAGGCTCGGTGGTTCAGCAGTTCGCACAGTCGCACCGGCCGGGCCCGCACCCCTCCCGTACGACCGACCCGGCGTCACCGCCGAAACGGCCGTACGGCCGAAACCGTCGAAGGAAGACCGCCCATGCGCCGCGCCTTGATCGTCGTAGACGTGCAGAACGACTTCTGCGAGGGAGGCAGTCTCGCGGTGGCCGGAGGTGCCGACGTGGCCGCCGCGATCACCGAACTGATCGGGCAGGCCCCCGCCGGATACCGCCACGTCGTGGCGACCCGCGACCACCACATCGCCCCCGGTGGCCATTTCGCCGACAACCCCGACTTCCAGCGCTCCTGGCCCGCGCACTGTGTGGCCGGCACGGAGGGCGTCGGCTTCCACCCGAACTTCGCCCCTGCGGTCGCCTCCGGCGCGGTCGACGCCGTCTTCGACAAGGGGGCGTACGCGGCGGCCTACAGCGGCTTCGAGGGCGCCGACGAGAACGGGGTCACGCTGGCCGAGTGGCTGCGGACCCGCGAGATCGACGAGGTGGACGTGGTCGGCATCGCGACCGACCACTGCGTCAGGGCCACCGCCCTGGACGCGGCCCGCGAGGGCTTCCGCACCCAGGTCCTGCTGGACCTCACCGCCGGCGTCGCCGAGGAGTCCACGGACCGGGCCCTGGAGGAGCTGCGGGCGGCGGGCGTGGAGCTGTCCGGCAAGCCGGTGGTGTGACCCGTAGTCCGTACGCCCTGGTCAGTCGGCCGCCTGGTTCAGCCACTTGCCGTCACACATCAGGTCCCGGTCGGCCATCTCGGGCACGGTTCCCCACGCCTGGATCACCTCCGGGACGACCTGGAACCAGACGTACGAGGGGCCGCTCTCCCGCGGGTCCCAGCCGTCCTTCGCGGTGAAGGCGTCGCCCACGCCGGCCGGCAGCTCCTCGCGGGTCAGCCTGCGGGCGGTGCCGTGGATCAGGACCACGTCCCGGGTGTGGCCGAAGCAGAGGCGTACCCGGCCCGAGGCGCGCAGGTTGCGGCCGGTCGGGTTGGTGTCGCGGGTGGCCAGCCACACCGTCTCGCCGTCCCACCAGTAGGTCAGCGGAACGAGGGTCGGCTCGCCGTCGGCGTCTGCCGTGGCGACCCATACGTCGATGTCCCGCGCGAGCCGTTCCAGCGCCTCGCGCCTGCGCTGCCCGATGCTGCGGGGTCCGTCGGGAGATGCCTCGGGAGATACGTCGGAAGGTGAGCCGGCTGCCGTCATACGGCGAGGTTATGGCGTACACCGGCCGGTCACATCCGACGGCGGGCCTAGGTCGCAGGACCGAGGACGGCCTGCGACGCCCTCCCGGCCACCCTCACGGCCGCCGTCACACCCGGTACCGGCGGCGGCCTCCGCAGGAGGGACCTGATCGGGTGCCACAGCTCCGTGCGCTCCGGTATCGACGGGACGCTGTTGTCCGGGGCCGTGCGCCATATGAGGCCGTCGGGGTGGTGGAGGACGGCCGTGATCTCGTCGGGGGTGGGCGGGGCCGCGTTGCCCCGGAGGTAGACCGCTCGCAGGCCGAGGTTGCGCAGGCGGGTCAGTGCCCTGGCCCGGTTCTGGGCCAGTACCAGGACGCGTACGTCGTCCAGTCCGGCGCCCGTGCGGGTGGGGGCCGGGGCGGTGGGGCTCGGCAGGTTCAACGCCACCACCACGCTGCCACTAGGCAACTTGCAGAAACCTCCTGCGGCCATGCGGTCACACCCCCCGTGGGACTCGGTGTCAATAAGAAAGGCACAGGAGGCACCTAAACACGATCGGCCGCGACCCGCCAGGGGGTCACGGCCGATCATGCTCTGACCTGCAATTATGCGGACTACTTCACTGCGGGGCCCACCTGGAGCGAGATCGTGGAGCCGTCCTTGGCTTCCTTGACGATCTTGATCTTGGTGTTGGTGTCAGTGATCTTCACGCCCGCCAGCGGGGTCGCCGCGTCGTAGTACGTGGAGGTGTGGTCGTTGAAGATCGGCACGCCCTTCTGGGAGGCGACCTTCGTGAGCACGTCCGCCTTGTGGAGCCGGAGCGCGTCCGTGCGGTAGAGGCTGAACGGGGAGTCGTAGGACTGGATACGGCTGCGCATCAGCGTGCCGTCCGCCCACTTCAGCGCGGCCGGGTGCGCGTCCACCGGGAGGACCAGACCGGCACCGGGGTGCGCGGTGACGTTGTTGTCCTTCTGGGAGGTGTCCCACTTCCAGATCAACAGGCCGTTCTGGTACGGGAAGTGCTCGACCCAGGACGGACGGGTCGTCGAGAAGCCGAAGTTGTACGGGCCGACCTTGAGGGTCTTGTCGTACGACACGTACTGGCGGTTCTCGGCGATGTAGTACTGCGGGTAGTCGTCCGTGATGGCCGCGCCGATGCGCGAGAAGCCCTTCGTCGTCCACGCCGCGTCCGCGCTCTCCGCGTTGTCGGCGAAGACCGTGGCGCCGTCGGCGGTGACGGTGATCTCGTCGGCCGCAAAGCCCATTTGGGAGACGCCGCCGTCGGACGTGTAGCGGAAGCGCAGGTCGAACTTCTGGCCCGCGTAGGCGTCCAGGGAGTACGACAGCTTCTTGTACGCGTCCACCGTGCCGGTGAGCGCCGGGTTGCCGCTGCCGTCACGCGGGATGGCAGCGCCGTCGACCGTGCCGTCGATGGGCGTGTAGGTGACGCCGCCGTTGGTGGAGACCTCGGTGTAGAGGTAGTCGTAGTCGGCCTCGATGTCGTACCAGCCGTCCAGGGTCAGGGTGGCCGAGGACTTGCCGGTGAGGTCGACCGAACGGGTCAGCGTGTTGGAGAGGTTGTTGTCGCTGCCGCTCCACCACTGGGTCGCGCCCTGCGCCGGAGTGACGACGTCGGTGGTGACCGTCTTCTCGGGCAGTTCGACGACGAGCGCCTGCGCGTTCTTGGTGTTGTACTCGGCGACGCCCAGCTTGTGGTTCGACTTCTTCCCGGCCTTCGCCGTGTCGTAGTCGAGCCAGCCCAGCTGGAGCTTGTCCCAGGCGTTCATGTCGCCGGGCAGGTTGCCGATGTTGTCGCCACCGGTGCCGAGCCAGGAACCGGACGACATCAGGGTCCAGAAACCGGTCGAGTTCTCACCGGTGTTGGTGGTGTCGTAGTGGTCCGGCAGACCGAGGTCGTGGCCGTACTCGTGGGCGAAGACGCCGAGTCCGCCGTTCTCCGGCTGGATGGTGTAGTCGCCGACCCAGATGCCGGTGGCGCCGATCTGCGCGCCGCCGAGCTGGTTGCCGGACGGGCCGGTCGAGCCTGCGTCGGTGCCGAACGCGTACCAGCGGTGGGCCCAGATGGCGTCCTCGCCCTGGGCGCCGCCGCCCGCGGACTCGTCCTCACCGGCGTGCACGATCTGGAAGTGGTCGATGTAGCCGTCGGGCTCGTTGAAGTTGCCGTCGGCGTCGAAGTCGTAGCGGTCCCACTGGTCGTACGCGGCGAGCTGTGCCTTGATCTCCGCGTCGGTCGCGCCTGCTGCCTCCTGCGCCGCGACCCATGCGGTGACGCCGTCCTGAACCGCGTACCAGGCGCCGTCGTTGGCCAGGTTGGAGCCGTAACGGGCCTCGTTGTAGGGGACCTTGACCCAGTCCGAGACGGTGCCCTCGACCGAGTAGCGGCCCGAGGACTGCTTCTCGTAGTACTTCTTCATCGACTCGACGTTCTTGCCGGTGCCGAAGTAGAGCTTCTGGAAGTGGTCGGTGTTGTAGTCCGCCTGCCAGGCCGTGCTGTTGTCCTGGGTGCGGTCCGGCTTGGCTATCTCGTTGTGGAGCGGGCCGACCGTGCCGCCGTAGCGGCTGTCGACCTGGTCGCCGAACTCGACCAGGATCGTGAAGATCTTGTCGGTCTTCTCCCGGCTCAGTTCGACGTACTTGCCCTTGCCCTTGCCGCTCTTCAGCTGCACGACCTGCGAACCGTTGCGGTTCTTGGCCGTGGCCTCGCCGGAGATGACCTGGTTGAGCGCTTCCTCGCGCTGGGCCTCCTGGGTCTTGCTGAGCGGACCGTCGAGGTCGTGGTCCGCGTGCTGCTGCTCCGCCGGGTCGTGCCGGTTCGCGGCCGAAGCACCGGCGACGGCGCCCGAATCGGCCTCGGCGATGGCGTAGGTGGAGAAGGCGGCGGCGGCTGTGGCGAGTGCCACACCGACGGCCGCCGTTCTGAACGTCCAGGGTCTGCTGGTCACTTGAGGGTCCCTCCCCCGCGCCCGTCCACGCGGATGGGGGGTTCCTGGTTCGGAAACTCTCCGCGGGCGGTATACGCGTGTAGTCAAGTGACGTAATTTGACTAGAGGTTTAGAAGAAAAGACAGACCTTGACTTGGACAGGTCAAGTGCATTATGCGGAGTTGGCAACCGCTATATCTCCGCCATGGGTTCCCTTTACGGACATCGGGAGCAGGTCCGACGTGTCGCCCAACGCATCGCCCAACCGGCGCGCGGGCGCGTCCAGTCGGTGGACGCCGTGACTCCGTGCGCCCCCTGTGCTCCGGAGCCGTGGGTTAGGTCACGCTTACTGCGCGTTCCAGTCGGGCATGGACGCGATTAGAGTCGGTTGGCGGAACGCCGGATGCCCGGTGGAAAGCCAGGTCGACCCGCGCCTCACCCCCGTTCACCCCCCGAATCCAACGAGGACTCGATTGCCATGCCTCGTCAGACCGCGCCTCGTCCGACCGTCGCACAGCTCACCTACGGTTCGTGCACCGTGATTCTCTCGACGCTCGCCATGCTGCTGCTGTCTCGGACGGATTCGGGTCCGGGGGTCGCGCTGATCGCCCTCGTGGGACTCGTCCTGGGACTGCTCGTCGCCATGACCGTGCCCCGGTCCAGGCCGGCCCGCGCGACCTCACAGATCGTCGCCTCGTCGGCCGCCCCGGCGCCGCGCGAACGCGTCCCGGTACAGGCCTCCTCGGGACAGCAGGACTGAACCACCCCGACCCCGACCTCTTCCGCTCCGCCAACGGCGGTTGGGCGGGTCCGCGTGATGCGGGCCCGCCCAACCGCCGTTGCCGTCAGAAGAGTTGATCAACCGGTGCTGACCACCACGGTCTTGGCCGCCTTGTCGTGCAGGCCCTGCCTGTACGGCTTGTCGAAGAAACTCCAGCCGCCCGAGATCGCCGTCCAGATGCAGGCGCAGCAGAAGGCGAACGGGATCCACAGCACGAGCGACCGGACGAGCGCGGTCTGCACGGAGGGCGTGGCGCCGTTGTCGAGGTTGGCCACCCGCAGCCGGAGCCACTTCTTGCCGAGCGTCTGCCCGGTGCGGGAGATCAGGATCGTGTCGTACGCGATGTAGAGCACGGCGGCGATGAGCGACTGGCCGACCGAGCGGCCGTAGTTCATGTTGTCGCCGTCGACGTCGTACTCGTTGACGTTGAAACCCCAGGTGAGCAGCCCGACGACGACACCGACGAGGATCATGTCGATGAGCCGCGCGAGCACACGCCGGCCGCCGTCGGCGAGCGGTGGCATGCCCGCGAGGGGGTCGCCTGCACCGCCGTACGGATCACCGCCGCCGCCTGCGTAGGGCGGGCCGCCACCTCCATAGGGCGTGCCTGCGCCTCCGTACGGCGAGCCGCCGCCGGTGGGGCCTGAGCTGCCGTACGGATCACCTGCGCCGTGCGGCGGAGGCGGTGGCTGCTTCCTGAACGGGTCGTCGTCCGGTGGCTGCTGACCGGAGCCGGGGGGCGGTTCGCTGCTCATGGCCCGAGTGGACCGCGAACCATCCGGCTCCGCATCCGGCGAGGGGCCGTCCGGGGTACCGAATCAGCTGATCCGTACTCCGTACCCGACCACCCCGCGTCGAACGTACGGCCGTCGTATATCCGTTTGTGTCTTGTGCGCGTCTTGCATATGTCCTGCGTGTGTCCGTGTGCGCTCAGCCCGCCACGAAGGTGTGCGCCGCCTTGTCGTGCCAGCACTGGCGCCACGGGCGGTCGAACAAGCACCACAGGACACCCACGACGCCGATGCCGAGCAGCCCCGGGACGGCGTAGACGAGCCAGCGGCGCAGGGCCCCGCCGAACGACGGCGGCTCGTGGCCCTCGATGTCCCGGACCTCCAGACCGACCAGCTTCTTGCCGAGGGTGCGGCCCCACTTGGCCGTGGGCCACGCCTCGGACAGGATCCCGGCCAGCAGCAGCACGGCCAGCACGATGCCCAGGTACAGCCCGGTCGTGCCGTCCAGCAGCCATACGGTCACGGTCTCGCCGGAGAGCCTGGCCGCGTCGATCTTCTCCGTGATGTGGTCGACGGCCATGGTGCCCAGCGGCACGGCCGCCGCGGCGGTGAGGGCGCCGACGACCAGGGTGTCCACGAGCCGCGCGAACAGCCGCTTGCCGAGGCCCGCTGGACGGGCCGACGCCTGTCTGCGGGCGGCGGCCTGGAACACGTCCTCGACGGGCGGCTTCCAGGGCGCGAGGCGCTGCTCTCCGCCCTCCTCGGCCCCGCCCAGGCGGTGCACCTGCTGGGCCCAGGAGGGCTGACCGCCGCCGACGCCGGGGGCCATGGCCGCACCGGCGCCGGGAGTGTTCTGCTGGGGGACGGCCGGGGGCGGGGGCAGCAGGGCTGGATTCGCGCCCTGGGCCGACGCCGCGCGGGCCACCGCGGCCTTTCCGGCGCCGAAGCC
>NZ_JAAGLU010000600.1 GCF_010550245.1 Streptomyces sp. SID12501
AAGGAGACGAAATCTCATGACCAACGTCTCAGACACCAGGAGTGACATATCGGGTCACCCCGATGCCTCCGAAATGCGCGCGCGGTACGACAGGGTGATGGGCGGCCGCGATGTGGCGCTGGTGGACGCGCCGGTGTTCCTCGTCGGCCTCTACTGCGCCGTCTCCCCCTGGGTGCTCCACTTCACGGCCAGCCAGCCCGCCCTGGTGACGCACAACCTCGTCATGGGCATCGCGATCGCGGTCCCGGCCCTGGGCTTCACGATGACGCCCGAGCGGATGTACGGCCTGAGCTGGGCGATGTGCGCCATCGGTGTGTGGATAATCGTGTCGACCTGGGTGGTCGGGAACAGCCCGGACGCCGGAATCGTCCTCAACAACATCATCGTCGGCGGACTGACGGTACTGCTGGGCATGGTCTGCGCCGGAGCAGCGACAAGAAGCCGCAGCACC
>NZ_JAAGLU010000601.1 GCF_010550245.1 Streptomyces sp. SID12501
TGGGCGAGGGCGGCGGCGTGCTGGCGCAGCCGGGGCAGGCCCTCGTGGTCGGGTCGTACGGTGTCCAGCCGGCCCGCGATGTCGAGGAGCCGGGCCCGGTTCGCCTCGGAGCGGGCGGTACGGGCGGCGCGCGCGCCGCGCAGTTCGCCCAGCGCGTGCAGGTGTACCCCGGGCAGCAGGCTGCCCGCCGGGGCCTGGGCGGCGGCCCGCCCGGCAAACTCGATCATCAGCTCGTCGGAGCCGTGCCACTTGGCGAACCAGTACTGCATGGCCTGCCAGTGGGCGGCCGGGTGGTGGGGCGCGCGGAGCGTGAGGTTGCGCCACAGGTCGGCGAACCGGCTGTGCGTGTAAGACAGCGCCCGCGCGGCCGTGATCATGACGACCCAGGGTCCGGGGTCCGCGGGGGCCAGGTCGGCGGCGCGCTGCGCGGCGGCCATGGCGGCGGGCAGTT
>NZ_JAAGLU010000602.1 GCF_010550245.1 Streptomyces sp. SID12501
GGCCAGGCCGGCGGGGTCCCGGCCGGCCTGCACGCTCAGCGAGGTGAAGACCGGCGTGAGCAGCACGGTGGGGGCGAGGCACGCGGCCGCGACGAGCGGTGCGGCCGCGGAGACGCTCGCGAGCGCGGCGGTCGACAGCATCACGCCCGCGATCACCACGTCGAGCTCGCGCTGCGCCACGAAACCCAGCGCGGACAGCTGGTTCCGCCACGAGTACGCCCACAGCTCACGGGTCTGCGCGCGGTCGGTGGGGCGGCGGGCCTCGCGCAGCAGGTGCTGCCGGCACAGGACGACGCCCAGGAGGACGGCGACGCCGGCGTCGGCGAACGACGCGAGGAGCAGGCCGGGCAGGCCCTGGTCGGTGAGCAGGGCCCACGCGATCCCCCCGGCCAGGACCGCACGCGCCGCGAGCGACTGCACCGCGACCGCGATGAACCTCGAGTGCGCCGCG
>NZ_JAAGLU010000603.1 GCF_010550245.1 Streptomyces sp. SID12501
ATCATGTCGGTGGCCGGGATCCCGCTGCCCTTCGTCTCGTACGGAGGCTCCTCGATGTTCGCCGTCTAGGTCGCCGTCGGGCTGTTGCAGTCGATCAAGGTGCAACGGCCGTTGTCGGCCTAATGCCCCGTTCACCCTGGAGTCACGTCCCGTTCAGCACTAAATTCGGTCCATGGCGCACACGAAGCGCGAGATCGAGCGGAAGTTCGAGTTCACACGGGCCGGCAAGAAGGGCTCCGGGCCGGCCCGCGGCGAGGTGCCGGACCTGACGGGCACGGCCGGGATCACGGCCGTGACCGACCAGGGCACCGTCGAACTCGACGCCGTCTACTACGACACACCCGACCGGCGGCTCGCCGCCGACGGCCTCACTCTTTGTCGCAGAACCGGCGGCGCCCGAGCCGGCTTACACTTCAACCTACCCGTTTCCCCGGGCGGCCGCGATGAGATT
>NZ_JAAGLU010000604.1 GCF_010550245.1 Streptomyces sp. SID12501
CCCGACGGCGACGCTGGTCGTGATCGTGGCCACCGCGAACCACTTCTGGCTCGACGCCGTCGGCGGCATGATCTGCCTGGCCTTCGGGTACGCCATCTCCCGCGACTGGTACGGATCCCTCCCGCACCGGCTGCCGCGCAGGCCCGAGGAGACCGGCCGCCACCCGGTGACGGCCGCTCCCCTGAACCATCCGGCACTGGCCCGCTTCCAGCGCTGAACCCCGGCCCGCCCTACCCTTCCCGCTGGGTGATCCGGCCTCCCGACATGGTGAGCCGGACCGGCGCCCCGGCCAGTTCGTCCGCCGGAGCCGCCACCGGGTCCAGGCCGAAGGCGGTCAGGTCCGCCCGGAAACCGGCCGCGACGCGGCCCGCCACCGCTTCCTCCCCCGCCGCCAGCGCGGCGTGCGAGGTCATGCCCTCCAGGGCCATGAGCCCGGTGAGGTCGTCGCCG
>NZ_JAAGLU010000605.1 GCF_010550245.1 Streptomyces sp. SID12501
CCGCAGCTCCGGGCTCAAGTACCCGCTGCTGCGCAAGGTGCTGGTGACCTACGGCGGCCAGACGGCCTTCGAGGACACCCTCGACAAGGCGCTGAACGTGGTCTTCGGCGCCGAGGCACCCACCGTGCCCACGACGCCGACCAACCCGGACCAGCCGCCGGGCGACGGTACGCCGCAACAGCCCGTACCCCAGGACCCGACGGTCAAGGCGGCCCTCTCCGACGCGCAGAAGGCCGTCGAGGAGGCGGACAAGGCCATGAAGGCCGGCGACTGGTCCGCCTACGGCAAGGCCCAGGACGACCTGGAGGCCGCGCTGAAGCGGGCGATCGACGCCGAGGCCAAGGCGCCGGCCCCCAAGCCGACCGGCTAGCGCCACGCGGTCAGGGCTCCGTCCCGCGTCGTGATACTGTGGTTTTACCGACGCGGGGTGGAGCAGCTCGGTAGCTCGCT
>NZ_JAAGLU010000606.1 GCF_010550245.1 Streptomyces sp. SID12501
CCAAGGCCGACGCCGAGCAGGTGGCCGTGGCGGTCGGCGACCTGCCGCTCGCCGTCGAACAGGCGGGCGCCTGGATCGCGGAGACCGCGACACCGGTGTCGGCGTACCTGGAGCAGCTGGCCCAGCAGACGGCCCGGGTGCTCGGGCTGAACCAGCCGCCCGGCTACCCGGAGCCGGTCGCGGCGACCTGGAACGTGTCGATCGAACGGCTCCAGTCCCGCTCCCCCGCCGCGGTCCGGCTGTTGCAACTGTGCGCCTTCTTCGCGCCGGAGCCGATCTCGGCGAACCTGCTGTACAGCAAGGAGATGATCGACGCGCTCAAGCCGTACGACGCCTCGCTCCAGGAGAAGTTGGTGCTGGGCCGGGTGATCCGGGAGATCGGCCGGTTCGCGATGGCCAAGGTCGACCAGGTGAGCAACAGCATTCAGGTGCACCGGCTCGTACAGGCC
>NZ_JAAGLU010000607.1 GCF_010550245.1 Streptomyces sp. SID12501
CGTACGGTCATCCAGGCGGGTCTCGACGGCCGCGATGCCCTCCTCGGTGGACAGGTCCGCGGCCAGCACCTCGGCCTCGATGCCGTGCCGGTCGTGCAACTCGGTGGCCTGCTCGGCCAGTCGCTCGGTGTCGCGCGCCACCAGCACCAGATTGTGTCCCTGGGAGGCGAGCCGGCGGGCGAAGGCGGCGCCGATGCCCGCGGTGGATCCCGTAATCAACGCAGTCGTCATAGGCGCAACCTAGCTGCCCCCGCTGACGGCTCAGCGCGCCCCGTGCCTGGCGGCGTACGCGAGCGCGGTCTCGCGCACGTCGGGCGCCAGCGCGTCGCCCGCGGCCAGGACCCGCGGCAGCAGCGCGCGCTCGGTGGTCCAGGCGCGGAACAGGAACGCGGAGGTCACCTCGTGCTCCGGGCGGTGGGTGATCACGATCCGGTCGCCGGGCGAGATCC
>NZ_JAAGLU010000608.1 GCF_010550245.1 Streptomyces sp. SID12501
AACGTCGGCGAGATGCCGCTGCCGATCCGCGACACCGCGCCCGCGCTGGAGAAGGGCGAAGAGGTCATCGACCAGGAACTCTCCACCCAGCTCAGGGACCAGGTCCTGGCCGGTTACTTCAAGGCGTGGGCAGCGTCCGACACCACCGCCCTGACCCGCTTCACCACCCCCGACGCCACCCCCGCGGCGGTCTCGGGCCTGGCCGGCGTGCTGAACTCACCGGTGGTCCAGGATGTCCAGGCGCTGGCGCCCGAGGGCACCGAGGCCGGCAAGAAGGTCACGTACAGCCAGGGCCAGGCGATCCCGGCACGGGTGACGGTCGTCTGGGGCGGCGGAGGGGCCGACGACGCGAAGGCGGAGGTGGCCCTGAAGCGCTCGTACCGGGTGACCGTGGTGAACACGGCGCAGGGCTGGTTCATCAAGGACATCCGCGGCGGTGTCATGGACCC
>NZ_JAAGLU010000609.1 GCF_010550245.1 Streptomyces sp. SID12501
CGACCGGCTTCACGCTCACCGGGTCCGTGCCCAGTTCCTTCAGCGGGGGCTTGGCCGCGGCCCGCCCGCGCTGCTTGGGCTGCGCGTAGATGGCGAGGGCCTCGTCCAGGGTGATCGCGAAGAGCTGGTCCTCGGTCTCCAGGGACCGCGAGTCCGTGCCCTTCTTCAGGTACGGGCCGTAGCGGCCGTTCTGGGCCGTGATCTCGACGCCCTCCGCGTCCACGCCGACCACGCGCGGCAGCGACATCAGCTTGAGCGCGTCGTCGAGGGTGACGGTGTCCAGGGACATCGACTGGAAGAGGGAGGCCGTCCGCGGCTTGACCGCGTTCTTGCCCGTCTTCGGGGTGCCCTCGGGAAGGATCTCGGTGACGTACGGCCCGTAACGACCGTCCTTCGCGACGATCTGGTTCCCGCTCACCGGGTCGGCGCCCAGTTCGAATTCACCGCTC
>NZ_JAAGLU010000060.1 GCF_010550245.1 Streptomyces sp. SID12501
TACTCCGGCCGCACCTCGGCGACCATGCGGACGGCTCGTTTGCGCAGCTCAAGCGGGTACCGGGAAGGACGTGCCATGACTCGATCCTCTCAAATGATCGAGTCCCTACCGAACCCGGAACGGTTCACTCCTCCTAGCAGTGAGCTGACTCGCAGGGCTCACTGAGATCCGCAGCTCAGAGGGCTTCCTTTGACGATGTGAGCGGCTCGCTCGACTTACGTACTACACGCAACACACTCCACCCCAAAGGTGCTTCAGTGGTGAGTCAACCGACCACCGTCGTGCGTCGCGCAGTTGAGCAGGGCTTGATCAAGTTCCGTAGAGATCCGGGTTGTTGGTGATGCCCAGGATGGGGAGTGCTCGTTCGGGTTGGTCGCGGATCGCGCGGGTGGTTTTGGCGATGTTGTCGGCTCCGAGGGTTTTCAGCACGCCGATGGCGAGGTTGCGGAGGGTGGCCATGGCCCGTGGTGCGGTTCCGGCGTGGACGGTGGAGGCGTCCTCGGCGAAGGTGACGTCTCTGATGTGGTGCGAGGAGTTCTCGATGCGTCAAGCAGGCTGCGCCTATGAGTTGTCCTCGTCGAGGAGTTCGGCGAAGCGGGGATGGATGCGGGTGCGTCGCCCGCGCGTCTTGGCGAGGCGTTCTTCGAGTTCGGTGATCTTGTCTGGTGGGGCGTTCATGATCCATCGGTAGGGGTGCCGTGTCTCCTGTCGTCCGGTGAGGTGCCCGTCGGTGATCCATTTGCGGACGGTGCCGAGGGTGCAGCCGAGGTGGGCGGCGAGGTCGCCCAGCCACCACTCGTGTTCCCGGGGCGCTTCGGCCGGGTCGACCGGCCATGGCCCCGTCTGGGGCGGCAGTGGTCTGCCGTTGCGTTGGAGGATCTGTGCGACGACGCGTCGGCGGATGGGGTCGTCACCGCGTGCCGAGCGGAAGCCGTCGCGGTTGAGCTGATCGGCGATCTTCACGGCGCTGAGGCCGGTATCGGCGAGCTGCAGGATGCGCTGTTCGAGGCGGGGGTAGTAGCTGAGGTGCTCGAAGTACTGGATCGGGCGGCGGACGACGGCTGTGGTCGTCGAGCCGCCGGCCCAGTGCAGGGTGAGGTCGACGAGTTCGCTGTGACCGCGGACGGTGACGGTGATCTCGTCGAGGACGGCCCGGACGACTTCCTTGCGATCGGCGTGGGTGACGCCGGGTGCCTCACAGAGGCGGGGCAGGTCCACGGCGGCCTGCCGGACGGTGTCCTGTTCCTCGCCGGTGAAACGTTCGGGGGTCTGGCGCTGGAAGCGGCGCCACTGCTCCTCGAGATCGCGCTGGGCGGTCAGTGCCACTTCCCATTCGTGTTCCAGATGCCGTGTGACCAGGCGGTTCTCGGGTTCGGCGAGGCGGTAGGAACGCCTGGCGCGGTCCACGTCCTGCTGGGCGCGTTCCCGGCGCTGCTGCCAGACCTTCTCCACGGCGGCGCGGTCGGCCAGGGCTTGCGTCACGGCCTGGACATGGACCTCGACCGCGTCCGGCGCGAGGAGGGCCAGGACCTGCTCGGTGACATAGGGGTCCAGACTGCGTCCGACGACGTGCTGGCAGTGCGGTCCGCCCCCCTCCGAGCGGGCGCCGGTGCAGTTGTAGCTGATCCTCGGCTTCCCGACGTCGACGTGGTAGCCGACGGTCATGCGCCTGCCGCAGCGGCCGCAGCGCAACAGTCCGGCCAGCAGGGCGGGACCGTAACGGACCGATCCGGGCACGTCCCCGTGCGGGCGGTTCGCCTTCAGCCGCGCGAGGTTGGCCTCGTACTGAGCCAGCGTGATGTAGGCGGGCATCGCGTCCTCGATCCACGCCAGATAGTCCTCCCGGCGGGCGGTCCGTCGCCGGGCGCCGCCCCGCGCATCACGCGGGACGGTGTGGTCCAGCGGACGGCGGCCATATACGTAGACCCCGGCGTAGATCGGACTGTTGAGCATGCAGGTCACCGTCGCCCTCGCCGGGCGCTTCCACACGATCTCGCCCCGGTCCGGACCACTGCGCTGCCGCACCCCCATCTCGATACCGTTCTCGACCAGGAACCGCACCACTCCCTGGATCGAACCGATCTCCGCGAACCTACTGAAGACCAGCCGCACCACATGCTGAAGCTGTTCGTCCGGATCGAGCACGGCCTCACCCGACGGGCGCCGCCAGTAGCCGATGGGCAGGGAGATCGCCAGTTCGCCCCGGCGGGCCTTGTTCACCCGGCCGGCCCGCATCCGCTGGTTGATCAAATAGAGTTCGGCCTCGGACATCGTTCCCTTCAGCCCCAACAGCAGACGGTCGTTGTACTCACTCGGGTCGTAGACGCCGTCGGTGTCGGCCAGCAGCGCGCCGCCGAGCGCCGACAGTTCCAGAAGCTGGTACCAGTCCTTCCCCGAGCGTGCCAGACGCGACATCTCGGTGCCCAGCACCAGACCGACATGACCGAGAGAGATCTCCGCGACCAGGCGCTGAAAGCCCGCCCGATGCTCCGAACGGGCCCCGGACTTCCCCAGATCGTCATCGATGACCAGCACGCGGGACGCCTCCCAGCCCAGCGTCACCGCCCGGTCGACCAGCGCGTACTGCAGCCGCGTGGACTCCTGATGGCCTTCCACCTGCTGCCGCGTCGACTGACGGACATAGACCACGGCCAGCCGCTCACGGTGCCGCCCTGTGATCTTGCTCCCGGTGTGTTCCCAGGGCATCACCGCGGCCATGACTCACCGCCCGTTTCCACGAGCGGCACCACCGGGTCCGCGTCCCTGCCCCCGGTGGACTCGCTGCGACGCATCACCGCCAGCCAGTACACCGCCGTCCGCCGACGGGCCCCGGGAAGACTCGCCCGCACCGCGTCCAGCTCCCGGCTCTGGGGCCGTCGTCGACGCCGCCGTCGCGCATGCCGCCTCACCTCCCGCAGCCCGGACGGATGCCTCCCGCAGCCGCTGCACCGCAGCGACCAACCGCAGCAAGCCCGCCCGATCCACCAACGGTCCCTGATTTACGCGCTGTTGACTACCCATGGGCGCAGTCTGCTCGGCGCATCTCCACTCCCCAGTGCCCGCGAATCGCGGCGGCCAGATCGGCCGGGCCGGTCTGGTGGGCGTCGAGGCTGGTGACGGCGTAGACACTCTCACGGGTCTCGCGTTTGCCGGTCTGCTTGCGGCGGCGGTGGACGCGGATGGCCAGGCGGGCGTGGGGAAAGGCGATCCCGCCGAGTTCGTCCGCGACGGCGCAGGTCTTGATCGAGCGGGACTCGCGCCTGCCGTGTCCGGAGGCGGAGGTGGTGTGCTGGACAGCGATGTCCCGCCACGGCAGGGCTGCGAGCTGGGTGTGGGCGGTCGGCTGGTTGGTCTTGATCACGGCGATGTAGTGGGCCTTCTTGGCCTCGACCAGCCAGGAGATGTTCGCCTTGACCGAGTGCAGGGCGTCGAAGGTGACGACGGCGCCGGTCAGGTCCAGCGGTGCCAGGAGCGGTTGGAAGTACGTGGTTTCGTTCGTCTTCGCGCCGACCTCCACCTGGGCGAGGGTCACGACGGTGCCGTGAGTGACCGCGGAGAGCAGATGCCGGCGCGTCGCGGTGAGGCGGGCTGATCCCCTGAGTGCTTTGCCGTCGACAGCGATCACGCGCGAGGGCCCGGACGCGGAGCGGTGCCGGCCGGCCAGGTAGGCGCCGACCGCCTGGTCCAGTGCGTCACCGTCAACAGCCCCCAGCACACGGCCGATCGTGGCCGGCGACGGAGTGCGCCGCCATCCGAGCAGGTGACGCCGAATGCCGATGACTGTCAGGAGTGCGTTCGGGGCACGCGGGGCCCACTCGGCGAGTTCGTCGATGCTCCTGGCTCCCGAGACGACCGCGCAGGCACACACCAGCAGGATCGCGGTCAGCGAGTACCACCGGCCCCGCCGGGAGCGGGGGTCGGGCACCGAGTCGAAGTAGGGGCGCAGGTCAGCGACTCGGCCGGCATCCAGCGGCCCCAGCTTCACCAGCACGGCGGGAATGGGAGAAGATACAGCGGCAGGCACGGGCCACCTCATGATCATCGGGCTTAGACACCACAATGATCACGAAGCCCGTGCCTGCTCCGTTATGCACCCCAACCGGTCACAACCCGACCAGCTGCCCACCCTCGGAACTTGCAACCGCCCTGACTTGCAACCGCCCTGCCTCGGAAGGCGGTGCCGTCAAACTCTGCCATCAGGGCAACAGATCACAGGCTCTATCGATCACTCGATAGAGCCTGTGATCTGTTGTGCACCCAACATGATTCCGATCGGAGGGATTTACCATTAGATGCCACTCCACCACGCGAAGAAACTACCGGTCGCATTTCTACGAAGACACTGGAGGGGGCGAAGATTCCATCAACCTCTTGAACTGCCTCATACCCTCCTCGAAATCTTCGCGATCAACCTCGTAATAACGCTCATAGAACCACCGAGGAACACGTGGAGCCTTTTTTCGAGTCAAGAAAAGGACATCCTCAACTTGACGCGCAAATACCAATAGCCTTTCAGTGGAGCCCAGACTTCGGCCACCTATTACCGCTTCGCAAGACGAATAAACCAATTGACACAGACGATTCCGCTCTGCCGCGATAGAAAATTGCTCTCGGCATGTTTCAAAGCCAAGCATCAGCAACCCTAGCGAAGGAACGAACCAGCGCAATACTAGATCCACTAGCGTGAAGCTTCCAACCGCCCCAAGGATAACGCCGAGACTGACCCATGACGCAGTGAGAAATACAGCTAGATACGCGTATCTCCGCCGAATTCGCTGACCCCACGAGAGATTCTGATACTCCTTGACGAGAACATTGAACGGATATGAAAGATTGGGCATCTCATACCAGTCTCGCAGGGACTGCTCACTTCCTCGATATTGCCTGACGAGCTGCCTTACATCTTCAGCTCGCAGTGGATCCCCTGCCACAACCGCATTCCAAGGCATCCTGAACTGCTGGACATAGAACATTTCCTGCAGTACCGCAGCCATTTGAAGTTTTCTATCAACGTAGCGTTGAAGAAGACTCGCATATACGAACGCCCAAATCACTCCCACAACAGTTCCGGGCAAGGCAGACAGATGAATAACTGGCGCGAGGACGCCTGCGATGGCAACCGCCATAGAAATAAGAGTGCGAAAAGTAGCCACGCGCTGAACTCTCGCGTGCACCACTGTCACCGCCCGCAACACAAACGCTTCCGATGATTCGATCGCATGTCTGATTAGCGGTTCCCCTGCAGCCATTTGTGGCCCCCTTGCCGCATAGCGTTTGCACACTATTAACACTGTGGAGCAGCTAGGGTGTTCGTGTCTAGACTGCGTGACAAACGAAGCACCGGGGGTGCGATGGACGGCCAAGGATTGAGGTCCAGCATAGAGCTGGGGGCATACCTCGGCGATGAGGCAGCGGCCTCAGCCCTCGTCACGTGGGCCCACTCTCGAGGACTTACCGTTTCCGCTCCCACCCCGCCCTGGCGACGACGCGGCGGCACAGGTGCTCAACTCGCCTTGGTGGACTTCGCACCGGAGGAAACAACTCGGGAATCGCAAGGTGTCCACAGGTGCGTAGTGAAGATCAGCTCCAAGGGTGAGCACTCCATTGAGGCACTGCTGCACAAGCGAGCCTGGCAAGCGCGCCCAGATTTCTCCAAGCGCCATCTAGTCCATCAACCGTATCCCCCCATACTGATGATCGACGGAAGATCGATCATGTTCCAGGAAACCGGCAGCGATTTCCACTCGATCCATACCCTCGGTGAGCTTCCTGAAAGGTATCAAGCGTCAGGCTGCAAAAAGGCTACTTTTCTTATCCTGCGCGAGTGGAATGATCTAACCAATGCGCAATCCAGAATCACAACAGCAAGCGAATATTTGAAAATGGAGTTGAGGCATTCTCTATCTGTGGGACGCTCGGCCTACAGATGGGCTAAAGCGGCAAATCTTTTGCCCAGTGATGCACCTTTCATAAGGGTGAATTTTCGTGACAGGGAGCTGAATCTACCGAATCCCATCCAGGTGGCCACAGATGATCACCGTATGCAAGGTATCCACCTCGAGTACCTAGAAGGCCTAACCCATGGAGATCTACACCTGGACAACGCAGTCGTCCCGTGGCCCATTAGCAGTGGCCCTCGCATTGAGCAATTGAGATTCATCGACCTGTCAGCTTTCAGCGATAGCGCACCACTTACGCGCGATATTGTTACGCTTCTGCTTTCGTGCGTATTTCGGAGCATGCGATCTGGATTGAGTCAGAAACAGCAGGAAAGCTCGATCGCACTACTAATCGATCACGACGCGAAACTGAAAGATTATCCGCCTGACTCTCTCGTGGATACAATCGCGGAGATTGCACAGATCGCCGAGGCTTTGCCTAAACAATGGAAGCAGAGATGGCATGCTCAGTACCTTCTCTCACTTCAAGCCCAATCACTAACATATACTTCATATGAGAACGTCGGAGAGCGCGGGCGCGGATTCTTCTTCCAATTGGCAGCTCATGCGGCTGAAGCTTTCCTTGAATCTCAGGGAAATAATTCCTCCGTGTCCTTTTGACGATGGCCAGTTCACACGTACGTGTCCTCTGCGCGCGCAGCGCGTCACGGATTACGCTCAGGGCCAGTGCGGCTGCACTGACGAAAGGTTGCCTTGGAGGACCAAGGCAGCAGCCCAGCCATAGAGGGCGCAAGCTGACAGGTTGTCTGCCCTCGACCTGTCGGGACGGAGAGATGCCGCAAGCCGGTCCCCGAGTCGCGCGCCCGAGGGCATTACCCGACGCTGGGGGCTGTTCACAAGCCTTCTCGTGGCAGCAACCCTCCTGAGCCCCCTCCACAATCGCGAGGGCATGAGGCGCAGCAGCAACAGCCGCAGGGGGATGAGAATGGTTGGCGCCACCTGACGGCGGCCCAACTAGGAACCGAGCTGGCCCTCCTTCGAGTCGCACCGCCTGAACTGTTCCTTCGAAGCGACGCCCACAGGTCCGATTCGGCAATCTGCGTCACACTTGCGCGTTGCTCCTCCACGTTCGAGCATCGACGCTCGAACGATCATGGAAGACCTCGGTCACGGCGCGAGCCGCGCGACCATGGACATCCACAACTTCGTCTGGCTCGACTCGCAGTGTTCAGCGTTTGACCGCGTAGGGGGTGCCTTGAGGGATGGCGGCAACGGCGCGGACGATGACGCAGGTGAGCCGAAGCCCCGCTAGCTGTCGGATCCGCTCCCGAAGGTGGTTGCCGTCAAACACCGCCGTCAAGGCAAAACACCAGAGGCCCCGTGGATTCCTCCACGGGGCCTCTGGTCTGCTGTGCACTCGGCAGGATTCGAACCTGCAACCTTCTGATCCGTAGTGATCTGAAGTTCCTCCACGGGCTCCATGGGCTCTATGGAAGCGGGTTCGACACCAGGTCAGGGGCCCTGTCGGCACCCCGAAATACCGACTCTGTGAGACGCGCGTGAGACGCGAATCCCTGACGCACCGTTAGTCCGCCGACGGCTTCCCGTCCGACTCCGACCAGGGGCCGGCCGGGGGGCGCTCGGGGAGCTTCGCTCCGGGGCGGCGCATGTACCAGCGCATGAACTCACGGATCACCCTGCCGCGCGGACTGCGCCCCTCGGGGTGCACGGCACGCGTCGCAGCCTCGAACGGTTCCCACTCGTCATCTGGCGCCCGGAACCGGCGGGGGGTGTCGTACTCAGTCTCTGTCTCGGGTGTCATGCCCGGGAGAGTACGGCTTTGTAGCCACAGACAGCAAGCGTGCGCACGAGTTTTCGTAGCCACAAACTCATCCCGCGACCCTCTTGTCTTGTGGCTACAAAGCCAC
The DNA here is from genome assembly GCF_010550245.1 of Streptomyces sp. SID12501. Classification (GTDB taxonomy): domain Bacteria; phylum Actinomycetota; class Actinomycetes; order Streptomycetales; family Streptomycetaceae; genus Streptomyces. The sequence goes on from NZ_JAAGLU010000060.1 coordinate 7,829, forward strand.
TAGGTTTGTAGCCACAAGGACGGCCCCCGGCGGTGCTACCAACACCAATCCGAGGGCCTGACGGAATCACCTGAGCCAACAGGAGACCCGCTGTGCAGAAGTCTGCCATCCGCCGCGAGCACCGCACGACCCGCCGCACTCTTCGCGCCACCCTCCGCCGCCGCGCCGCGGCCACCCGCCTCTCCGCCTCGTGCCGCCGCCGCCCCCGCTCGCTGGCCACCGTGGCGATCGCCGCCGGTGTCGACCGCGAAACGGCCGCCGGCACCGCGAACGGACTCCGCTCCGTCGCGAAGCGCCTCGGCCTCACCCCGACCGCGTCGGCCCGTACCCGCCGCACCGTCGCTGGTGGCCGCGCCCACCAGACCCGCACGGTCTCGCACTACACCGTGGCGCAGGTCGGCCGCCTGGTCGCCGCGTACCGGCCGCGCAAGGCGGAGTACGTCACGGCCGCCGCGCTGATCTCCGCGTTCGCCGCCGCCGCGTAGCAGCACCCCGTAGACGCGCCGTCCGGGGCAGGCGGGAAGGCCTCCCCGGGCGGTGCACCACCAGGCCAAAGGGCGCATTTTACGCGCCACCCGACTGGCAGGGCCAAGAGTCGGGCCCGGACCGCCCGAACGAAGACGGCCCGCCTCGACCGCTCCCACCAGCGCGACTACTTCGACAAGACAACAAAGCGAACTGCCCAAAGGAGTACGCAACATGTCCATCGAAAGCATCGAGTCCATCAACGCCACCACCAACACCCTGGGCACCGCCCGGCTCCGCGTCGTCCCCAACATCCAGCAGCGCGCCGAGCAGCCGCCGATGAGCGCGGTTGTCACCGCGCTCCCCGAGTTCGAGCTGAACAGCCCCGAGCTGCTCTACGCAGAGTCGTTCGTCCCGGACCCGGACACCGGCAGCGTGGAGATCTCCCTGAACTCGCAGGGCAACGGCCAGTTGTTCACCCCTGACCAGGCCGACGACTTCGCCAACAAGGTCATCGTCTGGGGGCGGACGGTCAAGGCGATGGCTGACGCCGCTCGCGACCACAACGACGACGTCGACGAAACCGACATCTACATGCCCAAGCTCGTCCGCGAGTGCGAGCGCCTCGGTCTCGCCCTCCAGCTGACCGACGACCCGGCCATCGACCTGGCCGAGATCCGGGTCATCGACGGCCGTCGCACCCTCATCGCCCGCGTCGACGAGGTGCCGGTGGCGTACGACTCCGTCCACCCGGTCGGCCGGTGCGTCACCTGCAACAACCTGCTGGACGACACTGCGCTCCCGTTCGTCCCTGCCAACGCCATGCCCGGCTACGGCGGCGGCAAGAACATCACCGGCGAGGACATCAAGATCTGCCGTCCGTGCGTCACCGCGTCCGGCCTCCCGCTCACCGCCGCTCAGCGCGGCCCCGAGTGGATGGCCCGCTGGGGCTGCCCCGGGTTCTGCGTCGAGAACCACGGCCAGTTCGGTGCGCTGGAGTGTCACTCCACCGTCCCCGTCGAGACCCGGATGTGCATCGCCGAACTCGACTCCAGCGGCTACAGCGAAAACGGCGAGACCCTGCCCTGGCTGTCCGCGCAGGTCATCGTCACCAACGACAAGCCGCAGGCCTACGGCCGCAAGACCGGCGTGTGGCTGTCCTCCGGGGTGCACGTGGCGGAGATCAGCCCGGCGAAGGCGCGGGAGGCACTGGATGCGATGCGCGGTTTCGTCGCCCGGCTGGCGGCCGTGGTCAACGACGCCGAGCGGATCGCGGCCAACGACTTCGACGGTGACCCGGAGATCGCCCGCCTGGACACCGAGGCCACGGACGCCCGCATCAAGCGGATCACCGAGGCCAGCGCCGCCAAGCCGTAGCCCACCAGTCGGCCCCGGGCCTGGCGACTCCACCGCTGGCCCGGGACCTCGATCAGACCCTTCTGCATCAAGGAGTCCAACCATGAGCACCACCACTCACAGCGCGGCCGTGGTCCGTGCCCTCGCCGACATCGAGGCGAACAAGACCGGTGACCCCGGAGTCGACGAGCTCCTCGACTATGTCGGCCAGCTCATCGTCGAACACGGTGACCCCGGGCCTGTCTTCGCACGCGTCCTGGGACTCATCGAACGCGAGCGGGCCCAGGAGACGCAGACAGTGGATGCCGCCTGAGCAGCTCCTTAGACGGCCCCGGGCCAGCGTCCTACCGCCGGCCCGGGGCCTGGACCGACCCTTCACATCAAGGAGTCAGCCTTGTCCAGCACGCTACCCAGCTGCGGGCAGATGCCCACCTCGAACCCCCTGTCCGAGCCCAGCGACCTCGCCGTCGCGGTCCGCGTCGGACAGAAGATGCTCGCCCGGTACGGCGCCGTCGACAGCGGCGACATCTTCGCCTACGCCCAAGCGCACGGCGGACTCACCGAAGCGCTCCGGATCCTGCTGCGTGCCGTCGGTGCTGAGGTTACGCAACCCCGTAACCTCGCCGACCTGCGGGAACGCAGCGACGAGCCGACCGGCGACTTCCTGGGATCGCAGGAAGCTCCGCCCCGCTGCCCGGCCGCGCACCCCGAGGACCCCACCCCGTGCGTCGGCCCGGTCGTCGTCACCGTCCTCGACGCGGCGAACGCGGGCGCGGACGGCTGCGAACACCACGGTGCCCGACTCCTCGCCTCCCTCGACCGGGGCCGGGTGTACGCCCTGCCGGACGCCCCCGAGGGTGCCGCGATCCGCGTGTTCAAGGCGGCCGACACCATCCGCCCGTTCCCGTGGGTCGACGGCCCGCGCACCCGCGACGAGCAGCTCAGCCGCACCGAGACCCGCGCCAGGGGTGAGCGCCCGTGAGCGAGCCCCGCACGATCACCCTGCTCACCGCCGACCACGGCCCGGTCACCGTGACCTGCCCGGCCTGGTGCGGTGGTCACGCTGACCACCGGCCCGACACCTACCGCGCCGACCTCGACCACAAGAGCCCCGAGCACCGCCTCACCCACAACGGCGAGCTGTTGTGGACCGCCTTCCTCGGGGAAAGCCCCTTCGCCAGCCGTCCCGAGCAGCGCGCCATCGGCGTGTACGTCGAGCAGGGCAGCTACGCGCGCACGTTAGACGCAGCCAGCCTCTACGACCTCGCCGCCACCTTCGAGGCGCACGCCGACCAACTGCGCGACCTCGCCGACCAGCTGCACGCGCTCCTCGCCGGGGAGGGCCAGTGAACGCGCTCACCGACGCCGAGAGCGCCGAGCTGTCCCGTCGTGTCGCCGAGGCCAACCGCCGGTCCGAGAGCAGGCCCCGGTGACCGCCCGCTGGCCCATCGCCAGGCCGACCGAGTCCGCCGCCATCCGCGCGGCGGGGTACGGCATCCGCCTGTGCGCCCAACTCCTGGTGCGCGCCACCACCTCGGATGTGGAGCAATGAAAAACCTCCGAAAGGCCGGCACCTGGGCCCTGCCCGCCGCGCTCACCCTCATCGCCATCGTGTGGGCCGTCGCCGCCATCGGCGACATCCTCACCGCACAAGCCCACCCCGCGTTCGCGTACTCCGTCGCCGCCCTCTACGACGCCGTCTGGCTGTACGCCCTCGCCCAAGAAACCGCACACCGCCGGCAGGGATCCAGCGCCCGACTCCCGAAGGTCATCGGCTGGGTGTTCCTCCCCCTCACCGTGGCGATCCTCACCGTGCACGGACTCCTCGCCGCCGACCTGCTCGCCGCGATCGTGGGCGCCCTCGTCCCCGTCCTCGCGAAGATGACCCTCGTCATGGCCGTCGACCGCGACCGCACCCGGATCAGCGCCCGCGCCCAGGCCGCCATCGACCGTGCCAGGGCGGTCACCCGTGACCGCATCGCCGTATCCCGGGCCGTCGCCACAGCCCGCGCCGACGAAACGAAAGCCGCCGCCGACATCGTCAAGCACACCCGCAAGGCCGAAGCGGAAGCACTCGTCACCACGTACGAGGCGCTGGAAGCGCACGCCGAGATCACCGACCGGCACCCCGTGCCGGACTGGCACACCCCCCTGCCCGCCCTGGTCTCCGACCGAGAGTTGGAAGCCCTCCTGTCGGGGGGTGTGCCGGATGACGAAACCGCAGGCGGCACGGGGGGTTTCGCCCTCACCGAGACCCCCGTGACCGTCACACCGTGCCAATCCGGCACGCCCTCCCTTGAGGGGCCGCAGAACGCGAACCTGCGGGCGGTCGCCATGCTCGCCGCAGAGCTGTACTCCACCGACCCGCCGCCGTCGAAGCGGAAGTTCAGGGAGGCCATGCGGGAGGCCATGAAGGCCCGCGGACTGACCGGCGGGTGGGACGTGATCGATTCCCTCTTCGACCGCGAGAAGGCTCTCGCCGAGCCGACCGAGGGTGGGGAGTGATGGTCGTGATGCGCCTCGTCTTCGGAGCCGTCCTCGGACTCCTCGTCGCCTACCCGGCCCTGCTCACCCTCGTCCTGGCCGTGTTCGCCGCGGCCGTCGCTCAGCCCGCCGTCCTCGCGTTCGCCGCCGGCGTCCTGCTCTGGCCGCGCATCACCCGCCGCGTCCGGGGGTGGACGGCATGAGCGACGCCCTCGACAAGGCGGAGGCCGCCGCCCGAGACGCCGCGGCGAACACGGCCGCCGTGCAGATCGCGCTCGCCGCCGTCGAACTCGCCAAGGCAGCCCAGCAGCAGCCCGCCCCGCAGGCCTGCCAGCACCAGCACAAGCAGGGCCGTGGCGCGGGTGAGTGGCTGGCCATCGGCGGCGCCGTCTGCGTCGGCTCCATCGGCCTCGCCTTCGCGTCCATCGCGCTTGCCATCGCCGCATGCTGCGCAACCGGATGCTTCCTGATCCTCCGCCACCTCTTCAACGACCTGCGCAAGAGCCGCTGACGGCCCCTCCGTCCTCCGCCAGTTGTGGGGCTACCCCCACAACTGCGGGGGTGCGGTGGGGCCGGACAGCCCGGCCCGCAACCGAGAGGACACCCCATGTCTGAACCGAAGCTCACCGCCTGGGAGAAGGCGCAGATCATCCGCCTCGAACTCATCGGCGCCAAGAGGGCGTTCGCCCTCGGCGACAACCAGCCCGACATCGTGCGGAAGGTCCAGCGCATCCGCGACCGCGCCGCCAAGCGCGCCAGCGGCACCAAGTAGTCCACCCGGGGGCGGCCCATCCCGCCAGGTCAGCGGCCGTCCCCGGGCCCCGTACGTCCCATCAGAACGACGGAGAGACAGCATGACCGAGACTGCCGAGCGCCCGCTACACGCCCCGCCCGCCACCGAGACACCCGTAACCGCCACGGAACCGGCCAGCGTCCCGTCCGCGCCCGTACCCGTCGACAACCCGAAGCTTTCCGAGCCCGGGGTCACCACCGAGAAGCGGCGCCCGATCATCGCCCCGTGGATGCGCTCCCGCCGCGACCTGCTCGCCACCATTGAACGCGCCGCTGGCCATGCCGGGTACGCCACGCTGTTCCATGGGCTGCGGACGCCCTGGTACTCGGTGCAGCTGGGCATGATGGCGCCGCGCGGTACGGGCCGCCTGGTCGCGTCCACGAGCCGGTGGGTGTGGGACCGCGAGGCCGCACCCCTGCGGGATGCCGCCGTGCGTACGGAGGATGCCGCCGAGTACATGACGCTGGCCCGCCTGCGCGCTGGCCGCGTCCGCCTGCGCGGCTTCGTGACGGTGGTCGCCGCGGTGTTCGGGCTCGGCTTCGCCCTGTGGCTGTACGTCATGGCGCCCGCCTTCCTGTGCGCGTTCGCGGCCGGCGGGGTGCTGACCCTCGGCTACTTCGGGCAGCAGCCCGACGCCCCCGTCATCGGCCCCGCCGTCATGCGCACCGAACTCCAGAAGCTCACGGGCACCATCGTGCTGCGCGCCCTCGAATCGATCGGCAACGCCCGTATCACCGCCGCCATCAAGAAGGGCGGCGACATGAACGGCATGCGCTTCACCAGCGAGATCACCCGCGACGGCCCCGGCTACCGAGCCGACCTCGACCTCCCGTACGGCGTCGTCCCCGAGGACGTCATGGAGGAACGCCAGGCCCTCGCATCCGGACTGCGCCGCAAGCTCGGCTGCGTATGGCCGTCCGGCGACCGCGAGGAGCACGAGGGGCGACTGATCCTGTGGGTGGGCGACCGGCCGATGAACGAGACGACGAAGCCCCCGTGGCCACTGCTGAAGGACGGCCAGGTCGACCTGTTCAAGCCGGTCGTGTTCGGCAACGACCAGCGCATGCGGGACATCACCGTCACCCTGATGTTCGCCTCCATCGTGATCGGCTCCATCCCGCGCATGGGCAAGACGTTCCTGCTCAGGCTGCTGATGCTGATCGCCGCCCTCGACCCGCGCGCCGAGCTGTACGGCTTCGACTTCAAGGGCACCGGCGACCTCGGCCCGCTCGAGCCCGTGTTCCACCGCTACCGGTCCGGTGAGGAAGACGAGGACCTCCTGTACGTCCTGCACGCCCTACGCGAACTGAAGGATGAGCTGCGCCGCCGGGCCAAGGTCATCAAGAGTCTGCCGCGTTTCCGCTGCCCCGAGAGCAAGGTGACCCCGGCCCTGGCCAGTGACAAGAGCCTCGGCCTGCACCCGATCGTCGTCGGCCTCGACGAGTGCCAGATCCCCTTCGAGCACGAGAAGTACGGGGCTGAGCTGGAGTCCATCTGCACGGACATCGCCAAACGTGGCCCCGCCCTCGGCATCGTCGGCATGTTCGCCACCCAGCGCCCCGACGCCAAGAGCCTCCCGCCCGGCATCTCGGCGAACGCCGTGCTGCGGTTCTGCCTGAAGGTCATGAGCCACACCGCGAACGACATGGTGCTCGGCACCGGCGCCTACAAATCCGGCATCCGGGCGACGATGTTCTCCCGCTCCGACCTCGGTATCTGCTGGATGTCCGGCGAGGGCGACGACCCGGTCATCGCCGCGTCCGCGTTCGTTGACGGCACGGCCGCCGAGCTGGTCGTCACCCGCGCCCGCCAGTTGCGCGAGGAGTACGGCAACATCACCGGGCACGCCCTCGGCCAGGGCCCGGCGGAGACCGCCGGCCTCGACATCCTCGGCGACATTCTGAAGTCCGTGAGCGCCGACGAGAAGGCCGTGTGGTGCGAGCGGATCGCCGCCCGCCTCGCCGAGTTGCGGCCGGACGTGTACGGGGAGTGGAAGGGCGAGAACGTCACCGCCGTACTCAAGCCGTGGAACGTGAAGGCGGGCCAGGTGTGGGGGCAGACCGACGACGGCGAGGGCGCCAACCGGCGCGGTATCCAGCGCGCCGACGTCGCCGCCGCCATCACCCGCCGGGACGCCGACAGGCTCGCCAAGTAGCCCCGATCAAGGCCGCTAGACCTAGCACCCCGCCCTGCTAGGTCTAGCACCCCTACTAGCAGCGGATAACGCCCCTGAGCAGGCACCTAGCGGCTAGCAGGGGCGGCGCCAGAACCCCGGGAAACGCCCGGAACCGAGAGGGAGAGACTCCATGCTGGTCGCTATGGCCGCGGCCGTTCTGTGGCTTGGCGGGTACGCCGCGCTGTGCGCGGTCAAACCGTTCTCCCCGTGCCGCAAGTGTGCGGGGACGGGCGAGGTCGAGTGCTTCCAGAAGGTGCGGACATGCCCCCGCTGCCGTGGGAAGAGACTCCGGCTGCGCGTCGGCCGGCGGGCCCACAACCGTTGGCGCCGCACGTACGACGACGGCACCCGCTGAACGAGAGGCCGTGGCGCGCCGCCTCGCTGGTACTCACCTCACGCGGTCAACATTGGGCAGTAAACCCAAAGGCGATCTTTACTCACGAGTAGGAATGGTCTATCTGACTAGCATCCTGATCCTCATGGACCACCCATGTCGTACTTGATGCGACGAACGGGTTATGTCGGGCGAGCCAAAGCGCCTACGCTGTGCTTCTTCCAAGTAACGCTGGGTTGGATCGAGGCTGTAGTGAGTTCGCTGTGGGTATCAACTCTTCACATCAGCGACCGCACTGCACAGAAGATCATTCATACGCACCAGATAACGCCCGACGAGATCCGTGACGCAGTGGTCTGCCGCCCGGGTCTGCACTACGTCTGGGATGAACATCCCGAAAGAGGAAGGCGAGCGACTGTAGAGATCCTTCTACGAGGTCGCAAAGTTCTTATCGTTTTGTTTCCAGCTATCGACCCTCTGGGGGATGCGTGGCACCTTGGCAGTGCCTACCGCGTCGGCTGACGATGGCCGGGGGGACGACGATGAGAGAGGATGGTCGTATGAGTGACGACGACTTCTACGAGGACGACGAGCCGGTGACCGACGTGATTCGCCGCTTCGAAGAGGGTGAAAAACACGTCACAACGCCGCCCTCTCAGGGCACGACGGAACGGGCAGCCTTCGGGTACTGGCCGACGCCGGCCCTGTCCAGCGAGACCAACCACACGAGCAGGGAACTCGCAGGACGCTGATGGCAACACCGATCACAGCACAGCTGATTCTGTGCGATGCGGCACAGTCGGAAAACAATGGAAAGCTCCACATGCTGGGGGCAGGGTGGTCCCGGACAGGATCCCCGACAGCACCAATGGCCCTAGCCGTGCTCCTGAAGATCCCATGGGATCGTGCGAATGAAAAGATCACGATGAGCTTCGTGCTGCTTGACGCAGACGGGCATGAGGTGTTCATTCCGACCCAGCAAGATCCGCAAGCGATCAGGCACGATTCAGAGATCGAAGTTGGACGACCGCCGGGACTAGAGCATGGCTCGCCCATCGACGCTTCGTTCGCGCTAAACATCGGCCCTCTGCCCCTTCCCTTCGGACGGTATGAGTGGCGCCTTGACTTGTCCGGGGAGACGACGAGCGCTTCGTTCGCCGTGCAGCAGGCTTCACTCCTGCGATAGTCCAGCTATCGGCGCCGATCCCCTTGCGAGGGGGTCGGCGCCACCTGTTTGACGGACCACTCGGGAGCCGCCTCCCCGCCCAACCTTCCGTAAGCTGAGAACCAGTGCCTCAGGACGCCGGGCTAGACGATCCGGTATCAGAAGGGTGAGCGTGGAAGGACGGTCTCGTTCCTTCAGCTCTCCCACGCGGCAGGCCCGCCACCGCGCCACTCGATCAGCCCGGACTCGGCGACGTACGCCTCGTCCACGTACTCGATCCCGGCACGGCGCAGGAACTCGGCGATGTCCCGCAGCCCGTACGCACGGCCGAGGATCTCGCCGTCGACACGCACGCGCCGGCCGCCGTCCTCGTCAGGCGGGTACACGACCACGCGCATCACGGAAGCCATGCCGTCAGCCTGGCGCGCCCGGCGAGGGAGCGCACGTTGAGCCATCTGCCTGGGCAATCCCCGCGATCAGGCGGAGCGCCGCGAGGGTGGCGAGGGCATCCTCCCGAGATGAACAGCCCACAGAGTGAAGACCAGGAACCCGGTCGCCGTATGAGCGCGGGCCCGCTGTTCAACCGCGCGGAGACCGAGCGCCGGCTCGGGCCGGCGGCCGTCGCCGAGTCCCGGCGCAACGCCGCTGCCGCTCCGCCGCTCCGCCCGGAACAGATCGCGTTCCTCCGGGGGCTGTTCGCCTCGGTCCGGTTCGCCGAGCGGTGTACCGCGAACCCTCCTCTGACAGGCCACGAGCCCAAGCCAACAACACCAGAGCAGCCAACCCGCCGCTCCCAGGCGATCCGTGCGGCGGCTGAAGCTCTGGTCGACGCGGTTGCCGAGCGCGCGTCACGGACGCCTCGTGAAGCCGCAGAAGCCGCTTGGTATCCCGGCCACCCGCTCGGCTCCGTCGAGGCGATCGAGGCCGAGATCATCCGCCGCCGCGCCACCGATCCGGCCGCATGACCCGCGAGGAGCGGCACGCGATCCTCGGCGACGAGGGCATCGGGCCAGACCCAGGCGCCCGCCGCCGACCTCCCTGCCTCACTCTCCGGTGGTAATTCGGGTGAAAGCAGTGACAGTCGTCCGCAACGTCAGCACACTGCCTCAGACACCACCAATCATCACCGGGAGCAGCGCCATGGCCAGCAGCCCCTACTTCAACCAGCCCCTCGCCCCCGCCCGGCCCCGCATGTTCAACACCACCATCGCCAAGGTGATCTGGACGATCGTCCCCGTCGTCACCCTCGGCCTGTGTGCGGCCGTCCCGTTCGTCGTCGCCGCGGTGAAGGGTGTGGTGAAGCCGTGGCTGGCCATCACCTACGTGGTCGGGGAGATCGCGATCATCGGTATCGCCATGGCTATCGACCCGTCGGGGGATGGAGGGAGCCCGATCGCAGGGTTCCTGCTGCTGATCCTGATCATCACAGCGGCGACGCACACGGCGCTCCTCGACAACGACAAGATCAGCATCGGTAAGTAGCCGCAAGGAACGCCCAGTGTCACAACACGGACACACCGGCCACGCACCCACCCCGCGCCGAGCATGATGCCCACCTCGACATGCACGTCCTTGGGGGGACCATGACCGACAGCACGCCACCACCCATGCCCGGCTTCCCGCCGCCGCTCCCGCCCGAGCCGTCGGCCCCGGCGAAGAAGAACCGCACCAACCTGGTCATCATCGGCGCGGCCACTGCCGTCATCGCGGCGATCATCGGCACCGGCATCGTCGTCGTGCAGGCCACAGACGACGACAGCCAGCGGGCCACCACCACCGCGTCGAGCGCCCCGGACGAGGACGTCGTGACCGCCGCCGCGGAGGAGCCGGACCCGGAGCCGACGTTCGCGGAGGTCGACTCCGACAGCTTTGAGATCAAGCTGCGCACCACCGAGCGGCAGTGCTTCGGATCGGCGGGCTGCAATGTGACGGTCGAGCCAGACATGACCCTGTTGGTCGACAGTGCGGACCTTGACCCGGATGCGGTGTACGAGATCACGTATGAGATCCGTGGTGACGAGGACGGGCCGGTGATTGAGACGGCGGAGTTGTCGGATCAGACGAGTCTGAACTTCACGCCCTCTTTGGTCAGTACGTCTTCGGCGAGCAAGAAGCTTTCCGTGGAGATCACCGACGTGCAGGTGCGTTGAGGCCAAGCCCAATGCTCAGGCTCCGCCCGGAACCCGTCCCGGGCGGAGCCTTCGTCGTGTGGTGGGCTCCTGCCCTACTTGCGCGCAATCCGAGCACCCTCGTACATACGGGCAATCTGCCGCAATCCCCGGGCGCGCGCCGCCAATCCTGCGCATGCTGGACCTCCAACCAGCGCAGGCGGAGGGCGACATGACGCTCAGGTTCATCGGCACGACCAGCGACGACGGAGACTGCCCCACCCTGTACGACATCGAGGGCACGGACGAGATCCTCGTCCAGGGCGAGCGGGAGACCGACCCCGAGCACCTCGCCCACCTCCGGGACGTCAAGCCGTCCGAGACCTTTGTCCGCGTCCCGCGTAGCCTCCTCGCCCGCTACGCGCCCCGGGCCGAGGCCCCTGAGCTCCAGCCGTTCGCCTCGGTCTCCCACCTGTTCCGCGAGTTCCGCCACACCGCCTTCCGCCTGGAGGCCCGCCGCGGCTACGCCTCCGACCGCAACTCCCCGATGTGGCCGCGGTTCCTCGCGGGCGAGGACGTGGCCGGCGAGCCCGACAACGCGTGGCGTGAGAACGTCCGCGCGCAGACCGCGCAGGGCAAACGGTTCGAGCGCGTCCGGCTCGTCGACGACCCTCCCACCCGAGGGCAGGAGTTCCTCCTCGCCCGCGCCCCCAGCAACGTCGCCGCAGGCGAGGACATCCGCAATCTCACCCGTGGCCAGGCGCACGAACTGCGGCTGCCGGACGGCGACTTCTGGCTCTTCGACTCGAAGACCGTGGCCCGGTTCGCGTTCGATGACGAGGACACCACCCTCGGCGTGTACGTCACCGAAGACCCGTCCGAAGTCCTCGCCGCCTGCCAGGCCCGCGACGCCGCATGGCATCACGCAATCCCTGCCGCCGAGTTCGCCGGGCAGGTACGTTCCACCGTGTGAGCACGGACTTCCAGACCGCCAGAGAGGCCCTCGGCGCGCGCCTGCGGGAGCTGCGTGTCGAGGCCGGTCTCGAAGGCAAGGACCTCGCCGCCGCTCTCGGCTGGCAGGCGTCGAAGATCTCCCGGCTCCAGAACGGGAAGCAGACCCCCAGCGCCGCCGACCTGACCGCGTGGGCGCAGGGAATCGGCCGCCCGGACGTCGAGCCCGAACTTCACGGACTGCTGGCCGGGCTGGAGATGAAGCAGCGCCACCGGTCCTGGCGACGGCAACTGGCCGGCGGACACCGTGGCCGCCAGGAGATCGCCGTCCGGCAGACCGACGCCACCACCCTGATCCGCGGCCTCGAAGTGTCCCGTATCCCGGGCCTGTTCCAGACACCGGAGTACGCCCGCGTCATCTTCGACTCCAACGCGGAGTTCCGCAGCATCCCGTCGACGACCGAGGCCGCGGTCGAGGCGCGCATGCGGCGGCAAGAGGCGCTGTACGACCCAGAGAAGACGTTCCGGTTCCTCGTGTGCGAGGCAGCTCTGTATCACCGCTCGTGCCCCGTGGACGTCATGGCGGAGCAACTGGACCGGCTGTACAACCTCGTCGGTCAGCGCAGGATCGAACTCGGCATCCTGCCGTTCGGCGCGCAGCTGCGTCGTACGGCCCCGCACGCCTTCTGGATCTATGACCGGCGGCTGGTCATCGTCGAGACGATCAGCGAAGAACTCTGGCTCACCGGCGAGGACGACATCCAGCTGTACGAACGGGCGTGGGACTGGCTCGCAGAGTCGGCCGAGTACGGGGCGCCGGCGCGCCGCCTGATCGGCCGGGCGAGAGCCTCCCTGGACCTGGCGTAGGCAATCCCCTGCAAGCAGCGGACCCGTATGCGCAATCGCGCGCAATCGCCGCGCGAGCGCGCAACCGGACTCCCTACGGTCCTGGTCATGGTCCTACCGACACCGCTCGCCGAGTTGTACGAGGCCGGGGACGCGTGGCTCGCCGACTGCGCCGCGCGCCCGGACCTCGCACGCAGGGCGTGGACCCTGGAAGCCCTCGCTCCCATCGCCAGCGGATCGCACTGGCTCGCCGCCGAATCGATGCTCGTCGCCGGCATGCAGGCCCTGAACCGCATCCGCGAGGAACACCGCGGTCCCGTCCTCGTTGATCCCCTGCTCGACCGGGCCTGGTGGCTGGTGCCCCCCGACGCCGCCGAGGAGTTGGCCGACGTGCGCTCCGTCCTGGTGCAGCCGCCTGGCACGCCACTGCACTGCCCGCCGACCGGCTGGCAGGCGTGCGGTCGCTTCTGGCTGTCCCGGCCTGACGGCTCGGGCCGGCTCACTGACTCTGCCGTTCTCGCCGCCGCGTTCGGCCCCGGCGGCAACCGACTTCCCACGGAGGCGCCCGGATGACCACGACACCGTTCCTCGATCAGGATCAGGAGGACACCGACGCCCCGCCGTTTGAGGAGCTGCTGCTGAAGGCAGCAGCCTCGCCCCGCGAACAGGCCGCCGTACGGGCCCTGGTGGATGAGGAACAGATCCTCAGCCGCCCCGCCTTCCGCAGGGCTCTCGTCTGGGACACCGTCGAGGGCATTGAGTTCTCCTGGCAGAACCTCGCCTGCTACCTGTACGGCCTGGAACTGAACGACTCCGAGCGGGGGTTCGTCGACCTCGTCCTGTCCATCGCGTCACCGCATCAGACCAGCCTCACGCGCGTGATGGACCTCGACGAGCGGCGCCTCGCGATCCTCTTGCGCGCCATGATCAGCCTGTCGGGCGTCGACACCCTCGCCGTGGGCACACGCCTCTGAACTCTCGCCGCTGGCCCCGTGGCCGACTGTGAGAAGGGGTGGGCGTCCTCGTCTCCCCCGATCGGGGACGGCCGCCGTACGAACGCCCGTCCGCTCTCAGCACCCCAGGCGCTACGAGAGCGGGCGGGTCACCCTCTCGGGTCACAACAGGGCCATACCAGCCATACAACGGTGCTCATCCCACCATGATGCGACTCCACCGCACACGTCCTGGGGGAACCATGCGCCACACAGCCGCCGCCCTACTCACCGCCACCCTGCTCGCCACGCTCACCGCCTGCGGCACCAGCAGCAGCGGCGACGACAAGCCCGCTGCGAAGCCGAGCCCGACACCGACCGTCAGCAAGAAGGACCAGTACCTGAAGGCCGCGCGCGACATCACGTTCAACGGTGCGCCGACCGACACCGAACTGCTCGTCTTCCCGATGCTGTGGTGCCAGGAATTGGAGTCGGGGCACAGCGTGGAGTGGATGTTCGACATCACGGGTGGGGGCGGTCTATACCCGGTGGGCGAAACCTGGGGCACGAAGAAGGCGGATGCGAACTCACTGCTGGTGGCCGGGGTGAAGGCGTATTGCCCGGAGAACCTGGACGCGGTGCAAGAGGAGTTGCGGGCGTCGGGCGAGTACTGACCCCGCGACCCACAGCGGCACCTCATGCGCGAGACCAACCGCCACGCGGCGGCGCCCGGCACCCCCGAAGGGAGACCGGGCGCCGTTCCGCAACCGTGTACTACCCCGCCAGACGGGCGAACAACTCGCGCGCCGGCGCACCCTGCGCGACCACCTGATGCAGTGGCGTACGCGCCATTGAGGCAGCCGGGTGCCGCGCCCCGAACTCAGCCTTCACCAGCCGCGCCACCACCTCACCGAGCACCACATCCGGCCCGACCGGCCCGAACACCCGACCGCCGACACACACCAGGCCGTTGGAGCCGGCACCCTCCTCGTACTGGCTGACTGCCTCGTCGACGAGCGGCAGGGCGAGTTCCAGCAGACGGGCGTGCGCGGCGCCCACAGCGCCCGTGTGCGCCTCCGTGACGGCCAGCAGGCGCAGTAGCGCCGTACGCGCCTCCTCAGCCGCCGCAGCAACCCCCGAGGCGCTCTTGTCCAACCCGCCCGCGAGCTTCTTCAGCTCGGCCGCGTGCGGCGTCGCAGCAGCCTTGCGCACTTCGAGTGCAGCGTCCTGCCGCTCCTTCGCCGTCCGCAGCCCCTCCAGCCGCCGACGCCCCCGCTCGACCGCCTCCGCGGTGTTGGGGGCGCCACTGTGCCGCGCCCGGTCCATGCGCTCCCGGACCTCCTCGAACGAAGCCTCGGCCGTCTCGACGTCCATCGTTGTGATCATGTTCGTTTCCCTTCCCAGCTCTCTGTGATCCCGCGTCAGCTGATGCTGAACGGGTGACGGTGGCCGACCACCTGCCTGCGCTGCGCCACCATGCGCGCGCCCGGCCCGTCGAAAACGCCGTCGGCGACGACCTCGGCCACCTGCTCCGACTCCCGCAGCTTCGCCATGGCTTCGAGGTCCGCGACCGTGCCGCGCCCTCCGTCATTGAGCGCCTCGGCCGCCTCGCGCCAGGCCGCGAGCATCAGCCGTGTGGCGGCCCGCCCCCGCCCTGTCGCCGACATTTCGAATGCCGCCCTGTGCTTCGCCTCGTCCTGAGTCATCGCCGTTCCTTCCTGTCTTCGTTACCTGCTGAACCGGTCCTACCGGTAACCGCCCGGACAGACGTCCGCCCGGGCCGCTTCCAATCCCCCACGGGTACGCGCCAGACCCGGCCCGGCGGACCCCGCGCCACAACCGGCCCGGTCACCACCGGCTCGCCTCCCAATCGCCGGACTCCAGGGCCTCGGCAACCTCCGCCAGTTCCTCCTCGTCGCAGCCTTCGAGCAGCTCGAAGATCTCCGCACCCAGCGCGCGGGCCTCCGGCGGGCCGTCCTCCAACCACCCCGCAGCCACCCCGAACGCCTTCACCGCAGCCACCCGCCCTCGATGCCCACGACCTCGTACGACAGCACCGAGTCCGCGCCCGCCAAGGTCAGCCGGTACGCATCCGAGTCCTGCCGCTCGTACGCCCGTACACCGCCGATCGACCACAGCAACGCACCGTGCCGGGCCGCCTCCGCCAACACCGCCCGCTCACCCGGCCGGCCGTGCTCCAGCCAATCCGCCGCCCTCTTCAATCCGTCCATCACGTGCTCCTCTCTCCACCATCCGAAGCCGCGGCAGGACCGGGCCCCGCCTCCAACGCCCCACGCATCTCCCGCAGACGGCGCGGCACCACCACATCCGCCGTACGCCGCTGCTCCACCGACAGCTCCAAGTCGCCGAGGACACCCCGCAGCAGACCGGCCATCACCTCGGCGACCCGCTCGGGCAACTCCGCCAACTCCACGTCACGCTCCAGCCGTAGCGCGGCCACACCGAACAGGTCCGCCATCACTCCACGCTCCGAAGGTGTCGCGCAGCCGCACGCCGCGCCTGCTCTGCCTGCTCCCCGCTCACGCCCGCCGCAGCGAGCGCGGCGTTGATCGCGCCGATCACCGCGTCCGCCTGCTTCTCGGTCACCTGGACGAGGCGCTCCTCGATGTTCAGGCGGGCGATCGCAGAGAGCACGGCCACCGCACGGTCCATCGCGCGTTCGTACAACGCGATCTCGGCACGCAACTGCTCCGCCCCGTTCGCACCCCGATACCGGATGCCGTCCTCCAGCCCGTTCACGAGCGCTGCCGTCGCCGACTGCCACGCCAACACCTGGCCGGCCAGCTTCAGCAGCGCCTCCAGCGGATCCGCGACCGGAGAGACACCCAACTCGGCGAGGACCTGGCGGGCCTCCACCTCCACCTGCCTGCGCACGGCCGCAGCCTTCGACTGAGGGGCAGCGCCACCGTGATACCGGCACACGGACTGGCCCCGCAACGGCCGGTTGCCGCACGGCGCACCGTCCGTACGGCGGGCAGAGCAGTGCCGCCGACCCATCGAAGCGTCGTCCTGCGGTGGACCTATCGAAGCTGCCATGGGGGATGTCCTTTCTGAGATGCTGTTGGGTGGCCGGCCCCGATACCCGCGGGGCCGGCCGTTGTTGTGCGGGTCAGGCGGTTCCGCCGTCGAGGGCGGGGCCGCGCCTGGCTCGGCGGAGGGCCTCCTCCTCGGTCATCCCGTCCGTACGGAACATGTCGTCGTATGCGTTGCCGCCCGTCGGCGTGCCATCCACGGTGACCGTGGGGATGTCCTTGAGCTTGTCGCCCCAGACCTTTCGCATGGCGTGCCCGAAGGCGGGGAGCGAGTTGTCCATGAACTCCTTGCTCCAGGGGCTCGACATGATCAGGGCCGGGAGGCGGTCGCGGGAGATCAGCCAGTCCCCGGAGTGCGACCACCGTCGTCCGCCCGCGTCGGGCTTGGCCTCGGGGTCGTCCTCGATGAGGTCGAGTCGGAGGTCGATGTAGTCGAGGAGGCATTCCCAGCCGAGGCGGCCGTCGCCGCGTTCCTCGTCGTGGTCCCGCTGGTCACGGACGGCGTATCCGTGCTGGAGGCGGGCCCAGGCGTCGGCCTTGTGGAGGGGCCAGCCGAGGGCCTCAGCGATGTCGGAGAGGAGGAGGTACTCCTCGTCCTCGGTGACGTAGACGACGGGCGCCTCGCCGAAGCCGGCCAGGTCGATGACGGTCCCGGCGGGCAGAGGGGCCAGCGGCTTCACCGCGCTGATGCGTTCGAGGGCGGCGACCGCGCGGGCGGTCTGCTCTTCGGGTCCGTAGTCGAGGAGCAGCGCGTCGTGCTTCGCGACGACCTTCTCGGCGAACGGGGTGTGGATGGTGATCACTGGTTCTCCTCGGTGGTGGTTGCGGCTCCGTCGGTCGGAGTCGCAGATCTGTCCGGCGTACGGACGGAAGCTCGGTGGTCGTCGCCCTGGCGCTGCTCCTGCTCGGCGAGGTGGGCGAGCTTCGCGGCGTGCCGTCTGGCGATCCCGTACCGGCGGGCTTCGGCGAGGGACTGGCGGCGCTCCTTCGCGGCCTGGACCCGGATGCGGGCGGCGGCGATGCGGGCCTGTACCGCCTGCTCGACGGCCGACGTGCTGGACTCGGTCACGGAGACTCCTGTTTCTGGAGTGTCGGTAGCGATCGTTTGTGACTCTGTGTGGTGTCGGACCTTCGGGTGTCGGACCCTGAAGGTCCGACAGTGGGTCGTGAGGTGACCTGGGGGTTCGCGTGTATCGCGATTTCCAACTAGAGCAATTTGTGTATTAATGTCTGATTTTGAAGAGAGGGGCTGTCGGACCTTCGAGTCCGACAGGTCCGACGGTCCGACAGCACCCCCCGTAGTCACGACTGCTCCGGAGCGACTGAACCGGCGGACAGAAGGGCGCCATCGGCCAGCAGCACCAGCCAGCCTTGTTCGCACCCGTACTGGAGCGCCGCCGACCACAGAGAATCCGTCGCTCCGGACGCCCGGTACTTGTCGCGGTCCGGCTTCTTGATGCAGTTCCGGTTCACGTCACGCACCGGGATCTCACAGTCGTGCCGCGTGAGGTAGCGGTGGGCCCGCTTGGCGACGTTCATGACTGACGGGTGCACACCGTTGACGACCTCGTACACCGCCGCCTGAGACTCCGCAGCCGTCAGGACGGCCTCCGCGCGCCGCGCGTCCAGCTCGGCCTGTGTGCGCCGCTTGGCCGCGTCCTGGACTCGGCCGCGTACTTTCCTGGACGTCTCCCACATCACGGTGGCCATGTCCCAGTCCTCGGTCTTGACCTTGGTGCGCCCGTGGAGGAGCGCCAGCAGCGCGGCACACTTCAGTCGCCACAGCGGCTCGTGCGTATCCAGCGGAGCGGTGGCGCCACGGCCGAAGGAGATCGCCAAGGCCAGTTGGTCCAGCTCGTCCGTGACGTGCTCGGGTACCGAGATGGTGGTGCCGCGGAGTCCGGACACCCATGTCGTGACAGGGACGTCCTTGCCGTTCCGGATGGTGACGGTGACCGGGTCGGTGGTAGCCGGCCTCTTCTCCGGGGTGTCGGGGCCGAGGGTGGCATGCGCCCAGGCGAGACGCTGCGGGAGACCGATGGATCCCATCTCCAGCAGCTTCGCCGCAGGCTCCTCCTGTACGCCGAGTGACATGGACAGCGTGTATGCGCCCTTGGGGAGAGCGCGGCGCCGCTCGACCTCGGCGTTGGAGGTGCCCTGGCGTTCGCTCATCCACGCCTTGCAGAGGACGCCGTTGAGGGTGGCGGCGGCGGACATCTGCGCCATGGCGTCGAGGACGCTTCCTTCGGTGGCGAGGGCGTAGCCGCGGGTCCTCCTCTGGATGAGGATCTTCTTCTTCCCGTCGTCGTCATCGGGGTCGATGTCGAGGTCCAGGTATGCGGCGATCAGGCCCTGTCCGGTGGAGATGTCGATGTATGCGAGGTCGACCATGGGGAACGGGGTGAGTTCCTCGGCGGTGTTCTCGGCGTTGCCCTTGCCGCTGCCGGACGGGCCGAACAGTCCGCAGTACCAACCGATGGTGGCGGGCTGGTGGATGCCGCTGTCGACGCGGACCGTGGGGTCTGCCATAGCGGCGGTGCGGGCGAGGACCGCGTGAAGGACAGCGTCGGGTGAGGCGCGGCGTGCACAGGCCATCTGCTGAATCCGCTGGAGTACGGCCGTGGCGTTCCAGAAGGTTGCGGGCAGCCTGTCCGCAGGCTCAGCGGTCGTCTCGCCTGAGTCCTCTGGAGGTTCGTCCTGCCGATGGGCACTCTCGCGTCCCACCGGTGGCCATGGGTCCCGGGGCTGCGCCATACCGGCGCGCAGCCCGGACTCAACCGTCTGGAGCGCACGGCCCTCGGGATGGTTGCCCGCGCGGGCCGCGGCGAGCAGGTGCTCGCGGGCCTCGCCCTCGGCGAGCGCGCCCGCGCCGACCAGCGTGCCGAAGTTGAACGCGGCCGTGTTGATCGTGTTGTTCTGGTCGCCCTCCGGCGCGCGGGTGATCGCGTCGCACTCGTCCTGGAGCACTTTGCGGGTGTAGGAGTCGAGGCGGTCCATGGAGATGGAGATGGAGGCCACCGGTGCAGCCGGTGCAGCCGGCCGGGCAGTGAGGGCGTCGAGGAGCCACGCGGGCGCCTGTACGGGCGCCTGCTCGGTGTTCTCCAGGGTGTAGATGACGCCGGTCGCGTGGACCGAGCCAGGGCCGATGACGTACGCGTTTCCGGCTCGTACGTCGCCGTCGAACTGCCCCTTCAGGGTGCCGAGTCTGTTGCCCAGTTTGAGGCCTGCCGGGGCCCAGAAGTAGTCGTGGTAGCCCTTCGCGGTGAGGACGCGCATGGTCACGGGCCAGGTCTCGCCGCGAGCCTTGGCGACGTCCTCGATGGCGCCGGGCCGGTCGCTGTCGACGACGACGAGCTGTTCGCCGGCCGGGCCGCGACAGGCGCCGATGTACACGGCGACGTTCTGCGGCCGTCGGGTGAGCTGACGGCGGATCTCCTCGGGGTCCACCGTGTGGTCGCGGGTGAACGCCACGGAGGGATGCTTGCCCCGCTGCTCGCAGGTTGCCGGGTCGTGTCCTCGGCCGATTCCGGAGCACTGAGGCAGCGCGGGGTGGTCGGCGGGGAACGTGGCGAACTGGCGCTCAGTGAGCCAGAGTCCACCCTTTACCGCCGTCGACTCCGCCGCTTGCTGCTCGTCGTTCACTCGGGGATCTCCGTCTTGTTCTTCGCGGCCTGCTCGGCGATGGCGAGAAGGTCGGCGACCCATCTCCGAGCGCAGGTGCGTACGGCCCGCGGGGAGGGCTGCTCGTCGAGGTGGGCGCGGATGCTGTCGAGCACGAGGGCCCTGCGGGCGCGTTCGCGGTGGTACTGGGCGATCAGTTGCTCGCGGTCGTGCGCATCGGATTCCCCGGCCGCAGAGGCGACCAGGGTTCCGATGGCGTGACGGCTGTTCACGCAGACCTCGACGTGAGCCGTACAACACAGAGTTCGGCACGGCTGGCCGTAGAATCGGTCACGGTGATGGATCCACTTCTCTCAGCGATTCCCCGGGTGCTGTCGAGGCGGCCTGGGGTTTCGCGCTTTCTCGGGTCTGTCGCTGAGGCCCTGCTGCTGGCGCTCGAATCGCCGACAGCAGGGCCGTCCTATGCGCCCTCCAAGAGGGCGATGAGGGAATTGGTGATCACGACGTGGCGCCGGCCGTACGACAGCGTCTTGACGGGCGCCTCACCACGCTTGATCAGCGCATAAAGCTGGGACTGGCTGCACCCGATCGCGATCGCGGCCTGCGGCACGCTCACGGTGGCGGCCCACCCCTTCACCTCCGCGAGAGTCGGCGCCTTGGCCTTCGGCTCGGCCATCAGGCGCCCCCGGCGTTCTGGCCGCGGAGGAAGCGCTCAACATCCCCGCGCAGGTACCTGATGCGGCCGGCGCGGCCAGGCGTGAGCTTCGTGTACGGGATGCCGACCCCCAGGGACCGGTGATTGGCCAGCGTCTGGACGCTGAACTTGGTGAGCGCCGCGGTCTCTCGTGGCGTCAGCCATTCGTCCGCGTTCTGCGCCGTGAACTCAGGGGCGAGGCTCCTGGACACAGCCACTCCTTGTCTGGATTTTCCATGCAAGTCTTGCGGTATCCCGGTAATCTCCGGGATAGTGCTGACGCTAGCCGAATCAGCACATCCGTCGCAACCATCCAGGCAATATCTGGAAAATCTCGACGGATGCGGGACCGTCAAGACAGGGTGGAATGAATGAGTGCTACGGCGCGCACGGTGGCCGACAACGTCAGGCGGTTGCGCACGGCGCGAGGCATGAGCCTGCGCGCCCTGTCAGTCGAGCTGAAAGGGGTCGGCCACCCGCTGAGCGCGGACGCTCTCAATAAGATCGAGAACGGTCGTACTCCCGCGCCGGGCGCGGAAGAGCCGAAGCAGATTCGGCGCGTGGACGTCGACGACCTAGTGGCGCTCGCCCAAGCCCTGCGGGTGTCTCCGAAGTCCCTTCTCCTGCCGTGGACCGAGACGCCGAACACGCCAGTCGAGATCACGGGTGCAGGCTCCGTCACGGCTACCGCAGCGTGGCAATGGGCGGACGGCCAGAAGCCGTTGGCAGCCGCAGATGACGATCGATACGGGGAGCTTCTGCGCTTCCGCGTGGACTCCACCCCGGCGTGGGCGCGGAGCCCCCTGGACGATCGATACAACGAGATGCTGACCGAGTCTGTCGCGAAGCTGGCCATGTTCGAGGGCAAGGGCCGCGTCAAGTTCGAGAACAACGGGCTCTCGGTGTACGACACCGATGGCCGGCTCATCCGTCGCACAGAGCTGGCCGTCAATCAGGTGGATGTCGAGGGCGAGTCGTAAACAGGCCCACCACTGATCACCCACACAGAGGGAGAATCCATGGCGGATCCCATCAAGAAGATCGCGCTCAAGGGTGGCGTCACCCGGTACCGGTTCGTGGTCGATGCCGGCTACGAACCAAGGAAGGACAAGGTCACCGGTACCGTGATCATCAACCCGGAGACGGGTGAGCCGGTCATGAAGCGCAAGCAGCTCACCGTCACGAAGGACACGAGGAAGGAAGCACTCGCCGAGTACTCGCGCATCCAGCACCAGAAGGCCAACGGCACGTTCGTGGTCCCGACCAAGACGACCGTGGCCGAACTGATCGACGCGTGGCTGAAGGTGTCCACGCGTGACGTCGAGCGGGCAACCGCGCGGTCGTACGAGGACGCGATGCGGTACGTCCGTACGCACCTCGGACATCGGCGCCTCCAGGAACTGACCGAGGACGACATCGACTCATTGGTCGACTGGATGCTGACCAGCGCGCGGCGCATCGGAGGGAAGCCCGGGACCGGACTCAGCGTGCGTACCGTGAGTCTGACGCTCGGTCGGCTCCGGGCCGCGCTGAACCTGGCGATCCGCCGGGGCCTGGTCGCGCGGAACGTCGCCGAGCACGCGGTAATCCCGAGGCAGGCCCGCAAGGACGACAAAGCCCGACAGAAGGCCCGGACTCCGTGGACCGAGGACGAGGTGAAGGTGTTCCTCGCCCATGTGGCCGGCGACCACCTGCACGCGGTGATGCTGCTGTCCCTGATCGGGATGCGGCCGGCCGAGGTCTGCGGAGTGCGCTGGTCGGACGTCGACTTGGACGTGGGCACGATCCGGGTAGAGGCGACGCGCACGCTGGTGGCGGGCGAGGTGATCGAGAAGGACACCAAGTCCGAGGCGGGCGAGCGGTGGCTTCCCCTACCCACGGTCGTGCTGGCGGCACTGAAGGCGTTCCGTGCGCGCCAGGCCAGAGAGAAGCTAAAGGCTGGCGAGGGATACGACGCATCCGGCCGCGTGGTCGTCGACGAGCTGGGCGCCGCGGTCAAGACGGACTGGCTTCGTCGGCGGGCGTACGAGCGGATGCAGTCGGCGGACGTTCGGAAGGTGCGGCTGTACGACGCGCGGCATGCCTGCCTGTCGTGGATGGCGAACAACGGCGTACCCGACACGGTGGTGTCGGCGTGGGCCGGTCACGCAGACCTCGGCTTCACGAAACGGATCTACGTGCACCCCGATCCGCAGTCCCTGAAGGCGGGTTCGGACAAGCTCGCCGAGCTACTCGGCTGAGCATGATCAACAAGCAATGTGAGAAATTGTGAGACGTTACGACAGAGGCCCCGATCCTCCGAAGAAGAATCAGGGCCCTGACCTGGTAATTGCTGTGCACTCGGCAGGATTCGAACCTGCAACCTTCTGATCCGTAGTCAGATGCTCTATCCGTTAAGCTACGAGTGCTTGTGTCTTCTGTTGTGTTTGCTCTTCCTTCCGGGGTTTTCGACCCGGTTGGCGTTGCGGGAACAACATTACATGACTGGCGGCGTGAGGTGAAATCCGTTTGCCTCACCCTGCCTGAGCTGCGGAAACGACCGTTCGGGGCCTGTTGGAGCATCCGGGAACGACCGAAGCCCCGGTCAGTCATGACCGGGGCTTCGGGATGAGGTGCGGAGGCGGAGGGATTTGAACCCTCGATGGGATGTAAGTCCCAAACCGCATTAGCAGTGCGGCGCCATAGACCGGACTAGGCGACGCCTCCAGCACAACCTCCCGCGCGAGCGCGAGTGGTGCGTGCAGATGATGACACAGACGAGCGCGGTGTCACCAATCGCCTCCCACGGTACTAGGCAGGTGGGGCGCAGGGCAAAGGCGTTGTGCCCGCCGATGGAGGGTGATGCCGCGTTATGCCGCCGTGCTGTCCAGTGACCGCCGGCCCCGCTCGCGCAACGTCCTATCGCGTCGGGCGTTAGTCAGGTCATGTTCAAGGTCACCGCTCATGCGCCTCGCGCCCCGCACACCGCCGCCATTCCTCCCGCCGCTACTCCTCCCGCCGCTACTCCTCCCGCCGCTACTCCTCCCGTCGCCACTCCTCCTCCCGTCGCCTGGACCGGCGGCGCCCTCCGCCGCCTCGTCTTCGCCGCCACCGCCGGCGTCTCCCTGGCCGCGGCCTCCTTCTCCGCCGTGCCCTCGGCCGCGTACGCCGACGCGGGCCCCCAGACGCGCCCCCTCACGCCCTTCGCGCCCTTCGCGCCCCTCCTCACGCCCATGGGGCGCGCCTCCGACCACCTCACCGTCACCGTCCGCGGCACCGGTGGGCGTGGGGACGGGCGGTTCGAGTTGTACTGCCATCCCGGTGGCGGCTCTCACCCCGACGTCGATGACGCCTGCGGGTCGCTCGACCGGGGGGCCCGGTGGGGGAAGGATCCGTTCGCCCCCGTGTCCCCCGACAGCGTCTGCACGATGATGTACGGGGGTCCGGCGACCGCACATGTGACCGGGACCTGGGCCGGGCGTCCCGTGGATGCCACGTTCGACCGCAGCAACGGGTGCCAGATGGACCGCTGGAACCGGCTCGTACCGCTGCTGCCCGATCTTCGGTGAGCCCTCGCCAGGCTCCCCGGCCAGGCTTCTGACCGGCGCGGTAAGGCATCCAGGGGTCCCCACAACACAGTCACAGGAGCCCCGTAGCGCATAAGTGGTGTGAAAGGCACCGTCACAGCCTCTCTGTCACTTCGTCGTGCGACCTCCCTCTCATCCGGCGTCGCGAGCGCAACCACTGCCCTTAGACTCCCTCGCGTGACACGTTGCGGACCGGTAGGCAAGATGGCGTCCGCGGTAGGCAAGGTGCGGTAACAGGGAGGAAGCGTCTCGTGAGCAGCAGGCCATCCCGAGGCGCTGCTCGCCTCGCAGCAATACTCGACGCGCTGCCCGATGCGTTGGTGCTGGTCAACGCCAATGGGACCGTCGTCAACGCCAATACGATCGCCCTCGGGGCCTTCGAGACGCCGGGCACCGCCCTCGTCGGGCGTGGGCTCCTCGATCTGCTGCCGGAGTTCGACTCGCGGCTGATCCCCGGCACCATGCGGCGCCCCGATTCCATGGACCCGCACGGGCAGACCAAGCCGACCCGGATGATCGCCCGGCGGACGGACGGGAGCGAGTTCCCCGTCGAGGTCACCAGCGCGACTCTTGAGAACGGCCAGCAGGCGTACGACAACTACAGCTACGGCAATGACGAGCTGCTCATGCTCGTCGTACGGGATCTGTCGGGCACCGTCGACACCGAGGCCGAACTCGCGCGTTCGCAACGTCAGACCGAGATGATCCTGCGTGCCGCCGCCGAAGGGGTCGTCGGGACGGACACCGACGGGCGGGTTGTTCTCGTCAACCCCGCTGCCGCCCAGATACTCGGCTACCGGGCCAGTGATCTCGGCGGGCGCGAGCTGCACACACTCGTCCTGCACTCGCGCGCCGACGGCGAGCCCTTCCCGTACGGCGAGTCGCCGCTCGCCGACACCCTGCGGTCCGGGCGCAAGCACCGGGTGCGCGGGCAGGTGCTGTGGTCCAAGAGCGGGGACAAGGTCTCCGTCGACCTGACGACCGCGCCCGTCCGGGACGGCGACCAGCTCGTCGGCGCCGTGATGACCTTCACCGACCGGCGTCCGTACGACTCGCTCGCCGAGGAGAAGGACGCCGCCGACAAGCTGCACGAGGAGGAGCTGGAGCGGGTCGCCGAGGAGCACGCCTCCGAGCTCACCGCCCTGCGCCAGCAGCACGTCGCCGAGATCGAGCAGCTGCGCGAGGAGCACGAGGAGGAACTCGCCGCGGGTGACGACCGGTACGCGGCGCTCGCGGAGCGTGAGAAGGACCGGTACGAGGCACTGGCCGGCCGGCAGGAGCAGTTGCTCGTGCTGCTCGGACGTTCGCTGCGCGGACCCCTCGACGAGCTGCGCCGCGAACTGGCCACCCTCGCCGCCGACGACGCCGGACAGCTGTGGCCCGAGGCCAACCAGGTGCTGCACCATCTGTCGGCCGGTTACTCGCGCATCACCACATTGGTCGACAACGTCCTCTCCTACCAGCGGCTCGACACGGGCGCCGATTCCATCACCCGTACGAAGGTGATGCTCGACGCCGTCGTCGCCGCCGGGGTCGACGGTGCCGTCGAACTGATCGGGCCCGGGCGCGTCCAGTTCGCCGTGCACGCGCCGCCCATAGAGGCCGAGGTCGATCCGCAGCGCCTGGCCACCGCCCTCGCGCACCTCGTCGCGGACGTCGCCGGCGTCGACGCGACCGGCAACGCGCCCGTCTCCGCCGGCGGTTACATGGACAACACGGTCGTCGTGGCCGCCGCGCAGCGCGGTGAGGTCGTACGGATCGAGGTGCGCGGGCCGTACGCCGGGGGAGACCCGGTGCACGAGCCGATCGTGCGCGGGATCGTGCGCGCCCACGGCGGAGTGCTCCAGACGCACGAGGTGCCGGGCATGAGCGGCAGTGCGTACGTCCTTGAGGTGCCCATCGGGGGCGGGGCGGGCGCGGTGGTGGCCGAGGTCGGGGCCCCGCAGGTGGGCGTCGGCGCCGAGCTGGCCGTGCACGGGCAGGAGTCGGGCGACAGCAACGGCAACGGTGGTGTCAGCGGGCGGCGACGGGCGCGGCGGTCGTCTGTGGACGCCTTCCTGGAAGCCGACGTTCCGGAAGTCGTGCCCGAGGTGGACACCGATACCGAGTCCGAGTCCGAGTCCGGTGACTCCGGCAACGGGGCGGTCCCGCCCACCGGGCGGCGCCGGAGGCGTGCGGCCGAGGAGGCCGCCGTTGCCTCGGCGCCCGCTCCCCAGCCACAGACGCAGACCCCGCCCCAGGCACAGGCGCAGTCCCAGGTGCAGTCCTCCGTCGAGGGGGACGGCGGTACGGGGCGCCGGCGTGGTCGGCACAGCCCTGCCGACGCGGGCGATCCGAACGGTGGCGGCGGTGTCGCCACCGGTGCCGTCGTCCTGGCGGGCGAGCACGGCGGGAGCACGGCTGCCGTGGGGACCGGCCTGGGCGGGACGGTGCCGCCGCAGGGCGTGCCCGGTGCTCCGGGCCGGGGCGCCGGAGGCGAGCAGCAC
>NZ_JAAGLU010000610.1 GCF_010550245.1 Streptomyces sp. SID12501
CGCCCGGACGGCACCCAGGAACGCCCCTTCGGCACGAGAGATCATCGCGGGACAGCGTAGGTGGGCGGCGGGGGTGCTCGGGACACGACGCCACCGTCCGTACGATCGTGCACGACGAGGGAGGACCACCATGGCCGGTCACCGCATCTTCGGCACGAGCGTCGCGAGCGTCTACCCGCTGTACGTCGCCAAGGTCGAGCGCAAGGGCCGCGACGCGGCCGACGTCGACCGCGTCATCACGTGGCTCACCGGCTACGACGCCGACGGCCTGGCCCGGGCCCTCGCCGACGAGGTCACGTTCGAGGAGTTCTTCGCGGCCGCGCCGCGCATGAACCCCGACGCGTCGCTCATCACCGGGCTGATCTGCGGGATCCGCGTCGAGGACGTCGAGGACCCGCTCATGCAGCGGATCCGGTACCTCGACAAGCTCGTCGACGAGGTCGCGCGCG
>NZ_JAAGLU010000611.1 GCF_010550245.1 Streptomyces sp. SID12501
CGACCGCGAGGATGGCCGCCCTCGTCAGCGAGATCCGCACGGTAGTGGAACGCGGGCTCGCCCCCGACCTGACCGCCTACCTGGTCGGTGAGCGGATCACCCCGCACCTGGGCGCGTCCGACCTGCTCACCCCCGACCAGTGCGAGGGGCATCCGGACCGGTACCGGCAGCACATCCTGCACGCGGAGCCCGACGGCAGCTTCTCGGTGGTGGCACTGGTGTGGCTGCCGGGTCAGGAGACGTCCATCCACGACCACGTCTCGTGGTGCGTGGCCGGGGTCTACCAGGGCACGGAGAGCGAGCGCCGCTACCGGCTCGCCCCGGCGACGGGCACGGACGGCGCCCGGCTGGTGCCCACCGAAGAGGTGGTCAACGACCAGGGGGACGTCTGCGGGTTCGCCCCGCCCGGGGACATCCACCAGGTCCGCAACTCCTGTCGTACGACGGCG
>NZ_JAAGLU010000612.1 GCF_010550245.1 Streptomyces sp. SID12501
ACGTCGTAGTCGTTGGTGCCGGCCCGCGGGACGGCCACCGCCGCGTGGTGGATGTAACGGACGCCCTGGCGTTCGAGGGCTCCCGCGCCGGTGACGGCCACCGTGCCGGGCGCGACCGGCAGGCCCTGCGGCGCGTACCGATCCGTCCAGGCCCGGAGTTCGTCGCGCACCGGCTCCCCGACGATGCGTCCCGCGGGATCCCGCAGGGCCGCCGTGCGGCGCAGCGAGGCCGCCACGGAGGACTTGTAGGGCTCGGGCAGCGCGAAGTGGGTGTTCGACGGGGACACCACGACGTCGATGTCGCGCAGCAGGTCCACGGCGTGCACGTGCAGGGTGATCCCGTGGTCCCGGCCACCGATCCGGACGGGTATCCGGTGGTGTCCGGCGGGCAGTTGGCGGCCCGCGCTCCAAGCGTCGGAGGCCGCGTCCGTCCGGTGCGGGGCCCGTCC
>NZ_JAAGLU010000613.1 GCF_010550245.1 Streptomyces sp. SID12501
CGGTGTACAACCACTACAAGCGGGTCCAGGCCGGTGAGGGCGCGCGGACCACGGCGGGCGAGGAGCCCGTGGAGATCGCGAAGTCCAACATCCTGCTGATCGGCCCCACGGGGTGCGGCAAGACGTACCTCGCCCAGACCCTCGCGAAGATGCTCAACGTGCCGTTCGCGATCGCCGACGCCACGGCCCTCACCGAGGCGGGCTACGTCGGCGAGGACGTCGAGAACATCCTGCTCAAGCTCATCCAGGCCGCCGACTACGACGTCAAGAAGGCCGAGACGGGCATCATCTACATCGACGAGATCGACAAGATCGCCCGCAAGAGCGAGAACCCGTCGATCACGCGCGACGTGTCCGGCGAGGGCGTGCAGCAGGCGCTGCTGAAGATCCTCGAGGGCACGACGGCGGCGGTGCCGCCGCAGGGCGGACGCAAGCACCCGCACCAGGAG
>NZ_JAAGLU010000614.1 GCF_010550245.1 Streptomyces sp. SID12501
TGCGGCCGTCGACGGGCGACGTGCTGGCCGCCGCGAGCGGTCCGGGCAGCGAGGGCCTGTCGACGGCGACGGTCGGCCAGTACGCGCCGGGATCGACGTTCAAGGTGGTCAGCGCGCTGGCGTACCTGCGCGGGGGTCTCACGCCCGACTCCACGGTGACGTGCCCCCCGACCGTCACGGTGGACGGCCGCACGTTCCAGAACTTCCCGGGCTACCCGGCAGCTGCGACGGGCGACGTGCCGTTCCGCACGGCGTTCGCGAACTCGTGCAACACGGCGTTCATCGGCCAGCGGGACCTCGCGGACCAGGCCGGGCTGCTGGCGGCCGCGCGCTCGCTCGGTCTCGAGCCGGCCGCGACGCTCGGCTTCCCGGCGTTCCTCGGCACGGTCCCCGACGAGGCGGACGGCACCGCGCACGCGGCGTCGGTGATCGGCCAGGGCCAGGTGCT
>NZ_JAAGLU010000615.1 GCF_010550245.1 Streptomyces sp. SID12501
GCGGGCCCAGCCCTCGTTGACCTGGACGACCTCGAAGAGCTGGTTCTCGGTGACGAGGAAGGCCAGCAGCTGGGCGTTCGGCTCGGCCTCGGCGACCAGTCGCCGCAGCGCGTCCACCGCCGTGCCCTCGTCGAGACGGGCGTTGTCGAAGGCGACCTCGAACGCGTGGATGCCGAGTTCCTCCAGGGCCCGTACGAGGGCGTCCCGGCCGGCGAAGTGCCGGTGGAGGGTCGCGCGGCCGATTCCGGCGGCGCGGGCGACCTCGTCCATCGTCGCGGTCGATTTGCGGGAAAGCAGGGCGGCCGCTGAGCGGAGCACCTGGTCACGATCCATGGCCATGAGACAAGCATAACCCGAATGAGACGCATCCGTCTCATTCTCTTTCGATCGATGATCAAAAATGAGCTGCCGGATCGGCGGCCGAGAGGAATCCTTCCGTGATGAAGCC
>NZ_JAAGLU010000616.1 GCF_010550245.1 Streptomyces sp. SID12501
CAGGCCGCGCTGCCGCACCTGTCGGCGGGCGCGACGATCGTCAACACGTCCTCGATCCAGGCGTTCGACCCGAGCCCGGGCCTGCTCGACTACGCGTCGACCAAGGCCGCGATCGTCAACTTCACGAAGGGCCTCGCGGCGCAGCTCGCCGAGGACGGGATCCGCGTCAACGCCGTGTGCCCGGGGCCCATCTGGACGCCGCTCATCCCCGCGACGATGAACGCCGACAAGGTCGAGGACTTCGGCGCCGACACGCCGCTGGGCCGAGCGGGCCAGCCCGCCGAGCTCGCGCCCGCGTACGTCTTCCTCGCGTCGCAGGAGTCCAGCTACGTCACCGGCGACCGGATCCTCGTGACGGGCGGGCGGTCCTGATGCGCGTCGTCGTGGTGGGCGGGCACGGCAAGATCGCGCGCCTGCTGGCGCCGCTGCTGGTCGAGCGCGGCGACGT
>NZ_JAAGLU010000617.1 GCF_010550245.1 Streptomyces sp. SID12501
CCAGCGAGATCAGGAACCCGAACCCGACGGTCACCGCGGACACCCCGGGCGGCAGCATCAGCAGCGCGTCGAAGCCCCGTACGAAACGCCCCGCGTCCCGTCGTGTGAGCGCGGCCGCCGCGAGTCCCCCGATCACCACCGCGATGGCGGTCGCGGCGAGGGCGTACTCCAGCGAGTTCCCGATCGCCTCGATCGGCGCCACCGAGCAGGACTGCCGCGACCGGGGCCTCGATCCGCTGGTGGGCGAGGCCCGGTACGCGGACATCGCCTACGGCTGGGCGATGGAGGACACCACAGGCTTCTGCAAGGTGCTCGCCGAACGCGGCACCGGCCGCCTGCTCGGCGCCCACCTGATGGGCCCGCAGGCCGCCACCCTCATCCAGCCCCTCGTCTTGGCGATGACCCTGGGAATCGACGCGCGCACCTTGGCCAAGTCCCCGTACTGGAT
>NZ_JAAGLU010000618.1 GCF_010550245.1 Streptomyces sp. SID12501
GCCCTCAACTTCGCTGAGACGAAGGACCTGTTGGACCGGCTGCTAGGAGAGTCATGAGCACCCCACTGAAGTGGTTCAAGTCCAGCTACAGCGGCAGCGAGGGCGGCGCCTGCCTCGAAGTCGCCGTCTCTTGGCGAAAGTCCTCCTACAGCAGCGACGAAGGCGGCCAGTGCGTCGAGGTCTCCGCCGCCTGGCGAAAGTCCTCCCACAGCGGCGACGAGGGCGGCGCCTGCGTCGAGGTCGCCTCCTGCGCCTGCGCCGGCACCGTCCACGTCCGGGACTCCAAGGTCACCGACGGGCCGACGCTCGCCCTCACCCCCGCCGCCTGGACCGGCCTCACCCGTTGGGTGCGTTCCTGAGCTCCCAGCGCCACAGGCCGTCCGCCCGATGGTCACCCATCAGCTCCGGGCCGAGCGGTCCCACGCGCGCGTACGCCTCGCGCGTACG
>NZ_JAAGLU010000619.1 GCF_010550245.1 Streptomyces sp. SID12501
CTCGTCGAGGAGGAGCAGCTCCGGGACGGCCCGCTCGGGCAGGTCGTAGACCCGCTTCCAGCCGCGCCGCTCGGCGCAGACCACCTCGCCGGTGTCGAGCAGCCACTCCACCGCGATCTTGGTCTCGGACCATTCGAACCACTCGCCGCCGTTCTTGGCGCCGCCGAGTTCGGTGGAGGTCAGCGGGCCGTCCGCGCGCAGCCGGTCCAGGACCGCCGCCGTCGAACGCTCCTTGTCCCGCAGGACGTGCCAGCGGTGGCCGCGCGCCCGGTTGGCGCGCCGGCGGAAGGCGAAGTGCGGCCACTCCTCGATCGGCAGGACGCAGGCGGCGTGCGACCAGTACTCGAAGGCGTGGCCCTGCGACCAGTAGGCCTGCTCGACGGTGCTCCGGCCGACGGCGCCCAGGCGGGCGTACGGGATCAGCTCGTGCGCGCGGGCCAGGACCGA
>NZ_JAAGLU010000061.1 GCF_010550245.1 Streptomyces sp. SID12501
AAGCGACCGGACTTGGCCCTCAGTCAGCTCGTCCGTCCGCACCACGCCCAGCGGCAGTTTCAACCCCACGAACGGAGCAACGAGCCAGCCACCGTCACGTCACGTGAACCACCGGCTGTAGTACTAGCTTCACGGGCCGTACTCACCGGGTTGGCTGCTCCAGTCCATGCCGTTGGCCAAGAGTCAGCTGCGTGAACTGGCGCTCAACCCGAAGCTGCTGAGGTCGAAGCAGGGTCAAGGCAAATGTGGAAGGGGCGCTACGGGGGCGTTGTACCTCGTTCGCCTGCGCTGTGAACTCCGGCAGCGATATAGGAAATTTGCATCAAAAATGTCTCATTGTTGACTTTCTCGACTCTTTGGGTGGCCGTCAAATAGGCTTGCGTTTTTCCAGAAACTGGTGATCAGATGGAGAAACCCAATCCCTTGCTGGGTTTGGAGAGGGGAACAGACATGAAATTTCGATCACTGTCCATGGCTGCTGCGCTGACCATCGCGGGAGCTGGGACTCTGTTGACGGGAACGCCAGCTAGCGCTGCTAGCACGAGGACGTGCGCAACTGACCAAGGGTCCGTTTATGACATCTGCTTCGACGGGGACGGAGACGATTTCATCGTCAATGATCTCCGCTCGGACGGAATGCGGGCCGTGGTGAAGTGGCAGGCGAAGGATGGTTCGGGGCGTGTCGGTCAGTGCGCAGACACGGATGGTGCCTTCAATGGCGCGAAGGTATGCAATTACGACTTCATTGAAGGCCGTAACAACTACGTCCTCTTCTCGGGGTTCGTACAGGATGGGCCTCGGGGTGAACCGCAGTTCATTTCCTTCACTTATAACGGCTACATCACGCCAAGGTAACCGAAGTGTCCTGATCTAAGGGGGAAATGTGAAGCTTAAGCAGAGCTTCCTCGTGGGAGCTGCTTCGGTGCTTGCTTTCAGTGGCTTGCCCGTGTTCATGGCCGGCGCTCAGGCTGATCCGAGTTGCGTCGTCAGTGCCACTGGTTCCACGAGTGGCAAGTCGTACACGGTGAAGTTCACCAGTAATCCGTGTGGTCGGAAGGTGCGTGCCTACCTGGGCTGTATCAACCCGGATACCTTCTACCGTACGAACAAGTATGGTGCGACGATCTCCGGGACCGGCTCCAGCAAGGCGACGTGCCACCCGGATGACATGATCGAAAAGCGCGGGCACCAAGTGAATGTGCCTGACCAGGGATGGACGACCTACATCCACTGACGAAGTGTGAACAATTGGCAGGACAGGGGCAGGCCTCTGTCCTGCCAATGTGTTTTGCATCCGTAGTCGCAAGGCGCTGGGGCATTGGCGCGGCGGTGAGCTTTCTGGAGGTCTCGCTATGACCGCCCTTGCCCTTAACGATCATCTCCATCTGGGTGTCCAGTCCGATGATCACGGCCAGAGCAGTGGTGCAACTGCCGAAACCGGCTTCTGCACATCTGCTCGCACCTCTTCCAACAGGGCGGTGCCGACAGCAGCCGCCCCGTGATGATCGAGCAGCAAAGCATGCTCCCCGCCATGCAGGGCGTATGGCGGGGAGCATGGAGATCGGACGAGCTCAGAGCACCTTGGAGAGGAAAGATTTGGTGCGGTCGTGCTGAGGATTCGTCAGCACTTCTCTCGGATGGCCGGCCTCTACCACCACACCGTCGTCCATGAACACGAGGGAGTCACCGACCTCGCGGGCGAAGCCCATCTCGTGTGTGACGACGATCATCGTCATGCCGTCCTCGGCGAGGTCGCGCATGACATCGAGGACCTCGCCGACGAGCTCGGGGTCGAGGGCCGAGGTCGGCTCGTCGAAGAGCATCAGCTTGGGCTCCATCGCCAATGCTCGGGCGATGGCGACGCGTTGCTGCTGACCGCCGGAGAGCTGGGCAGGGTAGTGGCCCTTGCGGTCGCCAAGGCCCACACGGTCCAGTAGCTGCTGGGCCCGCTCCCGGGCGACAGCCTTGGACTCGCCCTTGACCTGGACCGGCGCTTCCATGACGTTCTCCAGAGCCGTCATGTGGGGGAAGAGATTGAAGCGCTGGAACACCATGCCGATGTCCCGTCGTTGCGCAGCGACTTCACGTTCCTTCAGCTCGTAGAGCCTGTCGCCCTTCTGTCGGTAACCCACCAGCTCGCCATCGACGGACAGGCGGCCAGCGCTGATCTTCTCGAGGTGGTTGATGCATCGCAGGAAGGTTGATTTGCCGGAGCCGGA
This sequence comes from Streptomyces sp. SID12501, assembly GCF_010550245.1. Lineage (GTDB taxonomy): Bacteria > Actinomycetota > Actinomycetes > Streptomycetales > Streptomycetaceae > Streptomyces. The sequence continues at coordinate 2,220 of NZ_JAAGLU010000061.1, forward strand.
CGGGCCGATCAGGCAGAACACCTCACGCGCGTTCACCTCCAGATCGATGCCCTTGAGGATGTGCGCAAGACCGAACGACTTGTGCACGCCCTCGGCCTTCACCATGGGGTGACTGGTCGTGGGCTTGCCGAGGCCCTTGCTGATACCGCTCATCGGGCTACCTCCGGGCGGCGGAACGAACCGAACAGCCGGAGGTTCTTCCTCAGGCGCTGCAGTGGGGTCGGTGGCAGGTTGCGCGATGAGCCACGGGCGTAGCGTCGCTCAAGGTAGTACTGGCCGACGCTGAACACACTGGTGAGGATCAGGTACCAGATCGATGCCACGAAATACAGCTCGACGACCGCGAGCGAAGTGCTGGAGATGTCCGTGGACCGCTTGATGAGCTCGTTGAACTGGACCGCGTAGGCGAGCGACGAGGTCTTCAGCATGTTGATGAACTCGTTGCCCGTCGGTGGCACGATCACCCGCATCGCCTGGGGCAGGATCACGCGACGCAGAGTCTTGCCCTGTGTCATGCCCAGCGCATGCGACGCTTCCGTCTGTCCCTCGTCCACCGACTGGATGCCGGCCCGGACGATCTCGGACATGTACGCGGCCTCGTTGAGGCCGAGCCCCAGCAACGCCGCCAGGAACGGTGTCATCACCTGGTTCATCTCGTCTTTGTAGAACCCCAGGTTGAGGATGGGGAACACGAGCGCGATGTTGTACCAGAGGAGGAGCTGGACCAGCACGGGCGTGCCGCGGAAGAACCAGACATAGAACCAGGCCACGGTGCTCGTGACCGGGTTCGACGACATCCGCATCACCGCGAGGACCACGCCCAGGACGAGTCCGAGGAGCATGGCGAGGACGGAGATGTACAGCGTGTGCCAGACGCCGGACAGGATGGTCCCGTCCGTGACGTAGTCCGGGATGATGCTGTAGTTGATCTTCGCGTTGGAGAACGCGATTCCGATCATCACCAGCAGCGCGACGACCACAGCGCCAGCCACCCAGCGGCCGTAGTGGCGCACCGGGATGGCCTTGATCTGCTCCGGCGGCAGCGAGGACGCCGGAGCCTTGTCGACAATGTCAGTCACGGTGACTGCCCTTCAGTGTCGCGCCGGGCAGATCAGGAGCCACCGTTGACCTTGGACTCGGTCACCGCGCCATCCGCGACGTTCCACTTCTCAAGGATCTTCGCGTACTCGCCGTTCTTGATGATCGCGCTCATCGCCGCCTGGAGCGCGTCTCGCAGCTCGGCGTTGTCCTTGCTGACGCCGATACCGTACGGGCCTGCCTCGATCTGATCACCGACGACCTCGAAGTCGTTGCCGCCGCCCGAAGTCTTCGCGTTGTAGGCGGCTACCGGGAAGTCGTTGAGGTCGGCGACCGAGGCGCCCTGCTTTAGGCGGAGCAGCGCCTCAGGGTCGGTGTCGAAGGTCTGCAGAGTGATGGCCTTCTTGCCGTCCGTCTTGCACTTCGCGCTCTGCGTCTTGGCGATGCCCTCGGACGTGGTGCCCTTCTGCAGGGCCACGACCTTGCCGCACAGGTCGTCCAGCGACTTGATGCCCTTCGGGTTGCCCTTCTGGACCAGGATCGAGGTGCCGGCGGTGAAGTAGTCGACGAAGTCGATACCGTCGCCGACCTTCTTGCCGGTGTCCGCGTCGATGCCGTTCTGACGGTTCTTCGTGTCGTTCATGGCCGACATGACCACGTTGAACCGCTTGGACTGCAGACCGACGATGAGCTGGTCGAACTTCCCGTTCTGGAACTCGAACTTCACGCCCAGTTGCTTGCCGAGAGCGGCTGCGATGTCCGGGTCGATGCCAGCGGCTTTGCCGTCGACCATGTACTCGACGGGCGGGTACGCGATGTCGGAGCCCACGTTGACGACGCCTGCGTTCCGGATGCTCGCGGGCAGCTTGTCGGCGAGCGGCGCCGTCGAGGACGGAGAGCTGGAGCTGCTGTCGTTGCTGTTCTCTGTCTGGTCACCGCATCCGGTGAGCAGCAGGGCGCCCGCGACCGCGATCGCACCGACCGCGGCTAGCCGGTTGTGCGCTGCGGTCGTACGAAGGGTGGAGCTTGCGGTCATGGTGGGTTCCTCCGGCGGATGGATGGTGAGCCATTGGGGCCGGCGCCCGCCCAGGGGGCGGACGATGCCGGCGGGTCGGTCGACTGGTGCACACATCTTTGAGTGTCGCGACCTTGTGTGATTACGGCATCTTGCCATTCGGGCGGAGGCATTCAGACGACCGGCCATGTCAAAATCGGATAACGGGTGACCCCCGTGGAGCGTCAGGTCGGTACATCGGAGCCGGACCTTCCCGGATCTTCTACGGGAATCATTCGTTCCGGCCGGAAGATCTTCGGTGTATCTCGCCAGGTGAGCGGCTGTTGCATCCGTATGTACCCGTACGCACGGCCGCGGGAGGACTCCGTCCAGCCCGCACCCGGACACCGGGCCCGGCTCGTTCGACTCCCTCGGTCGACTCGTCTCTCGATTTGATCGATCATGCCCGGGTATGTGGCCATGTGTGGTGATGAGTCATGTCGCCCGCGTGTGACCTTCGCGTTATGGGCTCGTCTGCGGTGTCCTCCGTCCGGTAAGAAGGTTCTTTACACCCCTCATCAGGGACTCAGGGCGCGTGTGCGGCGCGCCCGTCGCGTTCGTGCCCGTGCGCATCACTCACCGGGGCCTTGCGCGGTGCCCGCCCACCCCTCACCAGGAGTGGCCACCCTCAAACCGTGAAGACCTAAGGGGTACAACAAAGTGGCAGCGGAGATCGTCAATCCTCGCAGCGACATCGACACCGGCAGTGATGCCGTTGAGTTCGACCCGGCGTTCGCCCTGCACCGGGGCGGCAAGATGGCCGTGCAGGCCACCGTGCCGATCCGGAACAAGGACGACCTGTCCCTCGCGTACACACCTGGTGTGGCCCGGGTGTGCACCGCCATCGCCGAGCAGCCCGACCTCGTCAACGACTACACCTGGAAGTCGTCCGTCGTCGCGGTCGTGACGGACGGTACGGCGGTCCTCGGACTCGGGGACATCGGTCCCGAGGCCTCCCTCCCGGTGATGGAGGGCAAGGCGATCCTGTTCAAGCAGTTCGGCGGTGTGGACGCGGTCCCGATCGCGCTGGCCTGCACGGGCGTGGACGAGATCATCGAGACGGTGGTCCGGCTGGCGCCGTCCTTCGGTGGGATCAACCTGGAGGACATCTCGGCACCGCGGTGCTTCGAGATCGAGCGGCGGCTCCAGGAGCAGCTGGACATCCCCGTCTTCCACGACGACCAGCACGGCACGGCGGTCGTGACGCTGGCGGCCCTGCGCAACGCGGCACGGCTCACCGGGCGGGAGCTCGGAGAACTGCGGGGTGTGATCTCGGGCGCGGGCGCGGCGGGCGTCGCCATCGCGAAGTTCCTTCTTGAGGCGGGGCTCGGCGATGTCGCCGTCGCCGACCGCAAGGGAATCGTCTCGGCGGACCGGGACGACCTCACGCCGGTCAAGCGCGAGCTGGCCGAGCTGACGAACAGGGCCGGACTGATGGGGTCGCTGGAGAGCGCCCTGGCGGGCGCCGACGTCTTCATCGGGGTCTCCGGCGGTACGGTCCCGGAGGCGGCGGTGGCTTCGATGGCCAAGGACGCGTTCGTGTTCGCGATGGCCAACCCGGACCCCGAGGTCCACCCCGAAGTGGCGCACAAGTACGCGGCTGTCGTCGCGACCGGGCGCTCGGACTTCCCGAACCAGATCAACAACGTCCTGGCGTTCCCGGGGATCTTCGCGGGCGCGCTGCAGGTGCGGGCTTCGCGGATCACGGAGGGGATGAAGATCGCGGCGGCGGACGCGCTCGCGGCTGTCGTCGGTGACGATCTGGCCGCCGACTACGTGATTCCGTCGCCGTTCGACCCGCGGGTTGCTCCGGCGGTGACCGCGGCGGTCGCTGCGGCGGCTCGGGCGGAGGGTGTCGCTCGCCGCTGAGGCTTGTGTTCAGCGGTGGTTCTGTCCGTCTCATCCCTGGGGGCTGCGCCCCAGACCCCCGCTTCGCCCCTGAAGGGGCCTTGTCCTCAAGCGCCGGACGGGCTGAAAACCAGCCCCTCCGGCGTTCGAGGAGCGGGGGTTCGGGGGCGGCGCCCCCGATGGGGTCCCCCTCTGGCGGAGGGACGGGTAGGGGCGGCGGGGGCGAAATCAACAGGGCGTGTGTCACAGTGCCGCCTCGTTCCCCCGGCTCCGTCGGGCCCCTATCGTCAAGGTCATGTTCGCTGCCTACGCCGCCCGTATCGACCCCGACAACCCGCTCAACGGGCTGGAGTTGGGCGACCGCCCAGCCCCCGAGGCGCGCCCGGGCTGGGCGACGATCGACGTCAGGGCCGCCTCGCTCAACCACCACGACCTCTGGTCCCTGCGCGGGGTCGGACTCCCCGAGGACCGGCTGCCGATGATCCTCGGCTGTGACGCCGCCGGCGTCGACGCGGACGGCAACGAGGTCGTCCTGCACTCCGTCATCGGCCAGACGGGCCACGGCGTCGGCCCCAGGGAACCCCGTTCCATCCTCACCGAGCGCTACCAGGGCACCTTCGCCGAGCAGGTCGCCGTACCGGCGTGGAACGTCCTGCCCAAGCCCAAGGAGCTCTCCTTCGCGGAGGCCGCCTGTCTGCCCACGGCCTGGCTGACGGCGTACCGCATGCTCTTCACCAACGCGGGTGTACGCCCCGGCGACTCGGTGCTCGTGCAGGGCGCCGGAGGCGGTGTCGCGACCGCCGCGATCGTGCTGGGCAGAGCGGCGGGCCTTCGCGTCTTCGCCACCAGCCGGGACGAGGCCAAGCGGAAGCGGGCGGTGGAGCTGGGCGCCGTCGAGGCGGTGGAGCCGGGGGCGCGGCTGCCACAGCGCGTGGACGCCGTGATCGAGACGGTCGGGGCGGCCACCTGGTCGCACTCGGTCAAGTCGCTGCGGCCCGGCGGCACGCTCGTCATCTCGGGCGCCACCAGCGGTGACCGTCCTTCGCACGCCGAACTGACCCGCATCTTCTTCCTCGAACTCAAGGTCGTCGGCTCCACGATGGGCACCAAGGACGAGCTGGAGGACCTGTTGTCGTTCTGCGCCACCACCGGCGTACGTCCCGTCATCGACGAGGTGCTCCCGCTGGACCGGGCCCGTGAGGGCTTCGAACGCCTTGAGTCCGGTGACCTGTTCGGCAAGATCGTCCTCACCACTTCCTGACCTCCACCACCTCCTGACCTCCACCACGTACGTCTCACTGCGGCGGGCCCGGGTTTCTTCCGGGCCCGCCGTCTGTGTGTTCGCGGCGTCCCGCGCGTCAACTAGGGTTGACAATATCGACCCTGTCAACCTAAGTTGACATCATGACCGAAGCAACAGATCTCGCCGAGCGTGCGGGTGACCGCGACCCGCGGATCGGGCTGCGGGCCGTCTCCGCGCTGCGGAAGCTGGTCGAGCAGCTGGAGTCCGTGCAGGTGCGCAGTGCGCGCAACCAGGGCTGGTCGTGGCAGGAGATCGCCGCGGAACTCGGTGTCAGCAGGCAGGCCGTGCACAAGAAATACGGGAGGCAGTGATGTTCGAACGGTTCACGAACGATGCGCGCGAAGTGGTGCGGGGTGCCGTCGAGCACTCCGAGCGCGTCGGCAACCGGTCCGTCGACGCCGAGCACCTGTTGCTGGCGCTGCTCGACCGCGAGGCCAGTCGAGCCTCCTTCGCGCTGGCCGCGCTCGGACTCGCCGACCGCAAGGAGTCGGTGAGGGCCGCTCTGGCCGACGCCCGGCGCCGCGCCGGGCTGTCCCAGGCCGAGACCGATGCCCTCGCCGGGCTCGGAATCGACGTCTCCGACATCGTCTCCCGGGTCGAGGAGGTGCACGGTGTCGGCGCGATGTCCGGCGACCGCCGGGACCGGGGGTGGTTGTCGGGGCGCCGTGTCTTCAGCAGGGACGCCAAGGAAGTGCTGGAGAGGTGCCTGCGCATCGCGGTGGCCCACCGGGACCGCCGGATCGGCGACGAGCACATCCTCCTCGCCCTCACAGCCCGCCCCGGCGTACCGGCAGAGGTCCTCGCCGATCAGGGAGTCACGTACGAGGCCCTGAGCCGTGTGCTGTACGGCGGGGGCGAGGCGAAGGCGGGCTGAGGAGGCGGGCCGAAGTGGCGGCCTGAGACGGCGTTCGGCGGGGTCCCTGCGTCTCGGCCGCGCCCTCGGCCGCGCCCTCGGTCACGCCTTCGGCGTCCGCAGCGCCGCCTCCACCAGTGCCGCCGCCGCTGACAAATGGCTGCGGATCTCGTGGAGTTGGGGTTCCGTGACGCTGTGGTCGCGGGCCGTGTCGCGGATGCCGTCCCGGAAGCGGTCGAGCAGGCGGTCCAGGTCCCGGGCCGGGTCGCCGGTGGAGTCTTCGTGTGCCCAGGACGGTTCGTAGCCGGCCGGGAAGTCCGGGGGAGTGTCCGTGTACTGCGGGCGCTCCGGTTCCGGTGCCGTCGTGGTCGTGGTGCCGCCGGGGCGTTGGAAGCCGAAGTCCTTGCCCAGGCCCTGGCCGATGTCCTTGCCGAGGTTCTTGCCGAAGTCCTTCCCGAACTCGCCGAACTCCTTGGCCAGTTCGGTCAGGCCCTCCCGGACCCCCGTCGGCCAGTCGCCCCTGCTGAAGTGGTCCTGGACCTGTTCCTGGACGCGTTTGGCGATGCGCTGCACCTCCTCCTGAGCCTGCGCGCGGGCGTTGTCCTGGGCCTCCTTGGCCTGGCGCCTGGCCCGCTGGGCCTCCTCGCGGGCCCGGCGGCTCTCGTCCTTCGCGCGCCGGGCCTGCTCCTTCCACTCCTGCTTGGCACGCCGCATCTCCTCCTTCGCAGCGCGCCACGCCTCCTTGTCGTCGGCGTCCGTGTGGTCCCCGTACTCCCCGTGGTCCCCGAACGGCGTGGACCGCGCGGCTCCGGTGGCTCCGCGGGCCTGGCTCGCCGCCGCGCGCACCTCCCGGCGCAGGTCGCCCGCCGCGCCCCGGACGTCGGCCCGGATCTCGGCGGCGAGTTCGGCGACCGAGTCGCGGATCTCCAGTTCCAGGTCGGCCAACTCGCCGCTGCGGTCGGCCAGTTCGGCGCGGCCCGCGTCCGTGATGGCGTACACCTTGCGGCCGCCCTCGGTGGTGTGTGTGACCAGGCCCTCGGTCTGCAGCTTGGCCAGGCGGGGGTACACGGTGCCCGCCGACGGTGCGTACAGCCCCTGGAAGCGTTCCTCCAGGAGGCGGATCACCTCGTAGCCGTGGCGGGGGGCCTCGTCCAGCAGCTTCAGCAGGTAGAGGCGCAGGCGGCCGTGGGCGAAGACGGGAGGCATGTCAGAGCACCTTCTTGTTCGTCGTGCCGGAGGTGTCACCGGAAGTGTCCCCAGGGGCGGAGTCGGCAGGTTCGTCCTCCGGCTGGGGGCGGCGGAGCAGGGCGATCGAGCCGGAGATCGTCGTCGCCCGGAGCTTGCCGGTGCCCGCGCCCAGGCGGCCCGTGACGCGGTGGGCGCCCCACTGGCCGTGGACGCGGAGGTCGTCGAAGGCGTTCGAGATCCTGCCGCTCGCCGTGTTGGCCTCCACCTCGGCGTCCGCCGGATGGGGGAGCCGGATGGCGATCTCGCCCGAGACGTTCGTCAGCTGCACGTCCGTCGGGCCCTCCGGGTCGAGGTCGACGATCATGGAGCCGCTCACCGACTCCGCGCGCACCGAGGGGCCGGAGCCCTCGACCACGGTCAGGTCGCCGGAGACGGAGTTGAAGCGCAGGTCGCCCGTGACCGCCTGGGCCTCCAGGCTGCCCGATACCGTGTCGGCGCGGACCGGGCCGGAGAGGCCGACGAGTGTCGTGTCGCCGGTGACGCCCTTGACCACCGTCGCTCCGGCGACCCCCGAGACGAACGCGGCGGCGCCGACCACGCCCACCTCGACGCGCGCGGCGGCCGGGACGGTCAGGGACACCACCGCGGTGCGACGCCAGCTCTTGCGGTCCAGCCACTTGAGGAAGCCCTTCCAGGGCAGGTCCTCGTAAGCCACCGTCAGTACGCCGTCCTCCTGGGTCACCACCAGGGGTGGACCCTCGATCTCGGTGACCTCCAGGCGGGCGGAACTCTCGTCCGTGCCCACCACGTTCACCGTTCCGTTGACGATGCGTACGTGCAGGCCCGTGACGGGCTCGGCGAAGGCGAGGTTGCCGGGCTCTTTGACGGACCACTCGGACGCGGCTGTGGTGGACATGGTGCGGACCCCCTTGGTGAACGGACGGGCTTGACGAACGGCAGGCCGACGACCGGGTACGTCACGACACGCCATATCGCGTCTTCCGCTATTCACGATATATCGCGGACACGGAAAGTCAAGACACCCGGACCGGAGCCGCTCGCCGCGCCCGCCTGCGCGCTACTCGTCGTCCTCGTCGTCCAGCCGCGCCAGCCAGGTGGCCAGGCGCTCCACCGGTACCTCGAAGTCGGGATTGAGGTCGACGAAGGCCCGCAGCTGCTCGGCGAGCCACTCGAAGGTGACCTCCTCCTCGCCGCGCCGCTTGGCCAGTTCTTCGATGCCTCGGTCGGTGAAGTACACGGATGTTCTCCTGGGGACTGCTGGGTCTGGTGGGACTGCTGGGACTTTTGGTGAAGGCTGTGCTCGGAGCCAGGGCCGGGGTCAGGGCCGAGGCCGCCCGGCGGATCTCTCCAGGCTATGCGCACGTATCCGGGGCCCTGATGACAAAGGGCCCGGCACCGGATCTCTCCGGTGCCGGGCCCCCGTACGTCAGCCCTGTTCGGCCGAGGCCGGTCGAGCCCTACGCCTCGAACACCTCACGCAGCAGCTGCTCCTGCTCCGCCTGGTGACGCTTCGCCGAACCCACTGCCGGGGACGAGCCGGCCGGGCGCGAGATGCGCCGCAGACGCTCGCCGTGCGGGATGTCCGCGCCGACCGCGAGGTCCAGGTGGTCGATCAGGTTGAGGGCGATGAAGGGCCACGCGCCCTGGTTCGCCGGCTCCTCCTGCGCCCACAGGTACTTCTCGGCGTTCGGGTACTTGGCGATCTCCGCCTGGAGTTCCTTGCCCGGGAGCGGGTACAGGCGCTCGATGCGGATGATCGCCGTGTCCGTGTTGCCGCGCTTCTTCCGCTCGGCCTCGAGGTCGTAGTACAGCTTGCCGGCGCAGAAGACGACCCTGCGGACGTCGGCCGGGGCGGCGGACTCGTCGCCGATGACCGGGCGGAAGGCGCCCGTGGTGAACTCCTCCGCCTTCGAGGCCGCCGCCTTGAGGCGCAGCATCGACTTCGGGGTGAAGACCACCAGCGGCTTGTGGTGCGGGTTGTGCACCTGCCACCGCAGGAGGTGGAAGTAGTTCGACGGCAGCGTCGGCTGCGCGACCATCATGTTGTTCTGGGCACAGAGCTGGAGGAACCGCTCGATGCGGGCGGAGGAGTGGTCCGGGCCCTGGCCCTCGTGACCGTGGGGCAGGAGCAGGGTGACGCCGGACGTCTGGCCCCACTTCTGTTCCGCGGCCGAGATGTACTCGTCCACCACCGTCTGCGCGCCGTTGACGAAGTCGCCGAACTGCGCCTCCCACATCACGAGCGCGTCGGGACGGGCCAGCGAGTAGCCGTACTCGAAGCCCATGACCGCGTACTCGGAGAGCAGGGAGTCGTAGACGTTCAGGCGGGCCTGGTCGTCCGACAGGTACTGGAGCGGGGTGTAGTCCTCGCCGGTGACCCGGTCGATCAGGACCGCGTGACGCTGGCCGAAGGTGCCACGCCGGGAGTCCTGGCCCGAGAGGCGCACCGGGGTGCCCTCCAGGAGCAGGGAGCCGATCGCGAGCGTCTCGCCCATGCCCCAGTCGATCGTGTCGTCCTCGATCATCGCGGCACGGCGCTGCAACTGCGGGATCAGCCGCGGGTGAACGGTGACGTGGTCGGGGATGTTGACCTGGGACTCGGCGATGCGCTTGATGACCTCCTGGGAGACCGCGGTCTCCACGGCCACCGGGAACTCGGCCCGGGGGTCGCCGACATGGGCCTCGGCCGGTGCGGAGATGGCCTCGCGGACCTCCGTGAAGACCTTCTCCAACTGGCCCTGGAAGTCCTGCAGCGCCTGCTCGGCCTCTTCGAGGGTGATGTCGCCGCGACCGATGAGGGACTCGGTGTAGAGCTTGCGCACCGAGCGCTTCTTGTCGATCAGGTCGTACATCAGGGGCTGCGTGAACGCCGGGTTGTCGGACTCGTTGTGACCGCGGCGGCGGTAGCAGATGAGGTCGATGACGACGTCCTTGTTGAACGCCTGGCGGAACTCGAAGGCCAGGCGAGCGACGCGGACGACGGCCTCGGGGTCGTCGCCGTTCACATGGAAGATCGGCGCCTCGATCATGCGGGCGACGTCGGTCGCGTACATGGAGGAGCGCGACGACTCCGGGGCGGCGGTGAAGCCGACCTGGTTGTTGATGACGATGTGGACCGTGCCGCCGGTGCGGTAGCCGCGCAGCTGGGACATGTTGAGCGTCTCGGCCACCACGCCCTGGCCCGCGAAGGCCGCGTCACCGTGCAGGGCGACCGGCAGGACCGTGAAGTCCGTGCCGCCCTTGTTGATGATGTCCTGCTTGGCGCGGGCGATGCCCTCGATGACCGGGTCGACCGTCTCCAGGTGGGACGGGTTGGCGGCCAGCGAGACGTTGATCTGCTCGCCGTCGAGGCCCGTGAACACGCCCCGGGCGCCCAGGTGGTACTTCACGTCGCCGGAGCCGTGCATCGACTTCGGGTCGAGGTTGCCCTCGAACTCCCGGAAGATCTGGGCGTACGACTTGCCGACGATGTTCGCGAGCACGTTCAGCCGGCCGCGGTGGGCCATGCCGATGACGACCTCGTCGAGGCGCGACTCGGCCGCCGAGTCGATCACGGCGTCCAGCAGCGGGATGACGGACTCGCCGCCCTCCAGCGAGAAGCGCTTCTGGCCGACGTACTTCGTCTGCAGGAAGGTCTCGAAGGCTTCCGCCGCGTTCAGCTGGCGCAGGATGCGCAGCTGCTCCTCGCGCTCCGGCTTGCTGTGCGGGCGCTCGATGCGGTCCTGGATCCACTTGCGCTGCTTGGGGTCCTGGATGTGCATGAACTCGACGCCGGTGGTGCGGCAGTACGAGTCGCGGAGCACACCGAGGATGTCGCGCAGCTTCATCAGGGACTTGCCCGAGAAGCCGCCGACGGCGAACTCGCGCTCCAGGTCCCAGAGGGTGAGCCCGTGTTCGGTGATGTCGAGGTCGGGGTGCTTGCGCTGGCGGTACTCCAGCGGGTCGGTGTCGGCCATGACGTGGCCGCGGACCCGGTAGGAGTGGATCAGCTCGAAGACGCGGGCGGGCTTGGTGACGTCGTCGTCGTGCGAGGCGTCGATGTCCTTGAGCCAGCGGACCGGCTCGTAGGGGATGCGCAGCGCCTCGAAGATCTCGTCGTAGAAGCCGGCCTCGCCGAGCAGGTAGTTCGCGACGACGCGCAGGAACTCGCCGGAGGCGGCGCCCTGGATGACCCGGTGGTCGTAGGTCGACGTGAGCGTCATGACCTTGGAGATGCCGAGCTTGTTCAGGGTGTCCTGGGACGTGCCCTGGAACTCCGCCGGGTAGTCCATGGAACCGACGCCCATGATGACCGACTGACCGGGCATCAGACGCGGGACCGAGTGGACGGTGCCGAGGCCGCCGGGGTTGGTCAGGGAGACCGTGACACCGGTGAAGTCGTCCATCGTCAGCTTGCCCTCGCGGGCGCGGCGGACGATGTCCTCGTAGGCCTGCCAGAACTCGAAGAAGTTCAGCGACTCGGCCTTCTTGATGCCGGCCACGACGAGCTGGCGGTCGCCGTTGGGCTTCACCAGGTCGATGGCCAGGCCGAAGTTGACGTGCGCCGGCTTGACCAGGGTCGGCTTGCCGTCCTTCTCCGCGAAGGAGTAGTTCATCGACGGCATGGCCTTGATGGCCTGCACCATCGCGTAGCCGATGAGGTGGGTGAAGGAGATCTTCCCGCCCCGGGCGCGCTTCAGGTGGTTGTTGATGACGATGCGGTTGTCGAAGAGCAGCTTCACCGGGACCGCGCGCACGGACGTGGCCGTGGGCACCTCGATCGAGGCGTTCATGTTCTTCGCGACGGCCGCGGACGGGCCGCGCAGTGTCACGAACTCCGGGCCGTCCGCGGCCTCGGCCGCGGGAACGGCCTTGGGCTTGGCGGCGACCGGAGCGGGCGCCGCGGCGGCGGGCTTCGCGGCCGGAGGGGCCGCGACGGGCCGGGGAGCGGCCTCCGGAGCCGGCGCCGGTACGGCCGGGGTCACGGGAGCCACGGGTGCGGCAGTAGCCGCTGGGGCGGTCGTGGTGGTCTCTGCGGCCCCCGCGGCCGCAGTACCCGCCGGAGCCGTCGAGGCGGCGGGCGCCCCGGGCTTGTAGTCGGCGAAGAAGTCCCACCAGGCACGGTCTACCGAATTCGGGTCCTGGAGGTACTGCTGATAGATCTCGTCGACGAGCCACTCGTTGGGGCCGAACGCTGCCGCAGGGTTACCTGCGGGTTCGTCGGTCGAGATGCTCGATGAGTTACTGGGGGACTGTGCAGACACGGCGGCAACCGCCCTCTTCCGCTTCACAAGGTGATGGACAGCGGGAATTAAGGCTACGCCCCCGTGGCCGAAAGGTCAGTCCGGGTTCGTTCATCGTCGCGTAAGTCACATCGGGAATCGGGTTTCGGGGGGTGAAATGGCGGGAAACAAGCGGGGTTCCGGTCTGAAAGAGACATATGAGGGAAGCCCAAATTGTCGGCAGGGCACACCAAATGCGCGGTCCTGTGAGCAATCACACGTGTCCACGCGCGTCCGTCAGCGCGGATGCCAGGCGGATCCTGCGGCTCCGCTTCGAACTTTACGTCAACTTGGTACGGATGACTCTCCCGGAAGGGTGACCAGAATCCGGCAACCCCGCTCGGATTCGGCCACCCCGATCCGGCCGCCGTGCAGATCGACCGCCCAGCGGGCGATGGCCAGCCCGAGGCCCGTACCGCCGTCGCTGCCCGGCCCGTGCGGCGCGCTGACGCCGCCGCGGTTGAACCGCTCGAAGACCCGGTGCCACTCCGAGCGCGGGATGCCGGGGCCCTCGTCCAGGATCTCCAGCTCCAGCGACTCGGGTAGCGTCCCGCCTCGCGCCTTCACCGTGACCCGGCCGTGCGCGGGGCTGTGCTTGACCGCGTTGTCGATCAGGTTGGCGACGACCTGGTGGAGTCGCTCCGGGTCCGCGTGCGCGACCAGCTCGGGCGGGTTGACGTCGAGGTGCAGATGGACGTCGTTACGGGTGTGACCGCCGGAGCCCGACGCGATGCCCGCGCGCGTGGAGGCGAGCATGTTGGCCTCCTTGAGCACGCCGGAGAGGTACGGCCAGACCTCGAACCGGCGCTTGCGCAGCGGTACGACGCCGTTGTCGAGCCGGGAGAGGTCCAGCAGGGTCTCCACCAGCCGCCCGAGGCGCTCGGTCTGCTTGAGAGCCGTACGCATCGTCTCCGGATCGGCGGCCGAGACCCCGTCCACGACGTTCTCCAGCACCGCGCGCAGACCCGCGATGGGGGTACGCAGCTCGTGCGAGACGTTCGCCACCAGCTCCTTGCGCTGACGGTCCTGGGCCTCCAGCTCGTCGGCCATGACGTTGATCGTCTGGGCCAGGTCGCCCAGCTCGTCCCAGCGGTTCTCGCGCACCCGGCGCGTGTAGTCGCCGTGCGAGATGGAGCGGGCCACCGCGTTCATGTCGTCCAGCGGCGCGGTGAGCGAATGGGCCACGAACTGCGTAATCAACAGCGTGGCGATCATCGAGAAGACCGTGATGAAGCGGAGCTCGGTCTTGGTGTGCACCGCGATCATCGACAGACCGGTGGTGATCAGCACCGAGACGACGACCAGTGCGCCGAGCTTGGTCTTGATCGAGAACGGGCGTACGCCGCCCCAGGGCTCCCCGGGGCTTCTCCGTGCGGCCGGCCGCCCGCGGTTCATGGCGTCGGTGTCTCCAGTGCGTAGCCGACACCGTGCACCGTACGGATCCGCTCGGCGCCGATCTTCCGGCGCAGCGCCTTGATGTGGCTGTCGACGGTGCGGGTGCCGGAGGCGTCCGCCCAGTCCCACACCTCGGCGAGCAGCTGCTCGCGGGAGAGGACGGCGCGGGGGGTGTTGGCGAGACAGACGAGCAGGTCGAACTCGGTGGGCGTGAGATGCACGTCCTCGGAGCGCACCCGCACCCGTCGCTGCGCGTGGTCGATCTCCAGCTCGCCGAGCCGCAGGATGCCGGAGCGCGGTGTCGACGCGGCGATGGCGGCCCGCTCGACCCGGCGCAGCAGTACATGCACCCGGGCGGCCAGCTCACGCATGGAGAAGGGCTTGGTCATGTAGTCGTCGGCGCCGACACCGAGCCCGACCAGCATGTCGGTCTCGTCGTCGCGCGCGGTGAGCATCAGGACGGGAACGGCCCGCTGGGCCTGTACCCGCCTGCATACTTCCAGCCCGTCGAAGCCGGGAAGCATGATGTCGAGGATCAGCAGATCGGGCTGCCAGGCCTCGGCGGTGTCGACGGCGGCCGGTCCGTCGCCTGCGGTCTGCACGAGAAATCCCTCGGCGCGCAGACGGGCCGCGATGGCGTCGACGATCGTCGGATCGTCCTCGACCACGAGTACCCGGCGCTGGGCGCCAGGAGTCGCCGTCGCGCCGTTCTGGGAGGTGTGTGTCTGCTCCATCGCCCGCCCCTGAAGTGTGCTTTCCAGAACCAGTGGGGTGGTTCCTTGGCTGCGCTTCTCCGCGCATGACTGCGATTGACGCACGACTGATCGGATGAGTGATCGGCGTCAGGGGAGCAGAGTACGGGCAGTCACCACGGAGGGTCTATCCAGGTCGGACGGCGAGATGGACGACGTCCGGGACTCCCCGGGCAACGGGGATCTCTTCGGTGCGTACTGACCGGAATCCGGCATTCCGTAGAGTTCCCTCGAATTCCCGGGAGGGCTGCGCGGACCACGCCGCGAGCACCCCGTCCGGCCTCAACACCCTTGCGCTGCTTGCCAGTCAGGCCTGCTCTACAGGCTCTGGTTGTCGTCCGTGGCGGTCCGGCCGGGGCCGTTGTCGATGTCGAGACACAGTGCGTCAAATGTGGCGGAGGTCTCATTGACGTATCTCATGAGATCGGCCGCGACGATCTGGGTACGAGGGCCGGCGAGGGTGTCGGAGGAGAACGGGGCGAGCGGTCCGTTCCGATGCCATCCGATGACCGCCGGTTCACGTTCGACGACGCTGGTGCCCCCAGCGGGGTTCGGCCGCGGTTTGCACGAGGGAGAACCCGACGCCGAGGCCGCCGCAGGGCGACCTCGCCGTACCCGCCCTCGCGACGGTCCAGGACCTCGGGGGCGTCGTAGGAGGCGGCCGGACGGGGCATGGCGACATCCTGGCGCAGTGCGGCCCGGATGAGCTCGGGCTTTACGTGGACTGTCGGCTTGCTGTGAATCGTCCGAGGGGTGGCGCGGGTCACAGACAAGGACGTGGGTGGAGGCGAAGGCTGGGGCGAAACGGAAGGAGCGCCTCACCGTGGAACGGGCCGATGTGCTGGGTGACGTGACGACGGGTTCAGCTGCGCCCTCGGGCGCTCTTGTCGCGGAGGGCGTACGGCTGCTGGACGGGATGCCGAGGCAGCGGGGGCCGGCGGAGGCCGTGTCCGTGCGGCCCGTGGCGCCTGAAGGGGCCCGCCCCGGGAGGCGGGTCCTCCGCCCCTGGCACCTCCTCCCCACCCCCACCGGAACCCCGTTCACCTTCACGTTCGCGGCCGTCCTCCTGGTCACGGCCTTCGTCGCCGAGCACGCGGACCCCGCTCTCGCGCACGCCCTCCACCAGGGCTCCAGCACCGATGTCGCCCATCTCCTGCGGACGCCCGTGTTCGTACTGGTCGCCAGCGCGCTGTGGGTCGTGGGTGGTGTGACCTCGCCGTACGCCGTTGTCCTCCTCCTTGTCCTTACCGCGCTGGAGCGGCGGATCGGCGGGCTGCGTACCGCCGGGGTGTTCGCGCTCGGGCATGTGCTGGCCACCCTCGCGACCGAGGTGCCGGTGGGGCTCGCGGTGCTGGTGGGGTGGCTGCCCGAAAGTTCGTTGCACCGGCTCGACTACGGGGTCAGTTTCGGGGTCGCGGCGAGCGTGGGCGCGTTGGCGGGGTTGCTGCGGCCCTGGCTGGGGTGGCCGCTGCTGCTGGTGTTCGGCGGGATGCTGGTGCAGGACCTGATCGCGTACACCGACCCGATGACCAACTGGGGGCATGTGATGGCGCTGGCCATCGGGGTCGCCACCTGGCCCTGGGTGAGGCGCTGGAGGCGGGCCTAAGGCCTCCCGGTGGCTCCCCCGACGAACTTCGCGCTCGTCAAAGGCGCCTCGACCCGCCAGCCCAGTGCCTCGTACAGAGCGCGCCCGTCCGGCGTTCCCGCCAGTACGCCTCTCTCCGCGCCCTGTGCGACGGCCTCCCGGGCGAGTGCGCGCATCACGAAGGAGCCCAGGCCCCGGCGCTGGTGCGCGGGGGAGGTCGCCACCTGGTCGACGACCGCGGTTCGGCCCGTCGGGGCGAGCTGGCCACGGGCCGCCCAGGAGCCGTCGGGTGCCGCGAGCAGGACGCGGGTCACGCCGCCGCGCGTCCACACGCGTACCCGGTAGCCGTCGGGGACGGCCGGCGGCTCCGTGGCGGTCAGCGGGACCGACATCAGCCAGCCCGGATCGGGGGCGACCCACCAGCCCTCGCCGAGCCACCCGCCGACCGTCGCCGGGTCCTCGAACACCTTGAGCCACACGCCCGCCCCGGTCACCGCGTCGGCCACCTTCCGGACGGTCCGCTCCTCGACGTCGTCGTTCACCGAGTGGAGGACGTGCCGGGTGACCTGCTCGGCCGTGCCCACGTCGATCGTGTACCCCCAGGGCTCGACCAGCGGCGGCGACGCCCCGCGCGAGACCACCCAGCCGTCGATCCAGGCCCGCACGGTTCCGTCCACGCCAACTCCCTGAGTAATGGTTGATGTGCAGTAATGAGTGTTACGTGGATGACTGTATGCGCAGGTCCGGCCGGGGCGGCAGAGGTGATCGCTCACGGCGAACACGGGATGGGGAACAACCGGCCGTCGCCAAGCATTGAGTCGGCATAGCTCAACTTGAGTGCCGAAGGAGAGATCATGGCTTCGACGTCCACACCGCTCACTCTGCCTGTGCTGCCGCTCGACGACGAGGTCGTGCTGCCCGGCATGGTCGTTCCGCTGGACCTGAACGACGCCGAGGTGCGTGCCGCCGTGGAGGCCGCCCAGGCCGCCGCGGGCAGCGAGCCCGGCAAGCCCAGGGTTCTGCTGGTGCCGCGCATCGACGGGACGTACGCGAACACCGGTGTCCTCGGCACCGTCGAGCAGGTCGGCCGGCTGGCCGACGGGGATCCGGGCGCCCTCATCCGAGCCCGGGGGCGCGTGCGGATCGGCGCCGGGACCACCGGCCCGGGGGCCGCGCTGTGGGTCGAGGGGACGCGGATCGACGAGACCGTCCCGGACCCCGTGCCCGGTCATGTCACCGAACTCGCCAAGGAATACAAGGCTCTCGCCACCGCCTGGCTCCGGAAGCGCGGCGCCTGGCAGGTCGTCGACCGCGTACAGGCCATCGACGACATCTCCGCCCTTGCCGACAACTCCGGTTACTCGCCCTTCCTCAGCACCGACCAGAAGATCGAGCTGCTGGAGACCACCGACCCGGTGGCCCGGCTGAAGCTCGCCGCCCAGCAACTGCGCGACCACCTCGCCGAGCAGGACGTCGCCGAGACCATCGCGAAGGACGTCCAGGAGGGCGTCGACAAGCAGCAGCGGGAGTTCCTGCTGCGCAAGCAGCTGGAAGCCGTACGCAAGGAACTGCGCGACCTCAATGGCGAGAAGGACGGCGAGGAGTCCGACGACTATCGGACCCGCGTCGAGGCCGCCGACCTGCCGGAGAACGTGCGTGAGGCAGCTCTCAAGGAGGTCGACAAGCTGGAGCGGTCCTCCGAGCAGTCGCCCGAGGGCGGCTGGATCCGGACCTGGCTCGACACCGTTCTCGAACTGCCCTGGAACGAGCGGACCGAGGACTCCTACGACATCCAGGGCGCCCAGGCCGTGCTCGACGCCGAGCACGCGGGCCTTCAGGACGTGAAGGAGCGCATCACCGAGTACCTCGCCGTGCGCAAGCGGCGGGCCGAGCGCGGACTCGGGGTCGTCGGCGGGCGTCGTGGTGGCGCCGTGCTCGCCCTCGTCGGGCCGCCCGGCGTCGGAAAGACCAGCCTCGGTGAGTCCGTCGCGCACGCCATGGGGCGGAAGTTCGTCCGCGTGGCGCTGGGCGGGGTCAGGGACGAGGCCGAGATCCGCGGGCACCGGCGTACGTATGTCGGTGCGCTGCCCGGCCGCATCGTGCGGGCCATCAAGGAGGCCGGGTCCATGAACCCCGTCGTTCTCCTCGACGAGATCGACAAGGTCGGCTCCGACTTCCGGGGCGACCCCGCCGCCGCGCTGCTCGAAGTCCTCGACCCGGCGCAGAACCACACCTTCCGCGACCACTACCTCGAAGTCGAACTCGACCTGAGCGACGTGGTGTTCCTCGCGACCGCCAACGTTCTGGAAGCCATTCCGGAGGCCCTGCTCGACCGGATGGAGCTCGTCCGGCTGGACGGGTACACGGAGGACGAGAAGGTCGTCATCGCCCGGGACCACCTGCTGCCCCGGCAGTTGGAGAGGGCCGGGCTGGAAGGTGCCGAAGTCGCCCTGGACGAGAGCGCGTTGCGCAGGCTCGCCGGGGAGTACACGAGGGAGGCCGGCGTCCGGAACCTGGAGCGGTCCATCGCGCGGCTGCTGCGCAAGGTCGCCGCACAGCACGAACTCGGGGAGCGGAAGCTGCCGTTCACCGTCACCGAAGGTGATCTGCGGTCGCTCATCGGGCGTCCCCATCACGTGCCCGAGTCCGCCACCGACCCGGCCGAGCGGCGGACGGCCGTACCTGGGGTGGCGACGGGGCTCGCGGTCACCGGGGCCGGCGGTGACGTCCTCTACGTCGAGGCGTCGCTCGCCGATCCGGAGACCGGCGCCGCCGGACTGACCCTCACCGGGCAGCTCGGTGACGTGATGAAGGAGTCCGCGCAGATCGCGCTCTCCTTCCTGCGCTCGCACGGCGCCGAACTGGAACTGCCCGTGGGCGACCTGAAGGACCGGGGCGTGCACATCCACTTCCCGGCGGGTGCCGTGCCCAAGGACGGTCCGAGCGCGGGCGTCACCATGACGACCGCCCTCGCCTCGCTGCTCAGCGGACGGCTCGTCCGTACGGACGTCGCCATGACCGGCGAGGTCTCGCTGACCGGGCGGGTGCTGCCCATCGGCGGTGTGAAGCAGAAGCTGCTCGCCGCACACCGGGCCGGCGTCACCACGGTGATCATCCCGAAGCGCAACGAGGCCGACCTGGACGACGTCCCGGCCGAGGTCCTGGAGAAGCTCGACGTCCACGCCGTCACGGACGTCCGCCAGGTCCTCGAACTGGCGCTCACCCCGGCGCAGAACCCGGCGGAGGTGAGGGTTCCGGCAGCGGCGTGACGGACGCTGCCGGTCGGCGAGGGCCCGGGTCCCGGAAAGGGGGCCCGGGCCTTCCCGTTCCCGTACCCGGGGCTTGCGGGGGCCCTGGTTGACGCCGTCGCTCCGGGCCTGCGAAATACTGTCCGAGCTGCGGCAACGGCCGTGTTTGGCGGAAACCTTCAGAGCGGCGAAACCGGATCAGGGGTGCTGACGTGCACGAGGACGGGAACGGCGAGGGGAACCTCGGCGGGCGGCATGTCGGGTCCACCACGCCCGGGCGCGGGGTCGAGCGGGAGTTCCTCGCCCTGGAGCGCGAGTTGACGGTGTTCCTGCGGCGCGCCCGGGCCAGCTCCGGGGAGATGGCCCGCGAGGTCCATCCCGACCTGGAGTCGTCGGCGTACGGACTGCTGGTGCGGCTCGACGAGTGCGGGCGCCAGCGGGCCACCGAGCTCGCCGCCTACATCGGCGTCGGCAAGGCCACCATGTCCCGTCAGCTGCGCGCCCTGGAGGAACTGGGCCTCATCGCCCGCGAGCCCGATCCTGCCGACGGACGCGCCTGGCTCGTCCACCTCACGGACGAGGGCCGTGTCCGCTTCCGTGCCGTCCGGGAGGCGCGACGGGAGCGGTACGTGCGCGAGCTGGCCGCCTGGGACCGCGTCGAGGTGGCCGAACTGGCCCGGCTGCTCCACCGGCTCAACCTCGGCATGGAGAAGTAGGCCCGCCGCACCGGCGGTCGGTGGTTTCCGGCCGTCAAAGCTCCACGTACACCACCGTCGCGTCGTCGTGCGTCTTGCTGCGGCCCAGGCGTGGCAGGCCCCCGTCCGCGTCGGCCCGCTCCAGCTCCCGTACGCGGTTCACCAGTGACCCCGGGCCCTCCTTGCGTACGGCGGTGAAGCAGGCCGTCCAGTCGCCCTCGGTGAACCTCTCCACCCAGCGGGTCGCCCCGTCCGTCAGGGCGGCCAGCGCGCGGACCTCGGCGCGCGGGAGTGAGCCCGTCACCGCGCGGGAAGCCACCGACGGATCGGCCGCCGCCGTGAAGAAACCGCCCTCCTTGTTGCGTACCGTCGCGTCGGCGATCGCGTCCGTGGCCAGGGACGCGCGGGGGACGCGGGACAGGCGCTCGTCCAGGTGTGCG
Organism: Streptomyces sp. SID12501; assembly: GCF_010550245.1. Classification (GTDB taxonomy): domain Bacteria; phylum Actinomycetota; class Actinomycetes; order Streptomycetales; family Streptomycetaceae; genus Streptomyces. Next base: position 22,901 of record NZ_JAAGLU010000061.1, read on the forward strand.
GTGACCGTGCCGTCCGGGGACTCGGTCAGCAGGGCCGAGTCGGACAGGACCAGGTGCTCCACGGTGGCCGGTGACCAGCGGGCGAGAACCACGGTCGCCTGGGGGGTGCGTGGGTGAGAAAGGTCACAGGTCTGCGCGTGGGCCTCGGCGGTACGAGAGATCGCAGCCGCCAGTATCCCGGTGAGGGGCATATCCGGTTGTGAAACAGACAGTTCGGTCAGCGCGCCGCCGAGCCGGGCCGTGTACCAGGGGACGGAATGCAGACAGCCCGTTCCGGCCCTGGGGGGAGTCACCCCGTCCAGGAGGACGAGCGAACCGCCCTGCCCGGAGGCGGGAAGTCCGATCGCTGCGAAGTCCTCATTGGGGCGGGCCGGATCGCCGGGCTCCGTGACGAGTTCAGTACGCATCCGGCCAGTCTGCACGAGCCCTTCACAGGCTTCTCAAAAGGCTGGCAACGATTGCCGAAACAGCGTGTAGTCGCTGGTCAGGCGCCTGGTTTGGGGGAGAATGATCCACTCGGTGAAGACGTAGCAGCGGATAATGTCAAAGCCCGCCGCCCACGTCCAACCGGCCGGCCAACCGTGGTGGGCGCACAGGCCGGAGGAACTTGCCGCCAACTCCCCGCCGATGTTGACTCCTTGATGTTCACTCCTTTGAGTGGCGGGTCGGGTGACGCGCGCTCCCTGCCCACGGGCATGGGAGGGTCGGGAGCCGGATCGTGCCGGAAAGTCGGAGCCGTATCGGGTGAGCGACAGGCCAGAACCATCCGGGCGGCCATGCAGTTGACGGATCGTCATCCGGGTCCCGGCGGATCGTCACCCGGGCCCATGGGCACACGAGTCAGGAATGCGAGCACCGGTGCAGAAGACGCGGCCTCGGCGCACAGGCAGGCAGACAGCTCCCGCAGGGGGCGCTACCGGTGACGTCCCGACCGATCCCGCGGGCCGGGGTCGTCCCGCTCACGTCCGCAACCGGCTCATCGTGGCCGTCGCCGTCGTGGCCGCCGCGATCGCCGGGGCAGGCGCCCCGTCCGTCGTCGCCGCCTCCTCGCAGCTCCACGACTCCCAGGATCTGGTGACGCTCGCGACACAGACCCAGGACGCCCTGACTCTCGCCCACTCGCTCGCCGACGAACGCGACGAGATCACCGTCTACATCGCCGCCGGCCGCCCCAAGGCGAAGGCGCCCTCCGAGCAGCGCGCCGCCCGCGTCGACCGTGAGGTCGGCGACCTGCGCGCGAACCCCGACACCCCGGCCGCGCTCGTCGCGGACCTCGACGACATCGCGGCGCTGCGCACGCAGACGCTCACCGGGAAGAGCACCGCTCTCCAGTCGCACGAGGCGTACTCCGCCGCCATCGCCGGGCTGCACCTCCTCGCCGAGCAGCTGGCCGACAAGCAGCCGCCCCGCGCGGGCGCCGGCGCGTACGCCCTCGCCGAACTCGACTCCGCCGTCCAGCAGGCCGCCGCCGCCCGGGGTCTCCTCCTCGCCGCGCTGAGCGTGCCGACGTCCACCGAGAACGTGTACGACCCGGTCACCGGACTGTCGTCCGAGCAGACCGTCACCGCGCCGGCCGCCGCCAGGACGCGGGCCGCGCTCAGCGCCGCCGCCCAGCAGGCCCGGCTGCGTTCGGACGCGGCGGTCACCGACTTCCGCGAGACGGCCCCCGAGGCCGCCGTCGGCAGCTACGACTCCACGGTCACCGGACCCGAGGTCGACACCGCCGACAAGTACCTCGCCTCGCTCACCGACCAGGCCACGCTGTCCACGAGCGAACTCGCCACCAGCCTCAGCGGCGTGGACGCGGCCGTCTCCGCCCGCCTCGAACTGATGCGCGGCGTCGAGTCCTCTCTCTACGACCGCCGTACCAAGGCCCTCACCAAGCTCCGCGACGACGACGTCACCGAGCTGGAGATCCGGATCGCCGCCCTCGGCGCCCTCCTCCTGGTCGCCGTCGGTATCGCCACCGCCATGGCCCGCAGCCTCACCCGCCCGCTCTCCGTGCTGCGCCGCGGTACCGCCCGGCTGGCCGAGGCGGCCGACCCGCTCGCCGAGGAACCGGTCAGGTTCACCGGCCGCAACGACGAGTTCGCCCAGGTCGTCCGTTCCGTCAACGCCCTGCACGCCCGCGCCTTCCACGTCCACGAGCGCATCGCCACCCTGGAGTCCGACCGCAAGCACCTGGTCGGCCAGCGCCAGAAGATGGCCGACGCCCGCGAGGAACTGCGCGCCGAACTCGCCGACGCGGCAAGCCAGCTGGCGCGCACCCGGGACAGCATCCACGGCAGCTTCGTGAATCTCGCGCTGCGTACCCTGGGCCTCGTCGAGCGTCAACTCGCCGTCATCGAGGGCCTGGAGGAGCGCGAGCAGGACCCTGACCGGCTCGCCACCCTCTTCAAGCTCGACCACTTCGCCACCGTCATGCGCCGGCACAGCGAGAACCTCCTCGTCCTCGCCGGCGCCGAACACGGCCACCAGCACGCGGGACCCGTCCCGCTCGTCGACGTGGTCCGTGCCGCCGTGAGCGAGATCGAGCGGTACGAGCGGGTACGCATCTCCGCGCTGCCGCCGCACGGGCACCTCGCCGGGTTCGCCGCCGACGACGTCAGTCATCTGCTGGCCGAACTCCTGGAGAACGCCACCTCGTTCACCCCGCCCGAGCTTCCGGTGGAGATCTCCGGCTGGCTCCTGGAGAGCGGCGAGGTCATGCTCTCCGTCCAGGACGAGGGCATCGGCATGACCGCCGAGCGCCTGGTCCGCCTCAACTCCCGCCTCGCCGACTTCGATCCGGACGTCCCGCACGACACGTACGGGACAGGCGAGAAGGGCGAGGCCGCCGAGAAGGAGGGCGGCGAGGAGGACGGTGGCGACGGGATCGGGCTCGGCCTGTACGTGGTCGCACGGCTCGCCCATCGGCACGGCGTGCGGGTGCAGTTGCGGGAGCAGAAACAGGGCGGTGTCGCGGCGGTCGTCGTCCTGCCGAAGGCGCTGCTGGCCCCGGACCCGGCCGCCGTACCGCCGTCGGCCACGTCGACGCCCGGCGGCTCGGCACTGTCCTTCCCCGGGGCCGACGCCGAGGTCAACTCCAATGTCCTGCAAGGGCGTTCGGAGGCCGAAGAACCGGTTGAGGATCTGGCCGAGGAGCCGAGTGAGATCCCGGCCGACGCACCCGACCCGATGATCGCCCTGGCGGAGCGGGCCGTAAGGAACGCCGAGGCCGACGCCGAAGCGGACACGGATGCGGATGCGGATGCGGATCTGCCCGAGCCCTTCCCCGCGTCCGAGATCACCATGGAACTGCTCGTGCCGGAACTCCCGGCCGAGGACACCGCCGAGCCGGCCGTCCCCACGGCTCCCGACAGCGAGACCACCGCCCCGGACCCCTACGCCATCGGCCCCGACACGCACGAGCGTGTCGAGGAGGAACCGATCACCGACAAGGGGCTGCCCAAGCGGACGCCGAGGATCACCACGCCCGCCGCGCCGCCGAGACCACGGATGGGTTCCGTCGACGCCGAGGCACTGCGCCGCCGGCTCGGCGGGTTCCATCGTGGTGCGCGCGACGGACACCGTGACGTCGAGGCGGAGATCGCGGAGCAGACGGGACGGGCGGCGCGTACGGCAGAGCCGGCACGTGCCGAAGAATCCACGGGGGGAACAGTCGAGGAGGCAAGCAGTTGACCGCGCCCAGTACCTTCGGCCTGAGTAGTGAAGCCCGCAACCTGCACTGGCTGCTGAGCAATCTCGTCGAGGAGGTGCCGGGACTGACGTCGGTCGCGGTGGTCTCCTCGGACGGTCTGCTCCTGCTCTCGTCCGACCCAGACAGGAACGCGGAACGTCGGCCCGACCGGCCGACCGGCCCCAGAGGCTCCGCCGCCGACCTCGCCACGATCGTCTCCGGCATCGGCAGCCTCACCATCGGCGCCGCCAAGCTGATGGACTACGGCGCCGTCAAGCAGACCATGGTCGCGATGGAGGACGGCACCCTCTTCGTGATGTCGATCAGCGACGGCTCGCTGCTCGGAGTGCACGGCTCCCCGGACTGCGACATGAGCGTGGTGGCGTACCACATGGCGCTCTTCGTGGGCCGCGCCGGACACGTCCTGACCCCCGAACTCCGCAGTGAGCTGCGGGAGTCGATCGAACGAGAATCAGCGGACAACGAGCCGGCGGAGGTCGGTCCGATGGCCGTCCGTTCCGTGCCGGGCCGGTCCGCGGAGGGTGCCAAGTGAGTACGCCCACCGCGCCCAGGCTTCCCGTCCGCGGCGGCGACCGCAAACCGGCCCGGGTACGCCCGTACTCGCTGACCGGCGGCCGGACCCGCTTCGGCCATGTCCTCCTCGTCGAGACGTTCGTCGCCGCGATCGAAGCGGCCGAGGAGCGCAAGGAGTTGGAGAATGGTTCCCTCAGCACCCGGGTCATGCCGGAGCTGCGGGCCATCGTCGAACTGTGCCGCCGGATGCGTACGGTGGCCGAGATCGCCGCGCTGCTGAAGATGCCGCTGGGCGTGGTCCGCGTACTCCTGAGCGACCTCGCGGACCAGGGAAAGATCCGTGTGTACGGAACCGGTCACGGGCCGGGGCAGCCGGACCGCGCGCTGCTGGAAAGGGTGCTGAGTGGACTCCGTCGTCTCTGACGTCGCCCGTGGTGTCTCCCCGCTTCTCCGACTGTCGCCCGACAAGGAGGAGTTGCGGCCGTGGCAGGAGGACCGCACCCGTGCGCCGATCGCCACGAAGATCGTGATCGCGGGCGGTTTCGGTGTCGGCAAGACCACGATGGTCGGCACCATCTCGGAGATCGAGCCCCTCCAGACGGAGGCGCTGATGACCGAGGCGAGCGAGGGCACCGACGACCTCACCGCGACCCCTCAGAAACGCACGACGACCGTGGCCATGGACTACGGCCGCGTCACGCTCGACGACGACCTGGTGCTCTACCTCTTCGGTACGCCGGGCCAGCAGCGGTTCTGGTTCATGTGGGACGACCTGGTGCGCGGTGCGATCGGCGCGGTCGTGCTGGCCGACACCCGGCGGCTGAAGGAGTGCTTCCCGGCGCTCGACTACTTCGAGAGCTGCGGGCTGCCGTACATCGTGGCCGTCAACCACTTCGACGGCAGCGCCGAGTTCGACGCGGAGGACGTGCGGGAGGCGCTCACGATCCCCGCGCACGTACCTGTCATGATCATGGATGCGCGGCGCCGCCTCCCGGTGATCGAGACCCTGCTCGCCCTGGTGGGCCACGCGTTGGACGTCAGTCCCGAGTAACAGCGACAGCGACAAGGGGAGAGACCAGACCGTATGCGGAAGATACTCGTCGTCGGAGCCGGTCAGGCCGGCCTTCAGATAGCCCTCGGACTCCAGTCGCAGGGTTACGAGGTCACCCTGATGTCCAACCGGACCTCGGACGAGATCCGGTCCGGCCGGGTCATGTCCACACAGTGCATGTTCCACACCGCCCTTCAGCACGAGCGCGATCTCCAGCTGAACTTCTGGGAGTCCCAGGCCCCGAAGATCGAGGGACTCGGTGTCTCGGTCGCGGCCCCCGGCTCCCACGACCCGGGCCCGACCCAGCGCGCGATCGACTGGCTCGGCAAGCTCGACGGCCACGCCCAGTCCGTCGACCAGCGGGTGAAGATGGCCGGCTGGATGGAGACCTTCGCCCAGCGCGGCGGCCAACTGGTCATCCACGGCGCGGCGGTCGGCGACCTCGACTACTTCTCCCGCACGTACGACCTCGTCCTGGTCGCCGCGGGCAAGGGCGAGCTGGTGTCGATGTTCGCCCGCGACCCCGAGCGCTCCCCCTACCGCGAGCCGCAGCGCGCGCTGGCCGTCGCCTACGTCCACGGCCTGGGCCCGCGCCCCGAGCACCCGGACACGGACGCGGTCCGCTGCAACCTGGTCCCGGGCGTCGGCGAGCTCTTCGTCATGCCGACGTTCACCACCTCGGGCCGCGCCGACATCCTGTTCTGGGAGGGCATACCCGGCGGCCCCCTCGACGTCTTCAACGGCGTCCGCGACCCGGCCGAACACCTCTCCCTGACCCTGGAACTCATGGAGCGGTTCACGCCGTGGGAGTACGCGCGGGCCACCGAGGTCGAACTCACCGACGCTGGCGGCACGTTGGCCGGCCGCTATGCCCCCACCGTCCGTAACCCGGTCGGCCGCCTCCCCGGCGGCGGCCTGGTACTCGGCGTGGCCGACGTGGTCGTGGCGAACGACCCGATCACCGGCCAGGGCTCCAACTCCGCCTCGAAATGCGCGGCTTCGTACCTCGCCTCGATCCTCGAACAGGGCGAGAAGGAGTTCGACGAGACCTGGATGAGGGCCACCTTCGACCGCTACTGGGACACCGCCCAGCACGTCACCAAGTGGACCAACGCGATGCTCGGCCCGCCGCCGGAGCACATCATCAACCTCCTCGGCGCGGCAGGCCAGTTGCCCCCGGCCGCCGACCGCTTCGCCAACGCCTTCAACGACCCGTCGGACTTCGAGAACTTCTTCTACGAGCCCGAGAAGACGGCCGCCTATCTGGGCTCGGTGGCGGGGGCCTGATGGGCTTCCGACCAGCAATCCAGCCGTCGTTGTCTGTCGTTGCCTGTCGTCATTGGTCGCCCTCGGACGGCCCACAGA
>NZ_JAAGLU010000620.1 GCF_010550245.1 Streptomyces sp. SID12501
AGGTGGCGGGCGACCTGGTTGGCGCGGCCGTCGAGTTCCCGGTAGGTGAGGCTGTTGCCGTTCTCGTCCGTGACCGCGATCGTGTCCGGTGTTCGTACGGCCTGGGTTGCGAAGAGGTCGTGCAGGGGGATGTCGGTGAGGGGGGTGTCGTTGCCGTTCCACTGCACCAGGACCCGTTCGCGGTCGGTGGCGTCGAGGGTGTCGAGTCGGCCCACCGGCTGGTCGCCGTGCGTGGTCAGGGTTTCCAGGACGCGCAGGACCCGCTGCGACAGGGAGCGGGCCAGGCGGCCGTCGCAGACGTCCGCGCGGTAGTCGAGGTGCAGCCGCAGTGCGGCGTCCCTGGTGTGGGCGACCAGGTTCATGGCGAAGTCGGTGCTCTCGGCGGCCGTGAAGCCGTCCATCCGCAGACCGGCGCCGTCGAGGCGCGGGTCCGTGGCGCCCGGGCTC
>NZ_JAAGLU010000621.1 GCF_010550245.1 Streptomyces sp. SID12501
CAGGCGCATCGACCGCACCGTCCGCCGCACGAGGCGCCGCAGCACGTACCCGCGGCCCTCGTTCGACGGCGTCACGCCGTCGCCGATGAGCATGAGCGACGAGCGCACGTGGTCGCCCACGACGCGCAGCCGGACGTCGTCCTCGCCGCCCGCGCCGTAGCGGCGCCCGGTGAGCTCGGCGGCACGCTCGATGACGGGGAAGACCTCGTCCGTCTCGTACAGGTTGTTCTTGCCCTGGAGCAGGTACGCGATGCGCTCGAGCCCGGCGCCGGTGTCGATGGCCTTGCGCTCGAGCTCGCCGAGCAGCGGGTAGTCCTTGCCACGCCCCTCGCCGCGCACGAACTGGTCGAACACGAGGTTCCAGATCTCGAGGTAGCGGTCGCCGCCGGGGTCGCCCGTGCCGCCCTCCGCGTCGGGGCCGAACTTGGGACCGCGGTCGTAGTGCCA
>NZ_JAAGLU010000622.1 GCF_010550245.1 Streptomyces sp. SID12501
GCACACCGTCGCAGGGGCGCGCGGGCCCGTCCCGACCTCCTCGATGAGATCGCTCAGCGCCTCGAACGAACGCGGGAACGCCGCCCAGTGCTCCAGATCGCTGCGCCGCCGCAGGTCCTCACCGATCCGCGCCCACCGGGGACCCCGTACTCCCCGGCACAGCGCGGCGTTCCACACCTCGGCGTCGTGGATGAGCGGGGGCATCAGCCAGGGCAGTGAGGACCCGATCAGCAGGTGGTCGTACCCCCCGTGCCCCGCGAGCGCGTTGTCCCGCAGCCACTGGTGCTCGGTCGGATCGACCATCGCCCGCCCGTCCTCGGCCAGGACCCGCGCCGCCCGGGTGTCGACCATCAGCACCCGCGTCCGCCCGAAGTCCCGCCGATAGCTCCGGCGCACCGTCGCCGGATCGTTGTCCGCCGAGGCCGCGAAGGCCCGCAGTGGCTCCGT
>NZ_JAAGLU010000623.1 GCF_010550245.1 Streptomyces sp. SID12501
CTGAAGTTCTCGCTCAACCTGCTCGACGACGTGCGTCCGCGCGCCATGACGCGCGACATCGACTGGGGCATCCCGGTGCCGCTCGACGGCTGGGAGCAGAACCCCAACAAGCGCCTGTACGTGTGGTTCGACGCGGTCATCGGGTACCTGTCCGCGTCGATCGAGTGGGCGCGCCGCACGGGCGACCCCGAGGCGTGGCGGCAGTTCTGGAACGACACGGACGCGCGCTCGTACTACTTCATGGGCAAGGACAACATCACGTTCCACTCGCAGATCTGGCCGGCCGAGCTGCTCGGCTACGCCGGTCGCGGGTCGAAGGGCGGCGCGCCCGGCCCGTACGGGCTGCTGAACCTGCCGACCGAGGTGGTCTCGAGCGAGTTCCTCAACGTCGAGGGCAAGCAGTTCTCGACGTCGCGCGGCCTCGTGATCCTGCTCCGCGAGATGCT
>NZ_JAAGLU010000624.1 GCF_010550245.1 Streptomyces sp. SID12501
CACCCCGCCCGACAGTCCGCTGGTCGCGGGGCCGGGGACGCCCATGGTCAGGCGGCCGAGTTGTTGGGCCCGCCGGGCCGTGACGAGGGAGCCGCTGCGGTACGCCGCCTCCACGACGACGGTGCCCCGGGTGAGGGCGGCGATGACCCGGTTGCGCAGCACGAACCTGCTCGGCGTGGGATGGCTGCCCGGCGGCAGTTCGCCGAGGACGAGCCCTTGACCGGAGATCCGTCCGAGCAACTCGGCGTGTCCGCGCGGGTAGGCAACGTCCACCCCGAAGGCCAGTACCGCCGCCGTGGCTCCGCCCGCGGCGAGCGCGCCCCTGTGGGCCGCGGCGTCGATGCCGTACGCCGCGCCGGACACCACGACCCAGCCCCGTTCGGCGAGTCCCGCCGCCAGGTTCTGCGCCATGTGCGCCCCGTACGGGGTGCAGGCGCGGGCTCCGA
>NZ_JAAGLU010000625.1 GCF_010550245.1 Streptomyces sp. SID12501
GACGAGGTCGAAGTCACGACGAAAGCGAAGCGGCGCAAGCCGCGGACGCGCTCGGCGCCGGCGGACGGTGCCGACAAGTAGTTGCTGGGGCCTCGCGATCGGTGTCCCGGCTGCCTGCTCCGATCGACTCATGACGGTACGGGGTGTGCAGATGCATAGGCATGGCGGTGTGATCAGCAAGAACGTCGAATCGCCACCGGGCCGATCGCTCGCCTCGGTGATCCCCCCGCTACAAGATGACGAAGGCCCGACCGCATGGCCCGGGCCTTCGTCGTGCGTGGCTCGGGCACGTCGCCTGCGGTGCTGCGGGAGACCCCGACGGCGCACGCGCCGTCGGTCCCGGTGGCGCTCGGTAGGCTCACGGTCGACAGGACGGCCGGAGGGCGCGTCGCAGGAGAAGGTGGCGGTGGACACGGGCTCGGACCAGACGTCGGACCTGCGCAGCA
>NZ_JAAGLU010000626.1 GCF_010550245.1 Streptomyces sp. SID12501
ATGCCTACGAGGTCCGCACGGACCCCGCCCTCCCCTGGATCGTCGCGGTCGTCGCGGACGGCGTCAGTTCTTCCATGAATGCCGGCGAGGCAGCTGCCGAGGCCGTTGCCCAAGCCGGCCAGTTCGTCCTCGACCGGCTCCGTTCCGAAGGTCCTCCCGACGGCCCCCACTGGTGGACCGGGGTGTTCGAGCGGACCGCGGTTGCCATCGCCGCACACACCGAAGGGCTTCCTCGGCGCGAACCGCCGGCTGGACGTCGCCGCATGATGGAGCCCAGCCCTGCCGCCACCACCCTCGCCGTGTTGGTGGCACCCACCGAACCGACGCGCGACCCCAGGCTCTTTTCGGCCGTCGTGGGAGACAGCCGGATCCTACGACTGCACCAGGGCACTTGGAGTGCTTTGCTCGACGCGCGGGCCTTCACGACAGGGTCCGACCGGGTGCTG
>NZ_JAAGLU010000627.1 GCF_010550245.1 Streptomyces sp. SID12501
CGCGTCGGTGTGGACGACCGACGACCCCGCGCGGCTGCTGACCGCCGACCGGCCCGAGGCCCCGGGGCGCTTCGTCGTCCTCGACCTCGTGGACTCGCCGGTGGGCGGCTGGACGGTCATCGTGTCGCGCTGCCCGACGTTCCTGTGCTCGGTGCGCGTCAACCCCGACCAGCTCACGCAGGTCACGCAGCTCGGCGACGTGACCGGCACCGACGGTGCGCTCGTCGCCGCGGCCGACCCGACCCGCGCGCACCGGCTGACGGGTGACCCGCTCGACCGCGAGGTCGACCGGTTCGTGCTCGACACGTTCGCGTCCAGCACGGGCGACGTGCGGTACGCGTACCGCCTGCCCGACGGCTACGACCCGTCGCGCACGTACCCGCTCGTCGTCGCGCTGCCGGGCCACGGCATGGGCTACGACGGCCAGAACGTCGGCGTGCAGCTCG
>NZ_JAAGLU010000628.1 GCF_010550245.1 Streptomyces sp. SID12501
CTCGGTCACCTCCTCCGGCGCAATGCCGTGCGCCTTGGCCGCCACCAGCCGGGCTCGGTCCACCTCCTTTACGGACGCGCGGAGTTCCTCCAGCGTCCGGTCGTCGCTCCAAACGTCCTGCGCCGCGCGGTACTCGAACGGCTCGGCCACGTACACGTACTCGGACTCGGGAACGGCATCATCCGCCAGCGTCATGGGGTTCAGGCCCAGGACCCCGCCAGCGCCCTGGCTCGGCTGCTTGAACATGGGGTTCGCCAGGCCGATCTGAGGCCCCTTGAGGATTACCTCGGACCAGTCAGCGGGCTGGTACCGACTGCCGCCGTCCTGGGCGACGTTGTAGTCGATCAGCCCGGCCGCCTTGGCGCCGCTCTCGTCGTAGCCGCGCGAGATCTGCGGCTCGTACTCCTCCAGCCGCAGCGAGTAGTCCGAAAGCGCCTCGATCGCCT
>NZ_JAAGLU010000629.1 GCF_010550245.1 Streptomyces sp. SID12501
CGGGCGTCGTGCCGCACTCGCTGTAGTTGGTGGTCACCGCGAGGCTCGAGGCCGGGACGCCGGCGTCGAGCGTGAACCAGTACCTGACCGTGGCGTTCTTCAGGGACCTGGCGGGGAACGCCGAGCGGTTGCGGACGATCGCCTTGACCTCGGTGAACGTGCCGCCGGCCGGCTGGTTGAGCTTGGCCTCGACGAACAGCTCGTCCTGGTCGGGCGTCTCGGCGACCGGGAACCCGGCGAGCGGCGTGCCGCCGTACTGCGCGGTGAGGTAGGCCAGGGCGCTCGTGAAGCCCGCGTTGTAGTCGGTCGCGACCTCGTTGGCGACGTAGTCGTCGCGGCTGTCGGTGTAGGCGTCGTTCGCGGACCCGGGGCCGCCGACGAGCGCGCCGTACAGCACGTGCCGCGTCTCGACCGGCACCTTGCTGGAGTCCTGCCACGACCCGTGC
>NZ_JAAGLU010000062.1 GCF_010550245.1 Streptomyces sp. SID12501
CGGCCGACTCCACGGTGAGATAGGGCACATCCCGCCCGTCGAGTACGAAGCGATTCACTACCTCAACACCACGAAACCCCAGGTCACACCCAACATCTGAGATCTCTATCGAACCCGGAACGGTTCAACACCGGTCGACCCGCCTCCTGCACGCCCTGACGGACCTCGAAGTCAACCGCTGCCAGACGATCCACTCCGCAGAATGCCGCACCACCTCGTAGACCCTCAGCACATCGCCGACACCGAGCGCGAGACGACCGGGTGGGCGCCGGTTCCCGGCGTCAGCTCACTGCGGTGATCGTGATCCCGGCCACCGCGCCGTCGCCCCGTAGAGTCAGCACCGCCGGGCCTTCGTGACGCACGCAGTCAAGACGGCCGAGCGTGGCCTCCCGGCCGTCCGGTCCGCCGACGGCGATCCCCTCGGTGACGGCCATGACGAGCAGGGTCTCGCCTGCGGCGCAGGTCATTTCGGCCCCCTGTGAGGCGCCGACGGTGATGATCCGCACCTGCGCCCTCGCACGGCTCCTGCGGGTCATCACGTTCATGTTGCGGACCGCGCCCGCCTCCAGCCGACAGTCCGTCGCCGCGTCGCCGGAGAAGGCGAAGGGGCTCACCGGCCCGACCGGATGCGCTGTCCCGTCCACCGTCAGCACCATGCCTTCGCCCTCGACGAGGGTGATCACGCGGTCGATGCCGGGAAACGCGGAGAAGGAGCCTCCCGCGTCCACGTCCGCGACGCTTACCCGCCAGTCGAAGCCGTCCGTGATCTCCGTGGAGGCCAGGGGCGCCTGCACCGCGCCCGACGCGACCTCTCGGGTCACACCGCCGCCGTTCTTCCACGGCATGCTGCGGTATTGGCTCCAGCGCAGAGCATCTTCGCCCATCCGACTCCGACTCCTTCCTCCGCCACCTGGGCGGCTACCCTCACCGGCGAACCCGGGCCACCGGCCTCTCGGCTGTCGGACCGCAGGAGCGTCCAGGCACATGATCATCGACTGCGCGGCCAGCCTACGTGCCGACCACGCGCGCAGGGTGGGGTGCCTGACCGGACAGGTCGAGTTCCGAGGCTCGCGAGCCGGAGGATCACCTCACGGTTCGGCGTGCAGAGCGTCGGCGGGGTGGTGTGCGACGAGAAGTAGCCAGGTCAGTTCGGCCAACTCGGTCGGTGTGCGGGGCCGTCGCGTTGGAGCCAGTCGGTGGCCACGCCGAGAAGTGCGCCGGCAGTGAACGCGGCGGGTACGTCGTGGGGGATGTCGGTCGACGAGACGCTGTCCGGCGCGGCGCCGGCGTTCAGGCGCACGGTGATGTGGACGCTGGCGGCGATGCGGCTGCGGATGTGAGGCCCGGGGCAAGGTGAGTTCGCTGACCATGCCGACTGCGACGGATAGGACGACGATCAGGCCGTACGAGCTGGGCAAGCGCAAGTGATCGTGGACGCCGGTGCCAGCCTCAGAATCGTCTGCACCCACCTGCTCCCCGATCCTCGGGCGCTGCGGTCGGAGGATCCGGCGGGGCGGGCGAGGGAGACGAGGTGTTCGAAGTAGATGGTGTTGAACGTCTTGACCGTCCGGGCTCCTGGCACGTACCGCTGGAACAACTCGCCGGCGGTCAGGCTGCCCGTCTCCAGTTCGGCGATGACGCCGTCGCGCAGTCGGCAGTAGTTGTTCGTGTCGATCGGGTCTGTCTCTTCTTGCGGTGGGCAGATGGGGCAGCCCGCGCCCCGGGGCGGAAGTGCCCAAGGGCGTGGGGTGTGCGGGCGGTGGGGTCCTGGTCAGCCGAGCGGGCTGGTGACGTCGCGCAGGGTGGCCATTGCCGGGGCGTACATGCGGGTCTTGATGGTGCCGAGCGTGTCGCCGGCCTTCGCCACCTGTGCCTGGGCGATCTCGATGGCGGTGGAGCGCACGGCGTCCTCGCTGACGGCCTGGTCGACGATGCCGGCGGCTGCGGCGTCGGAGCCGCCGTAGCGGCGGGCGGTGACCATGGCCTCGTGGGCGGTCTGCGGGGTGAGCCGGGACTGGATCAGGGCGGCCATGCCGGGAGTGAAGGGGATGTTGATGTCCGCTTCGGGCAGGCACCAGTAGCCGCGGTCGGCGCGCATGACACGGAAGTCGTGGGCGAGGGAGAGCATCGCGCCGGCGGCGAAGGTGTGCCCCTGCAGCGCGGCCACCGTGGTGACCGGCAGCGACAGCATCCGTGCGAACAGTTCGTGGACCGAGACGACGTAGTCGTCGTACTGGTCGGCGTGGGCGAACAGCCAGTCCAGGTCGAGGCCGTTGGAGTAGAACTTGCCGGTGGCGGCGGTGACCAGGGCGCGGGGGCCTTCCGCCTTCTCCACCTCGTCGAGCGCGGCACTGACGGCGGTGAGCCAGTCGGGGTGGAAACGGTTCTCTCCGTCTCCGAGGTCGAGGACGAAGACGTTGTCGTGGCGGTCGAGCGAGGGCATGGAGACTCCTTCGAGCTGAGCTGAGCTGACTGGTTCAAGTGGTTGCGTGGTTGCGGGTTATGGCAGGGGCCCTTATGCGGCCCTGGGGCGCTCGCGCAGGGCGTAGCGGAGCAGGTCGTGGATCTCGGCGGCGGCTGCCTCGATCGGGACGGTGCTCTGCTCGGCCCGACACATGATCACCGCGCCTTCGACCGCGGCGATGATGAAGGCGCCGAGTCGGCGGCTGCGTTCCTCGGACAGGCCGTGCCGGACGAACAGGGCCGCGAGCGCCTCCTGCCAGCGGGCGAAGACAGCGGCTGCCGAGAGGGCGAGTTGGGGTGCGTCGTCGTTGGTCTCGACGGCCACCGCCACGATCGGGCAGCCGGCCCTGAAGCCGCTCTCCACGAGCCGGTCGCGCCACAGCGCGAAGAACCCGTCGACGGCCTCCACCGGATCGTCCGCCTGGGTGGCGGCGTCGATCAGGCCCGCGATGAAGTCTCCCGCCAGTGCCACGGACTCGTCGATGAGCTGCGTCCGCCCGCCGGGGAAGTGGTGATACACCGAGCCCCGAGGCGCTCCGCTGTGTGCGAGCACCCGGTCGATGCTGGTCGCGCTTGCCCCGTACTCACGCAGCAGAGCGGCAGCACTGAGGACCATCCGGTCACGGCTGTCACTCCTGCGCGGGCTCATCCACCCACCACCCTTCCGACGACGGTACGGCCCGCCGAATGACCTACCAGTCGGTAACTTATGGGTTATGGCATAGAACATGCAAGAGGGGATCGGGTGGCGGTTCGGTCGGAGCCGACAAGGGCCGCCGGATCAACGCGCCGTACCTGAGTGCTCAGCTCAGCAGCCACGACCTGTGCCTGCTGGGCTGCATCACCTGCCAGGACCTGCAGGTGATGCAGACAGTCCTGGTCGGGGTGCCGTGCGTCAACCGTTCCTGTCTGCCGAGGTTGCTGCTGTCGCACATCCCAGGTGTCAGGCCCGCCCGGCGGGGCATCGGCCCGCCGTACCGGACACGAATGTGCTCGTCTCCGCGATCGGCCGGTCCCGTCGCCCCCGGCCTGTCTCCGTCCTGCCCTACAAGTGGCAGCTCCGGTAGAGGAGTTGCAGCAGGGGAAGTTTGAGTGGGGCGGCGGGAAAGGGCGCGGACGATGGGTGCGGTGACCGCGGCTGCGGCGCTCACGCCGACAGGAAATCCACTCCGGCCCTGTTGTGAGGTCCGTGCTGTGGGGTACCTCCATGTCTTTCGTCAAGCGAGGCGTGGGGTTCGGGGTTCGTAGAAGGCGCCGTCGCGGAGCATCGCGAAGAGCACGTTGATCCGTTGGCGGGCGAGGCGGAGGAGGGCTTGTGTGTAGGTCTTTCCGCGGGCCCGGCATCTGTCGTAGTAGGTGCGGGAGGCAGGGTCGTGCAGGGCGGCGAACGCGGACAGGGACATCGCGCGTTTGAGTTGCCGGTTGCCGCCTCTGGGCGCGTGTTCGCCGTGGATCGAGGTCCCCGACGACTTCGTGGTCGGGGCGGGCCCGGCGTAGGAGGCGAGGTGGGCGGCGGTGGGAAGCCGGTGCCGTCGCCGACGGTGACCAACAAGGTGGCGGCGGTTTTGACCGCGAACCCCTGAATCGATGTCAGGACCGGGGACAGAGGGTGTGCCTCCAGCAGTTGCCCGATCTGGGTTTCTGCTGCCCGGCGTTGTTCGTGGACGGCGAGCGAGCGAGCGGGCCGGCGACGGGATCGCGACGTCGAGAGTGCCGGTCCCGGGGACGACCGCGTGTTGCTCGCTGGGCATGGGTGTTCGCCGCCGTGTGGTTGAACCGGGCGCGCTGGAACTACAGTTGATGGTGTTCAGCGCGTGGGCAGCATGGGGGGATGCGATGGACAGGTTGGTGCACCACGAGTTGCGGGCGTCCTTGGCCGCCTTGCTCGCGGTGGTCGTAAGTGCGGTGGTCGTGGGTCTCGTACGGGGGTTCCCGTCGGTGAGGATCGGCGACCGATTGGCGTCGTCCATCGCAGCCTTGCTCGCGTTCTGGGTGCTGATCGAGCTCCTCAAGGCCACCCGGATCAAATGGTTCGGCGAGGTGCGCGACTTCGATGCCGCGACTCCCGTGGACCCCGAGACGGTCTTGCCCATCGAGGACTTCTGGCACGATCGGCCCGTCGGCCTGGGTCTCCTTCCGATGATGCTGGTGCCGACGCTGGTCTTGGCCCTCTTCTGGGAACCGTGGATGTGTCTGATGCCCTTGCTATGGGGTCTGGAAATGGCGGCGAAGGCCGCACGGGTCGCCCACTGGGAACGCAAGAACGGCCGGGTGCTGTGGCGGGGCCGCGTCGTGAGCCAGCCCTGGGAGCTGTCGTGGTCCCCGGTCGGTCCTCGGACGCCGGCTCGAACCGCAACCGAGGCACCGCCTTCGTGATTAACTCGATCAGGGGGTCCAGAAGCTCCGGCCCGATCCGCACCGCGATGTCGGGCTGTGCCCCGTATAGATGCGTACCAGCCAATGGGATGTCTCGGCGATCCAGCAGCGCGCTTCGGCAGAAGCGTCCTCGGCCGACACCGAAGGCTGTGAGGTTGTAAGGCTCACAACCCAAATCCCCAGGTGGACGCGCCACCCTGCGGGGCTGTGGGGGACTGCGTGACACAGCCGATTCCTGTCCGGTGTCGCTCAGTCGGCCCGGAGGACCTCGTTGCGCAGGGCGCGCAGCAGGGTCAGGGCGTCCTGGTCGTCGGCGTCGGCGTCGGCGTCGGTGAACGCGTGGATCGGCAGGAGGCTGGATCGGGCGACCAGTTTCGCGGTGGCGGGGTCGTCGTCGGCGAGTGCGGCATGGTTGTTCCGAGACGCAGTCCAAGAGCCATCAGGAACGGCCTAGTCTCGCTGGGCGGCGAACAGTTCCAGGTGTGCGCAGGTGGGGCAACGATAGGCATCGATCTGCCAGTGCGGTCGGCCCATCCTCTTGGCACCGCCGAGCGGGCCTCGCTGAAGGGGGCCCGCGATCCACCGCGCGAACCCGCGAGAGCCTTGTCCGGAGTCCTCGACGAAGCCCGGCTCCAGCCCCACTGCACCGCATTGGGTGCACCGTATGTTGTTCATCGTGGGAGTGTAGTGAGCAGCTGCGGGCGTTGGTCATTGGGGCCAGTTCCCGTCGCCCTCATCCCGTGTGACGCGCAACAAGCGGGCCGTGGCATTTCGTGCACGGCCCCGTAACCTGCGCGAATGATGCGGCTTCAGCGGGCCGCTGGCGCGGTCTCTCAGCGGGTTCGTCCCCAGCCCGTTCATGGCCATCTACACCTCGACCAAGCACGCGGTCGAGGGCTACTCCGGATCGCTGGACCACGAGGTCCGCGAGCACGGCGTCCGGATCCTGCTCGTCGAGCCCGGCCCGATCAACACCCCGTTCGGGGACCACAGCGTGCAGGGCGACACCCCATTGCCGCTCTACGCGTCGGGACGGCGCACCTTCGACGAGGTGCTGGCGAAAAACACCAGCGGCGGCGACGATCCCGCCGTCGTGGCCAAGGTGATCGTCGCGGCGGCCACCGACCGGAACCCGAAACTGCGCCGCACCGCCGGCTCAACGGCCGCAGGCATCAGCGCGTTCCACCGCGTCCTTCCGGCCCGGATCTTCGACCGCATCGTCCGCAGATTCAACCGGATGCCGAACTGACGCTCACCTTCGCGTAGCCGAACCCGTCCGAAAGCGACGGCGCATCTACGACGAGGTGACGGCGCAGGCGATGAAGGACGGTGACGATCCCGCCGTCGTGGCCAAGGTGATCGTCACCGCGTCCACCGACAAGAAGCCGAAGCTGCGATACGCCGCCGGCCCGCTGGCCTCACGCGGCATCACGGCGCGCCGCCTCGTCCCCGCGGGAGTGTTCGACAAGCAGATCCGCGAGAACAACCGCCTGCCGACCTGACATCCCGGTCCGGCCTCACGGGCGCCGATTCCACCCGGATGCCTCCGATGTACCCGGCATCGCTGATGTCGCCGAAAGCCGTTTGATCAGTCACTCGTTGATTTACCGAGGAGAGCCATGCAGCAGCAACGCCAGCAACCGGCCCGGCGCAGTGCATCGAGCGCACGGCGTTCTCTGAAGAGGAACGTCACCATTGCGCTGGCGGTCACCGCGTCGGCGGCCGTCCTGGTGTCGGCGCCGTCCGCGTCCGCGTGGACGGGACACTCGTACAGCCGATCCGTTGTCACCAACGTAACGACCGTGGCGAAGTTCGACTTCGCCGTCGGCGAGATCCCCGAGAACATCACCGTCAACCCCGACGGCTCGGTGACCCTGTCCCTGCTCGGCAGCTGCGCGGTGTGCCAGCGCACCCACGGGCCGCAGCTGATGCGCATCTCCCCGTCGGGAGAGCGCGCGGTGCTCGCCACCGGACAGGTGGGCGAGGCGATCAGCGGCAATACCCGTGGCAATGACGGCACCGTCTACTACAGCGTGTGGGCCCCGGGCAACGCGGACCGCAACGGCGTGTACAAGCTGCGTCCGGACGGTACTCCGCAGCGGATCGCCGCTCTGCCCGCCGACGCGGGCCCCAACGGGCTGGCCATCGATGCGGCCGGACGCACCCTTTACATCGCGGACAGCCTCAAGGGCATCATCTGGTCCGTTCCCGTCTCGGGCGGATCACCGACGACCCCGTGGCTGTCCGACGCCGCTCTCGCGCCGGTGCCCACCGAAGCCCTGCCGATCGGCGCCAACGGGCTCAGGTTCCACAAGGGCGCCCTGTGGGTCAGCAACTTCAACAAGGGAACACTGCTGCGGGTACCGGTCACGGCCACCGGCGCGGCCGGTCACATCCGCCAGGTCACCGGCGGTCTGCCCAACATCGACGACCTCAGCTTCCTGACCCCCCGCTCCGACGTGGTCTTCGCGGCGCAGAACGGCTCCTCCTCGGACAACGGTCCGGACAGGGTCGTGGTCATCTACCCCAACGGCACCTACAAGCCCGTCCTGACCAGCACGGACGGCATCGCCTCACCCTCCGCCACCGCCGTCCGCGGCGACCGGCTGTACATCACCGACGGCGGAGTCCCCGAACCCCACGACCCGAAACTGCAGACCGCCAAAATCAACTTCCCCGCCCTCCTCGCAGGCGCAGCACACTGACCCGACCAGCACAGCAGCCGGGGAGTTAAGTCCCGGCTGCAACGGAGGAACACACAGTGCGGTACGCGAAAGAACACAAACAGGAGACAAAGCAACGGATCATCGCGATGGCCGGCCGCCGTCTCAAGAGCAACGGCATCGACGGCTCCGGAGTCGCCACGCTCATGAAGGACGCGGGGTTGACCAACGGCACCCTCTACGCCTACTTCGCCTCCAAGGACGAACTCGTCGCCACCGCGGTCGCCGACCAGATGCGCGCACAGCACGAGAACATCGTTGCGCAGGCAGCGCCCGGCCGTGCCGGACTCGAACAGATCGTGCGCTGGTACTTCTCTCCTGAGCAGCGCGACAGCATCGAGGACGGCTGCCCCAACGCCGCTCTGCTCGACGAGATCGCACGCTCCACGGATTCCACCAGGCAGGCCTACACCGACGGCGCACTCGTCCTCATCGACGGCTTCGCCGCCCGCCTGGCACCCCACGATCCACCCTCGGCGCGTCCGAAGGCACTCGGCCTCCTCGGCATGCTGGCCGGAACAATGCAACTCTCCCGCGCCCTCACCGACCGACAACTCGCCGACCAACTCCTCGAACAGGGCATCCGCAACGCCCTCACGCTCCTGGACGCCGAGCAGCACAACTGAGACGCCATCCGCGTGCCGATCAGAAGCCGGTCCGGTCGAACGAGATCGGCGGCTCCCTCGAAACCGCATCCGCTCAGGCGTCGAGGTCGGTCGCCACCGCCGTGGCAGACGAGATCGGCCACACCGACTACCCGACCCGCACCGCCTGACAAATCGCGGCGATACCGGTCCTGGCGGGCCGGTAAGCCCAGATGGTCCCTTGGAGGCACCACATGTCTGAGCACGCTGCTGTTGAACTGAGCCCGGAAGCGATCGAGTTCGCGGATTGGCTGGCCACAGGGGCGAATCCCCCGTCCGAGTTGGATGCGGCGCGCATCCAGGCGGAGCAGGTCCATCTCGCGGCCCGGGAGCCGGAAGGCGTCACCTATCGGGAGGTGGACGCGGGTGGCGTGCCGGGAATCTGGTGCGAACCCGTCGACGCCAACACCGGCTACGTCCTCCTGCACAGTCACGCCGGGGGTTCCGTTCTGGCGCCAGCGGCCGTCGACCGAAAGCTCGCCGGCCATATCGCCAAGGCCGCCGGGGCCCCCGTACTGGTCCTGGACTTCCGGCGGGCACCGGAACACAAGTACCCGGCTCAGGTGGACGACGCGGAGGTGGCTTTCAACTGGCTGCTCTCCGAAGGGTATGAGCCGGCAAACATCATCACGATCGGCCACTCGATCGGCGGGTTCATCGCCGTCGCCCTGGCGCTTCGCCTCCGCGACAAGAAGCAGCCCCTGCCGGGCGCCATCGTGTCGATTTCCCCCTGGTGCGACCTTGAGATGGCCAACGAGACCATCGCGGCCAACGCCGGGACGGACAAGATCCTCAGTAAGGGGTTGCTGGAGTTCTTCCGGGAGTCCTGGCTCGGCGGCACCGGCATCGAGTTCACGGACACCCGGATCAATCTGAACCGGGCGGACCTGAGCGGTCTGCCCCCGACCCTCGTCTCCTGGGGAACGTACGAGGTCCTGGCCGGCGAGGACGAGGAGTTCGCCGCCCGGGTCAAGGACGCCGGAATCGACACGGCGACCGTGGTGGTCCCCGGCGGCCAGCACTCCTACGTCTACGGAGCCGGCCGCATTCCGGAGACCGACGCCGCCATCGCAAAGATCGGCGCGTGGGTCCGCGAGAAGGCCAAGATCTGACCGATCGGTACAGGCACGGCAGTCGCAAGATCCTCGCGCCTGCCGGATCGGGACGGAGGGAACGGACGCGAACATGGCCTGCGGTGGCGCGCAGGTCCGCGACGCCCGCGACCTCGGCCCGGCTCGTTCACGGCGGTCGTGGAGTGGCTGCGGGGCCGGCCCGGTTGGGGGAAGCGGACGTTCAGCGCGCCATCGATGATCGACCACCGACTGTCCGGGTTGGTGGTGACGGGCCGTACGGCGCACCAACTGCTGCACAAGGCCGCGCGGCCCGCGCCCGCCGGGTACTCAAGGCCGAGGTGAAGGCGATGGAGGAGACCGACGAGGTGCACGGCCGGGGTCGGCCTCCCTCGCTGCTGGTCGACCGCCTGGGCAACGCGATGCTCGCCGCCCCGGACAACGTGCTCGGCATCCGTGGTGACTGAGGAGTCGGTGCCCAGCACGGACGTGCACCCGAGGAAGGTCATGCCGGCCACGCGCAGCCCGGCCGGCACCCCGCCCCGCTCACGCAGGTTCAGTTCGCGGAGCCGCCACCCGCTCAACCGGGCCGCCGACCGGCCTCGACCCGATGGCCGAGGCTGGCCGGCGACTCGACCTGGACACCCGCCGGCCCCGCCCGCGGCTGCGCCTCACGAGCGCAACCAGTCGCCAGCCGCCCGGTTCAGAAGGCGTGCGCCATCAGTTCCGCGAACAGCGCGTGCTCATCGGCCTTGAGGCCCCGAGAGCGGAACCAGTCGCAGATGTTCGCGCAGTCGCGCTGGAGGAAGCCCATCGCGTTGAGGTTGCCGACCAGGTCGACGATCTGTGGCAGGTCGATGATGACCAGCCGCTCGCCCGCCGCCAGGATGTTGTACGCCGAGAGGTCGCCGTGCACGACGCCGTTCTGCACCATCGTCGCGAGCGCATCGGTGAGTTGCTCGAAGTACGCTGCCAGCAGTTCGGGTGAGGGCCGGGGCTGGGCGAGCCGGGGCGCGGTCTGGACGGTGCCGTCCTCGTCGACGACGGTGATCCACTCCATCAGGATCTCGGTGCCATCGATCTGGACCGGGTAGGGAACCGGCAGCCCGAGGTTCCACAGCCGCACCAGCGCACCCCACTCGGACACCGCCCACTCGCCGGCCGCGACCTGCCGGCCGAAGGTGCTCTTGCGCTTGACGGCCCGCTCGTCACGTGAGCGCTTCATCGAGCGGCCCTCGGTGTATGACGCGGCGCGGTGGAAGGTCCGGTGCTCGGCAGAGCGGTACCGCTTGGCCGCCATGACCACGCCGGCGCCGGGGGCGAGCGGGTCGGCGCGCTCGACGAGGTGGACGTCGGCCTCCTTGCCGGTCTTGAGGACGCCTAGCTCGGTGTCGATCGCGCCCTGCGAGGTCACCACCCAGTCCGGGAGCGGCTCGGGGCCTCGGCAGAGGGGTTCGACGCTGAGCCAGGTCGACCAGCGCTGGCCGTCCTCGAGGTCGTCGTAGGAACGGAAGTCGAAGACGAACCGGTCGTCGATGTCGCCCAGGTCGTCCCGCGGCGAGTAGCCGTAGGCGTAGGCGTCGGTGCTGAAAGCGTCAGGAGATACCGGGTGCTGAGGGTACTGCGAGAGATTGTCGTGAGACATCGCTGGAGGTGCTCCATGAGGTGAGAGGGAAGCGGTCTGCGGGCAAGCCGAGGACAGTCGTCGTCACGGTCGTGCCTCCTCTCGTGGAGCACCGGGCCACTCCCGGTGTGCCGCCCATGGTGAGGGGCGGACACGGGCAGCGGCAACCGAATAAAGCCGTCCCGCGTCCAGCGGCCCCAGCGGTGCCGTAGGTTTTCGGCGTGATCCTCCGTACCGGGCTTGGTTCGGCCCTGCTCGGGCTGACGTTGGCCGGGTTGTTGCCGGCCGGACCCGAGGTGGCGGAGCGGGCCCCGGCACTCGGTGCGAGCGGGATGGGAGCCCGGTACTCCTTACACCGCGAGGTCGGGGTAAGGGTCGTGATCGGAGTCGGCCTCGGCGATGCCACGAGTCTCGCCGAGGTCGAGTTGCCGGGTGGGCTGTCCCTGCCCGGAGGCCGAGAAGGGGCCCGAGACCAGCTCGTCCACGGTCGGCTCGATCGCGTCGTCTCCCCGTGTCCGCCCCGTGGCCACGACGATCAGGTCGCTCCACCCGTCGGCGTCGAAGTCGGCCACCGCGGCCAGCACGTCTTTCTCTCCGCTGCCGGAGCCGTCGACCAGCTTCCGCACCCCGACCGGGGCGCCGTAGCCCGATTCCTTGCCGAACGCGACGGTCAGTCGAGCACCGGCGTGGGAGGGGTCGGAGACGCGGTCTGTGCGGCCGTCGCCGTCGATGTTCGCCAGCAGATCCCCTGACGGCGTCACGAACGAGGGGAACGAGGGACGGCCAGTGGGATGCGGAGGTGCTTCCCTCTACGGCTTCACCGCAGGCGCCGAGCAGGACCGCGATCGTCGCCAGGGAAGCCGCCTGCCTGAACAGCTGTGCACGCCCGTTCGGATGGCTGGGTTTCCGCATGACTTGTGACAAATACCTTGCAGGCAACGGGGGATGACCGGCTGAAGGTCCGAGCGTAGGCGGCAACGTCGCCAGAAATGGCCGAGCCTACTGACTCGCACCAGGTGCCGGTCGAGGATCCCGAGCCGTATCGGACTTTCCGTCGTCCCGTCGGCCTCCTGAGAAGCAGCACTGAGGCCGGGGCGGAGGGTGCGCGGGTGGTGACGGTATGCTTACCCGCTGGCCCGGAATTCACGTCTTGCTTTCGCCAAGGGGGTCGGAGGGAGAAAGAACCGGTTGGGTCGAGCGCGGGTGCCAATGGGAGGCGATGGGATGCGGCAGGCAGGTGTACTCGATGTCGGGTGTCACAGTGCTCTGCTGACGGTGGTGCGGCGGCGTCCGGGGGCGGTGCTGGAGCCGGTGTTCTCCCGCAAAGTTCGGCTGAGACTGCACGAGACCCTCGACCGCAAGGGGCGTCTGGACAAGGTCGGCATGAAGAGTGTCGAGCGGGCTGTGGCCGAGGCCGTCGCCGCCGATCCGCGTACGCGCGGACCGGAAGTGTTCGCGTTCGCGACCTCCGTCATCCGGGATGCGCCCAACCGTGACGAGGTCATCGCGCGAGTGGCGCGCGCTACCGGCACCCGCCTGCGGGTGCTGACCGGCGAGGAGGAGGCGCGGTTGGCCTACGTTGCCGCCCGCCAGTGGGTCGGCCCGACGGCTGGGCAGTTGCTCGTCCTGGACATCGGCGGCGGCACCCTGGAGATCGCCTCGGGCACCGGAGACCAACCCCGCGTCGTCCACTCCCTGCCGCTGGGCGCCCGCAGGATCACCCGGGACTGGCTTCCCGGCGGCACAGTGCCGTCCCGACGTCGTCTGGCAGAGATCCGGCAGCACCTCCGCCGGTCCCTGGAAGCCGTTTCCGGCCTGCCGCAGGCCGAGCTGGGAGGGCGGGTTTTGGCCTGCTCCAAGACCTTCGAACAGCTTGCCCGGCTCGCCGCCCTCCAGGGCAGGACACCGAGCACAAGACAGCGGCTGACGCTGTCCCAACTGCGCACGTCCGTCTCCCTGCTGGCCGACGCGGCACCGTCCCACCGTGCCAAGCTGCCGGGCATCTCCCGGCACCGCGCCGAGCAGTCACTGGCCGGAGCCCTGATCGCCCAGTCCCTCATGGAAGCCTGTGGGGCCAAGAGCGTCGAGATCTGCCCCTGGTCCACGCGGGAAGGGCTATTGCTCGAGCATCTCGGCGTGGCTCCCACTCCAGTCGGCCGCCCCCGCCTCGTCGGCTGAGCCCAGTGAACCTGGTCTCCCGAAGGCTTTCCCGAGTTCGGCATCCACCTCCTGGACGCGCCGCCTCGCGGCCTTCCACCGTTCACCGCTGCAGCGGTGAGCGGTCACATCGGTCGTAAACCAGCAGGGATCCTGTACCGCGTCGGAAGGGACGTTGGGCATCTGCTCGATGAGATGCCCAACCAGCTCCATCAGTGAGCCCCTCTTTCGAGGTCTCCGTGCGTGACCGAGACTTTCCGCAAGCCCGGTGGCCCGCTGATACAGCTGCGCCCGGCCCTTGTTCGCCGCTATGGCGGCGACTGGTCGAAGCGGCCCGATGGTGTCCCGCCGAGTGGTGTAGCCGATCAAGGCGCCGGAATCCGCAGGTCGGGGACGGTGCCTCAGTTCGGTCGGGTGTTCAACTCAGCTCAGCAGGTCGCCTCGTGGACTGCTGCGTCTGCGGAGATCGTCAGGAGCCTCGTACCGGAACGCGTAATGCTTGATCCCCTACACCACGACGCGGGACACGACCCGTATCTCCCATTCGCAGGCGGGGAGTTCCTCTATCTCGCGACCGTGCCGGAATGCTTCAGCCGCAAGGTCGTCGGCTGGTCCATCGCCGATCACATACGCACCGAACTGGTCGCCGACGCACTGCGGGTGGCGGCCTCGACCCGCGGCCGCCTGGACGCTGCCGTGTTCCACTCCGACGACGGGGCCCAGTACGGATCCCGGGTCTTCGCAGGCCTCTGCGACCAGCTCGGGGTCACACGGTCGATGGGTGCGGGCGGTACCAGCGCCGACAACGCGGCCTGCGAGAGTTTCCACGCCTCCCTGAAACGCGAGACCCTCCCGGGCGCCCACGACTACGGCGACGCCCATACCTGCCGCAGGACCGTCCTCGCCTGGCTGACCCGCTACAACACCCGCCGCCGGCACTCCGCCAACGGCCACCTCAGCCCCAACGAATACGAACAGCGACACCACACCGCTAAACTCACGCTCGCCGCGTGATCAATAACCGCGTGCCCACCTTCACGGGGGAAGGCCCGATCGTTCATGACACATGATTCCGAATCGATCGAACCGCTGCGTCTCGATGAGGTGCACACCTTGGGCGGGTTTCATCGGCTGCAACAGCAAGCGCAGCGTGTTGACTTCCCGAACGCCCCTTCGTCCTGCCGGAAGGCCTTCCTTGGGCAGATGACCCATCCGAGACCCGGGAACTCCGTGCTGGCCTGGGGCGCGCGGGTGGGTGGTCGGGCGGTGGGAGTGTGCGCGATCGGCGTGCCAAGAGCCGACCAGCGACGGACTGCGGATGTCCTGCACTTCGTCGTCCATCCGGATGTCCGCCGGAGAGGTGTCGGCGGCCGGCTCCTGGCTACGGCCACTCGCCATCTGGCCGGACTCGGCTTCCAGAAGTTGACCGTCTTCACCTCCGGCCCGGCGGACGGTGCGGGCCCCGGCGATGCGTTCGCTGATGCCACCGGAGCAGTGCGCCTCCTGCGATATCAGCGGATGTCCCTGCTGGTAGGCCCGCCCAGGCCGACCACCGACGGTGAAATCAGTGTCGGATATGAGCTATTGCGTTGGCGTGGTGGCGTCCCCCCAAAGCACCGGGCAGCGTTTGCCGAGATCTCGTCCCGTCTCGCGGCGGAGGAAACGGCACGCTCCAGCGCCGGTCAGACGCCTGAAAAATTCGACGAGGACAAGGTCCAGGCGCTTTACGCCGCCCTCGAAGTGTGGGGTTACCGCACATATCTGACCGCCGTACGGCACCGGGATACCGGCCTGCTGGTCGGATACTCGGCGCTTGGTATGGCCGACTCGCACAAGCAGCATGCGAGCCAGTGGGACACCATCGTGCTCCCGTCCCACCGCGGCCGGGGCCTGGGAGCAGTCCTCAAACGCGCGAACCTGTCGTGGACCATTGACCATGAGCCCGAGCTGACGACCGTGGCAACATGGAACGCCGCCGGGAACGCTGCAATGCTGCACGTCAACGAATCTTGTGGGTTCCGAGTCGACCAGAGCGGAACACTCCGGGAATGGACCCTGTGAAGCTATCGGAATGCTGATGCTGGAGGGCGTCTGAAATGCCTGTCAGGGGAGTGTCTAATCAACGGCCCTGTTTCACATTCGGTGCTAACGGAGGGTTGCCAAGGTCGTTGACATTTACATGCGAGATGTGAAAGAGCTTGTAGATGTGGTGTTCTCGGGGCTGTTTCCGCTGGTCATCGAGGACGTGACCGATGAAGCCGAGCGGATCCTGGTGCGAGCACGGACGCCGACGGACATGGTGCCGTGCCCGAGTTGCGGGGCGCCGTCCGGGCGGGTGCATAGCTTTCACCTGCGGACGGTGGCCGACGTACCGGTGGACGGGCGACGGGTAGTAGTCCTTGTGCGGGTGTGGCGGCTGGTGTGTCCCACGCAAGGCTGTCGGCACACCTTCCGTGAGCAGGTGCCTGGGGTGCTGGAGCGATACCAGCGACGCACGGCCCGTCTGACCAGGCAAGTCAAGGCCGTGGTCAAGGAGTTGGCGGGCCGGGCCGGGGCTCGTTTGCTGGCAATACTCGCGGTGGGCGTCTCGCGGCACACCGCCCTGCGGACCCTGCTGCGTATCCCACTGCCCACCGGCCGAATACCCCGCGTGATCGGCGTCGACGACTTCGCTCTGCGTCGGCGCCACCGCTATGCCACCGTGATCATCGATGCCGAGACCCACGAGCGGATCGACGTGCTGCCCGACCGCACGGCCGACACCCTGGAAGCATGGTTACGCGCTCATCCGGGCGTCGAGGTCGTCTGCCGCGACGGCTCCACGACTTACGCCGAGGCCATCCGCCGTGCGCTGCCCGACGCGGTACAGGTTGGTGATCGCTGGCATTTGTGGCACAACCTGTGCGAAGCCGCACTGAGCGAGGTCAAGGCGCACAGCACCTGCTGGGCCACCGTCCTGGACGCACCCCTCTACGACGGCCCCCGTGCACAGACCACCCTGGAACGCTGGCACCAGATCCGCGACCTGCTCGACCAGGGCGTGGGCCTGCTCGAATGCGCACGCCGTCTGCAACTGGCCCTGAACACCGTCAAACGCTACGCCCGCGCCGATCGGCCCGAGCGGATGCTCCGCGTCCCCAAATACCGCGCGAGCCTTGTCGATCCCTACCGCGAGCACCTGCGAAAACGCCGGGCCGAAGACCCCGCCGTCCCGGTCAAGCACCTCTTCGAAGAGATCAAAAACCAAGGGTTCACCGGCTGCCTCAACCTTTTGCACAAGTCCATCAACCAAGGCCGCGCGGACGCCGACCGCAGCCACATCTCCCCGCGCAGACTCGCCCGCATGCTCCTCACCATGCCCGACAACCTCAAGGCCGAACATCAGCACCTACTAGTCCGGCTCATCGCGGCCTGCCCCGAGATGACCCAACTCGCCGTCTGCATCAAGGACTTCGCCCAACTCCTGAAGCCTCACCCAGACAATGCCGACGCGCTCAAGCTCTGGATCACCCAGGTCCGCACTGCCGATCTGCCGCACCTGCATGCCTTCACCCGAGGGCTGGAGCGAGACCTCGACGCCGTGATCGCCGCGTTCACACTCCGCTACAGCAACGGCCCCACCGAGGGCGTCAACACCAAGACCAAGCGGATCGCCCGCCAGATGCACGGACGAGCAGGCTTCACCCTCCTCCGCCACCGAATCTTCCTCGGATAGCGACACCCTCCGTCATCACCGAATGTGAGACAGGGCCCGCCGGAGCATCACCTGCTGGAACTGGAGCTGGCGGCCGCCGTCGAAGTCCGGCAGACGGCGGCGCAGCCGCTGACTGGGGAACGGCTCACTGGATCAGCTCGATGTGCGGATGGTCCGGGGATACCGGGCAGACGTGCAGCTGCAGATCGTAGCCTCGGGCGAGGTCGAGCATGGTCGGGTTGTGCGGTTCGGGATGGGTGGTGGATGACAGAGAGCGGGCTCGGTCCTCGTCGGGAATCCAGTCGGGATAGTTGGAGTTCCATTCGCCCGAGGCGATGGTCAGCAGCGGATCCATCTCGGTGCTGCATGAGGGGCAGAGCCGGGGTAGGGGATCGGTGAGGCCCCAACGGGTCCATCCACCGACCTTCCAGCCGGGAGCGACGGACATCCTGCCCGTGTAGAGCTCGTTGTGGAAATCCTTCGAGTAGGGCGTGTCAGAGCTGTCCAGCGGGTACGGCGTGTCGTCAAAGCTGTCCAGAGCGGCGCCGGCCGCCTGCCACCTGCGCCAGTCCTCCAGCTGCCGCTGGAGCTCCTTGCCCAGTTCCATGATGTTGGGGTATTCGGTGATCTGCTCCGGCGCGAGCAGGCACGGCTCCGGCAGGTAGCCGGGGAACTGGATCGCGGGTGGCTCGGGGGGTGTGTCGAGGATGTCGGTGACTGTGGCGGCGGACCGCCAGAACAGCGCGGTCTCGGGCTGCGCGCGGTGGTCGAAGGGGCACCACAGCACTTGGAGCAGATCTGCCTCGGCCTGCTTGGGCGGGCGCAGCAAGGGGACGTCGCGTACGTACAACTGGGCCACGGGCAGCATGGCGATCGGGCCCTCGGGCCACGGGCGGCCGGCCTTGATCCGCTCCTCGATCGCCAGCTCCTCGGGCGTGTACCGGGTCCCCGGGGGATCGCCGCCCGGCCGGTTCGCCACCGCTGTCCGGATGCGTCGCCGCTGCCGCACATCCTCGGGCGCGAGGATCTCGTTCCACCCGTCCCACTCGTGCGGTCCCTCGCAGTGCGGCCACGGCTCGTCGGCGGGCCACAGCAGCGGCCCGCCGACGGAGCTGTCGTACGGCGTGGGCGACCCGGGGCGGGGATGCAGCCGGGTCGCTGTGCGTGCCAGCGGGGCCAGTTGCGGGGCGACCGCGGTGATGTCGACCAGCCGCGGCGGGGTGGTACGGATACGGAGTGCGGCGGCAATGCTCATTGCCCGCTCGGCGCACACCGACCGGATCTCGTCCAGCAGCTCGGGGTAGTGCTCGCCGTACGTGTTCAGCGCATGCCACACCGCGTCCAGTGCTGCTACGAGCGGGGCGGGCTTGGCGGCGGCGAGCACGGCGGGAAGAGCGAAGTGCGGCTGTGAGATCCGGCCCGGGGTGCGCGGCGTAACGGCAAGGGGCACCACGACGACCTTGGGCCCTGTGTCCGCGAACGGCGGCGGGACGTACGGCGGCCACTCCGGAGATATCGCTTCGAGCACCGTCCTGTCCGGTACACGAGGGTCGGAGCGCAGGGTCTCCCGCATCCGGGCCGGGTCGTCGAACGGCGGCGGCAGAGGGCGTTCCTCTGCCGCCGCCGAGAGCGCCTGGGCGACCCACGGCACATCGGTCAGGCCCGCAGCCTCGCAGGCCCGCCGCGCGGCCAGCAATGCCACTGCACGTTGGACCTCGGGACCCACGACATCGAGGGCGTGCACCAGGTCGCTGTCGAAGCGGAGCAGACCGAGGACGTTGCTCTCGCGGGCACCGCGTAGCCTCTCGCTCGGCAGCCGCCCGCCCCACTCCCACTCCTCGTGGTGCAGGCGGCGCCCCTCGGCGGCTTGTTCGGCCCGCTTCTCGGCGGCCCGTTGGAACACCTGGCGAGTCAGGCGTTCGGCCTCGGCGAGCTGCTCGGGCGTACGCGCCGTCTGGCGCACGTTCCAGTGCAGGTCCCCGGCCATCCGCGAGGTGTGGCGGATCACCTCGTCCGGGCGGGGTGGGGCAGGCCAGAACTGCAGGAGGTAGCTGTCCGCCCGGGACTCCCCGGCCACTCTGGTGGAGAGTTCCCGTCCCTCGTCCATACCCCGGGCGCAGTACCGGACCCGGTAGTCGGTTCGGGCGAGACCCAGGTCCCACGCGGCCTCGCCGTCCCCCTGCACCAAACTTGTGTGTTCCGACTCGGGGCGGAAGGACACCTCCATCACGTCATCCCAGACCGGGTCCAGTACAGGGGCTGCGTCGTGGACTTCCACGACAAAGCCGACGTCGCCCGCGTACAACCCGGTGGACAGGACGATCACACCTGGGACCGCGGCCCCGCACAACCCCCCGATCTGGTACGCGAGCGCCTTGGCGGGGTCAGGTCTGGCGCTGTCCGGATCGCTCTCGACGTAGATCTGACGATCGTGAACACGCACCTCGCCTGCGACCGGCCTACGCACAGCACTCCCCTCGTCGAGGACAGCCTCAAAGCCCCTGCCGGGCAGGCCGTCACGTGCCCCGCATCATGCCGCAGGCCACTGACAACACGGCCGACGACGCATCGAGGCCGACGGTGACATCGATGATGCGGCCACTGACGCAAGAGGGTGTCGGTCACGATGTGCCGTTTGCGGCCCGGCACCTTCTCGCCGCCCTCGTAACCGCGTGAGGCTGCCGACACCGTCGCGGCGGCCCGCACCGACTGCGCGTCGATGCCCCCGCCGTGGGCCCTGCCTCGCGGCCCTTCCGTTCACGGACTTCCCGCGCAGCCGGTCGTGGAATTCTGTGATCAGCCCGCGCTCGCGCCAGCGGCGGAAGAAGGCGCGGACCCGACCCCAGCCGGAGAAGTCCGCGGGCATCGCGCGCCACGAGATCCTGTCCGTGACCAGGTGACGGATCGTGTCCAGCAGCTGCCGGTGACAGTGACCCTCGGGCGATCCCGCCCCTCCCCAAAGCCAGGCCGGCACCGGCAGCAGAGGCCGGACGGCCGCCCATTCCGCGTCCGACATGTCGGAGGGATACCGGCGTTCCCGGTCCCGGTGGCCGACCGCGTTGCCGTACGCGTGCGCGAGGTGATCACACGATCGTGCAGCCGCGTTGGACGGGAGGCGTTCGAAGGCGCACAACAACGACATCAGGGCCTCCCGGCACTGCTCGGTTGGATTCGCATCCCCGAGCTACCGAGGCCCCGTCTTCATACGCGTACGACGGGAAGATAACCCCGGCGAAAGACCTGTTCGACCCGCACGTTCCATGATCGGTTCAGATATGGCTTCTCAGGGGATCACAGACATTTCAAGATCTTGAAACGGCCGTGCTCCTGTGGAACAGTGCTGATCTGGCCTGTCCGAATGGAAGAGTTGGTGTTACGCCATGCTTTCCGAGGTTGGCTCCCATCTGGCCGGAAGCGGCAAAAGGTTGTTTTCCGACCACTTGCTCCGGGTGTTGAAACACAGCAACGTTGACACGTTGTTCTGTGTCCCCGGAAGTGCCATCGGCCCATTGCTGGATCGAACCCTCACCGACGTGGATCTGCGGCTCGTTGTAGCGCGGCACGAGTCGGGTGCAGTGGCCATGGCGGACGGCTACGCGCGCGCGACCGGCAGGCTGGGTGTCGCCCTGGTGACCAGCGGGCCTGGAGCGTTGAACGCCCTGCCCCACCTGGCGGTCGCCCAGGCAGACGGTTCACCGGTACTCCTGATCAGCGGTGCGGTGGCCCGAAGTCATCACGGGCGTGGAGGCTTCCAGGAGGGGGCCGAGGACGGGGTGGACGTGGTCGGCGCGTTGGGGCGGTGCGCCAAGTACAGCAGGGAGATCGGCAACTCCCACTCCGCCTCGCAACTGGTCGACAACGCTGTGCGTCAAGCGTTGACCGCCCCTCGCGGAGCCGCGCACCTGAGCGTTCCCGTCGACCTGTTCAGCGAGGATGTCGATTCCGGTGAGTTCGGCGGGAAATCGTTGTTGCCGTCCGAAACGATCCTCCTCGGCGGAGTCGCCGAGGTCGCGCGGGCGCTGCTGGCCGCCGAACGCCCCATGCTGGTGCTGGGAAACGGGGCACGCGAAGCCCTCAGATCCGATCCGGGCCTGGGCAAGGCGCTCGCGGGGTTCGCCGAGCGGTTCGCCGTTCCGACCGCGACCACGATGAAGGCCAAAGGGCTTTTTCCCGAAACCCATCCGCAGGCCCTGGGCGTGATGGGGGTCGGTGGTTCCCGCCGAGCGCACGCCTACCTGACACGGAACCCTCCTGACATGGTCGTAGTGGTCGGCAGTGGCCTCGGGGAATGGGCGAGCGCCAATTGGTCTCCCGCACTGCGGGGAACACGGGCGCTGGTGCAGGTCGACGTAGACCCGGCGAAGATCGGCCGTGCCTACCCGGTGGACCACGCAGTGCACGCCGACGCGGGGGAGTTCCTGCGTGCCGTGCTGGCGGTGGCGGACGCGTCTGCCACCCACCGGCCCCACCAGGAGCCGTTGCGCCGTCGACGTGATGCGCTCGAGGACCTGCCGGATGTCGTCGCCGAGGCCTCGGTCGCCGAACTCGGTGCCGTGCCGGTCACACCGCAGGCCCTGATGCACCACCTCCAGCGGTGGACGGCCGGTATCCCGGAGGCGCTGGTGTTCGTCGACATAGGGAACAGCACCGGGTGGTTCACGCAGAGGGTGGCGGTCGATCCGCCGTCGCAGGTGCACTGCCCGCTGGGGATGGCGAGCATGGGCTGGGCCAGCGCCGCTGTGATCGGCGCCAAGCTCGCCCGGCCGGAGGCGACCTGCGTGACGATCACCGGCGACGGCGGGTTCCTGATGAACGCCACGGAGATCGCCACCGCGGCCCGGCTGAAGGTCGGGGCCATCTGGGTGGTGCTCGACGACAACGCCTTCAACATGGTGCGACAAGGCATGGACCATTCATTCCCCGACACCATGCGCACCACCGACGAGGACTTCGGGCTGGGCGGCCCGAACCTGGCCGGGCTGGCCGAGAGCCTGGGTGCGCGAGCCTGGCCCGTCCGCGTCCCCGACCAGATCCCGATCGCACTCGACCAGGCGAGACGCGCCGCTGAACAGGATCCGGGCCCGCAGGTGATCTGCGTGAGCATCGACCGCGACGAGCCGGGCCCCTTCCGGGACCGCAACGAGTCAGTCGGCCTTTCCTTCCGAGCGCCTCGCTGACCACCACCTGAGCCATCGATACGCCCCCGACCATCCTCCCCAGCCGGCACCGAATATGGAGTACGCCCTTGACCAGCACCGGAGCCGGTATATCGGCGATCGCCCTGGAGTTTCCGACCCATGTCCGCCGCAACGACTTCTGGGAGCGGAACCACCCCGAACTGGTGGCCAACAAGGACAACGGGACCTATCTCCGTGTGGTCGCCTCCAGTGACGGGACCGAAACGGACAACGCTTTCGACATCGAGCGCAGGCCGTACCTGTCCGATACGTTCCGAGGCGCACGGGAACGGCGGGTGATCGCGGCGGAAGAGACAGCCATCGATCTGGAACAGAGGGCGCTGCAGGGGCTCTGCCGCGCGCGGGGTATCGACCCCGCCGAACTGGACGCGGTCATGGTCCACTCATGGCTGCCCGACACCCTCGGACCGCAGAACGCCGCCCACCTGACCGCACGACTGGGACTCCGCGTGCCCGCATGGAACTTCGAGTCCGCGTGCAACTCCGTGATGGTCGGCCTGCAGACCGCCGCGGCGCTGGTGCGCGCCGGCGACTACGAGCGGATCGCCCTCATCACGTCGATCACGTCGTCCAGAAACGTCGACCCGAGCAGCACCCTGTCATGGTTCCTGGGCGACGGGTGCGGCGCGCTGCTCATCGAGCGCTGTCCGACCGGTCGGGGGATCATCTCGTCGAAGGTGATCGGCACGCAGGAGACGTGCGGCGTCGCGGAATTCCTGATGGAGGTCGACGAGATGGAGGACGACGACCACATCCGGACGCCGAGGATCAGGATGCGGATGGAGAACACCGCCGCGGGCAGGATCATGCGGGACAGCGCCGAGCAACAGCTCACGACCTGCGTTCGCGGCGCACTCGACAAGGCCGGATACACGATCGACGACGTCGACTTCCTCGTCGTCAACACACCGGTCGCCTGGTTCGCCGCGTTCTGCGCCAGGGCATTGGGCGTCGATCCGGAGAAGACCGTCAGCACCTTCGGCACCTATGCGAACATCGGCCCGGTCCTGACGACCGCCAACCTGTTCGAAGCGGCCAGCACAGGCAGGATCAAGGCGGGCGATGTCGTCGTCCTGTTCGGGATCGGCTCGGTGTCCACGGCCGGAGCGGCCGTCGTGGTGTGGGGTGACGACGTCGCCCTCGGCCCCCACCCCGTATCAGGCTGAACCGGCACGCGTGCCTGGGGCCGAGGAGCGGGAGATCGTCCCGTTGAACCGGGCGAGGACACCGTCCTTCTGCCGCCCGGCGAGGTGGCCGCAGACACCCTGGTGCGGCGGGAAGTCGTGCGGGAGGCAGGCCCGTCGGCAGCTGCTGCGGTCCGCGTACAGGATCGTGCTCATGATCTCGCGCAGGTCATGCCGTGGCGGCTGACCGAGCACGGCTTCGACCCGTTCGCGCCGGGCTGTGAGGTCGACTTGCTGAGACGGCTGCGGCGGCGCTGCTGACCCGGCTGATCGAGGACCTGCCTGCGGATCGTCGGCTGGGCTGCGTCAGGTGCCGACGACCAGAGTCCGACAGATGCCCTCGCCCTGTGCGCGCTCGGAGTACGCGGCAAGGTACGCCCGGCCGGAGCGAGGCGGTACTGCCAGGCGCTGGCATCCTCGGTGCAGCCAAGTCCGTGCGGGCCGTCACCCGCCCGATGCCGACCTTAGCCAGGGTCTGCCCGGGGGCGTCGGTGACGGCATCGAGTGCCGGCTGCAGCCACTCCGGCAACAGCGACGGGCCGGGGCCCGCTCGGTCGGCGCTCAGAACTCTCCCGGTCCGGATGAGCTAGACCTGGAGAAGCCGCATGGGGCCGGTAGGCCCGTCCTGTGCCACACGGCTCAGCAGCCCCATCACCTCTGTATGCAGAGCGGCCAGCGCGGCACCACCTGTGCCTGCGTCGAGACGTGGTGCTGGCACAGCTGCTGCTGGACCGGGGTGGCGTCGGCAGCCGGGTGATCGACACCGTAGATGATCCACCGCTACTGCTCGGCCGGCTGCCGTTCCCAGGTGGCGTGCCAGCGGCGGTTCTGCGTGCTCTCGTTGTCCTGGTCAATCGTGAACAGCACGCCCCCTACGGTCGGACCTAGTGGGCCGGCTGGAGGGGGCAGCCGAGGGCGAGTACTCGTTCGCACAGCCGGGCCGTGACGTGAGTGTCGGTCACCGAGATGTCCGTGAGCCACTCGGCGGCCGTCAGCTGCTCCATCAGCTCACCGAGTTCAGCGGCGTCGACGGCGCACAGCCCGGCCAGCGCCTCGACTTCAAGGCCCCGGCCGAAGGGCCCCAGCCGTCCGTCGGCGCTGCTGTGCGCGGCACAGGCGAGAGCGAGCAGCCGCACGGCGGCCGACGTCTTCTTCTTGCGCAACGTGCGCTCGCCCACGGCCTTCTGCGCCCACCCGGACAGTTTCGCCCGCGTCGACTTCCCGAAGCCGAACTGCCCGCCGTTGTCGTGGGGGAGGAGCGAGGGCACGATGACGTGAGTGGGGTTCTCGGAGCTGGAGGCCAGCAGATCGTCCACGGTCCCGGGCAGCCGCAGCCAGCCCGCGTCGACGAGCCCTTGGAGGACCTGTCCGGCATCGCCCAGCGGCAAGCCGTTCACATCCAAGCCGGTGACGTTGCCGCTGCCCCTGCCCGCCGTGCGCAACGTCAGCAGCAGCGTCAGCAGACGTCCCTCCGGACCCGGAACCGGCGCGTGATCACGCACGTAGGCGAGCACGCCACGCGCGTGTTCCCACTGATTCGGTCCGGTCAGTACACGGTCGACGGCTCCCTGGCCGGTGCGCTGTTCGTGCTGGAGACGGACGTTGGCCGCAGCCTGCCCGGCACGCCGCGCCTCGGCCCGCAGGCTCCCGTCGCCCGTCATGTCCGCCCAGGTGGTGAAGGCGAGCGCCTTGCGGTCGTGCAGGCCGGCCAGAAGCGCCAAGTCTGGCTCGCCGGACTGCTGATAGGCACGAAACGCATCACCGAGCTCGATGAGTTCGTCGCGCAGTACCACCGGCTGCAGATCATGCGGCACCACGCGTTGCGCGATCTTCCCCCACCGCTGGGCCCGACGCGACCTCGGTGCCGCCGCGCCGGCTCGGGGCGCGGGCAGCTGCTCGCCGCCGCCCACCCCGCTGCCCGGAACCGCCGGCGCATCGGCGGAGAAGACCGGCGCTCCCACCCCGATCCCGGCGGCACGCCCGGGCGCTTCACCCACGCCGGGGGCAGGGGATGCCGCTACGGCGGGGGCAGTGGCCACCACGCGGGCGCCGGGATGGGCCGCCGCGCAGCGTGAACAGCATTCCCACGCCCGCCACCAGCGGCCGGCCGGATCGGCGACCACGGCCAGCACCACCGCCCCTGCGCACCGCCCGGACGCGCCCGCAGGTCCCTGACCGGTCTTCTCGATATGGCCCTGACATCCTTCCGCGCGGCACGCACACGATGCCTCGAACCGCGGTCCCCCGGCTGCCCGCAGGTGAGCCTTCAGATGGGCAGCGGCGAAGGACCGCCCCGAAGCGGCGGAGTCCAGGCGCTGCGACGAACAGGCCGCCCGGCTACAGGTGACCTTCACCGCCGCCGCGCCGCGCCCCGCAGCATCCAGACGGACGGTCCACACCCGCCCCGTCACCCGCTCGCTCGCCACACCAGCCTGCGTCATCAACCGCCCCTACTCCACCGAAGACCCAGCACACTGGTCGACATCATCCGTTATCCACCGCTCCCACCGCAGCGCATCGGCCACGCATGTCACTCCGGTCGACACCACCCGCCCCTTCTCAGCCGCCCTACCTGTGAAGCGTGGGACGCCGTCGGCGGGGAGGTCAGGGCAGGTCCGGTGCCATGTGCAGCCAGCACATGGTGCTGTCCCGTGCCACATCGACGCCGACCTTCGCGAGGGGCTCCGGCCGCACGAGGATGACGTGCAGGGTCTCGCGGGAGCTCCATCCGGCAGAAAACGTTCAGCCCGTCCATGGGTGTCCGCGCCTGGCCGGCGCCAGCATCCCGTAGAGGGCCTTGCCCGTGGTCTGCGGGAGCGTAGTGCGGCGACCGTCTGGTGCCGCCATGACAGCTTGCCCGGTTGGTGCCCTGGGGAGAGAGTGCTGTGGGTGAGGCGCCGCGAGGATACGTTGCGATAGCGGCTCGGTATGGCGGAACGGCTTGAGGCTGCTGAGGACTGCGCTCGGTGGTTGGCTGAGGACAGCTGTCAGCTCACGGAGGAGAGCCGTCAGCTCCGGCTGTCGCGTTCGCGGACGATTGAGCGCCTGAAGGCTGTCCTGCCGCGGCTTTCGACCGGGCGGGAGTGGCTGGCCCGGGGCGGCTGGTTGTGTTTCATGGAGCGGTCCCGCAGCGTTTTTTCACCAGGAGTCGTCGAAGCGTGCTTCGCCGGGCGGAACGGGAGGAGACTTGCGGTGAGTCGTCCCCTGGGCCTTGCGGCCCGAGGTCACATGGCCTGGCGGCCGGTGGTATCTCCGCTCGGATCGTCGGCGAGTACGACGGCCGCGGTGATCCGCTTGCCTACTGGCTCACGGTGGACAGCAAAGCTCTGGCACACGGCCATGACAATCTCCAGGCCGTGCTGACCGACCCGCTTTGCATCGGCTGCCTGCACCGAGGGCAGCGTCGTGTTGCTGTCCCACACACTCACCTGGACGGTTCCGCCCTCGACCTTCAGTGTCAGCAGACAAGGCCCGGGCGCGTATTTGCGGGCGTTGGTCACCAGCTCGCTCACCACCAGCTGCACCATGCCCATTGAACCGTTCCGGGTTCGATAGAGATCTCAGATGTTGGGTGTGACCTGGGGTTTCGTGGTGTTGAGGTAGTGAATCGCTTCGTACTCGACGGGCGGGATGTGCCCTATCTCACCGTGGAGTCGGCCG
>NZ_JAAGLU010000630.1 GCF_010550245.1 Streptomyces sp. SID12501
GATGGCATGCGCTGCCGTATAGCCTTTTATGGCGTTGTGGTCGGGGGTGTAGTTGTATTTTTGCTTGAACCGCTCGACCATGTCGGTCATCGCGGGGATATTGGCGTCGGGGGTCAGGCCGACATGGCCCATAGCGCCGTTGGCCGCGTCGCCCGCCAGTTCGATGACCTTATGCCCGATCAGCGTCGTCTCGCCGACCAGCGGCAGGGTCACGCCCTGCTTGCGCGCCTCGCGCAGGAAACGGGCGCTTTCCTCTTCGGTCAGATAGACGAAGGCGGCGTCGGCCTCGATCCCCTTCAGCTTGACCACATCGGCCGAGAAATCGGTCTGCGCCTGTTCGGTGGGCAGGTCGGCCACGATCTCGAACCCGTAATTCTTGGCCTCGTCCATGAAGGCGGTGTGGGCGCCCTTGCCGAATTCGGTATTGGCCCAGACCACGGCGACC
>NZ_JAAGLU010000631.1 GCF_010550245.1 Streptomyces sp. SID12501
CCCGCAGTACTACGACAAGACCACTCACCAACTCCTGGACCACAAGGGCGTCCCGAAGCAGGACCTCACCTCGGTCCCGAAGGGCTCCGACCACCAGCTGGCGGAGGTCCCGGTCCGCCAGGAGACCCCGGTCGGCGTGGGCGCCCACCCCCCGGGCGGCGTCGCGACCCACACCCCGGGAGGCGTCGCGGACAACACGGCCCACAACAGCCACACCGACCCCACCACCCCGACGGGCGGCCGCACCGACACCACCCCCACGGGCGGCGCCGGCCACGGCGACGGCCCGTCCACGGGGGGCGGGCACTCGGACACCCCGTCCGGCGGTGGCCACGACGGCCCCGCAACGGGGGGTGGCCACGACGGCCCCGGCGGTGGCGATCACGGCAATGGTCCGGGTGGTGGCGGGGGGCATGAGACTCCGGGAGGCAGCAGCGCCGAACAA
>NZ_JAAGLU010000632.1 GCF_010550245.1 Streptomyces sp. SID12501
CCCGTTGGGTCCGTCCCCCAGGGACTCGGGAGCCTGCTCGGGCAGCGCGGCCGACGCACGGTCGAGCTCCTCGCCCATCTCCAGAAGGGCGGCACGGACCGACTGGCCGTGGTCGCCGTCGGGCAGCAGGTCCCGGGTCAGCCGCAGAGCGACGTAGTCGAACTGTTGGCGTACCCGGCGCAGGTCCTCGCGGGCGTCACCGGTGGGCGGGTCCCCGGCAAGGATGCCGTCCAAGGACGCCACGATCTTCTCGTAGTCGCCGCGGATCCGGCGGACGCTCTCCTTGTCCTGCCGGGACAGGCCGCCAAGGTTGGGCAGGGGCGGGAGTTCGGGCAGGCGGTCGCGGAGCGTACGGGCCATCGACACCTCGTCGGAGTCGGCCGCCGGGTCGGGGGTTCCGTTCTCGATCAGGTCCGGGGTGCCGTAATCGTCCGTCGGGCGCGGG
>NZ_JAAGLU010000633.1 GCF_010550245.1 Streptomyces sp. SID12501
GTCCCCAGCAGCAGCGTGCGCCCGTCGCCCCAGGTCCGCAGGCCGTCGGGCGTGAACCAGTCCACGCGGCAGTACCCGGTCGCGCCGTTGTCGAGCACGACGTTCGCGTCGCCGAAGTCGTCGAGCCCGGGCGTGCGCGGGTTCGCGTAGTTCGCGATCGAGGCGTTCACGACGGTGCCGCCGGAGGCGCCCGTGTAGTGGAGCATCTGCTCCATGTTGTGGCTGCCGATGTCGCACAGGATCCCGCCGTACCGCTCACGGTCGAAGAACCAGTCGGGACGTCCGGACCCGAGCCGGTGCGGCCCGAGCGCGAGCACCTGCACGACGCGCCCGATCGCGCCCCGTTCGACGAGCTGGCTGGCGAGCACCGCCGCCTCGACGTGGATGCGCTCGGAGTAGTAGACGGCGTACTTCAGCCCGGTGCGCGCCGTGGCCTCGCGCGCGG
>NZ_JAAGLU010000634.1 GCF_010550245.1 Streptomyces sp. SID12501
CGAGGCCCGCGACCTGCGCGGTCCCCATGACCGTGCTGACGTTGTGCTGCGCGAAGACCCGCTCGACGGCGACCGTGTCGGGCGCGTGCTCCTCGAGGCACTCCTCGATGGACCGCTCGATGACGAGCAGCCGCTGGTCGACGTCGAGCGTCGGGTCGGACCGCGCGACGTCGACGTGCACGAGCCGCGCGCGCCGCCCGGGCAGCGCGTCGACGACGCCGAGGCCGCAGCGGGTCAGGCCGGGGTCCACTCCGAGCACGCGCACGGCGCCATCGTCGCAGGCCCGGGCACACCACGGGCCCCGCCACACCGTGACGGGGCCCGTGGCGGACGACTCACTCGGCGTCGAGCTCGGCCATGACCTCGTCGGACGCGTCGAAGTTGGCGTAGACGTTCTGCACGTCGTCGGAGTCCTCGAGCGCGTCGATGAGCCGCAGGATCTTGC
>NZ_JAAGLU010000635.1 GCF_010550245.1 Streptomyces sp. SID12501
TACATGGACGAGGCGTCCGACCTCATCGTCCTGTACAAGGTCGAGGAGCTGCCCGCGCGCGTCTCCGACCAGGTCCAGGTGCTCCAGCGCGCCGCCGAGCTCACTGCCGAGGCCATGCCCCGCCTGCGCTCGATGGACTCGCTGCAGGAGTACTGGGTCGAGGTGAACCGCCTCGAGAACCAGGCCGACAAGTCGCACCGCAAGCTGCTCGCGCAGATGTTCGACGAGATCTCCGACCCGATCCTGCTGATGAAGCTCAAGGAGATCGTGGAGAAGCTCGAGGACGCCGCCGACGCGTTCGAGAAGGTCGCGAACACGGTCGAGACGATCGCGCTCAAGGAGTCCTGAGCCCCCGTGGAACCTGTGCTCGTCGTCTTCGTCGTCGCGCTCGCCCTCGGGTTCGACTACACGAACGGCTTCCACGACGCCGCCAACGCCATCGCCA
>NZ_JAAGLU010000636.1 GCF_010550245.1 Streptomyces sp. SID12501
ATCAGCACGATGGCCATGAGGATGAAGGACAGCGCGGCCGCTGTGGGGTAGTCGAGGATCCGCAGGTACTGCGACTGGATGACGTTGCCGATCATCCGGGTGTCCGTGGAGCCGAGCAGTTCGGCGTTCACGTAGTCGCCGCTGGCCGGGATGAAGGTCAGCAGGGTGCCGGAGACGACGCCGGGCATCGACAGCGGGAAGGTCACCTTGCGGAACACCGTGGACGGGCGGGCGTACAGGTCGCCGGCCGCCTCGTGGAGGCGGGTGTCGATGCGCTCCAGCGAGGTGTACAGCGGCAGGATCATGAACGGCAGGAAGTTGTACGTCAGACCGCAGACCACCGCGAGCGGGGTGGCGAGCACCCGGTCCCCCTCGGTCATGCCGAGCCAGCTGGTGACGTCGAGGAAGCCGACGCCGTTGAGGACGGCGACCACCGGGCCGCCGT
>NZ_JAAGLU010000637.1 GCF_010550245.1 Streptomyces sp. SID12501
CTTCGGCTTGCCGGTAAATGATGGTGGTGCTGCCCACGACGATTCGCGAGCCGTCGCGGAGCGTAGCGCGGGTGGTGTGCTGTCCGTCCACCACGATGCCGTTGGTGGACCCGAGATCCTGGATCGTCGGGGGTGTTCCGGTCCGGATCTCACAGTGCCGGCGCGATACGCCGGGGTCGTCGATCCGCACATCGGCCTCGGTGCTTCGGCCGAGTACGAGCGTGGAGCGCGAGATCTGGTGGCGTGTGCCATTGATCTCGATCCAGCGGCGCGTGGTGCCGGGGGCGCCGGTGGGAGCCGGTCCGCCCGGTCCCGGGCGGTTGCCGGGTCCGCCCGGAGGCGGTCCCGAGGGCATGGGCGGGGCGGCGACCGGCGGATAGCCGTATCCGCCCTGCTGACCCTGCTGCTGTTGCTGCCCGGCCTGCGGTCCGTCCTGGGATGTGC
>NZ_JAAGLU010000638.1 GCF_010550245.1 Streptomyces sp. SID12501
CCGACTGGGGCTACGGCACCCGCAGTCAGCGGATCAACGACCTCATCGAGGCGAAGATCAAGGACAGCGGCAAGATCTCCACCGACGACATGCGCACCATGCAGATGGACAACAGCAGCGAGATCGCCGCGCTGCTGACCCCGATGCTGGCCAAGATCCAGGTCTCGGACCCGGAAGTGCGCTCGGCGCAGAAGCTGCTGGAGGGTTGGAACTACACCCAGGAGCCCGACTCGGCCGCCGCCGCCTACTTCAACGCGGTCTGGCGCAACATCCTCAAGCTGTCCTTCGGCGACAAGATGCCGAAGGAACTGCGCATCGAGGGCAGCTGCGTCAACGTCCGCGACCAGACCAGCGGTCCGGCCGACGACCTCGCCGAGCTGGTCCGCGAATGCGGTACCCGAGGCGCCGACTCGGCCCAGCCCGACGGCGGTGACCGCTGGTTCG
>NZ_JAAGLU010000639.1 GCF_010550245.1 Streptomyces sp. SID12501
GGATCTCCGCAGGCCCGAGCAGGGCGATCGCCGACATGACCCCCGAGCCTAACGACCGACGGCCCGTGCCCGGTCCGCGAGCACGCCCGTCCCGCCACCCAGCCCGCTCCCCGCCCGGTGCGGGGTTCGGCCGCTCATGAGGCGCCACCACCGGCACAAGGCCGCGTTCGACGGTGGTGGTGCGGCGGCCGGGGGGGTGCGGCGGCGGTGGGTGGGCGGCGGTCAGGGGCGGGGACGGGGAAGGG
This sequence comes from Streptomyces sp. SID12501, assembly GCF_010550245.1. GTDB lineage: Bacteria > Actinomycetota > Actinomycetes > Streptomycetales > Streptomycetaceae > Streptomyces. The sequence goes on from NZ_JAAGLU010000639.1 coordinate 246, forward strand.
CGGGCCGGGACGTCGGGGAGACGTGCCGGACCGCCCTTCGGGACGCGTCAGCGGGTCAGCTGAACAGGTTCTTGCCGCAGTGCGGCCACTGCCCGGCGCCCGAGCGGTTGTAGAGCATCTTGGCGCGGGCCGTCTGCTCGTCGGCCGACGCCTGCGACGGCAGGCCCGCACCGCCCACGGCCTGCCACGTGGCGACCGA
>NZ_JAAGLU010000063.1 GCF_010550245.1 Streptomyces sp. SID12501
GCTCCTGCGGGTACGGGCTGCTGCGGCAAGGGCGGACCGGGCGGCCCTCCGCCGAATCCCAGCACGGGGTCGTGGGCCGGCGGGGGTGGGATCGCCGGCCTGCCGCGGCTCCTGCCGCCGGACGCCGGCGCCTTCGGCGCCGGGCGTCCGCCGCGCCGCGCCTCTATGAGGGTCACCGCGTGTTCGGGCAGCCACGCGGACGCCGTACCGCTGTCGTCGGAGCCGGAGCCGTAGAGGTGGGGGGCCAGCTGGGCCTGGAGGTCGGCTGGGTTGGGGCGGCCGGTCGCCTCCATCTGCATCAGGGACTCGATGAGAGGGCGGAGTTCGTCCGGCAGGCCTTCGAGGTCAGGGCCCTCCCGCAGCAGCATGAAGACCGTCTCCACGGGGTTCGCGCCGTGGAAGGGGGCATGGCCGGTGGCCGCGAAGACGAGCATCGAGCCGAGCGAGAACACGTCGCTGGCGCCGGTCACGCTGCGCGAGTCCTTCGCCTGCTCGGGGGACATGTAGGCGGGCGTTCCGACGGCGACGTTCGTCATCGTCAAACGCGTGTTCGAGACACCCGACGCGATACCGAAGTCGATGACCCGGGGGCCGTCCTCGACCACCAGCACGTTCGACGGCTTCAGGTCACGGTGGACGAGCCCCGCGCCGTGGATGGACTGCAGCGCCTCCGCGACCCCCGCCGCGAGCCAGCGCACCGCCTGGGCCGGCATCGGCCCGCACTCGTTCACTATCTCTTCGAGAGAGGGCGCGGGAACGTACGCGGTGGCCAGCCACGGTACGGCGGCACGCGGATCGGCGTCGACGACGGCGGCCGTGTAGAAGCCGGAGACGGCCCGCGCCGCCTCCACCTCACGGGTGAAGCGGACCCGGAACAGCTGGTCCTCTGCGAGCTCGGTCCGCACCGTCTTGATCGCCACGCGCCGCCCGGAGGCCGAGCGCGCGAGATAGACCAGCCCCATGCCGCCGGCACCCAGCCGCCCCAGCACCTCGAACGGCCCGATACGCCGCGGATCATGCTGCGTCAGCGGATCCACCACTTGCCTGCCACCTCCCCGTACGAGCCGCGTCACCTACATATGTACGCGACCTCGTGCAGCGTCTCACCACCGCCACCGCGTTGGCGGCACGCATCCCGATTCTTCCTGGCCTGGGCACAGGTTGCGAACTCGGATACGAAACGGGATGCCTCCACCCAAGCCAGGGCAAAAGCCCTTCTCGCGGGCGCCCCCGCACCTGCCCGCGCCCGTTCCGGGGCAGCTCATGACGCCTGATGACGGCTACTGGCGGCTCATTTTCGGAGGAGTGCGAACGACGCTCCCTGATTGTCCGTGACGACCGCCACATTCCCGTACGAAGTGTCGAAGGGCGGTGCCTGGACGCGACCGCCGAGCCGGTTCACCGTCCCGAGTGCCGCCTCCATGTCCTCGACGGCGAAGTGGACCAGGAAATGCGGGGGCATCTCGGCCGGGAAAACCTCCGCGACGGCGGCCCGGCCGAAGTCGGGGGCCGCTTCGGGTCCGAAGAGTGCCTCGTGGAAGAGGTTGCCGTAGAAGTCGTTGGCGACGGCGGTGTCCCGGGCGTACAGCTCGGCCCAGGCGAAGCTGCCGGGTTCGTGGCTGCGGCCGAATCCGTGGTGGGTACCGGCCTGCCAGAGGCCGAACACGGCTCCCTCGGGGTCGGCGGCCAGCGCCGTCGTCCCCAGCTCGCCGACGGAGACCGGCAGCGAGATCACCTGTCCGCCGGCCTCGTGGATCCGGGCGACGAGGGCATGGACGTACGGGGTGGCGAAGTACACCGTCCAGACGGTGGGCATCCGGCCGTCGGCCTTGTGGGCGAGGGAGGCGACGGGTTCGCCGTCGCACAGGGCGTGCGTCAGGCCCTCCTTCTCCCGGAAGGTCCACCCGAAGAGCTCACCGTAGAAGCGCTTGCCCGCCTCGACGTCGGGCAGCTGGGCGTCCACCCAGCAGGGAACGCCCTCTGTGCGGGCGGATGCCCTGTTTTCGGCCATACCGTCAAGTTAACGGTCCTTCACGGATCCCGCAGAGCAGGCGCGGGATCGGAGTGCGGGCCAGGGCGCGGACCCGGCCCGAGCCGCCTCTCAACGCCCTCCAGATGCCCTCTCACCTCGCACGCACCCCATTTGCAGTCGGCCGAATCGCGCTCCGATCACCCCTCGGTAAGCTGACGGCATGACAGGACAAGTGCGTACCGTCGACGGCCGTGTGGCCGGTCGGCGTGGGCAGGCGACCCGGCAGAAGCTGCTCGACTGCCTCAGCGAGATGCTCAGCTCTTCCCCTTACCGGGACGTCAAAGTCATCGATGTCGCCCGGAAGGCGGGGACTTCACCCGCCACCTTCTACCAGTACTTCCCGGACGTCGAAGGCGCCGTCCTGGAAATCGCGGAGCAAATGGCCACCGAGGGCGCCGGGTTGACCCAGCTGCTCGCGGGGCGGTCCTGGGTCGGCAAGGCCGGCTGGCAGACCGCCCAGGAACTCGTCGACGGGTTCCTGGAGTTCTGGCGGCGGAACGACGCGATCCTCAGGGTCGTCGATCTGGGCGCCGCCGAGGGCGACAAGCGGTTCTACAAGATCCGCATGAAGATCCTCAACTCCGTGACCAACTCCCTTACGGATACGGTCACCGAGCTCCAGGCCAAGGGCAGGGTCGACAAGGACGTCAACCCCGCCGCCATGGCCGGCTCCCTCGTCGCGATGCTCGCGGCGGTGGCCTCGCACCAGAGGGGCTTCCAGAGCTGGGGTGTGAAGCAGGCCGAACTGAAGCCGAACCTGGCCCAGTTGGTCCATCTGGGCGTGACCGGCAAGAAGCCGACGAAATAGCCCCAGCCCACTTATCCAGGTTCCGCGGCCCTTTCAGGCCCAAGTCCTGTCACGCAGGCGGTGGTCCACTCCGGTGGACCACCGCCTGTCGCGCGTCAGCGGCCTCGGCCGCGCGTGTTCATCACCGACATCAACGTCAGCGCCGGACGATCCGGAAGATCCGTATCTCCCGCTCGACCCGCGCCTGGTACGTCGCGTACGGCGGCCAGAACGCCAGCAGCGCCTTCCAGGCGGCGTCCCGTTCCGCGCCCGCCAGCAGCCGGGCCGTGACCGGGATGTCCTCCCCTTTCCAGCTGACCTCGGCGTCCGGATGGGCGAGGAGGTTGGCGGTCCAGGCGGGATGACCGGTACGCCCGAAGTTGGACCCGATGAGCAGCCAGCTGCCGCCGCTCTCCTTTCCCGTCTCCTTTCCCGTCTCCTTTCCCGATCCCTCCGTCGGCTCCTCCGGCATGCAGGCGAGCGGGGTATGCCGCGGCTGCCCGCTCTTCGCCCCGCGCACGGTGAGCACCACCCCGGGCAGGAGCTGGGCGCTCAGCAGCACCTTGCCCCTGGTCAGCCGGTGGACGACACGGTCGAGCGCCGGGACGACGTGCGGGGCGATCCGCGCGAAGGCCGGCGCCGAGGACACTTTCTGTACCGCTTTCACTACCCTCGCCGCTGTCACCGGCATCAGACGGCCACCTCTCCCGTGTCGAAGAGCCGCGCGGCGTCGGCCGCGTGCGCCCGGAGCCGGTGCACCGGCCCGAACAGCAGCTCGTCACCGGCGGCTCGCTTGAAGTACAGCTGGGCCTCGTGCTCCCAGGTGAAGCCGATACCGCCGTGCAGCTGGATGCCCTCGGCGGCGGCCGTGCGGAGGGAGTCGAGAGCCTGGGCGAGGGCGAGCCCGCCGACCCGCTCCTCCTCGCGGGCAGTTGTGGCAGTTGTGGCTCCTGGTTCGGTCGACGCGGTTTCCCAGGCCGCGTAGTAGGCGGCCGAACGTGCCGCCTGGACCTGGACGTACACATCGGCGAGCCGGTGTTTCACGGCCTGGAAGGACCCGATGGCCCGCCCGAACTGCTCGCGCCGCTGGGCGTGTTCGACGGTCAGCTCCAGGATCCGGTCGGCGGCCCCGACGGCCTCGGCGGCCAGCACGGTGGCGGTGACGTCTCCGGCGCGGGCGAGACAGGCGCCGACGTCGGCCTCCTCGTCTCCCAGCAACTCGGCAGGCACGTCACGCAGTTCGAGGCGGGCCTGCGGCCGGGTGGCGTCGAGGGAGGTCTGCCGGGTACGGACGAGGCCGGGGGCGTCGCCGGGGACGAGGAAGAGAAGGGTGCGTGAGCGGGCGTATCCACCGGCGTGGGCGGCCACGAGGAGGAGCTGGGCGCTGTGTCCGTCGAGGACCTGGCCGACCTGCCCGTACAGCCGCCAGCCACCTGCCCGTCGGGCCGCCTGAACACCTCCGGCCCGGCCTCCCCCGGCCCAGTCGCGGCGGGGTTCGCCGGTGAGGGAGAGCACGGCGGCCAGACAGGCGCCGGGGACGGCGAGGGTGGCGGTCAGGGCACCGGAGGCGATGCGCGGCAGGAGGTCGGCGCGCTGGGCGTCGGTGCCCAGGGCGGTGACGAGGGGGGCGGCCAGTACGGCGGTCGCGAGCAGCGGGGAGGGGGCCAGAGCCCGCCCCAACTCCTCTGCGGCAAGGGCGAGTTCGGTCGTGGTGCCGCCCACGCCTCCGTGGACCTCGGGGAGGGCGAGCCCTGGCAGACCGAGGTCGCGGGCGAGGGCGGTCCAGAGAGCGGGGTCGTACCCGGCCGGGGTGTCGACAGCGGCCCGTACTTCGCCCGGCGAGCACCGCTTGTGGAGCAGTTCGCGGAGAGTACGGCGGATGTGGTCCTGCTCTGGGGTGAAACGGGCGTCCATGACCTGCCCCTCCTGGGCGTCCGCGGCGCCCGTTCAGCGGGATCTGACGGTTCGTCATATTAGGGCGGACACACCCTGCCGCACAGGGCCCGAGCTGATATACCGTCAGATTCATGCTGAGTCGACGACGAACGGGCAGCCGACGAAGGGGCAGACAGTGAGCCGGAAGGTCGCGATCGTCGGGGTCGCCCTGTCGGACTGCGGCCGGGTGGACGACGCGACCCCGTACGCGCTGCACGCACAGGCCGCCCGGCGGGCGCTGGCGGACTCGGGGCTCGGCCGGGAGGTGGTGGACGGTTTCGCGTCCGCGGGTCTCGGCACCCTGGCCCCCGCCGAGGTGGCCGAATACCTGGGCCTGCGCCCCACCTGGGTCGACTCCACCTCGGTCGGCGGCTCGACCTGGGAGGTCATGGCGGCGCACGCGGCGGACGCGATAGCCGCGGGCCACGCCAACGCCGTACTCCTCGTCTACGGCTCCACGGCCCGCGCGGACGTCAAGGCGGGCCGGCGGACGGGGAACCTGTCCTTCGGCGCGCGGGGCCCGTTGCAGTTCGAAGTCCCGTACGGGCACACCCTGATCGCCAAGTACGCGATGGCCGCCCGCCGCCACATGCATCAATACGGCACGACGATCGAGCAGTTGGCGTCGGTGGCGGTCCAGGCACGGGCGAACGCGGCACTGAACCCGGAGGCGATGTTCCGGACGCCGATCACCGTCGACGAGGTGCTCGACGGCCCGATGATCGCGGACCCCTTCACCAAACTCCACTGCTGCCTGCGCTCGGACGGGGGCGCGGCGGTGCTGCTGGTGGCCGAGGAGTACGTGCGGGACTGCCGTACGCGGCCGGTGTGGATCCTCGGGACCGGTGAGCACGTCTCGCACGTGAGCATGTCGGAGTGGGCCGACTTCACGGTGTCCCCGGCGGCGGTGAGCGGACGGATCGCCTTCGAGCGGGCGGGAGTCCGGCCGCAGGAGATGGACTTCGCGGAGATCTACGACGCGTTCACCTATATGACGCTGGTGACGCTGGAGGACCTCGGCTTCTGCGGAAAGGGCGAGGGCGGGGAGTTCGTGGACGCCGCGAAGGGCCGCCTGCGGGTGGAGGGCGGCGAGTTCCCGGTCAACACGGACGGGGGCGGACTGTCGGCCCAACACCCTGGAATGCGGGGGCTGTTCCTGCTGGTGGAGGCGGTGCGGCAGCTGCGCGGGGACGGGGGTGCGCGGCAGGTCCGTACAGCCGCTGGAGGACTGCCGGAGCTCGGGGTGGCCTCCGGCACCGGGGGCTGGTTCTGCTCGTCCGGGACGGTGGTGCTGGGCCGGGGGTGAGCCGTTGGGCCCAGAGGTTCACGTCACACACGCAGCTCGGGGATCTCGTCCGCCGGCAGGACGTCGGCGATGCGCCACAGCCCGATCCAGCTCTTCGGGGCGACCGACTCGTCGAGCAGTACGGCGTTGACCTCGGGGTCGGGGTCGTCGCAGGCGTCCGCGCAGACGGTGACCTGGAAGCCGGTGTCGACCGCCCACCGGGTGGTGGACAGCACCGTCCCGGAGGTGGCGACGCCCGCGACGACGAGCCGGCCGACCCCGGCGGCCTCCAGCAGCTCACGGAGGTCGGTGGTGGCGAAGGCGCTGAAGCTGGTCTTCGTCAGCACGGTCTCGCCCTCGGCGGGGGCCAGGAGCGGGTGGATCTGCTCGCTCATACCCTGCGGGACGACATGGAAGACGGGCAGCCCGGCCGTACGCGCGGCGGCGAGGGCGTGTGCGGCGCGCTCGGCGACGGAGGGGTCGTGACTGAAGTTGTCGACGATGTAGGTGACGTAGTCGAGGGAGAGAAACGCGGTACCGGTGGCCATGGTGTTCACCTTCGTGGAGGAAAACGGGGCTAAAATCGGAGAGCTCGCCCCGGTTAGCCACACCGTACCGGAGACGGCGCCCCGTTTACATGTTTCACGACGATGGAGACCCGGAGATGGCCACAGAGAACCGGCCCCTGCGCGCCGACGCCCGCCGCAACCGGGACCGGCTGCTGGCTGTGGCGCGGGAGGCGTTCGCCGCCGAGGGGCTCTCGGTGTCGCTGGACGAGATCGCACGCCGGGCGGGCGTGGGGCCGGGCACGCTGTACCGGCACTTCCCCACCAAGGAGGGCCTGTTCGAGGCGGTGGTCCACGAGCGTCTCGACCCGCTCCTCACCGAGGCCCGCGCCCTGCGCGACGCGGACGACCCGGGCGCGGCCCTGTTCACGGTGCTCGACCGGCTGGTGACGGACGCGGTGACGAAGGCGGACCTGATCGACGCGATCGCCCACGCGGGCCCCGAGGTCCGGGCGACGGTCGACGCGACCTCAGCCGACCTCCACCGCGTGATCGGCCACCTGCTGACCCGCGCCCAGTCCGCCGGCACGGTCCGCGCCGACATCGGCATCGCGGACCTGATGGCGATCCTGTCGGGCATCCTGCTGGCCCTGCGTCACCGGGCGAACGCGGGTGCGAACCCCCGCCTGGCCCTGGCGGTGCTGTGCGACGGGCTGCGGGCGGGGACCTGAGCGCCTCAAAGGGGCGCGGGGCGGTGTCGATCTGCGGCTCCACCGCGGGACGCGGCCAGCCGCGACGGCGCCGCACCGAACTGGACCGACAAACCCTCGTGGCACCTCAAGCGGAGCGCTACCCGCAGGCCCCGCACAGCCCCCGGTAGGTGACCTCCACCTGGGACACCGTGAAGCCGAAGCGTTCCTCCGCGGGGAGGTCCGCCAGGGGGTCGCCGGTGGGGTGGACGTCCCGGATCATGCCGCAGTTCGAGCAGATCAGGTGGTGGTGGGGGTGGTGCGCGTTCGGGTCGTAGCGCTTGGCGCGGCCGTCCGTCGCGACCTCTATGACCTCCCCGAGGGAGACCAGCTCGCCCAGGGTGTTGTAGACGGTCGCCCGGGAGATCTCCGGCAGCCGCTGGGCCGCGCGGGCGTGCACTTCGTCGGCCGTGTAATGGACGTGTTCGCCGTCGAGGACCTCCGCAACGACACGCCGCTGGGAAGTCATCCGCCAGCCGCGTCCACGCAGTCGCTCCAGCAGGTCGCTCATATCGTTCACCTATTCAAGTTCGGTCGAATACACGGATTTTACCAGTGGACGTCCGGGTTCCGATAGGATATGGATTTGTCACACTTCTTGACTTGGACCTTGTCCATTGTAGGATCGCTTACGGCGATGGCCAAGGGATCCGAGGGACAGGAAGAGACTCCAGTGCGGCACCAGTGCAGCAGGAGACAGCAGCGGCGAGACGGCGTGTGTGACCTCCTCCACGCGTCCGACCGTCCCCCCACCCCTCACCACCCCTCCAGTTCCCGAGAACGCAGTTCGTGAGCAGCTAGCAGCACCGAGATCTGCCCCGTCCGGAAGGATTCCCATGTCTGAGAACAACGACGCGATCGTCACCGACGCGAAAACCGAGGGCACGGGGGGCGGCTGCCCGGTCGCGCACACGCGCGCCCCGCACCCGACCCAGGGCGGCGGCAACCGCGAGTGGTGGCCCGAGCGCCTGAACGTGAAGATCCTCGCGAAGAACCCCGCGGTCTCGAACCCGCTGGGCGAGGAGTTCGACTACGCCGCCGCGTTCCAGACCCTCGACCTCCCCGCCGTCAAGCAGGACATCACGGCGGTGCTGACGGACTCCAAGGACTGGTGGCCGGCCGACTTCGGGCACTACGGCCCGTTCATGATCCGGATGGCCTGGCACAGTGCGGGCACCTACCGCATCAGCGACGGCCGCGGTGGCGGCGGCGCCGGTCAGCAGCGCTTCGCCCCCCTGAACAGCTGGCCGGACAACGGCAACCTCGACAAGGCCCGCCGTCTGCTGTGGCCGGTCAAGAAGAAGTACGGCCAGAGCCTCTCCTGGGCCGACCTCATGATCCTCGCGGGCAACGTGGCCCTGGAGTCGATGGGCTTCGAGACCTTCGGCTTCGGCGGCGGACGCGCGGACGTGTGGGAGCCCGACGAGGACGTGTACTGGGGTCCCGAGAAGGTCTGGCTCGACGACGAGCGCTACACCGGCGACCGTGAGCTGGAGGAGCCCCTCGGCGCCGTCCAGATGGGCCTCATCTACGTCAACCCGGAGGGCCCCAACGGCAACCCGGACCCGCTCGCCTCGGCCCGCGACATCCGCGAGACGTTCCGCCGCATGGCGATGAACGACGAGGAGACCGTCGCCCTCATCGCCGGTGGCCACACCTTCGGCAAGACCCACGGCGCGGGTCCGGCGGACGCCGTCGGCGACGACCCCGAGGCCGCCCCGATCGAGCAGCAGGGCTTCGGCTGGAAGAGCACGTACGGCACCGGCAAGGGCGGCGACGCGATCACCAGTGGCCTCGAGGTCACCTGGACGAGCACGCCGGCCCAGTGGAGCCACGGGTTCTTCAAGAACCTCTTCGAGTACGACTACGAGCTGACCACCAGCCCGGCCGGCGCCAACCAGTGGGTCGCCAAGGACGGCGCCGGTGCGGGCACCATCCCGGACGCCCACGACGCGTCGAAGTCCAAGCCCCCGATGATGCTGACGACCGACCTCGCGCTCCGGTTCGACCCGGCGTACGGAGAGATCTCCCGTCGCTTCTACGAGAACCCGGACCAGTTCGCGGACGCCTTCGCCCGCGCCTGGTTCAAGCTGACCCACCGTGACCTGGGCCCGATCGTCCGCTACCTCGGCCCCGAGGTCCCGTCCGAGACGCTGCTGTGGCAGGACCCGCTCCCCGAGGTGACGCACGAGCTCGTCGACGCCGCCGACGTCTCCGCCCTCAAGGCGCAGATCCTCGCCTCCGGCCTCACGGTGTCCCAGCTGGTCTCCACCACCTGGGCGGCCACGTCCTCGTTCCGCGGCAGCGACAAGCGCGGCGGCGCCAACGGTGCCCGTATCCGCCTCCAGCCGCAGGCCGCCTGGGAGGTCAACAGCCCGGACGAGCTCGCCACGGTGCTGCGCACCCTTGAGGGCGTCCAGTCGTCCTTCAACGCCGCCCAGTCCGGCGGCAAGCAGGTCTCGCTCGCCGACCTGATCGTCCTCGCGGGTGCCGCGGGCGTCGAGAAGGCGGCCAAGGACGCCGGCTTCGACATCGAGGTCCCCTTCACGGCGGGCCGCGCGGACGCGACGCAGGAGCAGACGGACGTCGAGGCGTTCGCCCCCCTGGAGCCGACCGCCGACGGGTTCCGCAACTACCTCGGCAAGGGCAACCGCCTCCCCGCCGAGTTCCTGCTGCTCGACAAGGCGAACCTGCTCAACCTGAGCGCCCCCGAACTGACCGTCCTCGTCGGCGGTCTGCGCGTCCTCGGCGCGAACCACCAGGGCTCGTCGCACGGTGTCTTCACCGCCACCCCGGGCGTGCTGACGAACGACTTCTTCGTCAACCTGCTCGAACTGGGTACGGAGTGGACGGCGACGTCCGAGGACCAGAACACGTTCGAGGGTCGCGACGCCTCGGGCCAGGTCAAGTGGACCGGCACCCGTGCCGACCTGGTCTTCGGCTCCAACTCCGAGCTGCGTGCGGTCGCGGAGGTCTACGCGAGCGACGACGCCAAGGAGAAGTTCGTCAAGGACTTCGTCCAGGCGTGGGTCAAGGTGTCGAACGCGGACCGTTTCGACCTCGTCTGATCTGTAGGTCCGCTTGATCCGCTGGTTCGTTGAACGATGACGTCCAGGCCGGCCCGTACGGGTCGGCCTGGACGTTTTCGTTGCCCCCCGCACATCCGCGTCTTTCCGTGGCCTACCGCCGCCCGAGTGCGTACGATGCCGATCGCCCCCCAGAATTGGCATGCGCACGATGTGTACGAAATGGGGCTCGGTTGGACCTGGAATACCGGCTGCTCGGCCCGGTCGAGGCCTGGAGCGGCGGACACCGTCTTGCCCTCGGCGGCCCCAAACCCCGGGCCCTGCTCGCCGCTCTGCTGCTCCGGCCCGGACGAACGGTCTCCGCCGGCACGCTGATCGACATGGTCTGGGGGGACCAACCGCCGGACACGGCACGCGGGCTGATCCAGACGTACGTCTCCGGGCTGCGGCGAGCGCTCCCCGGCGGCACCGATCCGGACACCGGCCCGGGTACGGCCACGTGCGCCGATCCGATCGAGACCCGCCCGCCCGGCTATCTCCTCCACGCGGACGGCGCCCGGATCGACCTCGCGGACTTCGAACGGCTCACCGCGCGGGGACGGGACCGCGCGGCCTCCGGCGACCACCGTGCCGCTTCCCAACTCCTCCGGGAAGCACTGGAGTTGTGGCACGGCTCGGCCCTCGGCGGGGTCGGCGACGCGCTGCGGGCCGAGGCGGGGCGGCTGGAGGAGGCGCGGCAGGCCGCCCTGGAGGACCGGATCTCCGCCGACCTGGCGACGCCGGGCCACGAACAGGACCTGGCCGCTGAACTGACCGCCCTGGTCGGCGGCCACCCCACCAGGGAGCGGCTGCGCGGCCAACTGATGCTCGCCCTCTACCGGTTGGACCGCCAGGCCGACGCGCTCACGGTGTACGCCGAGGGACGCACCGTACTCGCCGACGAACTGGGCATCGATCCGGGCCCCAAACTGCGGAGGCTGTACGAGGCGATCCTGCGGTCGGACGAGAAGCTGACGCCGGTCACCGCCATCACCCCGCCCGGGGGCGCCGCGAGGACCGACAGTACTGCCGACAGTTCTGCCGACCGGAAAGCCGACGACGACAACGCCCCGGAGGAAGGCGGCATCGGCACCTCGGCCGATGCGGTGGCACTGCCCCGCGCATCCCTCCTCCCGCCCGCCATAGGCGACTTCACCGGCCGTACGGCCCAACTCGCCGAAGTGGAAGCCCTGCTGTCCGGCCCCCGCGAGGCCATGCCGATCGCGGTCGTGTCCGGCCCCGGCGGCATCGGAAAGTCCGCGTTCGCCGTGCAGGTCGCGCACCGGCTCGCCGCCGCCTACCCCGACGGCCAGCTCTACGCCGAGCTGCACGGCTTCAGCGATCCGGTGCCGCCCGCCGAAGTGCTGGGCAGGCTACTGCGCGCGCTGGGCGCCGATCCGCCCGAGGGCCTAGCCGAACGCGGCGATCTGTTCCGCAGCCTGGTCGCCAGGCGCCGCATCCTGCTGGTCCTCGACGACGCGGGCAGCGAGGCGCAGATACGGCCGCTGCTGCCGGGCAGCGCGAGCTGTGGCGTGCTGATCACGTCCCGGGCCCGCCTGGCCGGCCTCGGCGGCGAAGACCTCACCCAACTCGACGTCCTGGACGAGGGGTTGGGCATCGAGCTGCTCGCCCGGATCGCCGGCGACGCGCACATCCGGCGGGAACCGGAGGCGGCGCGACGGATCGTCGCCCTGTGCGGCGGACTGCCGCTGGCCCTGCGTATCGCCGGGGCCCGGCTGGCGACCCGCAGCCACTGGACGCCGAGCGGGCTCGCCGAGCGCCTAGCGGACGAGCGCCGTCGCCTCGACGAACTCGCCGTCGGCGACCTGGAGGTACGCAGCGGACTCGGCCTGAGCTACGACGCCCTCGACACCCCCGCCCGTACCGCCCTGCGCCGGCGCGGCCTGCTCGGCGCGTCCGACGTGGCCCCGTGGGTAACGGCCGCGCTTCTCGACCTGCCGGAGGCGGCGGGCGGCGAGGACATCGTGGAGCAGCTCATCGACGCCCAGTTGCTGCACTTCACGGGCACCGACCGGGCCGGGCAGCCGCGCTTCGGGCTGCACGACCTGGTGCGGGTGTACGCGGCCGAGCGCGCCGAGGCCGAGGACTCGCACACCGAGCGGGCCGCCGCCCTCGGCCGGGCGCTCGGCGGCTGGCTGTGGCTCACCGGCCGGGCCGCCGCCGCGGCGCCTTCCGGAGAGGTGGTGCTTCAGGACCCGCGCACACTGTGGCCGGTCGGTGACCGGGCCGCCGGGCCGGCGCTGGCCGACCCGGCCAGGTGGTTCGAGGCGGAGTCCGGCGCGATCGCCGTCGCCGTCGAACGTGCCGCCGCCATGGATCTGCCCGCGCTCGCCTGCGAGGCCGCCGCCACCCTGTGCTCGTCCGCGTACCTCGTCAGCAACCGTTTCGACGCGTGGTCGCGTACGCACGAGGCGGCGCTGGCCGCCGTACGCCGCGCCGAGGACCGCGCCGGGGAGGCCCGGCTGCTCGTCGGCCTCGGCCATCTCCGGTACGAGCAGGACGACTTCACCGCGTCCGTGGGCCACTTCCGGCAGGCGGCCGGGCTCTGCGCCGGCCTCGGCGACGTGCGGGGACACGCGACGGCTCTCGCGGGCCTGGGCGGCGCCTACCGCGAACAGGGCCGGCTGCGGGACGCGGTGCGTGAACTCACCGGCGCCATCGAGAGCTTCAGGCGGCTCGACGACCCGGCGGGGCTCGGCGTCGCCTGCCGGTACGCCGCGCTGGCCCACCTCGAACTCGGCGAGTTCACCGCCGTCGCCGACCGCATCGAGGAGGCCCTGGCCGCGTACCGCCGCCTCGGCAGTCGGCGCGGCGAGGCGCTCGCCCTGCGGACGTACGGGATGCTGCACCGGGCGCGCGGCGACCATGCGACGGCCGAGGATCTGCTCAGCCGATCCCTCACGCTGCTGCGGGAGTTCGGCGACGACCTGATGAGCGCGTACGCCGCGCAGGCACGGGCGAAGGCCCGCCTGAGGCTGGGCCGGACCGTTGAGGCGGCGGCGGACCTGGCCGGCCTGCTCGACGTGTGCCGGAGGTACGGCGACCGGTACGGCGAAGCGCTGGTGCTCCGCACCCTCGGCGAATGTGCCCTCGCCGCAGGCGAGTTGACCGAAGCGGACACCCACCTCTCGGCGTCCGCCGCCCTGTGGGGCGCCCTGGGACTGCCCCTCCCCCGGGCCCGTACCCTGCGCTCCCTCGCAACCCTGCGGGCCGCCCTGGGCGACGAGCGGGAGGCGGCTGCCCTGCGGGCGGAGGCGGGCGGGGTGTTCACCGCGTACGAGGCACGGGAAGCGCTGGAACCGGACGGCTCCTGAAGGGACTTGAAGTCACCTGAACGAACTTGAAGGGGCTTGAAGGGGACTTGCAGAGAAGTTGAAGCGGCCCCCGCGAAGCTTCCTGGTGTCGGAGGGAAACGGGAACATCCCGAACTCCCCCGGCACCAACGGGGATTCAACGGGGAAAGGAACTTCGATGCCCAGCATCACCATGCCCGGTTCGGTCAGGACGCCCGCGCGGCGCGCCGCCACCCTCCTGCTGATCTCGGCCCTCGCGGGCGGAGCGCTGACTGCGGAGTCGGTGTCGGCCGCGGCCTCGGCCGCACCGTCGTCGGTGTCACCGACGGCGACGGCGCTCCAGAACGCCATCGTCGCCAAGGCGCAGCAGCAGGTGTCCATCTCGCCGCGCAACCGCGAGAAGGCCGGCAACTGCAACTACTACAGCGCGGTCGCCACCGACCCGAAGAGCGGCACGGTCGGCAACTGCGGCAAGGTCGACGGGCTGCAGTGGCGCACCAACAACTGGTGCGCCGACTTCATCCGCTACGTCTGGAAGAACTCCGGCGCCAAGACGAAGAACACCGACGCGTTCGCCGGCTCGTTCTACCGGGCCCGCAACTCCATCGGCACGTGGCACGCGCGGGGTTCCTACGTCCCGAAGATCGGCGACGCGGTCCTCTACGACTGGGACGGCAGCACGCCGAGCCTCGGGAACAACGGCTGGGACGTCGACCACATCGGCATCGTCGTCGCCTACAACAGCAGCACCAAGAAGCTGACGACCGTCGAGGGCAACACCACCAAGACCGGCTCCGGCGGCACGGAAGGCGTCTACAAGCGGACGAACCGGTACAACACCAAGGCCGGTGACGTCGTCGGCTACGTGACGCCGAAGAAGCTGTAAACAGCCGCGGGACAACACGGACAGCACCATGCGACGGGGGACATCCGGGGACGGTCGACAGACCGTCCCCGGATCCCGTGCGGCCCGACGCCCGGCCCGGCCTCCGGCTCGACTTCCGCTCACTCCACAGGACGGACATGCAGAAGACCGAATCAAACGACATCATCCTCATGAACGACCCCCGCGTGGCCGGCATCCCCGTCCGGGAGAACGGTGAACCACTCGTGGATCTACGGGAGTCGCCCCACCTGCGCGTCGACACCCGCCTGGCCGACCCGGCGGGCTCCTACGCCCTGCTGCGCGACGGCGTCGCCCGGCGACTGGCCCGGGCCGCCCGCCTGCTGCCCGAGGGCCTGCACCTGCTGGTCACAGAGGGCTACCGTCCGCTCGTCCTCCAGCAGCGGTACTTCGACAGGTACGAGTCCGAGTTGCGCGCGGCTCACCCCGACTGGCCGGAGCCTTATCTGCGTGACCGGACGAGCCGGTCACTCTCCCCGCCGGAGATCGGCCCGCATGTCGCGGGCGCGGCCGTCGACCTGACCCTGTGCACCGGCTCAGGGACGGAACTCGACCTGGGAACCCCGGTGAACGCGAGCCCGGAGGAGAGCGACGGCGCCTGCTACACGGCTGCTCCCGGCATCTCCCCCACCGCCCGCGACAACCGCCGCACCCTGTCGGCCGCGCTCACCGCGGCAGGCCTCGCCAACTACCCCACGGAGTGGTGGCACTGGTCCTACGGCGACCGCTACTGGGCCCTGACGACAGGCGCCCCGGCAGCTCTGTACGGCCCGGCGGACACGTACGCCGGCTGACGGCGCCGGGGCAAGGGTGAAAGTGAAGGTGGAGGTGGAGGTGGGGCGTGCGCCGGGGCTTGTCCGTATCCGCGATACTCGCCCCATGGAACTGGAACTGGAACCGGAACCGGATCTTCACGACCTGCTCAGGACTCTGCGGGTGTGGTCCCCCGAGGTCACAGAGCTGCCCGTCTTCGACCCGGACACGGCCCCCGCCGATCCGCTCCCCCTCTTCACCACCTGGTTCGCGGAGGCGGTGGCCGCCGGGCAGCCCGAGCCGCACACCATGTCCCTGGCCACCTCGGACACGGCCGGCCTGCCTGACGTACGCACCGTGATGCTGCACGGCGCGGACACCGACGGCTGGTCCTTCGCCTCGCACTCCGGGAGCGGCAAGGGCCGGCAACTGGCGGCGCGCCCCTACGCGGCGCTCCATTTCTACTGGCCCTCGCTGGGCCGCCAGATCCGGCTGCGGGGCCCCGTAGAGTCCGCCCCCTCCTCCGAGGCACAGGCCGACCTGCACGCCCGCTCGACGGGAGCACTGGCCGCCGCGCTGACCGGCCGCCAGAGCGAAGTACTGGGCTCGGTAGCCGAGTTGGAGCGCGTCTCGCAGGAAGCCTGGGAACAGGCGCAGCGCGAACCGGACGCCCCCGCCCCGACCTGGACCCTGTACCGACTGCGCCCGGACGAGGCCGAGTTCTTCCAGGGAGACGCCCAGCGCCGCCACGTACGCCTCAAGTACCGTCGTACGGAAGCGAGTTGGCTCAGGGAGTTGCTCTGGCCGTAGGCGTGGCCGCTTCCTGATCCGGGTCGGTCAAGGGGCCGGCTCAGGGACCAAGTCCGGGTCCGGGTCCGGGTCCTGGGCGATCCGCCCGTGCAGATGCACGTCCCGGAAGACGTCCTGGCGCCGCTCCTCGAACATCGCGCCTCGCAGGGTCCCCTCGTACCGGAAGCCGCAGCGTTCGGCGACGCGGCAGGAGGCGTCGTGGCCGAGGGCGTGGCCGAGTTCCAGGCGGTTCAGGCCGAGGACGCCGAAGGCCCAGCGCGCGCCGAGGGCGAGGGCGCGGGTGGCGACGCGCCTGCCGCGGGCCTCGGGGAGGACCCAGTAGCCGACGCGGGCGACGCGCATGAAGGGGTCGATGTCGTTGACGCCCAGGTGGCCGAGTATCGCGCCGGTGACGACGTCCGTGACGCAGAAGGACACCCCGGTGCCGTCCGCCGCGGTCCCGGAACGGGTGCCGAGGGAGTCGCGGGCGCTGTCGAGGTCGGTGACCTGCATCATCGGTGTGTTCCAGCGCCGGAAGTCCGGGTCGGTCAGCCCGCGCAGCCACGCGTCGACGTCGGTGTCGGAGTCCGCACGCCACTGCCGCAACCGGAGTCCGTGACCGAGCAGTTCGGGAAACTCGGGGACGGGGTGGGCGTGGGACCGCTCATGGATATGGGCCATCACCCCATTGAAGCCCGTACAGCCGTACGACTCCCACCCCGGGGACGGAATACCGGCACACCCTCCCGAAAAGCCACCTCCAGCCCCATCCCGACCCGCAGCCCGCCTTCCACACCTTCCACACCTTCCGTACCGTCCACCACCTCCGTCATCATCCGCGGCCCCTCGTCGAGGTCGACGACGGCAGCCACGTACGGCGTACGCTCCCCGAAGGGCGGCAGGTCGTTGCGGTGCACGACGGACCAGGTGTAGAGCGTGGCCAGTCCGCTCGCGGCCTCCCACACCACGTCCTCGCTCCAGCAGTACGGGCAGAACTCCCGGGGATAGTGATGAGCCCGCCCACAGCCACCGCACCGCCGCACGAGCAGCCGCCCCTCGGCCGCCGCGTCCCAGTAGGCCCGCGTGAAGGCGTCGATCTCGGGGATGTCGAACCGGCCGCTGTCCGTACCCCTGCCTGTGCCCGCACCCCTGCCCGTGCCCGTGCTCATGTCCATGGCCCCCTGGCAACTGTCCCAATCTGACGGTACGTCAGTTCAGTATGGCCTCACCGAGCCCCCACAACCAGGCCGCCCGTGCCACCGGACCCGCCCGACTCCCCCACAGCCGTGATCAATCCGCAACCGATTCCGGTCTTGACCGAGACCTAACAAGTGAGCGGGTGCATACGCTCAGACACATGGCCGACTCACCGACTTCGTCACCGTCACCGTCCTCGACCACCCCCGTGTACGTCATCGGCGGTGGACCGGGCGGTCTCGCCGTCGCGTACGCGCTGCGGGCCCAGGGTGTGCGGGCGGTCGTGCTGGAGCGGGGCGACCAGGTCGGGTCGTCCTGGCGGCGGCACTACGACCGGCTGCATCTGCACACCACCCGGCGGCTGTCCTCGCTGCCGGGGCTGGCGATGCCGCGTTCGTTCGGGCGGTGGGTGGCGCGGGACGACGTGGTCCGGTACCTCGAGAAGTACGCGGAGTACCACGAGCTGGAGGTCGTCACCGGCGTCGAGGTGTCCCGGGTCGAGCGGACCGCCGACGGCACCGGCTGGCTGCTGCACGCCACCGGTGGGCGCGAGCTGACCGGCAGCGCGGTCGTCGTCGCCACCGGGACCAACC
This sequence comes from Streptomyces sp. SID12501, assembly GCF_010550245.1. Classification (GTDB taxonomy): domain Bacteria; phylum Actinomycetota; class Actinomycetes; order Streptomycetales; family Streptomycetaceae; genus Streptomyces. Next base: position 17,910 of record NZ_JAAGLU010000063.1, read on the forward strand.
ACACACCCCGGATCCCCGAGTGGGCCGGGCGCGACGCCTACCGCGGCGAGCTGCTGCACGCGGGCCAGTACCGCAACGCCGCTCCCTACGCCGGCCGTGACGTCCTCGTCGTCGGGATCGGCAACACCGGTGCCGAGATCGCCGTCGACCTGGTGGAGGGCGGGGCCTCACGGGTACGGCTGTCGGTGCGTACCGCTCCGCACATCGTGCGGCGGTCCACGGCCGGCTGGGCGGCCCAGTTCACGGGCATCGTCGTACGACGGCTGCCGGTGCGCCTCGTCGACCGGCTCGCCGGGCCGATGGCCAAGCTGAGCGTGCCCGACCTGTCCGCCCACGGGCTGCCCCGCCCCGACACCGGGCTGTACTCGCGGGTGACCGCCGGCTCCATCCCCGTGCAGGACGTCGGCCTCATCGACGCCGTACGGAAGGGAAGCGTCGAGATCGTGGCCGCCGTCGAGGGCTTCGAGGACGGGAAGGTCGTCCTCGCCGACGGCGAGCACCTCGAACCGGACGCCGTCATCGCCGCCACCGGATACCTCCGGGGCCTGGAAGGCCTGGTCGGCCACCTCGACGTACTCGACGCACGCGGCAAGCCGCTCGTCCACGGGGCCCGCGCTCCGAAGAACGCGCCAGGGCTCTTCTTCAATGGCTACACCAACCCCATCAGCGGAATGTTCCGCGAAATGGCGATCGACGCGGTGCGCATCGCGAAGGCGGTCGCACGGCAGCAGTCCGTCGCCGCGAAGTAGCCAGACCTCGCCCGGCCCGCACCTCCGCCGCACCTCCGCAGTACTTCTGCAGCACCTCCGCCGCCCACAAATCGACGACCGGCTCAGCCACGCTGTGCGCGGACGTAGCAAAAGTTCCTCGCACGCCGGTTCCTGACGGAGTGTCAGTTCAGTAACCTGACACTGCGTCAGTTAATTGGCTGTCACACAGGAGCGGGCGGACCGATGCTTGGATCAACCCACGGCACCCTCACCACCGACTCCCGCCGGGCCCGGGTCATCGCCTGCGGCGAGCAGCCCTCGCCGGTCGTGCACGGCAGGCCCGCCGATGTCGACGACCTCGACGTCAGCGGCCGGCCGCTGTACGCCGGCGTGCCCGATCTCGACCGCTTCTTCAGGCCCGAGTCCCTGGCGGTGGTCGGCGCCTCGGATGCCGAGGGGCGGCCGAACACCGGTATCACCCGGCAGTTGCTGGCGTGGGCCGAGCGGGTCGGTGCCCGGCTGCACCCGGTGCACCCGACCCGCGAGGCCGTCTTCGGCATACCCTGCTTCCCCTCCGTCGCCGACCTGCCCGAGCAGATCGATCTCGCCGTACTCCTCGTCGCCGACCCCCTTCCCGTGGTCGAGCAACTCGCCGAGGCCAAGGTGAAGTTCGCCGTCGCCTTCGCTTCCGGGTTCGCGGAGACGGGCGAGGCGGGCGCGGAGGCACAGGCCCGGCTCGCCGCCGCCGTCCGCCGCTCCGGCCTGCGGCTCCTCGGCCCGAACACCAACCTCAACGCCTTCGAGAACTTCCGCGAGGACCTCGACGGCCCGGCGATAGCCCTGATCACCCAGTCCGGCCACCAGGGCCGCCCCGTCTTCGCCCTCCAGGAACTCGGCATCCGCCTCTCCCACTGGGCCCCCACCGGCAACGAGGCCGATCTGGAGACCGCCGACTTCATCTCGTACTTCTCCGAACGGCCCGAGGTGGGCGCCATCGCCTGCTACGTCGAGGGCCTGAAGGACGGCCGCTCCTTTCTCCTCGCCGCCGACCGGGCCGCGAGGCGCGGAGTACCCGTCGTCGCGGTCAAGGTGGGCCGCACCGAGACCGGCGCCCGCACCGCCGCCTCCCACACCGGCAAACTGACCGGCGCCGACAGGGTGGTGGACGCGGCGATGCGGCAGTACGGGGTGATCCGCGTCGACGGACTCGACCAACTCCAGGACACCTCAGCCCTGTTGGCCCGAGCCCGCCGTCCGCTCGCCGACGGGGTCGCCGTCTATTCGATCTCGGGCGGCACGGGCGCGCACTTCGCGGATCTGGCGACCGAGGCCGGGCTGAACCTCCCGCAGTTGTCCGCCGGCAAGCAGACCGAGCTGCACCAGTGGATACCCGACTACCTGAACGTGGCCAACCCGATCGACAGCGGCGGACATCCGGTCGGCGACTGGCGCGGCCGGAAGATCATCGACGCGATCCTCGCCGACCCGGCGGTGGGCGTCCTGGTCTGCCCCATCACCGGCCCCTTCCCCCCGATGAGCGACAAGCTCGCGCAGGACCTCGTGGACGCGGCCGAGCAGACGGACAAGCTGGTGTGCGTGATCTGGGGCTCGCCGGTCGGCACGGAGGCCGCGTACCGCGAGACCCTGCTCGGCTCCTCCCGCGTGGCCACCTTCCGCACCTTCGCCAACTGTGTGACCGCCGTGCGCGCCCACCTCGACCACGCCCGGTTCACCGCCTCCTACCGCTCCCCCTTCGACGAGGCACCGCGCACCCCGTCGCCCAGTTTCCGCAAGGCGCGGGCGCTGATGCGGCCGGGCGAGGCCCTGAGCGAGCACGCCGCCAAGCTGTTGCTGCGCGCGTACGGAATCCGGGTGCCGCGCGAGCAGTTGGTGACCAGCGCGGCGGCGGCCGTCCGGGCGGCGGGGCTGGTCGGCTACCCGGTGGTGATGAAGGCGTCGGGCGGCCAGATCGCGCACAAGACGGAACTCGGGCTGGTGAAGATCGGGCTGACCTCGGCCAGCCAGGTCCGGGACGCCTACCGTGAGCTGACCGACATCGCCCGCTACGAGGGCGTGGACCTGGACGGCGTACTCGTGTGCCAGATGGTCGAGCGGGGCGTCGAGATGGTCGTCGGCGTCACGCACGACGACCTGTTCGGCCCGACGGTGACGGTGGGGCTCGGCGGCGTGCTCGTGGAGGTGCTCCAGGACACCGCCGTACGCGTGCCGCCCTTCGGTGAGGTGCAGGCGCGGGACATGCTGACCGAGCTGCGCGGGCGTGCCCTGCTCGACGGGGTCCGGGGACGCCCCCCGGCCGACCTGGACGCGCTCGTCGAGGTCGTCATGCGGGTGCAGCGCATGGCGCTGGAACTCGGGGACGAGCTGGCGGAGCTCGACATCAACCCGCTGATGGTGCTGCCCAGGGGGCAGGGAGCGGTGGCGCTGGACGCGCTGGCGGTGTGCGGACCAGGTCCGGACGGCCGGCACATCCAGCACAGCACGGACGTGAACCAGCCGCCGCTCTAGCCACCACCACAGGAAACGGAGCAGCTCCCCCATGACTTCCTCCCCCGAAGAATCCAGCACGCCGGAAATTCCCGTGGAGCCGGAAATATCCGCCGCGTCGTCTGATCCATTGGTACTGCACGCCACTGACAATCAGGTCTCGTGGATCACCCTCAACCGCCCCGAATCCCTCAACGCCATCACCCCTGACCAGCGAGAACGCCTCATCCAACTTTTCTCGGAGGCCTCCGCCGACCCTGCCGTACGAGCCGTCGTCCTCACCGGCACGGGCCGCGGCTTCTGCACGGGCGCGGACCTGCGAGGAGGCGGGCAGGCCGCCGGGGAGCGGATCGCAGGTGACGTGGCTCGCGTCATCCGGCTCGGTGCCCAGCGCCTGATCTCCGCCGTCCTCGACTGCGAGAAGCCGGTCATCGCGGCGGTGAACGGCACGGCGGCCGGCCTCGGCGCCCATCTGGCCCTCGCCTGCGACCTGGTCCTGGCCGCCGAACAGGCCCGGTTCATCGAGGTGTTCGTACGGCGGGGTCTGGTCCCGGACGGAGGCGGCGCGTACCTGCTCCCCCGCCTGATCGGTCCGCAGCGCGCGAAGGAGCTGATGTTCTTCGGTGACGCGCTGACCGCCCCGGACGCCGAACGCCTGGGCCTGGTCAACCGGGTCGTACCGGCCGAGGACCTCCACAAGACGGCACGTGAATGGGCCGAGCGCCTGGCCACCGGTCCGACCCGCGCCCTCGCCCTCACCAAGCAGCTCGTCAACGCCTCCCTCGACTCCGACCGCGCGACCGCCTTCGCCGCCGAGGCCGCCGCCCAGGAGATCAACATGACGACGGCGGACGCGCGGGAGGGCGTCGCGAGCTTCGTGGAGCGCCGGAGTCCGCGTTACAGCGGGAGCTGACTGCCTTGCGGGGCTTCACTTCTGACGCTCCGTCAGCTCCAATGGAACGTATGTTGGGACAAGCAGGAATGGCGGCGGCTGCCGTCCGGTATCTCAGGTCCGCCGGGGCGCCGACAGTGGCGCCCACGGTCGCGGGGCCCGTCGAGGCGCTGCCCCGGCCGGACTTACGGGCGGTCGGCGAGGACGAGCGGGCACCGGTCGCCCCGGCCGAATTCCGGCGCGTACTGGGGAACTTCGCGACCGGCGTCACCGTCATCACCGCCCCGGCCGCCGAAGGCGAGAACACCCCCGCCGGCTTCGCCTGCCAGTCCTTCGCCGCCCTCTCCCTCGACCCGCCCCTCGTCGTCTTCATGGTCGGCCGTACGTCGAGGACGTGGCCGCTCATCGCGCGCGCGGGCGTCTTCTGCGTCAACGTACTGGGCGCCGAGCAGGGCGAGTTGTGCCGGGGGTTCGCGAAGAGCGGCACGGACAAGTTCGCCGACGTCGCCTACGACGCGTCCCCGGTCTCCGGCTCACCGCGCCTCATGGGCGCCTCCGCGTGGATCGACTGCGCGATCCACGCGGTGCACACGGGTGGCGACCACTTGATCGTCGTGGGGCGGGTGGAGGCGCTGGGGTCGGGCGAGGACGAAGGCGCTCCGCTGCTGTTCCATCGTGGGCGGTTCCTCTGACCCAGACCCTCCCGGGTCGCCGGACCGTTGCTGATGGCATGAGCACCGGCAACGAGGCACGAGCAGGATGCCCCTTCCGTGCGGCAACGGCACATCCTCGGTCTGACGACACCGTGTGTGCATGTCCCCGTAGTCGGGCTCGCGGCCCAGCGTGCACTCGGCGGACAGAGCAGGCGTGGTGGTTGTGGTCACGGATGCCCACCACCGTGGTCCCCCTGATCGCCGACCTCGAAGTCACCCTCGAACTCGGGCAGTCGGGCGCCTCGACTGTCGGCGACACGGAGCACGTCACCGAGTACCTGTGTGACCACGCGCAGCGTGCGCCGCAAAGTGTCCTCGCCTGCCTTGAGGTCGTCCAGGACTGCCTTTGCGCCCCCAAGTACGTCTGCTCCGTCCCGGAGTTGGTCCGCCTCGATCTCGTCCGCGAGCCGGGACAGCCGGCTTGGGACGTCGCCTGTGGACAGGAAACAGGGCTTGCCGGTGTCGGTCTCCCACGGCAGAAGCCGTAGTCCGACAGGGGGTGCTGGACAGGCATTTCGGTTATACGTCACGGGCTCACTCCGGCAGGGTGGGCTGCCGGCAACGTCAGGTGCATCATGGGGGTCCCTTCCGAGGGGACCGGGGTGGTGTGTCTGCTTGGCGGTAGGGCACCACCCCGGTGTCGTCCGGTCGGCCAACTACGGCCGACTACTGGCTCAAGCCAGTTTGGCCGCGAGCGACCGCCCGCGTCAAGCTACTGGCTCAAGCCAGTTGTTATGCTGCGTGCATGACGACGCCCGGCCCCTCCCCGAACCAGCCGCCGAGCAGGCGCATCGCGGAAGAACTGCGAGCCGCCATCGAGGCTGGGCAACTCGCGCCCGGCGACAGGCTGCCGTCCGAACGCACCCTTGCCCAGCAGTACGGAGCCGCTCGCAACACGGCCCGCGAGGCGATCCGACTCCTCGCCGAGGAAGGGCTGGTGACGGCCCGTCACGGAAGCGGTGTCTTCGTACGCGAGCCGCAACGGCTCCTCCGCTTCGGCAGCGACCGCTACTCCCGCGCCCACCGCGAGACCGGCCTCACCCCCTTCCGGCTCGAAGCCCGGCGCCAGGGCAAGGAAGCCCGTATCGACGTCGTGAGCATCACCCGGAACCGCCCGCCCCAGGACATCGCCGAGCGCCTTGACGTTCCCGCCGAGGACGAAAGTGTCCTGCACCGGGAGAACCACTACTTCGCCGACGACGAACCCGTACAGATCGTGTCGACGTACCTCCGCTGGGACGAGGCACAGGGCACACCTCTCACCCGGCCCGACACCGGCAAGGACGGGATCTACGGCCGACTTGAGGAACTCGGCCACGTCATGACCCGCGTACGGGACGAGATCACGGCACGCATGCCGACACCGGCCGAAGCAGCCGTCCTCACCCTGCCCTCCGGCGTCCCCGTCATCGAGGTCCTGCACACGAGCCTGGACCAGCAGGGCGCGCCGTTCGAGGTGTCCCGCTACGTACATCGAGCGGACCGTACCGGCCTGCTCTACGAACTGCCCGTCGAGTAGCCGCCGAACCCAGCAGGAGCCCGGCATGTACAGCATCATCGCCATCCGCCCCTACGAGGACACGGACCTCCCCGGCGCGGCAGCGGCCTTGACCGACGTCCACTCCACCGACGGCTACCCGGTCGAAGGCGTCGCCCACCCGGAGGCATGGCTGCGCTCGGACGGCGTACTCGCCTCCTGGGTCGCCGAGGCCGACGGGCGGATCGTGGGCCACGTGGCGGTGATGCGCCCGCGCGGCGAGGACGCCGTTACCCTGTGGGCGGGCCAGAGCGGGGACGACGAACAGCACATCGCGGTGCTGGCCCGTCTGTTCGTCGTCAGGGACGCACGGAAACTGGCCCTGGGCGAGCGGCTCGTCCGAACCGCCATGCACTACGCGCTGCGCCACAACCGACGCCTCGTCCTGGACGTCATGGCCAAGGACACCGCCGCCATCCGCCTCTACGAGCGTCTCGGCTGGCTCAGAACCGGCGAGGCCACACACCGGTACGGCGACGGACAGCAGATCCAGGCCATCTGTTACGTGGCTCAGCCGTAGGTGCAGCTCGCGCCCGTCGACGGCACGGACTAGCTCAGGTGTTCCACCACTCGTCGGTGGCACAGCCCACCTCGTAGTGCCACCATCCTTCCGCCTGGCCTCGCGCCAGAAGGGCCTTGATCCCGGCGAAGTCCGCGCCTACCGGTGCAGTGAAGGCCACCATGGGGAAGTCCTCACTGAAGACCTCACCTCCGAGTCCGAACACCGAAAAGTGCTGATGTACCGCGTGCGGACTGCGTCCCAGGCGGCCGGCGGGCACGGGCACCACACGGATGGTGCAGTTACCGGAGGAACTGACCCGCCCGACAGCCCAGTGGAGCCCGTCGGAGTCGGTCCGGTACCGCACCACGTCACCCTCGGCCACCCCGTCCTGGAGGAAGGGAACGTTCTGCACACTGGCCGTGTCATCACCGAGCTTCGTCGCCCACAGGCCCTCAGTGTCCTGCGGGATCCACCCCTCGCGAGGGACGAACCGAAACCAGACCTTGATCTTCTCGACCGCGCTCTCCATGACAGCCATCATGCGCCGACAGGCAACACCGTCCCGCACCGTATCCGAGCCGGGCGATCAACCGTAACGGTCATGAGGTCAGCCGAGGTTGAAGCCAAACTCAGGCCAGGGCCCTCACTCCGCCCACCGACCGCCGCCGTATCACCAGCGCCATAAGCGCCGCAGCCGCGCACAGCGCCCCCGACGCGTACCAGACCACGTCGTACGCCCCGAAGACATCCCGCGCCATCCCCCCGAGGAACGCGACGAGGGCCGCGCCGACTTGGTGGGAGGCGAGGACCCAGCCGAAGACGATCGCGCTGTCGTCGCCGTAGTGCTCGCGGCACAGGGCGATGGTGGGCGGGACCGTGGCGACCCAGTCGAGGCCGTAGAAGACGATGAAGAAGATCATCGGAGGGTGGACGGAGGGCGCCAGCAGCATCGGGAGGAAGAGGAGCGAGACGCCGCGCAGCGCGTAGTACACGGCGAGGAGGCGGCGCGGGTCGTAGCGGTCGGTGAACCAGCCGGAGGCGATCGTGCCGACCACGTCGAAGACGCCGACGACGGCGACGGCGAGCAGTGAGGCGGCGGCCGTGATGGGCATGCCGTGGTCGTGGGCGGCGGGCACGAAGTGGGTCTGGATCAGGCCGTTGGTGGAGGCCCCGCAGATCGCGAAGGTGCCGGCGAGGAGCCAGAAGGGGCCGGTGCGGACCGCCGACAGCAGCACCTGGATCGTTCGCCGCGCCGCGCCCTGCACGGGGGCCGGCTTCGGTACGAACTCCTGCGCCCCGTACGGCTTCAGGCCCACGTCAGCCGGGTGGTCGCGCAGCAGCAGCCAGACGAAGGGGATGACTGTCAGGGCCGCCAGGGACACCGTCACCGCCGCCGGGCGCCAGTCGTACGTCTCGATGATCCACGACAGCAGGGGCAGGAAGATCAGCTGGCCGGAGGCCGAGGCGGCGGTCAGGATGCCCGTCACCAGGCCCCGGCGGTCGGTGAACCAGCGGTTGGTGACCGTCGCCGCGAAGGCGAGCGCCATCGAACCGCTGCCCAGTCCGACCAACAGGCCCCAGCACAGCATCAGTTGCCAGGCCGCCGTCATCCACACGGTCAGGCCGGAGCCCAGCGCGATGACCGCGAGGGCGACCGCGACGACCCGCCGGATGCCGAAGCGGTCCATGAGCGCGGCGGCGAAGGGGGCCGTCAGCCCGTACAGCGCGAGGTTGGTGACTCCTCCCACGCGTGAACGCGCGGGCTTCTCCTGTCGGTGGCTAGGCCACGTCGGGAAGGACCAGCCCGGCCCTGACAGCGACGTTGAGTGCGCCGACCTGGTCCGCGTTCGCGGTGTGGCCG
>NZ_JAAGLU010000640.1 GCF_010550245.1 Streptomyces sp. SID12501
GGGGTGCCGCTCGGGTCGGTGCCCGGTGCGTCGCTCGGGGTCACGGGAGCCATGCAACACCCGATCGGGCGCGCGCCGACAGGGGGTCAGTCGCGCACGCGCTCGCAGGCGTCGATCACGAGCTGCGACGCGCGGCGCACCTCGTCGATCTGCTCGACCGTGAGGCCGAGCCGCTCGACCATCGTCGCGGGCACCTGCTCGGCGCGGGCGCGCAGGTCCCGGCCGGCGTCGGTGAGGTCGATGCGCAGCGCGCGCTCGTCGTCCTCGGCGCGCGTGCGCGTCACGAGGCCGAGGGCCTCGAGGCGGCGGACCAGCGGGGACGTGGTCGCAGGCTCGAGGTGCAGGTGGTCGGCGAGGTCGCGCAGGGACAGCGGCGCGTACTGCCAGAGCGCGAGCATCGCGAGGTACTGGGGGTGCGTCAGGCCCAGCGGCTCGAGCACCGGC
>NZ_JAAGLU010000641.1 GCF_010550245.1 Streptomyces sp. SID12501
GTCCCGGTGGCTTCAAGGACCTGCAGGTCCCAGGGATGTGACGAACCTTCACTATGGCAGTTCCGCACGCAACGAAGCTCCGATGATCAGCGCGGGCTGCCAAGCCACCCGCCGATCACCGGAGCTCCGATGTGCCGCCAGTCTTCCACTTTCTGTCTGGTCAAGTCGCCCTTGCGTCAGCAGCGTGAGCTGCCGGACCTGGCCGCCCGGCTGAGTCTCCTGCCCGATCCCCGTGACCGGCGCGGACGCCGCCACACCCTCACTTCGGTGTTATTGACCGCCGCGTGCGCGGTCCTGGCGAGCACCCGTTCCTACCTGGCGATCGGGCAGTGGGCCCGCCACGCACCCCAGGACAACCTCGCCGGCCTGGGGTTTCATTCACAACGGCCGCTCGGGTTACGCCGTGCGGCCTCGCCCTCGACCCTTCGCCGGGTGATGGTCCTG
>NZ_JAAGLU010000642.1 GCF_010550245.1 Streptomyces sp. SID12501
GTAGGCCGCGGCGCGGTCGAAGTCGAGGCGCGGGTTGGCCTCGAAGAAGTGGAAGTGGGAGGTCACGCTGATCGGCACGGCGGCGGTGTTGCGCACGTGCAGGTGGATCGTGGGTTCCGGCTGGGGGGCGCCGGGGCCGGGCACGATCGCGCCGGGGGCGTCGTCGCCGAGGGGGACGGCGCCGCGGATGGGGCGCGAGACCACCGCGAGGCGGGAGCCGTCGTCGAAGACGGCTTCCACGTGGACCTCGTGGACAACGTCGGCGACGCCGGGCAGCACGTCGTCGGGGCCCAGCACGCTGCGGGCCTCCTCGATGGCCTCCGCCAGCCGCCTGCCGTCGCGGGCGGCCTCGCAGACCGTGTCCGCGATGAGCGCCGTGGCCTCGGGGACGTTGAGGCGCAGGCCCCGGGCTCGTCGCGCCCTGGCCAGTTCCGCGGCACTGC
>NZ_JAAGLU010000643.1 GCF_010550245.1 Streptomyces sp. SID12501
ACGTTAGAGGGGGTCGATGCCATGGGGCGCGGCCGTCAGAAGGCAAAGCAGACGAAGGTCGCTCGGGAGCTGAAGTACTTCAGCCCCGACACGAACTACCGGGCTCTCGAGCAGGAGCTCTCGTCTCGCCGCCACAACGACGTCGTCACGGACAGCCGCCGCAGCGCGGTGGACACGGACGACAGCGAGCCCGCCGGCTGGGACCGCTGGCCCTCGGAGGACGACGAGCGCTGACCGCGCTCGGGTCGTACGGGTGCGGTTCCCCTCGGCACCCGTCGGCTTCTCTCGTCCGACACTGACGTGTGAGCACACCGTCGACGTCGTCGTGCCTCGAGCGCGCACCGCGTCGACGACGGAGGTGCTGTCGTCGTGCGCTCGTCGGCGCCGCCTCGTCGGGGCGGCGCCGACCTGCACCCGGGGTCCGTCGTCGACCGTTCGTACGT
>NZ_JAAGLU010000644.1 GCF_010550245.1 Streptomyces sp. SID12501
GTCTCCACGGGCGTCGACGGCGCGGGCGTGAGACACCCGCACGGCCCGGGCCACGGCGGGCGTAGCATCGCCGCGACCATCCAGAGCGGCCGAGAGATCTGGCTCGACGACGCCGCAGCAACCCGCACGGGCGACCGTGGCGCAGGGTGCTACCGCCAGAGACGATGGGAGGACCATGACCGTGCAGCCGCGTCCCGCCCCCGGTTACGCCGGGGACGTCACCGCCACCGAGGCCTGGCAGATCCTGCAGGAGCGCGACGACGCCGTGCTCGTCGACGTGCGCACCGACGCCGAGTGGCGCTACGTCGGCGTGCCCGACCTGCGGCCCGTCGGCCGGCAGGCCGCGCTCGTCGAGTGGGTGCAGTACCCGTCCGGGCAGCCCAACCCGCGGTTCCTCGAGCAGCTCGCCGCGACCGGCGTCACGCCGGGCGACGGCCGGCCCG
>NZ_JAAGLU010000645.1 GCF_010550245.1 Streptomyces sp. SID12501
GGACACGTTCTTCCCCGCCGTCTTCCCGTACACGGTACGGAAGTTCGACGACGAGTCGATGGACTTCGGGATGTACGACGTCCAGGGGGAGACGGTGCTCGGCCGGATGGCGATGGGCGACGACTTCCCGCCCGATGTGCCCGCGTACCTGAACGTGTACTTCGCCGTCCCGGACTGCGACGCGTCGGTGGCGAAGGCGACCGAGCGGGGCGGGGTGCTGCGCTACGGCCCGGTGGACAGCCCCTTCGGCCGGTTCGCGGCACTCTCCGACCCGCAGGGCGCGTCGTTCACCCTGATCGACGTGACGAAGACGGAGGGCGAGATGCCGGCGACGAGCCCGGCCTGAGCGACGAGCGCGGTGCGCCGGGCCGAGCGACCGGCCCGGCGCACCGGGTTGGCCGGAGAGCCCCTCCGTACGATTCTCCGAGAAACTCGCATCTGCG
>NZ_JAAGLU010000646.1 GCF_010550245.1 Streptomyces sp. SID12501
CTGGCTGCTCTCCACCGTGCCGAGCTGCATGATCTTCGACGATCATGACGTGATCGACGACTGGAACACCAGCGCCGCCTGGCAGGAGGAGATCCGCGCCACACCCTGGTGGCACGAGCGGATCGTCAGCGGGCTGATGTCGTACTGGGTCTACCAGCACCTGGGCAACCTCTCCCCCGCCGAACTGGCGGCCGATCCCCTGTACGCCACCGTCACGGCCTCCCCCGACGGCACCGAGGCGCTGCGCCGCTTCGCCGCCGAGACCGATGCGGATCCCGCCCGGACCCGCTGGAGCTACCAGCGCATTTTCGGCCGAGTGCAATTGCTGATGGTGGACACCCGGGCGGCCCGCGTCCTGGACGAGGAGCGGCGGGCGATGCTGGACGACGACGAGGCCCGCTGGCTGCGGGAGAGGGTGCTGGAGAACACCACCGCGTACGACC
>NZ_JAAGLU010000647.1 GCF_010550245.1 Streptomyces sp. SID12501
AGGTAGTCTACATCGACAAGGTCGACAGCCGCTACCCGGTCCGGATGTACTCCCGCATCGGCCGCCCCGTCCCGCTGACCGTGGCCGCCGTCGCGAAGGTGATCCTGGCCGACCTGCCGGAGGCCGACCGGCGGAGCCTGGCCGCGCGTATCGAATACCCCCGCTACACCGCCCGCTCCACCCCGGACGCGGACGCCTTCCTGACCGAGCTGGCCCTGGTGCGCCGGCAGGGCTGGGCCGCCGACCTGGGCGGCCACGAGGAGGCGCTCAACTGCGTGGGCGCGCCCGTGCGCGGCCCGGGCGGGCGGGTCGTCGCCGCGATGTCCGTCTCCGCGCCCGGTGTGGTCGCGGGCCCCGACGAACTGCTCGAACTGCTGCCCCTGGTACGCCGCAGCGCCGACACCATCAGCCGGGAGTACTCCGGCTCCGAACCCAGCGAGGAC
>NZ_JAAGLU010000648.1 GCF_010550245.1 Streptomyces sp. SID12501
TGGACGACGTGGCCGACCCCGCCCGGGGCGAAGCGAACGCGGCCCGGTTCGTCTCGGACGAGAAGGTGCTCGGCGTCGTCGGCCCCTTCAACTCGGGCGTCGCCCAGACCCTGGTGCCGACGTTGACGCAGGCGGGCATGGCCGTCGTCTCCCCGTCCAACACCAACCCCGTGCTGACGCTGGGCCCCGACTGGGCCGCGGGCACCACGTCCCGCCCCTACTCCACGTACTTCCGCACCGTCACGACGGACGTCGACCAGGGGCCGATGGCCGCCCAGTACCTGCACGGCAAGGCGAAGAAGACCAAGCTCTACGTGGTGGACGACATGAGCGCCCACGGCACCACCCTCACCAAGGGTTTCACCACCGAGTTCACGAAGCTCGGCGGGACCGTCGTCGGTACCGAGCAGGTGCATCCCGCGGAACTCACCTTCGCGGGGCT
>NZ_JAAGLU010000649.1 GCF_010550245.1 Streptomyces sp. SID12501
CCCCGCCAGTCCCAGCACCCCGCGTCGTGACAGCGTCATCCGGCCACGCTAGGCGGTCCCCTCCGGATCCTGCCCGACCCACGCCGTCCGCGTGCCGCGTCGGGCGATCACGTACCGCCGAGGGGGCCTCCCCTCTTTCGGCCGGGCATACCGACTGGTTAGTCTGCCGGGGATCGGCCCCCAGGGCAGCGACGAAAGGTGACCCCCGTGAGCACGTACCAGGACCAGCGAGTCGTCGTCACCGGCGCGGGCGGCGGCATCGGCGCGGCCCTCGCCCACCGGTTCGCCGTCGAGGGGGCGACCGTCGTCGTCAACGACCTCGACCCCGCCAAGGCCGCCTCCGTGGCGGACTCGATCGGCCCCCGGGCCATCGCCGTCCCGGGCGACGCCTCCACGGTCGTGGCCGAGGCCAGGGAGGCGCTGGGCCGCCCCGTGGACGTGT
>NZ_JAAGLU010000064.1 GCF_010550245.1 Streptomyces sp. SID12501
CGGGGCGTCCACACCTCCGTGAAGGCCCTGGAGGACGACATCACCGCGTGGATCGACACCTGGAACGAGAATCCGCGTCCCTTCACCTGGACCAAGACCGCCGACGAGATCCTCAACTCACTCGCCGCCTACCTCACCAAAGTCACTCCGCCAGCCAACCAAAACCAGGAAGAAACTTAAGACCGTGATTTCACGGCGCAGCTCACCAGCACACCTACGTACCTGATGCGCCGTACCACGAGGTATGCGGCGAGTGATTTCTGAGACCGCTCGGTTCACGGTTCACGGCGCCGCGGATCCGGCCCGCCGGACGGGACGAGCCCCCGACCGGGACAGCTCAGCGGGCCGGCCTGGCCGCAGCCCATTGCTCGATGAGCCGGACGGTGCGGTCAGGGTGTTCCTCGTGCAGATAGTGGCCGGTGGCGGTCCAGTGGTCGACGCGGGATCCGGGTGCCCGCAGGGTGCCCCGTTCCCAGTCGGCGGCCTCGGTGGAGGTCCATACCGTCAGTGCGGGGCAAGCACGACGACGAAGGTACGCCTCGCTGTACGGGCGGATGCCCACCGCGCCGTGTTCGGTGTACATGCCCGCGTAGGCCTGGGCGATGACATGGCCGGGGGTGCCGAGCATGGTGCGGATGTGTGCGGTGCGCAGACCGGCGGGTGCGGCGGGGGAGAAGGCGCCGGCCACCAGTGGAACCGCGGCCCGGGCGCCGTTCTCGCGGTACGCGGTCAGGCGGCGCGGGATCTCGTCGAGTTCGGCTCCATGTGCCCCGTGCGCGGGGTCGAGGGCGATGACGGAGCGTACGAGGTCCGGGTGGTGGACGGCGAGCAGGTTCACCACTTGGCCGCCCATGGAGTGGCCGACGGCGATGACGGGTCCGGCTCCCAGACGAGCGACCAGTGCCGCCAGGTCCTGGGCCATTGCCGCCGGGGTGTTGCCCTCGTCCGGGACAGGGGAGCGGCCGTGGCCGCGCAGGTCGGGGACGATCACGCGGTGTCCGGCATCGGCCAGGATCTCGGCGTGCCGTGACCATTCGCGGCCGTCGCCACCCCAACCGTGCAGCAGCAGAAGGGTGTTGGCATCCGGGGAGGCAAAGGTATCCGGGCCGAGGACGGTGTGGAAGAGGTCGAGAGTGGTGGTCACCCGGTCACCGCCTCGTACGTGGCGTGGCCGAAGTCGGCGTGCACACCCGCTCCGTCGAGGTCCTGGACCCACAGGCCGAGCATCGCGCCGGTGAAGCCGAGAACGCGCAGTTGGCCGTCGTGGAACTCGTCGGCGGCCTCGTCCGACAGGACCGTGGCGTCGAGTTCGAGTGGGAGGGCCTCGGCCCTGTCTCCGGTGTCGTACGAGAAGCGCAGTACGGGACCGTCGAGTTCGGCCCGCAGCACGACAGTCGTACCCGGGGCCAGGGGGACTCGGACGGGGTGGGCGGTGCGGGCGCCCTGTTCACAGCTGAGCACATGCAGGACAGGGCTGCCGCCGTCGGCCGAAGTGATGTACAGGTAGTGCCAGTTGCGGGTGTTGTAATACGCGGTGAGGCCCGCGAGGTGGTCCGGCGTGCGCGGGTCGAAGGTCACCTGGGTCTCGAACGAGCAGCGGGCCGAGGTGACCCGGCGTGCGACCAGACTCGGGGACCGGCGACCGGCCGGGGACTGGCCGCCCCGGATCCGCAGGGCGCCGGGGCACTCGGTGAGACTGAGCCAGTTCTCGTCGGCCGGGCGGCGCAACGTTGACCAGTCCGGGCCGAGGAGGGGCGCGTCGAAGTAGTCCGTCGCGCACGGTGCCGGGAACGGAGCGGGCGGCAGCGCGGGCGCCGGGACGGTGACCGCGGGGATGCCGCCCGCGATGCGCGGCCAGCCTTCCTCCGTCCAGGTGACCGGCTGGAGCGCGGTCTCCCGGCCGAGCACACAGCGGCCCCGCTCGGTGTAGGGGCGGGCGGTGATGTGGGCGGCGTACCACTCCCCGGCCGGGGTCTCGACCAGCGAACAGTGGCCGGCTTTCTGCAGTTCCAGCGTCGGGTCGTGCCGGGAGGTGAGCAACGGCCCGGCAGGGTCCGGCTCGTACGGGCCGAACAGGTCGCGGGAGCGGGCGACGGCCGTCCCGTGCTCGTAGCCGGTGCCTCCCTCGGCGTGCACGAGGTAGTACCAGCTGTCCCGGTGGTAGAGGTGTGGGCCCTCGGCGATCCCGGCGGCCGTGCCCACGGTGATCGTCCTGGGCCGGCCGAGGAGTTTTTGCGAGGTGCGGTCGTACTCCTGCAACTCGATCCCGGCGAACATGTCGTGTTCCGGGCGCCAGTCGAAGCGCATGTTGAGCAGCCAGCTGCGGCCGTCCCGGTCATGGAAGAACGAGACGTCGAAACCCCGGCCGTGCAACGGCACCGGGTCGGACCACGGGCCCTCGATCGAGGGCGCGGTGGTCACGTAGTTCGGCAGGTCCTTCCAGCCTTCCGCGTAGGTGTCGACCACCGTGAAGACCAGGTGGAACAGTCCGTCCGCGTAGGACAGCCCCGGCGCCCAGATCCCGCCGGAGTCGGGGACCCCGGCCAGGTCGAGCAGTCGGCGGCTGTCCAGCGCGCCGCCCAGCGCACGCCAGTTGACCAGGTCCCGGGAGTGGTGGAGTCGTACTCCCGGGTACCACTCGAAGGTCGATGTGGCGATGTAGTAGTCCTCGTCGCCGACCCGAAGGATCACCGGGTCGGGCTCGAAGCCGCGCAGGACGGGGTTGTGGATCACGTGAGGTCCGATCGGGTGTCGCTGGATCAGAGGGAGAACAGCAGGGTGCCGAAGCCGACCTGGTCGCACTGGGTCGGCGCGCCCTCCGGGCGGAGGTTGCCCGCCACCTGGGCCGTGTACGGAGCGGACTTTCCGGCCCGTTTCACGTAGTGGTTGTACGCCATCTCGTAGATGGGCTTGAACGCGCCGCGCCCGTCCGACCCCATGCTCGACCAGTGCCAGTTGCACCGCCCGAAGGCGGCGTCGTACGCGACGGTGTTGCCGAGGTTGTACTTCGCCGTGTACTCGAAGCCGGACAGCAACAGCGAGCCGGATGCCCCGTACAGGTCGAGGCCCTGGATCCAGCCGGTCTGGCAGATCTCCGCGAGCGAGCCCAGGATCAGCTGGGTGTGCCCCTGGTCACGGCCGGACTCGCAGCACTGGCCGGTGCCGGGCTGCACGAGTTTGGTCAGCCCGCAGCAGCTGTTGGTGTAGAAGGCGTTGTACGCGTCGTTGAAGAGGGTGAGGTTGTTGCAGGCCACGGCGATCTGCATCATGCCCTTGAGGCCCATCAGGCCATAGCCGCCGTCACCGTAGATGTTGATGAGCGGGACGAAGATGTTCTGGAACATGGCGACGGTGGCGTCTAGTTCGGACTGGGTCCAGCTGCCCGCCGGGCCGGTGTAGTGCATGATCTCGACGGCGGCGGCCAACTTGGCGCCGTAGATCCCGGCGGCGAGTTCGGCGTCGGCGCCGTTGATGGTCCGGAGCGCGTTGGTCCAGGACTTGATGATCGTCAGTGCTTTGTAGGCGTGGGCGGTGTCGCCGGTGATGTACCACATGACGGCGTTCTGGTACGCGGCGTTGCAGTCGTACCAGAGCTCCGCGTTGCCGCTCTCGGGGCTGGTGCCCCGGGTGACCGTCTCCCGGCCGCCCGCGACCACGTACGAGGACGACGAGAAGAAGTCGGCCGCGAAGACGTTGTAGCCGTCGATCCAGGGTGAGGCGCCGGCGCCGACCTTGGTGCGTATCCGGTTCAGGTCGGCGAGGCTGTGCAGTACGCCGGGGTGGGTCAGGGAGGTGAGGCCGGAGGTGACGGCGGCGGCGCTGGTCGCTCCCGCCAGTCCGGCGGCCCCGGCCATCCCGGTGGCGCCCGCGCCGATCGCGGTGAGCTTGAGGAAGCGGCGCCGGTTGGGCGGAGTGGAGGGACCGTAGGGGTCGGCGGGAGACGGGGGTTCGGAGCCGGAAGCCGGCGGCTGAGCGTTCTGCATGGGGTTCCTTGTCGACTCGACGCTGAGTGCGGTGAAGGGAACGGGATTCGGGAGCGGTCAGATCCGGTGCAGGACGAGCGTGCTGCGCGGGCCCACTGTGGGGCGGACGCCGGCGCCGATGGTCTTTCCGGTGGCCAGGTCGCGGGCGGGGCCGAAGTCCTGGCGGGCGGGGAGGGTGAAGACCTTGTCGGTGCTGGTGTTCATGGCGATCAGGTAGTCGCCGTACTCGCAGTAGTAGAACGGGGCCCTACCGACGAGCATGGTCTCCACGCCGTCGAAGTGGACCCCGAGGGTCGGGTCGGGGACGTCGGCCGGGACCGGGGCGAGGTGGTAGACGTCGCCCTGCTGGGACTGGTGGAGGGTGTCGCCGGGCGGGGGGAATCCGCCGGGCGGGAGGCCTCCGGCACCGGGGTCGTTGATGGCGTAGTCCCACAGGATCCAGTCGCGGGCGGTGAAGGTGTCGTCGGTGGTGCCCGTGGAGTGCTGGCGGATCGTCGCCGAACGCTGGTCGACGGGGGTGACGTGGTGGACGCGGGCGTAGTCGTTGACGCCCTGGCGGGCCCGCCAGTAGAGCGATGCGAAGAGCGACTCCTGGCCGTGCTTGATCGCGACGGCGCCGTTCTCCTCGTCGGTGAAGACGAAGTCGGGGCCGTCCCAGCCGGTGGGCAGCCGGCCCGGGCGGGAGGCGAGAGTCTGGAAGTCGTCCCAGTCGCGGGAGACCAGACGCAGGGCGTTGAGGCCGACGCGGGTCCAGTTGTACGTCGAGATGAGCTGGAGTTGCGGCCAGAGCTGGCCGTCCGCCACCATCTCCTGGGTCCAGCCGACCAGATCGGGGTCCTTGAAGACGGCGGCGGACATCAGCGGGTTGGAGTCCCACGCGGTGCGGGAGGCGTAGGCGATGGCCCCGGGGTAGACCTCGTTGCGCCAGCCGATGACCGTCTCGGTGCGGGAGACCCGGGCGTTGTCACCATCCACGTCGACGACACGGAACCGGCCCCGCGCCTTGACCATCTTGATCATCTGCTCGCGCAGCTCCGGAGCCTCCTGGCCACCGTGGCCCAGGGTCACCGACTCGTACATCATGACCAGCCAGTCGGTGACCTCACCGTAGCTGCCGACATAGCCCAGCTCGCGGGTCAGACCCGCCTTCGTGACCTGGTAGTAGCCCGCGCCGAGCGGCTTCGTCGGGTTGCCGTCAGCGTCCTCGGGGCCGAGGTAGGCCACCATGCCGATGGACTGGTACAGGTAGTCGCGCGCCTTGGCCTCGGGCAGGGCGAGGTCCGCGTCCAGCAGCTTCAGGCCCCGGTTGGCCTGGTAGATGCCGATGGCGCAGATCTGGGCCTGGTTGGAGTAGTGCGGGAAGTGCTGGCGCCAGTAGTCACGGCTGGACTGGAGCATCTTCTTGTACGCCGTTCTGCGCACCGGCTGTTCTGCGGTGCCGACGGACGGGGCGATGAGGTCGACGTCGTCGAACCAGGCCGAGCCGGGGCCGGTCAGGCGCACGTGGAACTCGACCTGGGTGGCGCCGGCCGGTGTCGCTATGTCGAGGAAGACATACTCCCAGTCGTGGGTGCCGGTGCTGGCGTACTTCTTGTGGTCGCCGCCGACCAGGTTGCCGCTCGCGTCGTAGAACAGCGGGTCGATGTGGGCTCCGAGGCCGGTCACGCCGTCGGTCCTGATCCAGGCGCCGTACGTGTACGTGCCCGCGCCGACCTGGACCTTCGGGGTGCCGTAGACGTAGCTGTAGCCGTTGTCGCCCGTGGCCGTGAGCTTGAGCGAGGCGGAGCCGGTGCGCGCGACGGTGGTGTCGCGGGACCAGGTGCCGCCGGAGGCCCAGCCGGGTCTGGCCCAGGCGGTGGGCGTGTCGCCGCCGCTCTCGAAGCCGGGGTTGCGCAACTCGGCAGGCTTGACGAGGTCGACGGAGTCGAACCAGGCGGTGCCGGGGCCGGAGAGCCGCAGATGCAGCTCGATCTGGGTGGCACCGGAGGGGGTCGCCAGGTCTACGGAGACATACTCCCAGTCGTGGGTGCCGGTGCTGGCGTACTTCTTGTGGTCGCCGCCGACCAGGTTGCCGCTCGCGTCGTAGAACAGCGGGTCGATGTGGGCTCCGAGGCCGGTCACGCCGTCGGTCCTGATCCAGGCGCCGTACGTGTACGTGCCCGCGCCGACCTGGACCTTCGGGGTGCCGTAGACGTAGCTGTAGCCGTTGTCGCCCGTGGCCGTGAGCTTGAGCGAGGCGGAGCCGGTGCGCGCGACGGTGGTGTCGCGGGACCAGGTGCCGCCGGAGGCCCAGCCGGGTCTGGCCCAGGCGGTGGGCGTGTCGCCGCCGCTCTCGAAGCCGGGGTTGCGCAACTCGGCAGGCTTGACGAGGTCGACGGAGTCGAACCAGGCGGTGCCGGGGCCGGAGAGCCGCAGATGCAGCTCGATCTGGGTGGCACCGGAGGGGGTCGCCAGGTCTACGGAGACATACTCCCAGTCGTGGGTGCCGGTGCTGGCGTACTTCTTGTGGTCGCCGCCGACCAGGTTGCCGCTCGCGTCGTAGAACAGCGGGTCGATGTGGGCTCCGAGGCCGGTCACGCCGTCGGTCCTGATCCAGGCGCCGTACGTGTACGTGCCCGCGCCGACCTTGGTCCTGGGGGCGGAGTTGACGTAGCTGTAGCCGCCGGCCGTCGTGGCGGTGAGCTTGAGGGAGGCGGAGCCGGTGCGGGAGACGGTGGTGTCGCGGGTCCAGGTGCCGCCACCACCGGATGCCCAGCCGGGCCGGCTCCAGGAGGTGGGAGTGGTGCCGCCGTCCTCGAAGCCGGCGTTCGCTATCTCGTAGGGGGAGCCGGTGACCCTGGCGTCCAGCCTGTCGCCGAGGTGGTCCCAGAGCAGGGCCAGGCACAGGCCGACCCGGCCGAAGCCCTGCCACTGCTGGTCGGAGCCGGTGAGCACGGTCGCATCGGACTGCCAGGCCATGTAGCGGCCGTCGATGGCCTGCAACACCCGCTCGACGGCGGCGTCCTGCTGGTAGGCGGGGCTGCCGGACCACAGGTAACCCTGGGCGAGCGACTCCATCGCCCAGCCGTCCATGGCGGCGGGGGTCGCGGTGGTGAGGAGGTTGGTCTGTTCCCTCTGGACCCGAGCCTTGACCGCGTCCAGCACCTCCGCGCCCCCGGTGCGCGCCACGGGCACCGGGGCGGGGCCCTGGACCTCGCCCTTGGGCGGCACGAAGTACGGCTCGGTGTGGGTGTAGAGGCGATAGATGCCGCGCGAGGGCGTGGTCTGGTTGTAGTAGAGCTGGGCCTGGTTCTGGCCGTAGGACCAGATGCGGCCCATGGAGCGGATCTCCAGGGTCACCTTCTTCTTGCCCGCCGTCATCTTCTCGGGCAGGGGCAGGGTGTGGAAGAAGAAGCGGCCAGGGGCGCGCGGGGAGGTGTCGAGGATGTCGAGGCTGTCGACGGCACCCTCGTCCTGGTAGCCGATCTGAAGGCCCTCGCAGAACAGTTGCAGCCGCCAGTTCCGGGATCCGAAGCCCGCCTCGGTGGCGGTCGAGTCGTGCTCGTCGCCCCACAGCCGGACGGTGACGTAGGTGGTGCCGGTCGGGCTGACGGCGACGCCGAACTTCAGGGTGCCGCCCCAGTAGCCAGCTGGTTCCGAGGGGTTGAGGACACGGGCGCTCTGACCGAGACCGCCGGTGACGGTGTCGGATCCTGTGGCGGTCAGACCGTGGGCGGTCTCGGAGTCGTCGTTGCCGAAGACAACGATGTCCAGGGGCTTGCAGACGGTCTTGGTGAACGCGCCGGCCGAGTCCGGGTCGGGAGTGGCGGTCGGGAATGCGGGCGCGGCCGTCGCGGACTGGGTGGTCAGCCAGCTGAGGCCGGCCGCGGAGGCACCGGTGGCACCGGCGTACTTGAGCACTTCACGACGTTGGGGAGTGTTGGTCATGGCTGATCCTTATTTGAGGCTGCCCATGAGAATTCCGCTGCGCCAGTACTTCTGGAGGGCGAACATGAGGATCGCCAGCGGAATGATCGACAGGAGCGATCCGGTGAGGACGAGCGTGTTCATGTCGCGGGAGGTCTGCGCCTGCTGCACCCAGGAGAAAAGGCCCAGGGTGACGGGGAAGGTGCGCTCGCCGTTGAGCATGAACAGAGGCAGGAAGAAGTTGTTCCAGATGCCGATGAAGTCGAGCATGAAGATGGTGACTCCACCGGTCCGCATCAGCCGCAGGGCGACGGAGAAGAAGATCCGCAGTTCACCGGCGCCGTCGATGCGGGCGGCCTCCATCAGCTCGGTGGGTACGGAGCTGTCGGCGTAGACCTTGCCGAGGTAGACCCCGAACGGGTTGATGAAGTAGGGGATCAGCACCGACCAGATGGTGTTGGTGAGTCCGATGTCGGCGAACACGAGGTAGAGCGGGAACGCGAGCAGGGTGCTCGGCAGCAGGGAGGCGCCGACGATCACCGCGAACAGGGCGCCGCGGCCCCGGAATTCGAACTTTGCGATGCCGTATCCGGCGGCCAGCGAGATGAAGGTCGAGCCCGCTGCACCGAGGGTGGAGTAGAGGACGGAGTTGCCGATCCACCGTAGGAAGACGCCGTCGTGGTAGTCCCAGATCGCCTGGAAGTTGTCGCCGAGGTGGTTGGAGGAGAACCACAGGCCGAAGGTGGAGTAGAGATCGGTCTGGTTCTTGGTCGCGGAGACGAGCAGGAACCAGGTGGGTGCGAGCGAGTAGAGCAGGAAGACGATCAGCAGACCGGTGGTGAGGGCCACCGCCCCACGGGTGGGGCGCACACCGCCGCCGGACGTGCCGGTGGCCTTGCTGGGACGCATGTCCCGAGTGCCGCCGCCCCTGCCCGTGCCTGCCCCGGGGGTACTGGTGGCCTCGGTGGCGTTGACAGCCTCGGTGGTCATGACATCTTCCTGTTCGTGACGCGGTAGAAGACGAAGGCGAGGACGCCGGTGACGATGGCGAGGACCAGCGACTCGGCGGCGGCGTACTGGTAGTTGCCGGTCTTGAACGCCTTGTCGAAGATCTCCATCATCGGAGTGAAGTCGGTGTTGATCGACTCCGGCGCGACATACCTCAGCAGGAGCGGCTCGGCGAACAGCTGGAGCCGGCCGATGAGCGAGAACATGCCGGTCAGTACGAGGATCCCGGTGATGTTCGGGACCTTGATCGACCAGGCGATGCGCCACTCGCGGGCCCCGTCGAGCCGGGCCGCCTCGTACAGCTCCCGAGGCAGGGCCTGGAGCGACGCGGAGATCAGGATCACGTTGAAGCCGATGCCCTGCCAGGTGAGCAGGTTGCCCAGGGAGAGATAGGTGTTGATGCCGCCGAACAACGTGAGGTGCACACCCGCACGGTCGGCCAGGTCGACGAGCGGACTGATCGTCGGGCTGTAGAGGAACAGCCAGATGAGCGTCGAGACCACGCTCGGAACGACGTACGGGACGAGGAGCCCCGCCCGGAAGAAACGGACCGCCCGCGCGGCGACGCCGTCGAGCAGCAGGGCCAACAGCAGCGAGATGCCCAGCATCACCATGATCTGCACGGTCCCGAAGAGCAGGGTGCGCAGCATGCTGGACCAGAAGGCGCCGTCGGTCAGGATCGCCGCGAAGTTGGCGAAGCCGGTGAAGACGATCCGGGTCGGTCCGAAGCCCAGGCCGGCGCTCTTCTTCTCGTGCAGGCTCTGGTTGAAGGCGTAGCCGATCGGCAGGACGTAGGTGAACAGGAAGCCGACCAGGAAGGGCAGCGCGAACAGCAGGCCCTTGTAGGCTCCCCGCCGTCCGGTCCGGCGGCGTGAGGTCTGCCGGACCGGGGAGTCGGTCGCGACCGGCGGTCGCGTCAGGGTGGGCACGGGATGTCTCCAGGTGAGGTGCGCCGGCTGTCTCCGGGCGAGCGGTCGGGAGGGGTCAGCTGCCCGCGACGGCCTTGATGTCCTTGCTGTTCAGGTCGTCGACGGTCCACTTCTGCAGGCCGGTCAGCATGTCCTTGACCGTGAGTTCCCTCTTGATGACCTTGCCCCACTGCTTCTGCATCTCGGAGTACATCGCCGCGTAGTTCGGCCCGTACTGCCACTGGTCGCCGACCCGGGAGGCGGCCGTGGTGATCACCGCGGCGCTGTCGGACTCTTTGTTGAACATCTCGGTCGGGATGATCTTGTCCACGTACGGCGACACGTCCTCGACCGCGGGGAACAGGCCGGACTTGGAAGCGGGGTCCGTGAGCGCGGTCAGGGACTCCTTGCTGCTGCTCAGCCAGGCGGCGAACTGTGCGGCGCGGTCGGGGTACTTGCAGCCCTTGAGGACGGCCGTGGTGTCGAAGTTGCTGGAGGTCCGCGGCTGGGCGGTGTCGAAGACGGGGGCGTCCGCGAGCTGCCACTTGCCCTTGGACTTGGGGAAGTTGGTGTCGTAGATCGGCAGCTGCCAGGTCGAGGTGGTCATGGCGATGGTCTTGCCGAGGTCCCAGGTCTTGAAGACGCCCGGGTCGGAGTAGGACGCGTTGGAGGCGAGGCCGTCGTCGACGAGCTGCTGGACGATGTCACCGGCCTTGAGAGCCTCCGGCGAGGTGAAGCTGATCGTCCAGTGGTCGCCGTCGGCCTTGTACCACTGGGCGCCGGCCTGCCAGGACAGGTCGACCAGGGTGCTCGGGTCCTCGCCGGCCATGTTGAAGATCTTGACGTCCTTGTTCTGCTGCTTCGCCTTGTTGCCGGCCGCGATCAGGTCGTCCCAGGTCTTGGGCGCCTCGATGCCGTACTTCTTGAACAGGTCCGCGCGGTAGGCGGTGAACAGCGGCGAGGAGCCCATCGGGATACCGAAGGTGGTGCCGCCCGGGCTGACCGCGTTCCACGCCGGGGCGGTGTACCGCGTCTTGTACTGGGCGGCGGTCTTGCTGATGTCGGTGAGCAGGCCGTCGGCGGCGAAGCCCGCCAGGTTCATCCCGTCCATCTTCGACAGGCACGGGGCGTTGCCCGAGGTCACCGCGGCGCGGAGCTTCTGGTAGGCGGTGTCCCCGGCCGCGTTGACGAACTTGATCTGGGTCTCGGGGTGCTCCTTGTTCCAGACCTTGGTCTGGGCCTCGATGCCCTCCGTCCAGCTCCAGAACTCCAGAGTGACCTTGCCCTCGGTGCTCGGTCGGGACTCGGCGTTCGTGCCGTCGCCGCTTGAGCAGGCAGCGAGAAGGACACAGAGCGAGGCGGTCACGGCCGCCGCGTTGAGGGTTCTGGCGCGATACGTGGTCATCGGTCCTCCACAGGGGACAGGGTGCGCGTGCGGTGTGGGGGCCGGCGCGGTGGTCAGCGAGGCAAAGGCGGCAAGGTCCGGCAGGGTCACACCCGAAGAGGGGAAGTAACCGTTTGCTGCGTGGACCGTAAAGGGCTGGCGGCTGGATCCGCAAGAGGGGGAGGCCCGATTGTTTCACCAAATTTTCAAGTGCATTACCTGATGGGCCGCTGACCTGTGCAGTCTATGTCCCTGGTGATTCCGGCGGGTGACAGTGACTCTGTCTCGACTTCAGTTGAAACCATTGACCCCTGGCCGGATTCATCTCTAGCGTGGAATACGTTTACTTTCATCTGATCCTTTCTTCGCGTCGAAGCAGGAGCCTCATGCCCAGCCCACACCTGCCCTCAGCCGTGTTCGCGATGAACCCGGTGCACCTGCCCGAGCTCCTTCCGCCACACCTGATAGCGAGGCTGGGGGACCTGGTGCGCGTCGACTCCACGCTCGTCGTCCAGGACTTCACCGACCCGGCCGCGCGGGCGGCTCTGGCCGAGGCCGAGATCCTGATCACCGGATGGGGCTGCCCGCACATCGGCGCCGAGGCGCTGGCCGCCGCGCCTCGGCTGCGCACTGTGCTGCACGCGGCGGGCAGCGTGCGCAGCCTCATCGGGGCGGATGCCTGGCAACGCGGCCTCACCGTCTCCAGCGCGGTGGAGGCCAATGCGCTGCCGGTGGCGGAGTACACCCTCGCCGCGATCCTTTTCGCCGGTAAGGACGCCTTCGGCCTGCGCGAACGTTTCCGGACCGTGCGCGCCTACCCCGCGCCCACCGAGTACGCGGACATCGGCAACCTCGGCCGACGCGTCGGGGTGATCGGCGCCTCGCGGATCGGCCGCAGGGTGCTCGAACTCCTGCGCCCCTTCGACCTCACGGCGGCCCTGTACGACCCGTACGTGGACGAGGTTGAGGCGGCTTCCCTCGGCGCCGTACCGATGTCCCTGGAGGAGCTGCTGCGCACCAGCGACATCGTCAGCCTGCATGCCCCGGACATCCCGCAGACCTACCGGATGCTGGACCGCGACCGGCTGGCGCTGATCAGGGATGGCGGAGTGCTGATCAACACCTCGCGGGGCGCCCTCGTCGACCCCGAGGCGCTCACCGACGAGCTGGTCGCCGGGCGGATCAGTGCCGTGCTGGACGTCACCGAACCCGAGCCGCTGTCCACGGGGTCCCCCTTGTACCAGCTGCCCAATGTCTTTCTCACCCCGCACATCGCCGGCTCGCTCGGCAACGAGCTGGAACGGCTCGGCCGTACGGTCGTCGACGAGCTGGTACTCCTCGCCGCAGGACGCCGGCTCGCCCACCCGGTAAGCCTGGCGGACCTGGCGATCAGCGCCTGAGCCGCCTGTCGGCATGGGCCTCCGTCCGGCGTGCGTGCGCTTGTGCTGATCCCTCTGTTCCCCGTCCCGTGAGAGCGTAGGACTTCAGGCCGGGGTGCCGCCCGGGCCGGCACCGAAGGACAGCAGCACCGCCGACCGCTCGGCCGGGAGGGTCACCCGCACGGTGCGCTCCGGGCCGTCCCAGTCGTACGACGGCTGCGGACCCGCGCCGAACACCAGTCGCGGCCGGTCTGCCTCGGTGGTCCACGGAAGCGGCACGGCCACGGTCTCGGGCGCGCCGTCCCGACGCCACAGGGCCAGCAGAGTCGTGCCGTCGGCCGTGCTGAGGGCGAGGGCGAGCCAGCCGTCGCGCCAGTACGGCAGGCCGAGCGGCCAGTGGGGGCGGGCGGTGGGCAGGAGGTGGCGGTAGGTCTTGTAGGTGGCCAAAGCCTCGCGCACGGTGCCCTTTTGGTGCTCTGTCAGAAGGTCGGGGCGACCGCTGAGATGGACCCGGCCGAGCATGGCCGTCACCATCACCATGCCGAGCTCGGCGTCGGTGTGCTCCGGCAGAGGGTAAGCCCAGATCGCGCCCTGTTCCGGGGTGACCGCGGTGGGTGCGGCGGCGGCGATGGCGGGCAGGTGGCGGAAGTCCTGCTGGTCGGTGACGGAGTGGATCGGCAGCCGGGACAGGACGGCGTGGTCGGTGCGGCTGCCGCCGGCCGCGCAGTTCTCCAGTACGAGGGTCGGGTGCCGGTCAAGGACGCCGTCGAGCCAGTCGAGGTAGGCGCGGTTGTGGCCCAGCAGGCCGTCGCCGGGACTGTCGGTACCGTCCGGGCCGTCGGTACCCGCACCGATGTCGATGTTGTAGTCGAGTTTGAGGTAGCCGACGCCGTAGTCGTGTACCAACCGGTCCACGACCCCGTCGAGGTGGGCGCGCGCCGCCGGATGGCGCAGGTCGAGCTGGTGGCGTCCCCACTCCGCCAGGCGGACGCCGTCCCTCCGGAAGAAGGCCTCGTCGGGCAGGGCAGTGGCGACCGGGCTGCGTACGCCGACGACCTCGGGCTCCAGCCACAGCCCCGGGACCATGCCCGCGTCGCGGATGCGGTCCAGGACCTCCATGAGCCCGCCGGGGAAGCGGGTCCCCGACTCCTGCCATTCGCCCACCGCGTCCCACCACCCCGGGACGCCGCCGGGGCCGACGGTGCCGGGCGGCTCGACGTCGTACCAGCCGGCGTCGATGCAGAAGTACTCGGCGCCGGTCGTCGCGGCTGCGTCGACGAGAGGCAGCAGGGCCTTGGTGCTGGGCTCGCCCATCAGGCTGTTCATGAAGTCGTTGAAGACCACGGGCAGGCCCTGGTGGTCGGGGTGCGGGCGCCGGGTGGCGCGCCGGTACCGGGTCATGGCGGCGAGCGCGGCCTCCAGGCCTCCCGTGGGAACGAAGGCGGCCGAGGCGGGCACGGTACGGAACGACTCGCCGGGGGCGAGAATGCGGCGCCAATGGTGCTCACGGTCGGTCGGCCCGGACAGTGCCAGGTACACGTCGTCGAAGCGATCGGCGACCTCGGCGTGCCAGGACCCGTTGTGCTCGATCTGCCACAGCAGGGCACGGCCGGTCCGGGTCTCCTCCAGGCAGCCCATGGGCAGGTGTTCGGAGGAGGACCAGGAGCCGGTGCTGGTCACGGCGATCCGGTTCTTCGACCCAGTCTGGCCGAAGGGCACCATGCCCACGTCGTAGAGACCGCGCTCGGCCAGAGTGGCCCTGGACCAGCGGTACTCGCCGCTCCAGGGATTGGCCGCGAGCCACAGAGCCAGGCCGTCCTCCCAGCGTTCGCCGTCACCGAGATGGCGGGCGAGGTTGGAGCACGCGAAGGAGGAGACGTATTCCAGGGTGACCTGACGATCGCCGGCGTTCTCCAGACAGGCCTCGGTGCGAAGAACCGGGATGCCCTCCCGCAGGGTGCAGACGGCGGTGACGCGCAGACCGGTGGTCTCGTCGGTCATCCGCACGCGCAGAACGCGTACGTCCCCGTCCCTGCGCCGCTCGTGAACCTCCTCGTGACCGGTGTAGCGCAGGGCGAGTGACGTGGCACCGTCCACATGGCGCTTCCCCGAGGTGCCGAGCCGCCCACTGCCCGGGGTCTGGATCTCGACCAACGGCAGGGCGCGGTGCGTGAGCAGGGTGCACAACTCGGGCTCACGACCGGGATCCGGCAGCGTGGCCGCCTCGCCCGCTGCCAGCACCCTGACCGGACCGGCGGTGTCGAAGCACAGGATCAGGGACAGTTCGTCGGTTCCCCAGCGCAGGTGGGTGACGGACATAGCGGCAACTCCGGTGACGCTAGTAAACCATTACGGTTCAGAGACCGTAATTCGCACATCAGCTGTCTGCAAGAGGCATCACATGCAGTAACGTCGAGCTGTGACGGACAACGGAAACGGCTCTCCAACGGGCTCTGAACTCAAGCAGCCCCGCAGGCGGCGGCGTAGCAAGAGTGCGAGTGGCGGGCCTAGCACGATTCGTGATGTCGCTGTGAAGGCCGGCGTGTCGGTGGCAACCGTTTCCCGAGCGCTCGCCGGGAACTATCCGGTCTCCGAGGCCACCCGTGCCCGGGTCATGGCAGCGGTCGAGTCCCTCCACTACGTGGTGAACGTCCATGCCAAGGCCCTCTCCGGCAAGGTCGCCGGCCCCATCGCCATGGTCCTGCAGGACATCACCGGACCTTCACTGGCCCATGTCGCGGCAGGGGTGGAACAGGAAGCGGCAACGCGCGGCAGGCTCAGTCTGGTCTGCGTCACCCACAACGACCCGGACCGGGAGGACGCCCTGGTGCAGCTCATGCGCGAGCAGCACGCGGCCGCGGTGATCCTCGTCGGCGGGGCGGTGCTGGACGACGCCTATCACGAGCGCATGGCCGAATACGCCAGGGCGCTGGAGTCGGCCGGCTCCCGACTGGTCCTGTGTGGCCGGCCGCCGCTGCCGTCCAGCCTGCCGGTGACGGTGGTGGACTACGACAATCGCGGCGGCGCCTTCCAGGCCGTCGACCACCTGCTCGGCATGGGACACCGGCGGGTCCTGTTCCTGGGGGGCGATCCCCTCATGAGCAGTGCGGAGCAGCGCCGGTCCGGCTATCGCCAGGCTCTGCGGGCCCACGACATTCCGTACACCGAGGAACTGGACGTGGCCGGGCAGTACACCAGGGTCTCCGGCTATCAGCGGACCCGGGCCGGGCTGAAGGAGGGGCTGGACTTCACGGCGGTCTTCGCGGGCACCGACATGGTGGCCGTCGGCGCTCTGGCCGCGCTGCGTGAGGCGGGGCTGTCCGTGCCGGGTGACGTGTCCCTGGTCGGTTTCGACGACGTGCCTTTCGCCGCCGACCTGACGCCCGCGCTCACCACGGTGCGCGTGCCCTATGAGGACCTTGGACGCACCGCGGTCCGCTTGGCGCTGGAGGGGGAGAAGCCCTTCGCCGACGACCATGTGGTGCTGGGCACGCAACTGATGATCCGGCAGTCGGTACGACCACCGAAGTGATGCCGGTGCCCGGGGCGCTCGCGCACGGGCGGCCCGTGGGTGCGGCACAGACCGGTCACCGTGGCCGGACAGCTTGCGGTGTGGAGCAGGCCTGCTGTCGCCGGTCCGAGCAGGTGCGCGACGTCCGAAGTACGCGGCGCTCAGGGGCGAGGCGTTCGACACCGAGGGTACGGTTGTCGGCACCGCCGACCTGGGTGACGAGGGACGTGTTGCCCCGCCGTCTGGTGGGCCCGGCCAGCGGATTCATCGGCGGTGGCGTTGGTCCGGTCGCGCTGGGCGGTCCGTTCCTGTCCGGCTGGCTCCTCGACGACCACGGCTTCCGGACCGCACTGTGGTTCCTGGTGGTGGGCACCGCGCTGAGCCTGGTGCTGCTGCTGGCCTTCGTGCCCGAGAGCCCGGCGAGCGAGGAGCGCACCCGCATGGAGTTGATGACGCTGGTCGAGACCGGCACACGGGCCTTGCTCGGCGCGGTGTTCGGGCCCACCGCCGAGGGCGAGTTGAGCTATGCCTCGCGCCTGCTGCGGCCGGAATGCTCGTCCTGTGGGACAAAGGCTTCGACGGCAACGACTTCCTCGCCTCAGTCACCGCGACCCGGGCCCAGTTCCTCCGTGCTGAGGTCTGGGAGGCCTGGCCTGCCGTCCACTCCGGCTCGCGGAAGGCGTGAGCGGTTGGTGTTGTGGCGGCCTAGCGGTCGTGCAGCACCTTTGGGCGGGTGACGGGGACGACGGTGAGCAGGTCGTCCAGGCCCTTGAAGTCGTCCGGGTTGGTGGTGAACAGGGGCAGGTCTTCCGCGACGGCGATGGAGGCGATCATCAGGTCGGCGATGCGGTGCCGAGGTTGGTGTCCGGCGCTGATGACGGCGGTGCAGACGCGGCCGTAGATGCGGGCGGCTTCCGCGTCGAAGGGGATGGGGTCGAACTCGTTCTCGGCGCGCTGGAGAATGTCCGTGCGGTGGGCGCGCTCGGCGTGTTCGTCGTAGTCGTTCTGCTCGGCGTTGCCGCGTACCTGGTGGGGGCCAGCGGAGAGCTCGGCCAGGGTGACGGCGGTGATGGCAAGCTCGGCGGGCAGCTCTCCGGATCGACCGAGCGGTCACCACGCCGGCGCAGCTCGACGATCTCGGCCTTGAACTCCGGCGTGAACGAACGGCGAGGCCGAGGCTTCTTCTTCCCCCATGCTCTCCATGATGCTCCCGGGGCAGAACCCCTGATCTCAAATGTCCGTCAAAGCGGATCAAGCCCACCCTGGTCCTGGTCCGCCCGGACGGCCACGTCGGCCTGGTGACAACAGCCGACGGCACCGCCGACGTCCTCCGGTACATGGACTTCCTGCAGACCCGCTGACCTCACAAACCCTCGCGACAGGGAGCCGTCCGGCAATCCGCCGGACGGCTCCCTGCGGTGTCGGAGGTGCTGTCGCCGGCGCGGACCGTCCGGTAGGTGACGCAGGACGCCGGCTGCGGCCTGCGGCGAGGCGCCGTCCCCCATGGCCCGGTCGGTCACCGGAAGCTCGGTCGCCTCGCGTGCGTACTCGGCCGAACCGAGGATGTCGCACAGTGTTTCCCGGCCCACGGCCACGGTCCGCACCGGTCGAACGCCCCGGCGGAAAGGGGGTGGGTCTGGCCCCACCCACCCGTACGCCCAGACCCATACCGGGCCCCGCGCGTGATCCGTAGCGTCTACATCACAACGAGAAGGAGAGAAGGACATGACGAACAACAGCAACCTCAACGACTCCACCACGCAAGAGGCATTCGAGACGGTGAAGAAGTGCGTCAAGCTCTTCGGCGCGGTCTCCGGCATCGTCCTCGCGACGACCGCCGTCGTGGCGATCCTCGGCAACGACGTGACCGCGTTCATGTGGATCCGTGGAGCCGTCATGCTCGCCATGGCCCCCGTGATCCTGCGGCTGGTGGCCGGCGCGGCCCAGGGTTCGCGGTCGAACTTCGAGCGCGTACGCATCCTCACCACCGTCCTGCCGGTCGCGATCATCGTCGTCGACCTGATCCCCGGCCTCTGCCCGAGCTGGTACGCCGCCATGCAGGCCATCGGCGCCCTGGGCCTGATCGGAGCCGCCGTCATCACCCGCCGAGCCCCGTTGAGCGGCGCCTTCGCCAAGACCGTCTGAGGCCGATCGGGTCTCGGTTCACGCCCGGGGCAACCGCAAGAGCGAACGGCCCGGACGCGGCCCGGCGAGAGGCCCGCTGTCCGGCGAGCGAAACCCCCACCGCGCCTTCGTTCAGGCCGAGTTCACTCCGACAAGACGCGTGCTTTCCAGACAGTCATCAGGAGGACCCCCCATGTTCCAACGCGTCGGGAAAGCCGTCGTGCGGCACCCCGTCTGGACGATCGTGGCATGGCTGATAGCGGCGGTTGCCATCGTGGCCACCGCGCCCAGCCTCCCCTCGAACAGCGACGAGAGCAGCTTCCTGCCCAAGAGTTACGAGTCCATCAGGGCCTCGGACATCCAGCACAAAGCGTTCCCCAGCGCCTTCACCCCGTCGGCGATCGCCCTCTACCAGCGTGCCGACGGCGGCAAGCTGACCGCCGACGACGAGCGGGACGTCGCCCGCATCACCACGGAGCTGAGCCAGAAGAACATCGACCAGGTGCAGAAGGTCGTACCCGGTCCGCCGTCCAAGGACGGCAGGTACACCATGACCCTGGTCCAGATGGACAAGAAGACCGCGGGCCAGACCGTGCAGGCCGACGCGGCCAAGGTGCTGCGCGAGGACGTCGGTCAACTGACCAGAGGCACGCACCTCCAGGTCAAGCTGGGCGGCCCCGCCGCGCAGGCCCTCGACGAGCAGGACGCGTCCAAGAGCGGTAACACCCTGATCGGGCTCGGCACCTTCGCGATCATCCTGGTGAGCCTGCTGGTCATCTTCCGGGCGCCGATCCTGGCCGTACTGCCCCTCGTCCTGATCGCCCTGGTGGCCGCCGTCGCCGAGGGCCTGATCGCCTACGCCACCAAGCTGTTCGACCTCCAGGCCAACAACTCGGTCTCGTCGATCCTCATCGTCGTCCTGTTCGGCGTCGGCACCGACTACTTCCTGTTCCTGATGTTCCGCTACCGCGAACGCCTGCGCGCCGGCGACGAACCCAAGCAGGCCATGGCCAACGCGGTCGCCCGGGTCGGCGAGGCCATCGCCTCGGCCGCCGGAGCGGTCGTCATCGCCTTCCTCGCGCTGAGCCTGTCCACGCTCGGCTCCCTCAAGCAGATGGGCCCGGCGCTGGCCATCGCGGTCACCGCCACGCTCGTCGCGGCGCTGACCCTGATCCCCGCCGTGGTCTCGCTCATCGGCCCGACGGTCTTCTGGCCCTCCAAGTCCTGGCAGCGTGAACCGCGCAACGCGAGCTTCGCCGCGCTCGGACGAGGCATACGACGCCGCCCGGCGCTGACCGCAGGCGCCTCCGGCCTGGTCCTGGTCGTGCTGGCACTCGGCGCGCTCGGCTTCAAGGCCAACTTCGACCTGGCGTCCGGTTCGATGCCGAAGACCAAGGAGTCCATGGTCGTCCAGGACGAGATGAAGGCGGCGTACTCGGCGGGCGCCGCCGCCCCCACCGACGTCTACCTCTCCAGCACCGACGGCAAGCCGCTGGACAAGGCCGCCTTCGGCGCGTACGCCGAGAAGCTCGGCGCCGTCGACGGGGTCGCCAGTGCCCGTGTGTCCCAGTTGAACAAGAACGGCACCACCGCGGACTTCACCGTCACGCTCAAGTACGAGGCGTCGACAGACAAGGCCATCGCCGCCGTGGGCCGGGTGCGGGACGTCGCGCACTCCGCCGCACCCGCCGGCACGGAGGCCGTCGTCGGTGGTCTCTCCTCGATCTACAAGGACATCGACACCGCGGTCGACCACGACTACCGGACGGTCTTCCCCGTCGCCGCCGTACTGATCATGATCATCCTGGGGCTGCTGCTGCGCAGCGTGGTCGCCCCCTGGTACCTGATCGCCTCGGTGGGCCTCGGCTTCGGCGCCACCCTCGGCGCCACGGTGTGGGTCTTCCAGGGGGTGCGGGGCCACTCGGGTCTGATATTCCTGATCCCGGTGATCGTGTACCTGTTCGTCGTCGCCATCGGCACGGACTACAACATCCTCATGATCGCCCGGCTCCGCGAGGAGGCCCGCGAGGGCCACAGCCCGCGCGAGGCGGCGGGCGTGGCGCTGCGCCACACCGGTCCGACGGTGGCCGCGGCCGGCTTCATCCTGGCGGCGACCTTCGCCACGATGATGCTCGCGGGCAACGCGCTGCTCAAGGAGATGGGTTTCGCGGTCTCCTTCGGGATCGCGACTGCCGCCTTCGTCATGGCGATGTTCTTCACCCCCAGCCTGACCGCCCTCATCGGCCACGCGGCCTGGTGGCCGGGCCACGCGGACCGCCCGGTTCCCGAAGCCGTCGGCTCCGAGTCCCCCGACGACGAGACACCCGACCGGCCTGTACACGCCCCGTCGGAACTGCACAGCTGAGACCCGCCGCACCCGCCAGGACCGCCACCTCCCCCGGAGGCGGCGGTCCTACGCGTGGGCCGAGGCCCTGGCGCCGCCGATCCACGGACCACGCAGGTGCGGCCTCGGCCCAGGGTCCGTCGCCTGACCGGCCGGCTCGTCGAACTCCGCTGTCACCGCGCCGAGTTCGACGCCGTCGCGGTGCTCTGGACGGGCCTGAACACGGACGCCGACTCGCTCGCCGGCGCGAGCTCCGACGCCGGTCAACGACCGGACTTCTTCGCGCTTTCACCGAGGTGACCGACCCCCGTACTTCTTCCGGGTGCGGTGCGGGCTCAGCCGGTGATGCGGGGGATCAGGCATACGGGGTTCCGTCGCCAGGCCCACACAGAGGCATCCGGCACCGAGGCGCCGGCGGACCCCGGCTCCAGCTCGGAAACCGCCTCTGAACCGCGGTTCCGATACCCCCTGATCCCCTGTACCA
This sequence comes from Streptomyces sp. SID12501, assembly GCF_010550245.1. Lineage (GTDB taxonomy): Bacteria > Actinomycetota > Actinomycetes > Streptomycetales > Streptomycetaceae > Streptomyces. The sequence continues at coordinate 21,032 of NZ_JAAGLU010000064.1, forward strand.
CCTGGCGGGACGCCATCGGCGTAGGTGCGGGCCCGTGTGGTGGGGAGGCCCTGGGTGCAGGCTCGGATGTCGCGCGCGAGGACGGCCTCGGCACCGGCGTGGATCACGTGACCGCGCTGCCCCGCCAGGTCCGCCGGTCGAGTCGGTCTCGTGTCCGGATCTCATGCGGCGGCCGGGCAGTGCCGGGCAGTACTGCTCCTGAGCGGACGGGGGGCGCGGAGGGCGTACGGTGCCCGCGATCGGGGCAACGGCGAATGCCGGCCGCCTCACCGAAGCGCGGACCGGCGTCGCCCTGGCCGCCGAGGCCGGGATCTACCGGTGCTCGGCGAAGAGGGTCTTCTGTTCGTCGGCTCACCCCCGGAGGGGTGCCGCGAGGGTACGGCCCGACGACCGATGTCGCAGCCGACAGCAAAGCGCCGCACCAGGCGGCGTGGGAGTCCTACGGCACCGGCGTCGGCACCGCATCGCCGGGGATCACTCAGCCCCCCGCGCGTCGGCGCCGAGGTAGGCGAGCACGGCCCGGACCCTGCGGTTGGTGTCGTCGTCGGTGGCCAGGTCCAGCTTGGCGAAGATGGTGGTGGTGTACTTGCTGATGGCGCCCTCACTGAGGAAGAGCCGGCCCGCGATCGCCGAGTTGGACAGTCCTTCGGCCATCAGCGCGAGGACCGAGCGTTCCCGCTCTGTGAGGGTGGCGAGCGGATCGGCCCGTTCGGGCCGGCCCAGCAGTTTGGCGACCACCGTGGGGTCGAGGGCCGTGCCGCCGTCGGCGACGCGCTGAAGCGCGTCCATGAACTGCCCGGCGTCCAGGACCCGGTCCTTGAGCTGGTAACCGATGCCGCCCTGTCCGTCGGCGAGGAGTTCACGCGCGTACAGTTGTTCCACGTGCTGCGAGAGGATGAGGACGGGCAGCCCGGGTACGGCCCGGCGGGCGGCGAGCGCGGCCTGGAGCCCCTCGTCGGAGAACGTCGGCGGCAGCCGGACGTCCACGATCGCCACGTCCGGCCGATGCGCGAGCAGCGCCTCGAGCGTGTCGGGCCCCGATTCGGTGGCGGCGACGACGGTGTGCCCGAACGCCTCGACCAGACGCACCATCCCGTCACGGAGCAGGAAAAGATCTTCGGCTACGACAATTCGCACGGTACCGCCACGGTGATATGAGTGGGTCCGCCGACGGGGCTGTCGATCTCCATGCGCCCGCCGAACGCTGCCATCCGGCGCTCGATGCCGCTCAGTCCGGAGCCCGCGGAGGCGCCGGCCCCGCCGACTCCGTCGTCGCTGACGGTGGCCGTCAACGTGCGTTCCGCGTAGCCGAGTTCGACCGCCACCTGCCCGGCGCGGGAGTGTTTGGCCACGTTCGCCAGGAGTTCCGCGACGGCGAAGTAGACGGCCGACTCGACGGGGCGCTCGGGCCGGGAGGGCACCTGGCTGCGCACCTCGACGTTCACGGAGGAGTCGAGCGCGAGGGCCCGGACGGCGTCCACCAGGCCGCGTTCGGCGAGCACCGGGGGGTTGATGCCGCGGACGAGCGAGCGCAGTTCGGCGAGTGCGGTGGCCGACGTGGCCCGGACTTGCGCGAGGAGCGCCTTCGCGGCGTCGGGGTTGGTGTCGATGAGCTGTTCGGCCGCGCCCATGGACATGCCCATGGCGACCAGCCTGGCCTGGGCTCCGTCGTGCAGACCCCGCTCGATGCGTTCCAGCTCCGCCGCCTGAGTGTGCGTCAGATCAGCGCGGATAGCCTCCAGTTCCGCCACCCGCCGCCCGAGCCGGGTGCTCGGGACCGGCCCGAGGAACCGCTCCGCCACGGGGCGCAGAATCCGCCACGCGAAGGGGGCGCCGGCCAGGCCCGCCACGATCACGGCGCCGCCGTATCCGACGAGACCGGGCGTCAGAGCCATGTGGACACCGTAAGCGAGCGCCAGCGGCGGCAGGACCGCGACCGGCAGCACGGTGACCCCGGCGACCAACGCCCACACCCCGTCCCAGTGCAGCTGCGGATCGTGGAACCGCGCCTCCACCCTGGCGCGACGGCGGGCCTCCCGCTCGGACCGGTGGTACTCGTGGCCGTCCCACCAATACCCCGTGGCAACCCGGGTGACCTGCGGGACGGGACGGTAGGTCACCTCGATGTGCAGACCGAGCCACCTCGTCGCGCACCGGCGTGCGGCCTTGGCGAGCGCGCGGCTCATCAGCGAGTGGGCGATCCACAGGGCCAAGGAGATCCAGAGCATCACCACCAGGGTTTCCCCGACGGCCGCCAGCGCGCGCACGACCAGCGGTGCTCCCGCGATCCCCGTGGACCAGGAGTAGGCCACGTGGGAGCCGGCCACTCCGACCGGCACGGCGACGAGGGGGAACACACAGGTGAGAACGGCCAGTACCACAGACCGGTAGAGGCCGAGCCCGATCTCGGCGCACCAACGAAGGGGACCGCCTCCCGGAGGTATCCTCATGCGCCTCATCCTTTCACCACGGTGATCATTGTGTCAGCAGGAGACCGACCGGCCGATACCGGAGAAGGTACGCAGGCCGCCCCGCGCCCGGTATCCCGCTACGCCCCGTCCGGAGTGGGCCCAGCCACACCCCCGCTCGCCCGGCCGACCGCGCCACGCTCCGCAGGGGCACGCGAACGCGGGATGGCATCTGACGGTGGAGCATCAGCACCAGGGGAGCCGGGATCGACGGCGCCCGACCGCAGCGGCGGCTCGGTAGCCGTCGCAGTGGGCCGGGCTTCGCCCGCCTGCCCTGCTCCCGGTGGGTCCAGACCCACCCGTCCGTGGGTGTAGCGGGATACCGGGCACAGCTCGGTCTGCGTACCTTTTCAGTGTCAGCCGGGTGTCCCCCGCACCCGGCTGACCGGCGGGCCCCACCCGGGTGAAGACGGTCCTGGCGGCTGATTCGGGGCGAAGCGTTGTGACGTGGCGGGTGCGGGTGAGGTGGGCGCCGACGCGGGCGAGGCAGGTCGCCGTCCGGCGGTCCCGGCCCACGGGGAACGCGTCGACGGGGTAGCTGTCCCCGGAGGATCGGGCCCGGTTCGAGAGCGGCGTGGACAGCCGGGACCAGGTCTTCCGGGTTCGGGCTCTACTCGATCTGGAGGTCAGCGGTCCTGTTACTGGCCGACACCAGGTGAAACCGATGGCCGCCGAACCTGAGGTCCAGATTCTTGCTCACCTTCACGCTGACACCGTGCGAACCGAGCGTCACAGAGCTGTCGCTCACCTCTGTGACGTTCAGCTTGAGATTCCTAAGGTTGATGGATGATCCGGAGTGCACGTGAACGGTGCACGAGTCTTTCGCGCAGCGCGAATCGACGCTGTCGGGAACGCCGCAGCCGCTCACCGCGAGCGCGGTGGCAAGAACGAGGACGCAGGCAACGGCACGAGCCGAGTGGCGCATGGGGTCCTCCGTAAGTCGTTGGACAGGCCGCAGGAGCAGCCAACCCCCGAGAGGCTATGACCCCCCGCCCCCGCCCGACATTCCGCTACGCCCCCTCACCGGTGGGTCTAGCCCCACTCATGCGCACCGGTCCGGCTGCGGCGCGGTGAGCGGCTGCGGGTGCGAACGGAAGCGTCAGCGGCGGCATCCAGTCCGTGGACGCATCAGACCTTGATGACGGTGGCCCGTCCGCCGCACAGCGCGCCGAGGTCCTCCGGGTCCGATGTGGGGACGGTGACCGGGCCGGGAGCGGCGAGCGCCGTGGCGCCGAGGATGGCGTCGACGGCGTATTCATGGCCGTGCAGGCCGGCGTCGGCGAGGAGCATGATCGTCGGCCTGTTCCAGGGACGGGTGGAGGCCGGCCCCCGCGCACTGGGGAACCGGCCGATCCTGGCCTCCCTTCGGGAGTCCGGCGTCGTCGAGCGCCTGAACGCGGGCGTGAAGTTCCGCGAGCCGTTCCACCCGTTCGCCCCCATGGCCCTCGGCGGCCGAGCGCGGGAGTGTGCATCCGCGATGCCTTCTCCGGGGGATCACCGGCTCAGTGTGGTCCGGTCACCGGCCTGAGACCAGATCGGCTGCCTTCGCGAAAATACTTGTCCGGCCCGACTGCGAGCGGTACTCGCGGCGGTCGGCCTCGCGGTACAGCGCGTAGAGGGCCTGCACTCCGGCCCAGCGAAGCGGCTCCGGCTCCCAGCGTCGGACCGCACGCCCGACCCACGGCAGGGCGGTCCGCTCTGTCTTCTCGCCGAGCACCAGGTCTGTCAGGGTCCGACCCGCGAGATTCGCCGTGGTGAGACCGCTGCCCACATAGCCGCCGGCCGCGCCCAGACCCGTACCCGGATCGAAGTTCACCGTCGCGCACCAGTCCCCGGGGACGCCGCACCACGGGTGAGCCACGGGCACCTTCGAGGCGGCGGGAAACAGCGTGTGCAGCAGGGCGGTCAGTGCCTCCACCGTGCGTAGCTGGGTGCGGCCGTCGCGATCCGTCCTGGACCCGAACCGGTAGGGCACACCGCGGCCGCCGAGCGCGATCCGGCCGTCGGCCCCGATCCGGTCGCGCAGTGCGGCCAGGACCTCGTACGTCTCGTGCCGGGAGCCCAGCGCCCTGGTGCTGCTGATCGCATCCGAGGCGCTGGCCCACACCCGACGGATGTAGTCCAGGGCGCGTACCTGCCCGGAGCGCAGCGCGATGTGCCGGGTGTGCCGTCCGCTTTCGTGCTCGGGGTGCATCAGGAGCTGCGTGAGTTGGTCGATGCTGCCGCCGGCGCGAGCCACGTGGCAGGCGATGGCCGCAGTGATCCGGTGCCCGTGCTCGGCCGCGCCCTGGCGGTCCGCGCGCAGGACCACGCTCCGACGGTCGGAGCCGAGCCTGCTTTAACTGCCGGAGGCGTAGCGGCCCGTGAGGTCGCCGACCAGGACGAGATCGGCCGCTGTCGGAGGGAGTTGGGGGAGGCCTACTCGGCCGCGTGCGAGGGGGATGTGTCGTTGGGGGAGTGGCTGGTGGGTGCTGTCTGGCATGGTGGGGTCGTCTCGCAAGGACGTGGACGCCGCCCAGGCCCGCTAAAACCACGGGTGGCATCCGGAACCGACCTTCAGTCGGTGCCAGGCGAACTCTCGAGGGTCGTCGTCCTGGAGGCCTCGTGTGCCTGGCTCCGCACCGGAGGCAGGCGTCCCCATCACAGCTCGACCGAGAGCGATTCAGAGTGCCTCCAGAGGGGTCACAGCCTGATCGACACCGTCCTGACCTAGTCCGATTCGGGGCCAAACAGAGGGCGATTGCCTCTGACTGCCTCCGGTCGTCTCTGTAACCCGACCTAGCAGGTCACAGCCGATCCGGCCCGCAAAGGTGCAGGTCAGAAAGGTGCTCAGGAAAACCTGACGTTCCATGGGCGCGTTCATGCGCGGTATCCGGACGCCGGTCAGCACGACGTCGATCCCCGCGTCCTTGAGGACGGTGTCGAACAGGTACTACAGCCTCAGATCATGTGACTTCTGATCGTTGCTGACGTTGTCTGGACATGCTGGTTGATGTGAGTCTTGAGCAAGTCGATGGCTGGGCCGAGGAGTTGGCGGCGCTCACGGAAGGGCTGGG
>NZ_JAAGLU010000650.1 GCF_010550245.1 Streptomyces sp. SID12501
AGCAGCTTGGCGCAGATGTATGAGCCCGCAAAGGAATAGTTCGGGTTGAAGCCGTGCTTTTCCTGCACCTTGGCCACCAGTTCGCGATTCAGCGGCGTATCGGCCCCGTGCCAGTATTGCGCGCCAAAATAGACGCCTTCGCAGATGTCCGGCCCCAGCGCCTCGAACTGCTCCAGCCCCGACGCCCAGGCGACGACGATGGTCATGCGCTCCTTGAGGCCAAAGCTGACCGCCTGCCGCAGCATATCCGAGCTTTGCGCGCCAAAGTTCAGCAGCAAGAGCACATCCGGCTGGGCGGCGATGGCGTTGGTCAGGTAGCCCGAGAATTCCTTGTCGGTCAGCGAATGATAGCTGTTGCCGACATGCTCGATGCCCTTTTCGGCAAAGACATCCTTGGCCGCGTTCAGCAGTCCGTCGCCAAAGACATATTGCGGGGTGATCG
>NZ_JAAGLU010000651.1 GCF_010550245.1 Streptomyces sp. SID12501
GCACGAGGTGGTGCCCGGCATCAGCAGCGTGTCGGCGCTGCTGGCCCGGCACCGGACGAACCTGAACCGGGTCGGGCGCCCGGTGCAGATCACCACGGGCCGGCGGCTCGCGGAGGGCTGGCCGCAGGACGTGGACGACGTGGTGGTGATGCTGGACGCCCGGCACGCGTTCACCGCCCACCTCGACCAGGACCGGTTCATCTACTGGGGTGCCTACGTGGGCACCCCGGACGAGATCCTGGTCTCGGGGAAGCTGGCCGACGTGGCCGGGCGGATCGAGGAGCTGCGGACCGAGGCCCGTGTCCGCAAGGGCTGGATCATGGACACCTACCTGCTCAGGCGCCCCTGAGGTAGCCGGGCAGGGCCCGGGCGAGGCGCTCGTACTCCTCGGCGCGGTTGTAGATCTGGCCGCAGACGCGCAGCCCCCCGGCGCCCGGGCGGG
>NZ_JAAGLU010000652.1 GCF_010550245.1 Streptomyces sp. SID12501
CACGCATGGTACGGCGCGTTGCTGCATCTGCTGGCGGAGTTGTCCTGGTGCAGCGCACTTAGCGCTCTACGGCTGGTTGATGGGCTTCCAGAACTATCGCCGTGGAAAAAGGCTGTTGACAGTGCGTAAGCTTTAATTGACATTCTGCCGTGACCACACTTGCGCCCGGAGGAGAAATCCTCGCGGGCGCTTTTCGTTTCCGGATTTTGCCATGCTCAATCTCACCCTTGATGACCGGGAGATGCAGGCGCATCTGGCTCGGCTTTCAGATCGTCAGGTGCGGATCGCTGGCTCCTGGGCGCTGAACGATACAGCGCGCGATGTGCTGGCGCATGTACAGGGTCGGATGGATGAGGTCTTTGACCGGCCCACACCGTTCACGAAGAACGCATTTACGGTGAAGGGTGCACGGCCCGACAATCTGACGGCCGAGGTTATGGA
>NZ_JAAGLU010000653.1 GCF_010550245.1 Streptomyces sp. SID12501
CGGCGCCGTGGGTGGGCGTGCTCGTCTACGCGGTGGGCGTGGTTCTGCACAACGACGCGCACCGCGGCACGCTGCCGTGGATCACGCTCGTGCTGCTCGTCGCGTACGCCGGTCAGGTGCTCGGCGGCGTGCTGTTCGGCGCCGTCGTCTCGTCGTTCGTCGGCGCGCTCGCGATGACGCCCGTCGCGATGCTCGCGGCCACGCGCCGCGAGGGCCCGCCGTTCCTCGTGACGTCCCTGCCCGGGTTCTGGGTGCTCGTGCCCGGTGGGCTCGGCCTGGTCGGCGTGACGTCCGTGCTCGGGCACTCGACCGACCAGGCGGTCACGACGATCGTCACCACCGGGGTGTCGATGGTCGCGATCAGCCTCGGCGTGCTCGCGGGCCTCGCCGAAGACCCGCCGCAGGGCTTCGGTATGGACGTGGCGGCGGGGCTGTACCTCG
>NZ_JAAGLU010000654.1 GCF_010550245.1 Streptomyces sp. SID12501
GTGGATAGGTCGCCGGGAAGAGATAGCCCTCGTGGTTGCCGTCGGCGTCGGCGACGACCGCCCACCAGCTCGTCGCGTCGATGGGCTCCTTGCCGTGCAGCACCCGACCGCCCAGGTCGGCGACGCGTGCCAGCACGTCGTCGATCGAGTCGACCTCGACGTAGCTGCGCGGCTGCGTGAACCCCTCCGAGCGGGGCGCGAGCCCGCCGCCGCTCACGCCGTTCGGCGCCGACCACATCGGGTAGCCCTCGAAGCCCGGGATCTCCCGGATCTGCCAGCCGAACAGCCCCTCGTAGAACCGCGTCGCGGCCGCGGTGTCCGCGACCGGGATGTCGACGTGCGTGATGTCGCCGTGCGCCATGACCGTCCCCCTCGACCCGTCGGTGGGCGGGCGCCCACCCGTGCTCCGGACGCTAGTCCTCGGTGCTCACTCACGGAACC
>NZ_JAAGLU010000655.1 GCF_010550245.1 Streptomyces sp. SID12501
CGTCGAGCACGACGATGCGCGGCGAGCCGATGAGCGTGCGCGCGATCGCGACCGCCTGGCGCTGCCCCGCGGACAGCTGCGCGAGCGGCACGCGCACCGTCGGGATCCGGCTCGTCAGGTCCCGCAGGATCTGGCGCGCGACCTGCTCCATGCGCTCGTCGTCGCGCCGGCCCCGCGCGTCGCGCAGCTCCCGCCCCAGGAAGAGGTTCGACGTCACGTCGAGGTTGTCGCACAGCGCGAGGTCCTGGTAGACCGTCGCGATGCCCAGGCTCTGGGCGTCGTGGGGCTTGTTGATGGAGACCGGGCGGCCCTGCCACTCGATGACGCCGTCATCGATGGGGTGCACGCCGGCGATCGTCTTGACCAGCGTGGACTTGCCGGCGCCGTTGTCGCCGACTACCGCGACGACCTCACCGGAGTGGATTTCGAGTTCTACGTCGG
>NZ_JAAGLU010000656.1 GCF_010550245.1 Streptomyces sp. SID12501
CTCGTACTTCTCGGACGAGGAGGACGGGGTCGCGATCGACGGTAAGAAGATCACACAGCCCTATGAGTTCAAGGTGATCGGCAAACCGCAGGATCTGGAGCCGGCGCTCAACATTCCCGGTGGCGTCGTCCAGTCGCTGGAGAAGGAGCAGGCTGTCGTCACCGTCACACGTCCGGCGAAGATCGTTGTGGATGCCTTGCGGGCTGCGAAGCAGCCTGACTACGCTCGGTCGTCATCGTCGTGATGCGGGAGGTGCGGGAGACCGGCTCACGCGGGCGAATGCCTGCGGGGGGTCGAGGCACCGAAGTCGCGGTTCGTGGTGGAAACTGTCTGATGGTTACGGACGTTGTAAGTATGTCCGGGTCGTTAGTTTTTGCATTCGGAGTTCGTCCTGCCCAACGGGCGGGTCTATTTCGGTCAAGGGGAATCGCCTCTGAAGTT
>NZ_JAAGLU010000657.1 GCF_010550245.1 Streptomyces sp. SID12501
GACCGGGAAGAAGGCGGTCATCGCCCCGTACTCGGGTGCCATGTTGGCGATCGTGCAGCGGTCGGCCGCGGTGAGCTCGGCCACGCCCGGGCCGGTGAACTCCAGCATCAGGGCGCGTACGTTCTCCTCGCGGAGCCTGCGCGTCAGGGTCAGCACCACGTCGGTGGAGGAGGTGCCGGGACTGACCGCTCCCGTGAGCCGGACGCCCACGATCTCCGGTACGCGCAGCGGCTGGGCGAGGCCCAACATCTGCGCCTCGGCCTCCAGACCGCCGACGCCCCAGCCCAGCACGCCGAGGCCGTTGACCATCGTCGTGTGGCTGTCGGTACCGATGACGGTGTCCGGGAGGAGGACGCCGTCCGGGCCTTCCGCGACGATGGTGGCGAGCTGCTCCAGGTTGACCTGGTGGACGATGCCGCGCCCCGGAGGCGTGACGCGCA
>NZ_JAAGLU010000658.1 GCF_010550245.1 Streptomyces sp. SID12501
CCTGCAAAGGACAGTCGGACGTCGCAGGCAACCGGTACTTCTCATGCCACCTTGATGACGACCTTCCCCGAGGCGTGACCGTTCTCGACGGCGGCGAGGGCGGCCGGCGCGTCGGAGAGCGGATGGACCGCGGTGATGACGGGTGCGAGGACTCCGTCGAGGGCTAGCCGGGCCGACCGCTCCAGGTTCTCGCGGTCGATGCGACGCTCGACGAAGCGCCCACCGAGATCGGGCACCGACGCATCACCCACAGCGATGACGTTGCGCGGAGCCCGGGCCAGCGGAGCGACCGTCCGCAGCGAGGTACCTCCGACCAGGTCGACGATCCCGTCGAAGCCGCCCGGAACCAGCTCGCGTGCCGCGGCGGCGACGTCCTCGGCGGTGTAGTCGATGAACCGCACCCCGATGCCCTCGGCGTGCTCGCGTTTGGCGGTACTCCC
>NZ_JAAGLU010000659.1 GCF_010550245.1 Streptomyces sp. SID12501
GCGCCAGCAGCTCGGCCGAGGCGAGCGCGTCCGTGCCTCCCAGCAGCGCCGCCGCGAGCTCGTCCGCGGTCGCGGCCTGCGCGGCCGTCGACGTCACGGCCACCGTCCCCGCGGCGAGCACCGTCGCCACCGTCGTCGTGATCCACCGACGCACTCGCATGCGTCCCTCCGCTCCTCGTCGCTCCCCGGGGCTCGAGGTCCGTCCTCGGCCCCATCGGCGAGGCGGGCCCGCAGGTGAAGGGAGTCGAGCAGGACGTTCGTCCTGGACGGCGAAGAGGGGTGGTAGCACCCAGGGGGCGGACCGGGCGAACGGGGCGGTCCGGACAGGGCGAGGGCCCGGAGCCTCCCCGCCCCGGGCCCTCGTCCTCACCGGCGCGCGCGGGCGCGCCGGTCGTCGTGCGGTCAGCGCACGTCGTCGTCCACCCAGTCGAACGACTTCG
>NZ_JAAGLU010000065.1 GCF_010550245.1 Streptomyces sp. SID12501
ACTCCGGCCGCACCTCGGCGACCATGCGGACGGCTCGTTTGCGCAGCTCAAGCGGGTACCGGGAAGGACGTGCCATGACTCGATCCTCTCAAATGATCGAGTCCCTACCGAACCCGGAACGGTTCACATCGCCCGTTTCGACACCGGCAGCCCATGCACAGCCTGCACAGACGTGAGGAAGTCGCGGGCCATGTCACGAGCCTCAGCGATCCCGCCACTGTCCTCGAACACGGCGGAGACGGCTATCGGACGGTCCACGAGCGGCTCCAGCCCCTCGCCCAGCCCAGCCAGGTTCATATATCCGCCTCACGTCCGAAGCGCCGCTGATCCCCGATCCGTTTACCCGCGAAACATCAACGCACTCCACACGAGTCGACCATGTCGAGGTAGGTCTTGGCCCAGGTCACGAGCTTCCCGGCGTAGGCGGAGTCGGCCCGGACGATGGCGATCTCGAGGTGGATGAGTGCGAGGCGGAACAGCAGTTCCTTGGCCGCGTCGCGGGCGGTCACGTTCGCCGCGGTCGCCATCACCAGGAGTACCAGACCTCTGTTGTCGCAGATCAGGTGCCTCTTCCGGCCGTTGATCCTATTGGCTTCGTCCTGAGGCGCACTCGTAACCCGGTCTGCTCGCGCTACCGGGCGTCGGGACCGAAACCGCCGGGCAGTTGCTGGTCACCGCTGGTGACAACCCCGACAGGCTCACCTCGGAGGGCCACCTCACCAGCGCACCATCGACATCTTCAGCCACTTGACGATCAGCTTCAGAGCCAAGCGCAGCACGTACACCGGGCCCGCCCACCGCGGCGACCGCGCATCGAGGACTCCGCCGGCCACGGGGGAGCCGTGAACGACCAGCAGTGGCCACACCACCACGTCGGGCATGGCCAGCGCGTCCTGGAGGCGGGCCGTGGACCGGGCGACGGCGTCTATCTGCCCGTGCCGGTCCTCATCCCCGAAGTGCACCCGACCATCCCGCAGATGGGTGGGGAGCCGGGCGTGCCAGCGTTTCGAGTTGAGGACGAACACCGCGGTCCCGCATGGCGAGGGCAGCGTGTGGTCGAAGTTTGCGGAACCCGGCAAGCCGACGCCCGTGCAGCACCGTCCACCCGGCCGGTAATCGGGTCAGCAGGCCAGCCGTCCACTCCTCGGCGACCGCCCCGTGCGCCACACGGGCGGCCAGGGCGTCCGCGCGACGAGCCTGCGCATTCAGCCCCGCCCACGCCAGGACACGCCGCTGTACGCCCTTCCTCGCGTTCTGCTGCTCCCGTGCCGCCCATTCCGACAGCGCCTGGCCGGCCCCCGCTCACCGCTCCTCCCCGACCTGCTGAAGCCACGCACCCATCGACTCCCACACCTCACGGACCTGCCGGGCGTGCAGTACCGCGTCCTCCGAGTTGAGGGACACCCGCAGCCACGGCCACGGCCGACCGTCCTCCGGCTGGTCGTCACGGCCGTCCCGGGTGATGTGCGACGGCACCTCCGCCAACTGCACATCCCCACCCCGCGGGTCGGCCTCGGACGGCAGGACGTGTGAGCGCTGGTAGGCGTACGGCGGATCCTCCTCCAGGCTGCAGATCGTGCCCCACACGCTCACCGGCTTCTTCTCCTCATCCACGATCTTCTGCACCCGGCCGGCCATCTGCTCGGCGACCTTCCGGTTGTATGACATCCGGTGCCCGCACGGCCCGACGGTCAAGACCCGTTCATCGACGTCCGCCATACCGAGCGTGGCCTTCTGGGAGTCGACGGCCGTGTCACACACCGCGCACGGCGCGAACGGGGTGATGGGCGCCGTGCTGCTGTCGTCGTGGGACTGCCGGTTACGGCGCTCGGACGCCACCATTAACGCGAGCAGTTGGTCTCCGGACAGTTTCATGGCCTCGGCCTGTTCCGTCACCTCTGCCCCTCCTGCTCCCCAGCCACGGCCAACCGAATACGCCCAGGGACCACTGCGCCCGGCGCCCGCCACGACGGATCGTCGACATCGTCGGCGAGCGCCAGCTCCAGTACCCGCTTCACGGCCGCCTCAGCCTTGTCCGCGCCCGCCCGCAGGACCTCCGGGTCGTCGTCGGCCGGCCGATATCCCGGGGCCGGTATCCGCTCGTACTTCGGCCTCCCCTCCGGACATCGCGTGCACGTCACCTCAGGGCCCTCCGGTAGCGGCCCTTGGCGCATGGACTCCGCGCAGATCACGGGCCCGGTCGCCCACTCATCGAACATCGGCAGCCACGAACACACCGCCAGGTGCACGCCGTCCGGATCGTCGGAGATGATCGTGGCGCGTACGGGGCGCAGGTAGCGGCGCTCCTTGTCCAGCTCGGTCGTCGCGCTCATGCTGCTCCTTGTGCGGTACGGGCTGCGGGGTTGCGGATCGTGCATACGGCTTTGACGGGCCGGTCTTGCGGTGGTTGTGGGGTGGTCGGCTACGACGCGCGTGCCGCCGGGCGAGGTCCGCCTCCAGCGCGTGCGCGGCTGTCCCGGCGAGGACACCGACGGCGCCCCGGAACGCGTTGCCGGGCGGATTGCCGACACCCCACCAGACGGCGCCGAGGACGATGGTGAAGAGGACGCCCCAGATCAGAACCAGAGCGAGGCTGAAGATGGGCTTGAATACGGGGCACTCCCGGTTGGTGCCTGTGTCTGATGCTGGCATGACAGTTTGTTTGGTTGGTGTGCCGGCGAGAGAGTCTTCCTTGTGGGGCATCGTGTGGGCGATGCTGTGATGGCGGAACGGTTGTCGGCTGCTCAGGAGCGTGCTTGGCAGTTGGCGGAGGAGAGTCGTCGGCTTGTGAAGGAGAACTGGCAACTCAGGCTGGTGCTTTCCTGCTTGGTCGAGCCCGGAAGACGGTGTGGCCATGGCTTGCCGGCACGTCGGTGTGACGGGCCTGAGGTGGCTGCGGCAGTCTCCTGCTTGAGTCATCCCGCTTTCTCGCCGGAAGCTGTCATCGAGGAATGCTCCGGGGGCGCTGGTGGTGGAATGGTCGCCAGCCGCCGCCGCGTGCAGGCGAGCACGGGCGGCGGCTGAGAGTGCGAAGACAGCGTCGGGCTCCCCTCGCATCGCCGTCTCACACCGACCGTCCTCCCCACCCGTCCCGGGGTGCGCGGGAGTTCATCCCGGGCTCGAACAGGGCTGGGGAGGACGAAGGGCTGGAGCCGCGTAGTCGGCGATGCGGCTCCAGCCGCTCACAGTGGTCGGATTGTCACTGCGACCCGGGGGCTGGGGGCCGAAAGAGGCGGACCGGCAGCGTGTCGCCGACCGGAGTCGGCGAAACGTGTGGAGGTCCTGCCCGGGAGCGTATACCGGGTCGGGGGAATGGGGGCAGCGTGCAATTCGGTCGATAACGGACTGGATTTTTCTGTATGCCGAGAGCCGGTGGGGGGCGTTCACTGCTCGTACTCCAGGGCGTCTTCCACGGTGGCGTGGGGCGCGAAGCGTGTGCCGAGGTCGGCGGCTTTGGGGATCCGTAGGTGCCAGGGGCGGACGCAGACCAGTGTCAGATGGCCGCCGCGTTCGAGGGCCCGGCGGCGGGTGCGGCAGAGCAGATCGAGGGTGGAACAGTCGAGGAATTCCACCGCTCGCAGGTCCACGACCACGCGGACGCCGGGCATGGCGGTGGCGGCATCGGTGTGCGCCTGGATCTCAGGGATATTGCTCAGGTCGATGGTTCCGTGGAGCTCGATCACGGTGATGCCGCGGACAAGGTAACTGCGCGCGTGCCGGCACGGGGGCGGCAGCTTCCCCGGTATCGGGTGATTCCGGCGCTGCTCCGAGGCCGCATTCGTCTCCTGGATGCCCATGACGGTTCCTGACGTGAGCCCCCCCCGCTGGACGGGAGTTCGTGGTCGTCGGACCGTCGCCGGGGACTGGGGCAACGCTCAACTACCGTAGGAAACGCGGGGATGCAGAAACGTCCACGCACCTGAACATTCACCCGTGCGAGTGATAGTCATGCCGCAGCCTTGACAGGTTGGTCTGCGCGGACTGCCTGGGCGAGGTAGTACGGGGTGGCGTCGCGGCGTTCGGCGGGGCGGGGCCGTGCGGCGGGTGAGCCGACGGGTCATCAAGCTGATCGCCGCCCAAGTGAGAAGTGATTCGCTCATCTCCGGAAGGCGTTCAGGGTCGCGGCAGTGCCGTCTGGTCCGCACGCCCGAAGGAGCGCCCGCGCCGGGGCCGTGTCCATGTCGTCCAGGGACACACCATCCACCCGACGCGAGTGCTGTTCCTGACCGACGTCGAAGCCGCCGCGTGGGTCACTGCCACGGCGACCGCGGAGATCTGACCCGGCCCGGACAGACCACTTGCACCGACCGGGCCCCCGAAGCGGCGAAGGTGAGGGCTGTTGCTCGCTTTCGGGTGACGGCCTGCGCGGTATCGGTGTGGTGGCTGTGTGGGTTGGGTCAACTCCTGCAGGGGGTGGGCCGGGTGTGGGTGTGCGGCCAGTCCGGTCGTCACCCGCACACCGCACCGATTCCCGCGGTGGCCGGAAGGCTGTTTGCGGGGGAGTGGTGCCTGCACCTTCGGGGGGACTTCTCGTCCGCTTCTGCTTCTGCCACCGCCCGTCGGCTGGTCGCCGCCGCGCTCGCGGCCGGTGCTCTGTCTCGGTGGCCGTGCTGCCGGCGTCCGCGGCCGGCCATGCCCGCCCGCAGCACCCGAAGGTGGAGATCTCGGCGGTTCAGTACGACTCCCCGGGACGTGACGACCGCTCCAACCGGTCGCTGAACAAGGAGTGGGTGGACGTCACCAACACCACCCGTCACACGGTCAACCTCGACGACTGGACCATCGAGGACGCCTCCGGTCACAGGGTGGAGGCGCACAACAGTCACGCCCGCGAGTAGAAGGCGAAGGGTGGTCTGCCGGCAACCGGCAGATCACCCTTTGTGGCTCCAGTTGGTCATGCCAACGGCACGCTGCGGTCGGTGTGTCACGCCTCGCCCGTCCGGGCGTCCGACGGAGTGCGGGAGTCGCTACGGCGGTCGGCGGAGTGCTCGCCCCGACCGCGCCTCCGGCCGTGTCGCGTCCAGCCCCGACCACGGCTGGTCAGCGCACGGTCGGCGCCCGCTGGAGTTGCGCCCCGGCTGGTTGCTTCTCGTGTTGCCCCTCTTGCTGTCCTTCGTGGTGCTTCTCGTAGTGCCTCAGGCAGCCTCGACCGGCTGGCCGTTGGCGCCCGGATGCGCGGCTGACCAGGTCGACAAGGGGCGGATACGCGCTGGTCTGGTGGCCGACTACTTTGCTACGGAGGGTCTGCGAGCGAAGCGAAGTACAGACCCGCGCCGTCGTCTGCGGGCGCTGCGCGTCATGTCTGCCGACGCGCGGACTCGGTCCAGCGGACTCGTCGGTCGGGGTCGTGAACGGGGCGCCGTACGGGTGCGGAGGGGCCGTGCTGGAGCAGGTCGGCCAGCGGCGCCGCGAGGACCGGGACGTCGTGCAGGAAGCGGGACGGCGCCAGCAGCCCGGCTCCGGAGCGCAGGGCGCTGATCCGGTTCTCGACACCGGTTGGGCCGGTGCCGTCCAGGACGAACAGGACGCGGGGGAAGAGCGGGTAGTGCCGACGCCACTCCTCAACCGCCGGTTCCTGGAGGGTCGGCCGACGCCCCGGGACCACGGGTACGTAGCGGTGGAGGCGCTCGTACGCGGTCAGCTTGGCGGCGAGGCGTTCGGGGCCCATGGTGGCCCGGTCGACTTCCACGAAAGCCCGCAGCATCGACCCGTTGTCTCCGTCGGCGGGGCCGCGCCGGTAGTACAGGAGCGCGTCGGGGATGACGGCCTTGCCGCTCCCGATCGGGTGGTGGACCTCGGGGATCCAGTCCATCGGCTCGCACACATCGCCGAGGCGGCGTGCGTCCTCGAGGAAGACGAGCGCGG
This sequence comes from Streptomyces sp. SID12501, assembly GCF_010550245.1. GTDB lineage: Bacteria > Actinomycetota > Actinomycetes > Streptomycetales > Streptomycetaceae > Streptomyces. The sequence continues at coordinate 5,866 of NZ_JAAGLU010000065.1, forward strand.
TCTCGGTCACGGTCAGCGTGTGGCCGGCCTTCAGCCGCACGGCGGTCGGACCGGACACGGTCCTGGAGAGCCGCCGCCCGCGCATCTCGGGCCACTCGGAGGCGAGTTGCACGCCGTACGCCGTGGGGAACCAACTCCGGGTCCGTCCGGCCTGCGGCAGGGTGATGCGGTCGACCAGCCCCTCAACGCGCAGCCGGGCCAGCCGCCGCCGGGTCTGCTCGCTACGCACAGAGGGAGCGATCACCCGGTGCATCTGCTCGGTGATGGCCATCCGGTACTGCGCCGGCACCTCCAGCGGTGCTTTTCAGCCATGCCCCTATAACGTCGCGGTACGGAAAGGTACTTCCGTACAGGAGGACCCGTCTGACATCTTGCATCCACCACTCGTTTCGTACGGCCCGGCCGGTGCCCTCAGCACGGCCGGGCCGTCTCCGGAGGACGCTTTGATACCCCACATATCCAGCCGATCCAGACGCACGCTGGTGCTGGCGGCCACGCTCGGTGCCGCCCTCGCGTTCGGCGCCCCGGGCGCCCTCGCGGGCACGCTCCCCGTCGTCCCCTCCACCGCTCCGGCCGCCAAGGCCCACGCTCCGGCCGCCGTGCCGGCTTCCCAGAGTGCGACCTGGGTGGCCGGCACGCGTGCCTACCTCGTGATCACCGCCCCCGGTGACAGTTCGGCGGTCCGCTCCGCGATCGAGGCCAACGGCGGCACCGTTTTCTCGAACTTCGACGCCATCGGCGTGATCGTCGCCCACTCGGCGTCCAGCGGATTCGCCGCCACCATGCGCGGCGTCGCCGGCGTGCAGCAGGTCGGCGCCACGCGCACCTCGGACGTCCCGGCCGACGCCTACAACCCGGCGCTCCCGGCCAATCCGGCTCAGGCCTCGACCCCGGCCGGAGAACCGGTCCGGGCCGACATGAGCCAGATCAAGGCCGACCAGGCCTGGGCCGTGAACCCGGGCTCCGCCTCGGTCAAGGTCGGCATCCTGGACACCGGTGTGGACGACCAGCACCAGGACCTGGCGCCCAACTTCGACGCGGCCGACTCGGTCTCCTGCGCCTACGGCAAGCCCGACACCCGTGCCGGCGCCTGGCGGGACGTCGACACGCACGGCACCCACGTGGCGGGCACCATCGCCGCGGCCAAGAACGGCAAGGGCGTCGTCGGCGTGGCCCCCGGGGTGACGATCGCCGCGGTCCGGGTCGCCGAGCCGGGCAACGCCTTCTTCTTCGCCGAGAACACCATCTGCGGCTTCGTCTGGGCCGGTGACCACGGCTTCAAGGTCACCAACAACAGCTATTACACGGACCCGTGGCAGTTCAACTGCCCGGACAACATCGACCAGGCCGCCATCATCGCGGGCGTCACGCGCGCCCAGGAGTACGCCGAGAGCAAGGGCTCCCTCCAGATCGCCGCCGCGGGCAACGAGAACTACGACCTCGCCCACAAGACGACCGACTCCGCGAGCCCGAACGACTCGACGCCGGTCACCCGCACCATCACCAACGCCTGCCTCGACATCCCGACCGAGCTGCCGGGCGTGGTCACGGTCGCGGCCAACGGCACGGGCGTCACCAAGGCCTCGTTCTCCAACTACGGGCAGGGCGTCATCGACATCGCGGCGCCGGGCAGCAGCGTGTACTCCACCGTCCCCGGCGGCGGCTACGGCAGCAAGAGCGGCACCTCGATGGCCACCCCGCACGTGGTCGGCGTGGCGGCACTCATCGCCAGCGCCAACCCGGGCATCACCCCGGCGGAGATCCGCGCCAAGCTGGCCGCCCAGGCCAACGACATCGCCTGCCCCTCGGACAGCCGCTGCACGGGCACGACGGCCAACAACGCGTTCTTCGGCGAGGGACAGGCCGACGCCCTCAAGGCCGTCGCGACCACCCCGCCGCCCGGCAAGTACTTCGAGAACCTCGCGGACTTCGCCGTCAACGACAACGCGACCGTGGAGAGCCCGATCGCCGTCACCGGCGTGAGCGGCAACGCCCCGGCCACCCTCAAGGTGGGTGTGGACATCAAGCACACCTACATCGGTGACCTGAAGGTCGACCTGGTGGCGCCGGACGGCACCGTCTACACGCTGCACAACCACACCGGCGGCAGCGCCGACAACATCGCCCAGACCTACACCGTGGACGCCTCCTCAGAGGTCGCGAACGGCACCTGGAAGCTGCGCGTCAACGACAACGCCGCCTCCGACACAGGCAAGATCGACGCCTGGAACCTGACCTTCTAGCGCAGAGCCCGGCAACGCCCGCGTACAGCACGCACTGCGCCGGCGACAGCTCCCCGCCCGCGGCCGCGGACAAGGCGGGCTGCGGTCTGTTCGGCCAGGGCTGCGAACTGCTGGGCGGCAGAGGGCATAGGGGCCCCGGCGGCGGTGTACGCCGCGGTCGGGGCCCCTATGCCGGAGGCGTCCAGGAAGTCCGCGGACGGACTGGGGCCGGTGTCCAGCTCACCGTGCGCCTCCCTGAGGAGCAGTGGGGCCGTGTCCGCGCTGACCGTACGGGCAGCGGGGCCGCGGCTGCGCGCGCCGCGGCCTCGAGGAGTGCCAGCCGGCTCGAGCGGCGGGCCGCCGTCCCGGCCCGGACCGCGGAGGCGGCCTCGCCGCGGGAGGCCTACGCCTTGCGGTTGGCCGGCTCTCGGGGGCACGACGTAAAACTCCGCCCAGGACGCACACCGGCAAGAAGGCCGAACGCGAGGGAGGCGGGGCACCGAGTTCCGCGCACGGTTTCGACCAAGCCCCCCAGCGCCAGCCGGTCTCCGCTGCCCGCGTCCACGCCGATCATCACGGTCGCTCGCTTCCCGTCCGGTGCGGTACCGGCCCGTCCGGCGCCGCGCGTACCGTTCACAGCAGCAGCCGGCCCCGACCAGAACCCCGACCATGACGGCCCGACCACGGTCACGAAGCGACAACACCTCCGTGGATCAGGCTCACATCCCCGACGACAACCCGGCCGACAACCGTCCGCACGCTCTGCCGCGCCTGTCCGTGAATCCGCAGGTCACCATGCTGGTTGGGCCGTGGCCGGGAGGCCGACATCCCCTCTACGCCCCCAAGTCCACGCCGCACAGCAGGAAGAAAGAGAAGTGGGTGGGTGGGACAGCTCGCGGGCGGCGGGCGAGAGGATCGGGGCGCACGCTCAGCCGGTCGCGTGTCGGCGAGTCCGCCGCGCCCGTGCCGCCATCAACGGCGGCGACGTCTGGTGGGGGAAAGGACGGGAGCCGGGCGCGTCCGCATCGAGGATTTTTGAGACCGGGCAGCCCCATGCCGCGCCCGGTCTGTCGGGTCCGTAGCGCGTGAGCCCGCAGGCCTGGAAGAACGCCTGTCGGCTGGCCGCTTCGTCATCGTCGCCGTCCTGGGGGACCAGGGCCAGGAACGTGTCGTCGGCTTCCTGTGTCCGGCGGGCGATCTCGGTGAGAAGCGCCCGGCCGACTCCGCTGCGGCGATCGGTGTCAGCGACGGCCATGGCCAAGACGAACGTCTGCTCGCCAGGATGGGTCTCCCGGCCTTCGTCGTGTCCGAAGTCGTGATGGAGGTGGAACTCGGCACCCCCGACGACGGATCCGTGCAGCTCGGCCACGACGACGTCCAAGCCGTCGGGGTTGTAGAACCTGTCGTCTCCCAGATCGTTCGAGTGCAGCAGCTCCTCCACCACCGTGTAGTCGGCCCGGGAGATGTCACGGATGAGCGGCATGGACCGAGTATTCCGGACAGCAGCGCGGACGTAGTACGCACGCTTCTGGAACTTCACAGGCATCGACGCGACCGTCTACAGCGGATCCGACTGCACGGGCGACTTAGTGGGGACGGTGAAGGCACAGAGCAACTACATCCGCACCGGCAGGAGCCTGTACATCCGCTGACCGACCGGGGCAGCCGCGCCCGTGCCGCCGTCAGTGCGGTGGTGACGTCAGACGGGGGAGAGGCCGGGGCGGGTGATCTCTCGCAGCGAAGGCTGAGCGTTCTCAGCGAAGATTGAGTGATGCGGGTCACTCGCGTTCGTTGTGTGCCGTGGCCGCACCTCGTAGCGGCACGGCCCTCTGTCGAAAACCACTTGAGGCGTCCTGCATGCGCTGGCACGGTGGCCCCTTGTGCCTGCAACGGATGCGCCAGAGAGCCGAGATCGTGAACCGCCCGAAAGGGACGCGTCACCGGTATTCAGTACTGGCTTCGCCTCCGGGCGGCCGCTCCGCTCTGCCGCCTTCCGGCGGTTTCTGGCCGGGCAGTCGATCTCCATGGCCGGCAGCGCCATGTCGCCGGTCGCCCTGGCCTTCGGCGTTTTGGAGGTCACCGACAGTACGGGCTGGCTGTCCGCGGTCACCACTGCGGCCCTGGTCCCGATGGTCGCGATGCTCCTCCTCGGCGGCGGGATCGCCGACCGCTACCGGCGCGACACCGTACTACGCCTCACCAGCCTGGGCGCCGGCCTCACCCAGGCCGGCGTCGCGTTCGTCCTTCTGACACACCAGCCCCCGGCGTTCCTGCTACCGCTGGCCGCTCTCAACGGTGCCTTTCAGGGGCTGACCAAGCCCGCGTTGCGCGGCATCGTCTCGAACCTTGCGGCGGGACGTGGCCTTCAGCAGGCCAGCTCCCTGCTGGCGTCCGTCAGGAACGCCACCCGGATTTTCGGCCCGACCACAGCGGGCCTGCTGACCGCTTCCGTCGGAGGCGGCTGGGCGATCGCCGCGGACGCCGCGTCCTTCCTCCTGGCGGCCGCGTTCTTCGCCCGGATGTCACTGCCCGACCTGCCACCGCGTACCAAGGGCGACCCGACGATGCTCGTCGAACTGCGGGAGGGCTGGAGCTACTTCAGCTCCCAGCCTTGGATCTGGACGGTGACGTTGGCCTTTGCCGTCTTCAACGCGGTCAACATGGGTGTCTGGCAGATCCTGGGCCCGGTGATCGCCAACGACACGATCGGCGCCCGCTGGGGCCTTCACGGAGGGAAGCCGTACTGCGACTGCGTGCCGTCCTCTCCAACGGAGACTTCGGCCCCTGCTGGCGCTACCACGCCGCCCGCGAACACGAACGCCTCTACCCCGTACCCGGCCAGCGGAACTACGCACCCACCGCCTGATCCCGGCGGTCGTTCGAAACGAACTGCACCCCACCGCCGCCCCTACTTGGGGCGACGGCGGCCGAGAGCGCGCGCGAGTTCGCCGACCGGCGCAAGGATGTGTCCGCCATCGCCCGCGCACCACCACACAACCTCGCGCTCTCGCTCCGAGCCGTGGACGCCGAGGTCATGTCGGGGGCACACCGGCCAGACCTGCCAGGTCCATTCGAGCAGGCTTTCCTGGATCATGATCGCCAGACTGGTCAATGCCATGGTCGGGTCGTCGCACATGTTCGGCAGGATGGGGCCGCCCCAGTTGAGCCGTTCGCCGTCGGCAAGGCGGACACCGGCTCCCACCGGGAAACAGTCCTCCAGGATCTCGATCTCCGGTTCGCCCTCGATCCCGCGCGTGGGCAGGTCGCGGGCTACGACTTGCAGCGCGGCACGCAACGTCTCCAAACGCTCTGGGGCGAGGTCGAAGCCGGGATCGAAGCCCGCGTCGTCCAGGATGCGCCGGGCCAGAGCGGTCATCTCCGCCTGCGGCACCTCGGCCGGGTTCCGCTCGACGACCTCCAGGACGGCGTCGGTGTAATGGAACCAGTCGAGCAGTTCGCAGGCGAGGACGACGACGTCCTGTGGGTCGAGGTTGCCCTCGCGCAGGCCGAGGTAGACCCTTCGCTTCAACTGTTCAGTATCCGCTTCGTACTCAGCCATGGCGTTGCTCACCGGCCCAGTATCCCGACGCAGCCCGGTTCCCCGCTGCATGGATTTTCGGCCTGGCGCCTGACGCACTTACCAGCGGAACTATGACCTCACTTGATCGCGGCCGCCACTCCAAAGGAACCGCACCCAATTAGGAATTGCGACTCGATCGCTCCGTAGGGAATCGACAGCGACGTCGTCCGTCGGGAGCACCAGCACCCCACCGCACGGAGGCACCACATGGCCGCGATCTGGGCCGGCATCGACGCAGGCAAGACCCACCACCACTGCGTGGTGATCGACGAGAGCGGGCGTCGGCTGCTGTCACGCCGCGTCGCCAACGACGAGCCGGACCTGCTCCAGCTGCTCGCCGACGTCTTGGCCCTGGACGACGAGGTGACCTGGGGCATCGACCTCGCCGACGGCGGAGCCGCCCTGATCATCGCCATGCCGCACGGTGGCGCGGATGAAGCCCTCGGACTCGTGTGGGACGGTGCGGTACAGCACCCAGGCCAGGGTGAGGCGGCAGCTCGGGGTGGCTTCGTGCTCGGCGCCCAGGGCGGTGGTCGCGTGTTCGGCGGCCGTGCGGGCGAGTTCGTCGGCCTCCGTCCGGCATTGCTGCTCGCCGAGATTGTCGGCGAGCCTGGCGGTCGTGAACAGGGTGTGGGGATGGTCCGGCCCTGTTGGCGGGCATCGTCGTGTCGGTCCCACCGTTCTCGAACCAGGAGAAGTACGTGGGGTGGGTGCCGGAGCAGTGGCCGTCGTTCGGGGATGTGACCTGCCTGGTCGGGTTCGCGGTGGGTGCGGGGCTGTACGCGGTGCTGCGGCGGGCCGGCCGGGCCTGCGTCTAGGAAGCGGCTGTGAGCAGGTTCTTCTCCAGGATCACCGGCAGTGACAGGGTTCGGTAGCCAACCGAGGCGAACAGGACGGTGATCCGGTTCTCCTCCTCGCTGAGGACCTCGCCGTCACCCCACTGCGGGTGGTGGACCGCGGTGCCGGGCGGAAACGGGTGGTCGTGGCGCGTGGGTGAGGCGGTCCGGGGGCGGGACAGGCCGGGGACGGCGCTGCCTGCGGCTTCGGCGCCGGTGGGCTGCTGCTCGCATCGGTCGCAGTTGCCGCAGGGGGAGTTGAGGCGCTCGCCGAAGTAGCCGAGCAGGAACCGCCGTCGGCAGCCGGTGGTCTCGGCCAGGCCGCGCATCATGTCGACCCGGGAGCGTTCCATGCTTTCGTGCGCGGTGGCCAACTCCACGGCCCGCGTGGCGGTTTCCTCCGCATCGGCGCCGGGGACCGAGGCCACCTTTCCGCGTTCCGTGGTGAGGGCTTCGGCACTCTCCAGGAGGTTCAGGACGGCGGTCAGCCGGCCGGCGGACAGGCCGGTCTCCTCCTGGAGTTCCGTCGGTGTCACCGGGGTCGCACGGTCCCGTACGAGGCGGGAGACGTCGGCGATGGTGTCCGCGTCCGGGCGGCCGGTGGAGAAGAACCTCTGCAGGCCCAGGTCCTCGACGCGGTAGTGCAGGATGGCCCGGGACGGCTCGCCGTCCCTGCCCGCCCGGCCTATCTCCTGGTAGTAGGCGTCGAGGGACCCGGGCACCGAGGCGTGGAGCACGAACCGTACGTCGGGCTTGTCGATGCCCATGCCGAATGCCGAGGTGGCCACCACCACGTCCAGCTCGCCGCCGAGAAAGCGGTCGTGGACCGCGCTGCGGTCGGCCGACCGGCTGCCCGCGTGGTAGGCGGCGGCGCTCAGGCCGAGTTCGCTCAGCTCGGCGGCGTACACATCGGCGTCCTTGCGGGTGGCGACGTAGACGATGCCCGGCTTGGGCTCGGCCGCAGCCCGCTCCACCACGGCGCGCCGCTTGGCCGCGTTGTCCAGGAAGTGGGTGACCTCCAGGCGGATGTTGGGCCGGTCGAACCCGGCCACCACCTCGTGGGCCTTGCGCATGCCGAGCTGCTCGACGATGTCGGCGCGCACCGGTGCGGCGGCGCTGGCGGTGAGGGCGAGGATGGGAGGGCGTCCGATGCTCTCGGCGGCCTGCCGGAGCCTGAGGTAGTCCGGCCGGAAGTCGTGGCCCCAGGAGGACACGCACTGCGCCTCGTCGACGACGAAGAGGGACGGTCTCAGCGCGGCCAGCCGCTCCAGCACGTCCTGCTTGGCGAGTTGTTCCGGGGCGAGGAAGAGAAACCGGGCCGTTTGGTCGCTCACGCTCTCCCATGCCTGCTCGTTCTGCGCCCTGGACATCGACGAGTTGACGGCGACGGCTCTCTGGCCGCTGTTGCGCAGCAGTCCGGCGATCTGGTCCCGCTGGAGAGCGATCAACGGTGACACGACGAGCGTCGGACCGGGGAGCAGCATGCCCGGCACCTGGTAGACCGCCGACTTGCCCGAGCCGGTCGGCATCACCACCATGGCGTCCCTGCGGCGCATGACCGCTTTCATCGCGGTGAGCTGGCCGGGACGCAACTCGTCCCATCCGAAGGCCACCCGCGCGGCTCTGCGGAGACGGCGGGCGACGAACAGGCTGATCGGCAAAGGGACTCCCGAAGCGGTTGCGCGCGACCGGGGCGGAACCGGACGGGCGGTGGTGGGTCTAGTGCCCGCCCCGGCCCGAAGCAGTCCGATCGCCAGGCGCGGACTGCGACGGCACGGTCGTGGCAGGCCCGCGAGCGTCACGACTGCCTTGAGAGGCTTTTGCCTCGACCGTGCTGCCGGGCATGGCCAGCACGTCCTATGCCCACCTGCGCGACGCAAGGAGCCCCGGCTGCGGCGTGGGGAGACCGCCCGGGAACGGCTTCTCGCCCTGACGTGGGGCTGGTACAAGACGCGGGGCTCATACGAGAGGGACGCGGTCGAGGAGTTGCGGTGCAGGACGGGCGCGCCGGGCCCGGCGGTGTGTGAGGGTGTCAGGCATCCCTCACACACCGTGTCGCACCGGTTCTAGCTGCAGGTCCGGTAGTTGTAGCCTGCGATACGTCCGCTTTCGGTGCCGTCGGTGAAGTGGTAGTAGCCGTCGCTGTCGCGCGAGAGATAGATGCGGTGGCTGGTGCCGATGCAGTGGGACGCGGTGTTGCCGGTCGTCCCGCCGGCGGAGTTGCGCAGCCAGGTGCCGGCCTTGGTCGAGGTGTTCTCCCCGGGTGGTAGTCGGCGAGACCGTACGGCGCGAGCGCGTACTGCCCGCGGGCGGCAAGGGAGTCGGCGTCCTTGGTGCCCGAGGTTGTGGACATATCGGTGAGGAGCTGCTCGTACAGGCGGGCCGAGGCGGCGAAGTCCCCAGCACGGAAAGCGCGTTCAGCCTGCTGCCGAAGGTTGTCGTCCAGCGTGGATGCGGTCAAGGCGGGCACCGGGCCGGGCCAGGGCCGACTGCGGGGCATCGGCTGCCCATTCGCTGATCGCCGGCAGTGAGGTCGCGCCGGTCAGGACAGCTGCGGCACAGATCGCGAGCACGCCGGTCAGGGGATGCAGTCGGCCTCGTGGATCATGAGGATCCGTCACCGCCGCGAGACAGTTCAACAGGCTGGGACACTCCTCGGCCGCTATGGACGGCGAGGCGGAGAGTTGGTCAAGCGCGGCGGGCATGGGGGATGATTCGGCAACGACAGGCACGGTCTTCCACCTGGATCATGGGACGTAGACACTCGCATGATCACTGGCGGCCGTGCCTGCCTCATATCCCCACCGACCTGAACCACAAGGCCAGTTGGGGTGAACCTGCTCAAGTCACCCTCGTGCCGAAGCCCTCGGGCCTGCCGATCAATAACTCGTCGATCTTGGTGGGGATTACGGGAGGGTGGGGTCGCGCCCGCCGCCCGCGACCGTCTGAGGGCTGCCGTCGACGCCCAGCCGCACGATGCCGCGGCGGCCCCGTTCGTCGCGGCCCTCATCCAGTTCGTGGAGGCCCAGGCCGCCCCTACCGGATTTGTCGTGCTGCCGACCTGGGCCGAGATCCTCAGCAAGCATTTTCCGCCGGAACATCCGGACCCCGAACCACGGTGACAGCGAAGCAACCCTGCACGGCCCCTGGACGGGGTGAGAGAGCTCGGGAGGCTCTCAGGCGCGGCCCCGACGCCGCCACGACCGGCAGAAACGGGGCCACCACCGGGTGGCCGACGTGTCCGGTACGGCGTTCTTCTTGAGGTTGCGCCATGAGTGTGGATGGTTGTTGAGGACCTCTTCGAGGACGCTCACGTCCTGGAGCCTGGACATCACCGTGTCGTACGTCTCCTGTTCGGTCGTCCAGTCCCGGTCAAGGTGCGGCAGGGCCTCACCGGACTGCTCCCGGGCGAGTTCGTAGAGATCACGGCGCCAGCCCGGATCGATGGCTTCCTCATCGACGACGCTGTTGCGCAGGGCGAAGCAGACGAAGACGGCCGTGGAGGTGATCTCCGCCGTCATTAGACGGGACCGCTCGGCGTCGAAGATGGTGCCGGGCGTGAGCACCAGGGCGGTGTCCGTGGGCGTGAACTGGCCCATGCAGGACGTCGCGGTCGGATGCGTCCACGCGCTCGCCTCCCGGTAGTAGTTCCGGTAGAGCTGCACCTTCTCCACCGACACCACACGGTTGTCCTCGAGCCACTGCCGGACCACGCTGTCAGGCCACCACTGGTTCTTGCGAAGCCACTTCTCCGCCATAGCCACTTCCTTGGCGAGCGTGCGCCCCAGGCCGGCCGACTCGTAGACGGACCGCAAAATGTTGCGCACCACCCCGTAGAAGCCGTACGACAGCATTACCGTCGCGGCTTCGAGCTGCTCGAAGGCCTGCGCCATGCAGGCCCCGGCCGCCATGTCGTTGGGGAACGTCGTGGCGTACGGGTACTCGGTCTGGGCAAAGACCGCGAACCGGAGCAGCCTCATCGAACGGCCGAGCTGCTCCATCTCCGGTCCGCTGTCCGACTCCGTGTACTCCCGCAGATGTTCGATGAACCACGGTGCTGCTTCCGGCTCGTGCGTCATGCGCTCATGGTGGAGGTGAGCCTCCGGCATTGCCACCAGTTATCCCGTCAGGCCGGGATCATCCCGGAACGAGCACACTGCAACGCCTTCCCCCCGGCGCGTTCACGTACCCGGGCTCCTCAGGACTTTCCGCAGAGGGCTCTGCCGTTGATCCCCCTCTCACTCGCTGGCAGCGACGTCCCGTAGCGTGGCGCGGTCCAGGCACGGCACCCGCGCGGACAGCAGGCCGCCGTGGCTGGCGGCTTCTTCCAGCAGCCGGTTCTGGGTGGGGAAGTCCCGGGACGCCGGATCGAGTTGTGTGGGCCCGTGTTACAGCGTGCACTCACCCGGCTCCAGAGCCGTACGGTGCCACCGCGCCGGCGTGAAAACGGGGCCGGTGAAGAACACCTCCGCATTGCCGTCCAGGATCGTCAGCAGACTGTCGCCCGTCTCGATGCCCGCCACTTGGACGGGCACCGCGAGCCAGCCTTCCAGCAGCGGCGGCTCGGTGGCCGTGCCGCTGACGCGCTCGAAGCCCTGGCGCAGCAGATAGGGCGCGAACACATCGGTGAGTTCAGTCTCCGGAGTCCTGGTGTGCGGGGTGGTGGCCGGGCAGGCTAGTTTGCTCGGGTGAGTCTCCTTGATGATGTGGCCGAGCGCGATGGCTGGCGCTGCTGGGTGTGTGACGAACCGGTCGACCCGGACGAGTCGGTGAACGACTCGCGGGGGCCCAGTGTCGACAGTCGGACCGCCGACCGGAAGGCCAAGGTTGCCGAGCGGCTCGCGCATCGTGGGTGCAACAGCCGTAAGGGCGCGGTCAAGGTGGTCGTCGCCTGGCCGGACCGCCTGTATGTGGTCGAACCCGCGCCGCTGATCACCGTTGCCGGGAGGCTGGAGCGCAAGGGGGGCCGCGAGATGGTGGGCCGTTGTCCGACCAGGCGGGACGCCCAAGAGGCGGCGGATTGGCTGGTGGACCGGTTCTCCCGACTGGTACCGGGGCTGCCGGTGAGCGCCGACATCGAGGCGGGCGGCGGCCAGTTCCTCGTCATCCTGGCCACCGGCCGCCGCTGACCGCGGCGGCGGGACCGGAGCTCCGCTGGCTGATGGCTAGCCGATCTTCTTCCAGGGCTTGCAGTCGGTGGTCTGGAACGCCTTGTCGCCTGCGGCGACTTTGACGATGGCCGGGCCCTGGGCGTTGCCGTTGGCGATGACGGCGCTGCCCTCGCCGGTCGTGTCGCTCAAGCGTGCCCAGTAGCAGCCGTACGTGTTCTTCCCCTCGCTGCGGTAGGTGCCGGCCTGGATGTCTTTGCCCACCAGGAAGGTTCCGTCGCCGGGAATCCCTCCCTTGGGCGCGGCCTCCTGCTGCGGCCCGGCACTGGCGCTGGGGGAAGTTGCACCCGCCTGTACGTCTGTGCCCGTCGCGGTGGCGGTCACGGTCACCGTTGCGGAGGGAGAGTCCTTGCCCCCTCCAGACCCGACGATGCCGATCAGGAGTCCCATCAGCAGTCCACCGAGAGCGACCGCAGCGTGAGTGAACCATCCGCGGAGGGATGAGGCACGGACGGCAGGGGACGGCGTGTGATCCGACGTCGGTCCCGGAGGCGGACCTACGGGTCTGTTTCCGCTCATGTCCACAGAGTGCGCCTGCCTTCCGCGGGGTGCACGACGGCACTTCTTCGCCGCAGGCGACGGCAACGGCTACAGGGCCCGGCGCGCGGCTGGCGCCGCGAGCAGCCGACTGCATGCTCGGGGTACGGATACCGTCCTGCCTCATGACCACCACCGACACGATCGCGGCCCTGGCTCTGGCCGTGGTGATCGTCGCTGCTGTTGCCGTTGTCGGGTCCTGGAAGGCGGCGCGCAACTCCAACGAGGCCGCAGCGACCCTGTCCCGGATCGAGCAGCAGTGCCTGCACGCCGATCTCACCCCCGACTTCCGCTCTACGATTGTGGCCAACGAGGCCTGCTCCACCGCGATGCTGCGGGTCCACCTCGAAGGCCCGCCGGGGCTGCTGTCGCACGACGCTGTAGAGATCACCGTGTCCGTCCGCAACGACAGCCCACACCGGGGCAGTGGGGCCCCACTCGCAGGCGGCCTGCCTCCTGCTCCCAGAGGCGTGCCGCCGCTGATGGGCACGGCTCCGGGGCCGAGCGGCACCATTGCGGCTGCCCTGGCGGCCGGTGACCATGGCGTTCCGGCCGCCCGGGACAAACGCTTTCGTGAAGACTCCGCTCCGGCGGTGAGGTCAGGGCCAGTGCCACCGAAACAGCCCGGTTCCCAGGCGCAGGGCAGCGATACGTCTATCCGGAACGGGAGGCGGCGGCAGACCTCCGGGCCTGGGCGGGGCAGGTCGCGTCGCGCCCTTCGGCGCTCCAAGGGCTCTTGGCGCCTCTCACGGTGGCCTTGATGACCACCTCCACCGATACGACGTCCGGGTCTTCGGCGTGGCGGGCGCCGGCGGCCGTACAGACCACCTGGGCGAGGGCGTCCCCGATCAGCGGCTTGACAGTGGCGGGGAAATCCGCGGGGTCGTCGAAGCGCAGCTCGATCGACACCTTGGCGCCATCGGCCCGGACCGTCGGATCCTTCTTCAGCTTCCGCAGCAGGCTGCCCATGCCCACGCTCAGTTCGGATCTGGTCGGGCCCTGGAACAACAGTTGTACGGCCGCTTCGACGCTGGGCCGCTGGGGGATCCTGCGGGGGACCGCGACCAGTCCGAGCTTGCCCGTGAAGTAGAGCGTGATGGTCGACCGGACACCGGTGGCGGGTTCCCCCGAGCCCACCACACCGGTCGTGGGGATGCCGCAGGCGCCGAGCAGGAGCGCCCCCGCGAGAAGAAGCAGCGCGGGCCGGACGGCCCGGTGGACAGGGCTCACTAATGGCTCCCCTCGGCCGGTTCGGCCGGTACTGGTGGTGGCTCGTCATGTCTCAGAGGGAGCTCTACGGTGAAGACGGCGCCGCCGTGCGCACCGTTCGCCGCCTGGATGGTGCCGCCGTGCAGGTGGACGTTCTCCGCGGTGATGGCGAGTCCGAGGCCGCTGCCCTCGGTCCTGGTGCGGGCCGTGTCCGATTTGTAGAAGCGGTCGAAGACGTGGGGCAGGACGCTTTCGGGGATGCCCGGTCCGCTGTCCAGCACTTCGATGACCGCCCGCCGCCCGTCGTCCGGGTGTTCCCACTCGGAGAGGTGCAACCGTACGGGGCGTCCGCCGTGGCGGAGGGCGTTCCCGACCAGGTTGGCGACGATCACGTCGAGGCGGCGCGGGTCGAGGCTGCCGCGGAGTGTGCCCGGCGGTGGAAGCCGTGCCTCGACCGTCTCCAGCCAGGCGCGGGAGGCGAGGGTGCGCCGGATGGAGTCCGCGAGGTCGATCTCGTCCAGGTGCAGACTGGCCGCGCCCGCGTCGAAGCGGGACATCTCCATCAGGTCCTCGACCAGGCGGGCCAGCTTGACGGTTTCCTCGCTGATGAGCCGTACGGCGGTGGCGGTGTCGGGGTCGAGCTGGGCCGCGTCCTCGTCGAGGATGTCGGTGACCGCGGACATGGCGGCCAGAGGGGTGCGCAGTTCGTGGGAGACGTCGGCGGCGAAGCGGCGGGCGCGTGCCTCCATGCGGCGCAGTTCGGCGACCGACTCCTCCAGCGCGGCGGCGGTCTCGTTGAAGGTGTGGGAGAGGTCGGCGAGTTCGTCGGAGCCGTTGACGGCGAGCCGAGTATCGAGGTGGCCCTCGGCGATGCTACGGGTGGCCCGGCGCAGCTCGCGTACCGGCCGCAGTACGCCACGGGCGGCCAGCAGTGCGAGCAGGACGGCCAGGATCAGCGCGGGCACCGTGGCGCGCTCGACGGCGGGGACCAGGGCCTGGACGTAGGCCTGTTCGGTGGTCTGCGGCACCGTCAGGAAGACGGCGAGCCCGGACGGGTCGGACGTGGGCCGCTCCGCGGTACCGAAGGTGACCGGCAGGCCGACGACGAGTGCGGGACTGCCGTGTCTTGTCACACGCTGGAAGACGGTGTTCCCGCCGGAGGCCACGGCCTTGCGCAGGTCGGGCGTCAGCTGCTCGAACGGGTCCTGCGGTGAGGAGGTAGCGCTCAGGCCGCCGTAAGTGGCCAGCACGCGCCAGTTCTTCAACGGTTCGGAGCGCGCCAACTGCTGTGCGAACAGGTTCAGTTGGTTCTGGTCCGGGGGAAAGTCAAGGTCGGCGGCGAGGGTGTCGACATGGTCGCGGAACTGCCCGATCACCCCGTCCTGGCTCTGCTGGAGCATCCCCGTGCGCGCTTCCCGGAACGTCAGGGCGCCAGTGGTCAGGGTGGAGACGCAGGCGACCAGAAGGAAGGCCACCAGCAGTCGGACGCGCAGGCCGCGCAGCGGCGGGGGCGCCTTCACCGTGACCGGAACTGGTAGCCAAAGCCACGCACGGTCTGTATGTAGCGCGGCTGTCCCGGAGGCTCGCCCATCTTGGTGCGCAGCCGTTTGACGCAGGCGTCCACCAGCCGTGAGTCGCCGTGGTAGCTGTGTTCCCAGACGGCTTCCAGGAGCTGCTGCCGGCTGAACACCTGACCGGGCGAGGCGGAGAGGGTGAGCAGGAGCCGTAGTTCGGAGGGGGCGAGGGCGACCGGTGCGCCCTGGTGGGTGACGGTCAGCGCGGCCCGGTCGATGGTCAGTTCTCCATGGGTTTCTGTCTTCGGCGTGGATCCGTCGGCGGGTGTGCCGCCGACCCGTCGCAGGACGGCACGGATACGGGCTTCGAGCACGCGTGCCTGGACGGGCTTGACGACGTAGTCGTCGGCTCCCGCTTCGAGTCCGACCACGATGTCCACGTCGTCGCCCCGGGCGGTAGCCATGATGATCGGAACCTGGTCGTCGGCCCCGCGGATGCGGCGGCACACATCGAGCCCGGACATGCCGGGCAGCATCAGATCGAGGACGACGACGTCCGGCCGGAACGACCGCAGCTGTTCCAGCCCGTCCTCACCCGTCCCGGCGGCGTCGACGTCGTGCCCCTGGCGGCGCAGCGCGAGTCGGACACCCTCACGCACGGCGCGGTCGTCTTCGATGAGCAGGACACGTGGCATGTGCTCAGTATCCGTACAACACCAGGCCAGGCCGGTGCTGTTACCGGACGATCACATACTCGCGGGCGGGTGAGCGGATCCGGCGTCCTGTCGCCGCCCATCGGCTGTTGCCGTTTGATCACACTCCGGGCCAGTTCCCATCACACCGCGGGTCCAGCCTCATCCACCATGAACGCACACAAGAGCATGCCGAGGAGGGGCCGCGTTTCCGTGGCGACCGCCCTGGCGATCGGCCTTCTGCCGGTCCTGGCCGCCTGCGGCGGTTCGAGCGACAAGACCGGAGCGAGCTCCGACTCCGTGGCCCGCGGCGGAGCGAACGACAGTACGACGAACGCCGACGGGGCAGTGCAGCTCACTGTCCCGGACGGTGCGGACGCCGAGACCAAGAAGACGTACATCCAGCAGAACATCCTCGCGGCCTGCATGAAGAAGCAGGGCTTCACCTACACACCGCACGTGGCGGCGGCCGGTGGCGACGCCGTCTACGTAGGGCTGGACGCGGAGGACTACGCGGCGGCGAAGAAGTCCCGGGAGAAGTACGGGTTCGGCAACTACGCCGCCGCCGTCTACCCCGACGACCCCAATGCCCCCTTCAGTAACCCCGGAGGGAAGGCAGGAGAAAAGCGGACCGACGGCGTCGCCGACGACGACGAGAAGGGGTTCACCCCCGCCCAGCAGAAGGCGTACGAGGAGGCGCTGGCGGGCCCCCAGGCCAAGTCCAAGGCGGACGAGAAGATCGGCGGCTGCCAACTCAAGGCGTCGATAGCCGTGAACGGACACGCGCTGAGCGCCGCCGAGCAGAAAAAGGCGGAGAACGCCAAGGCGGAGGCGAACCGCGCGAACGGTCTCGAGCTCAACGGCGACGCCCAACTGGTGCAGCTCGCCCAGGGGTACGCCACCTGCCTGAAGGCACAGGGCATCCCGGTCAGCACCACCCAGCCGACCGGTATGTCCGACATGGTGCGGATGGAGCAGAACGTGCCGGAGAACCACTTCAGCATGTCCAAGGCGGAGGCGCTGCCGCTGCTCACCAAGGAGATCGACCTCTCCCTGAAGGACCTGGAGTGCGGCAAGAAGTTCCGGGCCGCGTACTTCCCCAAGGAGAAGGCCCACCCGTACTACGGCGACAACGCATGAGCCGGTTCAGCAGCCGTAAGCACCTGGGCGCCCTGGTCGGCGCGGTGGTTCTGGTCGGTGCGGGCGGCTGGATCGCCGGCACGCAGGTGCGCTCGCCCGCCGACGCCGCCGCCGCGCACACCGCGCCGAAGGCCGGCCCGGTGACCGTGGCCGTCCAGCGGCAGTCCCTTACCGCGACCGTGGTGGCGTCGGGGTCCGTCGAGTTCGCCTCGCCGCGTCCGCTCGCGCTGGCCGGCGAGGTCGGCACCGGAGCGTCCGCGACCGCCGGCGGAGAGGGCGCGGAGCAGCGGATCACCAAGGCACCGGTCGCCGCTACCAAGGTCAAGGAGGGCGACGTACTGATGGCGGTCAACGGCCGTCCGGTGCTCGCGCAGAGCGGAACCGTACCGATGTACCGGGCGCTGGGCCCAGGTGCCTCCGGCGACGATGTGAAGCAGCTCCAGAAAGCGTTGCACCGGCTCGGATTCTTTTCCGGATCGATCAGCGGCAACTACGGCCAGGGCACCGCGGCGGCGGTCACCAGCTGGTACACGAGCAAGGGGTACGAGGCCCAGAAGCCCAGCGCGGACGACGAGCAGCAACTGGGCCAGTTGCAGCAGGCGGTGTCCGCCGCCCAGCAGACGCTGCTCACGACCAACAGCGCGAGCAGCAGCAGCGGCGACGAAACGGAGACAGGGACAGCGGCGGGGACGGAAGCGGGCGCGAGCGGCAGTACGAGCTCGCCGAACCCGCAGTCCAGCACCGACGCGCAGATCCACCGACTGCAGCTCGAATCCGCGAGGAAGGCGCTGAACATGGCGAACGCCGCGCTCAGCACCTTCCAGGCCTCCTATGGGACGAAGGTCCCGGCCGGCGAGGTCGTCTTCTTCCCGAAGCTGCCCGTACGGCTGAACAAGGTGACGGTGAAGACGGGGGACACCGCGTCCGGCCCGATCGGCACCGTGACCAGCTCCGACCTGGAGGTGCAGGCGGTCGTCCCCGGCGCGGACGCCGAACTGCTGCGGAAGGGCATGGCCGTCGAGCTGACGACGACGGACGGCAAGAAGGCGGCTGGCACGGTGTCGGCGCTCGGCGCCGACGCCGCGTCCTCGACGACCACGGCGACGGGCTCGGACGGGGACAGCGAGGGATCCACCGGGACGACCTCGGGGGACACCGGGAGCGAATCCGCCGGCACCTCCGCTACCGACTCCTCGGCCCCGGTCCAGCTGCGGATCTCCGTACCCAACTCCGGCGAACTGGCCGACGAGGCCGAAGCCGCGGTGAAGGTGACCATCAAGATCGGCGCCTCGGACGGCAAGGTGCTGGTCGTACCGCTCGCCGCGATCCGCACCTCGTCCGACGGAAACGTCCGGGTGCAGGTCGAGCGCGGCGGCAGACTGAGCGACGTCCATGTCACCGTCGGGCTCTCCGCGGCCGGTCTCGTCGAGGTCAAGCCGACCAGCGGCACGCTGGAGCAGGGCGACAAGGTGGTGGTGGGCGAATGACCCCGGGCACCGCCCCAGCCACCATGGTTCCGACGACCGAGGGTGCCGCACCGGAGGACGACGGCGGTGACCCGGACGCCGTCATCGAACTCACCGGTGTGGAGCGGACCTTTGACTCCGAACCCCCGGTGCACGCGCTGCGCGGTGTGAACCTGACCGTTCGGCGCGGCGAGCACCTCTCGATCGTCGGCCCTTCC
The DNA here is from genome assembly GCF_010550245.1 of Streptomyces sp. SID12501. Classification (GTDB taxonomy): domain Bacteria; phylum Actinomycetota; class Actinomycetes; order Streptomycetales; family Streptomycetaceae; genus Streptomyces. The sequence goes on from NZ_JAAGLU010000065.1 coordinate 24,448, forward strand.
GGCTCGGGGAAGTCGACGCTGCTCAACACGCTGGGCCTGCTCGACCGTCCCACCTCCGGTACCTACCGGCTCGACGGCGTCGAGACCACCGGGCTCGGCGACCTCGAACGCACGGCGCTGCGCGGCAGTCGTATCGGGTTCGTGTTCCAGTCCTTCCACCTCCTGCCGTACCGCACCGTCGACGAGAACGTCATGCTGGCCGAGGCGTACCGCAGGCCACGCCCGGGGCTCGGTCGCGGTACCCGTCTGGCCCGCGCCCGGGAGGCGCTGGACCGGGTCGGGCTCGGGCACCGGTCGGGCTTCAGGCCCGACCGGCTCTCCGGCGGCGAACGCCAACGCGTCGCCATCGCACGGGCGTTGATCAGCGATCCCGCGCTGCTGCTCTGCGACGAGCCGACCGGCAACCTGGACAGCGAGAACACCCTCTCCGTGCTGGAACTCTTCGACGACCTGTGCGCCCAGGGCATGACCCTGGTGCTCATCACCCACGACGAGACGGTCAGCCGCCGCGCGGGCCAGCGTGTCCGCATCACCGACGGCCGCCTCACCCAGGAGCCCGAGTGAAACTCGCGACGAGGGCGCTGGGGAGGGCACGGACGAAAGCGACACCGGCCGGGACCCGCATCGAACGCCCCTGGATGGACCCCCGGGACCTGTGGACGGAAGCTCTCGCGGGCGTCATGGCCCGCCCCGTACGGTCCGCCCTGACCACACTCGGCACCGTGCTCGGCATCACCACGCTGGTGATCACCATCGGGGTGGCCTCCACGGCCGGCAACCAGATCGTCGGCCGGTTCGACGCGCTCACCGCGACCTCGGTGACCGTGACCGTGCCGTCTGTGGCGGCCGGCTCGGACGACGAGCCACTGGTGGACTGGTCGGGGACCGACGCCGTCCGGCGGCTGGCCGGCGTGGACTCGGCCGCCGCCCTCGCCGACTCCCCACTGACCAACAGCGTCCAGGTGCGGTCCAACGACGTGAAAGCGCCCGGCGACATATCCGCCCAGACCCTGGCCGTGGTGGCCGCCTCGGCCGACCTGCCCGCCGGGGTACGCGGTGCGATGACCTCCGGGCGGTTCTACGACGCCGGCGACATCGCCCGGCACGCCCAGGTGGCGGTCCTCGGCGACCAAGCGGCACGGCTGCTCGGCATCAAGCGGGTGGAGGACTCCCCGGCGATCTTCTTCCAGGGCCAGTCGTACACCGTCATCGGCATCCTCGGCGGCATCAGGCGCGAGCAGCGCCTGTCCACTGCGGTGATGCTCCCGCCCACCACCGCAGCGGACCGCCTCGGCCTGGAGGACGTCACCCAGGTACTCATCAACACCGCGCTCGGCGCAGCGCGGCAGGTGGCGCGCCAGGCTCCGATCGCCCTGGCCCCCGGGCAGCAGAACTCCCTCGCCGTGGCGGCGCCGGCCGACCTGTCCAAGGCTCGAAACGGTGTCCAGAACGACGTCAACGGCCTCTTCCTCGTCCTCGGCCTGGTCTCGCTGGTGGTGGGTGCGATCGGCATCGCCAACGTCACCCTGGTGACGGTGATGGAAAGGGTCGGCGAGATCGGGCTGCGGCGCGCGCTGGGCGCCTCGCGACGGCAGGTGGCCGGCCAGTTCCTCCTCGAGTCGACGACGATCGGCCTGCTCGGCGGCATCGTCGGCGCGGCCCTGGGCATCGCCGTCGTGGTGTGTGTCGCCGTCTTCAAGGAGTGGACCCCGGTCCTGGACCTGAACCTCGCCCTCGGCGCCCCGCTCGCCGGAGCTCTCGTCGGCCTGCTCGCCGGTCTCTACCCGTCGCTTCGCGCCGCCCGGATGGAACCGGTGGACGCGCTCCGGGCACCTTCCTAGACCGGCACCCTCCCCAAGTTTGTCTGCGATGTGCCGGTTTGGTGTCAGTGGGTTGTGTCAGTGACGGCATGTCAGGTCGGGGTGTTTTCGCTGTTGGTGGGGTCTTGGGTGTGGGGAGTCACTGACATGGGGCGGTGTGTGGTGCCGTGGT
>NZ_JAAGLU010000660.1 GCF_010550245.1 Streptomyces sp. SID12501
CGCCGTGGGGACCGCCGGGAGCTGCGGCGGTGCGTGCGGCACCGAGTGCTGCACCGCCCGCGGCGCCGTCCCGCCCACCAGGGGTCCCGCCTCCGGGGCGGTCCCGAAGTAGGCGAGCAGCACGTCGCGTTGCGCCGCGATCATGTCCCGACTGGTCCGGAGGAACTCGGCGACGAGGGCGTCGGCCGTACCGGGCGTCGGCTGACCGGGGTTCGTTGTCACGGGGATCTCCACGACTCGTCGGGCGGGCGCGAGGGCGCCGGGGAGGGTGTCGCCGGCGGCGGTGCGTACGAGGTGTCCGTCCACCGTCCAGCCGGGCCGGCGCGGAGCGGTCGTCCGGTCGATGTCGACGGCGTCCCGGCCCCGGAACATCCAGTCCGTGACCACCGGCAGTCCGGCGAGGGCGAGCCGGGCGAGCGGGGGGACGGTCCGGGTGCCGT
>NZ_JAAGLU010000661.1 GCF_010550245.1 Streptomyces sp. SID12501
GCCGTGGCCGCCCCGTGTCGATGCGGTGGGCGCTCGAGCCGCTCGTGGGGGAGCGACGCGCCGCCGGGCGCCTGGGCGACGTGGTCGACGTGATCGCGGTCGTGGGCACGGTGTTCGGCCTCGCGACGTCGCTCGGCCTCGGCGTGCTGCAGATCGCCGGCGGCCTCGAGCACCTGGGCGTCGTGACCGCGTCGACCGGGCTCGGGGTCGTGCTCGTCGTCGCGATCATGGCCGTCGCGACGGTGTCGGTCGTGTCGGGTCTCGACAAGGGGCTCAAGTGGCTGTCGAACGTCAACGTCGCGCTCGCCGGGCTCCTCATGGTGTGCGTCCTCGCGCTCGGCCCGACGCTGTTCCTGCTGCGCGAGTTCGTGCAGTCGATCGGCGTGTACCTCGCGCGCGTGGTCCCGATGTCGTTCAAAGTCAGCGCGTTCTCGGGCGCC
>NZ_JAAGLU010000662.1 GCF_010550245.1 Streptomyces sp. SID12501
TCGCCGGCTTCGCCGACCTGGTCCTGCTCGTCGCGCTCGGCGCGGTCCTGCTCATCCTCGTCGTCGTCTACCGGTCCCCGTTCCTGCCGTTCGTCGTCATCCTCACGGCCGTGTTCGCGCTCGCGCTCGCCGGGCTGGTGGTCTACGAGCTCGCCGACGCGGGCGTGCTCGTCCTCAACGGCCAGGCGCAGGGCATCCTCTCGATCCTCGTCGTCGGCGCCGCCGTCGACTACTCGCTCCTGCTCGTCGCGCGCTACCGCGAGGAGCTGCGGCACGCCGAGCACCCGGCGGACGCGATGCGCGTCGCGTGGCGCCAGACGCTCGAGCCCGTCGCCGCCAGCGCGGGGACCGTCGTCGCGGGGCTGCTGTGCCTCCTGCTGTCCGACCTCGCGTCCAACCGCAGCCTCGGCCCCGTGGCCGAGATCGGCATCGGCGCGGCG
>NZ_JAAGLU010000663.1 GCF_010550245.1 Streptomyces sp. SID12501
TTCATGGCGATGACCGAGCCGACCGTGGCGCCCTTGCCGTAGTGGACGTCCGGCATGACGGCCAGGCCCTTGATCCACGGGAGGCCGGCGGTGTTGTGGAGTTGGCGCATCGCGCTGTCCTCGACCGACGTCGGATCCGTCCACATGCGGATCGGGACCTTTCCTCCCGAAACCTCTACGTACGACATACGGCGTCAACCCCCCGGAAACCACAGAAAATTAGGAATACGCAAAAAGCGGCGCCCATCACCCCAAAACAGTCAGGGGACCGGCGCCGGCACCAGCCTTTGCGATAGACATTGTGTCCATCCGCGCCCAAGTCGCGGCAACGCATTTTCCCCAGGGAGCCAGGGAGCCAGTGGACGTGGAGCGCAAGACGGTACGTCGGCGGGTCCTCCCGGGCATCGCGATGCTCACCGCGATGGCGGCCGCCGTGACGG
>NZ_JAAGLU010000664.1 GCF_010550245.1 Streptomyces sp. SID12501
GACCTGCTGATCGACCTCGACGCGGACCCCGGGGTCGTGCGGTACCTGTCGGGCGGCGCACCGACCCCGCCCGACGTGGTGCGCGAGCAGATCCTCCCGAGCCTGCTGGCCGGCTACGAGCGGTGGGACGGCCGGTTCGGCCTGTTCGCCGCCGAGGACCGCGCGACCGGGGAGTTCCTCGGGTGGTTCTGCCTGCGGCCGGAGCGCGGCGGACCCCTCGACGAGGTCGAGCTCGGCTACCGGCTGCGCCGCGCCGCGTGGGGCCACGGGTACGCCACCGAGGTGTGCCGGGCGCTGCTGCACCGCGCGTTCGCGGAGCTCGACGTGCGCACCGTGTGGGGCGCGACCATGGCGCTCAACCGGGCGTCGCAGCGCGTCATGGAGAAGGTCGGCATGACGGTCGTCGAGACGCTCGAGACACCCGAGGACATGGCCGCGG
>NZ_JAAGLU010000665.1 GCF_010550245.1 Streptomyces sp. SID12501
CGTATGTGACGATCCGCCGGCACAGCATGCGGCACGCGGACCTGGGTGACCTGGTGGGCCTGGGGATGATCGACCCGACGCTGGAGGCGTTCCTGCGGGCCTGTGTGCGGGCCGAGAAGAACGTGATGATCGTCGGGGGTCAGGCGGCGGGGAAGACGACGCTGCTGCGGTCGCTGCTGAAGGAGATCGACCCGGACGAGCGGTTCGCGACGCTGGAGACGGAGTACGAGCTGTTCGCCCATGAGAACGGGTTCCACCGGCAGGTCGTGCCGATGGAGGCGCGGCAGTCGTACGGGGAGCGGGTCGACGGGCACAGCGCGGGTGAGATCACGCTGATGGACCTGATGTACCGGGCGTTGCGGATGACGCTGGCGCGGATCGTGGTCGGTGAGGTGCGCGGGCCGGAGATCGTGGCGATGCTCCAGGCGATGACGAACGG
>NZ_JAAGLU010000666.1 GCF_010550245.1 Streptomyces sp. SID12501
CGCGGTCAGTTTCCTCGAAAGTCGGCTGCGATCCGCAGCCCCGGAAGGCCTGGAGGTCATTCGGGAGTTCACCATCGACATCGATCGTCACAATCGGCCCGAACCGGATGTGATCGTCGTACCGGAGGAGCCCTACGAGGATCTGGATCAGACCCGTCTTCCTGCGGAATCCGTTCGGCTCGCCATCGAAGTCGTGTCCCCCGAATCGGTCTCCCGTGATCGCGAGACCAAGCCGTTGAAGTACGCCCGGGCAGGGATCCTCCACTTCTGGCGCGTGGAGAACAAGGACGGCCGGGCCGTGGTCTACGTCTACGAACTCGATCCCGCCACCCAGAAATACGTCGCCACCGGGATCTTCCACGACCGGCTGAAGGTCTCCGTCCCCTTCCCCGTCGATCTGGATCTCACCGCCATCACGCCGAAGCGCAACCGCCCCGAG
>NZ_JAAGLU010000667.1 GCF_010550245.1 Streptomyces sp. SID12501
ACCTACCGGGCGCTGACCCAGAACGTCGCCTGCACCTGGGAGGCGAAGGGCAAGGACGGCTCGATCCTGGCCTCCGGCCCCGAGACCCCGCCCAAGGCGGGCGACAGGATCACGGCCACGATCCCCGGCGGCACCGCCACGTTCAACTCCACGGGGTGCTACGCCTGGATCCCCGCCTAGTCCGTACGGTCCTGGCCTCCCGCACCACCACGAAAACGCCGTCGCAGCCACAACACCCGGGCAGCGACGGCGTTTTCGTGCCCGAGTTCGGGGTACCCGCGCGGTCACACGACACAGCGGAGGCGAATCCTATGCGGGGCATCGGCGGTTGCATCGCCCTGATCGTGGTGGGGGCCATCCTCACCTTCGCGAGCGACTGGGAGCTGGAGAGCGTCAACCTCGACCTCGTCGGCCTCATCATGATGGTGGCCGGCTGCGT
>NZ_JAAGLU010000668.1 GCF_010550245.1 Streptomyces sp. SID12501
GACCGTGCGTGTGTTTGCCGTCGGCGACGGCCGTGTCTACGGGCGTGATCTCAACACCCAGAACGGTTCGTGGACCAATTGGGGCGAGTTGCCCGGTGGCGCTGTGGGTGTCAAGGACATCGCCGCCGGCCTCGTGGGCAACAACGTCGAACTCCGGCGTCAACGGCGGACTGTGGCTCCAGTACGGCAACTACGACGTCGGCCGGTGGAACGACGCCTGGTTCGATGCCGGCGGTGCCGGCCTCACCCGGGTGACCAGCACCGCCTCCGGGAAGAACGTCCACGTCCACACCGTCGGCGCCTCGGGCAAGGTCCAGGGATCGACCCTGGTCAGCGGCCCTGGCACGTTCACGGCGTGGAAGGAACTGCCGGGCGGCCTTAGGGGTACGGTCGACGTCACGGCGACCAGCAGGTAAGCAAGAGCATGGCGGTTCCGGCC
>NZ_JAAGLU010000669.1 GCF_010550245.1 Streptomyces sp. SID12501
GCGGACGGGAAGGATGGGCAGGGAACGGGCGTACGGCCGGGCGGCGGACTCCCGCAGCGCCTGTCTGCGGAGGATGCCCTCCGCCACGACGGGGCCCCGCGCTCCCTGGGGCGGCACGGAGGCCGCTGCTGCGGCCGGCTCGGTCAAGGCCACGTCTGTCGGTCCTCCCGCACGGAATTCCCTTCCGGATTGCGTCTCGAACATGAACGCTGGTGCACCATCCCCCGTACGTACCAACGACGGGGGAGGCGACGGATCACGGGTGGCCCGAAGATCCTTGGCCGCGATCGGACAAGGCCGCGTGCCGGGTGGCTCGGGATGACCCGCCGACCCGCCGGCCCCGGAGCCGCACGGCCGAGCACGGCCGACGGGACGACGAGGACGCCCACGACGGGCCGGACCGCAGGAACCGCGGACCCGGGCGCCGCCGTCCTCAGG
>NZ_JAAGLU010000066.1 GCF_010550245.1 Streptomyces sp. SID12501
CCGCTCATGACGACACGTATGTCGTGGACGGGGAGAACGTCGTGGTCCTGGCCCGTTACACGGCGGCCAACAAGGCCACCGGCAAGGCGATCGACGTCCGTGTCGCCCACCACTTCGTCGTACGCGGTGGCCTCATCGTCCGCTTCGAACAGTTCGTCGACACCGCCCTCATCCGCGACGCCATGACCCACTGACCTGGTCGTCAGCGCGACGGCTCATGGACGTGGACGTGGACGTGGACGTGGACGTGGACGTGGACGTGGATACGGACGCGGACGCGGATGCAGATGTTGGTTGTGGATGTGCCGGTCAGTGCTGCTGCTGCGCCGGCCGGTGCGTCCGCGTTCCGGCTCCGTGGGCGGCTGCCGCCAGGCAGGCGACCGTCGTCGCGACCCACAGGGGATGACCCACCAGCCAGGTCTGGACACCCTCGAAGGGGTCGTTGGAGGTGAGGGTCGCGCGTTCGAGCATCCAGGACGACGAGAAGAGCAGGCCGACGACCGCCACGGTGATGCGGAAGGCCGGGTAGAAGCGGGTGCGGGCCAGGACGAGCAGGGACGGCATCAGCAGGGCCACGACCAGGAGCTGGGTCAGTTCGATGCCCAGGTTGAAGCCGAGCAGGGTGGTCACCAGGGAGCCCCGATCCAGGCCGAGGTCGCTGATCAGGGAGGCGAAGGCCAGGCCGTGGATCAGTCCGAAGCCGGATGCGATCAGGACCTCGCCGTGTGCCACCAGAGGGCGGATCGCGTGGATCGCCGACACCGCGATCGAGAGCGCGATCAGCGTCTCCACCGGCCGCGTCGGGAGGTCGATCACTCCCGTCGCCGCCAGGACAAGGGTGAGCGAATGGCCCACCGCGAACGCCGACACCACATGCACGACCCGCATGACCGCCCGCCGCCGTGACGCCGCCGGGTGCCAGCTGCCGCCGGCCGCCACCAGGGGCGCCGGGATCAGCAGCATGAGCAGGAACAGCAGATGGTCGGCGCCTTCGCCGATGTGCTCGATGCCGAGGGCGGCCGTCGCGGCGAAGCCCCGTAGCCAGGAACCCTCGTCCGCCGGGACCGTGAGGGTCTTCGTCGCGTGGTCGAAGACGCCCAGGGTCTCGGCGTCGTCCGTCTTCAGGATGCCCCGGTCGAAGTCGTACCCGACGGTGACGATGACCTTGTGGGTGAGCAGCTCCTCGACGATGACGTCGTAGCGCAGATCGAAGGCGGTGACCTCGCCGTCGGGCGGACGGATCTCCAGGGGGTAGACGAGGTGGGGCGACGCGTCGATCGACCTGACCGTTCCCGTGCCGAGTTCCACCGTCCAGGACCTGCCGTCCTTGCCGACGGCACTGATGTGCTGGGCCGTGTAGCTCTTCAGGAACGCCCGGTCGGCGCCCAGGACGCGGGCGCCGGTCAGGTCGCGGGCCACCGCGATGGACAGACGGTCCAGGGGGAGCTGGATCTCTCCGTCCACACTGTCGTCGCCGATGTCCAGGAGAACCGCCGAGGTGGCCATCGGGTGTGCCTCGGCCGTCGGCGCGAGGAGGCCGGTCAGGAAGAAGGCCGCGAGGAGGAGCGCGGGCAGCAGACGGTACGCCGGTTTGCTCATGATCTGTCCTGTGTCCCTACGTTCCCGTGTCCGTTGTCCCGTGTTCCTCCTCGCGGCTTCCGCTCCGTCAGTTCCAGCCGTAGTCGGCGGTCTCGTCCCGGAAGATCGTGTGCTGGTGGATCTCGTCGGTCGAGGCGCCCGGCTGGTTGGAGAACTCGATCCAGTCGGAGGGCCCGTCGAGGCGTACGTAGGTCTGGTCGTTGTCGAGGGTCGTGCCACCGCTCCAACCGATGTACGTCTTGCTGTACTCGGAGACGTACTTCGCGAGGAGTCGCTTGGCGGCCGCCTCGTCGAGGTCGTCCACCCACGCCTTCAGCATCGCGGTGACCTTGGCCTGCTGCTTCTTGGTGAGGGAGCTGACGAGCACGCCCTCGGGACTCGTCGGGAAGGGGCCGTCGTTGCCCGGACCCAGGAACAGGTCGTCGACTGCCGTCGATCTCGGCGGAGGTCAGCTCGGTCGCTGTCAGGGACTGGATCGCGCCGATGGTGGCGGTCCGCTTGTCCTCCATGGGGGCGTAGAACATCTCCTCCCAGTTGAACTCCATCGGCTCGACGGCGGTCAGGGTCGGGGAGATGGACACGTTCTGGCCGGCGTAGGTGAGGTTGTACGCGGCGTGGTGGCCGCCGTACTGGAGTGTGAACTGGCCGGTCTTGCTGGGCTGCCCGAAGAAGGAGATGTAGTACCACTCCGAGCCGAAGTTGGCGCCTCCGCCCCCGCCGCCGCCCGGGGGACGGGTGCCGCCTCCGGTGGGACCACCGCTCGGAGTGCCGGTCGGGGTCGTGCTCGGCGTCGTGCTGGGGGTGGCCGACGGGGTGCTGGTCCCGTCGTCGGCCGTCAGCGAGGCGAGGTAGTCGTCGGCCTTGCGGATCTCGACGAGTTCCTCGTACCCCTGCTTGCTGAGCGCGGCCTCCATGACCTTCAGGGCCGCGGCCTCCTGCGCGTCGGTGAGGTCACCCAGCTTGAGGCCGTTGCGCTCCACGACGGGGGTCGGGAAGTTGGACCAGCCGGTCTTCTTGGCCGCGTCGTCGAAGTCGTACAGGACGGTGTCCTGCTGCTCGGCGGAGAGCGTCGCCAGGAAGGCGTTGGCGGCGGCCACGACCTTGGCCGTGTTCGCGCCTCCCACGCCCTTGACCTTCTTCGCGACCTGGGCCGCGTTCAGGGCCGCCGGCGCGGCCGAGGACGTGGTGTTCGCGGCGGAACAACCGGTGACGCCCAGGCTGACGCATATGGCCAGAGCTGTCATGGTGCGGCGCATGGAGACTCTTGTGGAGGGGGTGATCAGGAAATCCCATGGTGTGCGGCCGTCCTTGGACCCCGGCGGGAGCTGTTCGGGAATTGGATGAGAACCGAAGGCGATGTCCGCAGGCGACCCGTGGGCCATCATGAAGCGCATGACCAACCGTGTCCTCATAGCCGACGACGATCGCGCGATCCGTGAATCCCTGGAACGCGCCCTGGAGTTGGAGGGGTACGAGGTCGTCACCGCCGTCGACGGAGTGGAGGCGCTGACCCAGGCCCGCCGGGGTTCCTTCCACGCGCTCGTCGTGGACGTGATGATGCCCCACGTCGACGGCGCCGGGGTGTGCCGGGTGCTGCGCGCCGACGGTGACCGCACCCCGGTGCTGATGCTCACCGCACGGGCCGGGACGCCGGACCGTATCGCCGGCCTGGACGCGGGCGCCGACGACTATCTGACCAAGCCCTTCGCGGTGCCCGAACTACTGGCCAGGCTGAGGGCGTTGCTGCGCCGGGCCGCGCTGACACCCGACGACGACGAGGAAGCCGACGCGTCCGGCACCGAACTGCGGATGGCCTCACTGCGGATCGACCCCTCCGGGCGGCGGGCCTGGTGGGGCGGGGCCGAACTGCGGTTGTCCAAGACCGAGTTCGACCTGCTGGAGCTGCTCGTGCGCAACGAGGGCATCGTGCTCGGCCACGCGACCGTCTATCGGGAGATATGGGGCGAGGACTTCGCCGTTGACGGCAAGAACCTCGCCGGATACGTCGGCTATCTGCGGCGCAAACTGGGTGACGCCGGTGCGCCCGACCTCATCCACACCGTGCGGGGCGTGGGTTATGCGGTCCGGCGACCATGAGCACACGGTCAGGCCTGGTCGCGCGTCTGCGAGCACGGCGACGGTCGCAGCCGCTGCCACGGTCACAGCTGGTGCGCAGGACCGTGTCGAGCAGCATCGGCAGGCCGTCGAAGCGGGCGAAGTATAGTCGATCGCCGCGACGAGGTCCTCGGCGACGGGGTCGCGCAGGACCACCTCGTTCTCGCGGCTCTCCACCGCCCGGCCGTACAGCGGGATCGGCCGGATTCCTGGACCGTGCGCAGGCGTACGTCGCGCTCGGTCATGACCGCCTCCACAGTCCTCCGCGGGTGCGACGACGCTATATGAAGAATGGGATCCATTAACGGGAGTCCGGCACCGTCCTGCTGTGACGGCGCCGGACTACTCCTGTGCGTGCCGGATGGCGTCCAGCACGATGTGGGCGATGTGTTCGTCGGTGAGGTGGTACTGGATCTCGCGGGCCTGGCGGCGGGTCGTCACGATGCGGGAGTTGCGAAGGACCCGTAGATGCTGCGAGACCAGCGGCTGGCTCACCCCGAGAGCGGCGACCAGTTCGTGGACGTACTTTCCACCCTCGGACAGCTCACGCACGATGCCGAGACGGACGGGGGAGGCCAGCGCCTTCAGCAGGTCGCTGGCGGCCTCCAGAGCGCGTAGCGGCTCGTCCGCCGGGGCTGTCGGGGGAGGCGGTGTCATCGTCACATGCACACATTAGCAAGTGACAATGATTTCCGGTCCGGCTCGAGCCGCCGGACGCGGATCCGGGTCAGTGGTCGTCCCAGTGGCCGTCGTGCGCGGCGTGACGGTGGCCGTCGTGCACGTAGTCCACGTGGTCCTCGTGCGGCACCGCCACATGGCCGCAGCCCTCGACGTGCTGGTGGTCGTGGCCCTCGTGGGTGGCGTGGTCGGCGCTCACGCACTCGTCGACGTGGCCCTCGTGGGCCGCGTGGAGGTGGCCGTCGTGCGCGTAGTCGGTGTGGTCGCCGTGCGGGATGGCGACGTGGCCGCAGCCCTCGCCGTGGGTGTGCGTGTGGTTGTCGTGCGTGCGGTGCTCGGTGGCGGTGGTCATGTGGTGCTCCTCGTGGTGCTCTCGGGTGCCTGCGGCTCGTGCTCCGCAGGCAGTGCGTGGCTACATTAACATATGGCAATTCATGCATGTGTGGCTCGAAGTCCACCTGCTGGGGGCACGGTTCGCTTCCATGAGCAGGGCCGATGGCCGGGTGGATCGTCAGCCGGGGTCCCGCATGCCGAGCCGCAGGTGTTCCATGTGGTGGGCCGCCTGGTCGCCGTCGCGGGGATGTGCGGATCCCGGCATCCGCTAGGTTCACTCCGAACGCCTGACATGTGGAGCTTGTATGCAGAAGACGGATGGCCGGGCCGGGGAAGCGGTGGCGGTCGCCGAGCCCCCTGTGGTGACCGAGGACACCTCCTTATCCGGCTGGCTCCGGTTCTGGGGGCTGCAGTTGGCGGCAGCGGCCGTTCTTCCCGGTGCGGCGGTCGTCGTCATCGGCTGGTGGGGAGAGGAACCAGCTGTACAAGCCTGGCGGACCGTCTGTCTCGCCGTCACCGTGCAGGCGCTGCCGTTCCTGCTGCTCGGAACGGCTCTGTCCGGGGCGATCAACGCCTTTGTGCCGACGCGGGTGTTCCGCCGGATGCTGCCGAAGCGGCCCGTGTTCGCCGTCCCGGTCGCGGGGATCGCCGGGGTCGTCCTGCCTGGCTGCGAGTGCGCGTCGGTGCCGGTGGCGAACAGCCTGATCGGCCGTGGTGTCCCACCGGCCGCGGCCTTCACGTTCCTGCTGTCGGCTCCTGCCGTCAACCCGGTCGTGCTGACCGCCACGGCCGTCGCCTTTCCCGGCAGTCCGGCCATGGTGCTGGCCCGGTTGCTGGCCTCGCTCGCCACCGCCGCGGTGATGGGCTGGCTGTGGCTCTGGCTCGGTCGTGAGGAGTGGCTGCGGCCGGTCGTGCGGTTCACCGGGCACCGGACGGGGCAGAGCCGCTGGACGGAGTTCCGACGCGGCTTCCAGCATGACTTCCTGCACGCGGGCGGGTTCCTGGTCCTGGGGGCCATGGCGGCGGCCACCTTCAACGTGGCGGTCCCGCAGTCCGTGCTCGACACCTTCTCCGGCTCGCCCTGGCTGTCGGTGCTGTTCCTGGCCGCGCTGGCCATCCTGCTCGCGGTGTGTTCCGAGGCCGACGCGTTCCTCGCGGCCTCGCTCACCGGCTTCTCGCCCCTCGCGCGGCTGACGTTCATGGTGGTCGGCCCGATGGTCGACCTGAAGCTGATAGCCCTTCAGGCGGGCACGTTCGGCCGGGCCTTCGCGGTCCGTTTCTCCGCCGCGACCACGGTCGTCGCGGTCCTGTGCAGTGTGCTGATCGGGGGAGTAGTGCTGTGAAAAGGCCATTTCAGGTACTCCTGCTCCTCCTCAGTGGCCTCGGCCTGCTGTACGCCACGCTCTTCACCGACCTGTCTCTCAGGTACGTCAAGGAGGGCATGCGCCCGATGCTGATCGCCTCGGGGGCGCTGCTGCTTCTGCTGGGAGCGGCAGAGGCGTGGTCGTCCTGGCGGCGAGGTGGGGGCGATGAGCACGAGGAGCCTCATGGGTATGAGGGCCACGACAGCCACGACCACTCCGGTGTGCCCCGTGTCGCCTGGCTGCTGTTCCTGCCGGCACTGAGTCTGCTCTTCTACGCCCCGCCGGCCCTTGGCGCGTACACCGCGTCCCGCGCGGCTCCCAGGGCCGTCACGGAACAGGAGCACTTCGATGCCCTGCCCGAGACGTCGCCGGTCCCGATGACTCTCACCGACTTCACCCGCCGCGTACAGCAGGACCGCACGCGGGTCATCAAGGGGCGGAGTGTCCGGATGGTTGGTTTCGTCACGCCCGACCAGCAGGGCGACGGCTGGTCCCTGACCCGGCTCGTCCTCAACTGCTGCGCGGCGGACGCCCAGTCCGTGATCGTACGGATCCACGGGACCCCGGCCCTGCCCGCCAACACCTGGGTGTCCGTCACGGGGACCTGGCACCCCGGCGGGAGGCTGGGTACGGAGTCGGCCCCCGTCGCGCTCGACGGCCGTACTGTCAAGCAGGTCGCCCGGCCTGTGAACGGGTACAAGGATGCCCTTCCGCTCACCCCCTCCTGACGGCTCTCGGTCATCCGGTCGGGCCGAACCGTTCCCGAGCGCGGCCGGCCAAGGCGTCACAGCAATCCCATTGCCTCCTCTTTTGAAAATGATTATCATCTTGACTGTGTCCAAGGGGGCATGAACATGACCCATGGGGGTTTCTTTTGCGTACCCGCAGACGCCTGCTGACCGTTTCAGGCATCGCCGCCGCCGCGCTCGCCACGGCCGGTCTCAACACCGCCGCCTTCGCCGCCACCACCCTGAGCAGCGGCCACGTCGACGCCCTCGACGCCGAGTGGGACGGCGCCGACCTGCACCTCCACGTCCACGACGAGGAGACCGACACCGAGTACGAGCCGGCCGACGTCACCCTGTCGGTGCCGGCGGCGGCGAAGGCCGCCAACCCGGGCTACGGCTTCCTCGGTACGGGCAGTCAGATCTGGCTGCTCCCCGACACCGAGGCGGAGGCCGCCGCGGCCGGAGTGCTCTTCCCGGGCATCTCCACCGAGCACCTCACCACCGGGGTCTTCGCCAACGACACCGTCACCTACACCCTCGTCAGCGCCACCCGCGACGGCGCCGCCACCGAGGACTTCAGCATCTACGCGGGCAGTGGCAGTCGCTGGTTCGACAGCAACACCGCGATCACGACCTTCAAGTCCCGGACGTTCGGCGTCGCCACCCACAACCATGCCAACTGGGCCTTCGAGGAGGCCGGCACCTACCAGCTCACCTTCCGCGTCCAGGGCACGGTCGCCGGCGTGACGGAGTCCGCCACCGAGGCGTACACCGTCGTCGTCACCTCGTGATGCGGGCCCTGACGCGCGGCAGACGCGCCTTCACCAGTGCGGCGCTCCTCGTGGCGACCGCGGTGCTCCTGGGCGCGGCAGGGCTTGCCGCCGCCGGCGGCAGCGGGCCTGCCCGCGGCGCCGGCGGTGCCGTCGTCCTCGACGAGGGCGAGTTCGATCTCACGCCCCGAGTGGTCGACGGAAAGCTGGAGTTGCAGATCGACGACCGCGGCAGCGGCACCACGGTCGTGCGTGAGCCCTCCGACGTGGTGTTGCACGCGGTGCAGTCGTCCCTGCAGTCCACTCTGGACCCGGTGGCCGTCGCGCTCGGCACGACCAACATGGACACCTGGCAGCTCAATGGCTGGGAGGCGGAGAACATCTTCGCGCCCGAGCCGGGCTGGAACGGCACCCAGGCGGGAGGCGCTACCGAAGTCACGCTGTCCGGATACGAAGGGCCCGGGGACTTTGGCATGGCCGCCTACACCCGCGAGATGGACAGCATGGACGCCCCGGCGATCCCGTACCTCGGCAGCGTCGCCTCCGTCCAGCGCACCTTCACCCTGCCGAGCGACGAGCAACGGCTGCTTCCCGTCTGGCAGTTCACCAAGGAGGGCGTCTACCGGCTCACCTTCACGGTGACCGGCGGCTCTTCCACCGACACCGAGACGCTGGCCGTGGTGGTCGGTGACGACGTCGACCCGAACGACGTACTGCCCGGCGACGGCTCCACGCCGACGCTCTCGACGCCCCCGACGTCCTCCACTCCGACGGGTGCTCCGCCCTCGACGAGCGTGACACCCACCGCACCGGCCGCACACGTCATCGACAACGGTCACCTCGATCTGGCCGCGCGCCCGGTGGACGGCTCGCTGCAGTTCCAGATCAAGGAGGGCACGGCACAGGACTACGACTGGCGCGAGCCCGAGACGGTCGTCCTGCACGTGAAGCCCGCGGCCCGGCGGAAGATCACCGAGGGGTACGAGTTCCTAGGGCCCGTGGGTGACCCCGTGTGGTGGCTGCCCATCCAGCAGGTCGACGGTCTCGTCTGGCCAGGCTGGAGCACCGACCAGTTCAAGAGCTCCGAGATCGACGGCCGTGTCGCCTTCCGGCTCGACGCCGTCCAAGGCCCGGGAGCGGTGAGCATCTTCACGGAGGGCTCGGTCGGCTCGGTGATCATGCACGCCCACAGCGGGGACGGGCTGCCGGACAGCTTCGACCTGTCCGTGCCGACCCACCGCCACACCGTGTGGACGTTCGCGCAGGAGGGCGTCTACCGCACCACCTTCACCGTCAGCGCCACCCTCGCCGACGGCAGGAAGGTCAGCGACACGGAGACCATCGCCTGGGTGGTCGGGGACGACGTGGACCCGTCGACCGTGCAGCCGGGCAGGGGGGACGAGCCGACCGCGACCCCGACGGCCACCCCCTCGCAGTCGGCCTCCGCGACGCCGACCGCGAGCCCGTCCCCGGCCCCGTCGCCATCCGTTTCCGACTCGGTGAGCCCCTCGGCGACGGACTCGGGCTCCGCCTCCACCGGAACGAGCGGAGGCTCGTCGACCGGCGGCAGCGGAACCCCGACGACCGGCGGGCTCGCCTCCACCGGTGCGCACGTCGGTGCGATCGCGGGCATCGCCATGGGCGCCCTGCTGGTGGGTGGCGGCGCGGTGTTCCTCGTACGCCGTCGCCGTACCGCCACCTGAAAGCTCCGCGTACGGCGGACCGGCGCCTGGCAGCGACCCGGTCCGCCGCACGCGGCATTCGTCGGCTCCCACAGTTTCCGATCGTGTCGAGAGAAGGAGGAGCCCCATGCGGGGCCACCCCACACGCACCACCACTACCACCATCGCCGCGCTGGTCGCGGCGAGCGCCGCTCTGCTCTCCGGGTGCGGTGGGCCTCAAAGCGGTTCGTCCGACGCCGAGTTGACGGTGTCGACGACCACCGCGATCATCGCCGACCTCGTCGAGCGGGTCGGCGGCGACCGCGTCGACGTCACCTCGATCGTGCCGCACCACGGCGACCCGCACTCCTACGAGCCCAGCCCCGGCGACGCGGTCAAGGTCGCCAAGGCCGACGTCGTGTTCAGCAACGGGCTGCTGCTCGAAGAGCCCGGGATCATGAAGATGGTCCACACCAACGCCCGCAAGTCCGCACCGAAGATCGAGATCGCCGAGAAGCTGGAGCAGTACGGCGGCACGGTCATCAAGCTGGAGGAGGACCTCGGGCTCGACGTGCTGTGGCTCGGCTGGGCCGTCGAGGGCGAGGTCGCAGGAGACGGCTCCCAAGTCCGTACGACCGCCACGAAGCTGGAAGGGCCCGGCGAGCTGCGCGTGTATCTCACCGACACGCTCGGCAGGCCCAAGGTGTACGTCGACTCTGCCGACGGCCTCGACGACGCCGACTCCTTCGCCCTGCCGCCCGAGGCGCACACCCACGTCAACTGGGCGTTCAGCGAGCCCGGAACGTACCGGCTGACCGTCGCGGGGCAGACCGAGACCCTGGACGGGAAGACCGAGAAGATCGGCAGCGGCACCTTCACCTTCACCGTCGGCGACGACGCCGAGGTACCCAAGGGGACGAGAGTGCTCGACGGCGGGCACGCCGACGTGGCGCTCAACGCCGAGACCGGGAAGGTCTACGTCCGCGCCGACGACGCCAAGAGCGGCGAGCCGGCCCGCCTCGCCGCCGACGAGGTGGTGCTGAACGTTCCCGACCGGGCCAGGGAGACCGTGCCGAAGGAGAAGCCGTACGCCTTCCTCGGCACGGCGGGCGACGAGCTGTGGGTACTGCCGCAGGCCGTGATCGGCAAGCACGTCCACGGCGACCTGGACCCGCATGCCTGGGAGGACGTCGCCAACGCCGAGGCGTATGTGCGGCGGATCGAGGCCGAGCTGATCAAGGCCGATCCGGACGGCAGGGCGACGTACGAGAAGAACGCCGCCGCCTATCTGAAGACGCTCGGCGCCCTCGACGAGGAGGTCGCCAGGAAGCTCGCCGCCGTGCCGGAGAAGAACCGCAAGCTGATCACCACCCACGACGCCTTCGGATATCTCGCGAAGGCGTACGGCATGGAGGTCGCGGGCTTCGTCGTGCCCGTGCCGAACCAGGAGCCGAGCGCGGCCGAGGTCGAGAAACTCGGCAACACCATCCGGGACAAGCAGGTCCCCTCCGTGTTCCTGGAACCGAACCTCGCAGCGCGGGCCGACGTGCTGCGCCGGGTCGCCGAGGACGAGGGGGTCGGCATCTGCACGATCTACGGCGACTCGTTCGACGACCAGGTCGACGACTACGTATCGATGATGCGGCACAACGCGACGGAGCTCGCCAAGTGCCTGGGGGAGGACGCCTGATGAGGGGCATGCGGAGAGTTCAGCGGGTCGCTGTGGCGGTGGTCCTCGCGGCCACCCTGACAGGGGGCGGGGCCGCCGTCGCGGACGACGGTACGGCAGCGGGCCCCGGCCTCGGCCGGATCGCCTACGCGGACGGCATTCTGACCCTGGATCCGGCGGACCGGGCCCATGTGATCGAGGTCGGTGACGCGCGCGTCGTCGATGCCTCGGCACCCGGGTGGGACACCACCGGCGTACCCGAGGGCGCGGTGGACGGGGACACCCTGCGGTGGTCGCTGACCGGGCTCGACGGCCCCGGTGACCTGAAGGTGTACTCGGCAGGGAAGGAAGAGGCCGACGTCGGAGCCCAGGAGGCGCCGCTGTTCGACAGCGCCGACGACCTGCCCGACGAACACCAGCTGCCGGCGGGCCACCAGGGCGACACACGCTGGGAGTTCAGCGAGAACGGCACGTACCAGGTCATCTTCACCGCCGAGGCCACGGCCGCGGACGGGCGGGAACTCTCCGTCGGGACCGTGTACACGGTGGTGGTCGGAGACACGGCGGGCGGGAAGGACACGGCCGGCAACGAGCCAGCTGCCGAGGAGACTCCCGTCGCGGGAACATCCGAAAAGGCTCCGACCCCGGCGGCGGACGGCAAGGCCGTGACGGAGTCGGCCCGGACCGGGCCGCGCACCGCCCTGGCCGCCACCACGGCCTCCCTCGACGCCGTGTCCGACAGGAAGGTCCTCGACGAGGGACACATCGACTTCGCCGCCCGCGTCGTCGACGACAAGCTGCGGATCCACCTCAAGGACGGCACGGTCTCCGGGAAGACCACCTGGCGCGAGCCCTCCTCCGTGGTCCTTCACGTCAAGCCCGCCGCCAGGAACACCCTTCCGGACAGCGACGAGTTCTCGTTCCTCGGCAAGGGCGGCGACCCGGTGTGGCTGCTCGACCAGGTGCAGCAGGAGGGGCTGCTGTGGCCCGGCTGGTCGACGGACAACATCGAGGCCGGGGCGGCCGAGGGGGGCGTGGAGTTCTCCCTCACCGAGGTCGAAGGTCCGGGTACCTACGCGCTCTACACCTATGACGCGATGTCGGGCGCGAACATCCTGTTCAACAGCAAGGACGGAGTGCCGGACTCCTTCGACGTGCCCGCCAACACGCACGCACACGGCGGGTGGGCGTTCACCGAGGAAGGCACGTACCGGCTGACCTTCAAGATGAGCGGGACGCTCGCGAACGGCACGAAGAGCTCCGACACGGAGACGGTGACGTTCGTGGTCGGCGACACCGACCCGGGCACGGTGGCTCCGGGCGACAACGACTCCGGCGCCTCGACAGCCCCCGGTTCCTCGGCCACGGCCGGCTCCACGTCCGACTCCGGTTCCACGGGCGGTTCTTCGACGCAGGACTCCGCCGACGGCTCGATGGCCTCCACCGGCGCGGGTCAGGCCGTACTCCTGGGCGCTGCCGCCGCCGCGCTCACTGTGGTGGGCGCCGTGTCCTTCCTGGCCGCCCGGCGCAGGAGGACCGTACGTGGCTGACGGCTTGGCCGATAAGGCGCACCCGCTGCTGCGGGTCACGGGCGCAACCGTCGTCCTCGGCGGCAGGACTGCCCTGGAGGGGGCCGACCTGTCCGTCGACGCGGGTGAGCTGGTCGGCCTCATCGGGCCCAACGGCGCCGGTAAGACGACCCTCCTGCGCGCTGTCCTCGGCCTGGTTCCGCTGGCCGGAGGCGAGGTGGCCGTCGAGGGCAGGAGCGGTCGGCCGGCCGGGCGAAGCATCGGCTACGTGCCCCAACGGCACGAGTTCGCCTGGGACTTCCCCATCGACGTCGCGGGCGCGGTCCTCACCGGCCGCACCCGGCAGCTGGGCTGGCTACGCCGCCCGGGCGCGGTGGACCGCGCGACGGTGGACGAGACGCTGGAGCTGACCGGGCTCACCCAGCTCCGCCGACGCCCGATCGGTGAGCTGTCCGGCGGCCAGCGGCAGCGGGTCCTGGTGGCCCGAGCCTTGGCCGCCGGCCCGCGCATCCTGCTCCTCGACGAGCCGTTCACCGGAGTCGACGTACCCACCCAGGAGCTGCTGAACGAACTGTTCGGCCGGCTGGCGGCGGAAGGCAGGGCGCTCCTGATGACCACCCACGACCTCGCTGCCGCCGCCCGCACCTGCCACCGGGTGGCGCTGATCAACCGTACGGTCGTCGCCGAGGGCGGCCCCGAGCTCCTCGCCGACCCCGACCAGATGCTGCGGGCCTTCGGCCTCGACCACGCGATCGGAGCCGAAGCATGATCGAGTTCTTCACCGACCCCTGGCAACTCCCCTTCATGCAAAGGGCGTTCGCCGTCGCCGCGATCATCGGCCTGGTCTGCGGCGTCGTCGGCGTGTACGTCGTGCTGCGCGGCATGGCGTTCATCGGCGACGCGGTCGCCCACTCGGCCTTCCCGGGCGTCGCCCTCGCCTACGCCTTCGAGGGCAACCTCCTGCTCGGCGGAGCCACGGCCGGCATCATCACGGCCGTACTGATCGCCTTCGTCTCCCAGAACCGGCGGCTGAAGGAGGACACCGTCATCGGCGTCTTCTTCGCCTTCGCCTTCGGTCTGGGCATCGTCCTGGTCTCCACCAGGGACAGCTGGACGACAGACCTGTCGTCCTTCCTGTTCGGCCAGGTGCTGGCGGTGAGCGCGTCGGATGTGTGGACCGTGGCCGCCATCGGCGCCGTACTCGTCCTCGTCGTGCTGGCGATCGGCAAGGAACTGGTCGCCGTCAGCCTCGACCGCGAGACGGCGCGCGCGGCGGGTCTGCCGGTGTTCCGCCTCGACCTGACCCTGTACGTCCTCGTCACCACGACGATCGTGATGTCCCTGGAGGCGGTCGGCAACATCCTTGTCCTCGCCCTGCTCATCACCCCCGCCGCCACCGCCCGCATGCTCACCGAACGGCTGTGGGCCATGACCCTCCTGGCCTCGCTCATCGGCTGCGCGGGCAGCATCGCGGGTCTGTACGTCTCGTACACCTACGACCTCGCCGCGGGCGGCTCGGTGGTCGTGGTCCTCACCGGCCTGTTCGTTCTCACCTGGTGCCTGGCTCCCCGCCACGGGCTCCTCGCGAAGGTGCTCCAGCGCCCGGACGGGGCCACTCCGGCGCGGCGCGTCGCCTAACGGGTCGCCACGAGCACGTAACTGTTGCCGTACCGCCACCCTGCGCGCCTATGGATCCGGTTTCGAGCCGTAGCGACGGGGCGGGAAGCGGGACGGTGACGCCTCTGGTGCCCGCGAGAGGTGGAACGTGCCCGCCTACTGCCGGACCGCGGCCGGTGCCGCTTCGGCGGCAAGGGTGTCGCGCAGGCCGAGTCGCAGGTGTTCGACGTGGAAGAGAGCCTGTTCCAGGAGCTCGGCGACGTGGTTGTCGTAGAGGGCGTAGACGATGGAACGGCCCCGGCGTTCTCCGGTGACGAGCCCGAGGTTGCGCAGCAGGCGGAGCTGGTGGGAGCAGGCGGAGGCTTCCATTCCGACGGCCTCGGCGAGGTCGCCGACCGCGCAGGGGCCTTCCTGGAGGCGGGCCAGGATGTACAGCCGAGAAGGGGTGGCCAGGGCCTGGAGGGTGGCGGCGACGTCGGTGGCTCCCGCCGCGTCCAGGCGCTCGCGGGGCGTTGCGTGGTTCTCGTCGGCGGCTCCGTGACCCATGACGCCCATCCTACCCATCACACATGAAGACCTGTTCAGATGTTCATGTACGGTGGGATGTGTCGCCGTCTTCCGCCCTGAAGGGTTGCTTCGTCGTGCCTTCCGACCTGATCACACGGCCCGAACGGGCAGCTCCGGCCGCCTCTCCCGAAGCGCCGAAGCGCCGTACGAGGGTGCGCCGTACGCGCGTGTTCGCCCTGGCCGAGGCGCGCTGGGCCATTGCGGCGCTGATGCTGTTCCTGATCGCGCTGCCGCTCCAGCTGGCCGGCGCGCCCGCCTGGTCGTGGGGCCCTGTCTACGCCGCGGCCTACGTCACCGGCGGGTGGGAGCCGGCCTGGGCGGGGCTGACGGCGCTGCGGGACAAGACGCTGGATGTGGACCTGCTGATGATCGTGGCCGCGGTCGGCGCGGCCTCGATCGGGCAGGTGATGGACGGCGCTCTGCTGATCGTCATCTTCGCCACCTCCGGCGCCCTGGAAGCCCTGGCCACCGCCCGCACCCAGGACGCGGTCCGCGGCCTGCTCGACCTCGCCCCGGCCACCGCCACCCGCCTGGCCGACGACGGCGGCGAGTCGACGGTCCCGACCGAGGACCTGGTGGTCGGCGACACCGTCCTGGTGCGCCCCGGAGAGCGGGTCGGCGCGGACGGCCGCGTCCTGGGCGGGGCGAGCGAGGTGGACCAGGCCACCATCACCGGGGAGCCGCTGCCGGTTGCGAAGGAGGCCGGTGACGAGGTCTTCGCCGGCACTCTCAACGGTGCTGGTGCCCTGTGGGTCGAGGTGGAGCGGGACGCCGCGGACTCGGTGATCGCCCGGATCGTGGCCATGGTCGAGGAGGCTTCCGGGACCAAGGCACCCACCCAGTTGTTCATCGAGAAGGTCGAGCAGCGCTACAGCCTGGGCATGGTCTTCGCGACCCTGGCCGTTTTTCTGGTCCCCCTCGCGTTCGGCGGGGATCCGACCGCCTCGCTGCTGCGGGCGATGACCTTCATGATCGTGGCCTCGCCGTGCGCGGTGGTCCTGGCGACGATGCCGCCACTGCTGTCGGCGATCGCCAACGCCGGACGTCACGGCGTCCTGGTGAAGTCCGCCGTGGTCATGGAGCGTCTCGGGCAGGTCGACGCGGTCGCCCTGGACAAGACGGGCACCCTGACCGAGGGCACCCCTCGCGTCACCGACATCCGCCCCCTGCCCGGCTCCGGCCTGACAAAGGACGCCCTGCTGGCGCTGGCGGCTGCCGCCGAGCACCCCAGCGAACACCCCCTGGCCCGCGCGATCACCGACGCCGCCCGTGCCCGCCACCTGGCCGTCGCGGACGTACGGGACTTCACCTCCGCCCCCGGTATCGGCGTCACCGCCACCGTCGACGGACACACGGTCGCCGTCGGAGCCCCCGCCCGCCTCCTCGACGCCAACGACGACACCAACCGCACCCTCTGGGCCCGCGCCGCCGAGACCGCGGCGGACCTGGAGGACGGCGGCCACACCACCGTCCTCGTCCTGCGCGACAGCATCCCGGTCGGGGTGCTGGGCATCGCCGACCGGCTGCGTCCCGACGCCGCCACCACGGTCGCTTCCCTGACCGCGCTGACCGGCAGTACCCCGATACTGGTCACCGGCGACAACCCCCGCGCCGCCACCCGCCTCGCCGCCGAGGTCGGCATCACCGCGGACGACGTCCACGCCGGCCTCCTGCCGCAGGACAAGGTCGAGGCGGTACGCCGCCTGGAGGCCCACGGACGCAAGGTGCTGGTCATCGGCGACGGTGTCAACGACGCCCCGGCACTGGCCGCCGCCCACACCGGCATCGCCATGGGCCGCGCCGGCTCCGACCTCGCCCTGGAAACCGCCGACGCCGTCATCGTCCGCGACGAACTCGCCACCCTCCCCAAGCTCATCGCCCTCTCGCGAGCGGCCCGCCGCCTGGTGGTGCAGAACCTGGTCATCGCCGGAGTGTTCATCTCCGGCCTGGTCATCTGGGACCTTGCCGGTCATCTCCCGCTGCCCCTCGGCGTACTGGGCCACGAGGGATCAACCGTCATCGTCGGCCTCAACGGCCTGCGCCTGCTGCGCGACGCCGCCTGGAACCGCACCACCCAGGACCCGCGATGAGCCGCCACAGCAAGAAGGCCACCCCCGAAACGGGGACGCCCCGGCCTACCGTCACCGTCTGCCGCGGCTGCTGCTGCGGCACGCCTGCCAAGGTTCCACGGTTGGACCACGAAGCCCAGCTCACCGACCTGCGCACCCAACTGGCCGGAGTCGCGATGGTGCGGCGTACCGACTGTCTGGACGCGTGCGAGCGCGCCAACGTCATCGTCATCCAGCCCTCCGCCGAAGGCCGCAGAGCCGGCGGACGCCCGGTCTGGCTCGGGCAGGTCAACGACCCCGAAGCCGCTGCCGACATCACCACCTGGGTCAGGAACGGCGGCCCCGGCCTCGCCGAGGCACCCGACATCCTCGACCTCTACACGTTCAGCCCGTCCCGACGCGTCCGCCACGAACTCGAAGACTGACCAGCCCCGGCTCGGACGCAGCCGGGGCACCCCACTTCAGCCGATCGGGCCGACGCGTCAAATCGCACCTCCGGTCGTCTACGTCGCCTTCGTCGTGGACACCTTCTCCCGCCGCATCGTCGGCTGGTTCGCGGCAACCACCAAACACGCCGAACTCGTCCCGGCCGCCCTGGAGATGGCGCTCTGGCAACGCGACAGGACGGGCACTCCGCCGCGACGCGGGGAACTGGTCCATCACTCGGATGTGAGTCCGGGCAATACGCATCATTCACGCTCTCTGAACATCTGGACCGCGACGGCATCGCGGCATCCATCGGATCGGTCGGCGACGCGTATGACAAGCTCCAGCCCCTTCGGCTCGGGTCGGCTCGGGCATACGGTGAGACCCTCCGCTTCTCCTCGGGCGACGGGAACCGAACTGCGGACGAGGGCGTCGCAGTGACGTTCGGTGGCGTAAAGGGAGTGGTCATGATGATGGAGGACCGCAGACGGGGTCGAGGATCCTGGACCTTGCTCGTGGCCGCCCTGGTGGCTGTCTCCTGTCTTCTGACCGCCTGCGGAGGCAATGGCGACGATTCGGAGGCGGACTCGGCGCCGCCCCGTCCTTCTGCCGGTCCACCCACCGACACCCCCTCGGTGACAAGGTCGGCAACGTCCCCGTCCCCGTCCCCGCCGACGCCGACGCCGCCGTCGGCACGAGCCTCGGCCCCTCACGGGACAGCCTCCACGCCTCCAGGGTGCCTCGCGGGCTCCACCACCGTCTCCCACCGTCCGGGAGACGCCTCTGCTCACGACCTGTGTGTTCGGCCCGGGACGGTGGTGTCTCTCGTCCTCCGGCCGCGGAACGACGACAAGCGGTGGACGGGTGTTCTGAGTTCAGCGCCGGTCTTCGTCCTGGCGTCCGGATGGGAGGTGGCGGCGGACGGCACGGCCCGCGCCTCGCTGCGCTGCGCGGGTACCCGGGGCGGTACCGCCAGGATCACCGCGCTCGCGAAGGCACCGGATGTGGCGGGCGCGGCGCGCGTCGCGTTCACGTTGGACGTGAGTGTGGTGCCGTACACGTCGCAGGGGTGACCCCGAGAAAATCCCGGGATCACCCCATCCGAATCTGAATCCGAATCCGATGTCGCTGCGTCAGTGGCAGTCGCGCACGTTGATCGTGTAGATGCCGCGGCCGTGGGTGGCCGCGTACAGCGTCCTGCCGTCGGGGCTCAGTTTCAGCTGGAGGACGGCGACGGCCGGGAGGTTCCCGACGCGCTGCCAGGTCGTACGGCCCGGCGCGCGGTAGACGACGCCGAGGTCGGTGGCGACGGCGAGGCCGCCGTTCGGTGTGACGACCGCGGAGTTGGTCGGTACGTCGGGGAGGTTCTTCGAGACGTCCTTCCAGGAAGCGCCGCCGTCGGTGGACTCGAAGACATGGCCGATCCCGGCGCCGGGGCCTTCGGTCCAGTGCCGGGAGAAGCCGTTGACGGCGAGGTAGACGTGGTCGGCGTTCTTGGGGTCGACGGCGAAGCCGCTGAGGTAGCGGTTGGGTACGGTGCCGTCCGTGCCGGTGGCGGGGAGGGGGATGTCGTGCCAGCCGGTGCCTCCCCCAGACTCCGTCCGGGAGGTGCCCCCAGCGTTGCCGACGGAGATGCCGCGGGTGAAGCCCTGGTTGTTGCAGGGGCCGCACCAGGCCGCGTAGACCTTGCCGCCCGAGGCTGCGACGGCGGTGGCGGTGCGGCCGGCGCCGAGGTCGTACACGCTGGTCCACTCGTCGCCGCTGCGGATGGCGTAGCCGTGGGTCTGGACCCAGATGTGGCGGCCACCGGCGATCCAGGTCGAGCTGTTCTTCGCGTCGGCCGTGATCGGGGCGATGAAGCGGGCCTCACCGGTGGCGTTGTCGGCGGGGGCGACGTTGTACGACGTGATCTTGCTGGGGTCGGTGACCCAGCTGCCGTCGTTGACGGCGCAGTTCTGGGTCACCTGGATCGCGAGGTAGACGTACTCCTCGGCGATGTTGCAGCCGTTGGCCGGGTCGGTGAGGGTGTCGCCGCCGTCGCCGCCGAAGTTGGATCCCATCACGCGGTCGTTGCTGCGCAGGATGGACTGGCCGTTGTCCTGCAGGCCGCCGGTGACCGAGACGCCGCCGTAGGTCAGGTCCTTGCCGACGCCCACGGAGTAGTACTGGAGGGTGTCGATGGTGCCGTCGTTGAGCGAGGTCCAGTCGGTGGCGTGCCCGGAGGCGTCCTGCCGGCCGTGGAGCGGGCGCTTGTAGACGCCGCCGTCGTTGCCGACGTAGACGAAGCTCCTGCCGTGGTAGCTGCCGATCGCGACGCCGTGCTGGTCGGGGTGGGTGGTCTGGTTGCAGTCACCCGTCTGCTTGGTGGGGTCGATGCTCCAGCAGGGGAAGCCGAAGTTCCAGTACGGGCCGACGGCCGACCAGGTGGCGCCGCCGTCCTTGGTCTCGTGGACCTCCTCCAGGCCCGCGTACACGTGCTGCGGGTCGTTCGGGTCGACGGTCAGGAACTGGTTGTACCAGGACTGGACGCCGGGCATGTAGCCGCTGGAGGTCAGGGCAGAGCCGTCGGCGGCCAGCTGCTGGTAGTCGGCGACCTTCGTCCAGGGACCGAACGGCGAGCCGGCGCTGTAGATGCCCGCCAGCCCGCTGTCGGGGTTGGCGGCCATCTGCGCGGGCGACTCGTCGATGGCGTAGTAGCGCGAGCCGTCGGCGGAGCGGGCGAAGGTGACCGTGCCGACGTTGTCGGCGTCGGTCGGCAGGTCGCCGAAGCCGCTGGTGATCCGCGTCCAGGTGCCGTCCGCACCCTTGGTGTAGAAGCCGTTGTAGTCGTCACCGCTGCGCCAGCCGACCGCGAGGACCACCTTGGCGGGGTTCTTCGGGTCGATGGCGATGTCGTTGGTGATGTTCTTGTACGCGGCCGAGGCGTCGCTCGCCTTCGAACCCCCGGGCAGGTAGTCGGGGTTGGGCGCGAACTCCAGCTTCCAGGATCCGCTCAGCTTCTTCGTGGAGTGGCTCCACACCCCCTCGCTGGTCGCCGCCCACACCTTGCCTCCGCCGAAGCGCAGCTGGCGGATGGTGGTGGACTCGAGCTCGTCGCCGCCGACCCGGCTGCGCGTGGAGAACGTGCCGTGGTGCGGGTCGGACAGGACGTAGACGCCGCTGCCGAGGTAGGCGTCGGCGTTGGTGGTCGCCTCGCCCGTTCCCAGCCACAGCCGGCCGCCGCCGTCCAGGGCGAGGGCGCCGGTGGACTGCGCGGGCAGCCTGTCGCTGATCGGCT
Organism: Streptomyces sp. SID12501; assembly: GCF_010550245.1. Lineage (GTDB taxonomy): Bacteria > Actinomycetota > Actinomycetes > Streptomycetales > Streptomycetaceae > Streptomyces. Next base: position 20,403 of record NZ_JAAGLU010000066.1, read on the forward strand.
GCCAGTGACCTCCGCCGGTGCGGGAGCGCCACACTCCGCCGCCCGCGCTGCCCGCGTACACGTACCCGTCGTCGTCGGCGGCCATCGCGGCCATCCGGCCGGTGACATTGCCCGAGCCGCCGCTGGAGTTGGAGTCGTAGTCGCGGTAGCGCGCATCATCGGAGTTGTACGGCAGGTCGGTGATGTTGCGCCAACTGCCGCCGGTGGTCGCCAGATTGGTCAGACTCGTCCAGGCGGCGCCGTACGCGCCCGGTGCGACGATGCCGGGTGAGGTGCGGGCCTCGGCGTACTGGTCCGCGCCCTCGGCTATCTCGTCGGCCTCGTTGCCGTCATCACCGCCGCCATCGTCCTCCGCCTTGGCCTTGGGGGTGATGGCGCCCACCGACTGGGCGCGTTCGGTGGCGAGTTGGGCGAGTGCGCGGGCGCCGAAGGGGCTACTGTTCCCGCCGGGCGCGGCGCCGGCGGGTATCGCGACGAGTGCGGCGGATGCGGTGATGGCACAGATCGTGAGCCATCGTCTCTTACGGGTGGGTGCTGACACCAGGTCCTCCGAAGAACGGGTAACGGGAGGTCGTACAGCCGTCGCACAGAACCCGACCACCGGCGGCAGGAGGCGTCCGCCACTTGGACAGCCTTTGACTAGAACCTGTCACTCCCTATGGCCGGAAGCCGACCGGTTCATCGCGCCTTCATCGGGGATGCCGGTTCAGAGGGCTGCGGTCCGCGAGCGGGCAGCGGCCGGCAGCACACCGGCGAGGGCCAACGCGATGCCGTCGGAGATCAGCAGCGGGAGGTGGCCGTCGACGCCCCGGGCGAGCCCGGCCCTGACGCTCATACCGATGCGATGTCCGGTGAATCCCTGGTGGTGTGGTGTGGTGTGGGTTGGCGAAGGGCGTGGAGGACGTGAACCGGTAGGCGACGCCGATGTACGTGGCCACGGCCACGCACTGAAGGATCACCCATCCCTCGGAACATTCGGGCGGTCGGCTGTTGCGTTCCTGCTTCTCTGCTGTTGTGGCAACGTCGGGAGATCGCCGGTATCACCGGCTGCGCGCCGCTGACCAGCTCATCGGCCCCTGTGTTCAGGTTGTGTTCAGGCTCGGGCGGGCCTTGGGAAACTCGGGTACCGGAAGCGCAAAAGCTCTGGCAAAGGGGGCTGGGGCAACCGTCGGGCGCCGTGCCATCGTGCCTGCCATGACGACAGATCACCTCACTGACGACCGGCCTCCGCGCCACGCACGACAGGTGGCGAGCAAGGTGCCGGAGGTGACCGTCTACTTCTGGATGATCAAGGTGCTGACGACCGGTATGGGGGAGACGGCCTCCGACTGGCTGGCCCGTCTGTTCGGCCCGATCCCTGCGGTCGGCCTCGGTGGCATGGCCCTGGTCGTCGCCCTGGTGGTCCAGTTCGCCGCCCGCCGGTATGTGGCCTGGATCTACTGGACGGCGATCGTCATGGTCAGCGTGTTCGGCACGATGGCCGCCGATGTCCTGCATGTCGGTCTCGGCGTGCCGTACACATTGTCGACCCCCTTCTTCATGGCCGCGCTGGCTGCCGTCTTCGCCCTCTGGTACCGCAGCGAGGCCACCCTGTCGATCCACAGCATCGACACCCGGCGCCGTGAGAGCTTCTACTGGGCCGCCGTGCTGGCCACGTTCGCGCTGGGGACCGCCGCGGGCGACCTCACCGCGACGATCGGCTTCGGTTATCTGGGTTCCGCCGTTCTGTACGCCGCCGCGATCGCCGTTCCGGCTGTCGCTCACCGCTGGGGCGGCCTGAACGCGGTCGTCGCTTTCTGGGCGGCGTACGTCATCACCCGGCCGCTCGGTGCGTCCGTCGCCGACTGGATGGCCGTCGGCCACAGCCGGGGCGGGTTGGGTCTGGGTCTGGGGCCGGTGACGCTGTCCTGGACGGTGGCGATCCTCGGCTTCGTCGGCTATCTGGCCGCCTCTCGCAAGGACATCCGGCACGAAGTCATGCCGTGACTGGTCCTGGCGGGCCGTGATACGCCGGTGCCGGCGCGTGGGGCTGCTGTCAGCCGGCGGGCAGGCTGACGACGAATCGTGCCCCGGGCGTGTGCCCGGGGTCGTATGTCACCTCGCCGCCGACGCTGCGGGCCAGGCGTCGCGCCAGCGGCAGCCCGAGGCCCGCTCCGTGGTGTCCGTCGCCGGGATCGGCCCGTCGGCCGGGTTCGAAGAGCCGTGAGGTGAACGGGGGCGGTACGCCGGGGCCGTCGTCGGTGACGTGGATGCGTACGCCGTCGGGTGTGCGGTAGGCGTGGACGGTGACGCCGGTGCGGGCGTAGCGGCAGGCGTTGGTGAGGAGTGGGCTGACGATGCGTTCGAGGAGGGCGGTCGGGACGCCGGCCTGTAGGCGTGGGCCGGCGGTGGTGAGCGTCAAGTGGCCTGGTACGTCCAGGAGTTCGGTGAGGTGACGCAGTGTTGGCAGGACTTCGGCGGTGCCCGGTGCGGTGAGGGTGGTGCCCCGGGCGTCGTCCAGGAGGGTGTCGCAGATGGTGCGCATGGACTCGGCGGCGTCCGCGATGACCTGGTGGGTGGCGCGGGTTTGGTCGTCCGTGCGGGGGCGGGTGTGCCACCAGTCGAGTTCGGCGGTGATCCGGCTCAGGGGTGTCCGTAGTTCGTGCGAGAGTTCCCCGGTGAGCTGTCGTTCGTGGCGCAGGAGGGTGCGGATGCGGTCCAGCATGGCGTCCAGTGACGTGCCGAGGCGGGCGAGTTCGGCCGGGTGCCGCATGCTGCCGAAGCGTTCCTCGGAGGCGACGGCGCTCCACTGGATGGCCTGGTCGGTCATCGTGCGGACGGGGCGCAGCGCACGGCCGACCGCCAGCCGGGTCAGGGCGTAGGTGCAGGCGAGCATCACGGTGTCCAGGGTGAGTGATCCCAGCAGGAGGGTGTCGGCCGAACTGCGGTAGGGGGAGAGGTCGAGCGCGGTGACCACCGTGGCCTCGCTGCTGTCGCCGGGCACCGGCTGGGAGCACAGCCGCAGGGGGCCGTGGACGGCGGCGGTGACGCACCGTCGTCCGCCGCGTCCGGCGAGTGCGTCGGCGACGCGGGTCAGGGGGCCGGCGTTCGGTGGCTCTTCCAGCAGTCGGCGGCCGGCGTAGATCCACACGTTGGTGTCGAGGAGGTCGTCGTGGGAGGTCTCCAGGACGCGTACGCTGGTGCCGCTGGTGTCGATGGTCGTCGCGACGGCGGCGGCGCGGGTGCGCAGTTCGTCGTCCGCCTGGTGCTGGAGGCGGCGCTGGGCCACGGCGTTGAAGGCGACGGTGAGGACCAGCATCAGCAGTGCGGCCGTGGTGAGGGCCACGAGGGAGAGCCGGCCGCGCAGGGTGCGGGGCGCCAGACGGTGGAGGACGGCGGTCACGGTGGGCCGCGGCCGGTGGCGGACGCCGCTCATGACAGGCGGTGGCCGATCCCGCGGGCGGTGGCGATCGTCCTGTCGCTGCCCGCCTCGCGCAGTTTGCGGCGCAGCCGGGTCAGATACTGGTCGAGGGTGTTGTCGTGGACCTGGGCGCCCTCGTGCCAGCCTGCCCGGACCAGCTCGCGGCGGCGTACGACACCGCCGGAGGCCGCCATGAGCGCGGCGAGGAGGCGGAACTCGGTCGGGGTCAGATCGACCCGGGTGTCTCGGACGGTGAACACGTGTTGGACGGCGTCCAGTGCCAGGTCTCCCGCTGTGGAGGTGGGTGGCGGGGCGGTCCGTTTGAGGGCTGCCCGCAGGCGGGCGGCGAGTTCGGTGAGGTGGAAGGGCTTGGGCAGGTAGTCGTCGCCTCCGGCGGAGAACCCGGACAGCCGGTCGGCCAGCCGGTGATGGGCGGTCAGGAAGATGATGGGGGAGAGGAATCCGTTCGCGCGCATGGCCTGGCACACGTCCCGCCCGTCGGCGTCGGGCAGCCCGATGTCGAGGACAGCGGCGGAGATGCCGGCGCTGGCCAGCCGCAGGGCGGTGGCGCCGTCCGGCGCGGGCACGGTGTCGAAGTCCTCGTCGCGCAGCCCGCGCATCAGCACATCACGCAGGGCGTGATCGTCCTCGACGACCAGGATCGTCCGACGCATGGTCATGGTTCTCCCTCTGTTCTCGTGCCCTGTCCGCGTCCTTCGTGCCGGGGGCCCAGCGCTCGGGCAGCCAGCAGGCCACGGCGCACAGACACGCACCCAGCCAGCCGAGGGCGAACAGCCAGCCGCCGACCACGTCGGTGAACCAGTGCACTCCCAGGTAGACGCGGGTCAGCCCGACCAGCGCGCCCCAGCCGCCGATGACCAGGGTGAACGGTGTCCTGCCACGCGGGTCGCGCACGTGGACGGCGATGATCAGCAGTCCCGCGGTGAGGGCCGCCGTGGTGGTGTGACCGGACGGGAACGCCCATCCCGAGGCATGCGTCTTCCAGTCCGTCAGGGGTGGCCGCGGCCGGGCGACGAGCGCCATCACCGCGTACCGCAGCCCCTGGCCCGCCCCCAGACAGCCCAGGCAGAGGGCCACGGCGAGCGCCCGCTGCCGGAGGGTGCGTCCCGCGATGACTCCGGCCAGCGCGGCCAGCGCGAAGGGGACGGCACCCGTCCCGGTGGCGGTCAGCCCGCGGGCGAACGCCAGGGCCACGTCCGGGCGGTGGGCGGCGGACCACTGGAGGAGGTCGCTGTCCGCGAACAGCGGTATGCCGTCGTGGCCCACCACGACCATGGTCAGGACACCGAACGCTGTCCACGCGCCGAGGCCGCAACTGCCGGCCAGTTCCGCGACGTCGGCGCGCTTCATGACACCACCACCAGCAGCGGACGCAGACGGGTGGCTGTGAGCCGCAGAGTCAGGGCATCCGTACGCCGGCGCAGTGCGCGCATGGCGAGCAGCGCGGTGACAGTGCCCACCACGACCCCCGCCACCGCATCGTGGGGATAGTGCGCGCCGACCCAGACCCGCGAGGCCGCCATCGCGGCGGCGGCCACTGCGGCGACCGTGCCGAGCCGGCGGGAGACGAAGAGCAGGGCGACGGCCGCGGCGGCGGCGATGGCCGCGTGGTTGC
>NZ_JAAGLU010000670.1 GCF_010550245.1 Streptomyces sp. SID12501
GGGCCAAGGGGCTCGGCGACCGCGGCTGGTACGTCGTCGAGCCCGAGCGACGTGCGCTCGTCGGCGGCGTGCTGCTGTTCGACGGCCTGCACGTGTGGACCGCCGACTCCCCGACACCCGAACGGCGCGCCGCGTGGCTGACGGCGCTCGACGACCTCGAGGCCCTCGACCCGACGTTCGTGGTCGCCGGGCACCGCGTGGCGGACTCCCCCACCGACGCCTCCGCGATCCGTCACACGCGTGACTACCTGCGACGCTTCGAGGAGATCGTCGCCTCGAGCCCCGACGCGGCGCAGGCCGAGGCGCGGCTGCTCGAGAGCTATCCGCACGCGGGTCTCGAGCTCGCGGCGTCGCTGGGCACCAAGGTCGCGAAGGGAGAGATGACGTGGGGCTGACCGAGAGCACCGAGCCGGCCGACGTCGTCCGCCGGCAGTACCT
>NZ_JAAGLU010000671.1 GCF_010550245.1 Streptomyces sp. SID12501
CTCTCCCGTGTCCTGCGCTCCCCTGTTCTCCACGAACAGGAGCCGGGGCGCTCCCGCGGCGCGGTCCGCCCAGTCCTCCGCGGTCCCTTCCTGGCCTCCGACGGGCGACCGGGCCTCGCGGGGTGCCGGTCCGGTACGCGGCCCGGTGGCGGTGTTCATGCTCATGGACCTCCTTCCACAATGGCGACGGCGTTGATGCCGCCGAGTCCGAAGGCGTTGAGTTGCGCCACGTTCATCCGCTGCCCCTCCGCCGCGGCGCCCGTCACGAAACGCAGCGGAGCGCCGTCGGCCGTGCCGCGCGGCCAGGCGATCGTCGGCACCCGACCCTCGCCGAGGGCGCGGATGCCGACGATCAGGTCGATCAGGCCCGCCGCGCCCAACGTCTGCCCGGTCATCGACTTCACCGCCGTCATCAGCGGGGCGGCCGCGTCGGTCCCG
>NZ_JAAGLU010000672.1 GCF_010550245.1 Streptomyces sp. SID12501
CCATCGACGAAGTCGGCCTCCCGGACGCCACCGCGCCCGCCGAGGAGGCCCCGGCCGTCGAGGTTCCGGCGCCGCCCGCGCTGGAGGTCCCCGAGCCCACCGAAGGCCGGCTCGTCCGCCTGCGGGCCCGGCTCGCCCGCTCCCAGAACTCGCTCGGCAAGGGGCTGCTCACCCTCCTGTCCCGGGACAACCTGGACGAGGACACCTGGGAGGAGATCGAGGACACCCTCCTCACCGCCGATGTCGGCGTCGCCCCCACCCAGGAACTGGTCGAGCGGCTCCGCGAGCGCGTCCGGGTGCTCGGCACCCGTACCCCCGAGGATCTGCGCGCCCTGCTGCGCGAAGAGCTGATCACCCTGCTCGGCCCGGAGCTCGACCGCGAGGTCAGGACCGAGGGCGGCGCCGAGACCCCGGGCGTCGTGATGGTCGTCGGCGTCA
>NZ_JAAGLU010000673.1 GCF_010550245.1 Streptomyces sp. SID12501
CGCGGGGAGGGGGCCAGAGCCCGGGCCAGCGCCACCCGTTGCTGTTCGCCCCCGGAGAGCGAGGCGATGGCCCGGCCCTGGGCTCCGGGAAGCCCGACCAGCTCCAGCAACTCGGCGACCTGGCCCTCGTAGGCGTGCCGGGTGGAACCGCGCATCCGCAGGCCGAAGGCGACGTTCCCGCCGACGTCGCGGTGCGGGAACAACTGGTGGTCCTGGAACATCAGCCCGACGCCCCGCCGGTGCACGGGCACCCCGGCCTGGTCGGCGCCGGCCAGCAGGACCCGGCCGGCCGACACCCGCTGAAGACCGGCCACCACCCGCAGCAGGGTGGACTTGCCGCTCCCGCTGGGTCCGAGCACACACACGGTCTCGTGCTCGGCGACCTCCAGCTCGACGTCGTCCACGACCGCGCGTTCACCGAAGCGGACCGTCACCCCT
>NZ_JAAGLU010000674.1 GCF_010550245.1 Streptomyces sp. SID12501
GAAGAACGATCGGATCGCCGTCCACGTCGACAAGTTAGCTTGCCAGTCGGCGCCCGGGCAAGCGGTCCGTCCATGCCGGCGGAGGGTGTGTCGACAGCTGGTCGCGTCGGGAGGTGCGTGGGTGCTCTGACCGCGGGTGTCCGGGCGATCGGCTGTCGCGCGCCCGGCGGGTCGACCGTGCGGCGTGGTGCTGATCCACATCGAGAACGCCGCGCGCCCGCGCACCCCTTCGTCGACGACCGGGCTGTCGGTCGGTGCGCCGGCGGTGGCCTCGACGTGGGCCGGCCCGCCGATGACCCTCGCGCGACGCGACCGCGACCGGGGTGGTCACGTCGTGGTCGTCACGTGCTCGACGAGCCCGACCAGGTTGCCTTCGCTGTCGCGGACGAAGGCCTGCCACTCTGCCGAGCCGCGCCCCGTCGAGGAGTTCGAGTGCCT
>NZ_JAAGLU010000675.1 GCF_010550245.1 Streptomyces sp. SID12501
ACCAGCGAGGAGCTGCTCACGGAACTCACCGCCCGCGAGGCCTTCGGCCGCTACGCCGAGCCCTGGGAGGTCGCCAACGTCATCGTGTTCCTGGCCAGCGGCTACTCGTCGTACATGACGGGCGAGACCGTGTCGGTCAGCAGTCAGCACGCGTAGGGCGTCGGATGACCGGCCGGCGCAGTACCAGAATGGACGCGTGCCAACGAACAAGCCGATCGAACCGACGGCCAAGAAGAAGCACCAGGTGACGGCGTCGCCCGAACGCCGCCGCGAACTCCTCGACACCGCCGCCGAGGTCTTCGCCGCGCAGGGCTACAACGCCACCACCGTCCGCAAGATCGCCGACGCCGCCGGCATGCTCGCCGGCAGCCTCTACTACCACTTCGATTCCAAGGAATCGATGCTCGACGAGATCCTCTCCGCCTTCCTGAACGAGCT
>NZ_JAAGLU010000676.1 GCF_010550245.1 Streptomyces sp. SID12501
CCAACTCCGAGGCCCCCAAGCTGCTCGGCCGGTTGAGCTCCACCAAGACCCCGGCCGTCGCGATCACCCTCTCCGCCGCCCTGATGGGCATCGGCGTGGTGCTGAACTACGTGGTCCCGGAGAAGGCGTTCGGGTACGTGATGTCGGTCGCGACCGCGGCCGGCATCTGGACCTGGATGATGATCCTGATCAGTCACATCCGCTACCGCCGCGAGGTGGTCGCCGGCCGGCTGCCCGCCTCCTCCTTCCCCGCGCCGGGCGGCACCCTGTGCAGCTGGATCGCCGTGGCCTTCCTGCTGATGGTCACCGTGCTGATCGCCATCGACCCGGACAGCCGCGTGTCCCTGTACGTGGGCGCCGGCTGGGCGGTCTGCCTGTCGATCGGCTGGGCGGTGCTCAAGTCCCGCAACCCGCAGGTCGCGGCGCGGGCCAACGTC
>NZ_JAAGLU010000677.1 GCF_010550245.1 Streptomyces sp. SID12501
TCGGGTCCTCGTTGTTCTTCGACATCGCCATCATGTTGGCGAACGCGGCGATCGGCAGCGGGTGGATCGCCGCCTCCGTACCGCCGGCGACGACCACGTCGGCACGGCCCGTACGGATCATCTCGACGGCGTAACCGATGGCCTCGGCGCCCGACGCGCACGCGCTGACCGGGGTGTGCACACCGGCGCGGGCGTTGACCTCCAGGCCGACGTTGGCCGACGGGCCGTTCGGCATGAGCATGGGGACGGTGTGCGGGGAGACCCGGCGCACACCCTTTTCCTTCAGTACGTCGTACTGGTCGAGCAGCGTGGTGACGCCGCCGATGCCGGAGGCGATCACGGTGCCCAGTCGCTCGGGAACGATCGACTCGTCCTCGCCCGCCGGCGCGGTGTACCCGGCGTCCGCCCAGGCCTCACGGGCGGCGATCTCGGCGAAC
>NZ_JAAGLU010000678.1 GCF_010550245.1 Streptomyces sp. SID12501
CCTCGCCGAGTCCCTGTCGGTCGCCGCCCTCCTCGGGGTGCTGGCCTTCGCCGTGCTGCGCCCGCGCGGGCTGCCGGAGGCGGCGGCCGCGGTGCCGGCTGCCGCGCTGCTCGTCGCCCTCGGTGCGGTCTCCCCCGCCGATGCCTGGGGGCAGCTGCGGGAGCTGCTGCCCGTGGTCGGGTTCCTGGCCGTGATCCTGGTCCTCGCACGGCTGTGCGCCGACGAGGGGTTGTTCCGCGCGGTCGGCGCGGCCGTGGCCCGGCGGTCGGCGGGGCGGGAGCCGGGGACGCTGTTGGGCCCGGTGTTCGTGGTGGCCTCGCTGGTCACCGCCGCGCTGAGTCTGGACGCCACCGTGGTCCTGCTGACCCCGGTGGTGCTGGCGACGGCCGCCCACCTCGGGGCGCGGCCGCGGCCGTACGTCTTCGCCACCGCGCACC
>NZ_JAAGLU010000679.1 GCF_010550245.1 Streptomyces sp. SID12501
AGCGACCCGGGCAGGAACCCGAGACCTTCGCCGGCCTCGACCGCGGGGCGCGTCAGCACGATGCGGTTGACCCTGCGCGCCTGCAGCGCCTGCACGGCCTTGGCCATCGCGAGGTACGTCTTGCCGGTGCCCGCGGGCCCGATGCCGAACGTCACGGTGTTGCGCTCGATCGCGTCGACGTAGTCCTTCTGGCCCGCCGTCTTGGCGCGGATCGTGCGCCCGCGCGTCGACAGGATGTTGAAGGTCAGGACGTCGGCGGGGCGCGCGCCGGAGTCGGCCGTGAGCATCGTCACGGACCGCTGCACGACCTCGGGGCTCAGCGGCGTGCCCGCGGCGGCCATCTCGACGAGCTCGTCGACCAGGCGCGTGACGAGCGCGACGTCGCCCGCGGGCCCCGCGAGCGTGACCTCGTTGCCGCGCACGTGGACGTCGACGGT
>NZ_JAAGLU010000067.1 GCF_010550245.1 Streptomyces sp. SID12501
GAGCCAGGATCAAACTCTCCGTGAATGTCAACCCGTAATCGGGTCACACCACGAGAGCGGAACAGTCAAGCGGAATAAGCCCGACCGTTCACAGCGTCCTCGCTGTGTTTACTACTTCAAAGGAACCTCGTCCTCCCGAACGGGAGAGACGGGGTATCAACAAACTTGGCGTTGATTTTTGGCACGCTGTTGAGTTCTCAAGGAACGGACGCTTCCTTCGTACTCACCCTCTCGGGCTTTCCTCCGGGCTTTCCCTTCGGTCTTGCGTTTCCGACTCTACCAGACCGTTTCCGTATCCGATTTCCTCGGCGCTTTCCAGGTTTCCGCTTTCGCGTTTCCCTTTCCGGCGACTCCGACTTTATCAGAAGTTCTGAGTCGGAATTTCCGCCCTGCTCGGGCTGGTCCCTGACGCACGGTAGCGCTGGGTTCCCTTGCTGGCGGAGCCGTAAACCTACTGGAGCGGGGCTCCTCGATGCAAATCGAGGAGCCCCGCTCCGGGTTCACGTGCACGAGGGGCAGCTCAGGCGCCCTCTGTGGCCGTCAGACCTCCACGACGACCGGGAGGATCATCGGGCGGCGGCGGTACGTGTCGGACACCCATTTGCCCAGTGTGCGGCGGATGAGCTGCTGCATCTGGTGGGGTTCCACCACCCCGTCCTGTGCCGACCGCTCCAGGACCTCGGCGATCCTCGGGACGACGTCGGTGAAGGCGGAGTCGTCGATGCCCGAGCCTCGGGCCTGGATGTGCGGACCGGCCGTGATCTTGCCCGTGGACGAGTCCATCACCACGAAGACCGAGATGATGCCCTCGTCGCCGAGGATCCTGCGGTCCTTCAGGGTGGGCTCGCCGACATCCCCGACCGAGAGTCCGTCGACGTACACGTACCCGGCCTGGACCTTGCCCGAGATCTTCGCCTTGCCCTCGATGAGGTCGACGACCACGCCGTCCTCGGCGATGACGATCCGGTCGTGCGGGACGCCCGTCATGGCGCCCAGCTCGGCGTTGGCCCGCAGATGGCGCCATTCACCGTGGACCGGCATCAGGTTGCGCGGCTTGCAGATGTTGTAGAAGTACAGGAGCTCGCCGGCCGAGGCATGGCCGGAGACGTGCACCTTGGCATTGCCCTTGTGGATGACCTTCGCGCCCCAGCGGGTCAGACCGTTGATCACTCGGTACACCGAGTTCTCGTTGCCGGGGATCAGAGACGAGGCCAGGATCACCGTGTCGCCCTGGACGATGCGGATCTGGTGGTCCCTGTTGGCCATGCGGGACAGCGCGGCCATCGGTTCGCCCTGGGAGCCCGTGCACACCAGTACGACCTGGTGGTCCGGGAGGTCGTCCAGCGTCTTGACGTCCACCACCAGGCCCGGCGGGACCTTCAGATAGCCCAGGTCCCTGGCGATACCCATGTTGCGGACCATCGAACGGCCGACGAAGGCGACCCTGCGGCCGTACTCGTGGGCCGCGTCCAGGATCTGCTGGATGCGGTGGATGTGGCTGGCGAAGCTCGCCACGATGACCCGCTTGCCAGCAGCCGCGAAGACCTGGCGCAGCACGTTCGAGATGTCGCGCTCGGGCGGGACGAAGCCCGGGACCTCCGCGTTCGTCGAGTCGGAGAGGAGAAGGTCGATGCCCTCTTCGCTCAGCCGCGCGAAAGCGTGCAGGTCCGTGAGGCGGCCGTCCAGCGGAAGCTGGTCCATCTTGAAGTCGCCCGTGTGGACCACCATGCCCGCGGGGGTGCGGATGGCGACCGCGAGGGCGTCCGGAATGGAGTGGTTGACCGCGATGAACTCGCAGTCGAAGGCGCCGATGCGCTCGCGGTTCCCCTCCGTCACCTCAAGGGTGTACGGACGGATGCGGTGCTCCTGGAGCTTCGCCTCGATGAAGGCGAGGGTCAGTTTGGAGCCGATCAGCGGGATGTCCGGCTTCTCCCGCAGGAGGTAGGGGACGGCACCGATGTGGTCCTCGTGGCCGTGCGTGAGGACGATGCCCTCGATGTCGTCGAGGCGGTCCCTGATGGACGTGAAGTCCGGCAGGATCAGGTCGATTCCGGGCTGCTCCTCCTCGGGGAAGAGCACGCCGCAGTCGACGATCAGCAGGCGACCGCCGTACTCGAAGACGGTCATGTTGCGGCCGATCTCGCCGAGGCCGCCCAGCGGGGTGACCCGCAGGCCGCCCTCCGGGAGCTTCGGCGGGGCGCCGAGTTCAGGATGCGGATGACTCAAAAGACTCTCCTCACCACACGCGCCACGTACCGGCAAGGCACGTGGCGCGCATGACGTTCGTGCAAAAGCAGTTGTCGGATGTGGACTGCGGACACAGATGTCCCGCGTATTCAGTTGTGAAGTCTGGTGTCAGAGCTGTACCCCGCCGGCGGCAAGATCGATCTTGAGCTGGGCGATCTCGTCGGCCGACAGTTCGACCATGGGAGCGCGCAGCGGTCCGGCGGGCAGGCCCTGGAGGGTGAGCGCGGCCTTGGTGGTCATGACGCCCTGGGTACGGAACATTCCCGTGAAGACCGGGAGCAGCTTCTGGTGGATCTCGGTGGCCTTCTGGACCTCACCGGAGACGTACGCCTCGACGAGGGTGCGCAGCTCGGGCGTGACGACATGGCCGACGACCGAGACGAAGCCGACCGCGCCCACGGAGAGCAGCGGCAGGTTCAGCATGTCGTCACCGGAGTACCAGGCGAGGCCGGAGCGGGCGATGGCCCAGCTGGCTCGGCCGAGGTCGCCCTTGGCGTCCTTGTTGGCGACGATCCGGGGGTGCTCGGCGAGCCGGACGATCGTCTCGGTACTGATCGGGACGCCGCTGCGGCCGGGGATGTCGTACAGCATCACCGGGAGTTCGGTGGCGTCAGCGATGGCCGCGAAGTGCCGGTAGAGGCCCTCTTGCGGGGGCTTGTTGTAGTACGGCGTCACCGTCAGGAGGCCGTGGGCGCCGGTCTTCTCCGCCGCGCGGGCCAGTTCGACGCTGTGGTGGGTGTCGTTGGTGCCGACGCCCGCGATGACGTGGGCCCGCTCGCCGACGGCTTCCAGTACGGCTCGTACGAGATCCGATTTCTCCGCGTCGCTGGTGGTCGGCGACTCGCCGGTGGTGCCGTTGACGACCAGGCCGTCATTGCCTGCGTCCACCAGGTGGGTGGCGAGCCGCTGTGCGCCGTCGAGGTCGAGCGTGCCGTCCGCCGTGAACGGCGTGACCATGGCGGTGAGGACCCGCCCGAAGGGGGTCTGCGGAGTGGAGGTCGGAGCCATGGGTACCACGCTACTCGGTGCTCAGGGCGCGGTCTGCCCCAGGGGTGCGGGAAAAGTCATGACAAAGATGGAGCCCGGCACTGCCTGCTCGGGGGTTCAAGCAGTGCCGGGTCCGTTTGATCAGGCTAGATGAACTTCGCGAAGTACCGCAATACGGACACTTCGCGAGGCTGATCCGTACATCTGTGCCCGGTGGCGAAACACACGTGCGTGTGCCTTAGGGCGCCACCCTGCCGTTGGCGTTGAAGGCCGCGTGGGTCAGCGGCATGAGACCCGCCCACTCCGCCTCCATCCTCTCGCCGACCATCTCGATCTCCCGCTGCGGGAACGACGGCACCTTCGCCAGCTCGTGCTGCGTGCGCAGGCCGAGGAAGTGCATCAGGGAACGCGCGTTGCAGGTGGCGTACATCGACGAGAACAGGCCGACCGGGAGGACCGCACGGGCGACCTCACGGGCGACGCCCTGCGCGAGCATCTGCTGGTAGGCCTGGTACGCCTGGCGGTACGAGTCCTCCATGGTGCGTTCCACGAGTTCGTGCTGTTCAGGGGTGCCCTCGACGAACACGTACTTGCCCGGCCGCCCCTTCTGGACGAGCTTGCGGGACGTGTCCGGCACATAGAACACGGGCTGCAACTCCCGGTAGCGCCCGGACTCCTCGTTGTACGACCACCCCACACGGTGTCGCATGAACTCACGGAAGACGAAGATCGGGGCGCTGATGAAGAACGTCATGGAGTTGTGCTCGAACGGGCTGCCGTGCCGGTCTCGCATGAGGTAGTTGATCAGTCCCGTCGAGCGCTCCGCGTCCTTGCCCAACTCGTCCAGGGACTGCTCCCCGACGGTCGACACACGGGCCGCGAACAGTACGTCGGAGTCGGCCGCGCTGTGTTTGACCAGCTCGACGGTCACCTCGCTGCGCAGGTCGATCTTGAACTCGTCGTCGGGGGTGGGGCTCACGGTCTGAAGGGTCCTTCCCGTCTGGGGATTTCGCGACGCCACTCTACGACCCGCCACCGGGACGTTCACCATCGTCACAGAGTTAATTAAATCGGTGAAACCGGGCACCACTTGGAGCCTTCGCTCGTCTGTACAAGCAACAGCGATTCGTTCGATCACCAAGGAGAAGCACTTCCATGCTCCGTCGGCGCGAGCCCATTCCGTTCGCCTTCATCGCCGAAGCCGACAAGTTCCGCAGCAATGTGGCTCCCCCACCCCGTGAGCGCGCGTCCGCCGGTGACATAGCCGGGCGTTGGCTCCTGGGGCTCACCATCGTCGCCGGGCTCGTGGGCTCCCTGGTCCTCGGGATGCCCGCGCTGTCGGTCGATCAGTCGGCCGGGCACACGCAGCAGTCCGAGGCGGCCGACAGCCGTTGAGGGCCGTCGGGCTGCGGCCGAATGGCGTGGACCTGCCCTCCTCGGGCACCCAAGGCTGGTGACCGGGCAGTCGGCTGTATAACCTCACCGGGCACAGCCCGCGCATGGAACTGAGTGAGGACCAGCCGTGCCCCTGCCCTTCCTGACGGCCGACCGCACCTCCGAGGAGACCGCGGCCGGTAACGCGCTGCCGTTCGACGACCGCGACCGTTGGCGGCGCCCCTACCGGCCCGGCCCCTGGCGGGTGGGTGCGGCGGCGCTCCTCCTGCTGCTCGCCTCGTACGTGCTGTTCGCGGCGGTCATCATCGCGGCCACCGGCGAGTTGTCCGGCGGCGCGGTGTGTCTCGGCGTCGCGCTGGCCGTCATCGCCGTGGCGTTGCGACTGCTGCGCACCGGCGTGTGGGTGAGTGCGTACGGGCTGCGCCGGGTGGGCTTCCTCGCTACGCGGACGGCGCGCTGGGAGAAGGTCGTCGCCGTACGGACGGTGCAGCAGCCGGTGCGCTGGCTCGGTCTGCCGCGCACCGTGCAGGGTCAGGCACTGCTCCTCGTACGGCGGGATCGCGCCGCGGACAACCTGGCACCGTTGATGACCACGCACAACGCCGACTTCCTGGGCCGTATGGCGGCGTTCGACCGGGCCGCGGACAGCGTCGAGGCATGGGCCGCGGAGTTCGGGCGGGGTTAGGCGCCGGGTCCGCGGCCAGGACAGTACCCAGCACGGTGAAGGGCCTGCCCCCATCTGGGGGCAGGCCCTTCACCGTGCTGGGGGTTCAGGCCGTCTGGGCGGGTGACCTGCCGGCGTGCAGGGCGATCGCGCGTTGCATCGCCTTGCGGGCGCGTGGTGTGTCGCGGGCGTCGTGGTAGGCGACGGCGAGGCGGAACCAGTTGCGCCAGTCGTCGGGGGCCGACTCCGTCTCGGCCTTGCGCCTGGCGAAGACCTCGTCGGCCGAGTCGCGGTCGACCCGGCCGCTCGGGGTGCGCCTCAACTCGTCGACGGGCAGGCCCCCCTCGGCTTCGAGTTCGGTGGCGAGGCGGTTGGCGTCGCGGACGAACTGCGTGTTCTTCCAGAGGAACCACACGCCGATGCCCGGCAGGATCAGGACCGCCACGCCGAAGGTGACGGTCAGGAGCGTGCCGGTCTGTATGAGCATGACCCCGCGGCTGCCGACCAGAACGAAGTAGAAGACCAGGACGGCGGCCGTGAGGGCGTAGGAGAGTTTCGCGCGCATGACGTCCCTCAGCCGAGGTCGAGGAAGTTTTCCAGGCCGAAGGTGAGGCCCGGGGTGTCCACGACGCGGCGCACGCCGAGCAGGATGCCCGGCATGAAGCTGCTGTGGTGGAGCGAGTCGTGGCGGACGGTCAGTGTCTCGCCCTCGCCGCCCAGCAGGACCTCCTGATGGGCCAGGAGGCCGCGCAGGCGTACGGAGTGCACCGGCACCCCGTCGACGTCCGCGCCCCGGGCGCCGTCCAGCGCCGTCACCGTGGCGTCCGGTGCCGGGGCCGAGCCCGCCTTGGCGCGGGCCGCGGCGATCAGCTGCGCCGTACGCGCCGCAGTGCCGCTGGGCGCGTCCACCTTGTTCGGGTGGTGCAGCTCGATGACCTCGACCGACTCGAAGTAGGGCGCCGCGATCTGCGCGAACCTCATGGTCAGTACGGCCCCGATGGAGAAGTTGGGCGCGATGAGCACGCCCGTCTCCGGGAACTGGGCAAGCCAGCCGGTGAGCTGCGCGAGGCGTTCGTCGGTCCAGCCGGTGGTGCCGACGACCGCGTGGATGCCGTGGCGCACGCAGAAGTCGAGGTTGCCCATCACCGAGGCGGGGGTGGTCAGCTCGACCGCGACCTGAGCGCCGGTGTCGACGAGCGTCTCCAGCTTGTCGCCCCGGCCCAGGGCGGCGACCAGTTCCATGTCCTCGGCGGCCTCGACCGCCCGTACAGCCTCGGCACCGATACGGCCGTTGGCGCCGAGGACCGCCACGCGCAGCTTGCTCATGTTCTTGCTTCCTTACCGGACGGATAGCGGGTGTGGAGCGGATACGGCTGTCAGGCGACGGCCTCGTGCAGACGCGCCGCCTGCTTGTCCTTGAGCGGGCCGATGACCGCCAGCGACGGGCGCTGTCCCAGGATCTCGCCGGCGACCTCGCGGACCGCGTCCGGAGTGACCTCGGCGATCCGGGCCAGCATGTCGTCGACGGACATCTGGTCGCCCCAGCACAGTTCGCTCTTGCCGATACGGTTCATCAGCGCGCCCGTGTCCTCCAGGCCGAGGACCGTCGAACCGCGCAACTGGCCGATGGCACGGCCGATCTCCTCGTCGGAGAGGCCGTGCTCGGCGACGTGGTCGAGTTCGTCGCGGCAGATCTTGAGCACGTCGTGGACCTGCGAGGGCCGGCAGCCCGCGTACACGCCGAAGAGGCCGCAGTCGGCGAAGCCGGACGTGTACGAGTACACGCTGTACGCCAGTCCGCGCTTCTCCCGGACCTCCTGGAAGAGGCGGGACGACATACCGCCGCCGAGGGCCGTGTTGAGCACGCCCAGTGCCCAGCGGCGTTCGTCCGTACGGGCCAGGCCCGGCATGCCGAGGACGACATGGGCCTGCTCGGTCTTGCGGCCGAGCAGTTCGACGCGGCCGGCCATCTTGATGCTGCGGTGGCCGTCGCGCGGGGCGATGGGCGTGGCGTCGGCCCGCTTGAGGGCGCCCGCCTTCTCGAAGGCCGCGCGGACCTGGCGTACGACCTTGTTGTGGTCGACGTTGCCTGCGGCCGCGACGACGAGGTGGGTCGGGTCGTAGTGCTTCTTGTAGAAGCGGCGGATGCGGTCCGCGGTGAGTGCGTTGACCGTGTCGACCGTGCCGAGGACCGGGCGGCCGAGGGGGGTGTCGCCGAGCATGGTGTGCGCGAACAGGTCGTGCACACAGTCGCCCGGGTCGTCCTCCGTCATCGCGATCTCTTCGAGGATGGCACCGCGTTCGACGTTGACGTCGTCTTCGAGGATCAGGGAGCCCGTGAGCATGTCGCAGACGACGTCGATGGCGAGCGGCAGGTCGGTGTCGAGCACGCGCGCGTAGTAGCACGTGTACTCCTTCGCCGTGAACGCGTTCATCTCGCCGCCGACCGCGTCGATCGCGGAGGAGATGTCCAGCGCCGACCTGCGCGTGGTGCCCTTGAAGAGCAGGTGCTCCAGGTAGTGCGTGGCGCCGTTCAGGGCCGGCGTCTCGTCACGGGAGCCCACATGGGCCCAGATGCCGAACGTCGCGGAGCGGACCGACGGCAGGGTCTCGGTGACGATGCGCAGGCCGCCCGGGAGGGTGGTCTTACGGACCGTGCCGATGCCGTTGGTGCCCTTGATCAGGGTTTGCGTACGGGCAACGGCCCGCGCCTCCGAAGAGGTGCGGGCCGTTGCCGTGGAGCTGGTCGACGTCACTTGTCGTCGTCGTCCTTCTTGTCGTCCTCGGCGTTCTCTTCACCCTCGATGACCGGGATGAGCGACAGCTTGCCGCGGGAGTCGATCTCGGCGATCTCGACCTGGACCTTGGAGCCGACAGCCACCACGTCCTCGACGTTCTCCACGCGCTTGCCACCGGCGAGCTTGCGGATCTGCGAGATGTGCAGCAGACCGTCCTTGCCGGGGAGCAGCGACACGAACGCGCCGAAGGTGGTCGTCTTCACGACCGTACCCAGGTAGCGCTCGCCGACCTCCGGCATGGTCGGGTTGGCGATCGCGTTGATCGTCGCGCGGGCCGCCTCGGCCTGCGAGCCGACCTGGGCACCGATGTAGATGGTGCCGTCGTCCTCGATCGTGATCTCGGCGCCGGTGTCCTCCTGGATCTGGTTGATCATCTTGCCCTTGGGGCCGATGACCTCACCGATCTTGTCCACGGGGATCTTGACGGTGATGATCCGCGGGGCGTTGGGGGACATCTCGTCCGGCGTGTCGATCGCTTCCATCATCACGTCGAGGATGTGGAGGCGGGCGTCACGGGCCTGCTTGAGAGCGGCAGCCAGGACGGAGGCGGGGATGCCGTCCAGCTTGGTGTCGAGCTGGAGGGCGGTCACGAACTCCTTGGTGCCGGCGACCTTGAAGTCCATGTCACCGAAGGCGTCCTCCGCACCGAGGATGTCGGTGAGGGCGACGTAGTGCGTCTCGCCCTTGATCTCCTGGGAGATCAGGCCCATGGCGATACCGGCGACGGGGGCCTTGAGCGGCACACCGGCGTTCAGCAGCGACATGGTGGAGGCGCAGACCGAGCCCATGGACGTCGAACCGTTGGAGCCGAGGGCCTCGGACACCTGACGGATCGCGTACGGGAAGTCCTCGCGCGACGGCAGGACCGGCACGATCGCGCGCTCGGCGAGCGCGCCGTGGCCGATCTCGCGGCGCTTCGGGGAGCCGACGCGGCCGGTCTCGCCGACGGAGTACGGCGGGAAGTTGTAGTTGTGCATGTAGCGCTTGCGGGTCACCGGGGAGAGGGTGTCCAGCTGCTGCTCCATCCGGAGCATGTTGAGGGTGGTGACGCCCAGGATCTGGGTCTCGCCACGCTCGAACAGCGCCGAGCCGTGCACGCGCGGGATGGCCTCGACCTCGGCGGCGAGCGTACGGATGTCCGTGACGCCACGGCCGTCGATACGGACCTTGTCCTTGATGACGCGCTCACGGACCAGGGCCTTGGTCAGCGAGCGGTAGGCCGCGCTGATCTCCTTCTCGCGACCCTCGAACTGCGGGAGCAGCTTCTCGGCGGCGAGACCCTTGACGCGGTCCAGCTCGGCCTCGCGGTCCTGCTTGCCCGCGATGGTGAGCGCCTGGGAGAGCTCGTCCTTGACGGCGGCGGTGAGCGCCTCCAGGACGTCGTCCTGGTACTCGAGGAAGATCGGGAACTCGCCGGTGGGCTTGGCGGCCTTGGCGGCGAGGTCGGCCTGAGCCTTGACGAGCACCTTGATGAAGGGCTTCGCGGCGTCCAGACCGGCGGCGACGACCTCCTCGGTCGGCGCCTCGGCGCCGCCCGCGATCAGCGCGATGGTCTTCTCGGTGGCCTCGGCCTCGACCATCATGATCGCGACGTCGCCGTCATCGAGGACGCGACCGGCGACGACCATGTCGAAGACGGCGTCCTCGAGCTCGGTGTGCGTCGGGAACGCGACCCACTGGCCGTTGATCAGCGCGACGCGGACGCCGCCGATCGGGCCGGAGAAGGGCAGACCGGCCAGCTGCGTGGACGCGGAGGCGGCGTTGATCGCCACGACGTCGTACAGGTGGTCGGGGTTGAGCGCCATGATCGTGGCGACGACCTGGATCTCGTTGCGCAGGCCCTTCTTGAAGGACGGGCGCAGCGGGCGGTCGATCAGGCGGCAGGTGAGGATCGCGTCCTCGGAGGGCCGGCCCTCACGACGGAAGAAGGAACCAGGGATCTTCCCGGCCGCGTACTGGCGCTCCTCGACGTCCACCGTGAGGGGGAAGAAGTCGAGCTGGTCCTTGGGCTTCTTGGAGGCGGTGGTGGCCGACAGCACCATGGTGTCGTCGTCCAGGTACGCCACGGCGGAGCCGGCGGCCTGCCTGGCCAGGCGGCCCGTCTCGAAGCGGATGGTGCGGGTGCCGAAGGAACCGTTGTCAATGACGGCCTCGGCGTAGTGGGTCTCGTTCTCCACTAGCGTTTTCTCCGATACTTTTTCGTCTTTTGTCCCGTCCTGCCCGTGTGGCAGAGGGACGTGGGTTCGGAGAAGCGCGCCTTCTGAGTGCGGGCCGGTCTTCGATCGAAGCACCCGGGTTTCAGTCCCGGGGGCCACTACCGAGGACCGGCGGCGGCGAGGTGCGCTTCTCCTCGTTCGTGTCCTGCGTTCGTGTCCTGCGTATTGCGTTGTGCTACCACACTACAAAGAGGTGGTGGCACTCCGCACGTACAGCAAAGGGAGCGGCCCCCTAAAAGTGGGAACCGCTCCCTCCACGGCGTCTTACTTGGCGCCCGCCGCACCGCGGCGGATGCCGAGGCGGTCGACCAGCGCACGGAAGCGCTGGATGTCCTTCTTGGCCAGGTACTGGAGAAGGCGGCGACGCTGACCGACGAGGATCAGCAGACCACGACGGGAGTGGTGGTCGTGCTTGTGCGTCTTGAGGTGCTCGGTCAGGTCCGAGATACGGCGCGAGAGCATCGCGACCTGGACCTCGGGGGAGCCGGTGTCGCCCTCCTTGGCACCGAACTCGGTGATGAGCTGCTTCTTGACTGCGGCGTCGAGCGGCACGCGTACTCCTCGTAATCTTTGGTGGTAGCCGCCGAGTGCCCCTGGTCGAATTCTCAGGGGAGCTTCTGTAACTCGGGAGGCGGGAATCCGCTGGGCGCGGCCTCCGGAGTCGCTGACTCCAGGGGTGCGTACACAAACGGCCGTCGCCCAGGATAGCAGCAGGCAGCGGGCGTCTTCACCTCAGTGCGCAAACAGTCCGGCCGCCGAGGGCTCGGCCACTAGGGTGAGAACGTAGATCTTGGTCACGTACTGCAACACTCGCAGTAGTCGTATGACGTACGTCGGGAAGGGGTCGCTTCGCCATGGCGGAGGCACAGGGCGCTCAGGACACCACGGCCGCACAGGACGAGGACGTCAAGGCGCGCAAGGAGCGGGAGCGGGACGAGCTGTACTCCCTCGACATCTCGGGCGTCGAGTGGCACAGCGCCCCCGGTACGGAGGAGCACGAGGAGCGGGTCGAGATCGCCTACCTGCCCGAGGGCGCGGTGGCCATGCGGTCGTCCCTGGACCATGACACCGTCCTTCGTTACACGGAGGCGGAGTGGACGGCGTTCGTGCTCGGGGCGCGCGACGGGGAGTTCGATCTGGAGCCGACGGAGCTCAATGGCGGGCTCGCGGCGGCCGAGGCCGGGCCTTCGGACCAGGGTTCTGGTTCGGGTGCGGGTTCGGGTGCCAGTACGGATTCGGGCGGGGACGTGGAGTAGTTCGCTCAGTCGTCCTGAGTGACGGATCGAGGGGCGGGGCCGGTGCAGTGCGTCGGCTCCGCCCCTCTTTTTCTTGCGCTTTTCCGCGAAGCGGGTTGTCAGAGGGGCCGCCTACTATGCATGTGAGGTCATGGCACCGGTGGGACAGATGTCGTAGCGATCCTGTCAACTCTCTTGCCAGAGAGGGCGGTTCGAGCGCGGATGGGATCGGTTCCGGTCAGGCTGTGACGTAATGGACGCTCACTGGGGGGTGGACGGGCCTGCCGGGGCAGGGGTCGTGGTGATTAGGCTGGGACCGGCGCGACGCCGGAACCCGTGGACCGGGCGCCGGCGTACCGGGGGGAAAGCCGGGCAGATCGGACGACCTCCACCGCCCGACGCCGGACGACGTGGACCAACCCACGGGAACGCCGGCTTCGGACGAGACGACTACAGACGAGAAATGGTCGCCCAGCACGGCAAGAGGGTGCTCGACCACACCAGGAGGAATTGTGAACGGCGATCGGGACGGGAACCGCGGGGGCTGGGCCACACCCGGCGATGACCAGTCCGACGCGGAGTCCGCCAGCGAGATGACGGGCGAGTTCACCATCGATTACGCGACGCCTGCCTGGTACACGCAGAACGCGTCGGGGGCGTCGGGGGACGAGACCAGTGCCGAATCGGACGCCGAGTCGGCCGATTACACGGGTACGGACGCGGATGGGGATGGGGATGGGGATGGGGATCCGGGCGCTCGTTCGGGTGCCGCCGGTGTGGAGGGTTCCGTTCCCGGTTCTGCGCCTGCGCCCGCGCCGATCGCTCCTCCTGCTCCCCTTGCTCCTCCTGTTCTTGCTCCCGCGAGCCCTGCGGCTGTCCCCAGCCTTCCCGTGGGCGGATTCCAAAGCCAGTGGACTCCTCAGGCTGATGTGGTGGGGGACGGCGACCTGGAGAGCGGCTCGACGATGCGGATCTCTCCTGCCGCTGCGCGACAGGAGCCTGTGGTCGTGGCTGACGGCGGCGGTGAGTCCGGTGACGACTCCGTCGGTGCGGCTGTCGAGGGCGAGGCTGCCGCCGCTGTGGCGAGCGCCCCGGAGTCCGTGGATGACGTGGATGAGGTCGTCGCGGACGGGGCGGGATCCGAGGGTGAGGTCACCGAAGAGGTGAGCGGCGCCGTGTCCCCACTCCGGGAGGCCGAGCCCCAGGAGCAGGACGCCACCGACAACGCCGTACGGCCGCAGGATGTCGAACCCAAGGGCGCGGACGCGGACCCGGAGACCAACGCCCAAGACGCCGAGCTCATCGACGCGACGCCGGTCGATGTGGGGCCCGAAGGACCTGTAGCCGCGGAGCCGGTGGCCGCCGAGCCCGTAGCTGCCGAAGTCGCCGACGCCGAGCCCGCGGAAGCGGAGCCGGTGCCGGATGCGGTCGACGACGTACGGGACTCCGCGCCGGTCGCGCCCGCGCGGGACTCGGTGCCCAGCGCGCCGCTCAACCTGCCTCCGCTGCCGGAGGGCGCGCCGGGGACTGTGCCGCCCTCGTGGGCCCCCTCACCGACGTCTCAGGGCGGGCTGCCGCCGCTGCCTCCTTCGTTCCAGCCGGCAGGCGCTCCCGCCCAGGCGGGACAGTGGCCCGCTCAGCCGTCGGCGCAGCCGGAAGCCGCGCCTGTTCAGCCGCAGGCCGCGTCGGTACCGGGCCAACCTCAGCCGCCCGCCGTGCCGGGCCAGCAGCCACCCGGACCTTCTGCACAGCCCCTGTTCCAGCCGCAGACCCCGCAGCCCGCGCCCGCCGCCCGGACCGCTCCCCAGCAGGCACCGGCTCCGGCAACCCCGCAGGCGGGGTACGGCTTCCCGCCGCCCCGCCCGACCGCGGCAGCCCCTGCCCCGGCACCGGGTGCGCCGCCCGCCGGCTACGGATTCCCGCCGCAGGCAACGCCGACCGCCCCCACGGGCCCCAACGCCCAGGACGGGTACGGCTTCCCGCCTCCGAACGCCCAGGGCCCCGACGCCCAGGATGGCGGCGGCTTCCCAACCCCGACCCCGAACGCTCCGGACGGCTACGGCTTCCCCCAACCCAGCACACCTCCCCCGGGCCCAGCGGGCTCCAACGCCCAGGACGGGCAGAGCTTCCCGACCCCGGGCGCCTCGACCCCGAACGCTCCAGGCGGCTACGGCTTCCCTCAACCCGGCGCACCCACCCCGAACCCAGTGGGGCCCAACGCCCAAGGCGGGTACGGATTCCCGCACCCCGGCACCCCGGCCCCGGTTCCGGGCACCGCGTACCCCGCGCCGCACGCCTCTCCCGCCGGGTACGGCTTCCCGCCCCCGGCGGCACCGGCCGACATCGTGAACCCGGCAGTCACGCCTTCCCACCCCCAGGACGGCTACAGCCTTCCCCAGCCCGGCGCTCCCACCCCGAACCTGGCCGGCGGCCCCAACGCCCAGGGCGGGTACGGCTTCCCGGCCCCTGGCGTCCCGGCTGCGGCCCCGAGCGCCCCTGCGCCCGCGTTGGACGCTCCCCCCGCCGGATACGGCTTCCCGCACCCCGGGCAGCCTGTCGCACCCGGGGGGCCCACCGACACCGCAGGCCCGGCACCCACGCCTCCCCACCCCCAGAACGGCTACAACCTGCCCCAGCCGGGAGCACCCGTCCCGAACCCGCCAGGCCCCAACCCTGAAGCCGGGTACGGATTCCCGCCTCCCGGCACCCCCGTCCCGGTCCCGGCCGTCCCCAACCCCCAGGACGCCTACGGCTTCCCGCCCCCCGCCGGTCAACCCCCGGCTCCCGCCACCCCGGGTGGCCCCACTCCCCCGGCTCCCGTCGGCAACGCCGCACCCCCGAGCCCCGCACCCGCGCCCAGTGGACCTCCTGCGCCCAACCCCCAGGACGGTTACGGCTTCCCGCCCCCTGCCGGCCCTCCCGCGCCCCCGCAGCCCGGGTACGGCTTCCCGCACCCCGGGCAGCCTGTCGTGCCCGGAGGTCCCGTCGGGGCGCCCGGTGGGTACGGGTTCCCCTTCCCGCAGGCGCCTGCGCAGGAGACACCGCCGCAGCCTCAGGCGCCGCAGCAGCCCGAAGCACCCCACCCGCACGCCGGGCCTCAGACTCCCCCGTACGCGCCGGGGCAGGTTCCGGGTGCCGTTCCCCCGTCGCCTCCGCAACCGGCGTACGGCCGACCTGAGCCGCAGCCCGGGCATCCCGCCGGGCCGCAGCCGCCCGTGGATCCGCGTACCGGGGCCGCCTGGCCGCAGCCCATACAGCACGACCAGCGGCAGATGACCAACCCCGGCGCCGCGCCGCTCGGTTACACCGCGGCCGTCGAGCTGTCCTCCGACCGGCTGCTCAACAAGAAGCAGAAGGCGAAGAGCGGCCGGCCCGCGGCCGGGTCCTCCCGGTTCAAGATCGGCGGAAAGAAGGAGGAGGCCGAGCGGCAGCGCAAGCTCGAACTGATCCGTACGCCGGTGCTGTCCTGCTATCGCATCGCCGTCATCAGCCTCAAGGGCGGTGTCGGCAAGACGACCACGACCACCGCGCTCGGCTCGACCCTCGCCACCGAGCGGCAGGACAAGATCCTCGCCATCGACGCCAACCCGGACGCCGGCACGCTCGGCCGCCGCGTGCGGCGCGAGACCGGGGCCACCATCCGTGACCTCGTCCAGGCGATCCCGTACCTCAACTCGTACATGGACATCCGGCGGTTCACGTCCCAGGCGTCCTCCGGACTGGAGATCATCGCCAACGACGTCGACCCGGCCGTCTCCACGGCCTTCAACGACGAGGACTACCGGCGCGCGATCGACGTACTGGGCAGGCAGTACCCGATCATCCTGACCGACTCCGGTACCGGTCTGCTGTACAGCGCCATGCGCGGCGTACTCGACCTCGCCGATCAGCTGATCATCATCTCGACGCCGTCCGTGGACGGTGCCAGCAGCGCCAGTACGACGCTGGACTGGCTGTCCGCGCACGGGTACGCGGACCTGGTCTCGCGGTCCCTCACCGTCATCTCGGGTGTGCGCGAGACCGGCAAGATGATCAAGGTGGAGGACATCGTCTCCCACTTCGAGACGCGCTGCCGGGGTGTCATCACCGTGCCCTTCGACGAGCACCTGGCCGCCGGCGCCGAGGTCGACCTCGACATGATGCGGCCCAAGGTGCGCGAGGCCTACTTCAACCTCGCCGCCATGATCGCCGAGGACTTCGTACGCCACCAGCAGATGCACGGCCTGTGGACCTCGGACGGCAACCCGCCCCCGGTCGCGGCCCCGCCGATGCCTGGGCATCAGCAGCAGATTCCGGGGCAGCCGGCGCAGGGACAGCCGTACCCGCCCGCGCCGGGGCATGGCCGACAGGTTCCGCCGCAGCCCGGCCAGCCGGGGCAGTACCCGCCGCCGCCCCAGCCCGGTCAGCCGTACCCGCCGCAGCAGCCGTACGGCTATCCGCCGCAGCCGGGGCAGCCCTACCAGCCGCCGCAGCAGCCCCCGCAGCCCGGTTACCCGCAGCAGCAGTAAGCAGGGGTGTACAAGAGAAGGCGGCCGGTGCCCGAGGGCACCGGCCGCCTTCTCTTGTACCTACTGACTACTACCGACTGCCTACTCGGTGCTTTCCGCCACCGCGATCAGCTCGCGGCACTTCTTCACGTCCTCGGACATCTGGACGAGCAGCGCGTCCAGCGAGTCGAACTTGGCCTGGCCGCGCACGAACGCCAGGAAGTCGACGGCGACATGCAGGCCGTACAGATCAAGGCCCACGCGGTCGATGGCGTACGCCTCCACCGTCCGTTCCGTGCCGTCGAACTGCGGGTTCGTGCCGACGGAGATCGCGGCCGGCATCACCTCGCCGTCCGCGTGCAGCCAGCCCGCGTAGACACCGTCGGCCGGGATCGCGGTGTGGGGCAGCGTCTCGACGTTGGCGGTGGGGAAGCCGAGTTCACGGCCCCGCTGCGCGCCTCGGACCACGATGCCCTCCACGCGGTGCGGGCGGCCGAGGATCTCGCCGGCGCCCCCGACGTCACCCTCGCCGACCAGGCGACGCGTCAGCGTGGACGAGAACGGCTCGCCGCCGCCCGCCTCGCCCGACACATACAGGTCGACGACCTCGACGTCGAAGTCGTAGGTGCGGCCGAGTTCGGTCAGGAATCCCACGTTGCCGGCCGCCTTGTGGCCGAAACGGAAGTTCGGGCCCTCGACGACCGCCCGGGCGTGCAGCTTGTCGACCAGGACCTTGACCACGAAGTCGGCCGGGGAGAGCTTCGAGAACTCCTTGGTGAACGGGAGGATGAGGACGGCGTCGACACCCAGCTCGGCCATCAGTTCGGCACGGCGGTGGTGCGGGGCCAGCAGCGGCGGGTGGCTGCCGGGGCGCAGGACCTCGCTGGGGTGCGGGTCGAACGTGACGACGACCGAGGGAACTCCCAGCTCACGGGCGCGCTCCACGGCGTGCCGGACGATCAGCTGGTGTCCGCGGTGGACTCCGTCGTAGGAGCCGATGGTGACCACGCTGCGTCCCCAGTCCTCGGGGATGTCCTCCAAGCCACGCCAGCGCTGCACTGTGACCGCTCCTCGTCGAACCCGTGTCCGTGTCTGCCTCTTACGCAGGCCTTCTTACGCAGGTCTAAGGGTGCCATGCCGAACGCGCCCCGCTCGCATCGGCATGGAGGCTGTGACGGGGCGCACGTGACCGAATGTCGACTACCGCCTCGGAACGTGGCCTATGCGGGGACCCGTACCCCCGCCAGGTTCTCGATCATGCGGCGGGTGCTGGGTCCGACCACGACGGCCCACTCCCCTGGAGTGTCGGTCAGCCAGCCCGCCACCAGCACCGCGAATCCCGGCACCCGCCTGGCCAACTCGACCAGGACACAGTCGAAACGCGTCGCACCGTCCGGAGTACGCACGAGGAGCAGCCCGCAGCGGTGCACGAGGCCCCGGGTGCGCGCCTCTCCGTGGCGGGTCGCACCCTCAGCGGTGGCGCGGAGCAGCGCGTCCAGGACCGTGGGGTCGTGCTCCCGGGCCAGGAGGGCTTCGAGGAGTTCGTGGCGGAGGGCGTGGGAGACGGGAGCCCCGGGCGCGGCCAGCACGGTCGCGAGGGCCGCGCGCACCGGCGACCGGCCGCCGTCGAGGAGGCCGGTGACCAGCGGGAGGAGTACGGGCCGGACGGCGGGGCCCTGGTCCAGGCGCCGGTCGACGTACGCGGCCAGGTGCCCGGCGGTCTCCGGGTGCCGCTCCGCCACGTCCCGTACGAGGTCGGCGACCCGACGGGCCAGGGCCGGGGTCGTGACGTCCGCGAGGGTGCGCAGGGCGTCGCCCGCCTCCGGCCCGAGCAGCCTGGCCCGGAACGCGTCGAGGACCGGCTCCGGGTGGGTCGCCAGGGCGGCGACCAGCGCGCTCGGCGGCAGCTGCGGGTCGCCGGCCGTGAAGTGCCGCAGCGCCTGCGGGAGATGGCGGGCGCGGGTGCGTGGATCCCGGACGAGGAGCGCGAGCGCACCGCCGTGCAGGGTGCAGTCGGCGGGGCGGGCGAGCAGGGCGAGGGCCGCGTAGCGCAGGAGGTCACGGTCTGCCTCCGTGCGCACATGGGGTGCGGCGCGCGGTCCGTACGCCGCCGCCGCGACCCGTCGGGCCGGCCTCTCGTCGTGCGCCCACCGGTCCACGGCCCGGCAGACGGCGGACGGCTCCTCCTCGGCGAGGACGGCGAGGAGTTCGTCCCCACGTCGGTGCGCGCTGTCGACGAGCACTTCGATCAGGTCGTCCAGCGCCCGGTGGCGGTGGGTGTGGAGCAGCGCCTGGGCGGCGGTCGCCACGGTCGCGTCCGGCGTCGCGGGCAGCGGACGGTCGTCGTCGAACCAGCGGGCGAGCAGCGGCTGTACTGCGGTGGGGTCGGCGGCGAGCAACTGGGCCACGGCATCCAGGTAGCGGGGCCGGTCGGACACCGACGGAGGTTCGTCGCCGACGACGAGTCGGCGGAGCAGGTCGAAGCGGGCGGCTTCGGGGAGGCGGAGCACGGTCCAGAAGGAGGGGCTGAGCTCCGGCGGCACCGTCCGGTTCCGTCGGCGGCGGGCCACGATGTGGTCGGCGAGGAGACGCAGGACGTGGGTGTACGGGGTCGCGTCGGGGACGTGGCGGAGTACTTCGGTGAGGAGATGGGTCGCCCACCAGGTGGAGGTCGATGTGCGGAGAGTGGGCCCGGGGTCGAGGGCCTGCACCAACTCCCTCAGGCGGTGTGCCAGTTCGGGGGCTCCGTGCTGTCGGGCGAGGAGCAGCAGCGACTGGACCACCGGACCGATGCGGTGATGCGGTACGGGGACGGGGGCCGTGTCCTTGCCGTTCTCCGGGCGGCGCCGGTGGACCAGGGCGTGCAGCGCCTCGTCGAGGTCCAGGTGCGTGCCCTGGATCCAGTCGGCGAGTTCCTCGTGGGCGAAGCGGTAGCCGGTGCCGGCGGGGACGAGGAGACCCTCGGTGAGGACGGCGGACGCCCAGCCCGTGCCGCCGCCCAGGCGGGCAGGTGCGGGGCCCCAGGGGAACACGGACTCGAAGGACGCGCGGTCCAGCTCTCCCTGTCCGGGGCCCAGGCTACGGCGGGCGGCCTCGTGGATCTGGCCGGAGACCTTGGCGGCGAGGCGGCGTACGGGGGTGCCGCGCAGGCCGTTCTCGGCGGCGAGGCGGACGGCGATGCGGAGGCACATCAGGTCGAGGTAGGCGGTGAAGACGTCGTGGCGGTCGAGTCGGGGGGTGGTGGGGGTGTCGGGGAGGGCGGGGAGGGCAGCGCGGACTTCGGAGAGGAGGCGGAGGGTGAGGGGGTGGCGGGCGTCCTCGGGGGTGAGGGCGGCCGGGGGGATGGCGTAGCGGGTCTGGGCCTGGTGGGCTTCGGCTTCGGTGAGGTCGGTGAGGTGGAGGTGGTGCGGGGGGTGTGGCGGGCGTTGGGGTTTTTCGCCCCCGCCGCCCTTACCCGTCCCTCCCCCAGAGGGGGGACCCCCACTGGGGGCTGTGCCCCCAGACCCCCCTTCGGCCTGAACGGCCTCGTCCTCAAACGCCGGACGGGCTGAAGGTGCCGGACAGGCTGGAGATGGGGTGCCCGTCTGTTCCCAGTACTCGGGGCGGCAGGCCATCACCAGGCGGGCGTTTGATTCCCGGAGCCACTCCTCCGTCGCCCTCGTCCATTCAAGGGCACGGTGGGCAAGGAGCGGGGGCATTTCCTCGGGGCCGTCGAGGAGGAGCAGGAGGGGTCGACCCTTGTCGTGGGCGAGGCTGGACAGGCGTTCCGGGGTGATGTCGCCCAGATCCGCGCCGTATGTGCCCGACGCGGCCACGATCCGGCCTGCCCGGTCCAGCGCGCGGCGGGCCGCGTCCGCCACCGAAGCGTCCTCGTCGCGCAGGTCGGCGCCGCGCAGCCACAGGGTGGGGGCCGGTTCAGGGTCCCGGTGGCGGCGGGCCGCGAGGGCCGCGAGTTCCGTCGTACGGCCGCTGCCCGGGGCCCCGACCAGGCCGAGGACGACGGCCGGGGTCGCGCGTACGGCGGTGAACGCCTTCAACTCCCTTGCCAGTTCCGCTCGTTCGACCGGCTCGACCACGCCCGCCTCCAGGCCGCCCGACGTACGGCCCACGAAGCCCGCCAGCGCACCCGGCGGTCCGTCCGAGCCCACCGAGGTGGCCGTCAGCTCCAGGACGCCCGCGAGATTGAGGTCGGCGCCGTACGCGGGCACCGTCGCCGCGTTACGGGCGAGAAGGTCGGCGAGGGGGCCTGGCCCGTCCGCCTGCCGGTCGCGCAACGGGAGTGCGAAACCGGCCGCGCGGTGCCCGGCCGGCTCCGCCGACTCGCCGGTGGGCTGCGGCAGCAGGGCGGTGCCCAGCACCCCCAGCACCGCTCCCGTCGTACGGTCGAGCACCGGCCCCCCGGCCGCGCCGCCACCCAGTCGCAGCGCGTCGCTGCCCGCTGTGCCGATCGCCAGCTCAAGGGCGTCAGGGAGGAGATGGAAGCGGTCCGTGGCCGTGTACGTGACGTCGGTCGTGCCGAGCACCCGCGCCTCACGCCAGCCGCCCGCCGCGATCCGTACATATGTTCCGGCCGCGACGCGGTCCCGCACGGAGACGGGGAGTGGGTCCGCGCCCAGACCTTCGGTGCGCACGAGGGCCAGACCGAGAGCCGGAAGGGGGGTCACGGCATCCGCCGTGGACACCACGCACGTACGGTCGGCGGCGCCGTGCAGGACCAACCGGGCCAGACCGTCGACCGCCTCGTGGCTGGTGATCAGTGTGCCGTGGTGGTCGGCCACGAAACCCGTCCCGCGAGGGCGTCCGGCCAGGTCGCACACCTTGACGAGCGACGCGTCGACGGCATCGCCGACAGTCTCGCCGCCGGCTTCGCCGTCCCGCGTCTCACCCGCACCGGTCGACGGCCGACGGCCGCCCCCGGTGCGCGGGCCCCGTCCCGCCATCGTCGACCTCCCCGCCGAACACGCGAGCCTACGTACGCACGCGTCTACTGACGACGGTAGGCAGTCGATGATCAGCCGGACAGGGCTTGCGACGAACGCGCCCCCTTCCGCCCCCTCGGTTCACTCCGAGCGCCTGCCCGGACGGGTGAATGAAGGGCGAGGGATGGATACACCTCTGGGTGGGGGAACCGAGGGGGAACCGTGGAGCGGCGGGAACGTGTCCCCGTGATCGCCGCTCCACGGCCCCGAACCTCATCGGCACCTCATCGGCGCCTCAGACGAAGACGGCGAGGCTCTTCGCCTTGCCCTTCTCCTCCTCCACCAGGGCGAGGAACTGCCCGGCGGGGTCGAAGACGGCCACGGCACCCGCACCCGCGTACTGCTCGGGCATCTCCAGCCGTACGCCGTTCGTGAGCAGCCGCGCCCGCCGCTCGTCCACGTCCCAGCGCGGGAATGCGGCGATGGCCGCCTCGGCGACCGGCATCACCGTCAGCTCCTGCTGCAACTGGTCGAGCGTCCGGGCCCCGTCGAGCTTGTACGGGCCGACCCGCGTCCGGCGCAGCGCGGTGAGGTGCCCGCCGACCCCGAGATCGGCGCCCAGGTCCCGGGCCAGTGCACGGATGTACGTACCGGAGGAGCACACCACCGACACGACCAGGTCGAGTACGGGGGTGCCGTCGGCCGCGACCGCTTCCCGGACGTCGTACACCGCGAAGGAGGAGACGGTGACCGGGCGGGCCGGGATCTCGAACTCCTCGCCGTCACGGGCCCGTTTGTAGGAGCGCACGCCGTTGATCTTGATGGCGCTGACCTTGGACGGCACCTGCATGATGCGGCCGGTCAGCTTGGCGACACCGGCGTCGACGGCCTCGCGGGTGACCTGGGAGGCGTCGGTGGAGGAGGTGATGTCCCCCTCGGCGTCGTCGGTGAGCGTGTTCTGTCCGAGGCGGACGGTGCCCAGGTACTCCTTCTCGGTCAGCGCGAGGTGGCCGAGGAGCTTGGTCGCCCGCTCCACCCCGAGGACGAGCACGCCCGTGGCCATGGGGTCGAGGGTGCCGGCGTGTCCGACGCGGCGAGTCTTGGCGATCCCGCGCATCTTGGCGACCACGTCGTGCGAAGTGAAGCCCGACGGCTTGTCGACAATGACAAGCCCGTCGGGCGTCCCGGTGCTCTTCTGCGTCATTCGGCGGTGTCGTCCGTCCCTGCGGTGTCGTCCTCGTCGTCAGGCTTCTTGTACGGGTCCGCGTCACCGGCGAACGCGGCACCCGCGGACGCCTGGCGCACCTGCTCGTCGGAGGCACGCGCCTTGTCGAGGAGGTCCTCGATCTTCTTGGAAGTGTCCGGGAGCGCGTCCGCGATGAAGGTCAGGATCGGCGTGAACTTCACGCCCGCGGCCTGGCCGACGGCGGAGCGCAGGACGCCCTTGGCGCTCTCCAGGCCGGCGGCAGCGGCTGCCCGGTCCTCGTCGTCCCCGTAGACCGTGTAGAAGACGGTCGCCTCCCGGAGGTCCCCGGTGACCCGGGTGTCCGTGATGGTGACGTGAGTGCCGAGCCGCGGGTCCTTGATCCCACGCTGCAGCTTCTTGGCCACCACCTCTCGGATGAGGTCAGCCAACCTCTTCGCCCGCGCGTTGTCGGCCACTGGTCCGTCTCCCGTTCTTTCTGTTCTGCGTTTCTACGGTTCTGCGTTTCTACGGTTCTGCGTTCTTGCAGGTCGTTCGTCCGGCGTCAGTCGTCGTCGCCATGGAGGCGCCGTCGTACGGACAGCAGTTCCACCTCGGGGCGACCGGCGACCAGCCGCTCGCACTGGTCAAGCACATCGGTGATGTGCCCCACGTCCCCGGCCACCACTGCCAGGCCGATGCCGGCTCTGCGGTGCAGGTCCAGGTGTTCGACCTCGGCCGCGCTCACCGCGTACTTGCGCTGGAGCTCGGCGACGATCGGGCGGACGACGGAGCGCTTCTCCTTCAGCGAGCGTACGTCGCCGAGCAGGAGGTCGAAGGACAGAGTCCCCACGTACATGTGTGTATCCGGATGACCCGCCGGTGCGGGATCGACGGCCCCGCCGACGGTACGGGCGGGGACATCAAGAACGGTACAACGAACGGAGCTGCGGCTCGACGGGATTGTTCACGCCCCCGCCGCCCCTGCCATTTCAGCGGCGTTTCAGCCCGCCCGGGGGCAGCGCCCCCAGCAAAGGCCAGGCTGGCCGGCGGGGACTTCTCCCCGCCGGCCAGCCTGGTCACGCACGCTCTGCTCAGCCGCGCGGCTTCTCCCGCATCTCGTACGTCGCGATGACGTCGTCGACCTTGATGTCGTTGAAGTTTCCGAGGTTGATACCACCCTCGAAGCCTTCGCGGATCTCGGTGACGTCGTCCTTGAAGCGACGCAGACCGGAGATGTTGAGGCTCTCCGCGATGACCTTGCCATCACGCAGCAACCGCGCCTTGGTGTTGCGCTTGACCTCGCCGGAGCGGACCAGCACACCGGCGATGTTGCCCAGCTTGGACGAGCGGAAGACCTCGCGGATCTCCGCCGTACCGAGCTCGACCTCTTCGTACTCCGGCTTGAGCATGCCCTTGAGGGCTGCCTCGATCTCCTCGATGGCCTGGTAGATCACCGAGTAGTACCGGACGTCCACGCCTTCGCGCTCCGCCATCTGTGCCGCGCGGCCCGCAGCGCGGACGTTGAAGCCGATGACGATGGCGTCGGAGCCGGTCGCCAGGTCGATGTCCGACTCGGTGACGGCACCCACACCGCGGTGCAGGATGCGGATGTCGACCTCTTCGCCGACGTCGAGCTGGAGCAGCGAGGACTCGAGAGCCTCCACCGAACCGGACGCGTCGCCCTTGATGATGAGGTTGAGTTCCTGCACCAGACCGGCCTTGAGGGCCTCGTCCAGGTTCTCCAGGGAGAACCGGACACCCCGGCGGGCGAAGTTGGCGTTGCGCTCGCGCGCCGCCCGCTTCTCGGCGATCTGACGCGCCGTGCGGTCCTCGTCGACGACCAGGAAGTTGTCGCCGGCGCCCGGGACGTTGGTGAGACCGAGGACGAGGACCGGGGTCGAGGGACCCGCCTCTTCCACGTTGTCGCCCTTGTCGTCGAGCATCGCGCGGACACGGCCGTACGCGTCGCCGACCACCATGGTGTCGCCGACCCGCAGGGTGCCTCGCTGGACCAGGACGGTCGCGACAGCGCCGCGGCCCTTGTCCAGGTGGGACTCGATCGCAATACCCTGCGCGTCCTGCTCCGGGTTGGCCCGCAGGTCGAGCGAGGCGTCCGCGGTGAGGACCACGGCCTCCAGGAGAGCCTCGATGTTGAGGCCCTGCTTGGCGGAGATGTCGACGAACATCGTGTCGCCGCCGTACTCCTCGGCCACCAGACCGAACTCGGTGAGCTGACCGCGCACCTTGGTCGGGTCGGCGCCCTCTACGTCGATCTTGTTGACCGCGACCACGATCGGCACACCGGCCGCCTTGGCGTGGTTCAACGCCTCGATCGTCTGGGGCATCACACCGTCGTTGGCCGCCACCACGAGGATCGCGATGTCGGTCGACTTGGCACCACGAGCACGCATGGCGGTGAACGCCTCGTGACCCGGGGTGTCGATGAAGGTGATGCGACGCTCTTCTTCGTTGACGACGGTCGCGACCTGGTAGGCACCAATGTGCTGGGTGATGCCACCGGCCTCGCCCGCGACGACGTTCGTCTTGCGGATGGTGTCGAGGAGGCGGGTCTTACCGTGGTCGACGTGACCCATGACGGTCACGACCGGCGGGCGGACGACCAGGTCGTCCTCGTCGCCCTCGTCCTCGCCGAACTCGATGTCGAAGGACTCGAGCAGCTCGCGGTCCTCCTCCTCGGGGCTGACGATCTCGAGGACGAAGTTCATCTCGTCCGCGAGGAGCCTCAGCGTCTCGTCGGAGACGGACTGCGTGGCGGTGACCATCTCGCCGAGGTTCATCATCACGCCGACGAGCGACGCCGGGTTGGCGCCGATCTTCTCGGCGAAGTCGGTCAGGGACGCACCACGCGACAGGCGGACGGACTGTCCGTTGCCGCGCGGCAGCATGACGCCGCCGACCGACGGGGCCTGCATGGCCTCGTACTCCTGGCGCCTCTGCCGCTTCGACTTGCGACCACGACGCGCGGGACCACCGGGACGGCCGAAGGCGCCCTGCGTGCCACCACGGGCACCCGGACCACCGGGACGACCACCGAAACCGGGACGACCGCCGCCGCCACCACCGGGACCACCGGGACGACCGGCGAAACCGCCGCCACCGCCACCGGGACCACCGGGACGACCGGCGAAACCGCCACCGCCGCCACCAGGACCGGCCGGACGACCGGCGAAACCGCCACCGCCGCCACCGGGACGACCGGCGCCACCGGCACCGGCACCACCGGGACGACCGCCGCCGGCACCGGGACCGCGGCCAC
>NZ_JAAGLU010000680.1 GCF_010550245.1 Streptomyces sp. SID12501
CTGGTCGACCAGGTGCAGCTGCGGGAAGGCCGCCGCGTTGGCGCGCACGGCCTCGGGGACGCTGGACTCGTCGGTCACGTCGGTCGTCGTGACGAACACGTGGTCCGCCTTCGCGTCGAGCACGTTCTCGGGCGAGACGTCGACGGAGATCGAGTTCTCCCAGTCGCGCTCGGGGGTCGTGAAGCCGACGCACTCGAGCGTGCTGCCCGCGAACGACGTGGGCCCGTAGAGCGTGAGGATGCCGTCGCGCGGGCGGATGAGCTGCGCGGTCTGCCCGGCGGTGCCGAACTCGTCGGCGATCTCCTGGCAGCGTGCGTCGTACGCGTCGAGCAGCTCCTGCGCGTCGGCCTCGTCGCCCAGGGCGTTCGCGGTGAAGCGCACGTTGTCCTGCCACGGGTCGGTCTGCGTGGCCATGAGGACGGTGGGCGCGACGTCCG
>NZ_JAAGLU010000681.1 GCF_010550245.1 Streptomyces sp. SID12501
CTTGACCCTGGGGAACTCCCTGGGGGCCTGGCGGCAGTGGGTGGCCGCCGAGCAGAAGGCCGATGACGCGCTGTTCTGCGTCGTCGATCTGCACGCCCTCACCGTCGACCACGATCCGGCGCGGGTGCGCCGGCTCAGCAGGCAGGCCGCGACGCTGTTGCTCGCCGCGGGATTGGGGCCCGAGAAGTGCACGCTGTTCGTGCAGAGCCACGTGGACGAGCACACCCGGCTGGCGTACCTGCTGGAGTGCACCGCGACCGACGGGGAACTGCGGCGGATGGTCCAGTACCGCGAGAAGGCGACGCGGGCGCGGGACGCCGGGGAAGGGGTGCGGCTGTCGTTGCTCACCTATCCCGTGCTGATGGCGGCCGACATCCTCGCCTACGGGACGGACCAGGTGCCGGTCGGTGAGGACCAGCGGCAGCACGTGGAACTGA
>NZ_JAAGLU010000682.1 GCF_010550245.1 Streptomyces sp. SID12501
GGCCCCCCGACCTTGCCGCGCTTTTCGCCGTTCGGCTTCGAGGAGGGCTGGCTGATCTCACCCGCGCGCAGCGCGACACCACCCTCGCCTTCCGAATGCGCCTTCGCGTCAGCCGGGTTCTCAACAGCCTCAGCAGCCTCAACTACCTGTACCTCGCCTACGGCGGGTGAGATGAGTGCGCGCTCGTCATCAGGTGAGTCAGTCCTAGGTGATTCCTTATTCGCGAGGGATCCCTCATCAAACGACAGACCCGATCCCTCACCAACCAGCGAACTAGCCGCTCCCTCCACGGCTCCGCCGCAGAGCTCCTGCGGGCACTCCTGGATCGTCTCCGACTCCGAATCCGCGACCGGCTTATAGCGGGCCGTAGGGACCGTAGGGGCGATGGCGTGGGCGATGAACCTATGGCGGCCCTGTGCGCCCGCGCGCCTCTGGAC
>NZ_JAAGLU010000683.1 GCF_010550245.1 Streptomyces sp. SID12501
TCGCGGTACCGCCGGACGAGATCCCCTGGCGGCCGGGCGGCCTGCGCGGCCCCCGGAGCCTGCCGGTGACCTTCACCCCGGGCGCCCCGGCGACCGGGTAGCGGTCCCCGAACCCCGTCGCGCCGTGCCGATGACTGCTTCGCCGGTACGGCACGACGGTACGGACCCGTGTGCGGGGTCAGGATTCCCCGTCGCGCCTCTCGTCCTCGTCCCGCTCGCGCGGGTTCTCGTCCTGGCGGGGGTACTTGAGCTCCTCGGGGCTCTTCCCCCGGGCCTTCACCGCGCTCGTACCGGGGTGAACGGGGTCCTGCTCGGGGCGGTCCGTACGCTCCCGCCCGGGGCGGCTGGTGCGCTCCTGCTGCTGCTCCTCGCGGCCCTTACCGGGCTCCTGACGCTTGTCCTGCATACCGCCCATGACGGCGACTCCTCGCAACGG
>NZ_JAAGLU010000684.1 GCF_010550245.1 Streptomyces sp. SID12501
TATCTTTCGATATGAAAACATAGATACATTTACCCATTTTCTTGAGGATCGGCTCGATTGCGCGATCAGCTTGCCCCGCGTGAATGTACCGCCAGCTGTCGATGTCAGCTTGGATGCCCAACAGGAAACCGTGCTGCGCAACATCATGGCACAAGATTTTTCCCTTTACGATTCGCTCTGACCCAAGCCGTTCGACAGAGGGCTCGCCTAGTCAGCACCCTCCAGTTGCCGGGTCACCAAGGCCGTTAGATCCGAAAGTGAAAACGGCTTGGCGAGGGAGGCCGCGTCGGGTACAGGCGGCCGCCCTTCCGAGAAAATATCCTCGGCATAGCCCGACATGAAGATTACCTTGGTGTCGGGCCGATCACGCAGCGCCGTACGCACCCAAGTCGGACCGTCCATACCCGGCATCACCACATCGGTCACGAATACATCG
>NZ_JAAGLU010000685.1 GCF_010550245.1 Streptomyces sp. SID12501
ACCGGTGGTCCGGTCGGTACCGGGCGGGCTTTCGCCCGAAGGCGCTGCGCCGCCTCGTCATGGCCACCGACACGTGGCTGCGACGCGCCGTCCTGGAGGTCGACGACCCCTACCACCCGATCGGCCAGCCCAACGTCGAGTACGCGGCCGACGGCCACGACCCGACGGTCTTCGACCCGGGCACACCCGCGTACGCCGGCGTGCTGGCGGCCCGCGCGGACCGTCAGCGACTCGTGCGGGAGCACCTCGTGACCGTCACCGCCGCG
Source organism: Streptomyces sp. SID12501 (assembly GCF_010550245.1). GTDB lineage: Bacteria > Actinomycetota > Actinomycetes > Streptomycetales > Streptomycetaceae > Streptomyces. The sequence goes on from NZ_JAAGLU010000685.1 coordinate 267, forward strand.
GACCTGACGAGTGCGCGCCGCAACCCCTGGGCGCCCGAGCACCCCGAGACCGTGCTGTCGTGCCTGCACACGATCCTCGAGGAGGAGTGGGAGCACCTGCGCTACGCGCTGCGCGACCTGCACGTGCTCGAGTCGCGCACGACCACCTGACGACCACCTGACGACCGACC
>NZ_JAAGLU010000686.1 GCF_010550245.1 Streptomyces sp. SID12501
CTCGCGACGCTTGCGGCGTACTCGTTCGCGTGGATGCGGTTCCCGGGCCGGGACGCCCGGTTCGTCGCCGTGTTCGCGCTGCAGGTCGTCCCGATCCAGGTCACGCTCATCCCGCTGCTGACGCTGTACGCCGACATCGGCGTGGCGGGCACGTTCTGGGCCGTGTGGATCTCGCACACGATGTTCGGCCTGCCGCTCGCGGTCTTCCTGCTGCACAACTTCATGCGGGAGATCCCGGGCGAGCTGATCGAGGCCGCGCGCGTCGACGGCGCCGCGCACGTCACGGTGTTCTTCCGGCTCATGCTGCCGCTGCTCAAGCCCGCGCTCGCGGCGTTCGGCATCTACCAGTTCCTGTGGGTGTGGAACGACCTGCTCGTGGCGCTGACGTTCGCCGGGTCGTCCAACACGGTCGCGCCCATGACCGTCGCGCTGTTC
>NZ_JAAGLU010000687.1 GCF_010550245.1 Streptomyces sp. SID12501
CCGGCCTCCCCTGGCGCACCGAGGCCGACCTGGACTTCTACGTGGGCGAGTTCGAACGCACCGGACTGACCGGTGCCCTCAACCGCTACCGGAACATGGACCGCGACTGGGAAGACCTCGCCGAGTACGACGGGGCGCCGATCGTGCAGCCCTCGCTCTTCCTCGGCGGCGCCCTCGACGCCTCCACCACCTGGCTCTCCGACGCCATCGCCGCCTACCCCCGCACCCTCCCCGGCCTGGTCGCCTCCCACCTGCTCGACGACAGCGGCCACTGGCTCCAGCAGGAGCGCCCCGCCGAGGTGAACCACCTGCTGACGGCCTGGCTGGCCGGGCTCCCCGGCTGAATCCGCCCCGGTCAGGGCCTTGTCCCCGCAACGGCCCGTCCCGAAGAATGCGGGCGGCCCGCGCGCAGGCCGGCGCGGACCGCCGCACTCC
>NZ_JAAGLU010000688.1 GCF_010550245.1 Streptomyces sp. SID12501
CCTCGATGGCGTCGAGGTCGTTGTGTCGGCTGCCGGCGTAGACGAAGGCGTGGATCCGGCGCCGCTCCGCCTTGTTCGTGTACGACAGGCCGCCCGGCGGCAGGCGGTGGTAGCGGTAGATGTCCTCCCGCTTGGACTCCGCCGTCTTCTGGGCCACCGAGTTCTCGCTGGGGTCCCAGCCATTGGTGGTCTCCAGCGATCGGCCCTGCATGCCGCCAAGGCCGCGCCGTTGCGTGGTCGCAACGCTGTTCATCCGGTTTCCGACAGTCCAGATGCCCGTCTCGTCCTGAGGCACGAAGGTGACCGGGTTACCCAGGCGGGACTGCGCCGACGAAGTCACGACGTCGATGCGGCCCTCGTTCGGCAAGCGAATGAACTGCTCGCCGACCTTCATCCGCTCGGCCAGGAACCCGTCCCTGACCATGGCCTGCAGCG
>NZ_JAAGLU010000689.1 GCF_010550245.1 Streptomyces sp. SID12501
CATCCGGGGCTGCGCTGGCACTGCCGCGGGAGCTACGTACTCCTGCCCCCCGCCCGGCTCCCCGGTGAGCTCGACGTCCACTGGGTGCGGGGACCCGAGCACGAGCTGCCCGACCCGCTGACCCTGCTGGAGACGCTCACCGAAGCCTGCGCGCGGTACGCGGGCAGCGCCGAGCAGAGCGAGCTGGACCACGACTCGATCGCCTGGCCCCTGAGCCGCTGATCCGCCGAGCTGTTACGAGAGGGGGAGGGCCCGGGATCCGGGTCCCTCCCCCTTCTCCTACTCGCCCTTGGCCGCGATCAGACCCGGCAGCCGGTTCAGCACCCGCACCCTGCCGCCGGATTCGGACGCCTGCCCGCGCGCGGGCACATGGGCCAGCTGGCTGGAGACCCGCTCCTTGGTCAGGCTGTTGGTCACCTCGCCGGTCATCAGCGC
>NZ_JAAGLU010000068.1 GCF_010550245.1 Streptomyces sp. SID12501
GTCCCGCGCCCAGGCTGCGGCCGACGCCGCCGCAGCTGCGGCCCTCACCACCCACGCCGCCGCCGTCACCGCGCATGCGGCGGCAGCAACCGCGATCGCCGCCGCAACCGCTGCGCAGAAGAACGCCGCCGCCGCCGAGGTAGAGGCCAAGAAGGCCGCTGCCGCCGCCGTAACCGCGCGTACCGAGGCAACCGCTGCCCAGGAGGAAGCCGCCAAGACGGCCTCCTGGTCCGCCATCACCGCAGGCCAGGCCTACGCAGCCGGCGAAGCCGCCACCGCGGCCCGCGACTCGGCAGCCGAAGTCATCAAACCCGCCAACGACGCCATCAACATCGGCACCCCGTACAAGGAGACCGACTCCTCCGCCGCGTTCGCCGTCCTCGTCGGCCAGACCTCCATGACGCTGGCCGAACAGCAGGCGGCGGCAGCGAAGGCCAAGTCCGACGACGCTGCCAAGGCAGCGGCCGCCGCCAAGGCGCTCGCCGACAAGGCCGCAGGAGACGCCAAGGCGGCCGCCACCGCCGCTTCGGCGGCAGCGGCCGACGCCGCGAAGGCCACTCTCTCCGTGGCAGCGGCCCGCGCCTCCGCCGCTGCTGCGGCCAAATCCGCCGCTGCCGCCAAGAGGGCGGACACCAGCGCCCAGAACTACGACGCACAAGCAGGCGCTGACGCCAACTACGCGCAGGTCGCGGCCACAACAGCGAAGTCCGAAGCCGCCGCCGCCGACAACGAGGCCACCGCGGCGGAACGCGACGCGGCTGGCGCGCATACCGCCGCCACCGCAGCCGAAAGCGACGCGGCCAGTGCCCGTGGTACCGCCGCCCAGGCCGAAAAGGACGCCGGCGCCGCCGAAACGGCCGCCGCCAACGCCGACGGTGCTGCCAAGGATGCGGACAAGGCCGCCGACAGCGCAGAGGAGCAGGAGCGCAAGGACCAGGAAGCTGCCCGCAAAGCCGCCATGGCGACAGGCGACACGGGCGTCCTCGGCGCCGACCCGGGCCCTGCGTTGTCTGCCGACGACGAGGCCATCCTGCTCGCGGAATGCGGCCAGGGTTGCGTCGACGACTACCGGCAGGCGCGGGCAGCCCTGGCGATGACCATCGTCGAATGGCTCAAGGCGAACGGCGCGGAAATCCTGCTGGAAGTCATCGGCGTCAACAACATCAAACGCTGCATCGGCGAGTACGACGTCGAAAGCTGCCTCTGGTCGTTCGTCGACGTCGCCACACTGTTCGCCGTCGTCGGCAAGATCCCGGCCGTCAGCAAGGCAGTTGTCCGAGTGGCGACGGGCATCGCCAAATTCTTCGAGAAGGCGGAATGGGCCAAGCGGACCATGGAACGGCTGAGCCAGATCATCAAACTGGCGAAAAAGTTCCCCAAACCGTCCTGCTTGGACAAGTCCCTCGCCCGGACGTCCGGTATGGCGCAGATGGCGAGTTCGCTCGCTCAGTCCGACGACGTTCCGAAGGTTCCATGCCTGACGCTCCTCACTGCCGGTAAGAACTTCAAAGCGCACTACCTCAGCCACAAGTCATTGCTTGAGGACGTCCTCGGGAAAAAATACCCGAAATGGAAGGACGATGAAGGTGCGACGTTCCTCATCGACCTTTTGGAGATGATCCGTAGCGGTAAGCTCGCGTATAAGGGAATGGGGACACTCAACAAGACCGCAGGGCCCGGTCTGATCTTCCGTGGCGAAGGACTTACGCTGGTCCTGAAAGCCCCCGGAGAGTTCTGGACGCTCCTCAAGTCGGGCACGGGAATGGATTTGAAGATCGTGATGGTCGGGTGAGTACTACGAGGAGTAAGCCGGTGCATGAGATCCACTCCGTGTTCGAGCCCTTGGCCGGGCGGAGCGTCTGGGACGTCCAAGTACCCGGCTTCGTGGACCGTGATGAGGCCGTTCCACGGTTCATGCCGCTGGCAGCCACCGTCTACCTGGCTCTTGGCGAGGGATACTTCCGGCTCGACTCGGTCGGCAACTACGGACAGTTGGCCATGAGCCTGGTCACAGAGACGGAACCCCCTCCCGCGCTCCAGGGCGAGGACGAGGAGTTCACGCTCGCTTCCTGCGGCGATTCCTTCTTCGCCGACTCCTACTCCGAGTACCGGATCACGCGGATTCGCTATGCGCTCAACAACGAGTCCGTGCCGGGCGGCGGAACGGTGAGGTGCGCGGAGTTCGAGTTCGAGAACCGCTTCGTCGTCTTCGCCGACCCGATGTATCACTTCGGAATCCGATTGCAGGGCGTGGGCGCCTACGACCGCTGGGTCAAGGACAGCCGGGACGAGTCGGCCGCGTTCGGGCCGACCCGGGAGGGAATCTGGGTGCCGGCCAAGACCACCTGAATCCGGATATCCATGCCGAGGCGATCCAGAAAACCGGCTTGAGGTCGGGTTTCCCTTGGAGCGCCCGGTCGGCGAGGGTGTGACTGAACGTGCAGAAGCTCCGTTGAGGCAGGCGTGACCTCAAGTCACCTGCGTGCAACGGAGCTTCTGCAATTCCTGGGCCTGAACTCGTGATCGGCCGCGCTCGCCTGGAACCTGGAAGGAGATGAGACGTTGCCCGGCCCAACCCCTGAACTGCCGACCGTGGTGCTCGACGCACTCATGCCCACGACTCAGCGCGTGGTCATCAACCGTCAAGGCTCCACGGTCTGGGAGGTGGAGAGCCACCGGGGCCACTACGCCGTGAAGCTCGGCTATGCCATCGAGGCCACCGCCGAATGGCCTGCCCAGCCCAAGTGAGGGATGAGCTGCATCCATGAGAGGCGGGAATGCTCCTCCCCTCCCTGTCAGTCTGTGGTGAGACGCACGGTATGCCGGGTTATCTTTCCTGGGCGAGACACGAGTCCACCCCGTACCCTCCCTGGTGCTCCCCCGGGATTGCGGCTGTCGTGTAGTGACATGGTGGGTCAAGTCGAGCGAGGGACCGGTGGCGTTGGTCAACACGGCGGCGACCTTCGCACCGCGTCCACCAGCGACGTCGCACGCACATCGTCGGGACCGCCAATGATGTGGTTCATCACGTAGCCGAAGGCGATGCCGTGCTCCGGGTCGGCGAAGCCGAGGGAGCCGCCGCGGCCGGTGTGGCCGAAGGAGTTCGGGCCGGCCATGGGGTTGGCCTCGGTGGGCAGCATGTATCCGGAGCTGAACCGGCTGGGCACCACCATCACCTGGTCCGCACCGCCGGCCTGCTCCTTGGTCGCCGATGCGAGGGTCCCGGGATCGAGCAGGCGTACGCCGTCCACCTCGCCGATCAGAGCGGCGTACATGCGCGCGAGTCCGCGCGCGGTGCCGATGCCGTTGGAGGCGGGGAGTTCCGCGGCCTGGACCTCGGGTGAATTGAAGTCGATCTCGGCTGGGTCGGTGACCTGGAACGCCCTGTTGCTGAACGAGTTCGGGTCGCGCCAGGCGGCGACCAGTTCGCGGAGCTCCGGGGGGATCTCCTCCGGCGGTACGGCGGTGAGGTCGACCTCGGGCTGCTGGTACACCATCCGGCTGACCCGGTCACGTTCGCTCGCCGGCAGTCCGATGAAGAAGTCCAGTCCCAGCGGGGCGGCGATCTCGTCGGCGAAGAAACGGCCCGGCGTGCGCCCGGAGACCCGGCGGATCACCTCGCCGACCAGCCAGCCCCAGGTCCGGCCGTGATACCCGTGCGCGGTGCCCGGCGTCCACTGTGGGCGTTGAGCGGCCAGCGCGGCCACCATGGGCTGCCAGGCCAACGCCTCGGCCAGTGGGACCGGTTGGTCCAACGCGACCACGCCGGCCTGATGGGACAACAACCAGCGCACCGGGATGTCCGCCTTGCCGTTCGCGGCGAACTCCGGCCAGTACGTGGCCACCGGGGCGTCCAGGTCCAGCGCGCCGCGCTGGGCCAGCAGATGTGCTGCGGTTGCCGTGGCTCCCTTGGTCGCCGAGTAGACCAGTTGCAGTGTGTCCCGCGTCCACGGACGACCGGTGTCAGGGTCGGCTGTCCCACCCCACAGGTCCACCACCGGCCGACCGTCCTGGTAGACGCACACGGCCGCGCCGATGTCCCCGTGTCGGGCGAAGTTCGCCGCGAACGCTTCGCGCACCGGCTCGAACCCGGCCGCGACCACACCGTTGATCGTCGTCATGCCGCCCATCCTGGCATTTCGGTTCATGGGCCCGGGATCCTGCATCCCCAGCACGGTCTCCTCGCTCCCGGTGCCCAAGCCGCTACCGGTCAGGCAGCGACAGACAGCGCCTGAAGACGCTCACGGAACTCACGGACAGCGGGGACGGACCTGTGCGGTTGGAGCTGCTCGGCGAACTCCTTCAGGCGGTCCAGGGCCCGAACGGAGCTGACCTTGTCTTCGAGCAGCCCGGCGCCGTGGTTCGCGGCGTCGAGGGCTCCGTCCAGGTCGTTTCCGGCGAGGCGGGCCTCGGCCAGACGGCTGGACCGTACGGCCTTGTCCCGGGGCGCGGCCTTCTCGACGGACGTCTCCAGCGAACTCGTCGCGCGCTCCACCTGGCCCGAGCGCAGCAGGACCTTGCCCTCGGTCGACTTCAGTTGCGCCTCGCCGAACCAGTCGAGCCAGTCAGGGTTCTCCTCCACGGTGTGGCGCTCCCAGAGGAGACCGGCACGGTTCAGGGCTGTGCCGGCCCGCTGGTGATCGCCGTCGCGGGACAGTGCTTCGGCCTTGTGCAGGTAGAGGAAGGACTGCGTGTAGGGCGACAGCGTGCGAGGAGCGTTGTCGATGGCGGTCGAGATGAGATCGACCCGCTCGGCGGTCCGTCCGGCCTCGGATACGTGGACTCCCATCTCCGCCAGGACGAAGGCCCCGAAGGCGTCGTCTCCAGCGGTACGGGCGCTGCGAAGGGCTCCGACGTAGTACCGCTGGCCTGCGGACCGCAGCCCGGCGTCGTAGGCCATCCACCCGGTCAGGTGCGACACCCGGGCCGCCAGCGCGTACAGACGTGTGTGGATCCCGTCTGTGTACCGGCCGGCGCTCAGGAGACCGGTGATCAGGGCGAGATCGCCGCGCGCCTGTTCCAGGAGCCGCGCGCCTCCGAGTTGGTCATCGAGCGTACGGAGTGTGCTGATGCGCTGCTCGATCGTTGAGACCATCGTGTCCGTGACACGGTCTCCGTTGAGCGCCGCGGCGAAGGCGGAGGGGGCCTCGACCCAACTCGCCGCGAGCCCCGTCAGGGCGGCGCCGGTGATGGTGAGAAAGCCTCGACGGTCCAAGCGGCCACTCCCCACGAGATCGGCCAATGCCTCAACGGTACCGGCCTCGTTCCAGGGAGCGGTGAGCCCGGTCACCTCCCAGACGGGAAGCCACCGCGGCCACCCGTCGGCCCGCACCAACTCGTACGGAACGCGCAGGAGGTCCGCGAGCACGCGCTGAGCATCCGCGTCAGGCTCCTGCCCCTGCTCCCACTTCCATACGGTCGTCCGGTTGGTCGCCAGCGGGATTCCGAGCAATTTCCCGTGCGCCTGCATGAGTCGAGCGAATTCGGCCTTCCCCCATGCGTGCGACTGGCGGACGAAGGCCAACGGGTGGACTGCTAGCGGCTCACCGGGCACGTCATCACTCCCGTCATCCCCTCAGAGCGTGGTACGGAGGCTACTTGCCGTGTGCACGTGTGGAGGGTCGTCCCCCAGAGAAACCCCCCAGAAACGTTCCGCGTCGGCACGCTCTGGCCGTTGACTGAGTATCAGCCGCTCAAGAGGTCTTCGCACAGCACGGCAGCCTCTTGTACGCCTGCCCAGATCGGCGGCTTCGTCCCCGCTCCCCGTCGGGGACGGAGCCGCTCCCCCCATCCGCTTCGGAGGCGTTCCCATGCCCACGCTCGTCACTCGTATCGTTCTCGCGGGCACTGAGGGAGAGGTATCTCCCGCCCGGCGCGCGGTCGTTGACCAGGTGCGTGCGTGGGGCGTTCCCCTGGATGACGAGACGGCTGACACGATCCGGCTCGTCGCTTCCGAGCTCATCACCAACGGCGTGGTCCACGGCGAGGGGCCGGTCACCGTGGTTCTTTACCACCGACCGGGCAGTCTGGTGATCGAGGTGCTTGACGGCAATCCCGGTGCCCCGACCTTGCGTTGCGCGCAGGCGGAGGACGAGAGCGGGCGTGGTGTGGCCTTGGTCGACTTCCTTGCGGTGCGGTCGGGGTGGGAGCCCGTCGGGCGCGGGAAGCGTGTTTGGGCTCAGCTCGTGATCCCGAAGCCGGCGCCCGCCGTTCGGGCCGCCGTCCTACGCCAGTTCTTCGCCATCCGGCCGATCCCTGATGCCGGAACCGTGCCCGAGCCGCTCGCCCTGGCGGTCACCTGATGGGACGTCACACGTTGCGCCCTTCCCCACTGCCCGATGCCGATGAGGTGTTCCGTCCGACGCGTCGGGACATCGACCCGGTCACAGGCGAGCCGACCGAGTACGCGCTGTGGGACCGCCACGAGTGGGAGCCACGCGGAGACTGCTGGCTTTGGTGCGGACGCCACGACGTCGAGGTGACTTGGATCGGCCCCGTCCTCTCCAGCGGCATCCACGCGGCGCTGTACTCCTGCCGCGCGTGCTTGTACGCGCTGGATCAACGAGTCCTGGAAGCCAACATGCGCCAGGACACGAGTGCCCCGCCAGTGACCCACTGGCTGAGATAGGCGGATTCGGGCCGTCGGCACAAGACCGCGGCCCACCGCACCACCCCCTGACCGCCGCCCCTGCGCCTCCGTTCCCCTGCGGCCGTGGGGGCGGCTCTCGGTGCGCTTCTCCCACGGCGCAGCAGGCATCACCGCGGTCTCCGCGATCCGAACAGACTTCCCGCCGGGGCCCCGGCGGGAGAACCGAAGAGGAAGGAGCACGAGGTGGCACCACACATCACGCCGCCGCCGGCCCCGAGTGGCCTCCTGGTGGCGGTTGAGGAACTGACCGCCGTCCACGACAGGTACGACAGCCTCCGGTCCGACAACCAGGGCAGCTCCGGCGATGCCCCGTGGCCGGGTGGTGACGGCAACCTGACCGACACCGAGTAGCACCGGCGGCGGGGGCCGCACGGTCCGTCGTGCGGCCCCCGCCGTATCCGCGTCCGCGTCACGCAGTCGAACTCATGAGGAGGCAGTGATGGAACACCGGTTGATCAGCGCCATCGAGGCGGCGCTCGGATGGAGCGGAGTGGACGAGCTAGGCAAGGGCTTCGTACGCGGAAGCATGGACGACCCTGCCCTCGTCTCCCGCGTTCTGACCCCGAACCGCCTGCTCGACATCGCGATGCGCAGGAGCCTGAACCGCCCGCAGTTCCGGTGCTTCCAGAAGGGCGAGGAAGTCCACCCGGCCATCTACTACACCGACACCGTCAGTCCCCGGGGCCAGAGCATGCCCATGGTCAACATGCGGAGTCTGGGCAGGCTCCTCGGGGAAGGCGCGACGCTCATCCTCGATCAGGCCAACGTCTTCGACCCGACTATGGAGGTCACCTGCCGAGCGTTGCAGTGGTGGTCACACGAGCGGGTGCAGGTCAACGCGTACCTGACGACGAACGACGCGTCCGGCTTTCCCCTGCACTGGGACGATCATGATGTGGTGATCATCCAGCTCGCGGGTGAGAAGGAGTGGGAGGTACGCGGAACCTCCCGCAAGGTCCCCATGTACCGGGACTCCGATCCCAACACCACCCCGAGCGAGGAGATCGTCTGGGCCGGTTTGATGAGGACCGGCGATGTGATGCACATCCCCCGTGGCCACTGGCACCAGGCGACCCGCAACGGCCACGGATCGGGCAACAGCCTGCACGTCACGTTCGGGATCACCCAGCGCACGGGAGCGAGTTGGCTCGCGTGGCTGGCGGACTGGTCCCGAGAGCACGAGATCTTCCGGCACGACCTGGATCGCGTGCAGGGGAGCGGCACCCAGGCCCTGGCCGAGGCGGCCACGCGACTGATCGGCGAGCGGTCTCCGGCCGAGTTCCTGGCCGCGTACGAGCAGGCGACGACACTCCCACGGCACGTCCCGTTCCTCGACATCTTGGGGCCGCTCGACGCCGTCGTGTGCACGACGCACTTCCCTCCCCGGATCCGGGAGAACGGCGAGACCGTCGAGGTCGTGGCCTCGGGGAAGAAGATCACCCTCGCGGCCAAGGCCGTGCCGGCGTTGCGTCTGCTGTTGAGCGGCAGGCCCGTTCCGCTGGAGCAGGCGGCGGCCGTCGTCGGGGCCGAAGTGGCGGAGGTGGCCGAGATCCTGGTGGAGGAGGAGCTGTGCGCGGTACTGACCCCGGAGTTGTCCTCGGGCTACACCGGTCTCGTCACGAACGCCGTCTCCTGACCGGAGCGTTGGACCTCGACGTCACGGCGATCGACACCAGCGCCAACTACCTCGGTTTCCGCTCACACGAGGTCCTGGCGCACATGGCCGCCGATCTGCTGCCGAAGTTCACGCTCTCCACGAAGGTGGGCTATTTCCCGGGACCCGACAGGGCGGAACACTCCCTGGACCCCGTTCGGTTGTACGAGGCTGTGGAAAAAGCGTGCCGGGACCTTGGCCGGGAGCCGGACCTGGTGTTCCTGCACAACCCGGAACACTCGCTTCGAGAGGCCGCCCCTCACCGCCGGGACCTGCTGGCCCAGGCATGTACCGTCCTCGACGGTGCCGCGGCGAAGGGACTGTGCGGCGCCTGGGGCATCGCGTCCTGGGACCCGTCACCGCTGCCGGGCCTGATCGACGCGACCATGCCGGTACCGGCCGTCCTCATGGTCCGCGCCGGCCTGCTCGTCGGCATCGGCACGCTCGATGCCGCCGACGCCCTCACTGCGGCGTGGGGCCTGAGCGACGACAGGGTGTGGGGCATGAGCCCCTTCGGAGGCAGCACCAGTGCCCCGGTGTGGAGCAGGATCGACCCCCGTGTCTTCCTCCGAGACGGCGGCGGGTTCTCCCGGGCACAGGCCGCGTTCCGGGCGGCCTACCGACTCCCACAGGTCGGCACGGTCGCTGTGGGTACCGACGAACCCGCCCACCTGGGCGAACTCCTTGTCGCCTTGGCGAGCGGGGTCGACGAGAGGGCGATCCACCAGTACCGGAGTCTCCTTCGAGCCCGGTCGAACGGTCAGCCCGTCTGAAGTTCCGCGACGATCTGCTCCGCCAGGCGGCGGGCGGGCTCCAGCCGAGGGTCCTGCGGGTGTGCGTCCGGCCCGAGGATCTTCGAGCAGACGAACAGTGTCATCAGCTTGCCGTCCCGGCTCTCGAAATCACAGCGCCGCTCCAGCCGTACGCGATCTGCCAGAGCCGGGACGGCAAGGGAACTGCTCCACAGCGAGGCGGAGTCCAGCCCCTGTGGCGCGTTCCCCCAGTCCTCCCAGTCGAAGAGGCGGAACGTCGGCGCGGTCATGTTGGCCCAGTTCAGATCCGCGTGGGCCGGCACCCACAGCTCGACGGTCGTGTCGAAGTCGTCGGAGAAGACACTACGGATGGACTCGGTGACGAGGGCCTGTGTGATGGTGACGGTGTCCGGCGTGGCGATACGCCTCGTGTCCTGAGCCGCGAGCCTGTCCATCGAGGTGTTGAACGCCTGCCACCACTCATCGGACAGCTTCGGGTCGTCGCTCAGTACGGCAGTGCCGATCGGCGTTCCCGGCAGGAGTTCGGTCTCGTCGGCCCGCCACATCACCGGCTCGTCCCGGTCGCGCCAGACTACAGACCCCTGCCATTCGGGCTGGGCGATGCCCTCCAGACGCGCTGCGCACTCGGTGCCGTTCCATCCCTGGACGCCGATCCTGTCGAGCCCGCGCCGCTCGATGCGCACCCACGTGTCACGACCCGTCCGCGCCCCCACCGAGCGGCGCTTGCGCACCACGGTGTCCCGCTCCAGGCGCGTCTGAAGCGACCCCTCCACGTGACCAAGGATCTCTTCCACGGGTTCAACCCGCAGGTCGACGGCACGAGTTGTTGATGCCGAGAGCGTCATACGCGCGACCGTAGCACCGGACAATCCGCCCCACGTTCATCTCGGCCAACAGGGAGTGGCTTCGCGAGCGAGGCGACGAACACCGACGAGTTGGCCGAGCTCGCGTGGGTGGCACTCGCCGATATCCCCGGCTACGTGCCGTACGGGCTCTTCGAGCCGGTGCAGGAGCATCTCGACGCCACGCTGAGGTGACTCACCGACCCAGGTCTGGGTTGACAACTCTGCTGGATGGCCGGGAGGTTACCCCTTGCTCCCCTTGCTCCCCTGCGAACGGAGACGCTCGTTCTCCCTCTCCAGCGCGGCTACACGTCGCTCAAGCTCCGCACGGGTCGGCTTCTTTGGCGGCGGAGAAGCTGCTGGCTTCGGAGGAGAGGGCGGTTGACCGGCCAGCCCGATGGGCTCGAAGGCCACGATCCCTGATGGGTCCTTCCCGCACTCCGGGCACTTCATTGACGACGAGCCGTGCAGCGTGGGCTTGCCATTCTCACGATGCCGCCGAGTCTCGACGATGTGGCCGCAATAGAGCCGTACGCGCCACCGCATGATGTCGCGCTCAGGCGTCTTGCCGCTATGCAGCATCTCCAGCACCTTGACTACGACGGCACGGCGACCTGCTGCGAGCACAGGGTCTGCCCGCTCTTTGGCCCTCTCTTCAGCGGCCTGTTTCTCCACGCAACGTCTTATGTCCTCCCACTGCTTCTGCTGTCGGTGATCGGCTCGGGTGAGCTGGTAGTCCTCCAGAGGACAGCCGTAGCTCTCGTACTCCACCTCCCGCATGGCCGAAACCGTAGCCTCGGGCAGCGGAAAGCTCAGGCAGAGTTCGCTTCCGATCGGCCGTGGTGCCGCCCTGAGCAGAGCTGACAGCCGACGAGAGCGAAACGGTCGTACGCGACCGAGTGGACTCCGTGACCAGTCTGGCCTCTCGGCCACAGTCGGGCTACTGCCGCCGGGGGCGGCTGTTCCGTCCTGGAACGGCGGCAGGGCTGGCCTGCTGCGGTGCAGGAGTCGCGCTTCCCGCAGGCCATGTCCCGGTGGTCGAGCGTCGGCGGGCGGCTTCGGCACGGCGGTTGGGTACGGGGTTGCGGCCGGTGTGCTTGATACGGGTGATCAGGACACGGGCGGGCTGGCGGGCGGTGGTCAGTTCGCGCTGCGCGGCGGCCTCCTTGAGCAGTTGGTGGGGCTGGTGACCGCCGGCCTCGGCGTCGGCGAGGACCGTGGCGAGTGCGGGCCAGCTGGCGTCGGTGAGGATCCGCTCGGCGTGGTCGGGGACGGCTGCGCGGACGTCGCTGGCCAGAGTGCGGCGGGCCTCTTGTTTCGGCTGGCGGCGTTCCAGTTCTGCGAGTGTGGGGACAAGGGCGTGGTCGGCGGCGGTCTGGAGGTGCTGGACGGCCTGGCGGGCGGCGTCGGCCTGGTGGGCGTGGTGCTTCGCCTCGTGCCAGCGTCCGGCGACGATGGTCGCCCAGACGAGGGCTGCGACGAGAGCTGCGAGGGCGCTGCCTTCGGGGCCGGTGGCGGTGCTGACGATGTCGCGGGCAGCGATGCGTACGGTGTCGGCGGCGCGGTCTTCGGCTCGGATCTGGGAGCGCTGGGCTCGGGCGAACGCCTTGGACGCGGCCTGGAGTTCGACGCGTAGATCCGCTGGGGCCTTCTGCGCGGTGGCTTCCATCAGTTCGCCAAGGGCCGCGATGTGAGCCTGGGCCCGCGCGTCTCCGCCTTCGTCACCAGTGCCGGTGTCGGTGAGCTGGCTGTGGAGGGTGTCGAGGGCGTCGGTGGCCTGGTGCCAGGGGGTTGTGGGCCGGTTGCGGCGGGCGGTGGGGTGTTCCTCCGGTTGGCTGGTTTCCAGGCGCGTCTTCAACTTGGGCAGGGAGAGGTCGGGGGCGACCTTCCCGCCTGGCTTGTAGATCTGCTCGCCGTTCTTGTTGAGGTCGCCGGGGCGGCCGACGGCATAGCCGAGGAGATCGCCGGATGGCCCGCGCTTGGGCTTGACCAGGACGTCGTCGGCTTCGAGGTAGGCGAGCAGTTCCTCGGCGTCGGTGACATGAGGGATGGCGGCGCGGATGCGGTCTTCGAGCCACTGTTGGCTGGTCTGCTCCCAGCCGAGGCGTTCGGCTTTGTGCATCTCGGCCTGGGTGGGGCGTCGGGTGCCGGTGCGGTCGCCCTTCTTGAGTTGGCGCAGCCCGTAGTCCTTCTCGATCTCGCGGCACTCGTCGCCGACGCGTATGCCGCTGTCGTGGAGTTTGGGGCGACGGCCGTCTTCGCGGACGGTGGTGGCGAGGATGTGGATGTGGTCGTCCGCGTGGCGTACGGCGATCCAGCGGCAGGCCAGGTCGTCGCCTTCGGGCGAGATGCCGGCGGCGGCCACGATGCGCTGGGCGATCTCGCCCCACTCGGCGTCGGAGAGATGGCGGTCCTCGGGGGCGGCGCGGACAGGGCAGTGCCAGACGTGGTCGGTGACCGGCTTGCCGAACTCGCTGTTGCGTAGTCGGACGGGCTCATTCAGGTAGTGGCCGAGTCCGGTCAGGGTGGCCATCTCGTTGCGGCCGGGGTCGGGCATAGCGAGCATCGCGAAGGCGGCGACCATGTGTGGATCGAGGTGTTCGTCGTGGGTTCCGCGGCCATAGAGGTAGGCGAGCAGCCCGCGGGTGTTGGATCCGGCCGGTTTGATGGCGGCGATCATTTCGGTCAGACCTCCGTCGGGTCGGCGGGCTCGCGCAGGGCTTCGGCGATCAGGGAGAGCAGGTGGTGCAGCTCGTCGAGGCGCTCACGCACGTCGGGCGGGGTGCGGTCACTGTTGAGGGCGCGGGCGATCTGGTTGACATTGACGCCGATCCGGTTGAGGTGGCGCAGGACCTGGGCGCGGAAGTGGTGCGTGCGGCGGCGGTCCTCGGACAGCGGCAGGTTGGCGGTGAACCGGCCAGCGACGAAGGCGAGGACGACGTCGGCGGCGAAGCCGGAATCGCCTTTGTAGCCATGCTCGGCGGCAGCCTCTTGGAGACCTGCGTGCTCGTCACCGGTGAAGCGCATCGGGCCGACGCGGACGGTGCGCTTGTTGCCGGTGAAGCGGCGGATCGTGGGCTGTGTGCTCTTCACGGCGGGCTCGCCGACGGCAGTCTCGGCGGCACGATCAGGGCGCAGGGTCTCGCGCTGGACGGTGTGGAGCGTGTCCGGGGCAGGGCCGCCCTCGCCTCCGGCCTCCCGGTCCGGCGCCCCCTGGCGCTGGGCCGTCTCCGCCACCCCTGGGGCGGAGACCCCCCGAATCCGGCCTTGAGTCGGACTCGGGGTACTACTGGCTCCGCCAGGAGCCCCTTTACCAAATGCCCGGCGCCAAAGGGCCTTCAGGTCAACGGACTTCGATGGCTGATCCGGACCTTCGGCGTTGTTCTCGCCGAGGTGCGACCTCTTCTTCACTGCATTGTCTCCTGTTGGGGCGCGTGGGGCTGTGGGCACCCCTGCGCTGTCTGGGGCGTACGGGTGGGATGGTCCGGGCGGCCAGCGGTTTGGCGGTGCTGCGGTTCGTGGACAGGGGGTTGCTGGTGGCGCGGCTGCCGGGGTGTCGGCAGCCGCGCCGGCCTACCGGATCGGGTGGGCTATGGGTGTCCGGGTGGGTTCAGGTCTGGTCGGCGAGGGATCGCTGGCCGGGGTGCTCGCGGGCCTGGGCGGCGCGGCGGACCAGGGTGATGGCCTCGGTCAGGCGGATGGTTCCGGCGCCGAGCCCGGATTCGGTCAGGGCCTTGCGGGCGCTGTCGCGAGTGATTGCGTCCGGGTCCGGGTGGGCTGCGGTGATCACCTCGGCCAGCCGCTCCAGGGACGCCATAGGTGGGCGTCCGCCCTGGCTCTGAGCGCGCGGTACGGAACCCTCGTCCTGCCCCTGGTCTGCACCGTCGGGCTCGTCCTCGGACTCGCTGTGCGGGGAGCCGGCCGGCGGCACGGTTCCCGTGCCGCTGTCCAGATCGACGCTTCCGGACCCCAGGGCGCCCGGAACCGTTGCTTCGCCGGGCTGCGCGATCCCGGCCTGCTGGGGCTGAGGCAGGTCGTGCCGCTCAAGCCGCTTCCGCTGCTGGGACGGATCCGCCGACAGGGTTCCGTCGGCCTGCTGGTGCCGGTACGGAACCCGTGCGGTGGTGGGGTGAACCGACGTTCCTGCCGGGTCGGTGCCGCCGTAGCGGGTGATCAGGATGTGTAGGTGGGTGGCTCCGGCCAATGCAAGCGGAGCGATCGCGGACAGGACGGTGACGGTGATGTCGTCGAGATGGAGGTCCACGGTGCCGGGCTGGTTGAGGTCGAGGGCGTGCAGACCGTTGGCCCAGATACTGGCGGCGGTGGCGGCGATGAACAGGGTCCACGCGTACAGGCGCGCCGGCAGCGGGGCCTCGCGCAGAACCAGCAGGGCGCGGACGCCGTAGGCGATGAAGCCGTCGATCACGACGGGGAAGAGGTAGGTCAGGTGGGGGCGGACGTGGACGGCGGTGGCCATCTGCCGCAGCGCATCGTAGGAAAGCGCGCATCCGGCGATGCCGAGCAGGACGATGGCGAACCGGTCCCACGATGTGGCGCGGTGGCGGCTGGTGGGCGTGGCGGGCGTGGTGGGTATGGCGGTGTCGGGCATGGGTGTGGTCCCCCTCGGGGTGCGGTCTTGGGTGGGGGTGAGTGGTGATCCGTCTTGGCCGTCTTGCCGTTGACGGTGCAGGTCAGGGGCGGGACGGCAGGTGTTCTGTACGGTGTCTCAGCGCCGTCCGGACGCGTCCTGCCGTACGGCGTCGGCTCGGCGGCCGTGGTCGCACCCGTTGGCTCGACAGGAGTGCTGGTGCCGTCGGCTCGGAGCCCGGGACGGATGCCTATCCGTCTTGGGACGCTGTGCCGTCTTGGCCGGAGCTGCTTTGACCTGCGCTTATACGGCAGGGACGGCACGAGACGGATATGGACCGGGATTGTCCTTCGGCGGCGTCCGCGCCCGTAGCGGGGTGCCCGTCGTGGGTGCCGCCGTCGAACGGTCGGCGGCGGCACCCACGCGGGGGTCAGTCGGTCCGTACGTCTCTGGCGTCGTCCGGGCCGGTCTCGGGGTGGACGGTGGGGCAGTAGCGCTTCCAGGCGTCGGTGAACTTCGCCCGGGTGTAGCCCTTGAGCTGGGTGCCGTCGGGCATGCGGACGTTGCCGGAGCGGATGCCGTACTCGCGCAGCAGCCCGGACAGGGCGCGCGGGTTGAGCCCGCCCCGCCCGGCCTCAGCCCAGGGGGCTTCGGGGTCGGAGTTGAGGCGGTAGAGCAGGGCGTCGGTGGAGACGCTCTCGGGGTCGCCGACGGCGGCGAAGGCGCGGCGGATGTCGGCGAGGATGCGGGCGTTGGAGGGGTTGTCCTCCTCGGCCTGGGCCTCGGCGGTGACCATCTGCGCGCACGCGGTGCGGGCGCGCTCGGGCCAGGTGCCGCCTGCGAGGTCGGCGACGATCACCAGAGGCTCCCAGGTGTCGGCTGCCCGGTCCTCGACGGGCATCCCTGGCTCCAGGTGCAGGGCCTGCTCGCTCACCGAGGCGGCCCAGCGCGCGAGACGGGCCCGCAGGTCGTGCAGGCTGGGGCTGTCGCGGCGGGTCCGGTACGGGCTCACCTGCTCGCCTTCCGCCCGGCGGCGCATCCGGATCACGACGGACCGGTCCATGATCGTGTCGGGCAGGTCGCCGATGCCGGCGAGCGCCGCCATGGCGAAGGTCGCGAAGGAGTGGGGTGTGTGCTCCTTGCCGACCACTCGTAGTACCGGTCGGCCGCGCTGGTGCCCGGCGTTGAGCAGACCGCGCATCTCCTCGTTCTTCTCGGCGACCTTGGGGCTGCCGAAGATGGTGTCGGCTTCGTCCACGAGGAGGGTCGGCGGCTCGTCCGAGATCGAGCGGAAGATGGCCGCTGCCGTGGAGTTCACGGTGATGACGGGCCTGTGGACCGTCTCGGTGAGCAGGTCGAGCAGGCGGGACTTCCCACACCGCTTCGCCGGGCCGACCACAGCCAGACGTGGGGCGTGCTGCCACACCTGCTGGAGGTGGGTGGCCGCGATCCACAGCACGGTCGCGTCCAGTGCCTGCTCGCTCGGGAGGACCACGAAGCGGGCCAGTGCGGTGCGCAACTCATCCAGCAGCGCGGCGGCGTCCGGCTGCCCACGGTCCGGTGTCGGGGTGCCGGTCGGAAGGGATGCCGCAGGGGCGGCGGGGGCGGTACTCTCGTTCACGGAGATCCTCACTCGGCGGCTCCGGGGGGCAACCCGGTCCGCCGTGGTCGACTGTCCTGGGATGGGCGGTGGCGAGGTTCCTGCAGCCCCCGGTGTTCGTAGCGCCGGGGGTTTTCGCGTTCCTCGGGGCACCTAGGCGATTCAACCTCCTGGCGGTTCGGCAGTAGATGCCCTTATGGCATAAGTGTGCACGAGCGTCCGCCCGTAGTCAACCTTTCAGCGCATCGGAAAACTAATCCCCTCAGGTATATTCGCTGCTCAAGTCCATAGTGACGCGTGCCACATGTGGGGCTATTCTCTTGCGGGTTGGGGTATCCATGCTGGTATGGTTTAAGGGTGGAGGCATGGCTACCTTCGCCGGCCGAGAAAGAGGAGGGAGGTCAAAGAAGTGGACGATGCCAAGCCGCAGCGTTGGGCTCCGCCGGAGGGCGAAGCTCTGGTGGCGCATAACCTGAAGGTCCTACGCATGACGGCCCGCCTGTCCCAGGAGGACATGGCGGAGCGCATGCGCCGCCTGGGCTTCAAGATGCACCAGACCCAGATCGCCAAGATCGAGAACGGTGCCCGGAGCATCAGCCTTAACGAGGCCCTCGGCTTCGCCAAGGCTCTCGGCGTCCCTGCTGGTCACTTCCTGCTCGAAGCTGTCGCCAGCCGCGACGATCCTCACTGGGAGTTGCAGGAAGCGGCCTTCGACATTCAGAAGGCCGAACAGGAGCACCAAGTCGCCCAAGATCTCGCCGACGCCGCGAAGACCAGACTTGAGGCGGCCGAGGCCCGATACGACGAGATCGCCGAGCGTCTCGGCGTCGAGCCCGACCCGGGGAGCCTCTCGTTCTACCCGGCTCCGAACTCGCCCGGGGATCCGCTCCGCAGCGGTTCTGCCGACGACGAGTAACCGCTCGGCGGAGATCTCCTCTGGCGCCTGAACGGGGTCTTCGAAGCCCATCCACCGCCGTCCCTCGGTGCTACGAACACCGAGGGCCACCAGCGCGGACACCGATCCAAGCCCACCGCCCATCCCGGACAGTCCAGCGGTCACGTTGCCCCGTGACCGCCGAAAGGCGATCCTGCATGCCCACCACCCTGCCCCCGCTCACCCGTATCGCCGACGCGCTCGGCGTCCCCGAGCAGCGGCTCCGCACTCTCGTGCTGGAACACACGGCACCCACCCCTGACGCGACTCTCGCCGCGCTCACCGTCGAGGAGGCCGCCCGTCGCCTCGGTGTCGGACGCACCACCATGTACGCGCTCATCGCCTCCGGCGAGGTCCAGTCCGTCCGCATCGGCCGCCTGCGCCGAGTGCCTGCCGATGCCCTGGCCGCCTACCTCGCCAGCCGCTCCCAGGCTCCCGCCCCGACCGTCGCCCTCGCGGCCTGAAGGGGGCGGACATGGCCAACTCCCGCCAGCCCAACGGCGCCTCCTCGATCTTTCTCGGCAAGGACGGCAAGTGGCACGGCTACGTGACCGTCGGCGTCAAGGATGACGGCAAGCCCGACCGGCGCCACGTCAAGCGCAAGACCCGCGCCGACGCCACCAAGGCGGTCCGCGAACTGGAACGCAAGCGCGACTCCGGCACCGTCGGCAAGGCCGGGCAGACCTGGACCGTCACGACCTGGCTGACCCACTGGGTCGAGAACATCGCTGCACCACACGTGGGCGAGAACACCATCGACGGCTACCGCGTCGCCGTCTACCACCACCTCATCCCCGGCCTCGGCGCGCACCGCCTCCCCAAGCTGGAGCCCGAGCACCTGGAGCGCTTCTACGCCAAGATGCGGAAGGCCGGCAGCGCCGCCGGTACCGCGCACCAGGTCCACCGCACCGTGCGCACGGCCCTCAACGAGGCGGTGCGCCGAGGTCACCTCACCGTCAACCCCGCCTCCGTCGCCAAGGCGCCACGCCTGGAGGAGGAAGAGGTCGAGCCCTACACGGTCGAGGAGGTGCAGAAGCTCCTCGACCTGGCCAACAAGAGCCGACACCCGGCGCGTTGGGTCATATCCCTGGCACTCGGACTGCGTCAGGGCGAGGTCCTCGGGCTCAAGTGGACGGACGTCGACTTCGAGCTGCGGGTCATGACGGTCCACCGCAACCGCCTACGGCCCCGGTACGAGCACGGCTGCGGCAACCGCTGCGGGCGCAAGCCCGGCTACTGCCCCCAGAAGGTCAACATCCGACGTGAGACCAAGGACACCAAGTCCCGCGCCGGACGTCGGCCCATCGGCATCCCCGAACCACTGGTGCGGCTCCTGCTCCAGCACCGGCGAGAGCAGGAGCGGGACCGCCGACTGGCCGGCGACCTCTGGACGGAGAAGGGGTACGTCTTCGCCTCCCCGATCGGCGAGCCCCTCAACCCGAACACCGACCACCACGAGTGGAAGGAACTCCTGAAGGCGGCGGGCCTGCGCACAGGCCGTCTCCACGACGCCCGTCACACGGCGGCGACCGTGCTGCTGATCCTCGGTGTCCCGGACACGGTCGTCGACGCGATCATGGGCTGGGAACCGGGCAAGTCCGCCCGGATGCGCCGCCGCTACCAGCACCTCACCAACAGGGTGCTCACGGACACCGCGGACAAGATCGGTGGGCTGCTCTGGCCGCTGCCCGAGGTGCCGCCCGTCGTCTGAGCGCCGCGCACTACAACAGCGTGGCCGTCGGCCCGAATGCGTTTGCATTCGGGCCGACTTGGGCTGGGGCCCCTACGGGTCCCGCCCCCCCGGAGGGGGCGAGGAGGTTATTCGGGGCTGCCTTCGTCTGTAGTGGTCTCGTCGTCGATCAGCCCGTAGGGGGGCGGTCCTCGTTGCGGCTGTACCGGACGACGACGTGCTCTTCCACGAGCACGGGCGGACTGTTGTCGACGATGATCACTTGGGCACCGGCCCCCTGTTCAGCCAGCCAATTGCTTAGATGGCGGTAGAAGTCGTCAATGGCGATCGCGTCTGCGATTACCGCATCCCGGGTGGCGCCGTGGCCCAGGTTCTTCTGTGGGCTGTCGATCATGAGGAAGCCGGGGTGGGCTGCCGATGTTTCGACGGCGACCTCGAAGACGGCCAGCTGCCAGGCCAGGGTCAGGAGTGTTCGGGCGCCGGATGATGCCTCGCGGTAGGAGTCGCCGCGTACGTGAGGAACCAGGTTCGTGTCGATCATCGGCTGGCTGAGTTTCGGGTAGCGCCACTGCCGCAGGAGGTCGCTGTACCGGCCGCTGATTCGGCCGACCACCAGGTCCCGGTCCTGTGCGGCATCTCCCAGCCGGTCGCGTTCCTCCCGCAGACGTTCGATCTGTGCCTCCTGCCGCTCCACGAGCGCGGCGCGCTTCTCCAGGCCAGCCTGAAGCTTCGTCGCGTTCTCGGCGTGCTGGAGATGACGGAGGACTTCCTCGCGCCGGCGCTGGAGGTCGTCGCGAGCGGCGAGGAACGGGGTGACGGTGGGCGAAGTGGCTTCGTCGACCGCGGCCGCGGCACGTTCTTCGTCGATGGAGGCGTCTTCTGCCTGGAGCTTCAACGTGGCGAGCGAGCTGTCCAGGCCCTCGATGTAGGCAGTGATCTCCTTCAAACGGGCCTTGGTGGCCCTGACCTCGGCCGCGACGTCCAGACGCCCTTCATCCGACGAGTGCTCAGCTGTGGCGGTGCCGAGCGTCAGGTGACCGTCGCCATGGGGCAGCTCGTGGCTGCAAAGACTGCACGAGCCGTTTTCCACCGACGGGGGAGCGGGCAGTCGATTCAGGCACGCCGGGCAGTTAGTGACGCTGAGGGGGTCGAACAGGCGCTGCGCTTCGGCCAGCATGTTGAGCTTGACGAGGTCGTCCGCGTACTGCGCCCGCAGCGGCATCATCCGAGTGAGTTGCGTCTCGCAGTCACGTACCACGCCGGCGGTTTGCCGGGCGCGCTGGGCAGCTTGCTGGTGCTCGCGGCGCAGACGCCCGGCGAAGGCGGTGCCGGCTTGCGCTGCCTCGTCGAGGACCCGTAGTTGCTCGGTCAGCTCCCGCAGCTCGCCTTCGTATTGCTCAGCGATCAGCGCGCCGACCGTGGGAACGTCCTGCTCGTCGACGAACGCCCGTGCTGCGGCGAGTTCGGAGCGTGCCTGGGTGAGTCGGGCACCCAGTTCCTTGATGCGTTGCCCAAGCTCGACGGCGCGGTCGTCGTGAACGCCGAAGACGACGTCGACCACCTGCTTCAGCTTGTGCTTCTTCATGTACTCGTTCTCGAACAGGAAGTTCTTGGAGGCGACGCGCTCGTTGGGCAGAAACGCGAGGTTCATGAGGTCGCGGATACTCAGGGGGTCGGTCCGGGACTCACGGCTGGAGGGGGCCTCCCGCAGCTGGACGCCTTCGAGCTTGCAGTGCCCCAGCAGCAGAGCGGAGAGGCTCTCGGGTGCTCCCGCCGGCTCGATGGTCTTGCTCTCAGGCTTGGAGAGCGGCGGGCTGTCCAGCGTCCCCCGGCGTACGTAGGCAACCTTCGACGGTTCCCCGACGGGCCGCTCGATGACGTGCGGTTCGCCGGACAGCTCGACTTCCAGAAGGCAGGAACGGACCTTCCGCAACACCTCAGGATGCCGTGGATGGCGCTTCCCGCCGAGGCCGTAGGCGATGAACTCCAACACCGCGGTCTTGCCCGAGCTGAATGCCCCAGCCACCACGGACAGGTCCCGCACCCGCTGGTCCTGCGTGAAATCGACGTCATAGTTCCGGCTGACGCCAGCAAGGCGCAGGCGCCGGATCCGGATGCCAGGCAGAGGCTGCATGGTGGTCATCCCTCCCAGGGCATGTCAGGTGCCTGCGGTCCCGGACCCAGCACGCTGAGGAGCGCGGCACCGGGACCGCCCTCGCCATCCGGCCGCAGCCACCGTGCGGTCTGTTCCCGCAGCGCCTTGTCGCTGAGCTTGCGGAGGCTACGCACGACGATGGATGCCGCAGTGGTGAACGACGCGGCGTAGGTGGCGGTGAAGCGAGCCCCGAGTTCCCGACCACGGTTGCTGATCGAATAGGCGAAGGCGCCGTTGCGGTTGTGGACGTCGCAACACCCGTATGCCACGAGCAGTCCGAGATCATGCTGGATGCGCTCGCGTCGACTGGTGAAGCGCTGCGAGGAGGACGCATACGAGAGCACCTGCGGATCAAACCCGGCCAGCCTGAGCATATTGCCCTCTCGGCCCTCGGAATCGACGACGAGGAAGGGATTCGCAGACAGGAAGTCGTAGTAGCCGATGCGCTCCAGGCTCACCCCCTTCGCGTCCTGTCCGGCGACAGCGTCGAGAAGAAGCAGCAGCTGCGCCAGCCGGAAGGTCACCTCGTCCTCCGGCATCATCACCGGCCGGTGTGCTTCCACAGCGAACTCCTCGTAGGTCTGACAGGACAGGCGACGGCGGTCAGCCGTCGGAGTGCTCGGCGGCGATCTGCCACCAGTGTTTGACCCAGCCCGCCTTGCGGTTGTCCACGAGCCGGTGGACCAGCCCCCAGCTGTGTACCAGCTCCAGGCGGAGCGACTTCGGCAATTTGTCGTGCTCGTTACGGACGTCCCGCCAGACACGGGTGTGGAGAACCCGAAGCGCGTCCTCGGCCGCGCATTCGTTGAACTGCATCTCCCATAGCCCGTGGAGCGTCGCATCGGCAGAACTGAGCGCCGCCACCTCAGCCGGAACATCCTTGTGCGCGATCTCGCGAGCCACCAGATCGGCATTGAAGAACTGCTTCTTGGCTGAGTCCAGCTCCACGTGGCCGGCCTCGGCCATCTGCCGAACGAACAAGGCGGAGCCAAGGGCGGCTGCCTTGTCGTCCTCGACGTCGAGGACCAGCCGAAGCTGCTCCACGGGGGCCTGAGCGAGGGCGGCCTGAGCGTACGTCTCGTAGAAGCCGCGACGGACGTCGTCGCCCTCGGGGCTAAGCAGCTTCTTCCGGAGGGCGGTCTCGTCCCAGAGCTGGATGACGAGGCTGTGTTCCTTTTCCCTCGCCTTCGACCACGTGTCCCACCATGCCGTCATGGGGCCGTCCATGCTGGAGGGGATGCACAGAATCCAGCTGGCGATGGTGTGGCCGTTATCGACGGCTGCCTTCAGCACGTTGTCGAGCGACTCTTTGACCTGCTGTACGTGCTTCTTGGTGGTGACCGGCATGAAGTACTTGGACTGCCACACCGTGATCGCTCCGCCGAGGTTCCCGGCGAAGGCGTCGATACCCCAGTCGCCCGGGTTCGCAGCGATGGACCGTACGTTCGGGGTCGTCGCGGCGGCAAGCTGAATGATCATCTTTTCGAAGTCTTCGCGGGCTCCGCCGGCGCTTGCCCCGCGGAGTGCGTGCACGTCCAAGCTGATTGGCTGGACACCCGTCGGCACGGCTATCGAGTCAGGCACAGCCCACCCCCCTGCGCCGGTAGTTGCACACAAGACGTTCCCTGTGGTCACACAGCGTATTGGTGGAGCGTAACCAACTCCCACTCATCTGATCAACAAGTGGAACGCGCTGGCATCTCAAACATGGACCACCGCGCAGGACCTGCGGGCCACGGTTCAGGCATGCAGTTCGTCTTGGCGAGAGGGCTGCAGCCCTCTCCCGCAGGGAGCCGTCGCCGCCTGATCGCGGCAACTGCAACCCAAACTGCAACCCTCGACGAAGAAGGGCCCCACCGCGAACGGTGGGGCCCTTCGACATCGTGCCCGGTGAGGCACTGGCGGAGGATACGAGATTCGAACTCGTGAGGGGTTGCCCCCAACACGCTTTCCAAGCGTGCGCCCTAGGCCACTAGGCGAATCCTCCGACGCGAACATTACATGACCGTGGGTGGTGCTTGCGAACTCGTTCGGACCCCCTGCGATCAGGTACGCTGGGCCTCAGCCCCTCACGCGGCGCTATCTGACTGAACTCCCCCAGGGCCGGAAGGCAGCAAGGGTAGGTTGGCTCTGGCGGGTGCGTGGGGGGTCTTCTGTGTGCCTGGCCGGACTGGCCGGAGCGGCGTCCCGTGCGAGGTGAGCCGGGCGGGCGGGGTCGACTGTCAGTGGGGCCCGATATCGTCGTGAGCGTGTCGTCCCTTGCGCTGTACCGCCGCTATCGCCCGGAGTCGTTCGCCGAGGTCATCGGGCAGGAGCATGTAACCGACCCGCTGCAGCAGGCGCTGCGGAACAACCGGGTCAATCACGCGTACCTGTTCAGCGGGCCGCGAGGCTGCGGCAAGACGACCAGTGCGCGCATCCTGGCGCGCTGCCTGAACTGCGAGAAGGGGCCGACGCCGACGCCCTGCGGCGAGTGTCAGTCCTGCCAGGACCTGGCGCGCAACGGGCCGGGGTCGATCGACGTCATCGAGATCGACGCGGCGTCGCACGGTGGTGTGGACGATGCCCGTGACCTGCGCGAAAAGGCCTTCTTCGGGCCGGCGAGCAGTCGCTACAAGATCTACATCATCGACGAGGCCCACATGGTCACGCCGGCCGGTTTCAACGCGCTTCTCAAGGTCGTCGAGGAGCCCCCGGAGCACCTCAAGTTCATCTTCGCGACCACGGAACCCGAGAAGGTCATCGGGACGATCCGCTCCCGGACCCACCACTACCCCTTCCGCCTGGTCCCGCCGGGCACGCTCCGCGAGTACCTCGCCGAGGTCTGCGGGCACGAGAACATTCCGATCGCCGACGGTGTGCTCCCGCTGGTCGTCCGGTCCGGCGCGGGTTCCGTACGAGACTCGATGTCCGTCATGGACCAGCTGCTGGCCGGCGCCCGTGCCGACGGGGTGACGTACGCCATGGCCACCTCCCTGCTCGGCTACACGGACGCCTCGCTGCTCGACTCCGTGGTCGAGGCGTTCGCCTCCGGGGACGGAGCGGCGGCCTTCGAGGTCGTGGACCGCATCATCGAGGGCGGCAACGACCCGCGCCGTTTCGTCGCTGACCTGCTCGAACGGCTGCGCGACCTGGTGATCCTTGCCGCCGTCCCGGACGCGGCGGAGAAAGGGCTCATCGACGCCCCTGTGGACGTGATCGAGCGTATGCAGGCCCAGGCCGGCGTCTTCGGCGCCGCCGAACTCAGCCGCGCCGCCGACCTCGTCAACGACGGGCTCACGGAAATGCGGGGCGCGACCTCGCCCCGACTCCAGCTGGAACTCATCTGCGCGCGCGTGCTGCTCCCCGCCGCGTACGGCGACGAGCGCTCCGTCATGGCTCGGCTCGACAAGCTGGAGCGCGGCGTCAACTTCTCCGGCGGCCCCGCGGTGGGCATGGGCGGCGCCGGAATCGCCATGGGGTACGTCCCGGGACCCGGTGCGCACGAGGGTGTGGTGTCCGGCGGTCCCGCGGGTGCCCCGGTTCCGGCGGGCGGCGGGGTCGCGGCGGCGCGGGTGGCGGTACGCGGGGATGCGCCGGGCATGCCTGACCTGCCCGCTACGGCGGACACGACAAACACAACCGGCGCGCCCACCCCGCACTCCCACCCCCAGGCTCCGGTGGCACCGAGCCCGGCATCGACCTCGCCCCCGGCGCCGGTGGCACCCGCCCCGGCCGCCCCCGGCGCCTGGCCCACCGCGA
>NZ_JAAGLU010000690.1 GCF_010550245.1 Streptomyces sp. SID12501
CGCCGGCGCGGACGTCTTCGTCCAGAACCTCGCGCACGGCTTGGTGGAACTCGGGCTGGGCGGGGTTGCGGCGCTCGATGTCGGCCCGCAATGCGTCCAGCCGGTGCTTCGGTTCGGTCACGGTCTGTTTCCTCTCCAGGCTTCGCGGGCGGGCGTGCGGGCCCGCGGAAGCGGAGGGTACCTCGTGGCCCTGTGGGCGCCGAAGGGTGTCCATCGGTTGAAACCGGGTGCCAACCGGCTCATCGGTCTTCCCCGTACGTCCGTGGATCTGCGCCCGTAGGATCGGCGCGTCCGTCAGCTGGATGACCGGATTTCGACTGCGTACGGGGGAGATCGACATGGAAACGGCACGGTTCGCGTCACTGATCGCGGCGACGATCACCATGGGCCTGGTCAGCGGCCTTTTCTACGGGTTCTCGGTGGCGGTGATGCCCG
>NZ_JAAGLU010000691.1 GCF_010550245.1 Streptomyces sp. SID12501
GGCAGCGGGTCCAGCAGCACGCGCGTCCACCCCTCGGGCCCGACGACGACGGGCACGCCCAGCACCCCGTCGACCGGTGAGCCGCCCACCGACGCCTCGCCCGCGAGCGCGACCTGACCGGCCACCACGATCTCGCGGCCGTCGAGGATCGTCTCGACCAGGTCGATCGTCGCCGACGCCGTGCCCGTGGCCGTCTTGGCGCCCGACTGGTGCGTCATCCACGGCCGCGCGACGACCCGCAGGTCGGGCGGCCAGGTGTCGATGGGCGCGAACGCCGCCGCGATGTCCCGCGAGGCCACGGCCATGAGCTGCGCCTTCGCGTCCGCGACCTCCGCGGGGAACGTCGCGAGCGTGCGGCCGCCGCGCAGCCGCGCCACGGCCCGGTCGCGCTCGTCGACGTCGAGGCCACTGATGCGCACGGTCGACCACAGCGGC
>NZ_JAAGLU010000692.1 GCF_010550245.1 Streptomyces sp. SID12501
CGCATCCCCTCCGGCAGCGGTACGGGGGTGGCCGCGCGGTCCTGGGAGTCCGGGGACTCCGAGGCGGCCGGGGACTCCGGGCGTACGCGTACCTCCACGCCGTCCGAGTCGCCGACCCAGAGCGGGGCCGTCGCGCCCCGCACCGTACGTCCCTCGCGCTCCGCGCTGCCGAGGTCGGCGGCGTGGTCCGCGTTGTGCGTCTCGACGTCCTGCCAGTCGGACCAGGCGGCCGTCTCCACGGAGCGGGTGCGGACCTGGACGAGGCCGTGGAGCTGGGTGGCGGCGTCGTCCCAGACGATGCCGACCAGGGAGAACGTCGTGACCTGGGGTGCGTCGAGGCCCTGGGTTTCGGGCAGGCCGCGCGCCTCGGGCAGGTCGGGCGAGGCGCTCATGCCGGGTACGCCGGGGATCCGGCCGGCCGACGGCCCCATGGGG
>NZ_JAAGLU010000693.1 GCF_010550245.1 Streptomyces sp. SID12501
GTCTCGATGAACACGACGGCCGTGATGCCGATCAGCGCGGCGGTGCCGAACGACGCGATGAGGTGGTCGGCCTGCAGGAAGTCCGGACCGAGCGCCGGCAGCGGGCCGCCGGCCAGCAGCGGCGCCACGTCGGTGGTCAGTGCGGCGGCGA
Source organism: Streptomyces sp. SID12501 (assembly GCF_010550245.1). Taxonomy (GTDB): domain Bacteria; phylum Actinomycetota; class Actinomycetes; order Streptomycetales; family Streptomycetaceae; genus Streptomyces. The sequence continues at coordinate 152 of NZ_JAAGLU010000693.1, forward strand.
GCGCCGACGTCGTCAACATGGCCCTCAGCCTACGGCGCGGGACGTCGCCGGACGGCGCCCCGGAGCGCCTGGTTAGGGTGGAGCGGTGGCTCAGGACGCGACCTCCCCGGCCGACGCCCCCACCACCTCGACCCTCGCGGCACCGCGCACGACGTGGTCCCGTGCCCCCCTGCACGCCGCCCGCGGCGGGCTCATCGGCGCCGCCGAGTCCGTGCCCGGCATCTCGGGCGGCACCGTCGCGCTCGTCGTCGGCCTGTACGACGAGCTGATCGCCGCGGCCGCGC
>NZ_JAAGLU010000694.1 GCF_010550245.1 Streptomyces sp. SID12501
GTGGCCGTGGCGAGCGCGCTGGGCGGTGGTGGCGACGACGCTCCGCCGGCGTCGCCCGCCGCGTCGGCCCCGGCCGGTGACACCCCGCCGGCCGAGGAGAGCCCGGCGAGCAGCGTTGCCGGCATCGGGACGCCGGTCCGCGACGGCAAGTTCGAGTTCACGGTCACCGGCGTCGAGCCGGGCGTGACGCGCGTGGGTGACGACATGTTCGGCCAGGACGCGCAGGGGCAGTTCCTGCTGGTCCACGTCACCGTGACGAACATCGGGGACGAGGCGCAGTACTTCGACGGCAGCAGCCAGAAGCTCACGGACACGCAGGGCCGCACGCACTCCGCCGACACGGGCGCCGCGATCTACCTGGGCGACGCGCAGTCGTTCCTCAACCAGATCAACCCGGGCAACAGCGTGCAGGGCACGGTCGTGTTCGACGTCCCG
>NZ_JAAGLU010000695.1 GCF_010550245.1 Streptomyces sp. SID12501
CGATCGTGCGGCTCATCGACAAGGACCAGACGGTCGTCAACGAGAACGCCAACAAGGACTCCGAGGTCTTCAACACGCAGCGCGACCTCACGGCCGGCACGGTCGGCAAGGCCATCGGCCTGCGGATGCTCCCCGCCCACGTCGCGAACGCCCACCAGAAGGGCGACATCCACTACCACGACCTCGACTACCACCCGTACGCGCCGATGACGAACTGCTGCCTCATCGACTTCCGCACGATGCTCGCGGACGGGTTCCGCATCGGCAACGCGCAGGTCGAGCCGCCGCGGTCCATCCAGACGGCGACCGCGCAGATCTCGCAGATCATCGCGAACGTGTCGTCGTCGCAGTACGGCGGCTGCTCGGTCAACCGGATCGACGAGCTGCTCGCGCCGTACGCGCAGCGCAACCTCGACAAGCACCTCGCGGACGCC
>NZ_JAAGLU010000696.1 GCF_010550245.1 Streptomyces sp. SID12501
GTACGTCCCGCTTGCCGTGCCATGCAAGTGCCCTCATTGCGTCTCCTGGTCGACCGTTGCGCCCGGGTTGGTACCTCTTGTGCCCGCGCCTGCCCCTCGCGCCGCTGCCGAACCAGGACCCGGCAACTTTTCCACCCGTCGCACGCGGCGGCCCCGCCGATCCGGGGGGCGCCGTTCAGGGTCGGGGCGCCCGCGGGTCCCGGTCGGAGGCGGGCCACACGTAGGGCAGGTCGTCCGGGACGTCGGGGAAGCGGTCCCGGTAGAAGTCCGGGTCCTTGCGGATCAGCGCGGACCGGTGGCTCCGGTGGAACTCCATTGTACCCAGCCACGGGGGCAGGTCGGCGTCCAACGCCAGCTGCTCCTGGGTGCGTACGGCGCCGCCCGGCAGCCACGCCCGGAAGTCCCGTACCAGGCCGCGTGGGCGCGACCAGCCG
>NZ_JAAGLU010000697.1 GCF_010550245.1 Streptomyces sp. SID12501
CACGTGCGGCACCCAGCTGATCGACCGAGTCTGGTGAGAGCCCCCGCGACTGCTGCAGTCGGAGTGGTCACGATGAGCAAATCCCCGCGCTCCGGTTCGACGACGGTCGCTCCCGCGCCATCGCAGGCGCCCAGCCGGTGCCGCCGCCCCGACTGCCTTCCAGCGAGCACCTCAAGGTGCAGGCACCCGCCGCGGCGGGCGTGCACCGGTGGGCGACTCGTCGTCCAGAGGAGGGCTGCTGACTCCCCCGTCACCGCACAGCGAAGACGGCGCGACGCTCTGTCGACCCGACCACGATCTGCCGTCCACGCTCACACTCAACCTCACGCTCACGCTCACGCTCACGACGAGGCCCACCACTGGTCGCTGCGCCGGCGACGGCCTCCCAGCGGACAGGGCGCGTCCGCCGAGCGGCCGTGCCCCTCGTGGGTCGG
>NZ_JAAGLU010000698.1 GCF_010550245.1 Streptomyces sp. SID12501
GGAGGCCACCTCCAGCTGGGCGGTGTCGAGTTGGGAGAACGCGGCGAGCAGCGGGCGCATCACGAACGGCGTGAAGTACGTGATCTCCGCGAGCAGGACGCCCCAGGGGGTGGTCAGGAAGTGGAAGGGCCCCTCGGCCGCCCCGGTGACGCCGGTCCAGGCCCCGTTGGCCATCCCGACCGACCCGTAGATGAAGAGCAGGGCGAGCGTGATGAGGAAGGACGGGAAGGAGAGGAAGACGTCGATGAACTTGGCGACGGCCTTGGAACCGGGGAACGGGACGAAGGCGATGACCAGCGCGAGGGCGAAGCCGAGGACGAGACAGCCGACGGTTGCTCCGACGGCCAGCCACACCGTGGTGCCGAGGGCCTCGCGGAAACCGCGGGAGGCGAACACGGAGGCGTAGGCGTCGAAGGCGCCGCCGCCGCTCTCGG
>NZ_JAAGLU010000699.1 GCF_010550245.1 Streptomyces sp. SID12501
GTCGTCGTAATGCGGCAGATCGCCGATATGCAGCAGATGAAACTGCAGCCGGCCATCGGCCAGTTTCTGAAGTGCTTTCATCAGCTTGTGATTGATCGATTCCTTGCGGAGCGAACCCACCATGACGGCGACGGTCTTGACCATGCCTGATCTCCTTTTGCGGTTTCCGTCCGCAAGCTAGGGGGGCAGACCGAGTAGGGAAAGGGGCACCGCGCTTGCATTTTTGGGGGAAAAGGTGGAAAGTCCCAGGCAAGCGGCGCTGGACCGCGGATCGGAACAGGCGCAAAGGCCGATGGGTAAGGCGGAAAAAATGCAGGCATGGCTGGCAGATACGGGTAATCTGCAACTGCTGCTGATCGTGGCTCTGGGCCTTTTGCTGCTGTGTCTTGTTGCGCTGTGGCGAACGCGGCGTTCGGCAGAAGCGGCCGCCGAGT
>NZ_JAAGLU010000069.1 GCF_010550245.1 Streptomyces sp. SID12501
GCCGGCGACCGGAAGAAGACCACCCGACCTGCGGGCAGAGACCTGCCCGAGCCGGATGCGGTGAAAGATCGCACGTCCGGTTCCTAGGGGGCCGGGGCGCAGCAATGCGCTCCGGCTACCCGACCAAGCGGCAGTCGACCCGGTTCATCTCTAGCGCCCGCTGGAGCATGACCGGCAGCGGCCGTCTGATCCTGCCGAAGATCGGCGCGGTGAAGGTGAAGCGGTCCCGCACCCTGTCCCCACCCCCACCCTCACCTCCGTCACCGTCACCGTCATCAAGGACGCGGCCGGACGGTACTTCGCCTCCTTCGTCATCGGCCCCGCCGCCGACGCGACACGGATACCCCAAGCCGACCGCACCATCGGCATCGTCCATCCGGCTCAACCAGGGACGGGCCGACGAGGCCGAACCGTACGACCGGCTTCTCCACGACGCGCTGGGACCGCTCGTCGGTGAGGGCCTGGCCGTCGTACTGGCCCAGCGAGGTGTTCGGGACCGGGCCTGTGCCGTCTCCTTCGCCCCGTCCGGCTGCGTGACCGTTCCCACGGCGTACGGCTCTGTTCCCAGGCCCGGCTGGACGCTCTGCCCGGCGACCGCCGCGCTGCCGCCGGGCTCGTCCCGCTGCTGCTTCCGCTGCGCGACCAACTGGGCGGCGCCCACGACGGTGTTCGACACCTGGTCGCTCGCCCACTCGCCGGGCGAGGTGTACCGGCTGCTCGGTGACGGTCCGAGGCGCGCGGGCAGTTCGCGTATGCCGAGGCCGTCGCCCGGCGGTGGGCTCGGAACATCTGGCTGCCGCTGCCGCTATCCGTTCGCCGGCCGTGCCGCCGCCTCTTGTGCGAGTGCCCTGAACCCGTCCCACCGCACCGCCGGGCGGGACAGACCGCGCCGTTCCAGATAGCCGTCGGTTGCCCTGCGGGCGTTGCGCAACGTACGGAACATGTCGGCCGCCCGGCCCGCGCCCGTCGGCTCGATCACCTTCTCCGGGACCACCCACCAGCGGGCACCGTCACTGCGGAGCTCGCCCCGCACGAGCGCGTTGTGCAGGTTCGCGAGGCGGCCGTCGTGGCGGTGCACCAGGAGACTGGCCGGACCCGGCACCATCTCGTGGTCCGGGTCCGGTTCGACGGCGAAGCCGTCTTCGGTCGGCTCGGTCCGCGTACGCACCAGTACGGGCGCGCCGGAGGCGTCGCGGGCGCCCAGCACCGCGCTGGGGAAGCGGGCGAGCAGACCGGCGCCCAGTGGCCGCGGCCCGGCCGGGGCCGGGGCGGTGGCTGCGAGCGGGAGCAGCGGGGGCCGGGTGGTCATCCGTGTCGGGGTCACCGTGATGTGCAGTCGCAGGTAGTACCAGCCCATGAGCCAACGGCCGGGTGGGACAACGTACTTGCGGCTGTCGGGCTGCCGCTCGAACAGTGTGGTCCAGTAGTCCTCCGCGCCCTCGGGGCCCGTCATGATGTCGTCCGGGCAGACCGCCGTACCGGTGACGAACAGCTGGGTGGCGTCGGCCAGCCCGCTGCCCGTCGGGTCGGAGAACAGAAGTGCCACCCGGCCGTCCCGGCGCACGTTGAGGGCTTTCTGCGCGAAGGCCGGTGACGTGGTCACCAGGATGGTGCCGTCCTCGCGACGGCGGGCGGCGGTCGGCCACGTCAGCGGGGTGCCGTCACGCCCCAGGGTCACGAATTCGCAGGTTCGGTACGCGTCCATCGTGTCGGTGAGGGACGGGTCGAGAATGGTCATGCGCAGAAACCTAGGCGGTGTTCCGGCCCTGTCCGGGCCCGTACGCCGAACGAGGCCTTTGGGGCACAGACTCGGAGTCTTCGAGGCAGAAATCGGGGCGCCCGCGTGGCTCCGGTCTTCAGCGGCCGACGGCCGCATCACGTGCGGCGGCAGCCAGGTGCTCCGAGCCGTACTGCCGTGCGACGGCCTCGGCGTGGGCGAACTGCCCGCGCGCCTCGGTTTCTTCACCGAGGAGCCGGTGGAGGCCGCCGAGGAAATGGGTGACGGGTCGGCAGGCGAAGGAGGTGCTGGCGGCGCTGACGAGCTGGTCATGTGCGGGGCTCAACAGCGGGATCAATGCCCGCGCGGCAGTCCGGCCGCCGGGCCGGAGGGCCAGTTCCGAGCGGACCGCCAGGGCGATGCCGAACAGGTAGCCGGGCGGTGGAGTGCGGCGCGGGACGAGGGCCCGTGGCGACCCGCTGTGCCCGGCAAGGACGGGTCGCCTCCGCGCCGTCCGTGGACGCCGACGCCGGCCGGGCGGGGACGGCGGGGGCCAGGTCCGCGCGGTCAGCCGGTCGACGAACGTGTCGACGGCGGCCGGAGTGACCAGGCCGTGCGGGCCACTGAGCGAGTGTGCCGGGCCGCTCCACGCCCCGTCCGCCGCGTCAACGAGGTCACCGGATCCGACCAACTCTGCCGTCTCGATGGCGCGTTGAAGGGTGAAGCGCGCGGATACGATCGCCCCGGCCCGGATCTGTGCCCGCAGTAACCGCCCCAGCAGAAGGACCAGTTGCCCGGGGCGCTCCTCCCACGCGGAAGGTATCAACGCGAAGCACTCGATGGCCTGGTTGAGGAGCTCCACCGCTGTGTCGTGGGCGTAGCGCCGCTCGGCCAGTTCGGCCGCCCGCAGATCGTCGGCGCGCCCCACGAACAGGTCGTCCGTCGCCGGGGCGAGGGCCGACGGCCCGGGTTCCGGTACGGCGGCATGCAGCACCTCCGTTCGCCCGGTCCGGAGCGCCGTCTCCAACTCGGTCAGGGCGTCCCCGGGGCGCAGCCCCAGTTCGTCGGTGATGAGCGAGGCCGCCCGGCGCAGCTCGGCCAGCGCCTCCGCCTGCCGTCCGGAGGCCCACAGCGCGAGGGCGAGCAGCCGCCGGCCCTCCTCCCGCAGCAGATGATCCCGGACGAACGACTGGGCCCTCGGCACGGCCTCGCCGATCCGACCGGTACAACGCCGCCACGGCTCGTCAGCAGCAGGCCGAGGAGCGCACGCTGCCGAGGACTCCCGAGGTGGACAGGCGCACCGTCGATGTCGGCACCGATCGGCCCCAGGACCCGAACACAGAGCATGACGTGCAAATCTACAGCGCTGACCCGCTGCCCCAACTGCTCGTCGGGCCGTCGACAAGTCCGTTCGGTGACAGTCCACTTACCGATACGCACCGGCGGACCATCAAGAATGATCGAGGCCAGGGCCTGTGCAGGTCTCTTTTTGCGATGCTTGTCGCCGGGTCCGGGTATGGCCGCTGAACGATATTCACGAAGACACTGGTGGCGTCGCCGTTGTCCCCGGACGCGCGTGTGTACTCAAGAATGAGGGAGAACAGCATGGAGCCATTGGATCTCCGCCGCGCAGTTGTGGCGGGACGGGCGACCGCTTCGCAGCTGGGCCTTCAGGTCGACGATGCGATCGTCATCCACAACTCGGACCGTGTCGCGCTGCGACTGGTCCCCTGCGATGTGCTGGCTCGGGTCGCACCTTCGGGGCACCTGGCTGATTCCGAGTTCGAAGTAGAGGTTGCTCGCCGTCTTACCGACGTCGACGCTCCGGTGGCTGAACTCGACCCTCGGGTCGAGCCCCGAGTCCATCTACGTGATGCTTTCGCCATCTCGCTCTGGACCTACTACGAACCGGTGGGATCAGAGATCCCGCCGGCCGACTACGCAGACGTGTTCCTGCGGCACCATGCCGCCCTGCGCCAGATCGACCTGGATGCACCGCATTTCACCGATCGAGTCGCCGTGGCACTGAGAGAGGTGAACGACCGGGAGCAGTCGCCCGAACTGCCCGATTCCGACCGGGAACTCCTCAGCGGCACACTCAGTGGACTGAGCGCCGCGATCAGCAGTGACAGAGACGACGACCAGTTGCTGCACGGCGAGCCTCATCCGGGCAATCTCCTGAACACAAGGAGAGGGCCGCTTTTCGTAGACCTCGCCACATGTTGCCGCGGGCCGATCGAGTTCGACCTCGCCCACGCGCCCGAAGAAGTAGGAAAACACTATGCGGGGGCTGACGATGGCCTGATTCACCGGTGCCGCGCCCTGAACTGGGCGATGTTCTCGGCCTGGCGGTGGCGCCGAGACGACCAGATGCCTGACCGGGGCCACTGGCGAGGGGAGGGGCTCAACCAGGTTCGTGCTGCACTCGATCGCTGCGGACTGGTCTGAACCGGAGACGGAGAAGTTGCTGGCTCCCGGTCCGCTGAGCCGTCTGCGGCATCCCGACACGGTGCAGCGGTTGAACTCGGCAGATACGAGGGGACAGCTCATCTCCTCGCCCAGCGCCCACATGAACGACCCGGACACGGGCTCGTTCGTCACATGATCGGCCGGGCAGCTCCTCATCGGCGTCGAAGTGTTGGAGGCCAGTTCAAAACTGATGCTCCCTTCGGATGCGCAGCCGGTGCGATCTCACTGTTACGGCGTGCCCCGCGCCGACGGGTGTGGCACCGCTACGGTCAGTCCGGCCCGCCGTTTTCCCCCGAAGCGGCGGGCCGTTCGCGTTCTGCGGGCTGGAGGACGTGGCCCACGCTCGAGGTTGGACGCGCAGGTTGACAATGAACCTGCGGCCCTGAGATCAGGCAGAGAATCGGTCTCAGGTGTAGCCGTAGACGGTGGCGGCGATGTCGCGGGCACTCAGGTTTGTGCTGATGAGCGGCTCGATGCGTTCCCACTTGCCGCCGGCGAGGCCGCAGCCGATCCGGGGCATGTGAACGGAGGCCTTGTTGGCGAGGGCGTGCTCAGCGACGGCGTGCAGGCAGCGTTCGACGGCGTCGTATCGGATGGGCGGACCGCCGCTTCCCACTTTCATCCCGCGCTGCGCGACCATGTTCGCGACCCAGATGTCGGATCGCACGCGGACCATCTGTACTGCTCCGAGGGCGAAGTCGTTGCCTGCGCGTTCGCGGTGCCAGCGGCGGTACTCGCGCTCCGGTTCGGGCCAGTGACGTGAGATCGCCAGGACGAATCCCTTGCCCCATCCGCCGAGGTCATTACAGACATGGGCGATGACCTTCGGGCCCTTCGCCTGGGGGTTGGTCGCGTCGCCCGAGACGATCCTCAACAATTTCACGGAGTCATGGTCGCCTGCTCCACGATGAGAGGCCAATGCTATTTCTCGTGCCGCTCTCATCGTGAGCCGCGTTCCTGGTGCTCGATGGGCAGCTCCAGAATCGACCGGGCCGAGCGCGCGGAACGGATGACAGTTCGAGGCGGTCGAGGTCGCGCTCTGCCTTCGCCCGGTAGTACGCGGCCGTCTCGTGCCGTTCGGCGGGGATCAGACCCGTGTCGCCGGCGGCGCTGAGGCAGGCTGCGGCGACCTCGCGGTGTTCGTGCTGGCGGCGGGCGAGCGCGCCGAGGGTTTCGGCCAGGGTGTTCGCGGCGGTTTCCTGCGGGAAGACGGCTGCCCCGGGTCGGGGCGGGCGGGGCGACGGGTTCCCAGAAGTAGTCACTGATGATGTAGTGCCAGGCTGCGCCGGTGAGTCAGTCGAGTTCGAGTTCGAGTTCGAGGCCGAAGTCGCGGGCCAGGGCAAGGTCCTGGCGACGAGCGCCGACCAGCAGGATGCGGTCGAGGTCCTGGCCGGAGCTTCAGTGCTCGCCCAGGGAGTGGAAGGCCGGTGGATGCTGAACGCGCCAAGCGCAGCAGACCTTCCGGGCCCGGCGAGGTTTTCGGTATAGGCACTGTTGTGAGATCGGTGGTCTGGCCGGTACGGGGAAACATGGTCGACAGCCGGTGATTCGGACGGCGAAGATGCGCTGGCTTCCGATCAGACCTCACACCAGGAGCCGGACGTGTCCAGGACCGCAGACGTGGACCTTGTGTTTGAGCGCGCCGTCACCGCGAGCGCCGTGGTGAGCGCGTTGACGGAAGCGGGGTGGTCCCTGGAGGAGCCGCTCGGGCTCTCCTACATGGTGAACGACGACGGCATGTTCGACTGGCAGGCGACATCCGTCGACCAGGCCGATGAGATCCTGTCCCGACTGGACGCTCCGGAGAATCGTGCATTCGAGGTCGCGATCTGTGTTTACCACCCGGGAGCGGGAACCGGTGGCCAGCTGCTGTTCCTCCCGGACCGTTCGCAGTGCTGCTTCCTCCCGACGATCTACCGGCGAAGCCTGCCGGGAGCACCCAGGCTCACTGACATCGCCTGGTACCTGAACGCCTTGGTCCCCGCCCTTCTGCCTGCCGGTCTCCTCAGCTACGAAGCGCGCGATCTGGCCGACTAGTGCGAAATGGGCACCCGGGGTGGAGTCACTCCGCACCTTCAGGCCTTGGCTTCGACAACGCCAGGCGGAGTCGGAGCAGACCTACCGATGGAGTCGGTTGTCACTGACCAAGCCACGCGATCCTCGTTCGATACAGGGGACCAGCTCCGAGCTCCGGCTTCAGGCCCCACCAGGTGTCCGCCCGAAGCACTGCCGGCCTGATCTCTGGCGTCAGGAAGGCCGGTGGGTCCCGTCGGAGGGTGACGTGCGGGCGAACCAGGTCCGTGACTCGTCCGCGGTAAGGACGCGGGTCACCTCGGCCGTGCCCGGAAGGTGCGGGAAGAAGCGGTCGGCGTTCCAACTGCGTTGGTATGTCGGCTCGTCGAGTACGAGGAGGCGACGTCCCTCAACCATGGGGATGTCGTCGGGCAGCCCTTCGTTCCAGATCCGTTCGCCGTCCGGGGTGAGGAGTTCGAAGGTCCCGGTCGCGACGGTCTGGGTGCGTCCCTGGGCGGGCTCGGGGTCTGTGGCCAGGCGGACGCTCTCCGCGGAGGGCATGGAGCCGGGCACGTGGCCGCCGCCGACGAGGACGTGAGCGAGCAGCGTGTGCAGCTGAAAGTTGTCCCCGATGCCGCCGATGCGCACCTCGAACCCGGTCCCGGTGGGCCTGTGAAGCACGATGAGAGCCTCGTCGTCCAGGACCGCCAGCGCGTAGGCCAGGCATTTCAGGTCGTGCCGCTCCAGGGCCGCCACGTCGCGGCAGGCGGGGAGGATCGCGGATGCGTGCTGTCGGCGTACCTCGGCGCTGCGGCACAGTACGGCCAGCGCGGGCGGCTGCCACTCCTCGACCGAGCACCAGGCCAGCGCCAGTCGCGTGGCCTCGTGCCTGTCGACGCCGAGGCGGGCCAGCAGTGCGTCGTCGATGTTCTTCTCGTCCGGCTCAGGCAGCTCGTCCTCGGCCGCACCGGTGGCTGTCCAGCGGCGGGCGAACTCCAGGGCGTCGAGCAGGTCCTGGTGGACGCCGGCGAGGATCGGCTCGGCGCAGTCTGCCGGATCGGCCCCGTGCTCGACGCAGAAACCCGCCGCCATCGCCAGCATCGGCCGCGGGCCGGTGGGCGGAAAGGCGGGAAGCAGCGCCGCCAACCGGGGTCCTGCCGGAACGCGTTCGGTGTCCGACGCCGACTGCACACGCTTCATCATGGCGGTGAAGGCCTGCCCGGTACGGTCGCCGTCGCGAGCGGCGACCGCCTCCTCCAGCTCGGACACGACGGCGGCGAGGCCCGAAGACTCCCGCTTCCTCTTGAAGATCACTGGCATACCTTAGGCCTGAGGTTTGCCCGGTGTCATCAGGCCAAGGCTGTTCGAATCCCGTGCAGCTGCGGTTCCGTAGCGCAGCCGATTTGAGCAAGACCGGGGAGATCGTGAACCGACCGCTACTGTTCCTCGGCGTCGAGGGGCCGTGTGAGCGGGCGCGTAATCGGCTCGGGCCGCGTTTTGATGAATGTTCTTGGTTTGTGTATGTGAGTGGTCTGGCCTCGGTCGGTGTGGCCGTGTGCCGTCACGTGTGCTTGTCGGCGGAGGTGGTGACGACCGGCTCGAAGTCGGCTGGTAGGAGTTTCACTGCCAGATTCACCGCTTCTGTGGCAGTTTCGACTTCACCGACTACGGCGAGGGGATCACGGCGGCGGACTGTGAACGATCCGCTGCGCAGAGGTTCGATGGATCCGGCCTGCACGGTCCAGGGGTAGTTGGTGCGGCTGCTGAAGAGCAGGGTGAAGTGACTGGTGAACGGATACAGCCGCCGTAGCCGTGGTGTCGCGGCAGCGGCCTCCAGCAGCGCAACGATGCCCGGATAGGGGTGTCCTGGCGAGCGGATCTCGTGGACATCGCGTGCCCACTGCCAGCTGAGTTGTAGAGACAGCCATCGGGCTTCGACGGCGGCGGCCGGCCCGTGACTGCGCGCTGCAGCCATGTCGGGCAGAACCGGCTTTGGAGGCAGGGGCGGCGGTTCTGAGGCTTGACTGCTCGGGTTCACCGCCACAGTGTGCTCCTGCCTGGGCTTTCACGGAATCACGGGCGGGGAGGGAATCTTGTCGTCCGGCCGACTCCGGAGGTCCGGGCAGCCCAGACCTCCGGAGTGGTTCGTTCTCGCCGAGGTCAGGACTGGTTCCACTCCTGCGACCAGGCGGTGTAGCAGGTGTACTGCACTTCCTGGGTGCGGTCGCCCGTGCTCTCGTTGAGGGGCTGCAGGCATTTGCCGCTGTGCCGGGTGACCAGCCGCGGCCAGCCGGCGTGGGTGCTCGTCTGCGTGGTCCACTGCTGGTTGTAGCCGCCGTTGCAGTCGGCGATCTCGACGACGGCGTTGGTGGCCTGGTTTGAGTTCACGACCTCCATGCACCTGCCGCTGCTTGCGACGACCATCTGGAAGTAGCCACTGTCGGTCGCCCGGAGCGTCCACTGCTGGTTGACGGTTCCGTTGCAGGTGTACTGCTGGACCACAGAGCCGTTGACCTGACCTCCGACGTCCAGGCACTTGCCGGTGTAGTAGTTCTTGTACTGGTAGTAGGTCACAGCCCGAGGCTGGACGGTCGCGGCGCCCGCGCTCGCCGGTGAGGTGAAAGCCAGGACCGAGACGGACGCCGCGGCCATCGCCGTGATCCCGGTAGCAGCCTTCCGGGCGGTGGGTCTTCTCATGCCGATGTCTCCTCTTCGTTTGTTCCGGGACCGCGCAGTGACGGCATTTCCGCAAGGGCCGGTAGCGGGACGTGGCCTGCCCATCGAGCGCGCGGAATGTGGCAGGGAAGCGATTGGCGGGCTGTTGAGCCGGGGGACGCATTCCCAGCGGCCTCGGCGGGAACGGGAACCGGAGGCCGAGACGAGCCGGACAGATCCAGTCGGCGCGTGAGGTTCCGGGCGCACAGGTTGTCCGTGGCTCCCCGCCAACTCGCTTCTTGGTCAGGCGGGTTGGCGGAGACTCAGGAGCTCAGGATCCACATCTGGGCCGTCGGGGGATGAGCGTCACTGCAGCCCCACTGCATGAGCTGGCTGCCGGCGGCGCCGACCGTGTCGAGGCACAGGCCAGTGCCCGCGTGTTCGAACTTCTGGTAGGTCAACTCACCGACGTCCACGTTGTTTTTGATCCAGTATTCCGACCCCGAGGTGTTGCAGGTGTATTGATCGACTGCCTCGCCCGGGGTGCTGGTGCCGTTGTTGACCTCGACGCAGAACCCGCTTGCCTGATTCACGAGGGAGTAGGTTTTCGCTGCGCCGGGCACCGGTATGAACGCCCATTTCTGGGTGGGGGAATCGCTGCAGTCGGCCAGCTGAAGCCGGACGTTGAGCTGCCCGCCCGGTGCGTCGATGCACTGGCCGAAGGCCACGTTCTTCAGTGTGTGAAAAGCGCTGGCCGGTGTGAGGGCGGTGACACGGGCGGAGTGGTCCGCCGCGGATCCCGCGGCCGGCGCGGCGGCACTGGCTCCGGCCGTCATGGTGACCATGCTGGCGGCCGCCAGTAACGCCCCTGCCGAAGCGACCATCCTGTTTCTCATTCTCATTGTTCTGATCTCCGGTTCTTTTCGGTCGGAAAATTTGAACAGCCTGTCTTGACAAAGCTGTTGGGTATCGACGAGCACGCCCTGCGTGTGGACATCGTGTCCCGCCGGACGCGCCTTCGCGATTCTTGTTCTGCTCAGCGGACCGGACACTGTTTCGGCTCTTCGCGCTCTGCCGGAGTCACGGAGTCGCTGTACCCGCCGAACACGGGCTGGGTCCTGCGGACCTACTGCCGTAGGGACACGGTGTGTTGACACCGGACTCTTTGGCGACCTCCGAATTTCCTCCTTTTTCGCTGGTGAAGGGAGCCAGACCTTCGCCCCGTGTCGTCGCGCGCCGACGGCTGCAGGTACCGCGGTTGGGGTCGCCGGCGTCGACGGCTGGGCAAGGGTCAGTGATAGAAGTACGGGTCCAGGACGCTGACTTCGGTGATCCGGTCGACGGGCAGACCTGTGGTCTGCGCGGCCTGGCGTACGGCTTCCGGTGACGGCCCGTCGTACACGCAGTAGGTCACGCTCTTGTCCCGGCTCACGTACGATTGCACCCAGGTGACCGCCGATGCGGCGTTGCCCTCGACGACGCTCTTGCACGCCTTGGCGCCCTCGTCGTCCATCGGGATGTGCAGACCCTCGGTGAAGGTCCGTTGCACGAGATATCGCGGCATGTTGCACGCTCCTTTCCGACAGCCACTGTCCGCCCGGGAGCGGCCTTGGGACATCGGGAGCCGTTCCCTATGTTCGCTCCGCGATCTCCCCATGTCTGGCGGCCTCCTGGCGGCTACGCACGCCGAGCTTGGCCAGGATGGAGGAGACGTGATGCCCGGCCGTCTTCTCCGCGATGCGGAGCCGGTCGGCGATCTCGGAGTTCCGCAGCCCGAACCTGAGCAGGGTGAGGACATCGGCTTCGCGTGCCGTGAGCCCGTTGGGATGGGCCAGAGTGGAACGCCGTGGGGTCCGGATTCCCAGGTCGCGCATCCGCCGGGCCACTTGGTCCGCGGCAGGCCGCGCCCCGAGGCCCTCGAACCCGCGCAGGGCCTCACGCAGGTGATCCGGGCTCTGCGCGAGCGCCATGGCCGACTCGTACGGGCAACCGAGCTCGTCCCAGGCCCGGGCGGCCTCCACGGGGTTCATCCGATACGGCGGGGCGGCGGCCAAGTGGACCACCCCGGGCTCCGGTTGCAGCCACTGCCCGAGTTCACCGATCGCCCAGCCGATGCCGAGCCGTACCGCCGTCTCGTAACTCTCGGACAGGCCGCTGTCGGGCTGCTGTCCGCTCAGACACGCGAGTTCGGCGCGTCCGGCGGCGACCGGCCACAGGCGTTGCAGGTCTCCGGTCTGTTCGGCCAGTGACGACGCCTCGTCGAGGATGTCCGCCGCATCCGGCTCTCCCTGCCGGGTCCGCAGGCGCCCCAGCACGGTGAGCGCGACGATCCGGCTCGGCGTGCACTCGGTGGCTCCCACCTGCTCCACCATCGCTTCTGCCGCTGACCACTCCCCGCGCTCGAACAGGCACCGTGCCAGCCACGCTGTGGCGTAACTGCGTACGTCGTCCAGGTCCCGGTCGGAGCACCACTTCATGGCCTCGCGCAGCCAGTGTTCCGCGAGGTCATAGCGACGGACCTCGCCTGCCGCGGATCCGAGGTTGACCATCGCGCTTCCGACGGCACCGTCGTCATTGGCCGCGTGGGCCGCCTGAAGACTTCGGAGCATGGTCTGCTCGGCCAGGTCCGGCTCGACGGACCACTGTGCGGAGCCGACCGCGTTGAGCGCCCGGGCGAGCAGGGTCTGTTCACCGAACCGCTCGGCGAGCACGGCGGCGTGACTTCCGGTCCGCACCGCCCCGGGGATGTCCCGGGCAAGCATCAGAAGATACGCCGACCAGGTGTACGCGGCGACCAGCCCGGGGCCCTCCGGCAGCCGCTCGGCAAGGGCGAGTGCCTGCCGCACCATGGCATGCGCCTCGGCGTTCCGGCCCTGGTTCCACAAGTAGTAGGAGCAGTACGCCATCAGAGCGGCCTCGCGCTCCTGGTCGCCTTCCTCCCGCCAGCACTCGATCGCCCGACGGGAGGAGAGCACGGCCGCGGCACTCCGTCCGGCGTGCGCGCACGCCTCGCCGTGGCGTTCAAGCAGTTCCGCATGTCGGCGCGGGCTGATCCCGTCGGCGAACCGCAGCGCCTGGGCATAGTGATCGGCCGCCTGTCGGTGAGCGCCGACGGCAGATGCCCGCCTCGCCGCTGCACCGGCGTGTACGAGTACGGCCGCCGCGTCGCCTGCCTCCTCCGCGTGATAGACGAGCCGGGCCGGATCGCTGCCCCACCGCGTCAGATCCGCCAGTGCACGCTCATGCAGCTCGGTCTTACGCGCAGACGTGATGCTCTCCTCGATGGCCAGTCTGGCCAGCTCGTGGCGGAACAGGATCCGCGTGCCGTCGCGAATCAGCATTCCCGCATCCACGCAGCCGTCAACGTCCGTCCTGGGCGCCTGAACCAATGGCGCGGGAGCATAACCGGGGAAGACGGCCACGGAGTTGAGTGCGTCACGCTCCGCGGGGCGGAGACCGGCCGCCCGGGCCAGCACCGCGTCGCGTACCGTCTCGGGAACCCTGCGGTCGGGATCGGCCAGGACCTCAGTCACGAAGAAGGGGTTGCCGCCGGCCCGGGCGTGCAGTTCCGCGGCATCCGGACCGTCCGGCCCGACCAGTGTCGCGACTGCCGCGGCCGAGAGAGGCGACAGCCGAATACGCAGCACACTCCTGTCGGTGGCGAGCGCTCCGAGCACAGCGCGCAGCGAGTGATCCGATCCGACCTCGTCGTCCCGATAGGTGATGACGAGCAGGCCACGAGTGGTAGAGATCCGACGGGCGGTGAACATGAGCAGGTCGAGTGTCGCTTCGTCGGCCCAGTGCGCGTCCTCCACCACGGCGACTGCTTCCCGTACCGTCAACTGATCCAGGAACGCGGTGAACATCGCGTGACGCGGGCTCTCCGCAGCCATCGCGGCGGCCAGTTCACCTGTCGCCTGCCGTGCGATGTCGTGGAGCGGACCGAGTGGCTGCGGCGTCCGCAGAGCGTCGCACGAACCCCACAGAACCAGCCGGGTCAGGCCGTCGCAGAACGCCCTGACAAGAGCGGTCTTGCCGATACCCGCCTCACCGGACACCAGGACCACCCGCCCTGCTGGGCAGTGTCGCAGCGCATCAAGCCACTGCTCCCGCTCAAGTAACGCCATATCGGGGATGGTAGTCCCAGGCCCCCACCGCGCAGCCACCGAGAAACCGGACACCTCCGTGGTCGGCGAAACCCCGGACACGGGACGTCGCGTGCGGCGCCGTAGCGGTGGTCGGCGGCGTACACGGTGCAGTGCGGGCAGGCCAGCCGTGTATCCCTCCGACACCGAAAGGCGCGGGCACACCCGTGCGGGGAGGTCGCGATCTACGACCGCGGGCCACGGCTGCCGGAGACCGGGGGCAAAGACGAGAGCGAACAGCTGGAACGGGAAAGCGGCACAAGCGCACACCGCGCATGCCTCTCAGCGGAGAGACATGCGCGGTTCGGCGGCCGGGGTTCACCGGTGGCCGCAGGCGTGTGGCGTCAGCTGCAGGTCCGGTAGTTGCAACCGGCGAGCCGTGTGCTGCCGTTACCGTCCGGCAAGCTGTAGTAGCCGTCCGCGTTACGGCTGAGGTGAAGTCGTGCGCGACCCCGTCGTACCGCAGGTGCGCGGTGTAGCCGTCGGCGGTGCTGCCCGACACGAAGTACAGGGACCACTTCGTCGCCATCGACGTACCTCCCGGCGCCGACATGAGCCCCTTGTCCACCCTGCTGCAACGGGAAGTCGACGAGGCCGGCGCCTTCTGGGAATGGGCTGACGCCATGCCGTTCTCCACCACACGGAGCTGACCACGCCGCGACTGTCCCGGCGCAAGCCAATTCTTGGGGCCACCTCAGGACGTCGGGAAGCCACAGAACCTTCACCAACTGGGGCCGATCGAGGGCAACATGCCGGGGCCGCTGAACGCAACGTCCCAGCCGGCGAGGGGAGAGCTCTCCCTCCCGCACGGCGACGCCCACCGCCGTGCGGGGGCCGGACCTGTCACCGATTCGACGCGTACCGTCGGAGAATCCCGAGGCCGCGACGACCACGACACCCCTCCCGACAACCCGCCGACCCTGTCGGACGCCGCTGCGAAAGCGAGCCCCGCAACGAGCCACCGAAAGGCGACCGCCCTCCGCACGTCACCGTGTTCGGCTTCGGCCACAGCGGGTCTCCCCGTCCAGCCAGGGTTTCGCTGAAGGGGAGTTGACCGTCGTCCGGGCTCTGAGCTGCTGCCGGCACAACCATCATGCGGGGCGAACGGTCTCATGAGTGAGCAAACAGTTACGGGGGGCGAACGTGCAGGACCCGCGCAGCACCCCTCGTAGACAACGGGGAGCAGTGATGAAGACAGGCATGTACCTCAAGGTCGCGATCGTCGCGGCGCTCGCGGCAGCCACCGTGACCATCGCCCCAGCCGCAGTCTCAGTGGCGGACGGTGCGGCTCCCGCCGCGTGGGCCCGGGGCCAGGCCCCGGCCTGGCATACCTCTCTGGCGGGGACGCTCACGGACAACTCCGCGCTCTTCGACATCGCGTCGGTCGGTCCGGACGCCGCCTGGGCGGTGGGAACCCAGTACGTCGACGGCGTCGGCCAGGGCGTCATCCTGCGCTGGAACGGCAGAACCTGGCAGCAGCAGTCCACCCCCGCCGTGCCGGATACCGGAGTGTGGCATGCCGTGGACGGGGTGTCCGCGCACGACGTCTGGGCGTACGGCTGGGACCAGGAGGGCGAGACCCTGGGTCATTACGACGGCAAGCGGTGGACGCAGACGCCACTGCCTGAGGAGAAGGGCTACGGCTTCGCGAAGCTCGCGGCCGTCCCGGGCAAGGCCTGGCTGGTGAGCGACACCGCGATCAACTCCTACGCCCACGGCGTCTGGCAGAGCACACCTCTCCCAAGTGGCGTCCGCATCAGCGCCATCGAAGCGCGGACCGCCCAAGATGCCTGGGCGGTCGGGCAGTTCGCGTACGCCGGACAGCCGGGCCGATCCGTGCTCCTGCACTGGGACGGCCGTTCGTGGACCGAGACCGCGCCGGCCGGCAGCAATCTTGGGATCACGGCCGTGTACCAGGAGTCAGCCCGCAGCGTCTGGGTCACCGCTCTCACTCCGTACGTCGAAGACGAACAGCAGCAGACCAAGGTCCTGCACTGGAACGGCCGCACATGGCGCGACGTCACCGGGCCGGTCGACGGGCTGTGGGCCGGTGCCATCACCGGCGACGGCAAGGGCACCGTCTGGGTCTCGGGCGATCGCTACGGCTACGAGGGCACCGCCCTCTACTGGCGCCTGCGCCACGGCATCTGGACCTCCGTAGAGGGTGACGCCGTCCCCGGCGGCCAAACCCAGGCGTACGACATCGAGGCCCTCGCTCCCACCGGCCGCACCGGACAGTTCTGGTCCGTCGGCACCTACGGACTGATCACCGGAGAGTCCACCTCCGCCCAGTACGAGCTGATCCAGCGTTCGACTCGCTGAACCCGGCGCTGAACGCAGGGGGCGACGGGAGTCGGCGAAGCGACCTCGGCCGAGTCACAGGTGGCTTCGAACGAGTTTGTTGGCCCTGCGGGAAGCCGCCCTCCGACGGGGCTTGGTCATCGCGACATCCCTCAGACCAGTTGCGACGACCTGGAGAACTGAAGCCGGGAGTCCCTTCCATTTCCGGTCCCGGGGTCGGGGGCGGGGGCCGGTGAGGACACGGTGGGTGACGATGTGCCGCCGCACGACGTACCGGCCCTGTGGAACGGTTCGGGGCCGTACTGGCACGTCGCGCGTCCGTCAGGTGCGCAGGCGAGCTCGAAGGCGCCGATAGGCGCGCATCGGACTCGCTTGACGCGCAGGCCTTTCCGGAAGGGGCGGCCGGTGCGCTGGTCCAGGAGGAACGACTCGGTGACGATGTGGCAGAAGAGGCGACGCAGCTCGGAGTTGAGCCGCCGGAGGTCGGCGGTGAAGCGGGGAGGGCCTCGTAGCCCGGCGTCGGGCTCCTCCAGGAAACGTGCAGCCTCGGGTGCTGCCAGCGCTCCCAGCCATGCCCTCCGGGAAAACCGGGCGCTCCGAAGCGGCGGGCCGTTCGCGCTCTGAGTGCTCGGGGGCGAGGCCTGTATCGCGTCTGGCGGCGTCGCCCCGGCCGAAGCTGAAGGCCGGTGTTGTCGAGCAGGCACGGCTGGTCATCGAGGATCTGACCCGTGAGCAGGTCATCGACCGGCGTGTCCGCGCCGGTCGACGATGACCAGGGAGCTTCTGGGCTCCGTGGGTTACCAGGGGCCGTGGTCGATCAGGCCCAGAGCCAGGATGGCCGCCGCGGTGGAGAGGAACACGATCCCGCCAACGATGTTGCGTGAGCCCACCCGCAGGTGGGCGATGATGGCGCCGATGAAGTACAGCAGGAGGCCGGAGGCGGCGAGGGTTCCCAGGAGCGGTACGGCGAGCCCGGCCAGCAGCCCCACCGTTCCCGCTGCCAGCAGCGTGCCCAGTACCGGGACCCACTTCCGGGGTATGCCCTTCATATCCGCCTGGGTCTTGGGGTATTCGTGGCCGATCAGGTAGGTGACGGCGGCGGCACCGTTGAAGACTGCGCCGAGGATGGTGACCGTGACGTATGCGGTGAACACAATTTTTCCGTTTCTGTGGGGAACAGTGTTGCTGGGTACTCCGGGATGGGATGCCGTTCCCCTTGAGGACGAGCCGGCGACTCGATGTGTGACATCTGGCCGTGTAGGTCGCGAACAGGAACGGTTGTCGACACGTTCTGAGAACGACCTTGGGCCGCCGATCACGGGGATGCTGGTGAGGAGGAGAAACGAGGCAACTGCCGTCTGGCCGTCGGGGCTTCGGAGGCCTGGACCACTGGGGATGGCCGATGCGGGATGATCTCCTCATGGACAGAGTTGTTGATCTTGGCGAAGTGGCTGTCGTTCTGTCTGAGCGGACCGCAGGCTGGACGTCGGCGGGCCTTGAAGTCGGTGTTACGACGTGGAGGGATGCGTCGGCGCCTTGGCCTCAGCCACTGGAGACCGACAGGGCTCGGGTTCATGATCCGGACTCCGTTGGCGTGGTCATATCCGGTCCTGGGGAAGCCGTGCTGTCGGTTGTGCTGTTCCGTGGTGGCTGGGCGGACGTGGACTTCGTGGCTGACCTTGACGACGCCGGTTGCCTGCCCGCCTCGGGGATCACCTCGGCGTCGGATTTCGGGACGCGGATGGATCACTGGGTTACTCGTGTCTTCGGGAGCCTCGGCAGCGTTCGGTGAGTGCTGCTCCGCGTCCGCACTGTTCGCAGAAAGTCACTGATGAAGAACGAGCGGGAATTCTTTTCACCGGACGCCATGCAGTGGTGCACCGGGCCGCAGCCGGGGACCGCCGAGAGGATTCTGAGCAGGGACGAGGCGGATCCGGAGGTGCTGACCCGGCTCGTGCGCTGGGAGCCCGGCCTCGACACCTCGCCCTCCGGAGTGATCCGGCATGAGTGGGTCGAGGAGGCCTATCTGCTCGAAGGAGACCTGCACGACCTGTCCCTGGATCAGACCTTCTACGCCGGAGACTTCGCAGCCCGGTCTCCAGGCATGGAACATGGCCCGTACCGGACAGCCGGAGGGTGCGTAATGCTGGAGATCCGCTACCGGCCGTAGAGCAGATGCCGAGTCCAGGTCGCCTTGCTGGCACTCCAGGTCAAGGATCCTGTCGGGCCTCTCCCGGAATGTGGCGTATTCGTATTGCCCGACCTTGATCCGACCGGTGGGGTTGCGGAAGATCGTCCTTGGTTGCCCGGGTTCCACAACCGGGGCTGCCTCGGGCGTCGTGGTGGCCGTGCTGATGTTGATGTCGTGCGGCGCGCCGCCTCATGGCGGTCTCGCCCGTCGGCTCTGCAGGTCAGCGGCGGTTCAGGCAGGCATGAGACGCCACGCCGCGCAGAGCGAACTCATCCTGGCGTCGTGTTTCGCGCCGAGGAATACAGGAACTGGCCCTTTCCCAGGGGTTGTTCCTCGACCTTGCCGCACCACACGAGTACGCCGTGGCGTCGCTCCCAGGAGGACATGTACACGCCCTTGACGATTCGCTCCGGTATGAATACGACCGCCCAACCGATGGCCCAGGGATCATAGAGTAGGCCGAAAACCAGGGATGACAGCGCGACGAAGACAACGAAGGATCCGTCGAAGCTGCGGCGCATGGACTCACGCGGAGCGGGGAGTGTCGCCTTGGGGTCGGTCAGGGGGACTACGCTCTCGAGATAGCGCTTCTCGCCGCCCAGCCAGTGCGACCGGACCGAAATCGCCAGCAGGCCGAAGAGCGTGCTGATCCCTAATATGCCCAAAAGAGAAAGGACCTTGTCGCTTTCGGCCCGCGGCAGCCCGCGCACGCCGAAGACCACAGGCGCGGCGAAGGCCATGGCGACCCCCGCTTCAACGATCGTCGCCAATTGATGGTGAACGTAGCGCACCATGGCATTCCCCTCCGCATGCGCCTGCCCAGGGCGCACGCAGGACTCACTATGTACACCGTGCGCCCCTCGGTAAACCCCTCTGCTTCCTTTGCCCGATGCCGCTGCGTGCCATTGGCCGTCTGCTCGCACGTCATTGGCGGAACCGTGACTTCAACGTCAGGTTCCGGGGCGCCCAGGTGACTTCAGGACCACGCGAGGAACGTCGACCCTAGCTTGATCTTTAACCAGTGCGGCGTGGTCGTGGGGTAGTTGACTTCTTCGTCCGCTGTTTCGCAGGTTGTGTCCTGCGGGGTGTGTGCACGTCGTGGCGGGGAGTGGGCCGGGTGTTCTTTTGGCCCGGCGGCCGTCCGGGGCCCGGACGAGAAGGTTTCGGTGCTTGGGCTGGGCAGACCGCTTGTGGGCGGATGTGCCGGAAGTCGCGGCGGACTCGGGCGGGGGTCAGCCTGTCCGGGGAACTGGGTTTCTCCCAAGGGCGACGCCGGTCGGCTGCGAGTGGGCGGGCGAGCCGAAGTTGGGTGTAGGCAGCGAGGATCAGCCAGGTCCATCGGTCGGCTGCCTCGGGGGTGCGGATCTTCGGTGAGGTCCAGCCCAGGGTCTGCTTGAACAGGCGGAAGGTGTGCTCGATGTCGAGGCGTCGCAGGTATGCCTGCCAGAGACGGTCGGCGTCCGCCGGGGTGGCATCGGTGTCTGACCACCACAACCAGACCGGCTTCGGTGTTGCTCCGCTGGGCAGGTGGTCGATGTCCAGGCGGATCACCGTCCCCTCGACGATCGGGAGGGTGCCGTCGGCGGCTGCCCAGGAGGAGCGGTGGGTCAGCTTGGGGTGCAGCCGGTTCCAGGACCGGGCCCTGGCGGTTCCGTAGAGGCGTGTGTCGGTGACCGTTTCGGTGTCCGGGGTGCCCCAGGTGTCGGGCTGCCCGAAGACGAACTCGCCGCCGTGCCGGGCCGGGCGGCCCTGGGTGTGTGGCAGTCGGGGCGGGACAGCTCTGCGCAGGACGCGGTCGGATCGCATCCGGGCCAGCACCTGGACCGGCAGGTCTTTGAGGAGGAAGCCGAGGCGGGGTGCGTCGTATCCGGCGTCCGCGACGATGAGGATGTCGGGGGCGCCCGTCTGCCACTGCCCCGCTGCGATCAGTCGCTGAAGCAGATCGCGCAGTTGCCGGGCGGTGACGGTGGCGGTGTCGTCCCCAGGCGTCAGACGCAGTGCGTCCAGGGGTGCGGTCCATGAGCTGCGGCCGGGTTCGAGTGCGCAGATGATCGAGTAGGGCCAGCCGGGGACGGGGATGTGCTGATCCTTGCCTCTGCCATACGTGTGGCACAGGATCCGCTGCGGTGAGGTGTGGGCGTCGGGCCGCAGCCAGCAGGTGACGTCGATGGCTAGGACCAGCCGCCCGTCGGCAGCCCGCGGCAGTGGTACTTCGGCCAGTGCCCGCCGCAGTCGGCCGGCATCGATGCGTCCACGGGCCACCGCGGCATAGAGCCCTCCATGGCCGCGGCGGTGCTCACCCACCAGTGACAGCTCGGCCAGCGACCTCACCGGCCCGTCGCCGCACAGAACAGCATCAGCCAGCTCGAACAACGCGTCCGAACGAGCGGTCAGGCAGGCGTAGAACTCGCCCCGGAAGCATGACAGTTGCGCCAACGGCTCTCGCCGGGCGTCGTGCTGCAGCAGACTCATCCTCACGGCCTTCGTGCTGAATGTGTGTGTTCCTTGGTCGGAGCACATGTTCAGCCGAAGGCCGCCTCCGTGTATGGCAGTTACCGAACCGGGTGATCAAGTTCGACGAACCATTCGACGTCGGACGTTAAAGATCAAGCTAGTCGGGTAGCCGGGTCACGGCAACGTGACCCGGCTACCCGACAAAGCCTTGATTGGTGCGGCCGACCTGGCAGCCTGCTCGATCTTCGCGCAGTAGGCTGCACGGGCTTCCTTGTCGATCTGCTGCTCGTGTTCGGCGCGCAACCCGGTCCGGCCGTCGAGGCTCTCGCGCAGGATATCGGCGTGCCCGGTATGCCGGATGGTCTCGCCGAGGACATGGACCATGACGGCGAACAGGTTCGTGTCGGCATAAGGCTCCGGCCACCACGGCACGTGGCCGGGGGCGTCGAGGGGAAGCTCGTTGATCGTCGCGTCCGAGTGTTCCCACGTGCGCCGGTAGAACCCGATGATCTGATCGCGGGTCTCGTCCTCGGCCGCCCACTGATCGCTGCCGTCGGAGTCCTGCCATCGGGACAGCGGTTCCGGGGAAGGGCGGTCGAAGACCTCGCCGAAGTACCTGGCCTCGACGGTGGCCACGTGTTTGACCAGGCCGAGGAGGTTGGTCCCGGTCGCTGTCAAAGGTCGGCGGGCGTCGTATTCGGACAAGCCGTCGAGTTTCCAGAGCAGCGCCTTGCGGTCCCGCCGCAGTCTCCCGTGCAGGTTGTCTTTCGCGAATTCGTCGATCATGCGGCATGAGCCTGCCATGGCCTGCTCGTGGTCTCAAGATCCCGTACGCGGTCCGCAACGACTGGCAGAGCCGAGGACTGGCCATGGCCGCCGCCCTGACCTGCTACAAGAAGCTCGGGAAACCTGCCACGTGAGACAACCTCTTAGCCGCGATCATTCTTGACGGTCCGCCGATGGAGTCGGCGGACCGTTTCGCTTTCGGTGGCTGAGGGTGGGCAGGCCGACCGACAGCCCGAGTGTCGCGTCGGGTGGGCGCCGGGTTCCACTGCTCCGGTGTGGTGGTGCGGGTCGTTGGGGTGGTCGGTGTGGCTGGTCATCAGGGGCTCGGCAAGGCATTGAGCCGGTCGATTGCCCGGGTGAACTCGTGGGTCCAGGGTCATCGCGTGGTGAAACGGAGCCAGCTGCGGCGGCTGGTGGTGAGCGGTTGGGCGGCGGGGGAGAAGATCCGTAGGCGGTGTTTCTTAGAGGGCGGTTCGTGAGGTGTTGTCCGTTTCCAGGTGAGGTTGGGGCAGGGCCGCTGGTCGCGGGGGCTTGGTCGGCTACTGCTTTCTGGTGAAGCTGCCGGCGTCGGCCTCGGTGAGGACGTCGAGCCTGACGAGGCGTTTCAGCTTGGCGCGGGTGCCATCGATGTTCTTCGGCAGCGGTTCGTGGTCGAGGGCTTCGCAGACATCACGGGCCCGGAGGGGGCCGGTGACCTCGTTGAAGACGGCGAGGATGCGGGGGTAGTCCGGGTGCTCGGGAAGGTCGGGCGCGGCGGTCTGGGCCGGGAGACGGTCAGCGAGAGCAGTGATGGTCTTCCGGTTGATCGTCAAGTGTTCGTCATCACTGACGCGGCGCTTTCTGCCGCACACGCTGCGCCCCGTTCTCCGCCGTGACGTTCACGGCTGACGGCGTGCCCCGGCGCTCGACCGGTAGGCCGCCACACGATCCCACTCGCCTCGGAACTTGCTTGCGGCCTCTCGGTCGCTCCGATAACATTACGATCGTAAGTTAATGAGTGGTCGCCCTCCCCGTGATGACGCTCGTGACCGGCGGGTCCCGGGCTCGGAAGGGGTGGTCGCACTCGCGCAAGTCGGAAACGTGCCAGACCCTGCTCGTCCAACCCGCCTGTTCGACCCGATTCCCCTGTCCGTCACCGGGGCGGAGCCGCTCCGTCCATCCACATTGGAGAAGCACATGTCTTCCTCGAACGTCGAGACCCGAACGTCCGCCGCCGACTTGCACCGGCTTGCCGATGAGTACGTCAGGCGCGTCAACCTGCGCGACCTCGACGCCCTGTTCGCCCTGTACGCGCCGGACTTCCGCAACCACGCCGCCGACGGCACCACCACCGGCCTCGATGAGGCCCGCGCGGTGCTTGCGTCGTTCCTCGACGCGGTCCCCGACTTCGCCGCCACGCCGGTCCGTGTCATCGCCGAGGACGACTGGTTCGCGATCACCTTTATCCTCACCGGCACGAACACCGGGCCCTTCAACGGCACTCCCGCCACCGGCCGATCGATCAAGGTGCTGGAGGTCCGCATGTTCAAGGTGGCCGACGGGAAGCTCACCGACCACTGGGGCCTCATCGACCTGGCGACGCTCTTCGCCCAGTTGCAGTCCTGAGGGGGTTACGTGAGTTGATGCCTGTTTCACCCTTTCGGGAGGGGCAGGCGGGCCGGCCGCAGCGTCGCCGGGCGGCTACGGCCGCGGCTGGGTGAACAAGCCCTGCTCGGTCTCGACCAGGATTCCGCGCTCGGTCAGCCGCTTGAGCTTCAGGCGGGTGTTGTTGATGGTGTTGGACGCGATCTCCATGTCCATCGCCTCGCACACCTGCCGCGCCCGCAGCGGAGCGTCGGCCGCGGTGAATACTGCCAGGATCTGCTGGTAGGCCGGATGGTCGGGCAGCTTCGGCGCCGGCGGCGCGGGTGGCTGCGGATCGGGCAGCTCCAGCAGTGTCTTGCGGGTGATCCGGATCTCCTCAGCGGCCCTGCCGAGCTCGTCCAGCCGTGCGGTCAGCTGCTCGATCTGCTCTCCCGTCGTCTCGGCCTGCGCGGCGATCTCGCGTTCCCGCTCCTCCAGCCGGGCCAGCACCGCCCCGAGGGTCAGCTCCCCGCCGGTCATGTGCTGCGCCAGGCCGCAGCGGTGGCCCCGGTCAGCCGGCGCAGTAACACTGCGGTCATCGCCCAGTACACCCTCGACTCCGAACTGCGCGGCAGGTGCTCGTAGTCGCGCACCAGCCTGCGGTGCAGCATCAAGATCCCGTAGGCGCGCTCCACGATCCACCGCTTGGGGATCGGCACGAACCCGGTCTGCGCCGGGTTGCGCTCGACGATCTCCACCTCGATGCCGACCTGCACCCCGTGCGCGACGACGGCGTTCTTGAAGCCCTGGTCGACCAGGGCCTTCTGCACGGTGTCGGTGTCGGCGGCGACCTTGTCCAGCAGCGCGATGCCGGCGGCGTTGTCGTGCACGGACGCGGCGAGCACCACCACCGCGATCACCAGGCCCAACACGTCAACGGCCAGGCCGCGCTTGCGGCCCGGTACTTTTTTTGCCGCATCACACCCCGTCGACTCGGCGGGCACCCCGGCCGCCGCATGCACGCTCTGGGTGTCGAGCACCACCAGGCTCGGGTCCGCTTTCCGCCGCGCCTTCTCCCGCACCTGCCAGCGCAGCAGGTCGTGGATGGTCTGGTCGGTGCCGTCGTCGCGCCACTTGGCGAAGTAGTACATCACCGCGCCGCGCGGCGGCAGGTCGTGCGGAAGCAGGTCCCACTGGCAGCCGGTGCGGCCCTGGTAGAGGAGCGCGTTGACGATCTCCCGCATCTCGTACCGTCCCTGGTGGCCGCTGACCGAACGGTGTGCGGCCTTCCACGCGACAATCACCGGCTCGATCAGCGCCCACTGCACGTCGGACAGGTCGGTCTTGTACGGCTTGCGCTCGCTCACGGTCCTCAGCCCAGCACGCCCGAGCCCTCCGACCGGCAGGGATGCCGCAGTCCCACACGTTCAGGTGACGACAAATCACCTGTCAACTCGTATATCGCCCTCTTAGAAGCCGTATCTCAACCGAACATGATCGCTTGATCTCTGCTGGTCAGGCATGGTTTCGCTCGTAGTGAGGGAGGCATGCGGCGTCTTGTTTCCGCTCCGTGAGCGAGGGGTGCGCGATGG
>NZ_JAAGLU010000006.1 GCF_010550245.1 Streptomyces sp. SID12501
CCCGCCAGAGAGGCGAAGAAGTCATCGAACCAGCCCGCCCACACCTGCACCGCCCGCTCCGTACTCACGGACAGGTCAACGCATCACACGGCTACCAGACACGGACACGAGTCACGGCTGTAGTACCGGGGGAAGAGAGCGAGTGCCACGTGCGCCTTCTCACGGCCATGACCAGCGGTGACGCAACGGCGCTGGGAACGTGGCTGGATGAACGGCACGGCCCCGGCACCTTCGCGGGCCTGTTCCGAACGCCGGGATACTTCGACCCCGGCCTGACCGCCTGAGCGGTCCCTTGGCGGCCCTGTCCGTGCGTCGTTCCCCCGTGGCGCACGGGCGGGGCCTTGCTCTGTTCAAAGGGGTTGGCCACGTGACCAACGCATGACCAACAGCGGCCAGGAACGGGCAGAAACAGCAGGTGAGCATGACCAACCCTCACCACTCCCAAGGGGGTTCAGAGGGTACGTATCCGCAGGTCAGCTAACTAATGAGCTGGTGCCCGAGTGGAGAGTTCAAGTCCCCCCTCGGACACAAAGAACACGCAAGGGGCACCCGCCTCTGGCCTCACGGCCGGGAGCGGGTGTTTTTGTCGTTCCGCAGCCTGGGGCCCACTTCCGCCCACACGGTCTTGCCACCCGGCGGATACGGTTCCCTGCCCCAGCGGTCGGCGAGGCCGGCGACCAGAAGCAGGCCCCGGCCCGACTCGCTGTCCACCGGTGTTGCGAAGTCGGCGCGCAGGAGCGGGAGTTGCTCGCCGCGTGCGTCAGCGACCGCGATGCGTACGGTGCCGGTCGCGGTGTCGAGCGTCAGCGCGACCTGGAAGTCGCGGCCCTGGACACGGCCGTGCAGCGCGGCGTTGGCGGCGAGTTCGGCGACGGTACCCAGGGCGACAGCTGCGTCGAGGTCGCCCTCACCCAACGGGCCATCTGCGTACGGGACTCCAAGGATCTGGCGCGCCCTCACTTCGCGGTCGGGCGTGACGGCTGGACCTCGTTCGTACGGTACGCCGCGTACGGCTGAGCCCCTCGGGCAGGCCCAGCCGTACGGCGTGGATCAGTCCCGCAACCGGTCGATCTGGCGCAACTTGTTCGTCGCGTCCAGAGCTGCGACCTTGTAGGACTCCGCGAGCGTCGGGTAGTTGAAGACCGCGTTGACGAGGTAGTCGACCGTGCCGTCGCAGCCCATCACGGACTGGCCGATGTGGATCAGTTCGGTCGCTCCCGTGCCGAAGCAGTGGACGCCGAGGAGCTTGCGGGTCTCCGGGCAGACCAGCAGCTTGAGCATGCCGTGGGAGTCGCCGATGATCTGGCCCCGGGCCAGTTCGCGGTAGCGGGAGACGCCCACCTCGAACGGGATGCTCTCCTCGGTGAGTTGGTCCTCGGTGCGGCCGATGAAGCTGATCTCGGGGATGGTGTAGATGCCGATGGGCTGGAGGTTGTGCATCCCGTCGACCTGCTCGCCGCACGCGTGGTACGCCGCAGCCCGGCCCTGTTCCATCGAGGTCGCGGCGAGGGCCGGGAAGCCGATGACGTCGCCGACGGCGTAGATGTGCGGCACCTCGGTGCGGTAGTGCTCGTCGACCGTGATCCGGCCGCGCCGGTCGGCGGACAACCCGGCCTTGTCGAGGTCGAGTTCGTCGGTGAGGCCCTGTCGGCCCGCCGAGTACATCACCGCGTCCGCGGGGATCTTCTTTCCGCTCTCCAGGACGGTGAGGGTGCCCCGGGCGTGGCGTTCCACCGCCGCGACCGTCTCCCCGAAGCGGAAGGTGACGGCCAGGTCCCGCAGGTGGTATTTCAGCGACTCGATCACCTCGACGTCGCACATGTCGAGCATCACGGCCCGCTTCTCGACCACCGTGATCTTGCTGCCCAGGGCCGCGAACATCGAGGCGTATTCCATGCCGATCACCCCGGCCCCGACGATGACCATGGAACGCGGCACACCTTCGAGGTTGAGCACGTTGTCGGAGTCCATGATCGTACGTTCGTCGAACTCGACGGTGTCAGGACGGGCCGGCCGGGTCCCGGTGGCGATGACGATGTGCTCGGCGCTCAGCAGCTTCTCGTTGCCGCCCGCTTCGTGCACGGCCACGGTGTGGTCGTCGACGAAGCTGCCGGTGCCTGCGAACAGGGAGACGTGGTTGCGGGACAGCTGGCTGCGGATGACGTCGACCTCGCGACTGACCACGTGCTCGGTGCGCGCGGTCAGGTCGGCGACGGTGATGTCCTCCTTGAGGCGGTAGCTCTGGCCGTACAGATCGCGCTGGGTGAGGCCGGTGAGGTAGAGAACCGCCTCGCGCAGTGTCTTGGAGGGGATGGTGCCGGTGTGGATGGAGACCCCACCGACCATGTCGGGGCGGTCGATGACGGCGACGCGGCGGCCGAGCTTGGCCGCCGCGATGGCAGCCTTCTGGCCGCCGGGGCCGGATCCTATGACAAGCATGTCGAAGTCGGGCACCCTGGTGAGTCTGTCAGCCCGAGGCCGCCGCCCGAAAGGGTGAACGGGCAACAGTTGACGTCAACACCGCCGGTCCGGACCCTGATTCTCCCGCGCGATCGTCCCGCGTTTCGGCTCAGGACGGCCGTGGAGTGAGGCGTTCGAGACCCTTGCGGTCGTAGTAGCGGGCCATCGCGAAGCCGAAGAGCAGCGCGAGCGTGGCGCCGACCGCGATCATGATCCAGGCGCGGGTCAGTCCGGCGTCCCCGCGGGCGTCGAAGTAGAGGATCGCGCGGGCCCCGTCGCCGAGTTGCCGCATGGGCTCGAACACGGACAGGAAGCGGTAGAAGTCCGGGACCGCCTGGAGCGGGACCGTGGCCCCGGACGAGGGCAGGCCGAGGACGATGAACACGAACATCGACACGAGCTGCCCGATCCCGCCGAACGCCGCGTTGATGGCCTGGACGCCGAGGCCGACCGCGAGGGTGGCGCAGTACGAGTACAGCCACAGGAGGGGCAGGTGGTCGGCGTCCATGCCGAGGATGCCGACGGTGGCGACCATGATCAGGGAGACGCTCAGGAGGGTGATCCCGGCGGTCATGCCCATCTTCAGCAGCAGGGTCTGGGTGCGGGTGATGGGCACGGTGGGCCGGCGCGTGTGCCAGGGACCGATCTCGTTGTCGGCGTAGCCCAGGGAGGTGTCCACCCCGTTGCTGATGACGTTGGCGCCCAGGAACCCGGCCAGCACGAGCAGCAGCGTGTAGTAGAAGGTGCTGAGTCCCAGGCCGCTGTGGGTGCCGATGGGGTGGCCGACCTGAGGAGTGACCGTGACCGGGTCGGCCAGCAGCAGCTTCGTCGTTGCGCTCGCCCCCTTCGCGCTCGCCGTCAGCTGCTCGCCGATGGTCTGTGAGGCCTGGTGCGCGGCCAGCGTGGTGATCTGACTGGCGAGGGAGGAACCGAGGCTGCCCTTGCCGGGGTTGGTCAGCACGGTCAGGGCCGGACGGGCGGTGGCGTCGGTGCCGGTCAGCGCGCCGACCGAGGCGGTGAAGCCGTCGGGTACGACCAGCGCGCCGTAGAGCTTGCCCGAGTCCAGTTCGTCCTGGGCTTGGGCGAGGCTCAGTTGACGCCACTCGGCCTTGTCGCCGTTGGAGGTGTCGGTGGTGATCGCCTTGATGATCTGCGCACCCAGGTTCTCCTTCTGCCCGGGCAGCGGCGCACCCCGGTCCGCGTTGACGATGCCGATGGGCAGGTCGTGCAGGTCGCGGTTGGGGCTGACGATGCCGCCCATGTAGAGCAGCGACAGCAGCAGCGCCAGCAGCCCGGTCAGGACGGTGGGCAGCAGCCACAGCTTGGGCCGGCCCAGCAGCGCGGTGGCACGCGCCTGAACACCGGTGGACGTGGGGGAGGGAGACGGGGACGGGGATTCGGACGTGCTGTCCTCGGTTGCCATGGTTCTCCGGTGGCTCTGGAGCGGTTCGGGACCGTGCGGGGGGAACGGTCGGCGTAGCGGCGTGGGACCGGCAAGTTGCCGCCTGCCGGCCCAGGATCGTGCGTACGGCGGCACAGCCGCGTCAGCGACTCGCCGAGCCGGAGACTACGTCCCCCGGGTGAACACCCATCGCGGCAGGGTCGCGGCGCGGAGGGGACGGCGTCGGCTGCCGCTCATCTCGTCCGCGAGCAGCCGGAGCGGTTGCCTGGCCGGTGTGTCCTGCCCGGGGGGTCGGGCTCATCGGGTCGGGGAACCGCCAGCGGGAGCACGCGTGCCTGTTCGCGCTTCGCGAGGCCGACTCGCCCTTCACCCCCGTCCGGTACCAGGCGGGGCAGAGCAGGGCAGGCAGGGCAGACACCATCCACGACTTCGTGACACTCAACGCCCCGCGCGGGACCTGCGCCGCCGAAGCCGCCGTCGGCCGGGCGCGCAGCACCCCGTACGGCACTCGCCACCGCCTGAGGGCCGTACCCCGGAGAAGGGCCGCCTCACATGGCGTCGAGATAGTCCCGCAGCACCTGCGAGCGGGACGGGTGGCGCAGCTTGGACATCGTCTTGGACTCGATCTGGCGGATGCGTTCGCGCGTCACGCCGTACACCTGGCCGATCTCCTCCAGGGTTCTGGTCCGGCCGCCGGACAGGCCGTAGCGCAGGGAGATGATGCCGGCTTCCCGGGGTGTCATCTCCGCGAGGATGGACTGGATGGTCTCCTGGAGCAGCAGGAAGGTGACCATCTCCATCGGGGTGACGCTGTCCCGGTCCTCGATCAGGTCGCCGAGCTCGCCGTCGCCGTCCTCTCCGAGGGCGGTGTGCAGGGAGACGGGCTCCCTGGTGTAGGCGCTGAGTTCCGGCAGCCGCTCCACGGGGACGCCCGCCTTCTCCGCCAGTTCCTCCGGTGTGGGTTCCGTCCCGAAGTCCTGGATCAGCTCGCGGCGGGTACGGGCCACCCGGTTGATGACCTCCACCAGATGCACGGGGATGCGGATGGTCCGGCCCTGGTCCGCCAGCGCGCGTGAGATCGCCTGCCGGATCCACCAGGTCGCGTACGTCGAGAACTTGAAGCCCTTCGTGTAGTCGAACTTCTCGACGGCCCGGATCAGGCCAGTGTTGCCCTCCTGGACCAGGTCCAGGAACAGCAGCCCGCGGCCCGTGTAGCGCTTGGCGACGGACACGACCAGGCGGAGGTTGGCCTCGATGAGATGGGACTTGGCGCGTTCCCCGTCCGCGGTGAGGATCTCCAACTCGCGCTGGAGTACGGGGCCCTCGGGTGGGTCCTCCAGCAGTTTGTGCTCGGCGTACAGCCCGGCCTCGATCCGTTTCGCGAGGTCGACCTCCTGCGCGGCGCCGAGGAGCCGGACCCGGGCGATGAGCCGGAGGTAGTCCCGCACCTGGTCGACCGAGCCTCCGCCGGTGGCCAGCCGGGGGAGGGGAGCATCGCTCTCGTCCTCGGTGGCCGGGTCGAACACATCGGTCACCTCGGTATCGGTCGCCATCGTGCTCACTTCCTCTCCAGGAGTGCACGTAGGAACGTCCCTGTAGGAGAACGAGGCACCGCCGCCACGTGTTCCGGAGTCTCCTGGGCAATCGCCAGGCCACCGCCGGTCCCGCCCTCCGGGCTGATATCGCTCACCCGTTCGACCCTAGGATACAGGGGGCTGTGAGGTTCCGAATCGTCAACGAATTTGGCGGAGCGGGAATTCGTGCACACGGATGCACACGGATATGCGTCATTGTCAATTCCCCGGGGATTTTCCATTTCCCCTTCCCCGTCCCCGGGGAATTGCCGTCAGGTGCGCCGGCCCGGTGGGTCAGCAGTCGCGGAACTCCGGCGACTGGTTCAGGACCTGCGAGCGCAGCGAGGTGAAGCGGGCGTAGGTCGCGCCGCTCTGCGCGCCGGGGTGGAAGGCCGCGACCCGGTGGCAGTTCTGGAAGGCGAGCGCGATACCGAAGTGCCGCTCCAGGCTGCCGCGGATCGCGTCGCTGGCCAGCGCCCGCAGCAGCTGACCTCGCTCCTTCTCGGAGGGCGGCGGGGTCTGGTTGTCGGCGAACTCTGCCGTGCCGCCCCGGAGCTCGGAGGCGAGGTCGGCGATGAGGCCGTAGGCGTACGGGAGCGAGGTGCGGACGGTTTCGACGAAGTCGTCCTCACGGATGTCACCCTGCTCGGCTTCGGCGAGGAGTTCGGGGGAGACGTCGAGCGACATGTATGGGTGTCCTGTTCTTTTCTCTGGATCTGTTCTCTGGTTTTCTTGCGTTCTCGCGGGTGGCGAGTCCGGGGTGCGACCGAGGTGGGATCAGACGAGAGCGGCGGGCCCGTGTACGAACTCCGGGTCGACCTGCTCGGCCAGGTCCAGGCCCGTCGCCCGGTCCGCCCACGCGCGGGCGTTGCGCAGATGGAACTCGACGGCGTGCCGCTGAAAGGTGGCCCAGTCCTTGGGCCGGGCGTCGACAGCGTCCCGGAGCTGGCTGAGCGCGTGCAGGTTCTGCGGCTCCAGCTCGCCCTGGTCGCGCCCCTGTTCGGCGGCGCGCACCCAGCTGGACTGGACGAGATGGGTGAGCAGGTCGTCGCCGGTCTCCTCCTTGAGGAAGAGCAGGTCGTCCTCGCCGGTGACCTTGTTGCCGATCACCGCGAGCGGAATCCCGAACTCGCGGGCGTGGTCGCGGTACTGGCGGTAGACGGAGACGCCCTTGCGGGTCGGTTCGGCGACCAGGAACGTCATGTCGAACCGGGTGAACAGCCCGGAGGCGAACGCGTCCGCGCCGGCGGTCATGTCGACGACGACGTACTCGCCGGGTCCGTCGACGAGATGGTTGAGGTAGAGCTCCACCGCGCCCAGTTTGGAGTGGTAACAGGCCACGCCCAGGTCGCTCTCCTCGAAGGCGCCGGTAGCCATCAGCGGTACGCCACCCACGCGTTCGACGTGCCGGGAGTGGATCTCGTCGTCGCCGAGCGGGCGCAGCAGCCGTGAGCCCCGGCCGGCCGGGGTCGTCTTGACCATGGCCTCGCGCGACTCGATGCGCGGGTTGGCGCCGCGCAGATAGTCCTTGATGTCACCGAGGTGGGCGCTGAGCGGCGGCGCGGCGAACGCCTCGCCGCCGACCGGGTCGAGCGCCTCGGCCAGGTGCTGGTTGATGTCGCCGTCGATGGCGACCACGGGCGCGCCGGAGCGTGCGAGATGGCGGGAGAAAAGTGCGGACAGCGTGGTCTTGCCGCTGCCGCCCTTACCGACGAACGCGACGCGCATCAGCGGGCCGTTCCATGTTCATCGGTGGCCGGCCCAGGGGCAGCCATTTTGAAAATGAATGTCATGTGGCAAGTTTTTATGCGGCGCCCGGGCCTCTGTCAAATCGCATCGCCATCAACTGGGCTGCGACTGTGCGGAGTTGGCGATCATTTGTTCGATCAACTTAAATGCATATGATGTGCAGGTGCGTGATTACTGCATCAGGACGGCGACCCCTGGCGACCTCGACGGCGCGCGAGCCGTCATGCTCGACACCGTCTACCGCGACTTCGAAACGGGCTATGTGCCGCGCTGGCACGGCGACATCGTCGATCCGGCGTCCGCCTATCTCGTGCCAGTCCGTCACACCCTCCTCGTCGCGGTCGACCAACGCGACGCGAGCATCGTGGCCACCGCCGCCCTCGACTCGCGCGGCCCGCTCCATCCGCCGAACCCGCGCCATCTCGCGGAGCGCTACCCCTCGGGCGCCACCGCGCAGTTGCGTCGGGTGTACGTCCGTCCCGAGCACCGCAGGCGTGGCCTGGCCCGGCGTCTCGTGGCCGAACTGCTGGCGTTCGCGGCGGCCGACGGCGGATATCGCGCCGCGTATCTGCACACGGACCCGGCGGTGGCCGGTGCCGAGGGGTTCTGGCGGTCGCTGGGCAAGGTCGTGCACGACGAACGCGAGGATGCGGGCGGCGGGCAGAGCGTCGTGCACTTCGAGGTTCCGCTGACGCGGTGACGGCCGGTGGTCGCAGGCGGTCGCCGGTGGTCGCAGGTGATCGTCGACGGCCGACCCGGGCTGGCTATTGGAAATGATTATCAGCTAGGCTCCCGTTTCTGTACGGCCGACCCGTCCCTGTACGGCTTCTTCGTGCTGCCCAGCCTTTTGCAGAGACCCCTGCAGAGCCCTCTGTAGACCCCTGCAGACCCTTACGGAACCGAGGATCATGCGCACCCCCCGCCGCCCCCGACTGCTCGTCGGACTACTGCTCTCTCCGCTTCTCACCGGCTGCTTCGCCTCCGGCGGCGGCGACGGCGACTCCTCGTCCGACGCCGGGTCCGGCTCCCGGCTGCGGGTCGCGCTCGCCTTCCCGCCCGCAGAAAACCTCTCGCCGTACGGTGCCGACGCCACCCTCCTCAGCCGCCTCGGCGTCACCGAGGGCCTGACCACCCTGGACGCCAACGGCTCCGCCGCTCCCGCGCTCGCCGAGTCCTGGACCCGCAAGGGCGACCGCACCTGGCTGTTCACGCTGCGCGAGGCCACCTTCCAGGACGGCACAGACGTCACCGCGCCCACCGTCGCCGCCGCTCTCACCCGGGCCACCAGGGCCGAGCCCGAGCCCGCCGCCCTCACCGGCGTGACCCTCACGGCGAAGGCCGCCGGTGACGGACGTGTATCCGTCACCACCGCCGAGCCCGACCCCGTGCTCCCGCTGCGCCTGTCCAGCCCCGGCCTCGCCGTGCTCGCGCCCAAGGCGTTCGCGAAGAAGGGCGCCGTCGATCCGGTCGGCACCGCCACCGGACCCTTCGAGCTGACGAAGACAACCGGCTCCACCGCCGCGACCCTCGACCGCTTCGACGACTACTGGGGCGGACGCGCCCAGGCCGCCGGGATCGACGCGAGGTTCATCGCCGACGGCACCGCCCGCGCCAACGCCCTGCGCACCGGTCAGGTCGACATGGCGGAGGCGATCCCCGTCGCCCAGGCCGCCTCCCTCGACAAGTCGACCAGCCGTGAGACCGCCACGGCCCGCACGACCTCCCTGCACCTCAACACCAGGACTGGCGTCTTCAAGGACGCGAAGCTGCGCGCCGCCGCCCGCGCCGCCGTGGACACCTCCGCGCTCGCCGACGGTGTCTACGAAGGTCACGCCGACACCGGCCAGGGCATCTACGGCCCGGCGCTCACCTGGGCCGAGGGCAAGCGCGTCCAGCCCACCGGACGCGCGAAGGCGGCGGCGCCCGAGGGTGCGTCCGTCACCCTGGCCACGTACGACAACCGGCCCGAACTCCCTGAAGCCGCCCAGGTGTTGAAGCAGCAGCTGGAGAAGGCCGGGTTCAGGGTGAAGCTGGAGGTGCGGGAGTACTCACGCCTCGAAAGCGACGCGCTGGCCGGTAAGTTCGATGCCCTTGTCGCCGCCCGCAACACCATGCTCGACTCCGGAGACCCCGTCTCCGTCCTCGCCAGCGACTACACCTGCGACGGCGGCTACAACCTCTCCCTGCTCTGCGACAAGAAGGTCGACAGGGCCGTCGCCAGGGCCGAGGGCATCGAGGACACCGCCGAGCGTCAGGACGCGGCCATGGCGGCCGAGGCCCTGATCCTCGGCGACGACGCCGTCGTCCCGCTGGTCCACCAGCGGATCATCACCGGCGTCGACGCTGAGGTACAGGGCGTGCTCCTCGATCCGTACGAGCGCACGCTGGTCGGTACCGGAACGCGGCGCTGACCCGTGCGGGGTCGTGTGGGCACGCTCCTGTGGCGTGCCCTGCTCGCCGCGCTGCTCGTGTGCGGGATCGGTCTGCTGCCCTGGCTGACCCGCACCGACCCGGCGTTCACCGTGCTCAAGGCCCGGTCGGCCGAGCGTGAGGCCACCCCGGCCGTGCTCGCCGACATCCGGGACCAACTCGGCCTCGACGCCGGGCCGTTGCGGCTGCTCGGGGACTGGCTCGGCGGGCTTCCGCGCGGCGACGCCGGGCGGTCCTGGATCTCCGGGGCCGAGGTCATGCCCGATGTTCTGCAGGCGCTCGGAGCCTCGCTGCTGCTGATGGCCGTGGCGCTGACCATCGCCTTTCTCGTCGCCGCCCTGGTGTGCGCACGGACGTTGTGCGGCGGCGGGCGGCGGCGCGGTGGCGGCAGCGGGTCGGCGATGGTCGCCGCGCTGCCCGAGTTCCTCACGGCATCCGTGCTGGCCACGGTCGTCGGCGTCCAGCTCGGCTGGCTGCCCGCCCTCGGCTGGTACGGACTCCAGTGGACGATCCTGCCCGGCCTCGCCCTCGGCCTGCCCGCCGGGGCGCTGCTAGGACGGCTCCTCGACGATCTGCTGCCCGGCGCCTTTGCCGAGCCCTGGGCGCTGGCCGCCGCCGCACGCGGCATCCCGGCCCGTCGCATCGCGAGCCAGGCCGTCCGGCGCTGCCTGCCCGCACTGCTCCCCAACGCCGGTCTGTTCGTCGTCGGACTGACCGGCGGCTCGGTCGCCGTCGAGCAGATCTTCGACATCCCCGGCCTCGGCCGCACCGCCCTCCAGGCCGCCATCGCCCAGGACCTGCCCGTCCTTCAGGCGAGCACCCTCGCCCTCGTCCTGCTCGCGGCCCTCGCGGCAGGCGCGACCCGGATCACCGCCCGGCTGCTCATCGGCCCCGCCCTGCGCGACGGCGGCCTCTCCTCCCTGCACCGGCCCGCACCGCCCGCCCGCCCCACCCCGCCTCTGCTGTACGGCGGTGTGCTGCTCGGCGTCGTCGCCCTCGGGCTGCCACGTGACCCGCTCGCGCTTGACACCCGGGCCCGGCTCCAACCCCCTTCCTGGGCGCACCCGTTCGGCACGGACGCCCTCGGCCGGGACGTCCTCGCCCGCGTCGGGCACGGAGCCCTGGACACGCTGCTGCTCGCCTCCGCGATCAGCGCCGCCGCCCTGCTGATCGGGCTGGCACTCGGGCTGATGCCCCGGCTGTCCGGACCGCTCGTCGACACCGTGAACGCGATACCGCCCGTACTCGCCGCGCTGCTGGTCACGGCGGTCGTGGGCAGCGGCGGGGCCACCCCCGCGCTCGCCGTGACCGTCGTCGCCTGGGCGCCACTGGCCGCGCACACCGCCGCCCTCCTTCGCCAGGAACGGGCCACCCTCCATGTCACGGCCACCCAGGGTCTGGGCGCCGGCCGCTGGTACGTCCTGCGGCATGAACTCCTGCCCGCCGCACTGCCCCCGGTCACCCGGCACGCCCTGCTGCGGCTGCCCAGTGTCGCCCTCGCCCTGGCCGCCCTCGGCTTCCTCGGCCTCGGCGCCCAACCGCCCTCCCCGGAATGGGGGTTGCTCCTCGCCGAGAACCAGCCGTACGCCGAACGCGCCCCCTGGGCGGTCCTCGCCCCCGCCGCCGTACTCGCCCTGCTCGGCGCCCTGGCCGTGACCGCCGCAGGCGTGAAGTTTCGGCCGCGGAAGACTGTGCGTGTGGTCCAACCGCGCCCGGAGACAAGAGAGTTGGCCTTCCAGTGACCGCGCCCGCGTCCGCAGGCCTGCAGGACGAGGCGCCTGCCCGGATGCGGCTCTCGCCGCTGCTGCGGCTGCTGATCCTGACCCAACTCGCCTTCAACGTGGGCTTCTTCGCCGTTCTGCCCTTCCTCTCCGAGCACCTCGGACAGTCGATCGGCATGGCGGGGTGGCTCGTCGGGTTCGTCCTGGGCCTGCGCACCTTCAGCCAGCAGGGGCTGTTCGTGGTCGGCGGCGCGCTCGCCGACCGGTACGGGATCCGGCCGGTGGTGCTCGCGGGCTGCACCCTGCGCATCGCCGGCTTCGCCTGGCTCGGCTACGCCGACTCGACCGCGACCGTCATAGGCGCCGTCCTCCTCATCGGCTTCGCCGCCGCGCTGTTCTCGCCCGCCGTCGAGTCCGAGGTGGCCCGGCAGGCGGTGGCCTGGGAGCGGGAGGGCAACGGCTCGCGCACCCGAGTCCTCGCGCTGTTCACCGTCGCCGGACAGGCGGGCGCCTTCGTCGGGCCGCTCCTCGGCGGGCTTCTGCTGGCCGTCGACTTCCGGGTGGTGTGCCTCGCGGGCTCCGGGATCTTCGTCCTCGTCCTCGCCGGGCACGCCTGGCTGCTCCCGCAGCACATACCCGGCCGGGAGCGCATACGCGCGAAAGGGGGCGTGCGCGCACTGCTGCGCAACCGTCGGTTTCTCGCACTCTGCTCGGCCTATGGCGCCTATCTGCTCGCGTACAACCAGCTGTATCTGGCGCTACCCGCCGAGGTGGAGCGCGCGACCGGCTCGCAGACCGCGCTGGCCTGGCTGTTCGCCCTGTCCTCGCTGCTCGTCGTGACCGCCCAGCTGCCGGTCACCCGCCGGGTCGGCGACCGGCTCGCCCTGCGCCGCTCGATGGTCACCGGCATGCTGCTGATCTCCGCCGGGTTCGCGGTGGTGGCCCTGGCCAGGCCCGCAGGGTGGACCGGCACGGCCGGGCTGCTGCCCGCGGCCGGCTTCGTCGTACTGCTCACCTTCGGCCAGATGCTGGTCGCCCCCGTGGCCCGCGCGTGGGTGCCCGACCTCGCCGAGGAGGGCCGACTCGGCCTCTACACCGGCGCCCTTTCGTCGGTTTCCGGCCTGATCGTGCTGGTCGGCAGCTCACTGACCGGCACCCTTCTCGACACCGGGCTGCCCGCGGCAGTGCCCTGGCTGGTACTGGCCGCCGTACCTCTCGGGGCGATAGCGGTGCTGCCGCGCCGGGCCTGAACCGTGGCCGGGGGACCACCCCAGGGGTCTGGGCGGCACAGCCGTGGGGCATGCCGAATTGGTAGCGTCACACCACTCACGCCGACAGGCACGAGTGAGCATCGACCAGCACCACCGACCAGCACCATCGAGCACGACCAAGCACCACGATCATGCACAACGACCACTGATATTCGTACGCGCTTTCGTACAGGGGGGCCCATGGCCACGATTCGCAGGGCAGTCATTCCCGCCGCCGGACTGGGGTCCCGGCTGCTGCCGCTCACCAAGGCGACACCGAAGGAGATGCTGCCCGTCGGTGACAAGCCCGTCATCGAGCACACCGTCCGGGAGCTCGTGGCATCCGGCATCACCGACATCACCATCGTGGTGTCCGGCGGGAAGGGCCTGATCCAGGACCACTTCCGGCCCAACCCCGCCCTGGTCGACCAGTTGCGCGCCGACGGCAAGGCCGCCTACGCCGACGCCGTCGAGGAGGTCGGCGAGCTGTCGCGGCTCGGCCACATCACCTACCTCGACCAGCACGGCCCGTACGGCAACGGCACCCCGGTCCTCAACGCCGCCCGCAACTTCGGCGACGAGCCGATGCTCGTGCTGTGGCCCGACGACGTGTTCGTCGCCGAGGTCCCGCGCGCCCAGCAGCTGATCAAGGCGTACGAGGCGACCAACTCCCCGGTCCTCGCGCTGATGCCGATGGACCCGGGCGACTCGCAGCGCTACGGCGTCCCCGTCGTCAAGGAGGACCTCGACGACGGTCTCCTCCGCATCACCGGCCTGGTGGAGAAGCCCCGCCCGCAGGACGCGCCCTCCTCGTACGCGGCCATCGGCGGCTACGTCATCACGCCGGGCATCATCGACGAACTCCGCGTCCAGACCAAGCGCTGGTACGACCATCGCACCGGCGAGGTCTATCTCACCGACGCCATCAACGCCTACGCCGCCAGCCGGGCCGTCTACGGCCAGGTGATCCACGGCCGCTGGTACGACACGGGCAACCCGCTCGCCTACCTCACCGCCCAGTTCGCGGCGGCGCTCAACGACCCGGAGTACGGGCCGCACCTGCGCCGCCTGGCGAAGGAACTGGAGGGTGACGAGACCGGCGGGGCCGAGTGACCCCCGGTTCCTTCCTCGGGGCTCCGCCCCCAGACCTCCGGTCGAGCTGAACGCGCTCGTCCTCAATCGCCGGACGGGCTGGAAACGCGGGCGGCGCTGTGAAGTACACGGACTGGGTGACCCGTCGCGTCGTGCCGTTGTCCAGCCGTGGGAGGATCCCGGCACGATGAGCGCTTCCCCGGCGGTACGGAGTCTGCGCGCCGCGGTGTTCGCCGCGGTGTGCGTCCTGCTGGCCGCCGCCGCGCACGGCCTCGCGACCGGCGGTACGCCGTCGGCGAAGGCGGACGGCGCCGGGTTCGCGGCGGTGTTCGCCGCCGGGTGGCTGCTCGGCGGGCGGGAGCGGTCGCTGCCCGGGATCGGCGCCTTGATGCTGGTCACCCAGGCGGGGCTGCATGTCGCGTTCGGGGCGGTGCGCGGCCGGGCGATGTCGCACGCGCACCACCCCGGGATGCAGATGCCCCACGCCCACCTGCATGCCATGAGCGCCCACACCGTCTCCGCGCACGTCGTCGCCGCTCTGGCCGCCTCCTGGTGCCTGCGGCGTGGCGAGGCCGCGCTGTGGTCGCTGCTGCGCTGGGCGGTCGCCTTCGTACCGGGCCTCGTCGCCTGGTGGCAGGGCGCGCCCGCCGGTCTGCCCCGCAGCACGGGCCCGGGACGCGTGTCGTCGCAGGCCGTCCGGGTGCGCCGGCTTCTCCTGAGGTACGCGGTGAGCGGTCGAGGGCCGCCGACAGGGATTCCGTACACGCCCTGAAGTTCCCCGACACCAGTCACCACTCACCAGTACTGAAGTACTCAAGTACGGAGTTCCGCTCATGTTCTCTGCACGCATCACCCTGCGCCGCGCCGGCGTCGTCACCGGTCTCACCGCCGCCGGTGTCCTCGCCGCCGCGGGCGCCGCCTCCGCGCACGTCACCGTGCACCCCGAGAGCTACGCGAAGGGCGCCACGGACGGCGTCCTGACCTTCCGGGTCCCCAACGAGGAGGACACCGCGAGCACCACGAAGGTCCAGGTCTTCCTGCCCACCGACCACCCCGTCCTCGGCGTCCTGGTCACCCCGGAGGAGGGCTGGACCGCGAAGGTGACGACCACCGAACTCAAGACGCCGATCAAGACGGACGACGGGACGATCACCGACGCCGTCTCCGAGATCACCTGGACCGGCGGCCGGATCCGGAACGGGGAGTACGAGGACTTCGACGTCGCGTTCGGCCAACTCCCCGACAACACGGACCAGCTGGCCTTCAAGACCCTGCAGACGTACTCCGACGGCAATGTCGTCCGCTGGATCGAGACCGCTCAGGAGGGCCAGGACGAGCCGGAGAACCCGGCCCCGACTCTGAAACTGACGGCAGCGGCGGCGGACGAGGGTGCCAGTGCCAGTCCCTCGGCGGCGGCGTCCGTGAAGAGCGACGCCGGTCAGGCCTCGGACCCGGCCAGTGACTCGACGGCTCGCGGGCTGGGCATCGCCGGGCTGATCGTGGGGGTACTTGGCCTGGCCGCGGCGGCGTTCGCGCTGGTCAGGACCCGGACTTCACGTTCGTAGAACATTCGTAGAACAGGAATTGCAGGACTGCGGCAGTTGTCGTGGAAGCGGTCCGCGTCTTGTCGGGTGCGGGCCGCACCTCAGCGGGAGACGGACTCGGACATCAGGGCACGCAGCTGCTGCTCGACCGAGGCGACCGAGGCGATCGAGGTGAGCGACGCGACGGGCGACGCCGTACGCGGGCGGGACGTCCGGTACAGCCAGAGGATGTCCCGGCCGAACGACCAGACCAGCGTGCCCAGGGCCAGTGCGATCACGGCCTCCGTCGCGGCGAGGGGCAGGTAGCCGGAGGCGCCGAGCAGGAGCAGGATGCCCTGGAGGGCGGCCACGGTCTTGCGGGCGGTGCTCGGGGGGAGCGGGGCGTTCAGCCAGGGCAGAACGCGGGCGGCGGCGACGAAGGCGTAGCGCATTCCGCCGATCAGCAGGACCCACGGGCCGAGCGACATCGACACGTACACGCTGAGCACCAGGATGAGGAACGCGTCGACCTCCATGTCGAAGCGCGCGCCCAGCGTCGAGCAGGTGCCGGTGCGGCGGGCGACCTTGCCGTCCACGCCGTCGAGGATCAGGGCCACGGCCGTCAGGCCGACGAACAGGGTGACGGGCGGCGAGCTGACATAGGAGTCCGCGACCAGCGCCGTCACCCCGCCGACCAGCGTCGCCCGGCCGAGGGTCACCCGGTTGGCCGGGCCGAACGACTTCGATCCGGACCGGTGCAGCGCGCGGGACAGCACGGCCCAGGTGGCGATCGCGAACGCCAGTCCGGTCAGCCAGCCCACCGGGCCCAGGCCGATCGCGGAGCCGAGCAGAACCAGCAACAGGACCTGCAGGCCCGCCCCCAGAGCGGTCTCCTGCTGAACCAGCCTCGCCTCGTACGTGTTGATCAGGGCCACCGCGAGTCCTCCGCCGTATGTACAGAGTGGATCATGCCGCGTACTGTGCGCGGACTGTGCACCCCGCAGTACGTGAACAACTTCCCAAGCGTTCAGGAGGGACTCCGATGAAGCGCGCCGCACGTGCGTTCTGGCTCGGTTCGCCGGACCACGGAGAGATCCGTGACGTCGAACTGCCGGCGCCCGGCGAGGGCGAGGTACTGGTCCGCACCCTGTTTTCGGGCGTGAGCCGCGGCACGGAGACCCTCGTCTTCCGAGGTGGGGTCCCGGTCAGCCAGTACGCGGCCATGCGGGCGCCGTTCCAGGAGGGCGACTTCCCCGGTCCGGTCAAGTACGGGTACCTCAACGTCGGTGTGGTGGAGGAGGGCCCGGACGCGTTGGCGGGCCGTACGGTCTTCTGCCTCTACCCGCACCAGACGCGTTACGTAGTTCCGGTGGACGCGGTGACACCGGTGCCGGACGGGGTGCCCGCCGAGCGTGCGGTGCTCGCCGGGACCGTCGAGACCGCCGTGAACGCGCTCTGGGACGCCTCGCCGCTGGCCGGTGACCGGATCGCGGTGGTCGGCGGCGGGATGATCGGCTCGTCGGTCGCCGCCCTGATCGCCCGGTTCCCGGGGGTGCGTGTCCAGCTGGTGGACGCCGATCCCGGGCGGGCGAAGACCGCGGAGGCGCTCGGCGTCGACTTCGCGCTGCCGGGGGACGCCCTGGGGGAGTGCGACCTGGTCGTCCACGCCAGCGCCACGGAGGCGGGACTGGCCCGCTCGCTCGAACTCCTCACCGCCGAGGGCACGGTCATCGAGCTGAGCTGGTACGGCGACCGGCGCGTCAGCCTGCCGCTGGGTGAGGCGTTCCACTCCCGGCGGCTCACCGTCCGCAGCAGCCAGGTGGGGACCGTGTCCCCGTCCGCGCGGCCCGGCCGCACCTACGCCGACCGGCTCGCCCTGGCCCTCGACCTGCTGGCCGACCCGGCGCTCGACGCCCTGATCACCGGTGAGTGCGCCTTCGAGGAGCTCCCGGACGTGCTGCCGAGGCTCGCCTCCGGGGAGCTGCCGGCGCTCTGTCATCGCGTCCGCTATCCGGACGTCGGCTGACGGATTCGACCGACCCCCGCAAAGTGGTTCGGGCACATGAACAAGTCGTTGAACAAGCTGTCGTGGGTAGCCGTACTACTCGGCATGCCCCGGCAGCGATCAGCACGGGGCAAGACGCGCCGCACCTGGAGGGTCGTCCGTTGTTCAGCATCACCGTCCGCGATCACATCATGATCGCCCACAGCTTCAGCGGAGAGGTCTTCGGACCCGCCCAGCGCCTGCACGGAGCGACGTTCCTCGTCGACGCCACGTTCCGACGTGAACAGCTGGACGACGACAACATCGTCGTCGACATCGGCCTGGCCACCCAGGAGCTCGGCGCCGTGGTGAGCGAGTTGAACTACCGCAACCTCGACAACGAGCCCGACTTCGCCGGGATCAACACCTCCACGGAGTTCCTGGCCAAGGTCATCGCCGACCGGCTCGCCGCACGGATCGAGAAGGGTGCCCTGGGTGAGGGCGCCCGAGGCCTGGCGGGCCTCACCGTCACGCTGCACGAGTCGCACGTCGCCTGGGCCGGCTACGAGCGTGCCCTGTGACCG
Organism: Streptomyces sp. SID12501; assembly: GCF_010550245.1. Classification (GTDB taxonomy): domain Bacteria; phylum Actinomycetota; class Actinomycetes; order Streptomycetales; family Streptomycetaceae; genus Streptomyces. Next base: position 17,770 of record NZ_JAAGLU010000006.1, read on the forward strand.
ACACGACCCTCGACCGTCCGGTTTCCCTCACCCCGGCGGCTGTTTCGGCCGCCCCGGCCCAGGTACAGGTACAGGTTCCCGTGCAGACGACGCTCAACTACGTGCCCGTGCAGAACGCGGCCCTCAAGAACGCGGCGATCATCCCCATGTCCCTGCGCTCCGTGCACTTCGTGATGCCGGGTGGCGTCGACGACCCGGCCAAGCCGAGCGGCGGCAACGCCTACGACCGGCGGATCAGCCTCGACCTGCCCGGCTTCGGCTGGCAGGTCCACAAGCACGCCGTCGACGGTGACTGGCCCCGGCCCGGTGAGGACGCCCGTGCGGAACTGGCGCGGACGCTGCGCGAGCTGCCGGACGGCACGGTCGTCCTGCTCGACGGCCTGGTCGCCTGCGGGGTCCCCGAGATCATCGTCCCGGAGGCCGAACGGCTGCGCCTCGCCGTGCTGGTGCACCTGCCGCTGGGCGACGAGACGGGCCTCGACCCGGCCGTCGCGGCCGAGCTGGACGCCCTGGAGCGGGCCACCCTGAGGGCGGTGCCGTCGGTCATCGCGACCAGCGACTGGGCCGTCCGCCGCCTCGTCTCCCACCACGGACTCGCCCCGGACCGCGTGCACATGGCGGCCCCCGGCGCCGACATCGCCCCCCTCGCCTCCGGTACCGACGGTGTCTCCCGTCTCCTCTGCGTGGCCGCCGTGACCCCGCGCAAGGGCCAGCACCGCCTGGTGGAGGCCCTGGCCGCGGTGACCGACCTGCCGTGGAGCTGCGTCTGCGTGGGCGGGCTCGAACAGGATCCCGAGTACGTCGCCGAGCTGCGCGCCCTGATCGCGAAGCACGGCCTGCAGGACCGGCTGCACCTGGCCGGCCCCCAGGCGGGCGCCCAGCTCGACGCCAGCTACGCCGCCGCCGACCTGATGGTCCTCACCTCCTACGCCGAGACGTACGGCATGGCGGTCACCGAAGCCCTCGCGCGCGGCATCCCGGTGCTCGCCACGGACGTCGGCGGCCTGCCCGAGGCGGTCGGGCGCGCGCCCGACGGTGGCGTCCCCGGCATCCTCGTACCGCCGGAGAACCCGGCGGCGCTCGCGGCGGAACTGCGCGGCTGGTTCGGCGAGGCGGATGTCCGCCGACGCCTGAAGGCGGCGGCACGAGGCCGCCGGGCAGCCCTGGACGGCTGGGCGGCGACGGCACGGAGCCTGGCCGGCGTACTGGGCCGGATTCCCTGGGAACCCCGGAGGGCGGCATGAGGACAGCGACGACGACGGGTGCCGGCATAGGGTCCGTCTCCGCTCGCGGGCTCCGGGCGGCCGCGCTGCGGAGTGCCGTCGGCGTGCGGGGGCCGATTCCCCCGGTCGTCTCGGAGGGTGGCACGACCAAGGTGACGACGATCACGGCCTCGGCCGACCCGGCGACGCCCATGGACGCCGACATCGAGCTGGTCGCCGCCCGGGGACGCCGAGTGGCCGCGCTGCGGAGTCTCGTAGGTGCGCTGGGGCGGACCCCCCGGGAAACGAGGAGCGCGGCATGAAGAAGACGACGATCACGACTTCGGCGGCGTCGGAAATACAACGACGGGGACCGGTGACTCCGGTGGACACGAATGCCAAGCCTGCCGCCGGGATCCCGGCCCAGCCGACGCACCGGGACGTGAAGCCCGGTGCCGGGCCGGTGGGCCCGGGGGAACGGGGCACGGTCCGGCTGCGCGAGGCCGGGCCCGACGACCCGCCCCGGTACGCCCCCGACTGGCTGGAGCTGCGCGAGGGCCCCGACGCCGCCGCGCGCTCCGTCGAACTCCTCGTCCCGCTGCGCGCCCGACTGGCCGACCTGCCCGGAAAGCCGGGCGGGCACGTCATCCACGACATGGGCTGCGGCACCGGCTCCATGGGCCGCTGGCTCGCGCCCCGGCTCGACGGCCCCCAGCACTGGGTCCTGCACGACCGTGACCCCTACCTGCTGCACTTCGCCGCCGTGGCCTCGCCGCGCGCCGCCGCCGACGGCAGCCACGTGACGGTCGAGACGCGGCGCGGCGATGTCGCCCGGCTGACCGCCGACGCGCTGGCCGGTGCCTCGCTGGTCACCGCGTCCGCCCTGCTGGACGTCCTCACCCGTGAGGAGGTCGACGCCCTCGCCGCGGCCTGCGCGGGCGCCCGCTGCCCGGCCCTGCTGACCCTGTCCGTGGCCGGCCGCGTCGAGTTCGGCACCCCCGACCCGCTGGACGGGGACATCGCCGACGCGTTCAACACCCACCAGCGCCGGGCGGGCCTGCTCGGCCCCGACGCGGTCACGGCGGCCTGCGAGGCCTACGACCAGCGGGGCGCCACGGTCCGTGTCCACCCGAGCGCCTGGCATCTCGGCCCCGTGGAGGCCCCGCTCACCGCGGAGTGGCTGCGCGGCTGGGTCGCGGCGGCGGTGGAGGAACGCCCGGCACTGAAGTCCCGCGCGGAGACCTACCTCACCGAGCGCCTGGAGGCCTGCGCGGCCGGGGAACTCCGGGTGGAGGTCCACCACAGCGACCTCCTGTCCCTGCCGAGGCCGACGGACGGGACAACGTCATGAGCGTGCAGACGGTGGAAGTGACGGAGGCTGTGCTGAGCGGCTTCGGGGAGGTCGGGCGCGGACCCGCGCCCCTGAAGGGGCGCGGGGAACTGCGCGACCAGCCCCCACTGGCCCGCGGCCGACGAACCGCATATCCCGAGGCGCGCTCCTCGGCCGGCCGCGCCGGAGTCATCGGCTTCGTCGGGCCCCGGGAAGCCGCCCCGCAGGCAACCGAGCCGAGCCGTCTCCGCCGCGCGGCCAAAAGCATCCGCCCCCACCTGGGAACCCTCGCCGGAGTAACGATTCTCGGTGTGCTGCTCTGGCGCCTGGGCACCGGTGTCTTCCTGGACGGGCTGCGGCGGATCGACGTACCGATCCTGTTCGTGGGCCTCGGGATCGGACTGCTCACCACCGTGTTCAGCGCCTGGCGCTGGGCCCTGGTCGCCCGGGGCCTGGGGATCAAGCTGCCCCTCGTCCCCGCGATCGCCGACTACTACCGCTCGCTGTTCCTGAACGCGGCCCTCCCCGGCGGCGTCCTCGGCGACGTGCACCGTGCGGTGCGGCACGGGCAGAGCGCCGGTGACATGGGGCGCGGCGTCCGTGCGGTCGTTCTCGAACGGGTCGCCGGACAGATCGCGCTGATCACCGTCGGCGGAGTGGTACTGCTCACCCAGCCGTCGCCGGTGCTGGCCGACGCCCGCCGGGTCGCGCTGATGGCGGTCTTCGCCGTCGTGGGCGCCGTCGCGGTCGTCGTCGCCGTCCGGATGAACCGCGCCCCGAGTGTCGCGGCCCGCCGGGCCCGCGCCCTGCGCGCCGCGCTCACCGAGGCCCGCGGCGCCCTGCTCTCCCGCGAGAACCTGCCGGGCGTCGCGCTCTCTTCCGTGGTGGTCCTTTCCGGGCACCTCGGGATGTTCGTGGTCGCCGCCCGGGTCGCCGGATCCCACGCCACCGTCGCCGAACTGCTGCCGCTGGCCGTACTGGCGCTGCTGGCGATGGGGATCCCGCTGAACGTCGGTGGCTGGGGGCCCCGAGAGGGTGTCACCGCCTGGGCGTTCGGCGCGGCGGGGCTGGGCGCCAGCATGGGGCTGAGCGTCGCCGTCGTGTACGGCGTGCTGAGCTTCGTGGCCGCCCTGCCCGGCGCGGTCGTCCTGGTCGTCCGCTACTTCTGGTCGCCGACGCCGCCGGCATCGGCAGCAGCCCCGGCAACGGCATCGGCATCGGCATCGGTGAGCATCGAGAAATACGCTCCGAAGGACTCGGCGAAGCTCGCCAGCAACGCCCTCCCCTTTTCGGCGGAGCCCAGCGAGGGGCGGCCGATGACACCGGAATCGGTGTAACCGGCCATACCGAGGGTGAGGAGATGCCGGCGGTCGTCGGCGACGAAATCAGCGGTTTCATAACCGGGACGGAGCAATTCGGGATGAGCGTGCAGCAGGATGGAGGTCTCGATTTCCCCCGCGTGCATGTCGGTGAGCAGCGAAGTCACCACTCCGGCCCGCTCGCGCGCCGTCTCCCAGTCCTCCCCGGCCGGGAACAGCGCCATGCGCTCACCGCGCGCGGAGGATTCCTGAACGACGTTGCCCAGTACGTAGTTTCCGCCGTGTCCGTTGACGATCACCAGGGCGTCCACGCCCGAGCGGCGCAGCGAATCGGCGATGTCCCGGACTACCGCGTGAAGGGTCACGGAGGAGATGCTGACGGTTCCCGGCCAGGCGGCGTGCTCGTGCGAGCACGCGATGGTCACCGGCGGAAGGAGGTGCACCGGGTATGCGGATGCGATCTCCCGGGCAATGGCACAGGCGACCAGGGTGTCGGTCGTCAATGGAAGGAAGGGACCATGTTGTTCGAAGCTCCCGACCGGAAGAACGGCTACCTGCGTTGAGACGCCGGCGGCTCGTGTCCGTACGTCTTCCGTAGTGTCCACCGGCAACAGGCCGCCGGTCGGCAACGCTACGGACGCCGTCGGCCGTATTCCCGAATCATCCATGTTCTCCCGGCCTTTCGTCTCTGCTTAGGAACCAGATCATGACAGAAAAAATTGGCGTACTCGGCAAAGCCTCCCAGGCCTCGGGAGTCGAACGCGTGGTGAATGCGCCGTTGCCCACCGTGTACGGCGATTTCCAGGCGGTCGGATACATGGACCACGATCGCGGTGACGAGCAAGTGGCGCTGGTCTACGGTGAGATCGCCGAGGACGACGTTCTCACCAGGCTGCATTCCGAATGCCTGACCGGCGACGCCTTCGGCTCCCAGCACTGCGAATGCGGTGATCAGCTCGACTCCGCGCTGCGCGCGATAGTCGCCGAGGGAAGCGGCATTCTCGTCTACCTCAGAGGGCATGAGGGCCGGGGCATAGGTCTGCTGGCCAAGCTGCGCGCGATGCAGCTCCAGGCGGAGGGCCTGGACACCGTCGAGGCGAACCTCGCGCAGGGTCTGCCGGTGGACTCCCGCGACTACGGCGTCGCGGCGGAGATCCTCCACGACCTCGGTGTCCGTTCGGTGCGCCTGATGTCCAACAACCCGCGCAAGCGCGAGGCGTTGCTCCGCCACGGCATAAAGATCGCGGAGGACGTGCCGCTGCTGATCCCGCCGTGCGAGAACAACATCACCTATCTGCGGACAAAGCGCGAGCGTCTCGACCACGTCCTGCCGCACCTGGACGCGGTGGCGCACTGGTCCTGACCTGACCGGGAGACCCGGCCGGGAGCCCCGAACAGGGGGCGCGCGTCACTCTGACGCGCGCGGGGGGTGCCAGAAGGCCCGATTCCGGAAAGGAAGAGGGAATGACCGATGACGTCCTCTTCCTCTCCCGGGACCAGGTGACGACCCTCCTCGACCCCGACACGGCGATCGCCTCGCAGCGCGCGGCGTTCGGCGCGCTGGGCGCGGGTGGCGCGCGTACGCCTGATCTGCCCGGGAAGATCATGCATCCCAGCCGCTTCGACGACAGTGTCGTCTTCGCGTACGTCTCCCGGCTGTCCCGGGACACCGGCGCGGTGGCGAAGTTCGGCAGCGTCAACCCCGGCAACGCGGCGGCCGGCCTGCCGACCGTGCACGCCGTCATCACGGCCCTCGACCCGGTGACGGGCGAACTCGTCGCAGTCATGGACGGCACGGCGGTCACCACCCTGCGCACGGCCGCCGCCAGCGCGGTGGCCTTCGACGCGTTGTCCACCGCGGACAGCGCCGAACTGGCCCTGATCGGCTCGGGCACCCAGGCACTCGCCCACGCGCGGGCCGTCGCCCGGGTACGTGATCTGAAGTCCGTACGGGTGTGGAGTCCGAGCCCGGAGCGGCGCGCGCGGGCGGCGGAGCTGCTCGCAGCCGAACTCGGCATCGCCGCCGAGGCGACCGGCACACCCCGGGAAGCGGTGACCGGGGCATCCCTGGTCGCGGCCTGCACCCTCAGCACCACCCCCGTCGTGCGCGGCGCATGGCTCGCGCCGGGGTGCACGGTGGTCAGTGTGGGCTCGTTCGAGCCGACCCGCAGTGAGGTCGACGCCGGAGTGGTTCGGCGGGCGGCAGCCGTCGTCGTCGACGACCCGGAGACCGCGGCGGAGCACGCGGGACCGGTGGTCGACGCGCTGCGGGACCGACTGCTGACCCGCGCGGACCTGATCGGGCTCGGCGACGTCCTCACGGGCGTGCGGACGGCCCGCACCGGCCCGGACGACATCGTCTACTACAACAGCGTGGGGCTCGGCGTGCAGGACGCTGCTGCGGCCTGGGCCGTCATCCACGCGGCACGCGGGGAGGGCCGATGAGCTCCTCGCGGCACGCGGGCGTGGTCATGATCGGTGTTGGGGAGACGGGACCTGGCACGCGGACAGCCTGTACAGGCTCTGCCGACACCGTCTTCCACAACAGTGTCGGGCTCGACGTGGAGGACGCTGTTGCGCCCTGGGCCGTCATCCACACGGCAAGCGGGGAGGGGCGATGACCGTGACGCGGGCCGACGCGGTCGTGGTCGGTGGTGGGGTGATGGGCACGAGCATCGCCTACCAGCTGGCCCGGGCGGGTGTACGGGACGTGGTCCTCGTCGAGCGTGACGAACTGGCCTCCGGCTCCACCTCGCGGGCGGCCGGCGGGGTCCGGGCGCAGTTCTCCGACGAGCTCAACATCCAGCTCGGGGCGCGGAGCCTGGAGGCGTTCGGGCGGTTCGGGGAGGAGATCGGGCACGACATCGGACTGCACCGGGTCGGCTATCTCTTCCTCCTCTCCACACCCGAGGACGTCGCGTCCTTCGAGGCGGGGGTGGCCCTGCAGAACGGCCTGGGCGTACCCAGCCGGATGCTCACCCCGGCCGAGGCACACCGCCTCTCCCCGCTGATCAGCACGGACGGCCTGCTGGCGGCGGCCTACTCGCCCGACGACGGCCACTGCACGCCGGAAGCGGTGGTCCACGGCTACGCCGCCGCCGCCCGGCGCCACGGCGCGACCGTCCTGCGCCACACCGAGGTCACCGGCATCGAACGCGACGGCGACACCATCACGGCCGTGGTCACGGACAAGGGCCGGATCGCCACCGACACCGTGATCTGCGCGGCCGGCGCCTGGTCACGGGCGGTCGGCGCGATGGCGGGAGTGGAGCTGCCCGTGGACCCCCTGCGCCGCCAGATCGCGGTCACCGAACCGGTCCCCGGACTGCCGCCGACGCTCCCCATGACCATCGACTTCAGCAGCAGCCTCTACTTCCACACCGAGGGACCCGGCCTGCTCCTCGGCATGTCCGACCCCGACGAGACGACCGGCTTCGCCACCGACACCCACGACCGCTGGATCCCGCGGCTGTACGAGGCGATGGAACACCGGGCGCCCGCCCTGCTCGACCTGCGCCGCACCGGCGGCTGGGCGGGCCTGTACGAGATCACCCCGGACCACAACGCCCTGATAGGCGAGGCGAGTTCACCCTCCCGCTTCCTCTACGCGACAGGGTTCTCCGGCCACGGTTTCCTCCAGGGACCGGCGGTCGGTGAGGTGGTCCGCGACCTCTACCTCGGCCGCGTACCCTTCGTCGACATCAGCCCCTTGAGCGCCGGCCGTTTCGCGGCCGATGCCCTGCGCCCGGAGGTCAACCTCGTATGACCGAGCTCCACTTGTGGCTGCGCCACGAGACCCGTACGACCGAACGCCGCACACCCGTCGTCCCGTCCGACGCCCGGCTCCTCGTCGAGCAGGGGGTACGCCTGACCGTCGAGGAGTCCCCACAGCGGATCTTCCCGACCGATGAGTACGAGGCGGTCGGCTGCGGCGCTGCCGACGCCGGGTCCTGGGTCTCCGCTCCCTCCGACGCGGTGGTCGTCGGCCTCAAGGAACTCCCCGACCAGCCGGGCGAGTTGCGCCACCGGCACATCTACTTCGGGCACGCCTACAAGGGCCAGCCGGGCGCGGCCGAGCTGCTGGGCCGCTTCGTCGCCGGGGGCGGGGCGCTGCTGGACCTGGAGTACCTGGCGGACGACCAGGGGCGCAGGCTGGCCGCCTTCGGCTACTGGGCCGGATATCTGGGGGCGGCCCTCGCCGTGCTCCAGCACCGGGGCAGGCTGGCGACTCCGCTGGTTCCGACCACCAAGGATGCGCTGGAGGCCGAACTCCGGTCACCCGGGACACGGTTGAGCGCGCTGGTGATCGGCGCCCTGGGCCGCAGTGGCCGGGGTGCGAGGGTCGCGCTCGACGAGGCCGGGGTCGACCCCACCTGCTGGGACCTGGCCGAGACGCGGAATCTGGACCGACCGGCCCTGCTGGCCCACGAGTTGCTGGTCAACACCGTCCTCACCACGAGCCCGGTACCGCCCTTCCTGACGGACCAGGACGTCGACACCCCGGGTCGCCGCCTTCGTACCCTCTCGGACGTCACCGTCGACGTCGGCTCGCCCATGAACCTCCTCCCCGTGTACGACACCGCCACCACCTGGGACGACCCCGTGCGCAGGCTGCGGGACGAGCCGCCGCTCGACCTGATCGCCATCGACAACCTGCCGTCCCTGCTGCCCCGCGAGGCGAGCGCGGACTTCTCGGCCGACCTGGTCCTTCAGCTCCTCGACTTCGAGGTGGGCGGCCCTGGCGGTCCCTGGGGGCGCTGTCTGGAACGGTTCGACGAGACATGCCGTGAACTCGGTCTGGTGAAGGACGAGTCGGGAACTCCGGGAAGTCCGGGAAGTCCGGGAAACGAAGGGGGAGTGGGCGCATGACCGACAGGGTTCCCGCGAGCGGCACCGTCCACTGGATCGGCGCGGGTCTGTCCACGGGCGGCGGACTGGCCGCGCTGTGCGACAGCGACGCCGTGCGCCACGTACGGGTGTGGCACCGCACGGAGGGTCGCGCGGCCGGGGCGCTGGCGCACCTGGGTCTCACCGGCCGGGCCGAACCCCGCGCGTACAGCCTCCCCGCGCTCACGGCCGAACTGGCGCCCGGAGACGTGGTCGTCTCCATGCTCCCTGCGCCCGAGCACGCCCCGCTGCTGGCGGTCTGTGTGCGGGGCGGGGCCCACTTCGCGTGCTCGAGCTATGTGTCGGAGGCGGTACTCGAGCACGTCCCGGCGGCCGAGGCTGCCGGGCTGGTCGTCCTCACCGAGTGCGGGCTCGACCCGGGCATCGACCACCTCTTCGCGCACAGCCTGGTCACCCGCGCCGAGCACGCGATCGGCGCCGGCACACCGGCCTCGTACCGCCTCACGTCGTACTGCGGAGGCATCCCCGCGGTGCCCAACGACTTCAGGTACCGGTTCAGCTGGGCGCCCGCCGGAGTCCTCAACGCCCTTCGCTCCCAAGCCCGTTACATCGAGGAGGGCGCCGAGACCGTCGCCGAGAGGCCTTGGGAGGTCACGCGACCGCACGGAATCGACGGTGAGACCTTCGAGGTGTACCCGAACCGGGACAGCGTGCCGTTCGTCGAGCAGTACGAGCTGCCGACGGCCTGGAAGGCGCGGACCTTCGTCCGGGGCACCCTGCGCCTGGACGGCTGGCTCAGCGCCTGGGACTCCGTCTTCGAGGAGCTGAAGGGCGGCGACGACGAGCGGATCGGCGCCCTGGCAAGGGAGTTGGCGGCGCGCTACCCGACGACCCACGCCGACCGCGACCGAGTGGTCCTCGCCGTCTCCCTGGACGTGGAGGTGGACGTGGAAGTAGACGTGAACGCGGAGGGGGAGGCGGGCAGTGATTCCGGGCGGCGGCGGAACTGGTCCGGCCGCTATCTCCTCGACCTGGAGGGCGATGCGGCCGAGAGTGCGATGGCCCGCTGTGTCTCCCGCACGCTGGCCCTGGGCGTCCGCCACATTCTCGACGGTTCGCTGCCACCCGGCCTGAGCCGCGCAGCCGAGACGGCGCGGCGTTCGGAGGACTGGCTGAGTGAACTCGGCGGGGAGGGAATGGAGTTCAGGCTCACCGTCGGCTGACGGCGGCACGCTCCCCGCCAACTACTTGTTACCTGTTACCCGTTACCTGTCAACCGCTACTCGGTGACGACCGCCTCGTGCACCAGACGCTTGAGGTCCTGCCAGTACGACTGACTCGTCCTGTGTCGTACCTGGGTCATGAACTGCACGGTCAGATCACGGCTCGGGTCGACCCAGAACGTCGTCGTCGCCACCCCGCTCCAGCCGTACGTGCCGAGGCCGGCCGGTGCCTGGGCGCGGTCCGGGTCGATCACCACCGAGACCCCGAGGCCGAAACCGACGCCCGCGTTGCCGGGTTCGTCGTGGGGACGGGCGCCGAAGGTCCGCAGATCGGCGCCGCCCGGAAGGTGGTTGGAGGTCATCAGGGCCACCGTCCCGGACGACAGGATGCGCACGCCGTCGAGTTCGCCGCCCCGGCGCAGCATCTCCATGAACCGGTGGTAGTCGTGGGCGCTCGCGACGATACCGCCGCTGCCGGACAGGAACCGGGGTCGGCTCTTCAGGGGCAGGCCGAGGATCGGCTCGATGCCGCCGTCCTCGGTCTCCCCGTACAACTCGGACAGCCGGGCCACCTGTTCGCCGTTCACGCAGAAACCGGCGTCCGTCATGCCGAGCGGACGGAAGACCCGCTCGGCGATGAACTCGTCCAGCGGCTTCCCGGACGCCACCTCGATGACCCGGCCCAGGATGTTCGTGGCGACCGAGTAGTTCCACTGGGTGCCCGGCTCGAACTGGAGCGGCAGCCCCGCGTACACCGAACACGTCTGGGCCAGGGTCGAGCCCGGCACCACCGACGACTCCAGGTTGGCGGCGCGGTACAGGGCGTCGACGGGGTGCGAGTGGTAGAAGGCGAAGGTGAAGCCCGCCGTGTGGGTCATCAGGTGCCGGATCAGGAGAGGCTGGGCGGGCCGGGTGCTGAGGTCGCTCCCGGAACCGCTCACATGCACCTGCGGGTCGGCGAACTCCGGCAGGAAGCGGGAGACGGGGTCCGTGAGCGCGAGCCTGCCCTCCTCCAGCAGGATCAGCGCGGCGACCGAGGTGACCGGCTTGCTCATGGAGTAGATCCGCCACAGCGTGTCGGCCTCGACCGGAAGGCCGGCCGCCCGGTCGCGCCGGCCGTGTGTGGTGAGGTGTGCGACGCGGCCGGCGCGGGCCACGGACACGAGGAAGCCCGGCAGCCGTCCCTCGTCGACACAGTGGGCGAAGTGCTGGTCGAGGCGGTCCAGCGCCTTCACGTCCAGTCCGACCTCGCCCGGGTCGACCTCTTGTCGCAGCTGTGCCATCGTTCCCCTCCGGTCGCTTGAAGTGCCGTCCTGTCATACCCCGACAGGATCACCTCAGGCCTCAGACCCCCCATGGTGACGCAGGGACCCCGCAGGCGTCGCCCGCAGGTCACCCGGGTCCGGCAGTTTCAGGGCGGCCAGTACACCTACGAGTGCTATACCCGCCAGTACGGGCAACGACATCCGAAGCCCGTCGGTGACGGCGGCGAGCGTGGCCGCGGTGGCCACCCCGAGGACCGGTCCGACGTTCATCGCGGTCTGCTGCAACCCGCCCGCCACCCCCGCGGACTCGGCTGCCGCATGCCGTACGACGACGGCCGTCGCGGTCACCATCACGGTGCCGAAACCCGCTCCGAGCAGTAGGAATCCACCGCCGAACGTCTCGGTCCCGGACGCCCGGAACAGCACGAGCACCCCGAGCGCGAGCAGCAGCAGCGCGACGACGGTCGTACGCCGGGCCCCGTACCGACGCAGGAGTACGGCGGCAGACGGGGCCCCCAGCACCATCGCCACACCGCCGGGCAGCGCGGTCAGACCGGTGCGCAACGGGTCCATGCCCAGCTCGTCCTGGAGCACAAAACTGGCCACGAAGAGTGTGCCGAACATCGCAGCCGACGCGGCCACGAGAATGCCCAGCGCGGCGCCCACGACCCCTGATCCGAGCATGCCGGGCGGCAGCAGCGGGTCGGCGGTGCGCCGCTCGTGGCGTACGAGGACGAAGCCCGCGCCCGCCGCCGTGAGCAGCCCGAGGACGGCCGGGGCACTCCAGCCGTGCTCCGGGACGTCGACGAGGGTGTGCACGAGGCAGGCGAGGGTCAGCGCGAGCAGGGCGGCGCCGGGGAGGTCGAGCCGCCTGTGTCCGGCCGCGGGGGACCGGCGTGGGCCGGGAGTGCGGACGAGCAACGCCAGTACGCCCAGCACCAGCGCCGGTACGACATTGAGGAAGAACACCGCGCGCCAGCCCAGGTGGGTCACCAGGACGCCACCCACCAGCGGACCGGCCGCCGCGGCCACCCCGATCGCACTGGTCCGCAACGCGATCGGCATCCCCAGCCGGTCGGGCGGGAACGCGGCCCGCAGCATCCCGAGCGTGGCGGGTTGCAGCAGCGCGCCGAAGACGCCCTGGAGGACCCGCAGCCCGATCACCCACCCCACCCCGGACGCGAACCCGATACCCGCCGACACCGCCCCGAAGCCCAACACCCCGATGGCGAAGAGCCGTTGGTGCCCGTACCGGTCCCCGAGCCGCCCGGCGAACACCAGCAGACTCGCCACCGCGATGAGATACCCGGTGCTCGTCCACTGGACCTCGGCGAAGGAGGCGTGCAGATCCCGTTGCAGGGCGGGCTGCGCCATGGTCAGTACGGTGCCGTCGAGAGCGACGACCACCGCCCCGATCACGCTGCTCGCGAGGGCGATCCGACGATGTGCGGTCACCGCTCCTCCGGTCCGAGGTGCGCGTCGAGGGCCGTACGCAGCAGGGGCGCGAAGTCGTCGGCGCCCGTGGTGAGCTGGAGGCTGCCCCAGGCCCACAGCTGGGCGATGCCGTAGAGGTTCGCCAGCAGCGCTCCTGCGACGAGCCGGGCGTCGGCGTCCGGCCGGGCCTGCCCGACGAGGTCCACCAGCAGGGCGAAGACAGGCAGGCTGGCCTCGCGCAGACCCAACTTGTTGCTCTCCAGCAGGTCGTGACGGAACATCAGCTCGTGCATGCCCCGGTTGGCGAGCGCGAAGTCGAGGTACGCGCGCCCGAGTACGGCGATCCGTGCCCGGGGTCCCGCCGTACCGGGCCCGATCTCCTCGATCGCCTGCGATCCCCTGGCCGCCAGCTCGGTGAAGCCACGGCGCGCGATGGCGGACAGCAGCTCCAGATGGGTCGGGAAGTAGCGGCGCGGGGCGCCGTGCGAGACGCCGGCGCGGCGGGCGATCTCCCGGAGGGAGAGCGCGTGGACGCCCTCCGCGGTCACCAGCTCGACGCCGACATCGATGAGCCGGGTACGCAACGACAACGAGTCACTCATAGACACTGTCTACCAAACTTGGTAGACAGTGTCTACTGGAATGAAAGGCCGGTGGCGTGCTGTTGCACGGGACATGACTCAGGACGACGCGCAGGACCCGCTCCTCAAGCTGCTCTCCGAGTACGACGGCGGAGTGCTGACGACCATCAAGGCCGACGGCCGCCCCCAGCTCTCGAACGTCAACCACGTCTATGACCCCGACGAACGCACCGTCCGCGTCTCCATCACGGACTCCCGCGCCAAGACCCGCAACCTGCGCCGGGACCCGCGGGTCTCCTACCACGTGACCAGCGGCGACCGCTGGGCGTACACCGTGGTCGAGGGCGTGGCCGACCTGACACCCGTGGCCGCGGACCCGCACGACGAAACCGTCGAGGAGCTGGTCCGGCTCTACCGTGCCGTGCGGGGCGAGCACCCCGACTGGGACGACTACCGCGCGGTCATGGTCCGGGACCGGCGGCTCGTGCTGCGGATCAGGGTGGAGAGGGCGTACGGCATGCCGCGCCGATAGGTGAACCAAGGTGGGTGACTGTCCGTCAGGAAGCCCTGGAGTCCCTGGGCAAGGAGGCCACCCGCGACTTCGACGGCCGCCCCCGGCCGGCCCTCCTGCACGGCCCGGAAGGCATCGGCACCAGCACCCTCGCCATCCACTGGGCCTGGCGGCAACAGGCCCGCTTCCCCGACGGACAGCTCTACGCGGATCTGCGCACCCTCGGCCCCGAGGCCGCCCTCGCAACCCTCCTGCGCCAACTCGGCCTGCCGGACGAGGAAGTACCGCCCGCTGCCGCCGACCGCGCAGACCTCCTCCGGCGCTGCCTCGCCGACCGGCGTCTGCTCCTCGTCCTGGACCACGCCCAGTCGGCGGGCCGGGTAAGGGCGTTGCTCACTTCGGCGCCGGGCGTCGTCACCCTGGTCGTCGCCCGGCAACCGCCGGCGGGCCTGGACGCGCTACGAGTCCCGGTCGGTCCCCTGGCACGCAAGGACGCCGTTCGGCTGCTCACCGACCTGGTCGGCAAACCCGCGATCGGTGCGGCCCGCGCCACCCTGCCCGGTGTCCTCGACCGCTGTGCCGGCTCGCCGTACGCCCTACGGGCAGCGGCACCCCGCCTGACCATTGCCCCCTCCGCGACCACCACAGAGAGCCCCGCCGGTGATCGCGCCCCGGACGCGGTGGGCGCCGCCACCGAGGACTCCTACCGGCTGCTGACCCTCGACGCCGCCCGCCTCTACCGCCTGGCTGGGCTGCACGCCTGGCCCGCCTCGACACCGCCGCGGCGGCCCGCGCCGCCGGCCTCGCCGAGCCCGAGGCTGCCCGGCTCCTCGAAGAGCTCGCCGACGCGCTGCTCCTCGAACACGCGGACTCCGGCCGTTACCGCCCCGCCGTACGCGCCCACGCCGAGCGCACCGCTGCCGCCACCGACGGCATCGCCGCGTGCTCTGCGGCCGTCACCCGTACCGTCGATCACTATCTGCACCTGGCGGTGGGCGCCGCGCGGGCCGCACTCCCGGAGAGCCGGCGCGTCCCGGCCGGAACCTCGCCGATCTCGTACGGCGACCGGGGCAGGGCCGTCGCCGCCCTCGCCGCCGAGGCGCAGAACCGCGTTCCCGGAACGCCGAGTCCCCGAACAGCCTGTGGCTGCCGGGGACTTGGGAAGGAGGGAACGGCTCAGGCCGACACGGCTTCCCGCTTCGACACGTTCTCGGCGCCACGCTCACCGAGCCGCTCCGTCGGCACCCGGTGTGTCTCACGTGCTGTGATCGCGGCCAGCACCGGCGGGATGCACAGGGCCGAGGTGAACAGGGCGACGGAGAACCAGTCGTCCCCGTCCGGACCGGCGATCTCCGCGGCGAAGGTCACCGCGAAACCCGCGACGGCGAAGCCGATCTGCGTGCCGATCGCCATGCCCGACAGACGTACCCGGGTCGTGAACATCTCGCCGTAGAAGGAGGGCCAGGTGCCGTTCGCGGCGCTGTAGACCACGCCGAAGGTGACGATACCGAGGACCATGATCAGCGGGTACGAACCCGTGGAGATCGCCCACAGGTAGACGAACATCATGACCCCGCTGCCGGCGGCGCCCGCCAGGAACACCGGGCGGCGGCCGATCCGGTCGGACAGCGTGGCCCAGAGCGGAATCGCGGCCAGCGCGACCAGGTTGGCGAGCGCGGCCACCCACAGCATCGACGAGCGGTTCATGCCCACCGAGTCGCTGGTCGCGTACGCCAGCGCCCAGACCGTGAAGATCGTGGAGACGGAGGCCACCAACGCGCCCGCGATCACCCGCAGTACGTCCGCCCAGTGCTCGCGCAGCAGGATCAGCAGCGGCAGCTTCACGACACCCTCGGCGGCGGCCTGCTCGGCGAAGGCCGGGGTCTCCTCCAGCTTGCGGCGGATGACGTAGCCGACGACGGCGACCGCGATGCTCAGCCAGAACGGCACCCGCCAGCCCCAGGACAGGAGTTGGTCCTCGGGCATCGCCGCGATCGGGATGAAGACCAGCGTGGCGAGGAGCTGGCCGCCCTGGGTGCCGCTCAGGGTGAAGCTGGTGAAGAAGCCGCGTCGGTCCGGCGGGGCGTGTTCGAGCGTCATGGAGTTGGCGCTCGCCTGCTCACCGGCGGCCGAGATGCCCTGGAGGACGCGGCAGAGCACGAGCAGGACCGGCGCGAGGGCGCCGACCTGGTCGCGGGTGGGCAGGCAGCCGATGAGGAACGTCGACAGGCCCATCAGGATCAGCGTGAAGACCATGATCTTCTTGCGGCCGAGCCGGTCGCCGAAGTGGCCCAGGAAGAGCGCGCCGACCGGGCGGGCGGCATACGCGACGCCGAAGGTGCCCAGTGACAGCAGGGTCGCGGTGGCCGGGTCGGACTCGTCGAAGAAGACCTTCGGGAAGATCAGGGCGGCAGCGCTGCCGTAGATGAAGAAGTCGTAGTACTCCAGGGCGCTCCCGATCCAGGCGGCCGTGGCGGCCTTCTTCGGCTGGCCCCCGGGTGGGGCGCCCAGGGGTGCTGCGGGGTCGTGGGATGCGACGGAATCCGCCACGGCGTGCTCCTTCGAGGGAACTCCAACGTGCGTGGAGTGAGCGGAGGGGAGGGAGAAGTGCCGGATCCCTGGGGTGACGGGACGGCCGGGCCGGGAGCTACCCGGTTAATTAACCCACTGGATAGTTAGTAGCGGTTGGCTACGGATGTTGCGCCCACGTTTCCCGGGTGTCAAGAGGTCGCGGCGGAGGATCTTGCCCTTCACGGGCGGGCGCGGTCGCCTCGTTCAGGCCGTACGGTCCGCCGTCAGATAGGCGATGACCATGTCGCCGAGCATCGCCCGGTAGTGCTCCCGCTGGTCGGGGGCCGTCAGGTCGCGGCCGAACAGCGCGCCGAAGGTGTGCCGGTTGGCCACCCGGAAGAAACAGAAGGAGCTGATCATGGCGTGCAGGTCCACGGCGTCCACGTCGGCTGTGAACAGACCCGACTTGCGGCCCGACTCCAGGATCCGGTGGATCACCTCCAGTGCGGGCGAGCCGATCCGCCCGAGCTGTTCGGAGGCGGCGATGTGCTCGGCCTCGTGGATGTTCTCGATGCTCACCAGGCGGATGAAGTCGGGGTGCGCCTCATGGTGGTCGAAGGTGAGCTCCGCGAGGCGCCGGATGGCCGCGACCGGGTCCAGATGCTCGACGTCGAGGTCCTGTTCGGCCTGCCGGATCACGGAGTACGCGCGCTCCAGGACGGCCGTGAACAGCTGCTCCTTGCCGCCGAAGTAGTAGTAGATCATCCGCTTGGTGGTGCGGGTGAGTGCGGCGATCTCGTCCACCCGGGCCCCCGCCAGGCCGGCCCGGGCGAACTCCTTGGTGGCCACGTCGAGGATCTCGGCCCTGGTCCGGGCGGCGTCGCGGATGCGCCCGCCTGTGCGTGCCGGTTCTTCGACGCTGGTCATCAGGTTCCTTCGGGCGAGGGGCTGCCGGTCCCGTGATTCTAGAAGGACTCGTGACGCCCCTTCCGAAGCGCTCGTGGGGGCTTCCCCGATGCGCCGTGATGCTGATATAGCTAACGTACTAGTTCGTACATTAGTGGAGGTCGGTCGTGGCCAAGGACTCGTTTCTCGTCGGGCTCATCGGCTCCGGTATCGGCCCGTCGCTGAGCCCCGCGCTGCACCAGCGGGAGGCCGACCGGCAGGGGCTGCGCTATCTGTACCGGCTGATCGACATCGACACGCTGGGTGTCGAGGCGCACGCGGTGGGCGATCTCGTACGGGCCGCCCGTGACCTAGGGTTCGACGGGCTGAACATCACCCACCCGTGCAAGCAGCTCGTCATCGAACACCTCGACGGCCTCGATCCGCAGGCCGAGGCGCTCGGCGCCGTCAACACCGTGGTCTTCGAGGACGGTCGCGCGATCGGCCACAACACGGACGTGACCGGCTTCGCCGCGTCCTTCGCGCGCGGTCTGCCCGATGCCCCGCTGGAACGGGTCGTGCAGCTCGGGGCCGGTGGCGCCGGCGCGGCCGTCGCCCACGCCACGCTCACCCTCGGCGCCGGTCGGGTCACCGTCGTCGACGCGCTGCCCGACCGGGCCGCCGACCTCGCCGCGTCCCTCAACCGGCACTTCGGCGCCGGCCGGGCGACCGCCGCGACGCCCGACCGGCTGGCGGCGCTGATCGGCCGGACCGGCGGCGCCGACGGACTGGTGCACGCGACGCCCACCGGTATGGCCGCCCACCCCGGCCTGCCCCTTCCCGCAGAGCTGCTGCACCCCGGCCTCTGGGTCGCCGAGGTGGTCTACCGCCCGCTGGAGACCGAGTTGCTGCGTACCTCGCGCGCGATCGGCTGCGCCACGCTGGACGGCGGCGGCATGGCCGTCTTCCAGGCCGCGGACGCGTTCCGTCTCTTCACCGGCAGGGAACCCGACACCGCGCGCATGCTGGCCGACATCGCGGAACTGGCGGGCGCGCTCCCGGCACCGAAGTAGACGTAGCGAAGCGGAAGCAAAGAGAAGGCAGAGGTACCGACGTGCGTACGTCCATCGCCACCGTGTCGCTCAGCGGCTCGCTCACCGAGAAGCTCACGGCTGCCTCCCGGGCCGGTTTCGACGGGGTCGAGATCTTCGAGAACGACCTGCTCGCCAGCCCTCTCACCCCCGAGGAGATCCGCGCCCGCTGCGCCGACCTCGGTCTCAGCATCGATCTCTACCAGCCGATGCGTGACATCGAGGCCGTGCCCGAGGACGAGTTCGCCCGCAACCTGCGCCGCGCCCGGCACAAGTTCGAGCTGATGCGGCGGCTCGGCACCGACACCGTCCTCGTCTGCTCCAGCGTCTCCCCGCTCGGCCTCGACGACGACGCTCTGGCCGCCGCCCAGCTGAGCCGACTGGCCGATCTGGCACAGGACTTCGGCGTCCGCGTCGCCTACGAGGCGCTCGCGTGGGGGCGGCACGTCAGTACGTACGACCACGCCTGGAGCATCGTCGAGGCGGCCGGCCATCCCGCGCTCGGCACCTGCCTCGACAGCTTCCACATCCTCTCCCGGGGGTCGGACCCGAAGGGCATCGAGGACATCCCCGGCGAGAAGATCTTCTTCCTCCAGCTGGCCGACGCCCCGTTGCTCGCCATGGACGTGCTGCAGTGGAGCCGCCACTACCGCTGCTTCCCGGGGCAGGGCGGCTTCGACATCGAGGGTCTCCTCCAGCACGTCGTCAGGGCCGGATACGACGGCCCGCTCTCCCTCGAGGTCTTCAACGACGTCTTCCGGCAGGCCGAGGCCGGACCGACCGCGGTGGACGCCCGGCGCTCCCTCCTCGTCCTCCAGGAGAGCATCGGCCTCGCCCCGCTGCCCGAGCCCGTCGTCCCCACCGGCATCGCCTTCGCCGAACTCGTCACCCCCGACGCCGAACCGGTCGCAGCGGTACTCGGCGCGCTCGGCCTCGCCCGTACGGCACGCCACCGCAGCAAGCCCGTCGACCTCTGGGAACACGGCGAGGCCCGCATCCTCGTCAACACCGGACCGGCCGCCCGCCGTGACGGCACCGGACTCGCAGCCGTCGGCCTGGAGTCACCGGATCCGGAAGGTGCCGCCCGCCGGGCCGAGGCCCTCCTGGCGCCGGTCCTGCCCCGCCGCCGCACCCCGGAGGACGCCCCGCTCGACGCGGTGGCCGCCCCCGACGGCACGGAACTCTTCTTCTGCGCCACGGACCGCCCCGAACTCCCCGACTGGCAGACCGACTTCGAACCCCTTGAGTACATCGGGACTGCCGGGGACGCAGGGGGCGGCGTCAATCGTATCGACCACCTGGCCCTCACCCAGCCCTGGCACCACTTCGACGAGGCCGCCCTCTTCCACCGCAGCGTGCTCGGGCTGCACGGCCAGGAGAGCGTCGATGTCGCCGACCCGTACGGGCTCTTCCGCAGCCGGGCCGTCACCAACTCCGATGGCAGCGTACGCATCGCGCTCGCCGTCGGCCCCGCGCCCACCGAGGACGAGACCCGCGCCCAGCACATCGCGCTCGCCACCGACGACGTGATCGCCGCCGCCCGGCGCTTCCGGGCAGCAGGCGGCAGCCTGCTGCCGATGCCCGCGAACTACTACGACGACCTCGCGGCCCGCTATGAGTTCACCGAGGGCGAGTTGGCCACGTACCGCGAACTCGGCATTCTCTACGACCGTGACGCACAGGGCGAGTTCAGGCACTGCTACACGCGGACCGTGGGCCGCGTCTTCTTCGAACTCGTCCAGCGAGACGGCGGCTACCAGGGCTACGGCGCCCAGAACGCACCGGTACGGCTCGCCGCCCAGCACGCGCAACGCCCGCTCCGCTGAGACGAGTTACGGGGCCGACGGACTCACTGCCGGGTGACGCTCCTGCTCACCCCGGCGATGACGGTCGTGGCCAGGATCCAGCCGGTCAGGATGAGGACGTACGACAGGATCTGGTACCCGCCCGTGGGTGCGAAGGCCCCCTCCTGGCCGAAGGAGATCACCGGGAGGAGCAGGTCGAGGGTGAAGAAGACCGGGTTGAACTCCGGTGCCTCGTCGGCCTTGAGCGGGAGCGGGTGGTGCAGGGCGTACGCGATCGAACCGGCGGCCAGCAGCGACAGCAGCCAGACGGCGGCGCGCAGCGGACGGAAACCGTAACCGACGGTGGTGTCCTGGAGATGACCCCACGCCCGGCCCAGCCAGGGCAGGGTGGCCCGGTGCCGGCGCTGCTTGGCGAGCTGGACCCGGCGGGCCGCGCCCTCGTCGCCGCCATGCCGGTAGGCGGCGGCCAACTGCTCGTAGGCGTACGGGACATAGCCGTCGCCGTCGCGTTCCAGCAGGGGCAGGCGGCGATGGGCCGGTTCGTGCGGATTGAGCGCCGTGTAGCTGAGGTTGTTGAAGAGCACCTCGCCCGGTGCGACCTCCGACTCGAAGCCCAGCACGTCGATCCGGGAGCGCCGCAGATGCAGCCGGCCCTCGATCGGTGCGCACCGGTACAGCCACAGCTCACCGATGGTGCAACTGCTGGCCCGCAGGGCCGTACCGCCGGGGTTGGACAGCCGCGCCCGCGTGAAGTCGAGCGAGCCCGCGATACGGGAACCGCGCAGGTCGATGCCGCCCTGGGTACGCAGGTTTCGCGCCCTTACGTCGGCCCGCACTTCGAGGGACCGCGCGCACAGGGCATGGCCGCCCGGGTTGCTCAGTTCGGCGTCGTCCAGGCTGATCGACCCGCCCACCGTGGCCCCGTCGAGGCGTACCTCGCCCCGTACCCGCAGTCCCGGTGCCGCGAAGCCGTCGCCGAGCACGGCCTGATGGAGCTGGAGCACCGGCACGGACGGGTCGGACGCGGTGACCTCGGCTCCGTCCATGAAGAGCGCGCCCGCGATCTCCGCGCCGGCCAGCCGCACCGTCCCCCGCACACGGCAGTCGGTCATGCGCAGCGGACCGTCGATCCGTGTACTCGCGAGGTTGATCGCGGGGAGCACCGATCCGCGCAGGTTCAGTTGGCGCAGCCGGGTGCCGTAGAGGTCGGGCGACTCGTCGAAGTGGCAGTACCGCAGATGGAGCGGGTGGTCCACCACCGCGTACGCGAGCTTCAGTTGCCCTGTGATGCGGGCGCCCGACAGCCGGAGCGTGGGGATCTCGCCGTCCTCGTGCGCGGTGCCGAGCAGCAGAGCCCGCAGCACGGAGGCGCGTACCGTCCGCTCCGGGCCCCAGTCAGGGCCGATGTCCGGATTGTCGGTTCCGGCATCGCCCTCGCGGAAGTCCACGGTCTCGCCCTTGGGAAAGGCCCGCCACACCCGCTCCTCGGCCGCCGTCAGATCGTTGATCTCCATCGGGGCGACTCTGGCGTGCCCCGGACACACATGTCAATCGGGTCCGGGGACAAAGCCCCGGACCCGATCGTCACTTCAGTTGCCCAACCGTGACAGGCGGATCAACTCGCCGGTTTCCAGCGGGAGTTCCACTCCGCGATCACCGGGCGGTCGTGCTCCGTGGAAAGCCTGCTGACCGTGCCCGTGGCGAGCTGGAACAGCCGTCCGGCGGCGGGCGGCAGCCCGAGGTAACGGGCCGTCAGCACGCGCAGGAAGTGCCCGTGTGCCACCAGGATCACGTCACCCTCCGCGAGCGCGTCCTTGATGTGGTCCAGGGCGCGGTCCGCGCGCCTGCCCACCTCCTCGGGCGACTCACCCGGGTGCCCGTCCGGACCGGGCGCCACCCCGTCCGTGAACAGGAACCAGTCGGGCCGCGTGCGCTGGATCTCGGCGGTCGTCACACCCTCGTATCCGCCGTACTCCCACTCGTGCAGGTCCGGATCGGTCAACGCACCGGACAGCCCCGCGAGTTCGGCGGTGCGGACCGCGCGGGTGAGGGGGCTGGTCACTACTCGTGCGAAGGTCCGTCCGGCGAGGAGCGGAGCGAGGGACTTGGCCTGCTCCTCGCCGTGCGGGGTGAGGGGCAGGTCGGTCCAGCTGGTGTGCTGTCCCGACGCGCTCCACTCCGTCTCGCCGTGGCGGACCAGAAGAAGGTCACCCACGGCGTACTACTCCTTGGACTCGACGGCGTGACCGCCGAACTGGTTGCGCAGCGCCGCGATCATCTTCATCTGCGGGGAGTCGTCCTGCCGGGACGCGAACCGCGCGAAGAGGGACGCGGTGATCGCGGGCAGCGGCACGGAGTTGTCGACGGCCGCCTCGACCGTCCACCGGCCCTCGCCGGAGTCCTGCGCGAAACCGCGCAGCCGCTCCAGGTGCTCGTCCTCGTCGAGGGCGTTGACCGCCAGGTCGAGCAGCCAGGAGCGGATGACCGTCCCGTCCTGCCAGGACCGGAAGACCTCGCGCACGTCTGTGACGGAGTCGACCTTCTCCAGCAGCTCCCAGCCCTCTGCGTAGGCCTGCATCATGGCGTACTCGATGCCGTTGTGGACCATCTTCGAGAAGTGCCCGGCGCCCACCTTGCCCGCGTGGACATAGCCGTACGGGCCCTCGGGCTTGAGTGCCTCGAAGATCGGGTGGAGCCGCTCGACGTGGTCCTTGTCGCCGCCGACCATCAGGGCATAGCCGTTCTGGAGCCCCCACACACCGCCCGAGACACCGGCGTCGACGAAGCCGATGCCCTTGGTGCCCAGCTCCTCGGCATGCTTCTCGTCGTCCGTCCAGCGGGAGTTGCCGCCGTCGACGACCGTGTCGTTCGCGTCCAGGAGGCCGCCGAGCTCGTCGACGACGGACTGGGTGGCGGCGCCGGCCGGGACCATCACCCAGAGCACGCGCGGCGCTTCGAGCTTCTCGACCAGCTCGGCGAGGCTGCTCACGTCGGAGACCTCGGGGTTGCGGTCGTAGCCGACGACGGTGTGGCCGGAACGGCGGATGCGCTCGCGCATGTTGCCGCCCATCTTGCCGAGACCGATCAGACCAATCTGCATGTCAGTTCACTTCCTGAGCGTCACGAAGAGTGCGGTACGTGGCCACGAGGGCGGCGGTGGAGGAGTCGAGGCCGGGCACATCGGCCCCTTCGGTGAGCGCGGGCTCGATGCGCCTGGCGAGGACCTTGCCAAGCTCGACGCCCCACTGGTCGAAGGAGTCGATGTTCCAGACGGCGCCCTGTACGAACACCTTGTGCTCGTACAAGGCGATCAACTGGCCCAGCACGGACGGTGTCAGCTCGCGCGCGAGGATGGTGGTCGTCGGGTGGTTGCCCTGGAACGTCTTGTGGGCGACCAGTTCCTCCGGCACTCCTTCGGCCCGCACCTCGTCCGGTGTCTTCCCGAACGCCAGCGCCTGTGTCTGCGCGAAGAAGTTGGCCATCAGCAGGTCGTGCTGGCCCTTGAGTCCGTCGCTCAGTTCCGCGACCGGCTGGGCGAAGCCGATGAAGTCCGCCGGGATCAGCTTCGTCCCCTGGTGGATCAACTGGTAGTAGGCGTGCTGCCCGTTCGTCCCGGGCGTGCCCCACACCACCGGCCCGGTCTGCCACTCGACCGGGTTGCCGTCACGGTCGACCGACTTGCCGTTGGACTCCATGTCCAGCTGCTGAAGGTACGCCGTAAACCTGGACAGGTAGTGGCTGTAGGGCAGTACGGCATGCGACTGGGATTCGAAGAAGTTGCCGTACCAGATACCCAACAGGCCCAGCAGCAAAGGTGCGTTGCTCTCCGCCGGCGCGGTCCGGAAATGGTCGTCGACGAGCGCGAACCCGTCCAGCATCTCCCGGAACCGGTCCGGGCCGATCGCGATCATCAGCGACAGCCCGATCGCCGAGTCGAACGAATACCGCCCGCCGACCCAGTCCCAGAACTCGAACATGTTGTCCGTGTCGATCCCGAAGTCGGCGACCTTCCCGCCGTTCGTCGACAGCGCCACGAAGTGCTTGGCGACCGCCTTGTCGTCGCCGCCCAGACCCGCGAGGAGCCACGAGCGGGCCGAGGTGGCGTTCGTGATCGTCTCGATCGTCGTGAACGTCTTCGACGCGACGATGAACAGCGTCTCCGCCGGGTCCAGGTCGCGGACCGCCTCGTGCAGGTCGGCGCCGTCGACGTTCGACACGAACCGGAACGTCAACTCCCGCGCCGTGAAAGCCCGCAGGGCGTCGTACGCCATCGCCGGACCGAGATCCGAGCCACCGATGCCGATGTTGACGACGTTCTTGATACGCCTGCCCGTGTGACCCGTCCACGCACCCGAGCGCACCCGGTCCGCGAAGCCGGCCATCCGGTCCAGCACCGCGTGCACCGCCGGGACGACGTTCTCGCCGTCGACCTCGATCACCGCGCCGCGCGGCGCCCGCAGCGCGGTGTGCAGCACCGCCCGGTCCTCGGTGATGTTGATGCGGTCCCCGCGGAACATGGCGTCCCGCAGACCGAACACATCGGTGGCGGTGGCGAGTTCCTGGAGGAAGGCGAGGGTCTCGTCCGTGATCAGGTGCTTGGAGTAGTCGATGTGCAGGTCGCCCACCCGCACGACGTACCGCTCCGCGCGCCCCGGATCGGCGGCGAACAGTTCACGCAGCTGCGGATGGAGGAGCGCGTCGGCGCGGTGGTCCTCCAACGCGGTCCACTCGGGGCGCCTGGTGAGCCTGGGGGAGTCAGACATGACTTGAGGTCTCCTTGGTGCCGTCGCCCCGCAGAGCGATGGCGTACATCTCGTCGGCGTCCAGGCGCCGCAGTTCCTCGGCGATGAGTTCGGAGGTGGGCCGCACCTTCAGCGCGAGCGTGCGGGAGGGCTGGCCTGGCAGGGTGAGCGTGGCGAGCGGGCCCTCGGGGCGGTCGATGACGATCTCGCCCTTGTCGGTGCCGAGGCGGACGGCCGTGACGACCGGCCCCGCGGTGACGACGCGGTCCACCTTCACCGACAGGCGAGCGCCGAGCCAGCGGGCCAGCAGTTCGGCGCTCGGGTTCTCGGCCTCGCTCTCGACAGCCGCCGAGATGATCTTCGTACGGGCCTGGTCGAGGGCCGCGGCCAGCATCGAGCGCCACGGGGTGAGGCGCGTCCACGCCAGGTCGGTGTCGCCGGGCGCGTACGAGCGAACCCGGGCCTCCAGTGCGACGAGCGGCTGCTCGACCGCGTACATGTCGGTGATCCGGCGCTGGGCCAGCGCGCCCAGCGGGTCCTTGGCGGGCACCTCGGGGGCGTTCACCGGCCACCAGACGACGACCGGCGCGTCCGGCAGCAGCAGCGGCAGGACGACGGAGTCCGCGTGGTCGGACACCTCGCCGTACGTCCGCAGGATGACCGTCTCGCCGGTGCCGGCGTCGGCGCCCACCCGCACTTCGGCGTTGAGGTGGGACTTGGTGCGGTCGCGCGGGCTGCGGGCGTGCCGCTTGATGACGACCAGGGTGCGCGCGGGGTGCTCGTGCGAGGCATCCTCGGCCGCCTTGATCGAGTCGTAGGCGTTCTCCTCGTCCGTGACGATCACCATCGTCAGGACCATGCCCACGGCAGGGGTGCCGATCGCGCGCCGCCCCTTCACCAGTGCCTTGTTGATCTTGCTTGCCGTGGTGTCGGTGAGGTCGATTTTCATGGCCTGCGCCAGCTCCGTCCGTCTCGTGCGAGCATCTCGTCGGCTTCCTCCGGGCCCCAACTGCCCGAGGAGTACTGCGCGGGCCTGCCGTGCGTGCCCCAGTACTCCTCGATCGGGTCGAGGATCTTCCAGGACTCTTCCACTTCCTGGTGACGGGGGAACAAATTGGCGTCGCCGAGCAGGACGTCCAGGATGAGCCGTTCGTACGCCTCCGGGCTTGACTCCGTGAAGGACTCGCCGTAGGCGAAGTCCATCGTGACGTCCCTGATCTCCATCGAGGTACCCGGGACCTTGGAACCGAAGCGCACGGTCATGCCCTCGTCGGGCTGGACGCGGATCACGATCGCGTTGGCGCCGAGTTCCTCGGTGGCCGTGGAGTCGAACGGGGAGTGCGGGGCGCGCTGGAAGACGACCGCGATCTCCGTGACGCGCCGCCCCAGCCGCTTGCCGGTCCGCAGATAGAAGGGGACGCCCGCCCAGCGGCGGTTGTCGATCTCCAGCTTGACGGCCGCGTACGTGTCGGTGCTGGACTGCGGGTCGATACCCTCCTCTTCGAGGTAGCCGCTGACCTGCTCACCGCCCTGCCAGCCCGCCGCGTACTGCCCGCGCACGGTGTGCTCGCCCAGGTTCTCGGGCAGCTTCACCGACTTCAGGACCTTGAGCTTCTCGGTCAGCAGCGACTCGGCGTCGAAGGCGATCGGCTCCTCCATGGCCGTCAGGGCCATCAGCTGGAGAAGGTGGTTCTGGATCACGTCGCGCGCCGACCCGATGCCGTCGTAGTAGCCGGCCCGGCCGCCGATGCCGATGTCCTCGGCCATCGTGATCTGGACGTGGTCGACGTACGACCGGTTCCAGACGGGCTCGTACATCTGGTTGGCGAAGCGGAGCGCCAGGATGTTCTGGACGGTCTCCTTGCCGAGGTAGTGGTCGATCCGGAAGACCTGCTCCGGGTCGAACACGTCGTGCAGGACCCGGTTCAGCTCACGCGCGCTCTTCAGGTTGTGCCCGAACGGCTTCTCGATCACCCCACGCCGCCAGGAACCCTCCGGCGCGTTCGCCAGCCCGTGCTTCTTCAGCTGCTGGACGACCTTCGGGAAGAACTTCGGCGGTACGGAGAGATAGAAGGCGTAGTTGCCGCTCGTGCCCCGGGACGCGTCCAGCTCCTCGACGGCCGCGCGCAACTGCTTGAACGCCGCGTCGTCGTCGAAGTCGCCGGGGATGAACCGCATGCCCTCGGCGAGCTGCTGCCAGACCTCCTCGCGGAACTCCGTACGGGCGTGGTCGCGCACCGAGTCGTGGACGATCTGAGCGAAGTCCTCGTCCTCCCAGTCCCGGCGGGCGAAACCGACGAGCGAGAAGCCCGGCGGGAGCAGGCCCCGGTTGGCCAGGTCGTAGACGGCCGGCATCAGCTTCTTGCGGGACAGGTCACCGGTCACCCCGAAGATGACCAGCCCGGACGGGCCCGCGATCAGGGGGAGACGGCGGTCGCCGGGATCGCGCAGCGGGTTGTCCCAGTCGCCCTCGGCGACAGCTTCCAGCACGGTTGATTCGGCGCTCATTCCCCGTCAGCTCCCTTGCTGCCCACGCTGTCCAGCGACTTCGTGACGGCGGTCAGCAGGTCGTCCCAGGCGACCGCGAACTTCGCGACGCCCTCGTCCTCCAGCAGCTTCACGACCTCGTCGTACGAGATCCCGAGCCCCTCGACGGCCGCGAGATCGGCGCGGGCCTGGGCGTAGCCGCCGCTCACCGCGTCGCCGTGGATGTCGCCGTGGTCGGCGGTCGCGTCGAGGGTGGCCTCCGGCATCGTGTTGACGGTGCCGGGCGCGACCAGCTCGTCGACGTACAGCGTGTCCTTGTACGCGGGGTCCTTCACGCCGGTCGAGGCCCACAGCGGACGCTGCTTGTTGGCGTGGGCGCCACCGAGGGCGGTCCAGCGGTCACCGCCGAAGACGTCCTCGTACGCCTCGTAGGCGAGTCGCGCGTTGGCCAGCGCCGCCCTGCCCTTGAGGGCGAGGGCCTCGTCCGTGCCGAGCACCGTCAGGCGCTTGTCGATCTCGGAGTCGACGCGGGAGACGAAGAACGAGGCGACCGAGTGGATCGAGGCCAGGTCGATGCCCGCGGCCTGTGCCTTCTCCAGGCCGGCCAGATAGGCGGCCATGACCTCGCGGTAGCGCTCCAGGGAGAAGATCAGCGTGACGTTGACGCTGATCCCGAGGCCGATGACCTCGGTGATCGCGGGCAGGCCCGCCTTCGTCGCCGGGATCTTGATCATCACGTTGGGCCGGTCGACCAGCCAGGCCAGTTGCTTGGCCTCGGCGATCGTCGCCGCGGTCTCATGGGCGAGACGCGGGTCGACCTCGATGGAGACACGGCCGTCCCGGCCGCCCGTGGCGTCGTACACCGGGCGCAGGATGTCGGCGGCGGCCCGTACATCGGCGGTGGTCATCATGCGTACGGCCTCGTCGACCGTGACGCCGCGCACGGCCAGGTCGGCGAGCTGTTCCTCGTACCCCTCGCCGGAGCCGATGGCCGCCTGGAAGATCGACGGGTTGGTGGTCACGCCGACCACGTGATGGGTGTCGATGAGCGCGGCGAGGTTGCCGGAGGCGATGCGCCCCCGGGAGAGGTCGTCCAGCCAGATCGAGACGCCCTCGTCGGAGAGGCGCTCGAGTGTTCCCGCGGTGGCGGTTGTTTCGGTGGTCACTGTGATCATCTTCCTTCTGGCGTGCGGATCAACCACGGGCTGCGGCGAGACCGGTAGTTGAATTGAGTACAGCCCTGGCCGCCCGGGCGACGTTCTCGGCGGTGAAGCCGTACTCGGCGAACAAGGTCTTGGCGTCGGCGGAGGCGCCGAAGTGTTCGAGGGAGACGATGCGTCCTGCGTCACCGACGTAGCGGTACCAGGTCAGACCGATGCCCGCCTCGACCGCCACGCGCGCCTTCACGGACGGCGGAAGGACACTCGCGCGGTACTCGGCGGACTGCTCCTCGAACCACTCCACGGACGGCATCGACACCACCCGCGTACCCACCCCCTCGGCCTCCAGCGCCTCACGTGCGGCGACGGCGAGCTGGACCTCGGAACCGGTGGCGATCAGGACGACGTCCGGGGTGCCGGTGGAGGCGTCCCGCAGGACGTAACCGCCCTTCGCGGCATCCTCGTTGCGGGCGTACGTGGGTACACCCTGCCGGGTGAGCGCCAGGCCGTGCGGGGCCGGGTTCGTGGCGTGTCGCTTGAGGATCTCGGCCCAGGCGACGGCCGTCTCGTTGGCGTCGGCAGGGCGGACGATGTTCAGGCCCGGGATGGCGCGCAGGGAGGCCAGGTGTTCGACCGGCTGGTGTGTGGGGCCGTCCTCGCCGAGGCCGATGGAGTCGTGCGTCCAGACGTACGTCACGGGCAGCTGCATCAGCGCCGCCAGGCGTACGGCGTTACGCATGTAGTCGGAGAAGACGAGGAAGGTGCCGCCGTAGATGCGGGTGTTGCCGTGCAGCGCGATGCCGTTCATCTCGGCGGCCATCGAGTGCTCGCGGATACCGAAGTGGACGGTACGGCCGTACGGGTCGGCCTCCGGGAGCGGGTTTCCCTCGGGGAGGAAGGAGGACGTCTTGTCGATGGTCGTGTTGTTCGAGCCGGCCAGGTCGGCGGAGCCGCCCCACAGCTCGGGCAGGACCGGGCCCAGGGACTGGAGCACCTTGCCGGAGGCCGCGCGGGTGGCCACGGACGCGCCCTCCTCGAACACCGGCAGCGCGTCCTCCCAGCCTTCGGGCAGCTGACCTGCCACGACCCGGTCGAACAGCTTCGCCCGCTCGGGCTGCGCGGTGCGCCACTCGGCGAGGCGCTTGTCCCAGGCGGCGTGCGCCTCGGCGCCCCGGTCGAGGGCCTGGCGGGCGTGGGCGAGAACCTCGTCGGCTACCTCGAAGGTCTGGTCCGGGTCGAAGCCGAGGACGCGCTTGGTGGCCGCGATCTCGTCGTCACCGAGGGCCGAGCCGTGCGCGGCCTCGGTGTTCTGGGCGTTCGGGGCGGGCCAGGCGATGATCGTGCGCATCGCGATGATCGAGGGGCGCACGGTCTCGGCCTGCGCTTCCTTGAGCGCCGTGTACAGCGCGCGTACGTCGATGTCGCCGCCGAGTTCGGGCTCGATCCGCCGCACATGCCAGCCGTACGCCTCGTACCGCTTCAGCACGTCCTCGGAGAACGCTGTCGCTGTGTCGCCCTCGATGGAGATGTGGTTGTCGTCGTAGACGAAGACGAGGTTGCCGAGCTTCTGGTGGCCGGCCAGCGAGGAGGCCTCGGCGGAGATGCCCTCCTCCAGGTCGCCGTCGGAGACGATCGCCCAGACGGTGTGGTCGAAGGGCGAGGTGCCCTCCGGTGCCTCGGGGTCGAAGAGGCCGCGCTCGTAGCGGGCGGCCATCGCCATGCCGACCGCGTTGGCGACACCCTGGCCGAGCGGGCCGGTCGTCGTCTCGACGCCGGCCGTGTGGCCGTACTCGGGGTGTCCCGGCGTCTTCGAACCGTGCGTCCGGAACGCCTTGAGGTCGTCCAGCTCCAGCTCGTACCCGGACAGGAACAGCTGGGTGTAGAGGGTCAGCGAGGTGTGTCCGGGAGAGAGGACGAAGCGGTCACGGCCGGTCCACTCGGGGTCCGCGGGGTCGTGTCGCATCACCTTCTGAAAGATCGTGTACGCGGCGGGGGCCAGGCTCATCGCGGTGCCGGGGTGGCCGTTGCCGACCTTCTGCACGGCATCGGCCGCGAGTACACGCGCCGTGTCGACGGCGCGCTGGTCGAGATCGGTCCACTGGAGGCTGTCGGATGTCTGCGTACTCATCTTCAAGAAGTCCTCGATAGAGGGGGACGAACTGCTCGGACGTGTTCAAACTTAAAAGTCTGACTTTTACGGGGCCAGGTGCCTGTGTGTCACCCTTTGGTGAAAGTGGGACAGAGGCGGCGAGGCCTGGACGGCAAGAGAAGGACATGGCGGACAGAACCATCCAAGACACCATCCAAGACGTCCCGGACGGAGACGGCATCAGGACGTTTCCCTTCCCGGTCGATCTGAGCGTCCTGGGCGTGGGTATGCAGGTCGGCCCGATGTCACCCGACCGCACCTGGCACGACGACGCCCCGCTCGAACGCGTCCACCGCATCGACTTCCACGTCGTGATGCTGTTCGACGACGGCCCGGTCACCCACATGGTCGACTTCGCCGAATACGAGGCGACAGCGGGCGACCTCCTGTGGATCCGCCCGGGTCAGGTGCACCGCTTCTCCCGCACCACCGAGTACCGCGGCACCGTCCTCACCATGCAACCCGGATTCCTGCCCCGGACCACGGTCGAGGCGACCGGCCTGTACCGCTACGACCTGCCCCCGCTGCTGCGCCCGGACGCTCCCCGACTCGCCGCTCTGCGGGCGGCCCTGGCTCAGCTGGGTCGCGAGTACGAGGACACGGCCACCCTCCCGATCGGCCTGCACACCTCGGTACTGCGCCACTCCCTCACCGCGTTCCTGCTGCGCCTGTCCCATCTCGCGACGAGTTCGGCGGAGGCGGCGGGAGGCCGGACCGACACCACGTTCACCCTCTTCCGGGACGCGGTGGAGAAGGGCTTCGCCACCAACCACAGCGTCAGCGCGTACGCCGACGCCCTCGGTTACTCCCGGCGCACCCTCGTCCGCGCGGTGCGCGCGGCGACCGGTGAGACGCCCAAGGGCTTCATCGACAAGCGGGTGATCCTGGAGGCCAAGCGTCTGCTGGCGCACACCTCCCTGCCGATCGGGCGAGTGGGCGTGGCCGTCGGCTTTCCCGACGCGGCGAACTTCTCCAAGTTCTTCCAACTGCACACGGGGGCAACGCCGGTGGCGTTCCGGGCGGAGCTGAGCTGAGCTGAGACGTCAGGAGGGGCGGGCCGTCCGGCCCGCCCCTCCGTCAACGTTGTGCAACAGCCCTGTCAGTGGCCGAAGTTGAACCAGTTCACGTTCACGAACTCCTGTACCTGGCCGCTGGTGAAGGTCAGGTAGACGTCATGGGTGCCGGTGACCGCGCTCATGTTCACCTGGAGCGTGCGCCAGCTCTGCCAGCCGCTCGTGTTGCCCACCTCGAAGGTGCCGATCGGTGTGTTCGTACGGCTGTCGAGGCGTACCTGGACCAGGCCGCTCACGCCCGAGCCGGCCCCGCTCGCGACCCTGCCGACGAACTGCGTGGCGGCCGTGGAGCCGAAGTTGACGCTCTGGTAGAGCGCCCAGTCGCCGTTGGCGAGCGAGCCGATGTTCTGGCCGCCGCCGGTGTCGGTGGTGGTCTCCGTGCTGGTGCCCGACTGGCTGTTGTAGGACTCGGCCTGGATGGCGGCGTACGCGTCCCGGGTCCCGGTCGGCGGAGGCGTGGTCGTGCTGCCACCGGTGGTCGACTGGAGCACCTGCACGTAGTCGACGACCATCGGGCGCCCCGAGACCGTGTTCGCGTCCGGGCCGCCGCCGAACGCCGCCGGGAAGGCGCCGCCCATGGCCACGTTCAGGATGATGAAGAACCCGTGGTTCGTGGCGTTGGCCCAGGTCGTGGCGTCGACCTGGTTCGCGGTCACCGTGTGGTAGTTGGTGCCGTCGACGTAGAAGCGGATCGCCTCCGGGCTCACCGAGCGGTCCCACTCCATGCGGTAGGTGTGGAACCCGGCCTGACAGGTGGTGCCGGTGCAGCTGGTGGTCCCGCCGATGCCGGTCGTCTCGTTGCAGGCACCGCCCGGGCTGGTGCCGCAGTGCAGGGTGCCCCAGATGGTGTTGAGGCCCTGGGTGTTCTCCATGATGTCGATCTCGCCGACGCTCGGCCAGTTCTGGTAGTTGCCCCGGTAGGGCGCCCCGAGCATCCAGAACGCGGGCCAGTAGCCGAGGGCGGACGCGCCGGTGACGTTCGGCACCTGGAGGCGGGCCTGGACGGCCAGTTTGCCGCCGGCCGGGGGCTGGAAGTCGGTGCGGTTGGTCTCGATGCGGCCCGAGGTCCAGTTGCCGGCGGAGTCCCGCACCGGGGTGATCCGGAGGTTGCCGCTGCCGTCGAGCGAGACGTTGTTCGTGCTGTTCGTCATCGTCTCGATCTCGCCCGTGCCCCAGTTGGCGGGGCCACCGGAATACGAAGTCCCGGTCGCATACTGCCAGTTGGTGGTCGAGACGCCGGTTCCGGCGGTGCCGTTGAAGTCGTCGAGGAAGACCTGCGTCCAGCCGGTCGGCGGCGTCGGCGCGTCCGCCTGGGCCACGGTCACGGCGGCTGCCGCGAGGCTGAGGACGGCGCCGACGGCGACGAGCACGCGACGGAGAGGGCCACGTGCGGTGGGTGGGCCTGAAGTGAGCGAAGTGCCTGAAGTGTCCCTCATGGGTGCCTCTTCGGGTACGGGGTGGGGATGCGGGGTGCCTTCGAGTGCCCTTGAGAGCGCTCTCAGAGTGGGCCCAATGTGCTCCCGGTGACTCCGGCCGTCAAGAGGTGAAACCCAGAATTTCCTTCCGTCACAGGTGAGTTCACCCGATGAAGACATGAATGTGATAGGGCCGAAGAGCCTCTACAGGGCGCTGCCCGCCTTCCAGTCCGCCCAGTTCAGGTTCCAGCCGTTGAGGCCGTTGGCCGGAGCGACCGTCTCCTCGTCCGAGTTCCTGACGATCACCACGTCCCCGAGCATGGAGCTGTCGTAGAACTTGTAGCCCGGTACGGAGCTGTCGTTCGCGCCCTTCGTGTCGTGCAGTCCCACGCAGCCGTGGCTGGTGTTGCTGCTGCCGAACACCGAGGTCGAGGCCCAGTAGTTGCCGTGCACGAAGGTGCCGGAGGTGGTCAGACGCTGGGCGTGCGGGACGTCGCCGATGTCGTACTCGTCGCCGAGCCCGACCGTCGAGGACTCCATCCGCGTCTGCTTGAACCGCTCGCTGATCACCATGATCCCGGACCAGGTGGTGTGCTCGGCGTCGCCGCTGGAGACGGGGTAGGTGGCCGTGGTCGCGCCGTCCCGCCGTACGGTCATGGTCTTCGCCTTCAGGTCGACCGTGCTGATCTGCTCGCGGCCGATGTGGAAGGTGACGTCCTTGGACTGGGTGCCGTAGACCCCGTCCGCGCCCTCGACGTCCTTGAGCCGCAGCCCGAGCGTGATCTTCGTGCCGGCGGCCCAGTAGGTCTCCGGCCGGAAGTCGAGCCGGGTGTCGCTGAACCAGTGCCCGACCACCTCGACGGCCGGCTCGGCGGTCACGGTGATCGCCTTCTGGACCGCGGCCCGGTCGGTGACCGCCTCCGTGAAGTTGATCGACACCGGCATTCCGACGCCCGAGGTGGAGTCGGCCTCAGGCGTGAAGTACCCGACGAAGGTCGCGGACGGCGAGGCGGTGGTGAAGGTCGCGGTCTGCGCGGCGGCCCCGGTGACCTGCGCCGACACCGTGTACTTCGTCCCGGAGTACGGGTTCCCGGTGGACGTCCACTTCGTACCGGCCTCGTCGAGGGTCCCGGCCAGCGTGCCGCCGTCGCCGGTGACCGTGACGGAGGCGAGGGTGCCGTCGGTGACGGTGACCTCGACGGGGGTGGCGAAGTCGGCGTGCTCGGTACCGTCGGCCGGGGTGACGGTGACGACGGCCTTCCCGGCGGCTTTCACGGACGGGCTCGCGCTCGCACTCGCCTTCGTCGCCGCCGAGGCGTCCGCGGAGCCGCTGCAACCGGTCAGTACGGCCGCCGGTACGGCCCCGAGCGCGGCGAGGATCCCGCGCCGGGACCAGTTGGCCGGCCCCTGCCCGTTCGGCTCGGACGGGTTGGATATGTGCGGAACGCCCACGGCACGCCTTTCTGAAACGACCAGGTGTGATCGATGCTGCGCGTGCATGGTGCGCTTTCTGTATGGGTTTGTTCTTTGAAACTGGGGCTCGCTGCCTGAGATTCAGGTAAGGACGCCAATGGGGCGGCTCCACCAGGGACCGCCCCGCACGCCGGGGTCAGGCGTCGGCCGTCACCCGCTCCGGGACCGGCGCCTCCTCGCGCAGCCCGAACCGGTCGTGCACGCGGCGCAGCGGCGGCGGCGCCCACCAGGCCCGGCGTCCCAGCAGCGCCATGGTCGCCGGAACCAGCAGCATCCGTACGATCGTCGCGTCGATCAGCACGGCCGGCGTCAGACCGAGCCCGATCTGCGGGATGGGCGCGAAACCGCCCGTCATGAAGGCGCCGAAGACGACGGCCAGCAGCAGTGCGGCACAGGTGACCACCCGGCCGGAGCGACGCAGCCCGGTCGCCACGGCATCGAGGTCGTCACCGCTCTGTGCGCGGGCCTCGCGCATCCGGGCCGGGATGAACAGCTCGTAGTCCATGGCCAGCCCGAACGCGATGGCGATGATCAGCGGCGGCGCGGTCAGGCTGAGCGAGCCCAACTGCTCGGAGCCGAGCAGACCGGCCAGATGCCCGTCCTGGTCGTGGCGATGGTCCGCAACGGGATCAGCACCGACCCGGTGAAGGCGAACAGCAGGGCGAAGATGCCGACCAGGACGGTGGCGGCGGCCCACGGCGCCCGGTCGCCGAACATCTCCCGGAAACGGTCCGCCCGGCCCGCGCCACGGTCCGGTGTACGGCCTCGACGACGTCGTCGGTGTGCCGGCGCTCCTCACGGAAGCGGACCGCCATCAACAGAGCGTAGTCCACGGCGAGTCCGAGCCCCAGCATGGTGGTCACCTGGATGGCGTGCACGGAGATGTGGGTGACCTGACTGAAGGCGAACAGCGCGAGGAACGCGCCGGCTGTACCACTGACGGCGACGAGCAGGGGCAGCCCGGCGGCACGCAGCCCGCCGAAAATGAGGAACAGCAGCACGAGCACGTCCGGCAGGGAGATCAACTCGGCCTTCTTGGCGTCTTCTTGGGCCTGCCCGCCCAGCTGCTTCCCGAGCAACGGCCCGCCGCTGACATGTACTTCGGGCGCGTCGATCGCCTCGATCCGATCGACAGTCGAATCGATGACGGAGCCCTCGGCGTCGTCGTAGAGCCCGCTCTTCAGAGTGACGGGGATGAGTACGGCCCGCCCGTCCTCGGCGACGAGCCCCGGGGGGACGTACGGGTCGGGCACGGCGGCGACACCGTCAACGGTACGCAACTCGGCGACAGCCCGCTCGACTTGGGCGCGCAGCCCGGGGTCGGACACGGCGAGCCCGGCGACGACACCGGTAAGGGTATCCCCGGTCGGGGACACCTCGTCGAGATAGGCGGCGGCCACCTCGGACTCGGTCCCGGGAACGTTCGGAACATCATCGGACAGCTTGCCGAAGACCCCGGTACCGAGGCCGAACCCCAGCAGCAGGAAGAGCGCCCAGACGGCGATGACGGTGAGCGGGCGGCGGGTTGTCGCCCGGGTGAGTGTGGCGAGCACGGTCCCTCTCACGGGATCGGTGGACTTGACGTCACCGAACAGGCTGCTGCCGGGCGGGGGTTGGGGGGATCGCCGGGGGAGGGGTTTCGGGGGCTCGCTCTTGCGGGGGAGAAGCGGGGTGGCATGGGTCGTGCGGGGGAGTGGACGTCCCGCAGGAGTCAGCAGGCGGTCGCAGGGACGATCTTGCGGACGTCGGCGGTGCGCAGGACGAGTGGCTTGGTGGTGTCGCCGGTGGTGGGGAGGAGGGTGACGTTCGCGTGGGTGTAGGAGACGAGCTGTCCGCAGAAGTCCCCTGTGGTGGAGGCGACTTTGACGAGGTCGGCGGCGGGATCCTCGGTCTGGGTCCAGGAGACGCCGAGGGCGGCAGCCACGAGGGCCATGCCGAGGGTGAAGGCGGACATGCTCAGATACAGCGCCTGGCGCACCCGTCGAATCTCGGTCAGGGTCCATTTCCGCAGCGACTGCCCACCGAGATGGAGCAGTTCGCCGGGCTTGCCGAAGGAGGCGCGCACGGCGATCAGCGAACCCGCCACGAGGAGCAGGAAGGCCGAGCCGAGCAGCAGGATCGCGACGGTCTGCCAGGGTGAGGGCAGCTTGGACAGGTCGTCGCGGCCCTTGAGTACGGCGAGGACCGTGACGAGCGCGGTGAGTCCGATCAGCCCGTTGCGCCAGCCCTCCGCCTGCTTGCGCAACTGGTCGAGCTGACTGAACTGGAGTTCCCGGGCCAGCTCCTCCCAACGACGGTCCGCACCGGCGCTCATGGCTTGAACTTCCAATGGGCGCCGCAGCCCTCGAAGAGGGTGTTCTCCGGCTGCCCAGAGTGCGCGAAGCCGCATTCGCAGAAGAACGTCTCGGTTGCCTTGAGGGCGACCTGTTCGGCGAGGGACGGCACCTTGTCCTTGGACCAGGGGAACAGGCTCTTCGTGCCCGCGATCCCCAGCGGGAACGTGGTCGAGGTGCCGCCGTCGCAGCGGGGGCAGACGCCGGTGACGGTGATCCCGTCGGTGTCGGCGGTTACCTGGAAGACGTCGTCGACCTGCCCGACGTCGACCTGTGCGTATGCCAGGTTCTGCTGGTGGGAGGGGGTGCTCAAGTCGCTTGCTCCTGGGGTGCGTTCGAGTTGTCGGTGGCTTCGGTCTCGGCGACGTCCAGTTGGAACATGGCCGCGTAGACGCGCAGGCGTTCTGTCACCCAGCCGCTGTCGGTGTCCAGTTCGCGGGCCAGCGATTCGACCTGGGCCGCGGAGACGGTGCCGTGGAGGGCCGGTTCCTGGCCGTTGAGACCCTCGCTGAGGAGGACGAGGTCCTGCCAGAGAGGGAGAGTGTCCGGGGCGTGGGGGATGTCGAGTGCAACGCCGAAGGGTTCGTAGCGGCTGAGGCGCTCGTACACCCTCTGGACGGTCCGGCCGAGCCGGGCGGCCAGGGCCACCAGTTCCAGGGGTCTGATGGGGGAGGGGTCGCGCGGCTCCTTCAGGGCCATGCTCGAGGACAGGGCGAGGAGGTCGTGCCGGTCGGGTTCGAGTCCGGTCACCTGGGTGAGCTCTTCGTCGGTGAGCTCGGGGACCAGGGCGCCGAGGGCGCGGTACGGGGCGAGTTGGTCGAGGGCCATGTCGATGGTGAGGCCGGCCTCGTGGGCGTATTTTGCGAGGCTGAACGGTGTGATGTCTTTCCAGGCGGCCCGGAAGGGTTCGCCGGTGGTGATACCAGTCAAGCCCGTCAGCAGCTCGGAGCCGCCCTCGCCAGGCGTGAGGGAGAGGGCCGATGAGGGAAGGACCGGGACCTGCTTGAGGAGCTTGGGCCCATGGGTGGTCAGCCGCTGCAGGCAGTCACCGAGCGACTCCCCCAGCCCGCCCGCCACACAGACCAGGGTGACCGCGGTCCACGGGACGCCTGGATCGAGACTGCTGATGAGGAGGGCGATGCGGTCGCGCGGGGAGAAGTCCAGCCACTGGTGGAGGGGTTCGAGGTCGTCCGGGACGCTCATACCGAGCGCTTCCAGCCGCCGCAGACGGGACACGAAGGCGCCCCACGGCTCGTAGTCGAAGTCCGCACCGAGACCGGGCATACTGCCCCCGGGTGCGTAGCACAGAGCCAGGACGTCTATGGGGATCGACTGGGTGGGCAGCGGACTGTTGGTGTCTCCGTCGATAGTGAGCAGTTTCAGATCGTTCTCCTCCAGCGGGCGGGCCTCGGCCGACCGCGGGCTCAGCTCGGGCAGCCGCATACCGGCCTGGACGGCGAGATCCCCGACGGACTCCAAGAGGGCGTCGACCGTGATCTCGCGGCGTGCCGCCTCTGCCAGCAGGGCCTGGAGAGTGGGCGTCCGTCGGCCTTCGGACGGATCCCACAAACGGTTGAACATCTCCCACTGGTCCCAGCTGGGGGCGGCAGGCAACAACTGCTCCTCCGAGGGCAGTTGGTAGCCGAGAAACTCCCAAGGCCGCAGTTGTGCCAGCACCTCGGCACTGGTGAGCCCGAGTTTCTCCGCCAGCCGGGCGATGTGGACCGACAGGACGTCTTTCGGCAGTGCGTCGGTGCTGTAGGAACGCTGGTGCTTCGTCCAGCCGGCCAGCAGTTCGGCTTCCCTGGCGGTCGCGACATTGGCGGTGATGTCGGCGACCGGCACGTCGGGCGCGGCCAGGCCGAGCGGCGCGTACTGGAGGCAGCGCTCCAGCAGATGGCCGATACTCAGGCCGGTCTCGGCCGATATGGAGAACAACTGCCCTGCGGCGGGAAGCCACTCTGCCCGGCGGTTCGTCATCCAGGTGAGCAGCTCCAGGTCGACGGCCTCGGGAACGAAGTCCAGGCTGGGCGTGTCGTCCGCCACGACCGAGGGGATCTGCAGTCGGGGGCCGAGGATCGCGAAACGACGCAGGGCACGCAGGGCCTCGGCGACGGTCCGGCCGTTGGTGCGGATGTGGGCGGCCAGGTCAGTGATGTCGCGGTTCGCCTTGTCGAGCAGTTTGTTGTCGCCAGGGTGCGGGACGGGGTGTCCGCCGAGGTCCTCGGGGAGCACGACCGTGCTGTCGACATCATCGTTGACACGGACGCCCTGGTCGCGCAGGACCGCGAGGCGCCACGAATCGGTGAGGTCGGTCAGGTCGGTCGTGCTGTGGAGCACGGCCAGGGGCTCCGGCGGGAGGAGGTTGCGGTCGTCCGGAAACCAGCCGACGGAGTCGAGATCGACGTCCGGCTGATGATGGACGGAGATCCGCCGGACGGGCAGGGTGAGCCCGCTTCCGGCCAGCTCGGCGGCCACGGTCCTGGCCAGTGAGTCCATGTCATCCTCCAGGTTCCACAGCCACTGGAGGTCCAGTCCCTCCCACCCGGCCAGGTCGGCCACGGCCAAGCGCAGCTCCTCGGTGGCCCAGTTCCGGTCCCAGCTCAGCAAGCTGTTGCGGTTGACGCTGAGCTGGGGTGCCTGTGGGCCAGTCAGATTGATGACGTACCCGAAGGGATCCTGCGAGGTGACGATGCCGTCGGCGAGGACCATGCCCCTGTCGGCCACCCACCACACATGTCCTCGGGCGTCGAGCGGCGCGACGAGACTGCGGTCGTCCCGGG
The DNA here is from genome assembly GCF_010550245.1 of Streptomyces sp. SID12501. Taxonomy (GTDB): domain Bacteria; phylum Actinomycetota; class Actinomycetes; order Streptomycetales; family Streptomycetaceae; genus Streptomyces. Next base: position 57,390 of record NZ_JAAGLU010000006.1, read on the forward strand.
ACCTGGGGTGCCGCAGCTCTCCGGCCGGCCACACCACGGGTTCGCCGCCCTCCTCGCGGAGGCTCAACTCGTACTCGTTCAGGCGCACCTGACGCCTCAGTACATCCAGCGCGGACACCAACTCCTCGCCCGTCTCTGGCTCGCTCAGCATCAGCCGGACCAGGGTTCCCCCGTCCCGGATTGGATCGCCCCCGTCCTTGTCCTCGTACCGCCGGATCCGGAACAGGCCGCTGCTGCTCGAAATGTCGACGATCAGGGCCTGTCGGGCGGTCGAGCCCTCGGCGTCCACCTCGCGGGTCACCAGGGTGACCTCGTCGGCGATCATGAAGTAGCTGAGTACGCCGATGCCGAACCGGCTGTAGGGGTAGAGCTGAAGCTCGGAGTCCTCCTCCAGCCAGAGGGCCTGCTCCTGGCGGAACGCGCGGGTCTGGGAGAAGCGGCGTCCGGCCCGGCTGAACGTCTGCTCCAGCTGAGCCCGGCCCATGCCGACGCCGTTGTCGCGGCACTCGATGTAGGCGCGGCCTGGGTGGCCGTCCACGGACGGTTCGCGGCCCTGGGTGATACGGATCTCCGCGGTCCACTTGGAGGGGGCGCCGCCCTTGCGCTTCAGGTACTCCCACCTAAGCTCGCGGTAGCGGCAGGCGTCGGCGGCGTTCTGGTACAACTCCCGTACGGCCAGGGACCGGTCGCCGTACAGCTGATGACCCATCAGCAATTCGCGGATCTCGTCCTGGGCCAGCGCGAAGCGCAACAGTGGGGCGGAATAGACGCGTTCCTCGGAGTGTGGGCGCCGCGCGGGCCGCAGATCGCGGGTGGTGACCCGGCCTGGCAGCCGCTCCGGGAACTCGCCGCTCTGCTGTTCCCGGGCGGTGTGCAGGGCGCCCAGAACGGTGTCCGCACGCAGTACGAGGTCGGTGAGGCCCTCGTGGAGCGCGGGATGCGGGCAGAGCATCTTCAGGTGCAGGTCGTTGGCCGCGTTGGCCCATTCCAGCTGGTCGTGCAGCGTGCGCACGACATCGGCCGGCCGGACCGGGTCGGCCACGCCCACGTGATCGGGCAGAACATCGGGGAACTGCCGGATGTCGGCGGCGAGGAGACCGGCGAGCCGGACCAGCCCCAGCACGCTCCACAGCCGTACCGGGCACCGTTCCTCCGCGGTCGTGAGGGCCGTAGGCGCGTCCGCCAGATAGCGGTTGTACGAGGGCAGATCGACGGGGTCGTCGGCCAGGAACCGAATGCTCTTCGCCAACAGCCAGCGGACCTCGTCGAGTTGCTCCTGATGGTCCTGTCCCGGTCCGAGCAGCGCCCTCGCCAGTCGGCCGATCAGCTCCAGCCCACCGGAGTCGGGCGGGTCGACGAGCTGCTCGGCCACCCAGCGATGGGCCAGCCACGAGGCCAGAGCCCGGTGTGCCTCGGTCTCGCCCCGCCGGCCGTGGCCGCGGGCCTTCCGCAGCAGCTGTGGGTGGCTCTCGTGCACGTACTGCAGCTCGTTGCGCATTTTGGAGCGGTTCTCGTTTTGGCGTACCGGATCGAGGTCGAACGGGTCCACCTCGGAGAGCCTGCTGAGCTTGCGGGCCCACATGGCCTCACGGAGGAAGGGCAGCGCCACCAGAAGGCCGGTCTCGACCGGGGAACGGTCGGCGCCGCCGTGCAGCAGCTCCGGCATCACCCGGCGTACCGTCCGGGTCGGCAGCCCGGGGTCGTTCCACGGGTCGTCGAAGCGGCGCCGGTCCTTGAGCACGGAGACGGCGCACTCGCGGGCGAACTCGGCGATGCGCTCCCGCATGGGGGCGTCCGGGCCCTCCTCGCCCGGCCCGGTGATCCACAACGAGGCCTTCTCCACGTCCTCGCGCCAGCGCAGCGGGATCTCCGTGCCCTCGCACAGCTCGGGGAAGGCCGACAAGGGCTCGTCCGTGGGCGCGCAGCTCACCTGGGGGTGCTGCGCACCGGCCCGGCGCGCATAGTCCGTGGTGCGCTCCTTGGCCTGGCGGAACACCGCCGCGAGGGTGCGCTGAGGGGCGTACGGGTCCAGGGCCTCGGCGAGTGCGCGGGTGAAGCGGCTTCCGGTGGCGTCGTAGTGGCAGCGCTCCCCGTGATCGCAGCCGACCAGCAGCGCCAGCCGCTTCGACGGGGCGCGGACGGTGGTGGCGCCGAAGCCCGCTGAGTCGTCGTCGGGCGCGCTGTCACGGCACGCGTCGACGACGTAGACGACCGACTCCGCCCTGCACCCGGCCAGGTAGGACGTCATGTCGACGGGGAGGAGCGAGTCGAGCTGGGCCTTCGACCACTGCTGGCCGCGCGTGGGGGCGAGCGCGTTCCCGGGAACCAGGTAGTCGGTGCCTCCGACGTGCACTCCGTGCCCCGTGAAGTACACGAGCAGCAGCTCGCACTCCTCCTGGGTCGCCTGTTCCAGCGCGGTGGTGATGTCGTTCCGCTCTACCTGCCCGTCGTCGCCCTGCCCGAGGGTGTGGACGGAGTAGCCCGACGCGGCGAGCTGCGTACCCATCGCTTCGAGGTCCCGTGTCACCGGCTCCGCCAGGGAGCCGAACCTCGACGCGGCACGCGGAGTGTCGCCCACCCCGATGAGAAGAGCGGATCGTCTGATCGTCACGCGGGGACGGTAGCGCGACTTCGGCCCGCTGAGGGCAGGTTCGCGCTGATAAGTGAGTTGTCGTCAGGGCGTCCCCGGTGCCACCAACCCCGTCTCGTACGCGCAGATCACGGCCTGCACCCGGTCCCTCAGCCTCAGCTTGCTCAACACGTTGCTCACATGCGTCTTGACAGTGTGTTCGGTCACGAACAGGGTCGTGGCGATCTCCGCGTTGGACAGGCCGCGGGCCAGTGGTCGGAGTGTCTCCTCCTCGCGGCCGGTGAGGATCTCCAGGTGCTGCGGTACGGGCTCGGTGGCGGCCTTCTCGCGGCGGGTGCGGACGATGTCCGCGCCCAGGCGGCGCGTCACCGTGGAGGCCAGGAGGGAGTCGCCGGCCGCCACCACCCGTACCGCGTGGACCAGGTCGTCGCGGCAGACGTCCTTCAGGAGGAAGCCGCTGGCGCCCGCGTACAGGGCCTCGTACACGTATTCGTCGAGGTCGAAGGTGGTCGGCATGACGACCTTGCAGGTGGACTGCGCGCACACCCGGCGGGCCGCCTCCAGGCCGTCCATGCCGGGCATCCGGATGTCCAGGAGGACGACGGCGGGGGTGTGGCGGACGACCGCGGCGACGGCCGCGGCGCCGCGGCCGGCTTCCGCGACCACCTCGATGTCCTGCTGCGCCTCCAGGATCATGCTGAAGCCGCTGCGGACGAGTTCGTCGGCGACGACCACCCGGATGCTCATCGCCTCACCCCGGGGCTGTCTGCCGGTCCACGGCGGTCGGCAGGTGTACGACGACGCGGAAGCCGCCGTCGGGGCCGGGGCCCGCGGTCGCGCTGCCTCCGCACGCGGCGGCCCGCCCCCGGATGCCGATCAGACCGTGGCCGCCCTCACGCGCGTCCCGCTCCGGGCCTTGGCCTCGTCCATCACCGTCAGCTTCAACTCGTCCGCCCCTCAGTCGAGTTTGACCCGCGCGCTGGCAGCGTACGCGTGTCTCACCGTGTTGGTCAGGGCTTCCTGGACCACGCGGTAGGCGGCCACCTCCATCTCCGGGTGGAGGGGGCGGGGATCGCCCGTGCTGTGTACTTCGGCGTGCAGGCCGGTGGAGTTCCGTACCTGCTCCACCAGCGCGGTCAGGGAGGCGATGCCCGGTTGCGGGAGGTGGCGCGCGTCGCCGTTCAGGTTTCTTTGCTCCTCCGCTTCCTCCTTCAATGCCCCGAGAATGCGCCGCAGTTGCTGCATCGCGTCCCGTCCGGACCCGGCGATCGCGTCGAAGGCCGCCTCCGCCCGTTCCGGATCACTGGGTACGACGACCGGTCCGGCCTCCGCCTGTACGACCATCAGGCTCACCGCGTGGGCGAGGATGTCGTGCATGTCGCGGGCGGTCCGGGCCCGTTCCTGGGCCAGGGCGCGAGCGGTGTCGGCGGCCCTCTCCCGCTCCAGACGGCGGGCGCGGTCCTCCACCGGACGCGGTGTAGGCGCGCTGGGCCACGGGCGAGCACGCCGAGGCCGTACGCGAAGAACAGGCTCAGGAGCTGGAAGGCGTACGCGAAGGGCTCGGCGCCTTCCTTGTGCTGGATGGTGACGGAGACCCCGGCCAGCCAGCCGAGCAGCATGAACCGGCTCTGCCAGGGTCGTCCCTGGGCGGACATGGTGTAGATGATGACCAGCCCGCCGTACATCACGTCCGGTGGGGTTGCGTGGTGGATCACCATGACGGGGGTTGCCACGGACACCGCCATGGCGCAGGCGAAGGGGGCTCGGCGGCGCCACACCAGCGGGAGCGCTGTGGCGGCGGCCAGGAGCCAGCCCTGCCAGGTCAGTCGGTCGTCGCCCTCGTCGGGGAACATCCACTGGAGGGAGGCGGCGAAGAGGACCAGTATCGCCAGGGCGGCGTTTACGGCGTAGGGGTTCGCTGTTCGTAGGCGGGTCAGGGCTGATGAGGGCCAGGTGGGTGGAGGCATGTCGGCTTCTTCGGGGCAAGGGGCCGGTTCAGTATTACTAGGGGTGCGTGGGGGTGTCCTCACCGGTGCGAGGGATTTTGGCTGCCGGTTCTGTGGCTGGTCGCGCAGTTCCCCGCGCCCTTTCAGGGGCGCCAGCCCAGTGCCCTTGAGATGCCTCTTGCCGCCAGTCTTACCGCTGGCACCAACGCCGGTACCTGGGCGTCCGCCTGGGGCACCACGACCGACACCGCGGCGATCACCGCGCCGCCCGGACCATGCACCGGGGCCGCCACCGACAGGGCGTCGTCGGTGACCTGACGGCTGCTCACCGCCACACCTGTGCGCCGGACTTCGGCCAGGACGCGGCGCAACTGGGCCGGGTCGGTGATCGTGTGCGGGGTGAAGGCGGTCAACGGGCCCTCGCAGTAGTGCTGTTGGAGCGCCTGGTCTCCGTGGGCGAGCAGGGCGAGGCCGACGCCCGTGGCGTGCAGTGGCCAGCGGGCGCCGACCCGGATGTGCACCCCGACCGCCGAACGGCCCGACAGCCACTCGATGTAGACGACCTCGCCGCCGTCCCGTACCGCCAACTGCACGTTCTCGTGCGTCGCTTCGTACAGGTCCTCCAGATACGGCAGCGCGATCTGCCGCAGCGCCAGCCCGCGCGGGGCGAGCGCCGCGATCTCCCACAGTCTGAGGCCCACGTGGTAGACGCCGTCGTCGCCCCGCTCCAGGGCGCCCCAGTGGGCGAGGGCGCCCACGAGGCGGTGTGTGGTGGTGAGGGTCAGTCCGGCCCGGCGGCTGATGTCGGTGAGGGACAGTGCCGGGTGCTCGTGGTCGAAGGCGCTGAGCACGGACAGCAGCCGGTCGGGCGCGGAGAGGGTGGTCATGGGCGGGCAGCTCCCCGGGGTGTGGACGTCACGTCCCTGTATACGTCCCTGTACACCGCGGAGCGGTGCGGCACCCGCGTGCGGTCGATGCCCGTGTCCGGGACGGGAGTGCGGGAGTTCACGGGCGGATCCCTTCGGGGGCGGGGGTTTCCCGGGGGAGGGCCCGAGGAGTCGAGCGTGTCGGTGCAGGTCTCGGGCATCCACCACACGGTGACCGCGGTGATCGAAGCGCCGCCGCACAGCAGCAGCGACACGGGCGTACTGCCGCCGTCGGCCCAACGTCTCGCAGAACAGGGCGCCCGGTGGCCCGTAGGTCGCGGACTGGGCGATGCCGTGTGTCTCCGTCGTGGGGGATGTCACCGGTCGGGGGACCGTACCGGTGCCAGGGTGAAGTTAGGCACCAATCAAGCGACAGTCAAGAATGTGCACAGCATCAGTTCAGTCCGTCCTCCGTGAGCCGCTGGAGCAGGGTGTGCAGCGACTCCCGTTCGGCCGCGTCGAGCGGGCTCAGCAGTTCGTTGGTCACGCGCTGGCCGGCCTCGTCGGTGTCGCGGAGGAAGGTGCGGCCGTCCCCGGTCAGGGCGACGATCCGGCTGCGGCGGTCGTCGGGGGAGGGGTGGCGTTCGACGAAGCCGAGCTTCTCCAGGTCGTCCACCAGGCCGACGATCGCGCTCGGGTCGTATCCGAGCGAGGTGCTCAGCTCGCGCTGGAGTGCGCCCGTGGAGGTGGTCAGGAAGCGGAGCACCGCGTAGTGGCGCAGCCGTAGCCCCGACTCCTGGAGGAAGGTGTTGAACAGCTGGCCGGAACGCAGGCCCAGCCGGTACAGCAGGTAACCGGTGTCCGAGTGCAGGCCGCGCATCCAGGGCTCGTGCGTGTCGATCGGGGCTGGATTCTGGACGTCCTGCTGGCGGGCGATGGCGGGCTCCCTCGTCGAGGCCCCGGGCGGGGCGGCTCCATGTGCTGATTCCAGCATGGCGCACGCATCTGATGGCAACAACTATTGACGTCAACAATTATTGCTCTTAGCTTCGATCCCGTAGCGGATTCGTCTTGTGAAGGGACCCCCCTCGTGTCCAGCATCGATCTGACCGGCAAGGTCGCCGTCGTCACCGGCAGTGGCCGTGGCCTCGGCCTCGCCTACGCGCACGCTCTCGCCGCCGCCGGCGCCTCCGTTGTCGTCAACGACATCGACGAGACCGTGGCCGAGCAGGCCGTGAAGTCCATCACCGCGGCGGGCGGCACCGCCGTGGCCGAGGTGGTCCCGGTCGGCACGACAGAGGCCGCCGAGCGGCTCGTGAACCGCGCGGTGGAGGAGTTCGGCCGGCTCGACATCCTGGTCACCAACGCGGGCATCCTGCGCGACAAGGTGATGTGGAAGATGACCGACGACGACTTCGACGCGGTGATCACCACCCACCTCAAGGGCACCTTCACCTGCGCCCGCGCCGCCGCCGTACGCATGCGCGAGCAGGGTGAGGGCGGCACGCTGATCCTGGTCGGCTCCCCGGCCGGCCAGCGCGGCAACTTCGGGCAGACGAACTACGCCGCCGCCAAGGCCGGCATCGCCGCCTTCGCCCGCACCTGGTCGATGGAGCTGGGCCGGGCGAACATCACCGTCAACGCGATCGTGCCGGTGGCCGCCACCGCGATGACCGAGACGATCCCCGCCTTCGCCCCGTACATCGAGGCGCTGAAGAACGGCGAGCCGTTCCCGGCCTTCCTGCGCAAGGGCGAGGGCTTCGGCACCCCCGAGGACTGCGCCGCACTCGTCCCCTTCCTCGCCTCCGAGGCCGCCCGGGGCATCACCGGCCAGGCCATCGGCATCGGCGGCGACAAGGTGGCACTCTGGTCGCATCCGCAGGAGATCAGGGCGGCGTACGCGGACGGCGGCTGGACCCCCGAGACCCTGGCCGACGCGTGGCCCACCTCGGTCGGCGCAGAGCTCCAGTCGGTGGGCATCCCCGCCCCCAAGTTCCCGGAGGCGTAACCATGGCGCACCTCAACGTCGAGGAACTCGTCGCGATCGACGTCCACACCCACGCCGAGATCTCCTCCAAGGGCACCTCGTCCCTGGCCGACGACCTCCACGACGCCTCGTCGGCCTACTTCAAGGTCGAGGGCAAGCGGAAGCCGACCCTGGAGGAGACCGCCGCGTACTACCGCGAGCGGAAGATGGCCGCCGTGATCTTCACGGTGGACGCCGAGTCCGCGACCGGCACCGCGCCCGTCCCCAACGAGGAGGTCGCCGAGGCCGCCGCGGCCAACCCGGACGTGCTGATCCCCTTCGCCTCCATCGACCCCTTCCGGGGCCGGGCGGGCGTCAAGCAGGCCCGCCGCCTGGTCGAGGAGTACGGGGTCAGGGGCTTCAAGTTCCACCCCAGCATCCAGGGCTTCTTCCCCAACGACCGCTCGGTCGCGTACGAGCTGTACGAGGTGATCGAGGAGACCGGCACGATCGCGCTCTTCCACACCGGCCAGACCGGCATCGGGGCAGGGGTGCCCGGCGGCGGCGGAATCAGGCTCAAGTACAGCAATCCGCTGCACGTGGACGACGTATCCGCGGACTTCCCGGAGATGAAGATCATCCTGGCGCATCCGTCGTTCCCCTGGCAGGACGAGGCCCTCGCTGTCGCCACGCACAAGCCGGGTGTGCACATCGACCTGTCCGGCTGGTCACCGAAGTACTTCCCGCCGCAACTGGTGCAGTACGCCAACACACTGCTCAAGGACAAGGTCCTCTTCGGCTCGGACTACCCGGTGCTCACCCCCGACCGCTGGCTCGCCGACTTCGAGAAACTGCCGATCAAGGACGAGGTCAGGCCGAAGATCCTCAAGGAGAACGCGGCCCGGCTCCTCGGACTCACGAAGCCATAGGCCACAAGTCCCGTCGCATGTCTCGTAACTCATGTCTCGTAACTCGTAACTCGTAGAGGGGCGCAACGATGCGCAACGAGGGACTGGGGTCTTGGCCCGCCCGCCGGGCCCGCAAGACCCCCCAACGCACCGCCCTGATCCACGGTGACACCACGATCACCTACGCACAGCTGTACGAGCGCACCACCCGGCTCGCGCACGCCCTGCGTGACCGGGGTGTGCGGCGCGGCGACCGGATCGCCTACCTCGGCCCGAACCACCCCTCCTACCTGGAGACACTGTTCGCGGCAGGCACGCTCGGCGCGGTCTTCGTACCGCTCAACACCCGCCTCGCCGGCCCGGAGATCGCCTACCAGCTCGCCGACTCCGGCGCCAAGGCACTCGTCTACGGCACCTCGCACGCGGGTCTCGTCGCCGGACTGCCCGGCAACACGGACGTGCGGACGTTCGTCGAGGTCGGCGCCGAGTACGAGGAGGCGCTCGCCGGTGCCTCCGCCGAACCGGTCGACGCGCCGGTCACCGCCGACGACACCTGCATCATCATGTACACCTCGGGCACGACGGGCCGCCCCAAGGGCGCCATGCTCACGCACGGCAACCTGACCTGGAACGCCGTCAACGTGCTCGTCGACCAGGACGTCATCACGGACGAACGCGCCCTGGTCTCCGCCCCGTTGTTCCACACGGCCGGGCTGAACATGCTCACCCTGCCCGTGCTGCTCAAGGGCGGTGCCTGCGTCCTGGTCGAGTCCTTCGCGGCGGACGAGACCTTCGACCTGATCGAACAGCACCGGATCACCTTCATGTTCGGGGTGCCGACCATGTTCGACCAGGTGGCCAGACACCCGCGCTGGGCCGACGCCGACCTGTCGTCGCTGCGCATGCTCTCCTGCGGCGGCTCGCCGGTGCCGACCCCGCTCATCGCGCGCTTCCAGGAGCGCGGGCTCACCTTCCTCCAGGGCTACGGCATGACCGAGGCCTCGCCCGGCACTCTGTTCCTGGACGCCGAGCACGCGGTCAGCAAGGCCGGCTCGGCGGGCGTACCGCACTTCTTCAGCGACGTACGGGTGGTACGGCCGGACCTGACTCCCGCCGAGGTCGGCGAGCCGGGCGAGATCGTGGTCCGCGGGCCGCATGTCATGCCCGGTTACTGGGGCCTGCCCGAGGAGACGGCCGCCTCCTTCACGGACGGCTGGTTCCGCAGCGGGGATGCCGCCCGGATCGACGAGGACGGGTACGTCTTCATCGTCGACCGCATCAAGGACATGATCATCTCGGGCGGGGAGAACATCTACCCCGCCGAGATCGAGGACCTCCTCCTGGCGCACCCCGACATCGTCGAGTGCGCGGTCATCGGCGTCGCCGACGAGAAGTGGGGCGAGGTGCCGCGAGCGGTCGTCGTGTCCCGCGAGGGCGCGGCCCTGGACGCGGACGAGGTGCTCGCCTCGCTGTCCGGGCGGCTCGCCAAGTACAAGATCCCGAAGTCGGTCGTCATCGCGGACGAACTCCCGCGCACCGCCTCCGGAAAGCTCCTCAAGGCCCGGGTGCGCAAGGCCTTCGGCGCGGGTTCGTAGCCCCGCCGGACCCGCGCCCTCATCAACTACCAGCTCGACTCCCAGCTAAGGAACGCGATATGAGCATCACGGTCAACGGCATCGACGAACTCAAGAAGCTCGCCGGCGGCGACCTGGGCACCAGTGAGTGGATCGAGGTCACGCAGGAACGCATCAACACCTTCGCCGACGCGACCGGCGACCACCAGTGGATCCACGTGGACCCGGAGAAGGCCGCCGAGGGCCCCTTCGGCGCCCCGATCGCCCACGGATACCTCACCCTCTCCCTCTTCATCCCGCTCTTCACCGAGCTGCTGGACGTCCAGGGCGTCACCACGAAGGTCAATTACGGCCTCAACAAGGTGCGTTTCCCCTCGCCCGTGAAGGTCGGTGCGAAGATCCGGCTGGTCGGCAGGCTGGCAGACGTCGAGGAGGTGCCGGGCGGGGTGCAGATCACCGTCGACGGCACGATCGAGATCGAGGGCGCCCCGAAGCCGGCGGCCGTGCTGCAGAGCCTGTCCCGTTTCTACGCCTGATCCCTCTGGTCCAGCTGATCCTCGCGCGCGGGCACGAGGTCGAGAAGGCGTTCCGAGGCAACCTGGGCGAGCGGTGTGAGCCGTTCGTGCACCACCCGGAACGTCTTCTCGGCCCGTTCGGCCGGTCAGTCGCCCGGGAGATGCCCGACCGGGAGGCGCGGGTCGCGGCGGATGATCCCCAGCCACTCGGCCTGCAGGACGAGGCGCAGGGAGAGGGCGTCGTCCGCCGCCGGCAGCTCGGTCTCCCAGGGCGGCCACCGCCGTGCGAACACCCCATACCGCGCGGCCAGTTCGGGCAGTTCCCAGGTCTCCTCGATCATCGCGCCGATATCCATGCCCAGGTCGGCGTGCGCCCGGAACATCTTCACGTGGGTGGACAGGCCGAGTTCCGTCACCAGGGCGGAGACGTCGGCCTCGCCCGGCGCGATCCACACGCCGTTGAACAGCGGGCCGAAGCCGCTCCACGTCAACTGCGAGCGCAGATCGTGGCGTTGGCGCTGCCAGGACTCCGGAAGGGAGAAGCCGAGCAGGGTCCAGGTGCCGTCCCAGTGCCGGTTGACCGCCCCGGTGTGCCAGACGCGCCGCTCACCGTCCGCCAGCACGGCCGCCGAACGCCCGGTCAGCCCGAAGTACATCCGGCGGCCCTCGCGTTGGCGGCGCAGCAGACCGCGGCTCACCATCCGGGTCAGTGTCGAACGGGTCGCCTGCTCGCCGACGCCCACCCGCGCGAACACGTCGATCACACTGCCCGAGTACACACAGACCTCGCGCCCGAGCAGATGGTCACCCAGGAACGTCAGCATCAGGGACTGCGGCCGCGGCGACTCCTCGATGGTCACGCGGTCACGCTACGCCTCCTGCGAGCAGTCCGTCAGCCCGTGACCTGCTGGTACGAGTACACGGTGGTCGCCAGCGCGCAGATGCCCGGCTGGACGACCTCGGCGCGCAGGGTGCCGGTGCTCGTGTCGTAGTCGACGCCCTCCGCCTCGTACTCCGTCCCCGTGCAGGTGCTGCGCTGGGGGAGGGCGAACAGGCTCGTGACGTGGCCCGTGACCGTTTTGCCGTCCACCGCGCGCGCCAGATCGACCTGGAGCAGCGGGCGGATCTCCGGGAACAGGGTGCCCGATTCGTCGTCCGAGGCGCACAGCAGCCGGGTCGCGGTGACGAAGTCGCACCCCTGGATGTCCCGCACCGTCTTGTCCAGGCTGATCTGCCCGGCCTGCGCCAGCGCGCCGCCCGTGGCGGGGGTCGACGCGTTGAGGAGCGGGGCCGGGAAGACCTGGAGACGGGTCCGGTCGCCCCACTCGCCCGACACCAGCCACTGGTTGTCGGGCGAGACGGTGGCGAAGGAGTTGTTCAGCTTCTCGCCCGAGTCGAGCTGATGCACGTACTGGTAGCGCTGCCCCGCCGGGGTGGTGACCGCGAACATCTTGGACGTGGCCGTGTCCGAACCCTGATAGGCGTCGAACACGTACCCGTTCGCGATGTCCGGGTCACCGATGTGGTTCCAGCCGGCGATGCGCAGGTCCAGCGGGATGGAGGTGAGACCCCGGTACAGGAGCGTGCCGTCCGCGCGGGACGCCAGCCCCTGACCGCTGCCCAGCGAGTCGACCTGGGTCGCGCCGGTCTCCGTCCACTGCGCGTCGGCGGCGGACGCTGCTCCACCGCCGCCGAGCGAGAGCGCTCCGACAAGGCCCAAGAGCGCGGTCAGGGACAGGAGTTGACGCTTCATCAGTCAGCCACCCAGGACGTCGACGAATACCGGGTTCGAATAGAACCACGTATCGGCCCACGGGTCACCGTTTCCGGGCTCGTGAGTGATCGGCCCGTGCGGGTCGACCGAGGAGCCGAGGTATCCGGCGCCGTGCCGGTTGCCGTCGCTGCCCCGCAGCCGGACGTAGAACGACTCGTCGCCGGCGGTCAGCGGCACGCGCAGGGTGTAGGTCCCCGTGCGGCCCGTCACGTCCTTCGACTTCACGACCTTCGTGTCCGGCGCCTGCCAGGTGTCCCGGTCGGCGACCCGGCCGCGCACCGCGCCCCGGATCACGTCGACGTGCGCCAACTCGGGCAGGATTCCCTGGGGGTTGAGACGCGAGGCGCTGGTCACGGTGATGTTCAGCGTGAGCTTCTCGCCCTTGCGGACCCGGAGCCGGCCGCCCAGCGTGACACCCCGGCCGAAGTCGCAGTCACGCGTCAGCCGTACGTCGAGCCCGTCCAGCAGGTGGCCGTGGTCCAGCCAGACCCGGCCCGCGCGCATACCCGCCATCACCGAGCGGTAGCCGTAGCCGGTGACGCCCACGTGGGTGCGGCTGAACTGGCCGGGCCAGAAGTCGCTGCCGGGCTGCGGGCTGTCGGTGTTCACCGGGTCGGGCAGCTTGCCGGTGTTGTCGAAGTTCTGCCCGGCCGGCCAGTCACCGTTCTTCCAGGTGTCGAAGACGATCCGGTGCGCGTCGGAGTTCGTGGTGATCGAGAACAGGCTGCCTTCAGCCAGCATCGAGTCCCACAGCCCGCCGACCGTCGCGGTCGCCCAGTCGAAGCCGCCGTACGTCCGGTACCCGTCCGCCGGATAGCCCTGCCAGGACTGCGCCGAGGGCTTGTTCTCGTACTCGCCGCGGATCGAGTTGGCCCCGCGCCAGCCGGGAATGGCCGCGCCCTGGGCGCCGGGTGCGCCCTCCATGCCGATCATGATCTCGGGGGCCGCGTCACGCCAGTTGCGGATCTCGTGCGGGGAGTCGATGCCCAGGCGCATCGGGTGGTTGGCGAGGACCAGCACGTCGTCGACGTAACCGGTGCGGCGCTGCTCGGCCAGCCACTGGATGCCCTTGACTGCGTGCGCCTCGTTGCGGGCGGTGTCCGCGCCGCCGGCCGAACCGTCCGTGTAGCCGAGGAGCTTGCCGTCGTAGGCGCTCTCGAACTTGGTGAGCAGGTCGACCTCGTGGCGGCCGGGAGGTGAGAACACCGTGCAGTGCTCGGCACCCGGGATGTACCACTCCAGGCCCTGGAAGATCAGCTGACGCGGGTTCTCCGCCCGCGCCTTGAGGATCTCGGCGTGCTCCAGCGGGGCGCCGAACTGGGCGTGGCCGAAGTTGGAGTGCTCGGTGAACACCATCCAGTCGAGGCCGAACTTCTCGCCCGCCGCCGCCAGTTGGGAGAACGTGTACTTGGCGTCGTGGCTGTACACGGTGTGGATGTGATGGTCGCCGACGAGGTAGGCGAGGCGCGGGTCACTGCCGCCGAGCCGTCGCGGGCCGGCCGCGGCGGAGGCGGGCGTCGCCAGTGACCCGGCGGCGAAGGCGGCGCCGAACAGGCCCGCCCGGTGCAGGAGTTGGCGCCGGGAGACGCCCTGGGCGTCGAGGCCGGCGGGGGAGACGGCGGGGTCCGCCCAGGCAGGCAGCTGCTGCTCTGTCATGGTCTGTGGGTTCCTTGGGATCTGGTCGGATCTGGTCGGATCCGGAGAGCTGTGGAGTCCAGGAGGCTTGGCGGAGCCCGACGGGGTGTGCGTCAGTGGTTGACGGGGGGTGTCAGCGGTTCATGAACGCGCTGACGGGCAGCGCCCGTTCGACGATCCGTACGTCGCCCAGGCGGCCGTGCAGGATCTGGTCGATCTTCCCCGCGTACTCGTAGCCGCCGAGCAGCCAGGGCAGCCCGACCGAGGTGAGCCCGACCGCGGTGGCGTGCGGATTGCGGGCCACCGGGCAGCCCTGGACGTACAGCGTGGTGTGCCGGCCGTCGTTGACCACGGCCACGTGCCACCACACCTCCCGCGCGGTCTCGTCGCCCCAGTTGGTCGCGATGCCCTGCTGGTTGAGCGGCCGGACCGCCCACTGCGGGCCGGGCCCGTCGGAGAGCGACAGCGTCGCCAGCGGCTCGTCCGGGTCGTCCGCAGTCTTGCCCGCGGCCCCGCCCGTGCCGGTACGGCTGACCAGTCCGGCCCAGGCGTGGTGCGCGGGGTCCCAGTCGGCGGGCAGACGGTAGAACGCCTCGATGGTGTAACCCGCCTTGAAGGTGGCCGAGTTGAGGGGTGCGCCGTCGACCGTGCGCAGATACGCGCCCTTCAGGGGGGACTTGTAGCCCTGGAACTCCAGACTGCCGTGGCCCGGCTGGTCAGGGTGGTGGTCGGACGACCAGGTGAGGGCGGCCGCGCCGACTGTGACCAGGCTCAGGTCGTTGCCACGGCCCGACTGGTCGCGGACCGTGCCGGTCACGGCCGCGCCGTCCCGCTGTCCGTCGAAGCGCCAGTAGGCGACGGTCCCGGGAACCAGCATCTTCTTCACCGGCCGGGCCGGTCGCGGCGCCACCGGCGCGAAGCCCGAGAACCGCTGCTCGAAGTCGATGTCCACGGAGAAGCGGTCCGCGTCGCCGGACAGCTCCATCTCCTCGCGCTCCAGCTCGTTCAGCCCCTTGGCCGCCCGGCCCAGGATCCACGGCGAGACCGTCTCGACGTCGATGGTGTCGCGGTCGAGGTCGAAGTGGTAAAGGCGGATCATCGCCGCACCACCGTAGTAACGGTTCTGATAGTTCGTCAGATGCAGGTGGACGTCGTTCCCGGCCGCGTTCTTGCGGGTGGCGCGGGCGGCGGGCCAGTAGTGCCCGTTGAGGGTGAGGAAGATCTGGTCGTGGTTCTTGACCAGCTTGGCCCACAGCTGCTGCCCGTACGCGGAGAGCGTGTCGTCCTCGTACACCAGCTCGTGCGTGGTGAGGACGACCGGCAGGGTCGGGTGCTGGGCGATGACGCTCTCGGCCCAGGCGTACCCCTTGTCCGACAGCCGCCAGTCCAGGGCGAGGACGAGCCACTCGCGGTCGGCCGCCCTGAAGACGTGGAAGGTGTTGTAGCCGTCGGCCGAGGCACCGCCGAAGGTCCGCTTGGACCGGAAGCGCTCGGGACCGAAGACGTCCAGGTACGGGGTCGCCCCGCGCTGGTCGGTGGTGGACGAGCGGACATCGTGGTTGCCCGCGAGGACGCTGTAGCCCACCCCGCGCCGGTCGAGCAGCTCGAACGCCTTGCCCGCGGCGTCGACTTCGGCCTGGGCGCCGTTCTCCGTGATGTCGCCCAGATGCGTGAGGAAGACGATGTTCTCGTCCCGCCCGTGCTCCAGCAGATAGCGCAGCGAGGCCTCGATCGGCGCGGGGTTGATGCTCGGCCCGTCGAAGAGGTACTGGGTGTCGGGCATCACGGCGAGCGTGAACCGGCGGCTCTCGGTGTCGGGCCGCCACGATGAACGCGTCTGGTCCGTCAATGCCTCGGCGGCCGTCGGCAGGGCGACGGACGTGGTCGCCGCCGCCCCGATCAGCGCGGTCGCCCGCAGGAAGGTACGCCGTCCGGCGCCCGCCTGAGGTGCTTCAAGGGCAGGCTCGTGCCCGGACTCGTGCGAGGTGCACACAGCTGACTCCGTAAGAGGTTCTTTGAGGTGAGAGGAGGTGTGTG
This sequence comes from Streptomyces sp. SID12501, assembly GCF_010550245.1. Taxonomy (GTDB): domain Bacteria; phylum Actinomycetota; class Actinomycetes; order Streptomycetales; family Streptomycetaceae; genus Streptomyces. Next base: position 73,201 of record NZ_JAAGLU010000006.1, read on the forward strand.
GGGGGAGCTAGAGCGTGCGGAGAGTCCAGGCCCAGTGGTGGGTGCCCGGCTGCAGGAGGTAGGAGGGGAAGGTGTCGGGGCCGCACGACGCCGTGCCGAGCCCCCGGTGTGCCGCGTCGATGTGGACCACGCAGCCGGGCCGGGGCGTCAGCTGGTCGTGGTGCGTGGCGGCGGCCAGATCCTCGGCGCGGAACCGGGTCACGGAGACCTGGCGCGGCCGGTCCAGCACGACCGAGAGACCGGTGGCGTCCGGCGCCGACAGCCTGAACTGCCGTACACCGTGCCGTCCGCCGCTCTCCTGCGGTCGCAGATAGGGGGTGAACAGGGAGTCCACGGAGGCCGAGTGATGCCCTACGGGCGCTCCGGCGGCGCGGTCCGGATAGGACTCCCAGGGGCCCTGCCCGAACCACTCCAGCAGGTCGAGCCCGGACACCGTCTCGAACACGGAACCGACCCGCGCCACATCGGCGTACGCGTCCGGCAGTTCGACGCTCTCCTCGACGCGGATACCGCCCTGGACCGGGGTGAACACCTGCTCGTGCCGGATCACGCCCGCGTTCGCGGCGTACTCGGCGAGCACGGTCACGCTCCCGCCGTCGCGCCGCACGTCGACGGCCTTGCGTACGAGGGTGTCGAGGCCCCAGTCCTGCCAGCGGGCCGCCATGCCGCCCAGCTCGTCGTTGTCGGTCGGGGCCCGCCACAGGGACAGCACGGGCGCGGAGGCCAGCAGCGGGTGGACCAGTAGTCCGTCCGTGTCGACCTTGACGGGCGGTCCCGTCACCGCCGCCTCCGACACGTCCGGCGCGGCCCGCAGCAGCAGCTGGGGCACGCAGACCTCGGTGCCGCGCGGCGCCCACGGCTCGTCGTCGGCCGTCGTCACCCGCAGGGTCACCCAGGCCTCACCGCCGTCAGCGGGCAGCTCGAAGGGGAGCGGCACGGCCGCCGTCTCGCCGGGGCGCAGATCCGGCAGTTCGGCGGGCGCGGTCAGCGTACGGCCGTCCGCGAGCGTCAGTTCCCAGGTGGCCGTGAGCCAGTCCAGGCCCCGGAAACTCTGGTGGTTGGCGACCACGAGCCCCTCGTGCCGGAAGGCCTCCAGGCGCACCGGAGCCGCGATCTCCCGGTGTTCGTACATGACGGGCTTGGGCGTGCGGTCGGGGAAGACGACACCGTCGGCGATGAAGGCGCCGTCGTGGATCGTCTCGCCGAAGTCGCCGCCGTACGCCCAGCGCAGGCCGGGGGCGGCGACACCGTTGTCATAGAGCCCGGCGCCTGAGCGTCCGAGAGGTCTGCCGCTGTTCACGCACTGAAGGATTCCGTGGTCCCAGAACTCCCAGATGAACCCGCCCTGAAGTCCCGGAGTTGACTCGATGGCGGCCCAGTGGTCCGCGAGCGTGCCGTTGCTGTTGCCCATGGCGTGCGAGTACTCGCACTGGATGAGCGGCTTGGTCTGCTCACCGGACAGCGCGTGCGCGACACAGTCCTCCAGCGGCGCGTACATCGGGCAGGCGATGTCGGAGGCGACCGCCGGATCGGCCCAGCCGAGCTTGGCCGCGCCCTCGTACTGGAGCGGCCGGGTCGGATCGTGCCGGCGCAGCCAGCCCGCCGCCGCGTCGTGGTTGGCGCCGTAGTCGGACTCGTTTCCGAGTGACCAGATGATGATCGACGGGTGGTTCTTGTCCCGCAGGACCATCCGCGAGACCCGGTCCACGAAGGCGTTCAGATAGCGCGGGTCGTCCGCGATCTCGTGCGCGTGGTCGTGCGACTCGATGTCGGCCTCGTCGACCACGTAGAAACCGAGCTCGTCCGCGAGGTCGTACAGCGTCGGGTCGTTGGGATAGTGCGCGGTGCGGATCGCGTTGAACCCGAACCGCTTCAGCAGTACGAGATCGGCGCGCATGTCGTCGTACGACACGGTCCGCCCGGTCAGCGGGTGGAAGTCGTGCCGGTTGACGCCCCTGATGTAGATCCGCTCGCCGTTGACCAGCAGGTCCCGTCCGACGATCTCGACGTCCCGGAAACCGATGCGCCGCCGTGAGGTGTCGGCGACCGTTCCGTCGGCGCGGTGCAGCCGGACGGTCAGGTCGTACAGCTCGGGTGTCTCGGCGTTCCAGGTGCGTACGTCGGACACGTGCGCGCCCAGCCGGGGTTCGCCGAGGAAGTCGGAGACGCGGTCGTCCTCGGCGTTGAGGCGGTCGAACTCGGCGTCCTGGAGGAGGAGTTGGCCGTCGATCTCGCCGGTGACGTACCAGCCCTCGGGCAGCGCGCCGCCCGCGTCCCGCACCCGGCAGTCGACGCGCAGTTCACCGGAGGCCGGTGCCCGCACGGTGATGTCCGCGAGGTGCAGCGGGTCCGTCGCGTACAGCAGCACCGAGCGGGTGATGCCGCCGTGCCACCACTGGTCCTGGTCCTCGATGTGGGTGGCGTCGGACCACTTGACGACCGTCAGCCGTACGGTCGCCGAACGGCCCGGCCGGACGACGTCGGAGAGGTCGAACTCGGCCGCCAGATGGGAGTCCTTGGAGATGCCGACCGGCCGCCCGTCGACGTGCACGAGCAGCACGCTCTCGGCGGCGCCGACCTGGAGCACGATCCGCCGGCCCGCCCACTCGGCCGGAACGTCGAACTCACGCTCGTACACCCCGGTCGGGTTGGCGGCGGGCGACGTGGGCGGGAAGTCGCCCCACGGCATCTGGACGTTCGTGTACCAGGGCAGATCGTCGGTGTCCTGGAGGGTCCAGGCGCCGGGGACCCGGGCCGAGGACCAGTCGTCGCCCACGGGGGCGGTGGGGTTGGGGAGGAGCTGGAAACGCCAGTCGCCGTCCAGGGAGGTTGCCCGCTCCCGCCGGTCGACGGCGTTCATGGGCAGTCGCCGCCAGGAGGTCACCTCGGGTGTCTCCCAGGGGCGCAGGGCGAGAAGGGGGTCGTCCGTCATCCTCGGACAGCTCCCTTCGCGAGGTCGCCGATGATCTGCTTGGCGCCGACCGCGAACACGATCAGCAGCGGGACGAGGGCGAGCAGGGCGCCGGTCATCACGATCCCGTAGTCGGTGGTGCCGTGGGTGCCGTTGAGCTGGGACAGCGCGACCTGGAGGGTCACGTTGTCGGGGTTGGTGAGGGAGATCAGGGGCCAGGCGAAGTCGTTCCACTGGCCCATGAAGGTGAAGATGCCGAGGAAGGCGAGACCGGGGCGGACCACGGGCAGCGCCACGTGCCAGTACTGGCGCAGGAAGTTCGCGCCGTCCAGCCTGGAGGCGTCGAGCAGCTCGTCGTGGATGGCCGTCTTCATGTACTGGCGCATCCAGAAGATGCCGAAGGCGTTGGCGGCGGCCGGCACGATCAGCGCGGTCATCGAGCCGATCCAGCCGATCTTCGCCATGACGACGAACTGCGGGATCACCGACAGCTGCGCCGGGACCATGAAGATGACCATGAGCAGCCCGAACAGCAGCCCCTTGCCGGGGAACTCGAACTTGGCGAAGACGAAGGCCGCCAGCGAGTCGAAGAGCAGGACCAGGAAGGTCACCGACACCGCGACCAGCAGCGAGTTCCACATCGACCCGAAGAAGTCGATGGCATCGAAGAGGTTGCGGACGTTCTCCAGGAAATGCGTGCCCGGCAGCAGCTTCGGCGGGTACGAGAAGATCTCCGTCGAGCTGTGCGTCGACATGATGACGGCCCAGTAGAACGGGAAGGCCGAGAGCAGCGTGCCGATGATCAGCGGTAGGTGCAGCGCGAGCCCTCGACGCCGGGACCCCTTGATGGATGCCATGATGCGGGCCCTTCCTAGTCGCCCCGGCGCTGCACGAGGCGCCAGTTGATGATCGAGAAGAGGACGACGACGAGGAAGATGCCCCACGCCACCGCGGCTCCGTACCCGAAGTCGTTGTTGTCGAAGGTCTGCTGGAAGAAGTAGAGGACCATCGTCTGGCCCGAGTGGCCCGGACCGCCCGCGAACGTCGAGTCGTTGGACGAGGTCTGGAGCAGGACCTGTGGTTCGGAGAAGCTCTGCAGGCCCGTGACCGTCGAGACGACGAGCACGAACAGCAGCGTGGGCCGCAGCAGCGGCAGCGTGATCCGGAAGAAGGTCTGGACGGGTCCTGCGCCGTCCATGCGCGCCGCCTCGTACAGCTCGCCCGGGACGGTCTGGAGACCGGCGAGGAAGATGATGGCGTTGTAGCCGGTCCACTGCCAGGTCATCAGGGCCGCGATGGTGACCTTGATGCCCCACGGGGTGTTCAGCCAGGCGATCTGGTCGATCCCCACCACGTTCAGGACGGCGTTCACCATGCCGGCGTTGGTGGAGAAGATCGAGCCGAAGACGATCGCGATGGCGACGACCGAGGTGATGCTCGGCAGGAAGTACGCGACGCGGTACAGGCTCTTGAACCGGACCGCCGAGTTGAGCATCACGGCCGTGACCATCGCCAGGAGGATCATGGGGAAGGTGGCCATCGCCCAGATGATGATCGTGTTGCCGATCGAGTTCCAGAAGTCGCTGTCGCTCAGCAGGTATTGGTACTGCGAGAGCCCGGCCCACTCCATCGAGCCGAGGCCGTCCCAGCGGTGGAAGGACAGGTAGAGCGAGAAGCCGACCGGGAACAGTCCGAAGCCGAGGAAGATCAGATAGAAGGGGGAGATCGCGGCGTAGAGGTGCCAGTACTTGCGCAGGCCCTTCTTCGGCCCGACCGCGGGGGGCCGTGTCACCACGGGTGATGTGCGCTCGATGACCGCCATCAGTAGCTCACCCCCAGGTGCTTCGCGATCCGACGGCACTTGCTCATGGCGTCACTCCAGGCCTTCTCCGGGTCCTTGCCGAGGACGCCTACGTTCTTGATCTCGTCCTTGATGGGCGTTCCGAGCGCGATGTCGTACGGGCTGTTGTAGGCGACCACGATCTTCTGCGCGGCGGGCCCGAAGATGTCCGTGGTGACCTGGCCGCCGAAGAAGGGGTCGGGCTCCCGCATCTGCTTCAGGCCGTACGAGGCGGGCGTGGAGGGGAAGAGGCCGGCGTCGACGTAACCCTGCGCCTGGTTGGCCGCGTCGAGGATCCAGGTGATGATCTTGAAGGCCTGCTCGGGCTCCCGGCACGCCTTGGTGATCGACAGGAACGAGCCGCCGTTGTTGGCGGGCCGCACGGGCATGTCGGCCACCCGCCACCTGCCCTTGGTCTTCGGCACACCGCTCTTGATGTCGAAGCTGGCCCAGGAGGCGTTCAACTGGCTCGGCAGCTTGCCGTCCTGGATGGCCGACAGCTGGTCCGGGGTGCCGCCCACCAGGTCGGAGACGATCTTCCGCCGCTTGGCCTCCACGGCCAGTGCCCAGGCCTGGCGCACGTGTTCCTGGTCGCCGATGAAGTGGCGGTCCTTGTCGACGTACCGCTTCGAACCCTGCTCCACGACGTTCCCGAAGACGGAGCTGATGTCGGTGAGCAGTTTCGCTCCCGGGACGCGCTTGCCGAGTTGCTCGCCCGCGTCGAAGAACCTCTCCCAGGTGTTCAGTTCGTTCGACACGTCGTCGGGCTCGTACGGCAGGCCCGCCTTGCGGAAGATCTCGTACTGGTAGTAGTGCGCGACCGGCCCGCAGTCGATCGGGAAGCCGACCATCGTGCCGTCGTCGGCGATGCCCTGGTCCCACTTCCAGGACAGGTACTGGCTCTTGTACTTCTCCGCGCCCAGTGTCCGCAGATCGATGAACTGGTCGGCGTTCGGCAGGTAGGCGGCCATGTCCTCGCCCTTGAGCCCCGCGATGTCGGGGATGTGGGCCTGGCCGGTGATGGTGGTGATGAGCTTGGAGCGGTACTGGCCGCCGATCTGGATGGCCCGGAGGTCCACCGAGCTGTCGTAGCGGGCCTTGGCGTTCTTGACGACGGTGTCGCTCAGGCCGCCGCTCCAGTACCACAGGACCATGTCGCGCCCGGTGGAGCCGGTCGGAACGGCGCAGCCGCTCGCCAGGCCCCCGAGCGCCGTGGCGGCCGTGCCGGCCAGGCCCGCGCGCAGGAGGCCTCTTCGTGAGAGCTGCACAGCTCCCACCGCCTTTCGGATCTGTTCGGTGCGTAAGTGCATCAGGGCGTGAGTGAGTAAGGGGGAGAGGGGGGAAGGGGGAAGTCAGGGTGTGACGGGCGCGAACCGCACCGGTGGCCCCGGATCGGCCGGCAGCCGGTCGGCCAGGAAGCCGTAGGCGCGCCGCAGTTCGGGGTCCTCCAGCGTGTGCCACCAGCGGTGGACGTGGTACCAGCCGGGCGCGGCCAGCGCCCCGCCGCGTTCCCGTACGGACAGGGAGGCGGCCAGTACGGCGAACCGCAGCCGCTCCTCCAGCGGCCAGCCGCCGAGCGAGGCGGCGACGAAACTGGCGCCGAACACGTCACCGGCGCCCGTCGGGTCCACGACGTCCACGGCCAGGGCCGGGACCGTGGCGTACTCGCCGGTCGTCTGGTCCACGGCGATCGCGCCGTCACCGCCACGGGTGACGACCGCCACCGGGACGAGTTCGCTGAGCGTGCCCAGCGCGGCGACCGCGGTGTCCGTACGGGTGTACGCCATCGCCTCGGTCTCGTTGGGGAGGAAGGCGTGGCACAGGGCGAGCTGGTCGAGCAGGTCCGAGGACCACACCTGGGTGGGGTCCCAGCCGACGTCCGCGTAGATCTGTGTGCCGTTCGCCGCCGCCTTGGCCAGCCACCGATGGGGCTCGGCCTCCAGGTGGACGAGGGCGGTGCGCGCCTCGGGCGGGTCGCCCAGCAGGGTGTCCTGGGAGTACGGGGGCGGCTGCCCGTGGGTGATCAGGGCGCGGTCGCCGTCGTAGGCGAGCGAGACGGTGACGGGGGTGTGCCAGTCGTCCGCTGTGCGCGAGAGTGAGAGGTCGACGCCCTCCTGGCCTGCGAGGACGTCGCGGCAGTGGGTGCCGTACGCGTCGTCGCCGAAGACCGTGGCCAGGGAGGTCCTCAGACCGTACCGGGAGGCGGCCACGGCGAGGTTCGCGATCCCGCCGGGGCTGGTGCCCATCCCCGACGTCCAGATCTCCTCGCCGGGCGTCGGGGGCTTGCCCAGGCCGGTGAGGACGAGGTCGAAGAAGAGCAGCCCGGTCAGCAGCACATCGGGCCGTTCGTCGTCCACGTGCGCATCCTCTCGTCAAAACTCGTCAGTTTGATGAGTTTGATGACCGGAATCGTGCGCGTCTTCAGAAGATTTGGCAAGAGTCGAGCAGAAGCAAGCATAGAAATGATTGAAGATGACGAGTACTGTTCACCGTGTGCTGGCAGAACGACGACATCAACTCATCCTGCGGGCCCTGCGTTCAGGGGGCCCCGCAGCCGTGACCGATCTCTCCGAGCAGCTGGGCGTGAGCCCCGCCACCGTCCGGCGTGACCTGGTCAGACTGGAGGAGGAGGGACTGCTCACACGTGTACACGGCGGTGCCGTGGTCGAGGAGGGCGACCAGCCCTTCGCCGAGGTCGCCGAGGTGCGCGTCGCCGAGAAGGACGCGATAGCCGCCAAGGCCGCCTCCCTCGTCGAGGACGGCTCCTCCGTGCTGCTCGACATCGGCACCACCGCCTACCGGCTGGCCCGGCAGCTGCACGGCCGCCGGCTCACCGTGATCACCAGCAACCTGGTGGTCTTCGAGGAGCTGCTGGACGACGAGGGCATCGAACTGGTGCTCCTCGGCGGCATGGTCCGGCGCGAGTACCGCTCCCTGGTCGGCTTCCTCACCGAGGACAACCTGCGCCAGCTGCACGCCGACTGGCTCTTCCTGGGCACCAGCGGCGTCCGGCCGGGCGGCCAGGTGATGGACACCACGGTGGTCGAGGTGCCGGTCAAGCGCGCCATGATCAAGTCCGCCGACCGGGTCGTCCTGCTCGCCGACCGGGCCAAGTTCCCCGGCACGGGCATGGCGAAGGTCTGCGGTCCCGAGGACCTGGACATGGTGGTGACGAACGCGCCGGTGGACCCGGCGACGCAGTCCTCTCTGCAGGAGGCCGGGGTGCAGGTCATCACGGCAGGAAAGGTGCAACCTTGAAGCTGACGATTCTGGGCGGCGGCGGATTCCGCGTACCGCTCGTGTACGGGGCGCTCCTGGGCGACCACGCCGAGGGCCGGGTGACCCATGTCGTCCTGCACGACCTGGACGCGGGCCGCCTCTCGGCGGTCACCCGGGTCCTGGCCGAGCAGGCGGCGGGGGTGCCCGACGCCCCCGAGGTGAGCGCCACGACCGACCTCGACGAGGCGCTCACCGGCGCCGACTTCGTCTTCTCCGCGATCCGCGTCGGCGGTCTGGAGGGCCGGGCCGACGACGAGCGGGTGGCGCTGGCCGAGGGCGTCCTCGGCCAGGAGACGGTCGGCGCGGGCGGCATCGCCTACGGCCTGCGCACGGTCCCGGTGGCCGAGGACATCGCGCGGCGCGTCGCACGGGTCGCCCCCGACGCCTGGGTCATCAACTTCACCAACCCGGCCGGTCTGGTCACCGAGGCCATGTCCCGCCACCTCGGCGACCGCGTCATCGGCATCTGCGACTCCCCGGTGGGCCTCGGCCGCCGTATCGCCCGGGTGCTCGGCGCCAACCCCGGTGAGGCGTGGATCGACTACGTCGGCCTCAACCACCTCGGCTGGGTACGCGGGCTGCGGGTCAACGGCCGCGACGAACTCCCGCGACTGCTCGCCGACCCCGACCTCCTCGGCTCCTTCGAGGAGGGCAAGCTCTTCGGCACCGACTGGCTCCAGTCCCTGGGCGCCATCCCGAACGAGTACCTGCACTACTACTACTTCAACCGCGAGGCCGTACGCGCCTACAGCCAGGCCGAGAAGACCCGCGGCGCCTTCCTGCGCGACCAGCAGGCCGGCTTCTACGACGAGATGAAGCAGCCGGGCACCGCCGCCCTCACCGCCTGGGACCGCACCCGCGCCGAACGCGAGGCGACCTACATGGCCGAGGCCCGCGAGACGGCGGGCGCGGGCGAACGCGACGCCGACGACCTCTCCGGGGGCTACGAGAAGGTCGCTCTGGCCCTGATGCGGGCCATCGCCCGCGACGAACGCACCACCCTGATCCTCAACGTGCGCAATCGCGGGACGCTCTCGGTGCTCGACGCCGAGGCCGTCATCGAGGTGCCCTGCCTGGTCGACGCCAACGGCGCCCACCCCGTCACCGTCGACCCGCTGCCCGACCACGCCTCCGGCCTGGTCTGCTCGGTCAAGGCCGTCGAGCGCGAGGTGCTCGCCGCCGCCGAGTCCGGCTCCCGCACGACGGCGGTCAAGGCGTTCGCGCTGCACCCGCTCGTCGACTCCGTGAACGTGGCCCGCAGACTGGTGGACGGATACACCGCGGTCCATCCCGGTCTGGCGTACCTTAAGTAAGCGCTTTCCCGCTCAAAACCGGCTGCTCGGATCCGGCTGCCCGTATCCGGTCTGCTCACATCCGGTCTGCTCACATCTGGTCTGCTCGAATCTGGTCTGGAGACTTCTCATGCACGACGAACGCCGGCGGATCGAGGAGCGCGTCCAGCGCCTCCACGACCAGCGGATCAAGGCGGCGATCTACGCCGCCACGGTTCCCTTCGAGGTCGAGGCCTGGCAGGCGCCGGGCGAGCCGGTCTCCTTCGAGGAGGCGGCGGCGGCGAAGTACGCGCCCTTCGCCATGGACACCCCCTGGGGCCCGCCCTGGGGCACCACCTGGTTCCGGATGCGCGGCCGGGTGCCCGCCGAGTGGGCCGGTCGGCGCGTCGAGGCGGTCATCGACCTCGGCTTCACCGGCGACTGGCCCGGCAACCAGGCCGAGGCCCTGGTCCACCTCACCGACGGCACCCCGCTGAAGGCGGTCAACCCGCTCAACCAGTACGTGCCGATCGCCAACCCGGCCACGGGCGGTGAGGAGATCGACTACCTCGTCGAGGCGGCCTCGAACCCGGACATCCTCGCCGACAACTTCTCCAAGATCACCCCCATGGGTGACATCCTCACGGCCGGCGACAAGCCGATCTACACCTTCCGGCACGCCGACCTCGCCATCCTCGACGAGGAGGTCTTCCACCTCGACCTCGACGTCCAGGTGCTGCGCGAGCTGATGCTGGAGCTGGGCGAGCACGACGCGCGCCGTCACGAGATCGCGCACGCCCTGGACCGCGCGCTCGACCTCCTCGACCTGGACGACGTGGCCGGTTCGGCGGCGGCGGTACGAGCGGCCCTGGCGCCCGCGCTGGCCAAGCCGGCCAACGCCAGCGCCCACAAGATCTCGGGTGTCGGCCACGCGCACATCGACTCGGCGTGGCTGTGGCCCATCCGCGAGACCAAGCGCAAGACGTCCCGCACCTTCTCCAACGTCACCTCGCTCGCCGACGAGTACGAGGACTTCATCTTCGCCTGCTCGCAGGCCCAGCAGTACGAGTGGGTGCGCGACAACTACCCCAAGGTGTGGGCCCGCATCCAGGAGTCGGTGAAGAAGGGCCAGTGGGCGCCGGTCGGCGGCATGTGGGTCGAGGCCGACGGCAACCTGCCCGGCGGCGAGGCGATGGCCCGCCAGCTCATCCACGGCAAGCGGTTCTTCATCGAGCACTTCGGCGTCGAGACCAAGGGCGTGTGGCTGCCGGACTCCTTCGGGTACACCGCGGCCTACCCTCAGCTCGCCAAGCTCGCCGGCAACGACTGGTTCCTCACCCAGAAGATCTCCTGGAACCAGACCAACAAGTTCCCCCACCACACCTTCTGGTGGGAGGGCATCGACGGCACCCGCATCTTCACGCACTTCCCGCCCGTCGACACCTACAACGCCCGCTTCAGCGGCGAGGAGATGGGCCGCGCGTCGCGCAACTACCAGGAGAAGGGCGTCGCGTCGCGTTCGCTGGCCCCCTTCGGCTGGGGCGACGGCGGCGGCGGCCCCACCCGCGAGATCATGGAACGGGCGCGCAGGCTGGCCGACCTGGAGGGCTCGGCGACGGTCGAGATCGAGCACCCCGACCAGTTCTTCGCCAAGGCGCGCGAGGAGTACCCCGACGCCCCGGTCTGGGTCGGCGAGCTGTACCTGGAGCTGCACAGGGCCACGTACACCTCCCAGGCCCGCACCAAGCAGGGTAACCGGCGCAGCGAACACAAGCTGCGCGAGGCCGAGTTGTGGGCGACGACGGCCGCGCTGCACGCGCCGGGCTACGCGTACCCGTACGAGCACCTGGACCGCCTCTGGAAGACGGTCCTGCTCCACCAGTTCCACGACATCCTGCCGGGCTCGTCCATCGCCTGGGTGCACCGCGAGGCGGAGGCCGAATACGCCCGTGTGGCCGAGGAGTTGGAGGCGATCACCGCCGAGGCCGTGGCCGCGCTCGGCGGCGGCGAGTCCCGTGCCTTCAACACCAGCCCGTACGACCGGTCCGAGGTGGTCCGCACCTCGACGGGCGTCCCCATGTACGTGGAGGTCGCGGCGAACGGCAGCGCCCCGCTGGCCGTCGCGGAACCCCCGCAGCCGGTGACGGTGACCGAGGGGCGCATCCTCGACAACGGTCTGGTACGCGTGGAGTTGGCGGCGGACGGCACGCTGGCCTCGGTCCGCGACCTGAAGGCGAACCGCGAAGTCCTCGCGGACAAGGGCAACTTGCTGCGCCTGCACACCGACCTCCCGAACTACTGGGACGCCTGGGACATCGACAAGCACTACCAGAACCGCTACACCGACCTGCTGGAGACGTCCTCCGTCACGGTGACCGACGAGGACCCGCTCCTCGGCGCCATCCGCGTGGAGCGCGACTTCGGCAAGGGCTCGAAGATCGTCCAGACGATCACCGTCCGGGCCGGCAGCCCCCGGATCGACTTCGAGACGGAGATCGACTGGCACGAGGTCGAGAAGATCCTCAAGGCGGCCTTCCCGGTGGACGTCCGCGCGGCCCACTCCAGCGCGGAGATCCAGTTCGGCCACGTCCAGCGGCCCACGCACACCAACACCACCTGGGAGTCGGCCCGCTTCGAGGTCTCCGGCCACCGCTGGGTGCACATCGCCGAGCCCGGCTACGGCGTCGCCGTCATCAACGACTCGACGTACGGCCACGACGTCTCCCGCACGGTCCGCGAGGACGGCGGTACGACGACCACGGTCCGTCTGTCGCTGGTGCGCGCCCCGCGCATCCCCGACCCCGGCGCCGACCAGGGCAAACACCGCTTCACGTATTCGCTGCTGCCCGGCGCGAGCATCGAGGACGCGGTCGCCGAGGGTTACTCCCTCAACCTCCCGCTGCGTGTCGCGGACGCCGCGGGCGCCCCGGAGCCGGTCGTCTGGGCGGACGGCGACGGTGTGACGATCGAGGCGGTGAAGCTCGCCGACGACGCGTCCGGCGACGTCGTCGTGCGCCTCTACGAGTCGCGCGGCGGCCGGGCGGAGGGTGTGCTGTGCACGGGGTTCCCGCTGGCCGGGGCCAAGATCACGGACCTGCTTGAGCGGCCCACCGGCGAGGCTGTCGTGGACGGTGACTCGGTGGCTGTGGCGCTGCGGCCGTTCGAGGTGCAGACGTTGCGGTTGACGCGCGGCTGAGGGGTCTTCGGCTGCGGGCCCGGTGGGGCTGGTCGCGCAGTTCCCCGCGCCCCTTGGGTGGGACGGGCGGGCCGTGTTCGATGCGGTCCGCCCGTCCCTGTCAACGCGGCCCGACTCGCTGGCGGAGCCGAGCAGGGCGAGCAGTCGGTGTCTGGTGAGTGTGAAGCGCACGCGATCTCCCTGAAGTGATGGGGGTTTGGAGCTGTTGCCGCTGGTGTGTGTTCAAGAGCGTTCTGGTGAGCGGGAGTGAGTGCGCGGGGTCTGTGTCGTTTCGCGTGCCTTGGCCGTGGGGCTGGTTCTCGGTGGGGAACTGACGTTCTTGTCTCGAATGCGTGACCTTCCCGGGTGGTGCTCGTTTCTCATGGCGACGGGATCTTCGGGGTGGGTGCGGGCAGGGGGGTGACAGGGTGGGTGAGCTGAGGAGCATTGCGGCGTCGTTCGTCGCGTCCGGTCCGTCCGGTGTGGCCGTCCGGACCCGCCTCAGGGACCTGACGCCGGGCGATGAGAAGGTGTTGCGTCTGGTGGGGGCGCATCTGGGGTCGCTGGCTTCGAAGGACCTCAAGGCGCGTTGTCGGGACGGTCTTTCGCATTCCGGTGAGGCGTGGGCGGTGCGTAAGCGTGAGCTGACGCCGGTCTCGTCGTCGCGGTGGGCGGGCAGTATCACCAAGGCCTCGCATGACCAGTGGGCGCTGGCCCGCCGCTGCCAGCTGGCGTACATCCAGAACCTGGAAGCCGGTATTCGCACCGTCGAGGGCCGGTTGTCGTTGCCGGTCGAGCAGAAGGGGACGAAGAAGGCACCCGGGGGTTACCGGTCCCAGCGGGAATGGCACGCCAAGTCGAGGCGGCTGCGGGTACTTCAGGACCGTCTGGCCGCCGCGCGGGCCGACCGCGAGGCCGGAGTGGTGCACGTCGTACGCGGCGGCAAACGGCTGGCCCGCACCCGCCACCACCTGGACGCCGCCCAGCTCACGGAGTCCGCATGGCGGGGGCGGTGGGAGGCGGAGCGCTGGTTCTGCCAGGCGGACGGCGAGTCCGGCAAGCGCTACGGCAACGAGACCATCCGTATCAGCCCGGACGGCGAGGTGAGCATCAAACTGCCCGCCCCACTCAGCCATCTGGCGAACGCCCCGCACGGCCGGTACGTCCTGGCCTGCCGGGTCGCGTTCGCGCACCGGGGCGGAGAGTGGGCGGACCGCGTCGTAGCCGACCGGGCGATCGCCTACCGCATCCACTACGACGCCGGCCGGGACCGCTGGTATGTGACTGCGTCCTGGCAGCTCCCGGCCACCCCCACCCTGCCCATCGAGGCCGCGCTCGCGCACGGGGTGATCGGTGTCGACATGAACGCCGATCACCTGGCCGCCTGGCGCCTCGACACCCACGGCAACCCCACCGGCAGCCCGCGCCACTTCCCCTACGCCCTGTCCGGCACCGCCGAACACCGTGACGCGCAGGTCCGCCACGCCCTCACCCGCCTCCTGCACTGGGCCCGCACGTGCGGCGTACGAGCAATCGCGGTGGAGGACCTGGACTTCGCCGCCGAGAAGACCCGGGAAAAGTACGGCCGCAGGAAACGCTTCCGGCAGCTGATCTCCGGCATGCCCACCGGGAAACTCCGCGCCCGACTGTCATCGATGGCCGACCAGACCGGTATCGCGGTCATCGCCGTGGACCCGGCCTACACCAGCCGCTGGGGCGCCCAGCACTGGCAGAAACCCCTCACCACCACAACCCGCACCACCACTCGCCACGATGCTGCCGCCGTGGCGATCGGAAGGCGCGCCCAGGGACACCCGATCCGGCGACGGACGACACCGCCCCCACACGACCGGAGTGATCGTGCGGGGCATCGGACCGTCCAGGCCGGACCAGGAGTCCCTGGGCGTGAGGAAACCCGCCCCCGCATCCCCGGACCACGGACACGATCCGTAGGCGCTGGGCACGGAGCGAACGCGGGCAACCAGAACGCCCAACACCGTCCGGGGCGTTCGACTGAGCATGGGTTCTGGCAACAGGACTCACTCCCGCTCAGTCTTTAGGAACGGTTTCCCGGGAGTGCAGAGATGCCCAAGGGGTGCGCAACAAAGTTGGTCTGGACCAGTCGAGCTGTCAAGGTGCTCAGCGTCAATTGGTCCAGACCGATGTGAATAAGCCCGGCAGGAGGGGCGGGAGGAGGGCTCTTTACGCGGTGGCCGCCGCCGGGGCCCCCGCGGACGTCTCGGCCGCCGATTCGGCGACCGGCTCCTCGACGGCTGCAGGCGCCGGCACGGCGGGCAGCGTGGACGCGTGCGCCGGGGCCTCGTCCGCGTGTGCCGACACCGCGCGCACCAGGCGCGGCGCGGAGATCACCGCGTAGTCCTGGCCGAGGAACGGCGGAACCAGATCGCCCGGGTCCTCGCCGAGCGCCAACTGCACTGCCGCCCAGGGGGCGTTGATACCGCACAGCTGGAGCTGGTGCAGGCCGCCGGCCGGACGGGTGTTGACGTCCATCAGGACCGGCCGGCCCTCGTACATCCGGAACTGGATGTTGCTCAGGTGGTGCAGACCGAAGCCCTCGGCGATGAGCCGTGCGGGCTGCAGCCAGGCCTCGTCGAGGGTGAAGCCGCGCCGCCGGCCGTTCTTGGTGCGGCCGATCGCCATCCGGATGCGCGAGTCGGGGCCGGTGAGGCAGTCGACCGACACCTCCGGCTGCTCCAGACGGGGCATCACCAGCCAGTCGACGTCCTCGTCGGTGTTCCGCAGCACGTCGAGGACCATGTCCAACTGGACGTAGGGCGTGGGGAACCCGTTGAGGTGCGACATCGAGAAGGGGGCGCGCGTGATCACGCGGAAGCCCACCCCGCCCGCGCCCGCCGCCGGCTTGAAGCACGCCTTGTGACCGTCGGCCTCCAACTGCTCGACGGCGACGATGAGTTCGTCGGCGCTGCGCACCCGCCACCATGGCGGCGTCGGAACACCGACCGCCTCGACGGCCAGGTACGCGGTCGCCTTGTCCTGGAAGACGGCCACTGCTTCGGGCGTCGGTGCGAGCAGTTTGGTGCCCACGGCCTCGAAGTCCGCGCGGTGCTCGACGATCGCGTCCTGGTGCAGACGCGGCACGAACACGTCGATCTCGCGGCGGTCGCACTGGTCGAGCGCGTACTCCACGTACGCGGCGGGGGACAGGCCCTCGGGCTCCATGGCGGCGGTGTCGGCGGCGGCCAGGACGGGGGAGTCGGCGTCCCCGTGGGTGGCGTGGATCTCGACCGCGCGGTCGCTGGGATTTCTCCGCAGCTGTTCCATGAAGAACACGTTCTCCGCGTACGTGCGGTTGAGCCAGACGCGTACGCGAGAGACCATGCAGGGCCACCTTTCAGGGTTCACGGGCACGGCGGAGCAAGGCCGAGCCCGGCCAGGGGAGAGTTGGGAACACGACAAGCCACCCGGGTGCGAACCGGGTTTTGGCGGAAGTGTTGAGGCGATCATAAGGCTCCGCAGACCCTGTTACTGCTACGCGCGTGTTACGGAATCGTCAGCAGTACCCCGTGTGTTCTCCTGTGCACCACCAGTGGCCACCTGTAATGATCTTCGGCCCGCCCGGTGAGCTGCGCCGGGAGGGCGTCCGGAGGGCGGGCAGCGGTACTTGTCCGGCTGTCGGGGATGTGTTCTTGTGGATCCGAACGTGCGCCCGCGGGGGCGGAGTTATCGGATGCGGAAGGGGCTGGGGTGGAGACGACGGTCGGCGGTGCCGGACAGCTGCTGGCGATCAGTGATCTGCACATCGGCTACCCGGAGAACCGTGCCCTGGTCGAACAGATGCGCCCGGAGACGGACGACGACTGGCTTCTGGTCGCCGGCGACGTGTCGGAGTCGGTGGCCGACATCCGCTGGGTCCTCGAAACCCTCGCCGGCCGGTTCCGCAAGGTGATCTGGGCACCCGGCAACCACGAGCTGTGGACCCACCCCAAGGACCCGGTCACCCTGCGTGGAGTCGCCCGCTACGAACACCTGGTCGAGCTGTGCCGCGAGCTGGGTGTGACGACGCCCGAGGACCCGTACCCCGTGTGGGAGGGCCCCGGCGGCCCCGTCGCCGTCGCGCCGCTCTTCCTCCTCTACGACTACTCCTTCCTGCCGCAGAGCTGCGCGACCAAGGAGGAAGGGCTCGCGTACGCGGAGAGCACGGGCATCGTCTGCACCGACGAGTACCTCCTGCACCCCGACCCCTATCCGACCCGTGAGGCCTGGTGCCGGGCCCGGGTGGCCCACACCGAGCGGCGGCTCGCCGAGCTGCCCGAGGACCTGCCGACGGTGCTCGTCAACCACTATCCGCTGGACCGGCATCCGACGGACGTGCTGTGGCACCCCGAGTTCGCGATGTGGTGCGGCACCACGCTGACCGCCGACTGGCACCGCCGGTTCCGCGTCACGACCATGGTCTACGGCCATCTGCACATCCCTCGGACCACCTGGCACGAGGGCGTCCGCTTCGAAGAAGTGTCCGTGGGCTACCCCCGCGAATGGCAGAAGCGCCCGGGAGACCCGGGAAGGCTGCGCCGCATACTGCCGATGGAGGTCGGATCCGGTGATCGAGGAGCTGCTTCCGGCCACGGTGGTGGCCGTGGAAACGTACGGTGACGAGCCGGCCGACGGCACATACGGCGCCGGTGGGCCCGGGGGCGCGACGCTGTACCCCGAGGAACAGGCGCTCGTGACGCGTGCGGTGCCCAAGCGCGTCCGCGAGTTCACCCTCGTCCGCGCGTGTGCCCGCCGGGCCATGGAGAAGCTCGGCGTGCCACCGCAGCCCGTGCTGCCCGGCGAGCGGGGAGCCCCGCAGTGGCCGGCCGGCCTGGTCGGCAGCATGACCCACTGCGAGGGCTACTGCGCCGCCGCACTGGTCCGCGCCACCGACCTGGCCTCCGTCGGCATCGACGCCGAACCCCACCAGTCGCTGCCCGAAGGCGTCCTGGCTTCCGTGGCCCTGCCCACGGAAGTGGCGCACCTGCGCGCACTGACGGCGGACGGCCCCGGCGCGCACGGAAACCGCGTGCACTGGGACCGGCTGTTGTTCAGCGCCAAGGAAGCGGTCTACAAGGCGTGGTTCCCGCTCACCGGCAAGTGGCTGGACTTCAGCGAGGCCGACATCGAGTTCACGGCCGCCGCCGGCCCGCACCCGTACGGCACCTTCCGGGCCCGGCTGCTGGTGCCCGGACCGGTCGTCGACGGCCGGGAACTCGGTTCCTTCGACGGACACTGGACCGTGCGGCACGGGCTCCTGGCGACGGCCGTCAGCGTGCCGCGCCGGCCTGTCTGAGCAACCGGAAGAACCTCTCCTCGTTGCCCGTCAGACCCGCCTCAGCCAGGGCCGCCTCCGCCTCCGCGAGGACGGCCGGCGGCACGACGGGTGGCCGGTGGCTCCCCGGCGGTACGTCGAAGGCTGCGCGGACGGTGTGCAGCAACCGCAAGTAGGCCTGTACGGCGGTGCGCTCACGGTCGGTCAGTACGGCGGTCGGCATCGGACGGCTCTCCCCATGTCGGCGTCAGCTCTGCTCATCCCTGCACCTCCCAGCTTGCCGCCCGCCACTGACAATCCCGTTTCCGCACACGTCGGTTCGCTCGGTTAGCGGAGGCGAAACCTCCTCGAAACGCCTGGTGAGAATGGGGTTCTACGCTGAGGGGAAAGGGTTTTCGGCAAGGAGCTCAGGGCATTGGAAGCGGGGAGGTGAGCGGCGTGACGGACATTCCGCGCCACGGACCGGCACGCGCCGTACGGCTGCGACCGGTCGGCGACGACGAACTCGAACTGCGGTACCGCGTCGTGCACGGGTACCGCCGGGCCTTCCGCATGGCCGGCGAGGGTCCCGCACTCGTCCTGATCCACGGCATCGGGGACTCCTCGGCGACCTGGGCCGAGCTGATCCCCGACCTCGCCCGCAGCCACACCGTGATCGCCCCCGACCTGCTCGGCCACGGCGCCTCCGACAAGCCGCGCGCCGACTACTCGGTGGCCGCCTACGCCAACGGTGTGCGCGATCTGCTCACCACCCTCGGCATCGAGTCCGCGACACTCGTCGGACACTCCCTCGGCGGCGGGGTGGCCATGCAGTTCGCCTACCAGTTCCCCGAGCGCACCGAGCGGCTCATCCTCGTCAGCGCGGGCGGCGTGGGCCGCGAGGTCAACCCGGTCCTGCGGGCGGTCTCACTGCCGGGCGCCCATCTCGCGCTCTCTGCGCTGCGGTTGCCAGGAATGCGGCTCCAAGTGGGCCTCGTCGTACGGCTGATGAAGCTGCTCGACACCGATCTGGGGCGGGACGCGCCCGAGTTGCTGACTCTCGTGGACGCATTGCCCGACGAGACCTCGCGCAACGCCTTCATCCGTACGTTGCGTGCCGTGGTCGACTGGCGCGGGCAGGTCGTGACGATGCTCGACCGCTGCTATCTCACCGAGGGCATGCCGACGATGTTGCTGTGGGGGGACCGGGACAGCGTGGTGCCGGTGCGGCACGCCTACGGGGCGCACGAGGCGATGCCGGGGAGCCGGCTGGAGATATTCGAGGGGGCGGGCCATTTCCCGTTCCACAGTGATCCGGCGCGGTTCGTGGCGCTTGTCGAGGAGTTCACCGGGGGGAGTGCGCCGGCTGACTGGAGTCGGGAGCACTGGCGGGAGCTGTTGGTCGACGGGCGGCCCGCACAGGTGATGGAACAGGGCTTGCGGGAAGTGAGTGAGCGCAGTGCGACGTAGTTCTCCGGGTGCGGACCGCATGTGGCTGGTCGCGCCCACGCGGCGGAGCCGCAAATTGACCTAGCCCTGCGCCCCTTGAAAGCCCCGCCCCTCCCGTACCTCTGCGACTACCGGGGACCGGCGCAGGGCGTGGGACATGCCCACCAGGTCACGGGGGCCCTCGGTTGCCGGCGGCGGGCCGTCGTTCTCTGTTGCCGCCGCGCTGATCACCGTGCCCTCAGGGTCCGCCGCCCGGGCCCGTAAGGCGGCCGTCACCATCGCCGCGTCCGCCTCGGCCCGGGCGGCGTCGGGGGAGGAGCCCGCGGTGCGGGCGGCTTCGTAGGCCCGGGTGCGGACGGTGGGGTCGAAGTACGGGTACAGGCTGAGCATGCCGTCGTGGATGTCGGACTCCCGCTGGGTGACCTGGAGTTCGGCCGGGGACCACCAGGCGATCCGGACCGCGCGCTCGCCGTGGTCCGACAGGGGTGCGAGCTCCCGCCACAGCGGGCTCAGGCGGCGGTACGTCGACCAGCTGCTCCACACGTCCCCGACGCGCTGGAAGGCCAGCGGGATGCAGAAGCCGGCCGCGGTGACGACCTCCGAGGCGGCGGCCATCGCGGGTGCGACGTACGTGCTCAGGTAGTCGAGATTCCCGCCGTTCCAGCGGGCGACGACGGCCGTCAGCTTGGTGGCCGCGAAGGCGATGTTGCAGAAGAAGCCGGCCACGATGACGAGCAGCCCCACCCGCAGCCAGCCGTGCACCTGCAGCGCCCACCGCCAGCACACCAGGTTCATCGCGATGTTCGAGACCGTGAGCGCGACGAGGTACAGCACGATCATCTCGCGGATGAACGGCGTGTCGGCGTAGTGCGTGTCGAAGTCGCGCAGGCGCTGCTCGGGCGCGTCCCCGAGGGCGAACAGGGCGGCCGTGGCCATGATCACCACCGCGTAGCCGGCGATCCAGCGGCGCGAGGCGCGCCGGGTGGCCTCGGGCGGGCCACCGCGCCAGTTGATGATCAGCACCAGACAGGAGGCGCTGAAGGCGCTCAGCAGGCAGTACACGAGCGGCGCCGAGAAGTTCGGGACGGCGGTGACGCGGTTGACCCACGAGATGGTCGGCGGGGCCGCGAAGAGGAACACCAGCACGGACAGCAGGAGCAGCGCGTACACCGAGCGCAGCAGCGGGTCGCGCCAGGCGCGCAGCACCGCCCGGCCCTTGAGGAGGAGGACGATCACCATCGCGGCGGACGGCACGTAGTAGCTGGAGTCGTTCACGCCGGGCGCCGCCTCAGCTCTGTGGCCCGCGATAGCCCAGGGAGGCCTCGATCCGGCCCGCGAGCTGGTCGCGCCTCACCGGCCGGCGCGCCGAACCGGCGAGCCACGTACGGCACTTGCTGGCCAGCAGCAGGCCGAAGCTCTCGGCGTCCTGTTCGTCGGCGAGGTCGGAGCGGGTGCGGGCGGCCACCTTGCGGACCGTGTCCTGGAGGTCCGCTGTGTCGCTGAGCAGCCGGGCGGCGACCGCCGCGCCCTCGACGTGGTGGCCGCAGTGCCCGGCCTGCATGTGCCACAGCTCATGGCCAAGGATCACCAACTGGTGGTCGGGCGCGGTGCGTTCCTCGACCACGATGAGGTCCTGGTCGGCCATGTCGAGCCACAGTCCGCTGGCCGTACCGGGTGGGAAGGGGGCCGCGCGGAACACGACGGGACGGCCGCGGCGTCTGCTCATGGCGTCGCACAGCGCGGCGTAGAGGTCGGCGGGCTCGGCCGGTGCCGGGAGCCTCAGCTCGGTCACCAACTCGCCGCACAGGCGGCGCATTTCCTTGCCGATGTTCACAGTCATCCCTCGGATCACGACTCCGGCCGCTTGACGCTCTCCAGAAGCATGTCCAGCCATTCGGCGACCTTGTCGCGATGCTGGTCGGAGGGCAGCTGCGCGGCCCGCCAGGCGATTCCGCGGACGCCGTGGTCCTGCAGCAGCCGCTCCAGCGGGTCGCTGGTGGCTTTCGCCGCCCGGCGCTCACGGTCGGCGAGCTGCTGGAGAAGCTCCTGTTCGGAGCGCTGGAGGGCGCCCGCGAGCGCCTCGGGATCCTCCGCGGTGAGGAAACCGGCGTGCACTCTGAAGAAGCGCTGGATGGCGTCGCAGTGCTCCATGGTGGGGCGCCGGTCGCCGTTGATCAGGGCGCCCGCCTGCTGGCGCGACATGCCGGCGCCGTCGGCGATCTCCTGCTGCGTGTACTTGCGGCCGTTCGGCTTGAGGCGGGTGCGGCGCAGCAGGCCCAGACGCTGCAGGAAACGGGCCTGGAGATCGGGTTCGCCGGCGCTCTGTCCACTCAGCAGGGCCTTGACGACGCTCTCCGGAACGCCGGACGCGGCGGAGAGCCGCCCGGTGTGGAAGACCTCGGTGTGCGACACACCGAGCCGGTCTGCGAGCGCGGTGACCCGGACCACGACGGCGGACAGCAGAACCGTCGCCGTGGCGCCCGGAACCTCGTAGCCATCCGTCACCGACAGGTCTCCTACCGTCTTTTGGGTCTTTGTGTCTCTGTGTGTGTCATCCACGACGTGTACGTCATCCAGGACTTCGTCGGGCTCCGTGAACTGCCCGGAGAGTGTAGCGGGTTGTTCGAACTCACATCCAGCTCTCGCCACATCTGTGGCCAGATTCAGCCGTCAACGGGCATGAAATGCCACGATAGTTGACACGGCTCATCCCAGGGCATCAGGATCAGGGCGCCGCGTGAAGGCCGCATAGGCAAGAGGGGTGACCTCCCGATGGCATTTCAGGCAGGAGGGCAGCGGCCGGCGCCGCGGCCCGTCCCCGAGGGGCCCGAGGCCCAGGCGTATCTGCGGGACTACGCCACGCTTCTGGAGGCCCTGGCCTTTCCGTCCGTCGTCCTCGACCACCGCTGGGACGTGGTCCTCTCCAACACCGCGTTCGAGACACTTTTCCGCACCGTCGGCCCGCATCCCACGGCCATGCCCGGCGACAACTTCCTCCGTTTCGTCCTCTTCCACCCGGACGCGGGCACGGTCCTCGGCGAGCACGAGTCCAGCTGGTGCCTGCCGATGCTCGCCCACTTCGCCGCCGCCGTGGAGGTGCACGCCCAGGACCGCGGCCTCCAGGCCATCCGCCGGGACATCGCACAGGACCCGATCATGGAGGCCGCCTACCGGCAGGGCCTGCCGCACTGGATCCGGGCGGTAGGCGCTGAGGCCGTCCAGCACGACGGGGCCGTACGGCCGCTGCTGCACCCCGACCCGCGCTGGGGCGCCACCGAGTGCCGCGTCGTGGGCGAGACCCCCAAGTCCCTCGAGGACATGGGCTATACGAGGCTGACGCTGGTGCTCCGCGAGACGCGGCGCGCGGCGGACGCCCCACGCGGACCACGCCGCCCGCGGCGCTCGGCGAGCCACCTGAGCGTGGTGCCGGCCCCGGAGGCGTGAGACGGGACCTGGCCCCGGAACCGTCGGCGTTCAGGTCGTCGACGGCACCGGGGCCACCGCCCGTTCACCTCACCGGCTCAGGTCCTGTCCTTACGTCCTGTCCTCGGTCCTGTCCGCCGGACCCGGTGACGGTGACGGTGTTGCGCGCTTGGCCGCCTGGATCTGCTCGTAGACATGCGTACGGAGTTGGGCGAAGCGCGGGGCGACCCTGGTGTGCAACTGGTCGCGCTCGTCCGGCAGATCGATCTTCAGTTCCTCTCTGACGACGGTCGGGGACGCGGACAGGACGATCACCCGCTGACCGAGATACACGGCCTCGTCGATGTCGTGGGTGACGAACAGGATCGTGATCCCGCGCTCCCGCCACAGCCCCCGTACGAGATCCTCCAGATCGGCGCGCGTCTGGGCGTCGACCGCCGCGAACGGCTCGTCCATCAACAGCACTTCGGGCTCGTAGGCGAGCGCGCGGGCGATCGCGACCCGCTGCTGCATACCGCCGGACAGCTGCCAGGGGTAGGCCCCGGCGGCGTCCGCGAGGCCCACCGAGTGCAGCGCGTCCGCGACCAGCTCGCGGCGCCTGGCCTTGGGCAGGTTCTTCTGCCTGAGGGGGAGTCCGACGTTGTCGCCGACACGCATCCAGGGGAACAGACTGCGGCCGTACTCCTGGAAGACGAAGGCCATTCCGGGCGGCGGCCCGCTCACCGGCCGCCCCGCGAGCGTCACTTGGCCCGCCGTCGGTGCCAGCAGCCCGCCCACGCACTTCAGCAGCGTCGTCTTGCCGCACCCCGACGGGCCGACCAGACACACGAGTTCACCCGCCTCGACGCCGAAGGTGAGGTCCCGCACAGCCTCGACCCGGCGCCCGGAACCGTCGTAGACCTTGTTCAGGCCGGTGACATCGAGAAGCGCGCCCACTGGATCGCCCTTTCACGTTCACGAGGTTCACGGCGACCGCCGGGCCGAGGCGCGCGGGCCGTGGTATCAGCCGAGCACGCGTCGCTCGACCGGCTGGAAGACGACGGAGAGGACAGAGAGGAAGAAGCCGGGCAGACCCAGGACGAGGATCCCCGTCCACATGTCCGGTACGGCGAAGCCGCGTTGGAACTGCACGACGGTGAAACCCTGACGAGACCGAGCCACGGCACCGCCTCGCCCAGGGCGAGGAGGACCGCGAGCCCGGTCGCGCCGAGCAAGGCGTTCGTTCCCCTCACGGCAACAGCTTGTCCAGGTCGGGGGACTGCTTGAAGAGACCGTCCGCCTCGCCCAGCTTCTCCAGCGCCTCGATCGAGGCACGGTTCGCCTCGGCCGGCCACTTCGGCAGGGTCACCTTCGCCAGCACGTCCGCCGGGATCTTGGTGTACGTCGTGACGGCCTGGCGGGCCTCGTCCGGGTGGGCGTCGGCGTACGCGAGGGACTCGGCGGTCGCCTCCTGGAACTTCTTCACCAACTCCGGGTTCTTCTGGGCGTACTGGGTCGAGGTGAAGTACATCGCGACGGTGCAGTTCGGCGCGACGTCCACCAGCGGCCAGGCGATCTCACGGCCGCCCTGGCTCTTGACCGTCGCGAGGGCGGGCTCGACGACCTGGGCCGCGTCGATCTGGCCACCGTCGAGGGCGGCGGGCATCTGGTCGAAGGCAAGCTCGACGAACGTCACCTTGTCCGGGTCGCCGCCGGCCTTGCGCACCGACTCGCGCACCGAGGTCTCGTTGATGTTCTTGAGGGTGTTGACGGCGACCTTCTTGCCCTCCAGGTCCTTCGCGGACTTGATCGGGCTGTCCTTCTTCACGGTGATGGCGCTGAAGTCCTTGCCCTGCACACCGGTCGATGCGATGCCGTTGGCGACGGCCTTGACGGGCACGCTGTTGGCCTGGGCGATCATCAGTGACGTCACGTTGCTGAAGCCGAACTGGAACTGACCGCTGACGACACCCGGCACGATCGCCGCGCCGCCCTGCGCGAGGGTCATGGACAGCTTGAGCCCGCGCTCGCTGAAGAAGCCCTTCTGCTGACCGAGATAGAGGGGCGCGACATCGACGATGGGGATGATGCCGACCTTGAGAGTGGTGGTGCCGCCGGACGGCGAGGTGCCGTCCGGCGAACCGGAACCGTCCGACGACCCACAGGCCGTCGCGGTGACCAGGAGCGTGACGGCCGTGAGACCGGTGAACAGACGACGCAAGACTCCTCCTGTGGGACCGATCGTGGTGCTCCGACAGGTTGTGCCAGGTGGTGGCGAGTTGTGCGCGGACAGCACTGACGTGCTCAGTCGTTCGCAGTCGTGCTCAGGCGTTCTCAGCGGGAACGTAAAGCCCCGGGTGAAGCAGGGTCAATGCCTTTGCCGTGTGAGTCGCCGCCCCGGTGCGGGACCGGGGCGGCGGGACGGTGGCTCTAGAGGTCGAGGACGAGCCGCGGGCCACGGCACCGGGACACACAGATGAGCATCGTCTCGCCCGCCTCCCGCTCCTCGTCCGAGAGCACCGAGTCCCGGTGGTCCGGGGTGCCTTCGAGCACGTCCGTCTCACACGTGCCGCAGGTGCCCTCGGTGCACGAGAAGAGCACCTCGACCCCGGCGCCGCGCACCGCGTCCAGCACGGACACCTCGACGGGCACGGTCAGCGTGCGACCGCTGCGCTGCAGGACGACCTCGAACTCACTGTCTGCGCCGCCCTGTTGGGCCTTGGGCGCGAACCGCTCGACGTGCAGCGCACCGGCCGGGCAGACCGACTCCACCGCGTCGAGGAGGGCACCGGGGCCGCAGCAGTAGACAAGGGTGCCTTCCGGCAGCCGCCCGATCTCCGAGTCGAGGTCCAGGAGCCCGGCCTCGTCCTGCGGAGCGAACGTGACCTTGTCCCCGTACCGCCCCAACTCCTCTGTGAACGCCATGGAGTCGCGGGTGCGCCCGCCGTACAGCAGCGTCCACTCGGCGCCCGCGGCCTCGGCGGCGGCGAGCATCGGCAGGATCGGGGTGATGCCGATACCGCCGGCGACGAAGCGGTATCGGGGCGCCGGCTTGAGGGCGAAGTGGTTACGGGGGCCGCGTACCCGCACCTTGTCGCCGAGCCCCAACTGCCCGTGCACATAAGCGGATCCACCGCGCCCGTCCGGCTCGCGCAGCACCGCGATCCGCCACGTCGACCGGTCGGCGGGGTCGCCGCACAGCGAGTACTGCCGCTCCAGCTCCGGCCCGAGCACGACATCGACATGCGCGCCCGGCTCCCAGTCCGGCAGCTCCTCACCCAGCGGATGGCGCAGGGTGAGCGCCAGCACGCCGTCGGCGGCCGACTCCCGCCGCTCGACGACGAGTTCGGCCTCGTACACGTTCATGAGCTGTTTCCCTGTGGCTGGTCCGCCTGCGGCTGATGTCCCTGCGGATGGGCGAGCATCCACTCCCACATCTCGATGGGGTCCTGCGAGTTGTACTCACGGCCGCAGTGACAGGTGCCGTGCAGGACGTCCGTGCCCGGCAGCCAGGCGATGCGGTAGATCTCGCGCGGTATTTCGGAAACGCGCGGTGTTTCGGAGAGGGGTCCGCCGCTCACAGGACCTTCTCCACCGGCTTGTCGCCCTCCTCGACCAGCCGGGCGAGGATACGGCGGGCGGCGAGACCGCCGGTGTCGATGTTGATGCTCAGCTCCTGGTACCCGGACCGTTCCGAACCCAGCGTCCGCTGAAGGAGGTTGAGCGCGTCGACGTCCTGCATGACCACGGTGTGGTTGTTGCCCCGCAGGAACTCGGTGACCTCGTCGTCGTCCGTGGCCCAGTCGCGCGAGACCATCCAGAAGTCGTACACCTTCCCGTCGGCCGACGGCGTGATCGCGTACGTGATCTCGGTGTGGAAACCGTTCGGGTCGCTGCCGTCGGCCTCGGGCAGGACACCCACCGGTGCGATCCGGCTGTGCAGCAGATACAGGCACGGCGCGTGGTACTCGATGTCCTGCCAGCGCGTGATCCGCCCCTCGATGCCGGTCGACCTGGCGTAGAACGGCGGGCACTCGGCGTCGTCCATGTGCCGGCTGACCCGGACGATGCCCGCGCCCTCGTCGACCTCCGTGTTGATCGGCGTCTCGGCGACCTCGGGTGTGCCGATGTAGCCGCCGTGCAGATAGGTCTCGTGGGAGAGGTCGAGCAGGTTGTCGACGAGCAGTCCGTAGTCGGCGTCGATGGGCTCCATGCCCTTGACGGTGACCCAGCCGGGGGAGTCCAGGTGCCGGGCCCGCGGAATCGTGTCGGCGTCGGCGAGGGCCGGGTCGCCGATCCACACCCAGATCAGGGCGTCCTGCTCGACCACCGGGTAGGAGGCGACGCGGGCGGTGCGCGGGATGCGTTTCTGCCCGGGCACGTACACACACGTACCCGTGGTGTCGTAGGTGAAGCCGTGATATCCGCACACGATCCGGTCGCCGTCGAGTCCGCTCTCGGAGAGCGGGTAACGCCGGTGCACACAGCGGTCGTGCAGGGCGACGGGCGTCCCCTCGCCCTCGGTCCGGTAGAAGACGAGGGGCTCACCGAGAATCGTGCGGCCGAGCAGTTCCCGGCCCACCTCGTGGCTGTAGGCGGCGACGTACCACTGGTTCCTGGCGAAACTGGTCGTGTGCGGCATGGGTGCGACTCCCGTCGGTCTGCGGTGGTGTCATCGTCGGGAAGGGCGTCACAGCCCCGCAACAGCTCTTCCGCCTCACGGAAGGGATTCCCTGTGGAGCCCGGGCCCCGCTGCGGTGTCCGGCAGCTACCTGAACGGCATCAGCGGTATCGGCGCCGCCAACCGCGTGGACATCGTCATGGGGGTTTCTTGGGCCGGCCTTGGCCCGCCCCACATCTCACGTACCGATGACCTTCACGCGGATGCCACCGGACCCTTCCGTGCCGTTCGGTACCCCTGGGAAACTCCAGACGCGCGCATTCCGTCACGTTCCACCCAATGCCGTCAGCAGGACGAGAGGCTCCTCCCCCATGCCCGAAGTCAACCGGCGCCACTTCCTCCAACTCGCGGGCGCGACCACGGCGTTCACCGCGCTCTCCAGCAGCATCGAGCGCGCTGCCGCCCTTCCCGCGCACCACCGCACCGGGACGATCGAGGACGTCGAGCACATCGTCGTCCTCATGCAGGAGAACCGGTCCTTCGACCACTACTTCGGTTCACTGCGAGGAGTCCGGGGCTTCGGCGACCCGCATCCGGTCACCCAGGCGAACGGCAAGTCGGTGTGGCACCAGTCGGACGGCACCAAGGACGTACTGCCCTTCCGCCCGGACGCGGACGACCTGGGGCTGGCCTTCATCCAGGACCTCCCGCACAGCTGGAGCGACGGGCACGTCGCCTTCAACAACGGCAAGTACGACAAGTGGATCCAGGCCAAGTCCTCGACGACCATGGCCTACCTGAACCGCAAGGACATCCCGTTCCACTACGCGCTGGCCGACTCCTTCACCATCTGCGACGCGTACCACTGCTCGTTCATCGGCTCCACCGACCCCAACCGCTACTACATGTGGACGGGCTACACGGGCAACGACGGCAAGGGCGGCGGCCCCGTCCTCGGCAACGACGAGGTGGGGTACAGCTGGACGACGTACCCGGAGCGTCTCGAAAAGGCGGGCGTGTCCTGGAAGGTCTACCAGGACGTCGGCGACGGGCTCGACGCGGCCGGTTCCTGGGGCTGGATCCAGGACGCCTACCGGGGCAACTACGGTGACAACTCGCTCCTCTACTTCAACCAGTACCGCGACGCCAAGCCCGGCGACCCCCTCTACGACAAGGCCCGCACCGGCACCGACGCCCGCAAGGGCGAGGGCTTCTTCGACCAGCTCAAGGCCGACGTGTCAGGGGGCAGGCTGCCGCAGATCTCCTGGATCGTCGCCCCCGAGGCCTTCACCGAGCACCCCAACTGGCCCGCGAACTACGGCGCCTGGTACATCGCCCAGGTCCTGGACGCGCTCACCTCCGACCCCGAGGTGTGGGCGAAGACCGCGCTGTTCATCACGTACGACGAGAACGACGGCTTCTTCGACCACCTCGTGCCGCCGTTCCCGCCCCAGTCGGACGCGCAGGGCAGATCGACGGTCGACGTCGGCCCGGACCTGTTCAAGGGCGACAGCCGGCACGCGGCCGGTACCTACGGGCTCGGGCAGCGGGTGCCGATGCTGGTCGTCTCGCCCTGGAGCAAGGGCGGGTTCGTCTGCTCGGAGACGCTCGACCACACGTCGGTCATCCGGTTCATGGAGAGCCGCTTCGGCGTGCACGAGCCCAACATCTCGCCCTGGCGGCGCGCGGTCTGCGGCGACCTGACGGCCGCCTTCGACTTCTCCCGCAAGGACACCAGGCCGGTGGCCCTCCCCGGCACCGACGGTTACCGGCCGCCGGACAAGGACCGCCACCCGGACTACGTCCCGGTCCCGCCCGCCAACCCGGTCCTGCCCCGGCAGGAACGCGGCCTGCGCCCGGCCCGTCCGCTCAAGTACGCCCCGTACGTGGACGGTTCGGCAGACCTGACGGCCGGAAAGTTCACGCTCGCCTTCGCCTCCGGCACCCACGCCGGCGCCTCCTTCCTCGTGACCTCCGGCAACCGCACCGACGGCCCGTGGGCGTACACCACCGGCGCCGGCGAGACCGTCTCCGACACCTGGAACTCGGCGTACTCGAAGGACGCCCACGACCTGACGGTGCATGGCCCGAACGGCTTCCTCCGGGTCTTCAAGGGCCGGGGCAAGGGCGCCGCCGGACCCGAGGTGACCGCACGGCACGTCGGGGACGACCTTGAGCTGACGATCGGCAACAAGAGCTCCAAGACAGTGGAGTTGAAGCTGAGCAGCGGATACGGGGGACACTCGCGCAAGATCAGGGTGCGGGCCGGGGCAACCGTGCGGCACCGGGTGGACCTGGGGGCCAGCAAGCGGTGGTACGACGTGACGGTCACCTCGGACGCCGACGCGTCGTTCCTGCGCCGGTTCGCCGGGCACGTGGAGAACGGCCGGGCGGGTGTGAGTGATCCGGCGATCGTGACCTGCTGAGAGGGCGAAGCGGGGCCCGGGGCGCTTTGACGGGGACATGGTTGTCATGCAGCCGCGTCACGGTACTGTGCCCCGGTGACCACGCAATCGAACATACCTGCAGGTTGGTACGCGGATCCCCAGGGAGCGGCCCAGACGCTCCGGTACTGGGACGGTTCCCAGTGGACCGACCACACCAACACCGACCAGCAGCAGGCCCAGCAGTCCCAGCCCCAGCAGCCGCAGGCGGCGCCGGTACAGCCGCCCCAGCAGGGATTCGGTCCGCCCCAGGGCCAGCCCCAGAAGGGGTTCGGCGCCCCGCAGCCCGCTGCCGGTGCCGATGCGCGGGTGCAGCGGCAGGTGCAGCAGCAGGCCGGGGTCGCGGCGGGGGCGGGCGGCGGCACGCTGTTCACCGAGCCGGTGCTGGTGGTCAACCAGAAGGCCAAGCTGATCGAGCTGACCAACGAGTACAAGGTCATGGACCAGCAGGGCCGTGAACTCGGCTCGGTCGTCCAGGTCGGCCAGAGCGCGCTGAAGAAGATCCTGCGCTTCGTCGCCAGCATCGACCAGTTCATGACGCACAAGCTGGAGATCCGGGACGCCCACGGGCAGCCGGTGCTGCTGCTGACGCGCCCCCGGAAGTTCATGAAGTCGCGGGTGATCGTACAGCGTCCGGACGGCTCGCCGGTCGGTGAGATCGTCCAGCAGAACATGATCGGGAAGATCAACTTCGCGATCAACGCGGGCGGCCAGCAGGTCGGCGCGATCAAGGCGGAGAACTGGCGGGCCTGGAACTTCGCGATCGTCGACCACGCGGAGAACGAGGTCGCCCGTATCACCAAGACCTGGGAAGGTCTGGCGAAGACGATGTTCACGACGGCGGACAACTACGTCCTGCAGATCCACTACCAGCTGCCCGAGCCCTTGCTGAGCCTCGTGGTGGCGACGGCGCTGACCGTCGACACGGCGCTGAAGCAGGATTCACGAGGCCTGGGCTGACAGGTCGGTTCACAGAGGACCGGTCGGTACACAGAGACCGACCGAGGCCCCTGTACACAGATGTGTTCACAGGGGCCGGTCGGTTCACAGTGACGTGAGGTGTCCCGGCTCCGACGGCTGCCGGGGCATCAACGACGGTTCGACAGGCGCCGAATGGGCCTCCAGCGCGAGAACCGACGCCACCGGATGCTCCTCGTCGGCCAGGACCGAAGCCGCTGCGGAAGCCGCTGCCGCTGCCGCTGCCGAAGACGGAATCACCACGCGCTCCGGAGACACCGGGACAGAAACCGGAACCGGGTCCGGCGTCGCCCGTGACAGCGTCACCACGCCCCATCCCGCGAGTCCCGCGCCCGCCAGCGCCAGGAGCAGGCCCGAGGCCCCGCCCTGGAGCCGCTCGCCGAGCAGCGTCAGGCCGATCACCGCCGCGGAGACCGGATTGGCCAGCGTCACCAGGGACAGCGGACCGCCGAGGCCGCCCCGGTAGGCGGTCTGGGACAGGATCAGGCCACTCGCCGCGAACGCCGCGACCAGCAGCGCCACCCCGATCACCTGCCAGCCGATCAGTGAACCCGAGCCGGCCGTCGCCGCGACGGTGACCGTCTGGGTGAGCGCCGAGGCCACCCCGGACGAGATACCGGAAGCGCTCGCGTGCCGCAGGCCGGGCCGGGCGCCGGGGCGGGCCAGTACCCCGATCAGGACCATCGTCGTACCCGCGACCGCCAGGGCCTCCGGGAGGCTCAGGACATCGTCGGGCGCCGGACCGGACGCCGTGACCAGGATCGCCGCCAGGCCGAGCAGCGTGAGGGCGGTACCGCGCCACTCCACCGCGCTGACCCGGCGCCCGGCGACCCGCGCGCCCAGCGGCACCGCGGCGACCAGTGTGAGCGCGCCCAGCGGCTGCACCACCGTGAGCGGGCCGTACTTGAGGGCGACCACGTGCAGCAGCGCGCCCCCCGCGTTGAGCAGCACGGAGCCCCACCAGGCACCGGTCGCCAGCAGCCGCCGTATCCCGGCGTCGGCGTTGCGGGAGGCGAGCCGTTCCTGGGCGACGGCCGCGGCGGCGTAGGCGACGGCGGAGAACAGGGAGAGGGTGACGGCGGCGAGAGTGGCGGCGTTCATCGGGTTGCTCCCAGGAGGACGGGCTCGTCGGCCGGGGCGAGCCTGCTGCCCTCGCCCGCCGTCGACTCGGTGCGGTGGGGTGCGTGGACGACCGCGAGGGCGATGCCCAGCAGGGCCGAGGCCACGATCGCGTCGAGCCAGTAGTGGTTCGCCGTACCGACGATCACCAGCAGCGTGACCAGCGGATGCAGCAGCCACAGCCAGCGCCAGCGGGAGCGGGTCGCGACGATCAGGCCGATCGCCACCATCAGGGCCCAGCCGAAGTGCAGCGACGGCATCGCCGCGAACTGGTTGGTCAGGGTGTCGGCCTCGGGCGAGGCGCCGTAGACCGTCGGCCCGAACACCTGGCCGGTGTCGATGAGGCCCGCCTCGCTCAGCAGGCGCGGCGGGGCCAGCGGGAAGGTGAGATGGATCACCAGGGCCGCCCCGGTGACCGCGGCCAGGACCCGGCGGGCCCAGACGTAGTGGGCGGGGCGTCGCAGGTAGAGCCAGACCAGGAAGGCGACGGTGGCCGGGAAGTGCACGGTCGCGTAGTAGGTGTTCGCGAAGTGGATCGCGGTGTCGCTGTGCAGCAGCGCCGACTGCACGGCGCCCTCGCCGGGGAGGTGCAGGGCGCGCTCCCAGTCCCAGACGCGGTGCGCGTTGCGGAAGGCCTCGGCGGTGTGCCCGGTCGCCAGCTGCCGGCCGAGTTTGTAGACGAGGAACAGCCCTGCTACCAGGAGGAGTTCACGGACGAGCGGCGGCCGTCGTATACCGGCGGGTTCCGCCTTGGCAGGCTCGGTGCTGGCTTTCATCCCCCGGCCCTTTCGCTGAGGTGGCGCGTGTGCGCACGTGGTGCGTGATGGGCGGGAACTCGTCTGTACGGGCGCTCGTCTCATCGATACGTTGGTGTACCGATACGAGAGTGTACCGAAACGAATCCGTACCGGTACACTGGCGTATCGATGGACTTACACCACACTGGAATCGGGAATAAGCCACAGAGCAGCCCGACAGGAACGACAGCAAGAGCGACAGCAGGCACGGCAACCGGAACTACAGGGACAGGGAGCGCAGTCATGACGTCGCAGGCCGCGGAGGAACCGGAACCGGTCGTCGCCTCGCGCCGCTCCAAGATCACGCCTGAGCGTGAGCAGGAGTACTTCGACGCCGTGCTCGTCCAGATCCGTGAGTGCGGATACGACGCGCTGACCATGGAGGGCGTCGCCGCCAGCGCGCGGTGCAGCAAGTCGACGCTCTACCGGCAGTGGAAGACGAAGCCGCAGTTCGTGGCCGCCGCGCTGCGCGCCAACCGGCGCGCCCGCTTCGCCGTCGACACGGGGTCCCTGGCCGGGGATCTGCGCGCGGCGGCGCGGGCGATCGGTGAGGCGTCGGGGCACGACACCCAGCTGCTGCAGGCCCTCGGCCATGCCGCCATGCAGGACCCGGAGCTCCAGAAGGCGCTGCGCGACGCGATCGTCGAACCGGAGCTGGCCGCGTTCCGCGAGATGATCCGCCGCGCGGTCGAGCGCGGCGAGGTTCCCGCCGACCATCCGGCGCTGGAGTACGTACCGGCGCAGATGATGGGCGTCCTGCGGGCCCGCCCGGTCCTGGAGGGGGAGTACGCCGACCCGGAGTACCTCGTCGGATTCGTGGAGGCCGCGGTGCTGCCCGCACTCGGCGTCACCTGAGACGCAGGCCGCCGTCCGTGACTCGTCCGGACGGTGACCTGTCCGCGCCGACCCGTGGGGACGGGGGCGGCGCGCACCCCTCGGCCGGGTGGGGTACCTCTTGAGCGGAGAGGCGCCCCACCCGGCCGATCCACCTCCGCCGGGCCGGGGTGCGGACCGGCGGATCAGACGTTCTGCCCGCTCCCGCCGGCCGAGGAGACCTTGATGCCGGCGGTTATCTGGTCGATCACCGACTGCTTCTGGTCGGCGTCGACGCCGAAGCGCACGACGACCATCTGCTGGGGATTCGAAGGTGCGGGGAAGGCCAGCGACTCGACGATGCCGTCGACGCCCTTGCTCGTGACCGCCTTCCAGCGGACCAGATAACCCTTCTGCCCGGCCACGGTCACCGCTTTGGAGGCCAGTACGTCGTGCGAGGTGATCTTCCCGTACGTCGTACCGCCGTACGAATCCTCGGCGTTCGCGGCGATGTCCGCCTTGGCGACCGCCTCGGCCGTGCTGCCCGACGTGCCCAGCGCCAGCGCGGGCGCCGAGTAGGCCCCGCCCTTGGTGCAGGTCTTCGTCGTGTCGCCCGGGCACTTGTACGAGCTGTCCGAGGACACCTGCCCGCCCACGGTGATCGACTGGCCGTACCAGCCGTCGGGGATCGGAATGCTGATCCCGTTGGTGGAGTCGGGCACGGAACCGCTGTCGATCTTCGGACTCTCCGAAGGCTCCGACTGCTGCGGGTCCGGCGTCTGGCCGCCCGAGCCGCCGCCGGTGCCACCCCCGGTGCCACCACCGGGACCGCCCTGACCGCCGCCGTCCTGACCGCCGGTTCCGCCCTGCCCACCGGTCCCGCCCTGGCCGCCCGGTACCTGCGAGCCCACGTTGCTGCCGCTGCCGCCGTCGTCCTTGGTCAGCGCGTACACACCGCCGCCTATGCCGACGAGGACGGCGATCGCCACCGCGACGGCTATGCCCGTGCGCAGTCCGCGCCGGGTGCTCGTCGGCGATTGGTCGGGATACGCCGGGTACGCCCCGCCGGCGGCCAGCACCGGTGGACCCCAGGCGGGGGCCGAGCCCTCGGGACGGGTCTGTTCCGTCCATGTCCTACCGTCCCACCAGCGCTCGGTGGCGGGGCCGTCACTTGTCTGCCCGGGGTCGGGATACCAGCCGGGAGGAGTCTCCTGCGTCATGCCCCCACCGTATGAGGCTCGCGTGAAAGGCGGATGAGAGGAGTCCCCTTTCCGCCGGGAAAGGCGCAGAAAGACGGTCCGAGATACCGAGATAGCGGGATACGGGAGGCGGGGCCCCCTCCACCACCGGCCGCACCGGCACCTCCTTTCTGCCGCCGACTGGCTGCGGCGGCCGACTGGAAATGGAACGCCAGTACGAGTGGCGCACATGTTTTCACCGACCTGTCGGCCTCGCCGCCCCTCTCCAGGGCGAAGCAACGGAGCCGGGATCACCGTCGCGAAGTCGCCATGGACACCGAACCCGCGCCGCTCGACGAAGTTCCCCACCGAGCCCGCGAACGGAGCCCTGCGGGAGTGGGCCGGCCGGAGGTTCGCAGGTCGGTGCCGTGCGTGGACGCATTCGCGGGGATGCCTTCCGGGGGCGCGGACAGGGCGGCCCGAGGGGGCGTGGTGCGGGCGGACGCGCACCCGCCGATGACGGAAAACCAGCCGCATTTCAGGGGCTGTTGACTGTCGACGACCTTCACGACGGCTGGTGGCGGGCCACGCCGCGTCGCCCTGCCGCACTCCCTGTCACTCGTCCCGGCAATACCTGTGCGGACCCGCCTCCACTTCGGCAGCCGGACGGCTAGTCTCGGGTTCTGTACGTCGTTCAGGCGACTTGGGGAGGTACCGGGATGACGGAGGAACGGCCAGGGACGGCCGGCTCTGCCGCCCTGTGGGAGCGCGACACACAAGTCGCCGCCGTGGAACGGGCGATCGACGCCTTACGCGTCGACAACTCCTCCTCGGGCAGTCTGCTGCTCTTCACCGGCGAGGCCGGTCTCGGCAAGACCGCGCTGATGGCCGAAACCCGGCGTATCGCCGACCGGCGCAACTGCACGGTGTGGTCGGTGCGCGGCGGCGAGACCCTCAAGTCCGTCCCCTTCAACGTCGTGCGCCAGTTGCTGCAGCCCGCGCTCCTGTCGCTGATGCCGGAAGAGGCCCGCGAATACCTCGGCGACTGGTACGACATCGCCGGCCCCGCCCTCGGCATCACGGAACCCGGCGACCGCCTGGCCGACCCGCAGGGCGTGTGCGACGGCCTGGTCGCGGCCGTACGGCGGCTCGCCAAGCGTGACTGGCCGCTCGTCCTGCTCATCGACGACGCCCACTGGGCCAACCAGGAGAGCCTGCGCTGGCTGGCCGCGTTCGCCGAGCGGCTCGACGACCTGTCCGTCCTCGTCGTGGTCGCCCGCAGGCCCGGCGAGGCCACCGGCGGCCGTGCCGACCACCTGGAGGCGATCGCCCGGGCGGCAGGCCCCGTCGCCACACTCGACGCCCTGACTCCGGCAGCCGCCGCCGGCCTCACCCGCACCACGCTCGGCCCGCACGCCGACGCCCCGTTCTGCCGCGAGGTGTGGGCGGTCACCGGCGGCAACCCGTACGAGACCGTCGAACTCCTCGCCAAGGTCCAGGACGCCGGACTGGCCCCGGTCGAGGCGTCCTGCGGCCGGCTGCGCGAACTCAACAACGCGGCACGCGGCGGCGGCCTCGTCGCCCGCCTGGAGGACCTGGGCGTCGAAGCCACTCGCTTCGCCTGGGCGGCGGCCATTCTCGGCACGGGTATCTCCGTGGACCTC
The DNA here is from genome assembly GCF_010550245.1 of Streptomyces sp. SID12501. Lineage (GTDB taxonomy): Bacteria > Actinomycetota > Actinomycetes > Streptomycetales > Streptomycetaceae > Streptomyces. The sequence continues at coordinate 109,411 of NZ_JAAGLU010000006.1, forward strand.
GTCGCCCGGCTGGCCACCCTCAGCCACGACGAGGCCGACCACTGCGCCAACCTCCTGTGCACCGCCCGTATCCTCACCGAACCCCAGCTTGCTGCCGGTCAAGTCGCCCACAGCGAGCTGGAGTTCGTCCACCCGCTGATCGCCACCGCCGTCTACGACTCCATCCCGGACGGCATGCGCACCGCCATGCACGGCATCGCCGCCCAGGTCGTCACCGAGTCCGGGCGCGGCGCCGCCGCGGCCTCCCACCATCTGCTCCACGTGTATCCGGACGACGACGAGGAACTCGTCGACCAGCTGCGCGAGGCCGCCCGAGAGCACCAGGCGGTCGGCGCCCCGGACGCGGCCCGCCGCTGTCTGGAGCGCGCCCTGCTGGAACCGCCCCGGCCCGAGAGCCACGCGCACGTGCTCTTCGAACTGGGCTCTGCCACCCACCTCACCGCACCCGCGACCACCATCGGACATCTCCAGACCGCACTCGCGATGCCCGGCCTGGAAGGCGACCAGCGCGTCAACGCGATCGTCCGGCTGTCGCAAGCCCTGGTGCACAACGACCAGTTGGACGAGGCCGTCCGCACGGTCGAGACGGAGGCCGCCCGGCACGAGCCGGGTCCGGCACGGATGCGGCTGCAGGCCGTGCACTTCATGTGGGAGGGCCTCTACGGAGGAGACACGACGGCGCCCGGCCGCTCCGAACGTCTCGCCGACCTCGCCCGCCCCTGCACCGGCAGGGACAACTCCGAGCGCGCGCTGCTCATACTGCGCGGCTTCGAAGCCATGACCCACGGTGAGAACGCCGAGGAGGTCGTGGAGGTGTGCGACCGCGCCCTCGTCAACGGCCGCCTCGCTCCCGGTCTCGGCTGGACCGACCCCGAGTGGGGCATCGAGCTGCTGATGATGCTCGCCTGCGCGTACGTCTACACCGACCGTCTCGACCGCGCCGAGTCCCTCTACATGGATGCCCTGCGCGCCTACGAGACGGCGGGCTGGAGCGGCGGCCACCTCTCCCTCGCCCATGCGTACGTCGGTCTCGGGCACCGCAGGCGGGGCCGCCTCAGAGAGGCCGAGACGTCTCTGCGCGAGTCCCTGCGTCTGGCCGAACGCGTCGGGCGCGGCCTGCCTCTGTACTGGTCGGCGACCTGCAACCTCGTCGACACACTGCTCGCCCGTGGCCATGTCCAGGAGGCCTGGGCGATCGCCGGGCAGTACGGCTTCGCGCCGCCCTACCCCTCCACCATCGTGCTGCCCGAACCCCGCGCGGTGCGCGGCCGGTTGCTCATCGCCGTCGGCCGCCACAAGGAGGGCATCAACGAACTGGAGGCCGCGGAGAAGGCGGCGACCGGGCGGGGCTTCCACAACCCGGTGCTCGCCACCTGGGCCGTGGACCTCGCCCGCGCGCTGGCGGTGGAGGACCCCCTCCGGGCCGCCGCGCTGGTCGCCGACGCCCGCCGGTACGCCGAACGCTTCGGCACGGACACCGCCATCGGCGAGGCCCTGCGCTGCGCGGCGGCCCTGGAGACCGGCCAACGGGCGGTACGCCTGGCCGCCCAGGCGGTCGCCTATCTGGAGGCGTCACCCTGCCAGTACGAACACGCCGCCGCCCGCGTCGAGTACGGCATCGCCGCCCGCTCGGTCGCCGAGATCCAACGCGGTCTGACCCTGGCCAAGTCGTGCGGCGCCGACGGCCTGGTAGCCAAGGCACGGGAGGTGCTGGACAATGGACGGGGGCTGCGCTGAACTGCGGGGACGCCGGACTCCGAACGCAGGTGATCAGGCCCGGCATAACTGCTCCCTGGCCTTCTCCGTGGCCTGCTCCGGGTGTCCCGTAGCTGGTCGTCGCAGGTCTTCTCATATGACCGCGCCGGGCTCGTACCGTCGGCGGAGCCCGGTCGAAGTCACGGGGGTGCCTGGCCGGCCGAGCCGACGTGCGCGATCCGCGAGAGCGCACCCGCCCGCACCACCGGCAACGGGGCGCGGGTGGGGACGACCGGCGCGAGGGGGTGCCTGGTGAGCCGCAACTCCCGCCGGTCAAGGCTCAGTTCAGGGACGGAGTGACACGCGTGACGCCGTCGGGGCCCCGACCGCCACGGTTCACCCTTCCGAACCGTCCTCCTCCGCCAGTACGCGCTGGGCCGCCGCGAACGCCGAGTTGGCCGCCGGGACCCCGCAGTACACGGCCGTCTGGAGCAGCACCGCGCCGATCTCCTCAGGGGTGAGTCCGTTGCGGCGGGCCGCGCGGACGTGCATCGCCAGCTCGTCGTAGTGGCCGTGGGCGACCAGGGCGGTGAGCGTGATCATGCTGCGTTCGCGCCGGGTGAGTGTCGGGTCGGTCCAGATCTCGCCCCACGCGTAGCGCGAGATGAAGTCCTGGAAACGGGCCGTGAAGGGTGTCTGCCGCGCCTGCGCCCGGTCCACGTGCGTGTCGCCGAGCACCTGTCGGCGCACCTCCATGCCCCGCCGGGGAGCTGCCCCGAAGTGCGGGCGCAGCGCGGCCAGTACGGCCTCCGGGCACTGAGCGACCGCCAGGTGCGAGGCGCCGGGCAGTTCGACGAGCGTGGCACCCGGCACGGCGTCCGCGATCTCCCGCAGATGCGCCGGGGGAGTGGCCGGGTCCTGCCGCCCGGCGACGAGCAGCGTGGGCACGCCGATCCCGGCCAGCCCCTCACGCAGGTCGAAGGCGCCCAGCGCGTCGCAGCAGGCGGCGTACGCGTCCGGATCGGCGTTCCGGTGATCCGCGACCAGCTCCGGCACGGTGAACCCGGACGTGAACCAGCGCGCGTCGGCGCTCTCCGCGAGCCCGGCCAGCCCCTCGCTCCGCACCAGCGCGGCCCGCTCCTCCCACGGCTTGCTGCCGTTGAAGTGGGCCGAGGAGCACAGGACGCCGAGCGACGACACCCGCTCCGGGTGGTGGACGGCCAGATGCAGACCGACCGCGCCGCCCAACGACACGCCCGCGTAGGCGAATTGATCGATCCCGAGCGAGTCGGCGAGCGCCAGCACCAGCGCGGCCAGATCACCGACGGTGGCCCCGGGTCCGATCAGCCCGGGCGCCGAACCACCGTGCCCGGGCAGGTCCCAGCGGACCACCCGGTGGGTGACGGACAGCTCGGGCGCCACCTTGTCCCAGAGGGCGTACGACGTCCCGAGCGAGGGCCCGAGCAGCAGCGGCGGAGCGGTGGCGGAGCCCTCGACGCGATGGTGCAGCAGCTTGTCGGTCACGGTCGCTCCAGAGCACGGTCGGTGAGGGCGCCGGCGGAGCCGGTGTAACGGGCGGGGTCGGTCAGGTCGTCGAGAGACAGGTCCTTCAACTCCGGCTCCTCGGCAAGGAGTTCGGCGAGCGATCGACCCTCGGTGTAGGTACGGGCGGCCACTTCGGTGAGCAGGGACTTCGCGCGGGCCCGGCCCAGCACCGGCGCGAGTTCCGCGGCCAGCCGCTCGGAGACGATCAACCCGTGGGTGAGACCCAGGTGTTGGCGCATGGTGTCCGCGTGCACCCGCAGCCCCTCGGTCAGCTCGGCGGCGTCCCGGGCGGCGCCCCCGGTCACCCGGAGCAGCTCCCTGAGCGGCTCCCACTCGGCATGCCAGGCACCGGCCGGCCGCTCGTCCTCGGCGACCAGTGCCCCGTACAGGGTGGCCGCCAACTGCGGTGCGCGCCGGGCCGCGGCGGCGATCAGCGTCGACCGTACGGGATTGGCCTTGTGCGGCATCGCCGACGAACCGCCGCCGCTGCCCTCGGACACCTCGGCGATCTCGGTACGGGCGAGCGTCAGCACATCGGCGGCGATCTTCCCGAGGGCCCCGGCCGTGAAGGCGAGCGCCCCGGCGAGATCCGCGACCGGGGTACGCAGGGTGTGCCAGGGCAACACCGGCTCGGCGAGGCCGAGTTCACGGGCGTAGGCGGCGATCAGGGCCCGGGTGTCGACAGTGCCCCCGGTCGGGCCGAACACGGTGAACGCGGCCAAGGTGCCTGCGGCGCCCCCGAGTTGGGCGGGGAGACTGTGGCGTACGGCCGTCAGGCGGTCCCGGGCGTCGAGGACCAGGGAGCGCCAGCCCGCCGCCTTCAGCCCGAAGGTCGTCGGCACGGCGTGCTGGGTGAGCGTGCGGCCCGGCATCGCGGTGTCACGATGGTCGGCGGCGAGCCGGGCGAGGGCCCGGGCGGCGCGTTCGAGGTCCGCGAGCACCAGGTCCAGGGTGCGGGCGGCGACCAGCATCGTCGCCGTGTCGAGAATGTCCTGGCTGGTCGCTCCCCGGTGGACGTAGGGCCCGTACTCCGCGCCGACCGCCGCCGTCAGGTCCGCGACCAGCGGGATCACCGGGTTGCCGCCGGCCCGGGCGCGCAGCGCGATCGACCGCACGTCGAAGGCGGCGGCCTCGCCGGCTGCGGAGTCGACCGCCGTGGCCGCTGCCTCCGGCGCCAGCCCCAGCCCGGCCTGCGCGCGGGTCAACGCGGCCTCCGCGGCGAGCAGCGCCCGCAGATACGCGGTGTCACTGGTCGCGGAGGCCGCCGGGGAACCGGCCCACCCGGGGGAGAGCAGGCCGGTGTCGGCGTCGGACCGGGCATCGGCAGGTGGTGTCACTCGAACTCCAGGAAGACCGTTTCGCCCTCGCCCTGAAGGCGGATGTCGAAACGGTACGTGCGCCGCTCGCCCTCGACGGCGACCAGCGTGGCGCGTCGCTCGGTCGGCAGGGAGTCGAGCAGCGGATCGGCGCCGTCCGTCAGATACGCGCGCGTGTACAGGTGGGTCAGCAGACCGCGCGCGAACACGCACACGCTGATGTACGGCAGCCCGGCGTTGCCCGGGGGCAGCGTGTACAGCGCGTAGTGCCCGTCTGCGTCGGTGGCGACCCGCCCGAAGCCCGTGAAGTCGGTGCCGTTGCGCCCCAGATAGCCGCCGGTCACCGGGTCGCGGCGCAGTGATCCGGGGGCACCGGCCAGGGACCCGTCGGGCGCCGCCTGCCAGAACTCGAGCAGGGCGTCCGGGATCGGGTTGCCCTCGCCGTCCAGGACGTACCCGTGGAGGGTGATCGTGTCCGGGTGGCCCTTGGGCGCGACCTGCTCACCCTCGGGGAAGGGGAGCGCGTAGCCGTAGAAGGGGCCGACGGTGTGGGACGGGGTGGGGAGGAGGTTTTCCGGGGACTCCGGGGATTTCTGGGAGACGCTCATCAGTCGCGGCCTTCTTCGATCCAGGTGGCGGAGGGACCGTCGAGGACGATGTCCCACTCGTAGCCGAGCGAGAACTCGGGCTGGGACAGGTCGTGGTTGTACTCGGCGACCAGACGGCTTCGGGCGGCCTCGTCCGTCACCGAGCGCAGGATCGGGTCGTAACGGAAGAGCGGGTCGTTCGGGAAGTACATCTGCGTCACGAGCCGCTGGGTGAACGCCGTACCGAAGACCGAGAAGTGAATGTGCGCGGGCCGCCAGGCATTGGTGTGGTTGCGCCACGGGTACGCGCCCGGCTTGATCGTGGTGAACCGGTACAGTCCCTGATCATCCGTCAGGACCCGCCCCACACCGGTGAAGTTGGGGTCGAGCGGCGCCGGGTGCTGGTCCCGCAGATGCGCGTACCGGCCGGAGGCGTTGGCCTGCCACAGCTCGATCAGCTGACCCCGCACGGGCCGCCCGTCCCGGTCGAGGAGCCGTCCGGAGACGGTGATGCGCTCGCCGAGCGGCTCGCCCTGGTGCTGGATCGTGAGGTCGCTGTCGATGTCGGTGATGTCGGTGACCCCGAACACCGGCCCCGACAGCTCGACCGTCTCCGGGTCCCCGCCGCTCACCGCGACCAGCGGCTGCTTCGGGTACCGCAGCACGGAACTGCGGTACGGGGCGTAGTCGCGCGGCGGATGGTTCTGTACGGGGGCGCCTTCGGCGACCGCCTTGTCGTAGGCGTCCTGGAGGTCGCCGACCTCGACGTCGATGTCCGACTGGGTGAGAGCCATGAGGAGTTCCCTAAGTCTCTTCCGAGCCCAATTACTCAGGGCACTGAGTATTTCAGCAAGGTTTTCCTCACGCTGTCACTCGCCGGTCTGGTCGTCAAGAGTAGCGATAAAGTGGCAGGTGGAGGCCGTGTTGCTCAGCTGGAGACACGGTGGTCGTTGGGCTGTATCGTCAGTACACCAACGAAATTCTGAACTCTGAAGAAGACGACCCCAGGAGCGGACATGGCCGCGGTGGACCTCTCCACGCACCCCGGGCACCTCGCCCGGCGACTCCAGCAGGCGCACTACCTGCTGTGGAACGCGATGGTCTCCGAGGAGATCACCTCGCCGCAGTTCGCGGTCCTGAACGCGCTGGTCGCCGAACCGGGCCTCGACCAGCGCACGGTCGGGGAGCGGGTGGGCCTCGACCGGTCCACGGTCGCCGAGGTCGTCAGCAGGCTCGGTCGCCGTGACCTGATCGACAAGGTGCGCGACCCGGAGGACGGCCGCCGCTCCCTGCTGCGCGCCACCGACGACGGGGTGCGCGCGCACCGCAGGCTGACCGTGCGGACGGCCCGGATGAACCAGGTCTTCCTGGCCCCGCTCTCCGCCGACGAGCAGACCGTCTTCCTCGACCTCATCCAGCGCGTCGCCGACGCGGCGGAGGGGCTGCGCAACCCGGCGGAACCACTCGCCGCCCCGCGCTGAGCGCACTTCCGCAGCAGCCGGGTCCGCCCAGCGGACCGGCAGCGGATACCGTGCGGGGCGAGACCGCCGCCCGGACCACTGGGCGGTCCGGAGCCGAGGAGGAACAGGGATGGCAGCCGGAGAGGCCGGGGCAGGGACCGGCGGCGAGGCCGAATCCGCGGGGATGCGTACCGTCCAGCGGGCCATCGACGTTCTCGGGCTGTTCGACGAGGTCAGGCCCGCGCTGTCCCTGCGCGAGATCGTCAGGGACTCCGGGCTGCCGAAGACCACCGTGCTGAGACTGCTCCAGACCCTGCGGCTCAACGGACTGCTCTGGGTCGACGAGCACGGCCGCTACCTCGCGGGCCCCGCGCTGCTGCGCTGGTCCCGGCTCGCCGAACAGGCCTGGCGACTGCCGCCCGCGGCCCGGGCGCTGCTGCGCGACCTCGCCGCCGAGCACAAGGAGACGGTGCACCTGTATGTGCGCCGGGACATCCACCGTGTCTGCATCGCCCAGGAAGAGGGCCCGCAGGCGCTGCGCCAGGTCGTGCGGGTGGGCGACGAACTCCCGCTGTGGGCGGGCGGCGTGGCCAAGGCGCTGCTGCTGGACGCCTCGGACGGGCTGCTGCTTCGGGTCGCGGAGGCCTCGCCGCAAGGCGCCGGACATCTGACGACCCTGAGAACCTGGATCGAGGAGGCCCGCGACCACGGGTACGCCGTGAGCCACGGCGAGCGCGAGGAGGGGCTGTCGGCGGTGGCCGTGCCGGTGCGGGGGAGGAGCGGGGCCGTGCTCGCCGCGCTGTCCTTCGGCGGGCCGAGTACGCGGTTCACGCCGGAGCGGGTGACACGGTTCGCGGCGGCGCTGCGCGGGGCGGCGGGCGAACTGGCGCGCGCGGGGCTGCCGTTCGAGGCGTAGGCGCTCCGCTGGATGCGTGATGCGGCGATCGTGGGCCCGGTGTGGCTGGTCGTGCCTCGCGGTTTGCGGTGGCGTTGCGTGGGGCGACGGCGGAACTGGCGCGGGCGGGGCTGCTGTTCGAGGCGTGGCGCTCCGCTGGCCGCGTGATGCGGTCATCGTGGGCCCGGGGCGGCTGGTCGTGCTTCGAGGCGGCGGGCGGGACTGGCGTGGGCGGGGCTGCTGTTCGAGGCGGTGCGGTGCGATCACCGCGGGTCCGCTGTGGCCGGTTGCGCCCGCGCGGCGGAGCCGCCTGTGTCGCTGCCCCGCGCCCGTCGTGGAGCCGGGGCGCGGTACTCGGCGCCGCCCGGCCCGACTTGGAGGCGCGGACGGGACGTCGTACCGGGCACCGCGCCGCGCATCGGACGTCAGGTCATAGGCCTCACGCCGTCGCGAACACCACCCACACCTGCCCCTTCGCGAAGTTCACCGGCGTGCCGTCGGCCGTTGTGAAGTCCGTCCCCTCCGTGGCGGACCCGCGACGCCAGTCCACGTCGAACGCCCGCCCGTCGCGCAGCACTTGAGCCCGGCCCGAGCCCACGGACGGGGTGTACGGCGAGTTGTTGCCGAGGACGTCGTGGAACCGTGACTCGCGCACCTTCACGTACTGCACGACGACCGTCGCGGCGGCGATCCGCGCGCCGTCGGTCGCGACGGTCGGGGTGCCGTCCATCGACACCAGCCAGCCGTGCCGGTCAGCGGACCAGGTGAACGTGAAGCGCGCCGACGGGAAGCGGACGGTGCGCGACTTCGCAGGGGTTCCGCCCTCGGGAGCGGCGCCGTAACGGAAGCCGGTCGTCAGCGCCTCCGCTCCCGGCGCGGCGCCGATCAGCCGCCGCGGCCTCAGGTACAGGTTGTGCGGCGCCGCCTTGTCCGTGCCCCGGTAGTAGGCGCCGGAAGCCGCCGACTCCGGGGACTCGGCGGTCAGCGGTGCCCGGTCGATCAGCGGCAGCAGCTTGCGCTGGGCGCCGGAGAAGGCGAGCGTCGGCTCGTCGAACTGACGTAGTAGCTCCAGGTCGGACTCACGCGCGCTGCGCACCGGCCCGACGGTCTCCGGCAGTCGGGTCGCGTACACCGCCATCAGCCGGCTCAGACCACCCTCGACCTGCTCGGCGTACACGATGTCCGCCGCGTCCAGGCCCGTCTGGGGGCGGGCCGCGCGGACGTTGTCGATCTTCACGGCGAGGACCGGGCCGACGCTCTTCGGATCGGGCGATTCGCGTTGGCCGGGTTCCTGGCTCCGGCTGCGGGTCTGCCCGCGCCCGTCGTCGGAGGGGCGGTCGTCCGTCGTGCAGCCGGCCATCAGAGAGGCCGTCACGGCGCCGGCCACCAGCGCCGCCGTGGCCGTTCCGCGCCGCCGCGCCCGTGTCGTTCGCGCCATCTGTCGCATGCCCACCGTCGCCACCACATCCGTATCTACGATTGTGCGCTTATCGGATCATTGGTGGCCATACCCGATCGGTTCTGTTCGCGCACATCGAAGGGGCCGAACAGCCCACGGAGGGGATGCCCGAAGGGTGACCTCAGCCCTGCGGGCCGAGGATCTCCCCGAGGTCGTACCCCACCGGCTCGTCCAGCTGGTCGTACGTACAGCTGTCCGCCGTACGGTCCGGGCGCCAGCGGCGGAAACGGGCGGTGTGCCGGAAGCGCACCCCGTTCTCCATGTGGTCGTACGCCACCTCGGCCACCAGTTCGGGCCGCAGCGGAATCCACGAGAGGTCCTTCTTCGCCGACCAGCGGCTCGGCGCCCCCGGCAGCCTCGCCGCCTCGTGGGCCGCCTCGTCCGCCCAGGCGGCCCACGGATGCTCGCGCACGTCCGCGAGCCGCAGCGGCTCCAGCTCCTCGACGAGTTCGGCGCGCCGCTTCATCGGAAACGCCGCGCTCACCCCGACATGCTGGAGGGTGCCCCGGGCGTCGTACAGCCCGAGCAGCAGCGAGCCCACGATCGGTCCGCTCTTGTGCAGCCGGTACCCGGCGACCACGGCATCCGCCGTCCGCTCGTGCTTGATCTTGAACATCACCCGCTCGTCCGGCCGGTAGCGCAGGGTGAGCGGCTTGGCGATGACACCGTCGAGGCCCGCACCCTCGTACTGCTCGAACCACCGTCGCGCCACCTCGATGTCGGTGGTCGCCGGCGCCACGTGCACGGGCGGGGTCACGTCGGACAACGCCATGGTGAGCAGTGCGCGCCGGTCGGTCAGCGGGACGTCGAGGAGCGACTCGTCACCCAGCGCCAGCAGGTCGAACGCGACGAACGAGGCGGGATTCCGCTCGGCCAGCGTCCGCACCCGGGACTCGGCGGGGTGAATGCGCTCGGTGAGCGCGTCGAAGTCGAGACGTCCACCATGCGCGATCACGACCTCGCCGTCCACCACGCAACGCTGGGGCAGCCGCTCCCGCAGCGCCGCCACCAGCTCGGGAAAGTACCTGGTCAGCGACTTGCCGGTGCGACTGCCGACCTCGATCTCGGCGCCGTCACGGAACACGATGGCCCGAAAGCCGTCCCACTTCGCCTCGTACTGCATGTCCGGGGGGATCTTGGCCACGGACTTGGCGAGCATGGGTTTCACGGGGGGCATGACCGGTAGATCCATGATTCGATTCTGCGCGTCCACGGTCGCAATCGCCCGGTGTGCGAGCTGTGCGCGGTGCGCCTACCGTGGCTCGCATGGGCGAAGCGGTGGAGCTGGAGGCGTTCGGTCGGACGGTGCGGCTGTCCAGCCCGGGCAAGGTCTTCTTTCCGGAGTGCGGGTTCACCAAGCTCGACCTCGCCCAGTACTACCTCGCGGTCGGCCCCGGCATCCTGCGTGCGCTGCGTGACCGGCCCACCACTCTGGAACGCTATCCGGACGGGGTGGCCGGCGAGAACTTCTTCCAGAAGCGGGCGCCCAAGAACATGCCCGACTGGATTCCGACCGCCCACATCACCTTTCCCAGCGGTCGCAGCGCCGACGAGATGTGCCCGACCGAGGTCGCCGCCGTGCTGTGGGCCGCCCAGTTCGGGACCCTCACCTTTCATCCCTGGCCGGTGCGCCGCGCCGACGTCGACCACCCCGACGAACTGCGCATCGACCTCGACCCGCAGCCCGGTACGGACTATGGGGACGCGGTGCGCGCCGCGCACGAACTGCGCGCCGTGCTCGACGAGTTCGGCGGTCTGCGCGGCTGGCCCAAGACCTCCGGCGGACGGGGGCTGCATGTCTTCGTGCCGATCGAACCGCGCTGGACGTTCACGCAGGTGCGGCGGGCGGCGATCGCCGTCGGGCGGGAACTCGAGCGGCGGATGCCGGAACAGGTGACCACCAAGTGGTGGAAGGAGGAACGCGGGGAGCGGATCTTCGTCGACTACAACCAGACCGCACGAGATCGCACCATCGCGTCCGCCTACTCCGTACGGCCCCACCCGCACGCTCCCGTCTCGGCGCCGCTGAAGTGGGAGGAGGTCGCCGACGCGCGGCCCCGTGACTTCGACCTCGCGACCATGCCCGGCCGGTTCGCCCGACTCGGCGACGTCCACGCGGACATGGACGACCACGCCTTCTCCCTCGACGCCCTGCTCGAACTCGCCACCCGCGACGAACACGAGCACGGACTCGGTGACCTGCCGTATCCCCCGGAGTACCCGAAGATGCCGGGCGAGCCCAAACGCGTACAGCCGAGCCGGGCCCGCAAGGACTGACTTGGGTGGGTGGCGGGCTTCGTGGGTGTTCCGGGCGCGGACCGAACTCCTTCGGCTGCCAGATGATCGTGGGGGAGGGGGTCGGGCGGACGGGAGAGCCGCGGCTGTCGCACGAGCACCGACGGGATCCGAGAGCGCTCTCATCCGGTGCCGGGCCGGGACTATCCTGATCGGTAACCGCCGATGAGGAGCCCCGAAGTGACCGAGACCGCGTCGCGTCCCACCCTGGAGGCCGTGGCCGCGAGGGCGGGGGTCTCCCGGGCCACCGCGTCACGCGTCGTGAACGGCGGGGACGGTGTGCGCGAACCCCTCGTGGAACGGGTCAGGCAGGCTGTCGAGGAACTCGGTTACGTGCCCAACCAGGCGGCCCGCTCCCTCGTGACGAAACGGCACGACGCCATCGCCGTCGTCATCGCCGAACCGGAGACCAGGGTCTTCGCCGACCCTTTCTTCGCGCTCCAACTCCGTGGGATCAGCAAGGAGTTGACCGCCCACGACTCCCAACTCGTGCTGCTGCTCACCGAGGGGCGCGACGACCACTCCCGCGTCGGCAGGTATCTCGCCGGCGGGCATGTCGACGGCGCCCTCGTCTTCTCCCTGCACCTCGACGACCCGCTGCCCGGCCTGGTCCAGCGCGCCGGCGTGCCCACCGTGTTCGGCGGCCGGCCCGGCTGGAGCGACGGCAACCGGGACGCCGTGTACGTCGACAGCGACAACCGGGGCGGTGCCCGCGCGGCCGTACGGCACCTCGTCGCCCTGGGGCGGACGCGGATCGCGCACATCACGGGCCCCCTCGACCAGACCTCGGGGGCGGACCGGCTCGACGGGTTCCGGGACGTCATGCCCGCCGCCGACCCGCGACTGATCGCCGAGAGCGACTTCACCCCGGCGGGCGGGGAACGCGCGATGCGTGAACTCCTGGACCGGTGCCCGGACCTGGACGCCGTGTTCGCCGCCAACGACCTCACCGCCTCGGGCGCCCTGCGCGTCCTGCGCGAACGCGGAAGGCGCGTGCCCGAGGACGTCGCCGTGGTCGGCTTCGACGACATGCTGCCGGTCGCCGAACAGACCGACCCGCCGCTCACCACGGTCCGCCAGGACATCGAGGAGATGGGCAGGCTGATGGCCCGCCTGCTGCTGAGCGACCTCGACCCCGCCGGCACGCCCGGCCCGACGGGCACGCCGTCCGGCCTGGTGCTGCCTACGACGCTGGTCCGCCGGGCCTCGGCGTAGCTCCCCGCGGTAGGCGGTAGGCGGTAGGCGGTTCGCGGGGTAGTCGGTTCGTCGGCTGCGGGCCCGGCGGGGCTGGTCGCGCCTCGCGGCGGAGCCGCAAATCGACACAGCCCCGTGCCTCTCCTGGGCACCTGTCGCCCCCATCCCTACATCTGTGCCGGCGCGCTCTTGATCACCGCGAAGCGTGCCCCGAACGGGTCGGTGAGCCGGGCGATGCGGCCGACGCCCTCCAGGTCCGTGGCCGGCATCCGGACCTGACCGCCGTGTTCCTGGGCCGTGGCGACCGTCGCGTCGGTGTCGGCGACCTCGAAGTACGGCAGCCAGTACGGAGTGGTCTCGATGCCCGTCGGGTCGTCGTCCACATCGACGACTCCGCCGAACATCCCGTCGTCCCCGGTACCCGCCGGGTTCACGCACGTGTACGAGCCGCCCGGGAACGGCACCGCCGAGGTCTCCAGGCCCAGCACCGCGCCGTAGAACGCGGCGACCTTGGGGACGTCCGTCGTGTAGAGCTCGACCCAGCACAGGGAGCCGGTCTCGCCGGCGATGTCGAGGCCCTTGATCCGGCCGGGCTGCCAGAGGCCGAAGACGGCGCCGGTGGTGTCGGTGAGGATGGCCATCCGGCCCGCGTCCATGACATCCATGGGCGGCGCCGGGACGCCGCCCCCGGCCTGCTCGGCGGCCTTGGCGGTGGCGTCGACGTCCGAGGTCTGGAAGGACACCGTCCAGGACGGCGGCCCCTGGCCCTCGCCGCTCTGCATGCCGCCCGCGACGGTCCGCCCGCCCAGCTGGAAGAAGCCGTATCCGCCGCCTTCGGGGCCCGCCGACCGGAAGTCCCAGCCGAAGAGCGCCCGGTAGAAGGAGGTGGCACCCTCGATGTCGGGGGTGCCGAGGTCGATCCAGTTCGGAGCGCCGGTCACGAAACGGGTGGTGAGCATCATTGCCCTCCTCTGTGGGCCCGCCCTCTGTGAGGGACCCGTTGCCTGTTCTGCCGAGTCTTGCACCGCCCACTGACAATCGCTGCCGGAGTGCTTCCGCGGACCCGAACACCGGTTGCGGTCACCCTGGGTGAGGGGGAGGGTGCGGGTTGTTCCAGAAGGCTCCGCGCGCCGCCGTGCGCTCGCGCATCCGGTGGGAGCATCATCGGGCGAACCGGCGACTAGCGAGACGCCCGGGCCGTTCGATGAGCGGGCCCGTAGGCCGCCGTTGATCGGACGTTGAGCGAACGTTTTTCACCACCCGGCACGATCTCGTGCATGCACTACGAGACGATCACCCCGATGGACAGCGCCTGGCAGGCGCAGGCCCTGTGTGCGGAGACCGGGGCCGACTTCTTCTTTCCCGAGCCGGGCAGCTCGGTGCGCGAGGCGAAACGCATCTGCGGGATGTGCGAGATGCGCCCCGCCTGTCTGGAGTACGCACTCAGCAACGACGAACGGTTCGGCGTCTGGGGCGGCCTCTCCGAGAAGGAGCGACTCAACCTCAGGCGCACCTCACGCACCTCGCACTGACCTCTCTGACGGTAATTGCTGTACGCCGACCGGTTGTGAGCGGGCACAATCCAGTTCATGCTCCGCACCCCGCACCAGCAGGTCGACAGTCTGCTGAACGCTCTCGACCCGCTTCCGTATCCGCAGCGCATGCGTGAACTCGCCCTCCAAGCAAGGGAGTTCACGCCGTTGCGGCCGGTGTTGGCTGAACTGGAGGAACGCGGGTCGTACGGACGTGACCTCGCGGTCGTCGCGGCGGCGGTCGGGCGGGACGCCGCATGGATCGCGGACCGGATCGCCGACCCCGACTCCTTTGTGCGCGGCCACGCACTGCAAGTCGCCGACAGCCTCCAAGTGCCCGACTCCGCCTATGAGTCGGGCCTGGTCGACGCCTCCGAGGCGGTACGCCGGGACCTGCTGCGCGCGATCGTCTCGGGCCGGCGCACCGCACTCGCCGACCGGCTGCTGGACGGACTTCGGCAGGACTGGGGCGACACGGAAGCGGCACGACTGCTGCCCGGCTGCACGCCGGAGACGGTGACACGGCTGCTCCCCGAGCTGTTCCACGCCTTCGACGGCTGGCGGGCGCTCGCCCGACGCCACCCCGAGGTTCTGCTCGACGTGGCGGAACGGGAGTTGGCCGAACTGCCCACCGCGCTGTACGACACCTGGTGGGAGCGCTGCGCCGATGCCATGGCCGCCGTCGTTCCACATGATCCCCTGCGTGTCCTCGGCTTCCTGGAACAGCGGCCGCCTCGGGGGCTCCCTGATCAACTCCGCTGCCGTATGGGCGTGTTCGCTGCGGCTGCCCCCGAGCGCGTGCTGTGCCTGCTCGCCACGCCCGGCTGGGCCGCCCTGGGAGTCCGCTCGCTGAACGCCTCCGTACTGCGCAGGCTGGCCCGCATCGGGAGTCCCGAACTCATCTCCTACGGAAGGGTGTTGGCGGCCTCCGGAGAACTCCCGGAACTTCTGAACGCCATGCCTCCCGGCAAGCGCCACGCCTTCCTCGTGGCGGTGCGGGAAGGGCGGGGCGCGGCTTCCCTCGTCGCCGACCAGACGATCCTGTCGGCGCTGCCCCGCACCCACGCCCCCGACGAGGCCCGCCGGACGGCCGCCGCCGCCCGGGAACGGGGCGCCGACTGGCACCGCGTACTCCTGGTCGAATCGTTCCTGCCCGTCGACGAGGTGCGCGCCACGATCGTCGACGCCACCCGCCGCCCGGCCGCCGAAGACCGTGCCCTGGCCTGGCCGTTGCTGATCCGCAACGCCGCGCGCTCCGGCGACTCGGCCGCCGTCACCGCCGCTCTGGAGGAGATGGGGCGGCTGCGGAACGAGCAGGACCCCGTGCGCTCCGCCGCGTTGGGGGCGCTGGCCGCCGTCCGCCCCGCCCTGTTCACCGAGGACGCCGAACCGCACCTCGACCGCGTCGCCGGGGACGCCGTAGCGGCCCGCGACTCCTCCGCCCTCACCCGGCAGCGGCTCAGTGCCCTCGCCCTCGGGGTGCTGCGCGAGCACGCGGCGGGCGGACCACGGGAGTTGGTGAACTGGGCGCTGCGCACCCTGGTCCGCATCACCGGCCACACCGGCACCGCCGACCTCGGCCGCCTCGACCACACCCTCGCGCGCGGTCAGGAACACCGCGTGTACGAGGCACTGCGCCCCTGGATCGAGGCGGGCGCCGAGAAGGCCGACTACAGCCTCGTCTTCGCCCTCACCCGGGCCGTCGGACGACGTGCCGCCGGCATGGCCGAACTCCAGGACCTGCTCTGGCAGGCGATCCGGTACGGCGGCAAGGACTCGACCGTCCGCACAGCGGTCGACCTCTGGCTGGAACCACCCGCCACCCGCGACGAACGGGTCGCGCGCATCCTCGCCCACGAACCCTCCGCCGGAGCGCTGCCCGCGGTGTGGCACATCCTCGCCCGCCGCCGCACCGACCTGCTCGACCCGTTCCTGGCCGAGACTCCGCCGTACGGCCGCTTCCTGCCGAAGCGCGAGCCCTGGACCGCATGGGGCCACTACGACGTCCGGCGCTGGCTGCCCCGCCAACAGCGAGCGTTCATACGGCAGCTGACCGGTGTCGCCGCCGACTCCGCGCTGCCGCACCACCGGCGCGTCGGCGCGATCGAACAGGCCGCGCGCGTCCCGGAGTTCGGCAGCACGCTCGTACGGCAGTGGACCGGCTCCGGGGACGTCGTCCTCGCCGAGGCGGCCCTCGCCGCGCTCGCCCGCACCGACCGGCCCCAGGACGCGCTGCCCGAACTGCTCGCGCACGCGGGCGACGACCGGGCCCGCGTCGCCGTCTACGCGGCCACCGGGGCCTCCCGGCACGCACGGCCGTCGCTGCTGGCCGGGCAACTGGGGGAGATGCTGCGCGCGCCGGACACCAAGGTGACCAGCCGCAAGGAAGCGGTCCGCCTCGCAGCGACACGACTCCCGGCGCCGTCGGCCGCGACGCTGCTGAACGAGACGTACGGGCGTCCCGGCGCCCACCGTGATGTGCGTACCGCGTGTGTGGCCTTCGCGGGCGGGCTGGTCGCGCACGAGCCGGTCTGGGAGGTGCTGCGAGACGCCGCCGGCGCCGAGCCGGTACTGCGCCGGGCCGTGCTGCGGGTGCGGCCCCTCGACCTGCCCGAACCCCACCGTGAGCGCTACGCCCGTCTCGTGCACGACGTGTGCGCCACCGACGACCCGGAGACCGCGACCCTCGCCCTGGGCGCACTGCCCCAGTGGACGCCCTGGTCGCCCGACGCGCCCGCGGTGCTGGTCCGGGTCACGACGGATCTCGACGACCGGACGAACTGGCATGTGGCGGCCAAAGGGCTGGTGACCGTCGCGGAGGGCTCCCCGCAGGGCGCGCGCTGGCTCCTGGAGGCCCTGCGGATCCTCGTCGAGCCCCCGGCAGCGGACGCCGACGCGGACCTGGACGCGGGGCAGGGGCGTGACCGTCCCGCCCGCCGACGTGTCGAGTACATCGTCTCCTACCTGATCCAGCACGGCAGACCGGTCGCCGAAGCCGCCCGGCCCGCCGCCCTCGCCGCGAGCGACCTGCTCGCCGGGTACGACGCCCACGTACCGCAGGCCGCGACCCTGGCCGCGTACTACCTGGACCTCGATGCCAGGCAGCCCCGCCTCGAACAGCTGGCCGCGCTCACCGCCGGTCGCCCCGCCCTCGCCGTCCGCACCGCCGGTGAGCTCGGTGAACGGCTGGCGCGCCGGGATCAGGAGGGCGACCCCGGCGCACTGCTGGCCGAGGTCCGCCGTCTGACCGCCCATGGAGGCCATGCCGAAGGGCTGCTCGCGGTCGCCGTCACCGGAGCGCTGGGCGGCCGGACGGACTGGGCCGCGCCCTGGCGCGAGGAGCTGACAGCACTGCGCCGCCACCCCGTGGCCGACGTGCGGGACGCGGCGCTTGACGAGGTGACGGCGTACGAGTGAGCGGTGTCGCGGGTGGGTCAGCCGGCGGCGCGGGCCGCCATACGGGCCTTGCGGGCCGCGAGCTTCACGTCGAACTTGGAGGCTTCCGCGTCCAGGCCGCCCATGAACATGCCCAGTTCCTCCTGGGCCTGGAGACCCTCGGGGCCCAGGTCGCCCATGTCCATGACCTTCAGGTGGCGCAGGACGGGCTGAAGGACGTCGTCGTGGTGGATGCGCATGTTGTAGACCTCGCCGATCGCCATCTGCGCGGCGGCCCGCTCGAAGCCGGGCATGCCGTGACCGGGCATGCGGAAGTTGACGATCACGTCCCGGACCGCCTGCATGGTCAGGTCGGGCGCGAGTTCGAACGCGGCCTTCAGCAGGTTCCGGTAGAAGACCATGTGCAGGTTCTCGTCGGTCGCGATACGGGCCAGCATGCGGTCGCAGACCGGGTCGCCGGACTGGTGGCCGGTGTTGCGGTGCGAGACGCGGGTGGCCAGCTCCTGGAAGGCGACGTACGCCACCGAGTGCAGCATCGAGTGCCGGTTGTCCGACTCGAAGCCCTCGGCCATGTGCTGCATACGGAACGCTTCGAGCTGGTCCGGGTCGACCGCGCGGGAGGCGAGCAGGTAGTCGCGCATCACGATGCCGTGGCGACCCTCCTCGGCCGTCCAGCGGTGCACCCAGGTGCCCCAGGCGCCGTCGCGGCCGAACAGGCTGGCGATCTCGTGGTGGTAGCTGGGGAGGTTGTCCTCGGTGAGGAGGTTCACGACCAGGGCGATCCGGCCGAGCTCGGTGACCTTGGACTGCTCCTTGCCCCAGGCCTCGCCGTCCTCGAAGATGCCGGGGAAGTTGCGGGCGTCGCTCCACGGCACGTACTCGTGCGGCATCCAGTCCTTGGCGACCTTCAGGTGACGGTTGAGTTCCGTCTCGACCACTTCTTCCAGGGCGTACAGCAGCCGAGCGTCGGTCCATTCGCTGGACGGGCTGCCGAGGTGCGGGGAAGTGATCGTCATGAATGCTCCAGAATGACATTGCGAGCGGGTGAGCGGACTGCCGTTACTCAACCTACGACATCGTAGGCTACGTTCCCGTAGGTTACGCCACCGTAAGTTAAGAACGTTGTAAAGATCGCTGATCAGCGGGTTTGTCGCCAGGGCCCGGTATGGCTCCGGACTCGCAGGTCCGGGGCCGAACGAGTACCCCGATCGCCCGGCTAGATGTACAGCTCCCGCAGCCGGACCGAGAGGCAGGTCACACAGCCTTCGAGCTTCTCGAACTCGCTGATGTCGACGACCACCGGCTCGTGCCCGAGATCGGCGAGCAGTTCGGCCGTCTTCGGCGCGCTCGCCGCGATCAGCAGCTTCCCGCCGTCCAGCAGTACGACGTGCGCCCCGGACTCCTCCGGCACCGGCAGGAAACGCGGGAAGAGGGACGGGGTGTCCACCAGCGGCGCGTACCCGATGACGGTCCCGTCGGGCAGCGCGGTGACCGCCGACTTCAGATGCAGCACCTTGCTCACCGGCACGGCCACGACCCGGGCGCCGAGCGGTTCGAACACGGCCCTGAGCTGCTGCACCCCGGCGGCGTTGGTACGCCCGCCCCGCCCGACGTAGATGGTGTCGCCGACCTTGAGGACGTCACCGCCCTCCAGGGTGCCCGGCTCCCAGACCCAGTTCACCGAGCAGCCGAGGCGGGCCACCGCCTCCTCGACGCCGCCGGTCTCGTCGCGCCGGGACTCGGCGCCGGGCCGCGCGATCAGCGCGACGTTCCGGTAGACGACCACCGCGTCCTCGACGAACACCGAGTCCGGGCAGTCGTCCGCCGGATCCACCTCGACGGTCTCCCAGCCGTGCGTGCGCAGCGCCTCCGCGTACGCCTCCCACTGCCGGCCGGCGAGGCCGGCGTCGATCTCCTCGCGCTCGATGTGCGTGACGAGGCCCTCGGCCAGGCGCGGGCTCGGGCGGCGTATGAGGGCCTTCTTGCTGGGCACGAGGGAGCTCCGTATCGGAAGGGGGTGTCCGCGCACATCATGCAGGGTGGGACTGTGCGGACAAAAGCCCCGGAGGCCGGACCGGGTCCGGGACCCCTCAGCCGATCACCCCACCTCCTCCGGATCGATCTCCCTCAGCTCCCCGTCCAGCAGCAGCCACCGGGTGATCCCGATCGACTCCAGGAACGGCACGTCGTGGCTGGCGACGATCAGTGCTCCCTCGTACGAATCCAGAGCCGTCGTGAGCTGTCGCGCGCTCGCCAGGTCCAGGTTGTTGGTCGGCTCGTCCAGCATCAGGAGCTGGGGCGCGGGCTCCGCCAGCATCAGGGCGGCCAGAGCGGCGCGGAACCGCTCGCCGCCCGACAGGGTCGCCGCCGGCTGGTCGGCGCGGGCGCCCCGGAACAGGAAGCGGGCCAGCCGGGCGCGGACCCGGTTGTTGGTGGCGCCCGGGGCGAACCGGGCCACGTTCTGAGCGACGGTCAGCTCGTCGTCGAGGACATCGAGCCGCTGTGGCAGAAAGCGCAGCGGTACGTGTGTCTTCGTCTCCCCGGAGACCGGGGCCAGTTCCCCGGCGATCGTCCGCAGCAGGGTCGTCTTGCCCGACCCGTTGCGCCCGATCAGCGCGACCCGCTCGGGCCCGCGCAGATCGAAGGAGCCCGCGCTCGCTCCGTACGCCAACTCCAGGTCCAGGAACGTGAGTACGGTACGCCCGGGCGGTACGGCCGTGTACGGGAGGTCGACGCGGATCTCGTCGTCGTCCCGTACGGCGTCCACCGCCTCGTCGAGCCGCTCCTTCGCGCCGGCGAGCCGCTCCTCGTGCATGATGCGGTGCTTGCCCGCCGACTCCTGGGCGGACCGTTTGCGCGCCCCCATGACGATCTTCGGCTCGCGTTTCTGCTCCGCCATCTTCTGGCCGTACTTCTTGCGACGGGCCAACTTGAGCTGGGCGTCGGCCAGTTCGCGCTTCTGCTTCTTCAGGTCGGCCTCGGCCACGCGCACCATGCGCTCGGCCGCCTCCTGTTCGGTGGCGAGTGCCTCCTGGTACGCCGAGAAGGTGCCGCCGTACCAGGTGACCTCCCCGGAGCGCAGGTCGGCGATCTGGTCGACCAGGTCCAGGAGTTCACGGTCGTGGCTGACCACGATCATCACCCCGGGCCAGGAGGAGACGGCCGTGTGCAGCCGTCGGCGCGCGTACAGGTCCAGGTTGTTGGTCGGCTCGTCCAGCAGGAGGACGTCCGGACGGTCCAGCAGCAGCGCGGCAAGCCGCAGGAGAACCGCCTCGCCGCCCGAGACCTCTCCGACCGTACGGTCCAGGTCGATGTGCCCGAGCCCGAGTTCGCCGAGCGTGACCAGGGCGCGTTCCTCTACGTCCCAGTCGTCGCCGACCGTCTCGAAGTGCCCCTCGGCCACGTCACCCGCCTCGATGGCGTGCAGCGCGGCCCGCTGGGCGGAGATACCGAGCACCTCCTCGACGCGCAGCGCGGTGTCGAGGATGACGGTCTGCGGGAGGTAGCCGACGTCGCCCGCGACCCGGACGGTGCCGTCGGCGGGCCGCAGTTGCCCGGCGATGAGCTTCAACAGGGTTGATTTCCCTGATCCGTTGACGCCGACGAGCCCGGTGCGGCCGGGGCCGACGGCGACGTCGAGACCGTCGAAGACGGCGGTGCCGTCGGGCCAGGCGAAGGACAGGGAGGTGACGGCGACGGAAGTGGTGGCTGACATGTGGCCTCGCGGTTGCTTGAGTCGGTCGGGGCAAACGCGTGTCGAGACATCGACGGGCGGCGGGAGAGGCCTGACGGCACGAGAAAAGCCCTGCTCCGGAGGGAGGCACGGACGGCTCGAACACCGAGGTCGCACGCTACGCAAACACACCACTGGAGGGTGTGGGGCGCGGTGTCTCAGGACCTCAGTAGAGCAACGTCCTTCTCCAATTCGACGGCAACAGGACCGCTGCAAGCGTAGGAAGAGGCGTTTCAAGCTGTCAAAGCATTAAACGGGGGCAGAGGCTGTCACAGGGCGTCGCGCATCAGCTCCGCGAGGTCGCGGTCCAGGTCCGTCTGGAGATGCTCCAGGCCGACGGGTACCAGCTCGGTGGTGGCCGCCAGGAAGTGCCGCAGCTCGCCCGAGCGGACATGCACGACCGCGGTCCCCTCGGGGGCGTGGAACTCCAGCACCGTACGGTCGTAGCCGTACGGCCGCACTCGTACGTCGCCGTGGCCCTGCGGCTCCCGCATGCCGTCGGCGAGGAGTTCGCGGGCGAAGGTCCAGCAGACCTCCACGCCCTCCAGCGTGGCCGGCGCGGGGAAGGTCATCCGGACCGCGAACGGGTCGCTCCGGTCGTAGGTGAGCGTTGCGGGAATGCTCGTCATCCGCGGTGCGGCGGCGACGAGACGGGCATCTACGAGCTGCTCGATGACGGTGAACAACGCCTTGCTCCCTTGTGACGGTTGGCCGGACTCCGGGATGGAACGGTCCGCACACTGAGAGAGACGCTGGAACGAGCCAATCAGTGCACCTGAAATTCGAGTGACCTCTGTCACCGAGTTCATTCACTGCTACGTTCGCCGGCCATGAGGATCATGAGAATCATGGGGATACAGCGACAGAACAGGCGCACGAGTCGGACGAGGCGAACGGTGATGGCAGGCGCGTACGCGGCGGCGCTCGCCGCCGTGGCCGCCGGACCGGCCGTACCCGCGCAGGCGTACGAGGGGACGAGTGCCGTGTGGGGAGCCGGGCACCGGGCGCCGCACTGGGCGCCGAAGGACAGCGGCACCACCGACGTCCGCTTCCGTGGACTGTCCGCCGTCAGCCGGAGCACCGCCTGGCTCGCCGGCACCCAGGGCACCGTCCTGCGCACCACCGACGGCGGAACGAGCTGGCGAAACGTCTCTCCGCCGGGTGCGGCCGAGCTCCAGTTCCGGGACATCGAGGCGTTCGACGCGCGGCGCGCCGTGGTCCTCGCCATCGGCGAGGGTGAGGCCTCCCGGGTCTACCGCACCGACGACGGCGGCGAGACCTGGACCGAGTCCTTCCGCAACACCGACGCCAGGGCCTTCTACGACTGCCTCACCTTCTTCGACAGCCGCCACGGCCTCGCGATGAGCGACCCGGTGGACGGGAAGTTCCGCATCCTGTCCACCAGCGACGGCGGACGTTCCTGGACCGTGCTCCCCAGCGCCGGCATGCCGGCCGCGCTGGAGGGCGAGGCGGGCTTCGCGGCGAGCGGACAGTGCCTGGTGAGTTCGGGGCCGCGTGACGTGTGGCTGGCCACGGGCGGAGGTGCACGCGCGCGTGTGCTGCACTCCGCCGACCGCGGGCTCACCTGGACGGCCACCGACACCCCGATACCGGCGGGCGACCCGGCCCGCGGCGTCTTCGCGCTCGCCTTCCGCGACCGCACGCACGGACTGGCCGTCGGCGGCGACTACCGCGCCGACCAGGCCTCCCCGCGCGCGGGGGCGGTCACCGCGAACGGCGGTCGCACCTGGACGACGGCGACCGCACCGCCGCCCGCCTACCGCTCCGGCGTCGCCTGGCTCCCGTACGGCCGCACTGCGGCGCTCGCGGTCGGCCCGACCGGCACCGACCTCACCACGGACGCGGGGCGCACCTGGAAGACCGTCGACACGGGCTCGTACGACACCGTGGACTGCACCCCCGACCTGGGCTGCTGGGCCGCCGGCGAGAAGGGCCGGGTGGCACGGCTCGAATCCTGAGGCCCGGGTACCCGTTCACCGGAACGGCACGAGAAGGCAGCGCGAGCCGAGGGAGTGAACGGCCATGCCACGTGGTGCGAGCCCCAAGCGGGAGCGCCAGTACGAACACAGCAAGGACAGCGCGCTGGACCGGGGCGAGAGCGGGAAGCGCGCCGAGGAGATCGCCGCGCGGACCGTCAACAAGGAACGCGCCCGGTCCGGCGAGTCCAGGACCGCCGGCCGTACGTCCACCGAGGACATGTCGTCCGCCGAGCGCGGCGGACAGCGCTCGCACAAGGGTGCCCAGGGACCCACCTACGACCAACTGTACGAGGAGGCCAAGAAGCGGAACGTGAACGGCCGCTCGGGCATGAACAAGGCGCAGCTGAAGAAGGCCCTCGGCGACAAGTGAGGCGGCGGGAGGCCTGTGGCGGGTAGCCGGTCGCCCGGCCCGTACCCTCGTCGTCACCATGGTGATGACGACGACCGTACCCATCCCGGCGGGCTGGCCCGCGACCGAGGAACGGGCCCGCGAGGTCCAGGACGAGCTGTGCCTGCGGGTGGTCCTGGACGAGCCGGGACCGCCGGCCGGGACCGGGCACGTCACGGGCGTCGACGTCGCCTACGACGACGAGCGGGACCTCGTCGTGGCCGCCGCGGTCGTCCTGGACGCGGCGAGCCTCGACGTCGTCGCCGAGGCCACGGCCACCGGGCGGGTCCCCTTCCCGTACGTGCCCGGCCTGCTCGCGTTCCGCGAGATCCCGGCCGTCCTGGCCGCTCTGGACGCGCTGCCCGTCCCGCCCGGCCTCGTCGTCTGCGACGGCTACGGCCTGGCCCACCCGCGCCGTTTCGGCCTCGCCAGCCACCTGGGTGTCCTCACCGGCCTGCCCACGATCGGCGTCGCGAAGAACCCGTTCACCTTCGCCTACGAGGAGCCGGGGCCCCGGCGCGGGTCGGCGTCCCCGCTTCTGGCGGGCACCGAGGAGGTCGGCCGCGCCCTGCGCACCCGGGACGCGGTCAAACCGGTGTTCGTCTCGGTCGGCCACCGCACGTCCCTCGACACGGCCTGCGCCCACACCCTGGCGCTCACCCCGGCCTACCGCCTCCCGGAGACGACCCGCCGGGCGGACGCCCTGTGCAGACGGGCCCTGAAGGAAGCCACCGCCTGACGGAGGCGACCGTCCGAGGCAATCAGGCAATCAGGCAATCAGGTGATCCGGTGATCATCTGAGTACGTGTTCTGAGTACTTGTACGGATGTCGGCGGCCCTGAGCTGTCGGCAGGCTGTGTGCATGACCACGCACCGAGCCCCGAAGCCCCTCGCCAGCCCGGCCCAGCCCGTCGAGCGCGCCGTCACGGCCGCACTGATCGTCGCCGTACTGGCGGGACTCGCCTGGATCGGCGGCATGATCTACACGGTCACCGGCTGGGCCCAGTAAGCCGCAGAAGAGCTTCTTGAGCTCTGACGGCCCGGCCGGTCACCTGCTGGCCGCGACCCGGAACGTGATCCCCGCCTTGCGCAGGCGTTCGATCAGCGCGTCGCCCATCGCCACGGCGGTGGTGACCTGACCGGCCGTCGCCGGGAGATCGTCGAAGGCCAGGGAGAGCGCGGACTCGGCGAACATCTTCGCCGTCTCGTCGTAGCCGGGGTCGCCTCCCGACACCTCCGTGAACACCCGCTGTCCGCCGCCCTCACCCACGAACCGCACCGAGAACCAGCTCTTCGCCCGCCGCTCCGCGCTCGGCCCGTCACCAGGCTGCAGCCGTCCGGACAGCCAGCGCCGTGCGGGCGGCAGCTGGGCCGCCGCGAACACCGCACCGGCGGCGGCGACTCCGCCCACCGCGAAGGGCAGCCGCCGTACCGCCGCGTAGTGGCGGTAACGGAAATCGGGGCCGTACCGTTCCAGCGCGCGTGCCGAGCGCACCACGACCTGCGGGTCGATGGTGGGCAGCGGCAGCGCCCAGGCGCCGACCTCCCCGGCGTACCGGGGTACGCCCGCGGGTGCGGTCGCCCGGCGGCCCAGCAGCCGCGGCTCGTGGCGTCGGCGGTCGCGTGCGGCGGCCAGCATCCGGGGTCCCCGGGAGAACTGGTTGAGCGCCGAGGCGAAGGTGCCGCCCGAGAACATCGCCTCGGTGCGCACGAACCCGTCCACGGTCAGCGGCACCCCCTCGGGCAGCTGCGCGACGGTGAAGTACGCGCCCAGGTCGTGCGGGACGGAGTCGAAACCGCAGGCGTGCACCAGTCGGGCGCCGGTCTCCCGCGCGCGTGTGTCGTGCCGGACGTACATCAGGTCGACGAACTCGGGCTCACCGCTGAGGTCGAGGTAGTCGGTGCCGGCGTCCGCGCAGGCGGCGACCAGTTCCTCGCCGTACGTCAGATAGGGGCCGACCGTCGTGGCCAGCACGCGCGCGTGGCCGGCGAGTTCGCGCAGCGAGGCCGGATCGGACACGTCCGCCACCAGCACCCCGGCCTCGGCGGCCCCGCCGATGCCCGTGAGGCGCTCCCGCAGCCGCTCCAGCTTGTCCAGGTCGCGGCCGGCGACCGCCCAGCGCAGATCCTCGGGCGCGTGCGCGGCGAGGTATTCGGCGGTGAGCGCGCCGACGAAGCCAGTGGCTCCGAACAACACGATGTCGTACGGGCGTTCCGCCCTGCTCGGCCTGTTCATGACACCCCTTGCTGTGCATCCCGCGCCGTTGTCGGTGGTCGAGGCTAGCGTGAGGTGGATCGATCTCGCGCGGCCGGTCGTTGTCCGGAAGGAAGCGGCTTGGCCAAGCGCTTGCTTAATCAACGTCCTGCGAAGCCTTGTGCGGAGCGGAACGCGTTCCTAGCATCGCTGGTGTCACATCGGTTCGTGTCACGGGAGTGGGGGCTCGATGTCAGTCGCGGGGACCACGGGAAGCGGCCCGCTCGCCGGGGTGCGGGTGGTCGAGCTGGCGGGCATCGGGCCCGGCCCGTTCGCCGCCATGCTCCTCGCCGACCTGGGCGCCGACGTGGTGCGGGTGGACCGGCCCGGGGGCAGCGGACTCGCCGTCAACCCCGAGTACGACGTGACGAACCGCAACAAGCGGTCGGTGATCGTCGACCTGAAGGCGGCCGACGGACCCTCCCGCGTCCTGGACCTGGCCACCCGCGCCGACATCCTGGTCGAGGGCTACCGCCCGGGCGTCGCCGAGCGCCTCGGCATCGGACCCGAGACCTGCCACGCCCGCAACCCGAGGCTCGTCTACGGCCGGATGACGGGCTGGGGCCAGGAGGGCCCGCTCGCCCGCCGCGCCGGGCACGACATCGCCTACCTCGCCCCGACCGGCACCCTCGGCCTGATCGGCAGCCCGCACGAACCGCCGCCCGCCCCGGCCAACCTCCTCGGCGACTACGCGGGCGGCTCCCTCTACCTCGTCGTCGGCGTCCTCGCCGCCCTCCATCACGCGCGCGCGACAGGCACCGGTCAGGTCGTGGACGCCGCGATCGTCGACGGTGCCGCCCACCTCGCCACGATGATCCACGGCATGCTCGCGGCAGGCGGCTGGCAGGACCGGCGCGGCGCCAACCTCCTCGACGGCGGCTGCCCGTACTACGGGACCTACGAGACCGCCGACGGCCGGTACATGGCGGTCGGCGCCCTGGAACCGCAGTTCTACGCGGAGTTCCTCGACCTGCTCGGCCTCCCGGAGCACTCCGGCGCCCGCAAGGACATCGCCCGCTGGAACGACCTGCGCGAGGCCGTCACGGCCCGCTTCAGAACCCGTACGAGGGACGAGTGGACGGCCGTCTTCGAGGGTTCCGACGCCTGTGTGGCGCCCGTCCTCTCGCTGCGCGAGGCCCCGCACCACCCGCACCTGGCCGCCCGCGGCACCTTCACCGACCACGGCGGCATCACCCAGCCCGCCCCCGCGCCCCGCTTCTCCGTCACCCACACGTCGATCCACAGCGGCCCCGCCCAGCCCGGCGCCGACACGGAGGACGTGGCGCGCGACTGGGACGTGCCCCGACTCCTGCGGGACGGCGGCTGACCCCCTGCCTGCCCCGCTCGCCCAACCCACCCCCGAAAGGCCCACCAGTGAGCACCGAAGCGTATGTGTACGACGCGATCCGCACCCCGCGCGGACGCGGCAAGGCGAGCGGGGCCCTGCACGGCACCAAGCCCGTCGATCTCGTCGTCGGCCTCATCCACGAGATCAGGAACCGCTTCCCGGACCTCGACCCGGCCGCGATCGACGACATCGTGCTGGGCGTCGTCGGACCGGTCGGCGACCAGGGTTCCGACATCGCGCGGGTCGCCGCGGTCGTCGCCGGACTGCCGGACACGGTGGCCGGCGTCCAGGAGAACCGCTTCTGCGCGTCGGGTCTGGAGGCCGTCAACATGGCCGCCGCCAAGGTGCGTTCGGGCTGGGAGGACCTCGTTCTCGCGGGCGGGGTCGAGTCGATGTCACGGGTGCCGATGGGCTCGGACGGCGGCGCCTGGTTCAACGACCCGATGACCAACCTGGCCGTCAACTTCGTGCCGCAGGGCATCGGCGCCGACCTCATCGCCACCGTCGAGGGCTTCTCGCGGCGCGACGTCGACGAGTACGCGGCCCTGTCCCAGGAGCGGGCGGCGACGGCGACGAAGGAAGGCCGCTTCGAACGGTCCCTCGTCCCGGTGAAGGACCGCAACGGCCTCGTCGTCCTCGACCACGACGAACACCTGCGCCCCGGCACCACGGCCGACTCCCTGGCCCGGCTGAAGCCGTCGTTCGCGGACATCGGCGACCTGGGCGGCTTCGACGCCGTGGCGCTCCAGAAGTACCACTGGGTCGAGAGGATCGACCACGTCCACCACGCGGGCAACTCCTCCGGCATCGTGGACGGCGCCTCGCTGGTCGCCATCGGTTCCCGGGAGGTCGGCGAGCGTTACGGGCTGCGTCCGCGCGCGCGGATCGTCTCCGCCGCCGTGTCCGGCTCGGAGCCCACCATCATGCTCACCGGTCCGGCGCCCGCCACCCGCAAGGCGCTCGCCAAGGCCGGGCTGACCATCGACGACATCGACCTCGTCGAGATCAACGAGGCGTTCGCGGCCGTCGTCCTGCGCTTCGCACGGGACATGGGTCTGCCCCTCGACAGGATCAACGTCAACGGTGGCGCCATCGCGCTCGGCCACCCGCTCGGCGCCACCGGCGCGATGATCCTCGGCACGCTCATCGACGAACTGGAGCGCCAGGACAAGCGGTACGGCCTCGCCACCCTGTGCGTGGGCGGCGGCATGGGCATCGCGACGATCGTCGAACGGATCTGAACTCCCGGCGGAACCGGCCGAATCGGCGGAGCCGGCGCATGAGTGGTTCAGCCGACCCAGCGGCATCAAGAGACTTCTGAGCTTCTACGGAGATTCCCGTCATGACACAGAGCACCACCATCCGCTGGGAACAGGACCGCACCGGTCTCGTCACCCTCGTCCTCGACGACCCGGCCCAGTCCGCGAACACCATGAACCAGGCGTTCCGGGACTCCCTCGCGGTGGTCACCGACCGTCTGGAGGCCGAGAAGGACACGATCCGCGGCATCATCCTCACCTCCGCCAAGAAGACGTTCTTCGCGGGCGGCGACCTGCGCGACCTGATCCGGGTCACCTCCGACACGGCCCAGGAACTGTTCGAGGGCGGCCTCGCCATCAAGCGCGACCTGCGTCGTATCGAGACCCTGGGCGTGCCGGTGGTCGCGGCGATGAACGGCGCAGCCCTGGGCGGCGGTTACGAGCTCGCGCTGGCCTGCCACCACCGGGTCGCGCTCGACGCGCCGGGTACGAAGATCGGCTGTCCCGAGGTCACCCTCGGCCTGCTCCCCGGAGGCGGCGGGGTCGTCCGTACGGTACGCCTGCTGGGCATCGCCGACGCGCTGCTGAAGGTGCTGCTCCAGGGCACCCAGTACAGCCCCCAGCGCGCCCTGAAGAACGGCCTGATCGACGAAGTGGCCGCCACGCAGGACGAGTTGATGGCCAAGGCCCGCGCCTTCATCGACGCCAACCCCGAGTCGCGGCAACCCTGGGACAGGCCCGGCTACCGTATTCCGGGCGGCACCCCGGCCAGCCCCCGGTTCGCGGCGAACCTGCCCGCCTTCCCCGCCAACCTGCGCAAGCAGACGAACGGCGCGCCCTACCCGGCCCCGCGCGGCATCCTCGCGGCGGCCGTCGAGGGCGCCCAGGTCGACTTCGAGACCGCGCAGGTCATCGAGGCCCGCTACTTCGTGGAACTGGCCGCCGGACAGACCTCGAAGAACATGATCCAGGCGTTCTTCTTCGACCTCCAGGCCGTCAACTCGGGCGCCAACCGCCCCAAGGGCGTCGAACCGCGCCCGGTCCGCAGGGTGGCGGTCCTCGGCGCCGGGATGATGGGCGCGGGCATCGCCTACTCGTGCGCCCGCGCGGGCATCGAGGTCGTCCTCAAGGACGTCTCCGCGGAAGCCGCGGCCCGGGGGAAGAACTACTCCGAGAAGCTGTGCGCGAAGGCGGTCTCCCGGGGACGCACGACCCAGGAGAAGGCGGACGAGCTGCTGGCCCGGATCACGCCGACCGCGGATCCGCAGGACGTGGCGGGCTGCGACGCGGTGATCGAGGCGGTCTTCGAGGACCCGGCCCTGAAGCACAAGGTGTTCCAGGAGATCCAGCACCTCGTCGCACCGGACGCGCTGCTCTGTTCCAACACCTCGACGCTGCCCATCAGCGCCCTCGCCGAAGGGGTCGAACGGCAGGGCGACTTCGTCGGACTGCACTTCTTCTCGCCGGTCGACAAGATGCCGCTCGTCGAGATCATCAAGGGCGAGCGGACGGGGGAGGAGGCGCTGGCGCGGGCCTTCGACCTGGTCCGCCAGATCAGGAAGACCCCGATCGTCGTCAACGACTCGCGCGGCTTCTTCACCTCACGGGTCATCGGTCACTTCATCAACGAGGGCGTGGCGATGGTCGGCGAGGGCATCGAGCCCGCGTCGGTCGAACAGGCGGCGGCGCAGGCCGGTTACCCGGCGAAGGTGCTGTCCCTCATGGACGAACTGACGCTGACCCTGCCGCGCAAGATCCGGGCGGAGTCCAGGCGGGCGGTGGAGGAGGCGGGCGGTACATGGGTGACGCATCCCGCCGAGGCGGTGATCGACCGCATGGTGGACGAGTTCGGCCGTACCGGGCGGAGCGGGGGCGGAGGCTTCTACGAGTACGGGGAGGACGGCAAGCGGGCGGGGCTGTGGCCGGGACTGCGGGAGCACTTCGCGCGTGAAGGCGGGGAGGGCGGGGAGGGTACGCGGATCCCGTTCAAGGACATGCAGGAACGGATGCTGTTCTCGGAGGCGCTGGACACGGTGAGGCTGCTGGAGGAGGGCGTGCTCACGTCGGTCGCCGACGCCAACATCGGCTCGATCTTCGGGATCGGGTTCCCGGGATGGACGGGCGGTGTCCTCCAGTACATCAACGGTTACGAGGGCGGCCTGCCGGGCTTCGTGGCGCGGTCGCGCGAGCTGGCGGAGCGGTACGGGGAGCGCTTCGCTCCGCCGGCGCTGCTGGTGGAGAAGGCGGCGAAGCGGGAGGGGTTCGGGGACGGGTAACGTCCCTGCCGCCCCCGTCCTGGGGGCGGCGCCTCCCCAGCCCTCGCCGATGATCGGACTGGAAACGGGTGGATGGGTGGCTGGGTGGGTGGGAAAAATTCAGTGCCCCTCGTGCACCGAGTTCGTCGCCGCGATCTCCCTCCAGGACTTCGGCGGCACCGGAACGACCGACGCCCGCGCCGCAGGCGCACCCGGCTTGGACGCCTGGAACAGCCAGGCGTCGAACAACGCCCCCAACGACTCGCCGGACACCTGTTCGGCGTACGCCCGAAAGTCGGCTACGGACGCGTTGCCGTACGCGAACTTCGTGGGCCACCCCTTCAGGATCGCGAAGAAGTCCGCGTCGCCGATCTCGTTGCGCAGCGCCTGGAGGGCCAGTGCGCCCCGGTCGTAGACGGCCAGGTCGAACTGGTTCTCGGGTCCCGGGTCGCCCGGCTTCACGGTCCAGAACGGGTCGTCGGCCGGGTGCAGGGCGTACACGTAGTCGGCGAGTTCCTGCGCCGTGCCCTCGTCCTCGTGTTCGGACCACAGCCACTGGGCGTACCGGGCGAAGCCCTCGTTGACCCAGATGTCCTTCCAGCCGGCGACGGACACGTCGTCGCCGTACCACTGGTGGGCCAGCTCATGGACGACGACGGAGACGTTCGTACCGTTCGCGAACTGGCGCGGGCTGTAGAAGGGCCGCGTCTGCGTCTCCAGCGCGTACCCCGTGTTCGTGTTCGGGACATACCCGCCGAGCGCGTTGAAGGGGTAGGGGCCGAAGTATCCCGCCAGCCAGTCCGCGACCTCGCCGGTCCGCTCGACGCTCGCCCGTGCGGCCCCGTAGTTGTCGCCGAGGTCCTTGCTGTAGGCGTTGACGACCGGGATGCCGCTCTCGGTCGTCCCGGTCGTGAGGTCGAACCGACCGACCGCGAGGGTGGCGAGATACGTGGCCTGCGGCTTGTTGGAGCGCCAGTTGTAGCGGGTCCAGCCGAGGCGTGAACTCGTCGACTGGAGCGTGCCGTTGGAGATCGCCTGCGAGCCGTCCGGGACGAGCACCGAGACGTCGTACGTGGCCTTGTCGAGCGGGTGGTCGTTGCTCGGGAACCACCACCAGGCCGACTCGGGCTCGTTCGCGCCGACGCCGCCGTCCGGGGTGCGGTGCCAGCTGGTGAAGCCGTACGCCTGCTTCGACGAGGGAACTCCGCTGTACCGCACGACGACGGTCACCGCCGAACCCTTGGGCAGAGGAGTGCGCGGAGTGATCTCCAGTTCGTGCTCGCCGGAGGTGGCGAAGACGGCCCGGACGCCGTTGACGCGGACCTCGTCGACTTCCAGCAGGAAGTCCAGATCGAACCGAGACAGATCCTGGGTCGTGGTCGCGAGGAGGGTCGCCGTGCCCTCCAACTCGTCCGTGGCGGGCTGGTACTTGAGCCGAAGGTCGTAGTGCGAGACGTCGTATCCGCCGTTGCCGTACGCCGGATAGTAGGGGTCGCCGATGCCCGGCGCCCCGGGGACGTAGCTCGCGGCCGATGCCGGGATCGCCAGCAGCAGGGCGGCCGTGAGCGTGCCGGGGGCGATGAGTCTGCGGTGCACGAGAGCTCCAAGTCGTAGAGGCAGTCGTAGCCGTGGGGGGAAGGTGAGTCTGTCCGGAGCCTATTCATTCACTGTGGCCCCACGCGTGTTCACAGCCACCGCTGTCACACGATCGCCATTCGGCCGCCACGTGCCGCCCACCGCACAGACCGTTCTCAGCCACCTCATGGCCACTTCAACCCCTCCTGCCCCTCAGCTGCCCTCTTCTGCGCGGGAGTTGACCGATGTACCGTCCGCGCATGCCGATACGCACGCGCCTCACGGCCTGGAGAACGCTCGCCATGGCGGCCACCGCCGCCCTCACGGCCGCCCTGCTCACCCCGGCCGTCGCCCACAGCGCCCCCCGGGAGAGCAGACCCGTCTACTCCTACGACAACGCGATCCGCGAGGCCGTCTGGGTGGACACCGGACTCGACGGCGACAGCGACGGGAAGAGCGACCGCGTCGCCGTCGACATCGTCCGGCCGAGTGAACCCGCCGCGCAGGGCCGCAAGATCCCCGTGATCATGGATGCCAGCCCCTACTACTCCTGCTGTGGACGCGGCAACGAGGGTCAGCGCAAGACGTACGACGCGAGCGGCAACGTTGTCCAGATGCCGCTGTTCTACGACAACTACTTCGTGCCACGCGGCTACGCCTTCGTCGGCGTCGACCTGGCAGGCACCAACCGCTCCGACGGTTGCGTCGACATCGGCGGACGCTCCGACATCCAGTCCGCGAAGGCCGTCGTCGACTGGCTGAACGGCCGAGCCAAGGGCTACACGAGCCGCACAGGCACCAGCCGCGCCAAGGCGTCCTGGACCAACGGCAGGACGGGCATGATCGGCAAGAGCTACGACGGCACGATCGCCAACGGCGTCGCCGCCACCGGGGTCAAGGGCCTCAAGACGATCGTCCCGATCAGCGCCATCTCCTCCTGGTACGACTACTACTTCGCCAAGGGCGCCCCCCTCTACGACTCCGGCCCCGAATGGCTGTCCGACTACGTCGAGAGCCCGGCCGCCCGCGCCAAGTGCGCCGCCGTACAGCAGAAGATCGTCGACGGGGCCCCACGCACCGGTGACCGGACGCCGTTCTGGACCGAGCGTGACTACGCGAAGGACGCCCGGAAGGTCAGGGCCAGCGTCTTCGTCATCCACGGTCAGCAGGACCTCAACGTCCGCCCCAAGCACTTCGGCCAGTGGTGGGACGCCCTCGCGAAGCACGGCGTCGAGCGCAAGATCTGGCTCTCCCAGACCGGCCACGTCGACCCCTTCGACTTCCGCCGCGCCACCTGGGTCGACACCCTGCACCGCTGGTTCGACCACGAACTGCTCGGCTACGACAACGGCATCGACGACGAGCCCATGGCCGACATCGAACGCCACCCCGACCAGTGGGTCACCTCGTCGGTCTGGCCGCCCCGCGCCCCGCACACGGTGAGCCTGCGCCCCGGCACCGGCGAACAGCCCGGCGTCGGCACCCTGGGTCTGCGGGGGCAGTCCGGCACGGCGACGTTCACCGACGACCCGAGCCTGAGCGAGACCGACTGGTCCGCGCAGATCGACAGCCCGACGCCCGGCAATGCCGGCTTCACCACCAAGCCGCTGACCAAGGCCCTGCGCGTGTCCGGCTCGTCCACGGTGACCGTGACGGCCACCCCGAGCACCTCGACGGCCCATCTGACCGCCGTCCTGGTCGACCTCGGCCCCGACACCATCCGGGACTACGCCGACGGTGCCGAAGGCATCACCACGCTCACCGACCGCACCTGCTGGGGCCCGAGCACCACCGGCGACAGCTCCTGCTTCCGCTCCACGCAGGCGAAGACGACACCCGTCGACTACACGATCTTCAGCCGGGGCTGGGCCGACCTGGGCAACCACGCCTCGGCCACCAAGGGCGTCCCGCTCACCCCGGGCAAGCGCTACACGATCACCCTCGACCTGCACGCGAGCGACCACGTCATCCCGGCGGGCCACCGCCTCGCCCTGATCGTCGCGGGCACGGACAAGGACCTCATCGACCCTCCGTCGACCACCCCGACCCTGACGCTCGATCTGTCCCGTACGACGGCCAGGGTCCCCCTCGTCGGCGGTGCGGGCGCGTTCGCGCGGGCCACGACCGGTACCGTCGCGGCCACCCCGGGCCCGTCCCTCCTCGACGGCGTCCGCGATCCGCGCGCCGCCCACCGCATCCCGGGAACCGTATGAAACCGCGCCCGACCGCGCTGATCGCCGCACCCCTGCCCTTCGTCCAGCGGGCGCCTTACCACCTGACGGCGGGCGAGCCGGGCACCGACTGCTGACCTGAGACGCGGCGGGGTTACGCCCGGGGCTGGTCCTCACCACCCCCGGCGAGCCTCGCCGCCTCCAGCGCGCATCCCCAGGCGACCGTGATCCCCGCGCCGCCGTGTCCGTAGTTGTGCACCAACACCTGCCCGCCGGATAGGAGTTCACGGTCCAGCCGCACCGCGTGGCGGGTGGGTCGCAGCCCGATCCGGTGGCCGAGCACCCGTGCCCCGGCGATCTCCGGCCGCACCGCCGCACAGCGCCGCACGATCTCCTGCGCCACCGCCGGATCGGGCACGAGCGACCATTCGTCCTCATCGGCCGTGCCGCCCAGGATCAGGCCGCCCGGCTGCGGAAAGAAGTACGTGGTCTTCGCGGCGCCGTGCCCCGCCGCCGTGAACCAGGTCGTGATCCCCGGGTTCTCCACGACGACCAACTGCCCCCGAACGGGACGCACCGCCGGATCGGGCACGAGCTCGCGTGCTCCGAGCCCCGTGCAGTTGACGACGACGTCCGCCCCGCCGGCCCCCGCGGCCTCGGCGAGGTCCTGGACGGACCGTTCCTCCACCACACCACCCGCCGCGAGGAACCGCTCCCGCAGCCACCCCAGATGCACCGGCATGTCGATCAACGGCAGCCGGGCCCAGAGCCCTTGGTCCGTCTCCCGCAGCTCCGGCACCCGAGCGGCCCACGGCCCCAGCCCGTCCAGCCGCTGCCCTTCCTGTACACCCTCGACCATGCGTACGCCCGTCTCCCCGGGCCGCTGCGCCAACTCCGCGTAGACGGACAGCGACGCGAGCGCCCACTCCCCGGCGGACTCCTCCGGCTCGATCCGGTACGGCCACCACAGCGCGCCCGCAACCGCCGAGGTGGTCAGCTCGGCGGGCTCCCGCGTCCACACCCGGACCCGGCTCCCGCGCTCGGCCAGCACCACCGCCGTCGTCAGCCCGATGACCCCGCCGCCGACCACGATCACTTCACCGCTCCGCCGCTTCTCCATCGAGGGACCGTAGCGGAATATGTCATGCCGTGCTCAGATCGGTCCCAGTCTGGGGATACTCACAACATGTCTGCCGACTACGCGACCTTCGGCCTGGCACCGGCGATGCGTGCCGGTGGAGTCCTCGCCAACGGTGACTACCAGGTCCACCGGGACTTCCTCGACTTCATCGTCGACGGCCGCCCCCTCCTCTACCAGCTGTCCGACCTCGACGCGGTCTCCCCGCTCGCCTCCGACATCCCGCCCGCGATCTTCACCGCGCAGGTCCGCGGCCTGCTCCTGGAGGCCGACGCCCCCCTGGCGGGCGGCCGGTACATCATCTACGGCTGTCCAGAGTGCGCCGACCTGGAGTGCGGCGCCGTGACGGCGGCCATCGAGAAGGACGGCGACGACTACGTGTGGCGCGACTTCGCCTGGCAGACGGACACCCACGCCGACCTGGAGCTCAACGGCTACCACGGCATCGGGCCCTTCCGCTTCCCGGGCGCCGAGTACCGGGACGCGCTCGGCTCCCTCCTCGACACCGCGGAGACCGCCGAGGCCGCGCACTCCGCCGAGTCCGGTGCGGCCCGCCGCCGGGTCCTGTTGATCGGCGCCCGCGTCGCCGTCCTCGCCAAGCTCGCCGCCGCGCTGCGCACCATCGGCATCGGCGCGGACATCACCCGGGACGCCACGGACGTGCCCGCCGACGAGCTGCGCGGCTATGGCGCCGTCGCCTTCGGCCGGGCGATCGACGAGGCGGAACGTGCCGCCGTACGCCGCTCCTTCGACCACGCGGGCGTCGAGGTGGCGTACGTCGACGGTCTCGCCCCGATCATCCCGCTCCTCGTCGCACAGATCGAACACGCTCTGGACCGCAGCCCGTTGGAACAACGCCGCCTCACCCACCTGGTCGCCGCCGACGGCGAGGCGGGCATAGAGGTCACCTCCACCTGTCGCGTCCACCTCACCGCGTACCGCCTGGACCGCCTGTACCGCACCCACACGCTCGACGTCTTCGACGGCATCCTCGAGCCCGGCCGGCACCGCATCGCCCTGGACGCGAAGGCGGTGAAGGGGGAGTCGTTCATCGTGGCGCGCACGTCGGGAACCGTGCTGGTGGAGCCGATGGCCCGGTGAAATCCCGGACGCGGGCCCCCGCCGTCGGGAGTTAGGATCGGCCTCCTGATGACTGCCACTCTCGTCGCCAAGAATCTCGCCGCCGGCCACGGCGACCGCTCCCTCTTCTCCGGGCTCGACCTCGTCGTCGCGCCCGGAGACGTGATCGGGCTCGTCGGTGCCAACGGCGCGGGCAAGTCCACGCTCCTGAAGATGCTGGCCGGGCTGCTCCCGCCCGAGCAGGGCGAACTGCGCCTCTCCCCGCCGAGCGCGAGCGTCGGCCATCTCCCGCAGGAGCCGGAGCGCCGGGAGGGCGAGACCGTCCGCGAGTTCCTCGCGCGCCGCACGGGCGTGGCCGAGGCCCAGCGGGTGATGGACGAGGCTACGCAGGCGCTGGTGGACGGCTCCCCGGGCGCGGACGACGCGTACTCGGTGAGCCTGGAGCGCTGGCTCGACCTCGGCGGCGCCGACCTCGACGAACGGGCGGAGGAGGTCACCGGCTCCCTGGCCCTGACCGTGGACCTGGACCAGCCGATGACGTCCCTGTCGGGCGGCCAGGCGGCAAGGGCGGGCCTCGCCTCCCTGCTCCTCTCCCGCTACGACGTCTTCCTCCTCGACGAGCCGACGAACGACCTGGACCTCGACGGCCTCGAACGCCTGGAACGCTTCGTCAAGGGCCTGCGCGCGGGCACGCTCGTGGTCAGCCACGACCGTGAGTTCCTCACCCGCACGGTCACCAAGGTCCTCGAACTCGACCTCGCCCAGCAGCAGATCAAGCTGTACGGCGGCGGCTACGAGGCCTATCTGGAGGAGCGGGACGTCGCCCGAAGGCACGCCCGCGACGACTTCGACGAGTACGCCGACAAGAAGTCCGCGCTTCAGGACCGGGCCCAGATGCAGCGCGGCTGGATGGACAAGGGCGTCAAGAACGCCCGGCGCAAGGCGAACAACGACAACGACAAGATCGGCCGCAAGTTCCGCAGCGAGGCCAGCGAGAAGCAGGCCGCGAAGGCCCGCCAGACCCAGCGCATGATCGAACGGCTGGACGTGGTCGAGGAGCCGCGCAAGGAGTGGGAACTGCGCATGGAGATCGCGGCGGCCCCGCGCTCCGGCTCGGTCGTCGCGACCCTGCGGGACGCGGAGGTGCGCCGCGCGGGCTTCACGCTCGGCCCGGTGACCGTACAGATCGACTGGGCGGACCGGATCGCGGTCACGGGCGCGAACGGCGCCGGAAAGTCGACCCTGCTGGGTGCCCTGCTGGGCCGCGTCCCCCTGGACGCGGGCCACGCGACGCTCGGCTCGGGTGTGGTGGTCGGCGAGGTGGACCAGGCCCGCAAGCTCTTCCTCGGCCCCGAGGCGCTGCTGGACGCGTTCTGTGAGGCGGTCCCCGACACGGAACCGGCGGAGGTCCGCACGCTCCTGGCCAAGTTCGGCCTGAAGGCGGAACACGTCCTGCGCCCGGCGGCGACCCTGTCCCCCGGCGAGCGCACGAGATCAGCCCTGGCACTGCTCCAGGGCCGGGGCGTGAACCTCCTGGTCCTGGACGAGCCGACCAACCACCTCGACCTCCCGGCCATCGAACAACTGGAACAGGCCCTCGACACCTACGAGGGCACCCTGCTCCTGGTGACCCACGACCGCAGAATGCTGGACGCGGTACAGGTGACCCGCCGCTTCGAGGTGGTGGACGGCAAGGTGTCGGAGCTGGCGTAGCCCCAAAGGGGCGCGGGGCTGTATCTTTCTGCGGCTCCGCCGCGGGGCGCGACCAACCCCCACCGGGCCCGCGCCGACGAACCGCACAGCACCAGCACCGGGTGCCCTCACAACAAGGGCACCCGGCAACACCCCCTCACCGCAAGCTCACCGCCGCTTGGGATCCACCAGCCCAGCCTTCCGCAACGCATCAGCCATCGCGCTGTTCCCCGGCGCAGGCGTCCCCTGCCGGGCCCCTCCACCCCCTTGCCCCTGACCCTGCCGCTGCTGCCGAGGCTGAGGCGGCCGGCCGCCACGCTGCTGAGGCCGCCCCCCGCCACCCTGCTGCTCCCCGGAGGCCACCGCCTCGTCGTCCAGCCGCAGCGTCAGCGAGATCCGCTTCCGCGGGATGTCGACGTCGAGCACCTTCACCTTGACGATGTCACCGGACTTCACGACATCGTGCGGGTCCTTGACGAACGTCTTGGACATCGCGGACACATGCACCAGGCCGTCCTGGTGGACGCCGACATCCACGAACGCTCCGAACGCCGCCACGTTCGTGACCACACCCTCCAGCACCATCCCGGAGGTCAGGTCGCCGATCTTCTCGACCCCTTCCTTGAACGTGGCCGTCGCGAAGGCGGGTCGCGGGTCGCGCCCGGGCTTCTCCAGCTCGCGCAGAATGTCCGTCACCGTCGGCAGACCGAACTTCTCGTCGACGAAGTCATCGGGCCGCAGCGACCGCAGCACCGCCGTGTTCCCGACCAGCGACGCCACCGCGCTGCCCGCCGACTTCACCATCCGCCGCACCACCGGATACGCCTCCGGGTGCACACTCGACGCGTCCAGCGGATCGTCCCCGCCCCGGATCCGCAGGAACCCCGCACACTGCTCGTACGCCTTCGGCCCGAGCCGCGCGACACTCTTCAGCTGGGATCGTGAGGTGAACGGCCCGTTGGCGTCACGGTGCGCCACGATGTTCTCCGCGAGCCCGGAGGAGATGCCGGAGACCCGCGAAAGCAGCGGCGTGGAAGCCGTGTTGACGTCGACACCCACACCGTTCACACAGTCCTCGACCACCGCGTCCAGCGACCGCGACAGCTTCATCTCGGACAGGTCGTGCTGGTACTGCCCGACCCCGATCGACTTCGGGTCGATCTTCACCAGCTCGGCCAGCGGGTCCTGCAGTCGCCGTGCGATCGACACAGCCCCGCGCAACGAGACGTCCATGCCAGGCAGTTCCTGCGAGGCGAACGCCGACGCCGAGTACACGGACGCGCCCGCCTCGGACACCATCACCTTGGTGAGCTTCAACTCCGGGTGCTTGGCGATGAGTTCACCGGCGAGCTTGTCCGTCTCGCGGGACGCGGTACCGTTGCCGATCGCGACCAGGTCGACCGAGTGTTCCTTGGCGAGCCGCGCCAGCTTGGCGACCGCCTCGTCCCACTTGTTCGCCGGTACGTGCGGATAGATCACGTCCGTGGCGACCGCCTTGCCCGTCGCGTCCACCACGGCCACCTTCACGCCCGTACGGAACCCGGGGTCCAGCCCCAGCGTCGAGCGGGTGCCGGCCGGGGCGGCCAGCAGCAGGTCGCGCAGGTTCGCCGCGAACACGTTGACCGCCTCGTCCTCCGCGACCGTACGCAGCCGCAGGCGCACGTCGATGCCGAGGTGCACCAGGATCCGGGTCCGCCAGGCCCAACGCACGGTGTCCTTCAGCCACTTGTCGCCGGGACGGCCGCGCTCGGCGATCCCGAAACGGTGGGCGATGATCCCCTCGTACGAGGAAGGGCCCTCCGTCGCCTCCTCCGGCTCCAGGACCAGGTCGAGGACGTCCTCCTTCTCGCCGCGCAGCATCGCGAGGATGCGGTGCGAGGGCAGGGCGGTGAAGGGCTCGGTGAAGTCGAAGTAGTCGGCGAACTTCGCGCCCGCCTCCTCCTTGCCCTCCTTCACCTTGGCGGCCAGCCGACCGCGCACCCACATGCGCTCGCGCACCTCGCCGATCAGGTCGGCGTCCTCCGAGAAGCGCTCGGTGAGGATCGAGCGGGCGCCGTCCAGCGCGGCCTGCGGATCGGCGACGCCCTTGTCGGCGTCGACGAAGGCCGCAGCCGCGGCGAGCGGGTCCACGGACGGGTCCCCGAGCAGCCCCTCGGCCAGTGGCGCCAGGCCCGCCTCGCGCGCGATCTGCGCCTTGGTCCGCCGCTTCGGCTTGAACGGCAGGTAGATGTCCTCCAGGCGCGCCTTCGTCTCGGCCCCGCGGATCTGCGCCTCGACCTCCGGCGTCAGCTTGTCCTGCTCGCGCACCGATTCGAGGATCGCGGCCCGCCGCTCCTCCAGCTCCCGCAGATAGCGCAGTCGTTCCTCCAACGTGCGCAGCTGCGCATCGTCGAGCATCTCGGTCGCTTCCTTGCGGTAGCGGGCGATGAAGGGCACCGTCGAACCACCGTCGAGCAACTCGACCGCGGCCCTCACCTGCCGCTCCCGTACGCCGAGTTCCTCGGCGATCCTGCCTTCGATGGACCCTACGAGGGGTGTCGTCACGATCCCGTACCGCCTTCTCCACTGAGGTTGCGCGGCAATTGTGGCAGGTGGCACCGACATCCGGGGCTCAGGGCGCCACACGGCTCGCGGGGACCGGGAGAGACCGGCCATCGGGCCACCGCACAACAGGTGTGGCAGGAAAGGTGGGAAATTCGTCATTGCAGCCATCACCCGCGTCCGCCAAGAATCGGGGCATGGCGCAGCGAACCGTTCTCGTCGTCCTCTTCGACGGCGTCCAGAGCCTTGATGTCACGGGCCCCGTCGAGGTGCTCGCGGGTGCCTCCACCGGGCATCCGGGCAGTTACCGCATCCGTACGGCTTCACTGACCGGCGAGCCGGTACGCGCCTCCGGCGGCCTCACCCTCGTACCGGACG
This sequence comes from Streptomyces sp. SID12501, assembly GCF_010550245.1. Classification (GTDB taxonomy): domain Bacteria; phylum Actinomycetota; class Actinomycetes; order Streptomycetales; family Streptomycetaceae; genus Streptomyces. Next base: position 150,597 of record NZ_JAAGLU010000006.1, read on the forward strand.
GGACCCTCGCCGACGCCCCGGTGCCGCACACCCTCCTGGTCCCCGGCGGCCCGGGCACCCGCCCCGCCGACCCACGCCTGGTCGACTGGCTGCGCGTGCACGGGCCGTGCCCCGAACGGCTGGTGTCCGTCTGCACGGGAGCGCTCCTGCTCGCCGCCGCCGGCCTCCTGGACGGTCTGCGCGCGACCACTCACTGGGCGTACTGCGACCGACTCGCCCGCGACCACCCGGCCGTCGAGGTCGACCCCGAGCCCATCTACGTACGCGACGGCCGGGTGATGACATCCGCCGGAGTCACCGCCGGGATCGACCTCGCCCTCGCGATCGTGGAGGAGGACCTCGGCCGTGACACCGCGCTCGCCGTCGCCCGTCATCTGGTCGTCTTCCTGCGCCGGCCGGGAAACCAGGCCCAGTTCAGCGCCCAGCTCGCCGTACAGACCGCCCGGCGTGAGCCGCTGCGCGAGGTCCAGCACTGGATCTCCGAACACCCGGACGACGACCTGGGCGTCGAGTCCCTCGCCGCCCGCGCCCGTCTCTCACCCCGCCACTTCGCCCGCGTCTTCCGCACCGAGACCGGCATCACGCCGGGCCGGTACGTAGACCGGGTCCGTCTCGAACACGCCCGGCGCCTCCTGGAGGACACCTCCGACGGCATCGAGAGGATCTCGCGCGCCAGCGGTTACGGCACCCCGGAGGCCATGCGCCGCGCCTTCGTCAGAAGCCTCGGCACGGCCCCGGCGGAGTACCGCCGCCGCTTCCGCCCCGCACCCGCCGCCCACTGAAAGGCAGACCACACCATGCAGATCGCCCTGCTGCTCTTCGACCGCTTCACCGCCCTGGACGCGGTCGGCCCGTACGAGATCCTCAGCCGGCTCCCGGGCGCGGAGACCGTCTTCGTCGCCGAGGAGACCGGGCCCGTCCGCAACGACAGCGGCACCCTCGCGCTCACCGCCGACCGCGCCCTGGCCGACGTACCGAACCCCGACATCGTGGTCGTCGCCGGTGGGCCCGGCCAGTCCGCGCAGATGGACAACGAGGTGCTGCTCGGCTGGCTGCGCACCGCCGACGCGACCAGCACCTGGACGACCTCCGTGTGCACCGGCTCGCTGCTCCTGGCCGGCGCCGGCCTGCTCACCGGCCGCCGCGCGACCTCGCACTGGCTGGCCCTGGACGAACTCCCGAAGTACGGCGCCGAACCCACGGGCGAGCGGGTCGTGACCGACGGCAAGTACGTCACCTCCGCCGGGGTCTCCTCCGGCATCGACATGGCCCTCACCCTGAGCGGCCGGATCGCGGGCGACGAGCACGCCCGGACCGTACAGCTCGCGACGGAGTACGACCCGCAGCCGCCCTACGACGCCGGCGCCCCGCACAAGGCACCCGCACACCTGGTCGAACTGCTGCGCTCCCACAGCCGGTTCATCCTGAGGTAGGCGACGCCGGTCCCGCCCAGGTGAAGCCGGGGGGACGGCGCTCCAGGAACGCGGCGACGCCCTCCGCGGCCTCGCCGCTCTCCCGCGCCTGCTCGGCCCAGTACTCGTCCCGGTCGGTGCGCCCGTCCGCGAACTCCTTCGCCGCCGCCTGCGTGAGCCGCGAGCGCGAGACGAGGACACGGGTGAACTCCGCGACCCGCTTGTCGAGTTCACCCCCGGGCAGCACCTCGTCGAGGAACCCGGTGCGCAGCGCGTGCTCCGTGTCGATCAACTCGCCGGAGAACAGCAGGTACTTGGCCGTCGCCGGACCCACCAGAGCCGCCAACCGCCGCGTGGACGAAGCCGAGTACACCAGGCCCAGCTTCGCCGGAGTCACCCCGAACAGCGACCCCTCCTCGGCGAACCGCAGATCGCAGGCCGCCGCGAGCTGCGCCCCGCCGCCCACACAGTGCCCACGGATCGCCGCGAGCACCGGCTTCGGAAAGGCCGCGAGCGCGTCCTCCGCCAGCACCGCCAGCCGCTGCGCCTCCTCCGGGGAGCCCTGGAGCGTCGAGATGTCGGCCCCCGCGCAGAACGTGCCGCCCGCTCCCGTGAGCACCAGGACGTGGACGTCCGGATCGGCGGCCAGGGTGGCGAGCAGCGGCGGCAGCGCACGCCACATGCCGGCCGTCATGGCGTTGCGCTTGGCCGGGTGGCGGATGACGACGGTGGCGATCCCGTCGGCGGCACTGTGAGTCAGTTGCGGCTCCATGCGCCGGATCGTATCCGCCGGTGGCGGACGTCCCGACGAGGGCGGCACCAAACACGTACAACCCGAATAGTTCACGAAGTCGGCACGGCGTGACCAGGTCCAGTCGTATGCGGGCTCGCGTCGCACGCCATCTGTCAGAAGCGCTCGATTCGTGCTGACTTCTGTTCAGTTCTCCGGTGGGGACCCGTCGTTGCCAACACTCATCGTGTGGTGACAATCGAGCGCGAGGGCGGCGACCGAACGATGGACAACCCTGGGCGCGAGTCCGGCTCACGCCCAGCGGACGACGACGTACCCGTGGAGCGGAGACCTCCGGATCCGCTTCCCTACGAAGGGGTCTGGAGGTTCACCGCACCCGCTGTCGACGCGTCCGTCCCGCAGGCCCGGCACGCCGTCCGGGACCTGCTGTACCGGCAGGGTGTACCGGCCCCGCCGGACCTGGTGCAGGGACTGCTGCTGATCGTCTCGGAGCTGGCGACGAACGCCGTCCGGCATGCGGCGGTCCTGTCGCCGACACTCGCCGTGGAGGTCGCCGTCGGCGCCGAGTGGGTGCGGGTGTCCGTGGAGGACAACCACCCCTACCGCCCCACCGCCCTGGAGGCCGACCACGGCCGGACCGGCGGACGCGGTCTGCTCCTGGTCCGCGAGGTCACCAGGGAGGCGGGCGGAGTCTGCGACATCGAGCACACGGCGAGCGGCGGCAAGGTCGTCTGGGCGGCGCTGCCCCTCACCTCCGCACAGGGCCGGCCGTAGGGCCTGTCCGGAGTTCCCCCGCGGCGTCACGACGCCCGGCACGCCGATCGCACGCACCGAACGCCGCTCCTTGATCCACGGGGAAACTCCGGACAAGCCCTGGCCGTCACCAGCCGGCGGACGGGCCCGTCAGCTCCCGGACCGCAGGGCGCGCCGCGTCCAGAACGGTCATGAACCAGGCCGAGAACGGGTCCTTCGCATGCCGCTCCGCCAGCTCGGCCGGGGTCACGAAGGCCGTGTCCCCGACCTCCTCCGGGTCGGGCGCGAGCGGCGACTGCGCCACCCCGACGAACAGGTGGTTGTACTCCTGCTCCACCAGGCCCGACTCGGGGTCGGGGTGGTTGTAGCGGACCGTGCCCGCCTCGGCGAGCAGCGACGGGGAGGTCCCCAGCTCCTCGTACGTCCGCCGGGCCGCCGCCGCGAAGGGCGCCTCACCGGGGTAGGGGTGGCCGCAGCAGGTGTTGGACCAGACACCGGGGGAGTGGTACTTGCCCAGGGCGCGCTGCTGGAGGAGCAGTCGGCCCTGCTCGTCGAAGAGGAAGACGGAGAACGCCCGGTGCAGCCTGCCCGGTGGCTGGTGGGCGGAGAGCTTCTCGGCGGTGCCGATCGTCGTGCCGTTCTCGTCGACCAACTCGAGCAAGATCGCTTCTGCGGTGCCGTTCGACGAACTGTTGTGCGTCGCGGTGGCAGGTGTGATCGGCATACCCATCCTTCGCCTCGGTCTTCGAGCCCCAAGTCTGCCGTACGAATCCGGCACTCCCGGCACTTCGCGGCATCCCCCGCCGGTCCGGCGCGAAAGCGGCCCGACGGTGACCGGAAAGTCAATCGTGCCCTGTTCCCCTGCCCGGGAACCGCCCGCGAGGGGGGCTTGAAGAGGGAGACGACGGCGCGCGCCGGACGGCTGCGTTCCGTCTGTGACGCGCGCCGGACGGGCTCAGTGGCACAGCTTCGACTCGTGCTCCGCGTGCCCGCTCGGCTCCAGCTGGAAGGTGCAGTGCTCCACGTCGAAGTGGTCGCCCAGACAGCCCTGGAGCTCGTGCAGCATCTTCTCGTGCCCGATCCCGCTCAGCACGTCCGAACTGACGACCACGTGCGCCGACAGCACCGGCATCCCGGACGTGATCGTCCAGGCGTGCAGATCGTGTACGTCCTCCACGCCGGGCAGCGCCACTATGTGGGCTCGTACCTCCGCCATGTCGACGCCCCGGGGAGCCGCCTCCAGCAGCACGTTCAAGGTCTCGCGCAGCAGCTTCCAGGTACGCGGGACGATCATCAGACCGATGACGACCGAGGCGATGGGGTCGGCCCGCTGCCAGCCCGTCGTCATGATGACCACCGCCGAGACCAGCACCGCCGCCGAGCCCAGTGCGTCCGCGACGACCTCCAGGAAGGCCCCGCGCACGTTCAGGCTCTCCTTCTGGCCGCGCATCAGCAGCGTCAGCGAGATCATGTTCGCGACCAGGCCGATCAGACCGAAGACGACGGTCACCCCGCCCTCGGTCTCCGCGGGCGTGACGAACCGCTGGATCGCCTCGTACAGGACGTATCCGCCGACGCCGAGCAGCAGCAGACAGTTGGCGAGCGCGGCGAGGATCTCGGCGCGGGCGTACCCGAAGGTGCGGTTGCCGGTCGGCGGGCGGTTCGCGAAGTGGATCGCGAGCAACGCCATGCCGAGACCCAGCGCGTCCGTCGCCATGTGCGCAGCGTCCGCGATGAGCGCGAGCGAGTCGGCGACGATCCCGCCGACGATCTCGACGACCATGACGGTGAGCGTGATGGCCAGCGCGATACGCAGCCGCCCGCGGTGCGCCGCTGCCGCCGTACCCGTGGTCGGCGCGCCGTGCGCGTGTCCGTGATCGTGCCCAGCCCCCATGGAAGCCGCCTCCTGGTGTGCGTCCCGAGTCCCGTCCTGAGTCCCGTCCCGGGATCAGTGAACTACGGGTGGGGGGTATGTGGCAACGCGGCACTGAACACCGTTGTCATGTGCCCTGACCTGCGGAAACGAAGTGCAGGTCAGCGAGTGCGGAGATCGCCACGGTTCGACGGGTGGGGACATGACGGGGGAGGCCGCGGCGGTCCTTGACGCGGGTCACGGTTTGTGCGAGGCGTGCCGGGTCACTCATGATGATCCGGCCGAGGCGACCGCCGGTCCGCCGGAATCGGCCCCTGAACAGCCGGTGAACCATGGCGCGGCCCCATCCGATAGCCTCTGCCGACATGCTGCCCGGCCACCGTGGGTCAGGGTTCCCCCACCATCATGCAGAGGACCGGCGTGCACGCGCGTCGGTGTCCAGGGAGTGAGTTCGGTTGCCGACCGCCATCCTCACGGGTCAGCCGGTTCCCGGATCGTCGATCGAGGGCGATCTGCGGTCCCTGGGCTTCGACGTGCGGAGCGCGACCGACGTCGCCGACACCGAGACCCTTCTCGCCGAGGCGTCCTGTGACGAACGGGTCGCCTTCGTGGACGCCCGCTTCGTCGGCCACCTCCACGCGCTGCGCCTCGGCCTCACCGACCCCCGTTTCCCGCTGGCCGCCGTACCGGGCGCCGTGACGGCACAGCCGGGCGCCGGCCGCACCGCCCTGACCCGCGAACTGGCCCGTGAGATCTCCGCGTGCGACGACGCCCCGAACGACCCCGGCCAAGCCCTCTCCGCCGTCGCCGTGGACAGCCTCGCCGACCGCATCGCCCTCGCCCTGGACGCGGACGTCATCGGCGTCCACCGCCCCGAGCTGGGCAGCCTGACCGCCGCCGTCCCCGCCGACCCCGAGGCCCGCGACATCGCCCGGCAGGCCGTCGCCGCCGTCGACGACGAGGCCGTACGCCTGAAGTCGGCGGTGAAGTCCCGGGACGGCTTCTTCACCACCTTCTGCGTCAGCCCGTACTCCCGTTATCTGGCCCGCTGGTGCGCCCGCCGCGGCCTCACCCCGAACCAGGTCACCACCGCCTCGCTGCTCACCGCGCTGATCGCGGCCGGCTGCGCGGCCACCGGCACCCGAGGCGGCTTCGTCACGGCGGGCGTCCTCCTCCTGCTCTCCTTCGTCCTGGACTGCACCGACGGCCAGCTCGCCCGCTACTCCCTCCAGTACTCGACGCTCGGCGCCTGGCTGGACGCCACCTTCGACCGCGCCAAGGAGTACGCCTTCTACGCGGGCCTCGCACTGGGCGCGGCCCGAGGCGGCGACGACGTATGGGCACTGGCCCTAGGCGCAATGGTCCTGCAGACCTGCCGGCACGTCGTCGACTTCGCCTTCAACGAGGCCAATCACGACGCGACGGCGAACACCAGCCCCACGGCCGCCCTCTCCGACCGCCTCGACGGCGTCGGCTGGACGGTCTGGGTACGGCGGATGATCGTCCTGCCGATCGGCGAGCGCTGGGCCCTGATCGCCGTCCTCACGGCGCTCACCACCCCCCGGACCACCTTCACCGTCCTGCTCGTCGGCTGCGGCTTCGCGGCCACATACACCACGGCGGGCCGCGTCCTGCGCTCGTTCACCCGAAAGGCCCAGCGCACCGAACGGGCGACGCGAGCCTTGGCGGACCTCAAGGACAGCGGACCGCTCGCGGAGCTGATCGGGCGGGTCCCGGTGCGTACGCCGGGCAACTCGCGCTTCGTCCCGGCGCTGGAGAGCACCGTGCCGTTGGTCGTCGCGCTGTGGTTCTGCTCCTACGGCAGTTGGGTGCCCGTCGCCTTCGCCGCGCTGTACGTGCTCAGCGCGGGTGCCGCGGTCTCGATCCCTCTCACAGGACGCCTCGACTGGCTGGTCCCGCCGGTCTTCCGGGCCGCCGAATACGGCACAGTCCTCGTTCTCGCGGGCAAAGCGGAGGTAAACGGAGCACTTCCCGCGGCTTTCGGCCTCGTGGCCGCCGTCGCCTACCATCACTACGACACGGTGTACCGCATCCGTGGCAAGGCCGGAGCGCCCCCGCGCTGGCTGGTACGGGCGAGCGGAGGGCACGAGGGCCGGACACTGGTGGTCGTCGTACTGGCCGCTCTGCTCAGTGCCCCGCAGTTCGTGGTCGCGCTCACGGTCCTCGCCGTGGCCGTGGCCCTGCTGGTGCTCACCGAGAGCATCCGCTACTGGGTGACCGCCCACCAGGGCGGCGCGCCCGCCGTACACGACGAAGGAGTACCCGCATGATCGGCCTCGTGCTGGCGGCCGGCGCCGGACGGCGTCTGCGCCCCTACACCGACAGCCTGCCCAAGGCTCTCGTGCCGGTCGGCCCCGCGGGCGACGAGGACGGCCCCACCGTCCTCGACCTCACCCTCGCCAACTTCGCCGAGATCGGCCTCACCGAGGCCGCGATCATCGTCGGCTACCGCAAGGAAGCCGTGTACGAGCGGCAGACGGCCCTGGAGAAGAAGTACGGGCTGAAGGTCACGCTCATCGACAACGACCGCGCCGAGGAGTGGAACAACGCCTACTCCCTCTGGTGCGGCCGGGACGCCCTCGCCGACGGGGTGATCCTCGCCAACGGCGACACCGTGCACCCCGTCTCCGTCGAGCGGACGCTCCTCGCCGCGCGCGGCGACGGGAAGCGGATCATCCTGGCCCTCGACACGGTGAAGGATCTCGCCGACGAGGAGATGAAGGTGATCGTGGACCCGGAGCAGGGCGTACGGAGGATCACCAAGCTGATGGACCCGGCCGAGGCCACCGGCGAGTACATCGGCGTCACCCTCATCGAGGGCGCCGCCGCCGCGGATCTGACCGACGCCCTGAAGACCGTGTGGGAGACCGACCCCCAGCAGTTCTACGAGCACGGTTACCAGGAACTGGTCAACCGCGGCTTCCGGATCGACGTGGCGCCCATCGGCGAGGTTCCCTGGGTGGAGATAGACAACCACGACGATCTCGCCCGAGGACGGGAGATCGCGTGCCGGTACTGACGAGGCTGATCCCCTCGCCGGTCGTCGTCGACATCCGCCGGGGGGCCCTGAACGATCTGGCGGACGTGCTGTTCGACCAGCGGATCTCGCACTCCGGGAAGATCGCCGTCGCGATCAGCTCCGGCTCCGGCGCCAGGCTGCGCGAGCGGCTCGCCCCGGCGCTGCCCGGCGCGAGCTGGTACGAGGTCGCCGGCGGCACCATCGACGACGCGATCAAACTGGGCGACGCCATCAAGTCCGGCCACTACGACGCCGTGGTCGGCCTGGGCGGCGGCCGGATCATCGACTGCGCCAAGTTCGCCGCGGCCCGCGTCGGCCTGCCGCTGGTCGCCGTCGCCACCAACCTCGCGCACGACGGCCTGTGTTCCCCGGTCGCCACCCTCGACAACGACGCGGGACGCGGCTCGTACGGCGTACCGAACCCGATCGCCGTCGTCATCGACCTCGACGTGATCCGTGAGGCACCCGAGCGGTTCGTGCGCTCCGGGATCGGCGACGCCATGTCGAACATCTCCGCGGTCGCCGACTGGGAGCTGGCCTGTCAGGTCAACGGCGAGAAGATCGACGGCCTCGCCGCCGCGATGGCCCGCCAGGCCGGCGAAGCCGTACTGCGCCACCCCGGCGGGGTCGGCGACAACGCGTTCCTCCAGGTCCTGGCCGAGGCCCTCGTCCTCACCGGTATCGCCATGTCGGTGTCGGGCGACTCCCGCCCCTCCTCCGGCGCCTGTCACGAGATCAACCACGCCTTCGACCTGCTGTATCCCAAGCGTGCCGCGAGCCACGGCGAACAGTGCGGCCTGGGTGCCGCATTCGCCATGTTCCTGCGGGGCGCGCCCGAGGAGGCGGCCTACATGGCCGAGGTGCTGCGCCGGCACGGGCTGCCGGTGCTGCCGGAGGAGATCGGCTTCACCACCGACGAGTTCGTACGGGTCGTCGAGTACGCCCCGCAGACCAGACCCGGTCGCTACACGATCCTGGAACACCTCGACCTCACGAACGACCAGATCAAGGACACGTACGCGGACTATGTCAAGGCCATCGGTAGCTGAACTACGCCCCGTCGTCCACCCCGAAGGGGTGAAGGACCGGCGCAGCGGCGAGCACTGGGCGGGACGCCTCTACATGCGCGAGGTGTCCCTGCGGGTCGACCGCTACGTGGTCGACACCAGGATCACGCCCAACCAGCTCACGTACCTGATGGTCGTCGCGGGAGTTCTGGCCGGTGCGGCACTCCTGGTGCAGGGTCTCACCGGGGCGATCCTGGCCGCCCTGCTGATGCAGCTGTACCTGCTCCTCGACTGCGTCGACGGGGAGATCGCCCGTTGGCGGAACCAGACCTCGATCACCGGCGTGTACCTCGACCGCATCGGCCACTACCTGTCCGAGGCGGCCCTGCTGATCGGCTTCGGGCTGCGCGGCGCCGACCTGTGGGACGGCTCCGGGAGCCCCGAGTGGCTGTGGGCGTTCCTCGGCACCCTGGCCGCGCTCGGCGCGATCCTGATCAAGGCGGAGACCGACCTGGTGGACGTGGCCCGGTCCCGCAGCGGCCTGGCCGCCGCCAAGGACGAGCTGGCGGTGCCGCGCTCCGAGGGGCTCGCTCTGGCCCGCAAGGCTGCCGCCGCGCTCAAGTTCCACCGGCTGATCGGTGGCATCGAGGCGAGTCTGTTCATCCTCTTCGTCGCGGTCCTCGACCTCATCGGCGACGACCTGTTCTGGACCCGCCTGGGCATCGCCGTCCTGGCCGGCATCGCGATCCTGCAGACGGTGCTGCACCTCGTGTCCATCCTCGCGTCCAGCAGGCTGCGGTGAGTCCCGGGATGAGAGTCGGCGCGGTGATCATCACCATGGGCAACCGCCCCGACGAACTGCGTGCCCTGGTCGACTCGATCGCCAAACAGGAGGGCGAGCCGGTCCAGGTCGTCGTGGTAGGCAACGGCTCACCCGTCCCGGACCTGCCCGCGGGGGTACGGAGCGTCGAGCTGCCCGAGAACCTCGGCATCCCCGGCGGACGCAACGTCGGCATCGAGGCGTTCGGCCCGGCCGGCCGCGACGTCGACATCCTGATGTTCCTGGACGACGACGGCCTCCTCGGCCACCAGGACACCGCAGAACTGTGCCGCCAGGCCTTCACAGCCGACCCGGAACTGGGCATCATCAGCTTCCGCATCGCCGACCCCGACACCGGCCTCACCCAGCGCCGCCATGTGCCCCGCCCCGGCACCACGGACCCGATGCGCAGCTCCCGGGTCACCAGCTTCCTGGGCGGCGCCAACGCCGTCCGTACCAAGGTCTTCGCCCAAGTGGGCATCCTCCCCGAGGAGTTCTTCTACGCCCACGAGGAGACCGACCTCGCCTGGCGGGCCCTCGACGCGGGCTGGATGATCGACTACCGGGCCGACATGCTGCTCTACCACCCCGCGACCGCGCCCTCTCGGCACGCGGTCTACCACCGCATGGTCGCCCGCAACCGCGTCTGGCTGGCCCGCCGAAACCTTCCCGCCCCCCTGGTGCCCGTGTACCTGGGGGACTGGCTGCTCCTCACACTCCTCCGCCGACCCTCCCGCCCGGCGCTCAGAGCCTGGTGGGGCGGGTTCAAGGAGGGCCTGACCACCCCGTGCGGACCCCGCCGGCCCATCCGGTGGCGTACGGTGTGGCGGCTGACCCGACTGGGCCGTCCCCCAGTGATCTGACAAGCTCTCCCTGAGAGCCCCGCGGGCCGACAGCATCCCGATCCACGGCCCGCGCTCTGCCCCGTTCAGCTGCGCATATTGAAGACGAAAGTTTCCATTTGTGAGTGAGACAACGCATGACGGCGGTGTCGCGGTGAGCGACCGACCGTCACCCGACGACGGCCTCTCCGCGGCCGAACTCGCCGCGAAGTACGGACTCGCCGTGAGCGGCGCCCGTCCCCGACTCGTCGAGTACGTCCGCCAGCTCTGGGGACGGCGTCACTTCATCCTCGCCTTCTCGCAGGCGAAACTGACCGCTCAGTACAGCCAGGCCAAACTCGGCCAGCTGTGGCAGGTGGCCACACCGCTGCTCAACGCGGCCGTGTACTTCTTCATCTTCGGCGTGATCCTCAAGGCCGACCGCGGCATGCCCCGCGAGGTGTACATCCCCTTCCTCGTCACGGGCGTCTTCGTGTTCACCTTCACGCAGAACTCGGTGATGGCGGGCGTACGCGCGATCTCCGGCAACCTGGGCCTGGTGCGCGCCCTGCACTTCCCGCGTGCCGCCCTGCCGGTCTCCTTCGCGCTGCAACAGCTCCAGCAGCTGCTCTTCTCGATGATCGTGCTGTTCGTGGTGTCGATCGGCTTCGGCAGCTACCCCAAGGCGTCCTGGCTGCTGATCGTCCCGGCGCTGGCACTCCAGTTCCTCTTCAACACCGGCCTCGCGCTGATCATGGCCCGGTGGGGCGCGGCGACCCCGGACCTCGCCCAGCTGATGCCCTTCGTGATGCGTACGTGGATGTACGCGTCCGGCGTGATGTTCTCCATCCCGGTCATGCTCGCCGACAAACCCCGGTGGGTCGCCGACGTCCTCCAGTGGAACCCGGCCGCCATCTACATGGACCTGATGCGGTTCGCGCTCATCGACGGCTACGGCTCGGAGAACCTGCCGCCGCACGTCTGGGCGGTCGCGGCCGGCTGGGCCGCGCTCTTCGCCCTCGGCGGTTTCGTGCACTTCTGGAAGGCGGAGGAGAGGTACGGCCGTGGCTGACCCGATTCCCGGGGACAAGATCCCCACTGTCATCGCGGACGAGCTCCACATCGTCTACCGCGTCAACGGCGCCAAGACCGGCAAGGGCAGCGCCACCTCCGCCCTCAGTCGCATCATCAGGCGCGGCGAGTCACCCGGTGTCCGCAAGGTGCACGCCGTACGGGGCGTCTCCTTCGTCTCCTACCGCGGTGAGGCCGTCGGCCTGATCGGCTCCAACGGCTCCGGCAAGTCGACGCTGCTGCGCGCCATCGCCGGCCTGCTGCCCGCCGAGAGCGGCCATGTGTACACCGACGGGCAGCCCTCGCTCCTCGGCGTCAACGCGGCCCTGATGAACGACCTCACGGGCGAACGTAACGTCATATTGGGCGGCCTCGCGATGGGTATGTCCCGCGAGGAGATCAGGGAGCGCTACCAGCAGATCGTCGACTTCTCCGGCATCAACGAGAAGGGCGACTTCATCACCCTGCCGATGCGCACCTACTCCTCCGGCATGGCGGCGCGGCTGCGGTTCTCCATCGCCGCCGCCAAGGACCATGACGTACTGATGATCGACGAGGCCCTGGCGACCGGCGACCGGTCCTTCCAGAAGCGCTCCGAGGACCGCATCCGCGAACTGCGCAAGCACGCGGGAACGGTGTTCCTCGTCAGCCACAACAACAAGTCCATCCGCGACACCTGCGACCGCGTCCTGTGGCTGGAACGCGGCGAACTGCGCATGGACGGGCCGACGGACGAGGTCCTCAAGGAGTACGAGAAGTTCACCGGCAAGTAGCCGGGCAGTGCACCGGTGGTCGACCGGGCGAATCGGGGCCCCGCCGGAACTGTTCCGGCGGGGCCCCGCGTCTGCAAAGGAAACGTCAACTCCGTGGCGTGCTAGGAATCTTGACGCCAATCGGTGCGTTCTTGTGATGCGCAGGACACCCCGACGGACCAAGGCGCGTTGTACAACGTAAGCTGTACCAGTGCTGAATCGCGGCAAGTAGGGCGATAACACGCGACACCCGGCATCCGGCCGCCGCGTGGACGGCTGGGCGGCGTGTCCGAAATAGTGCCCATTGGGTCAGCAGTGTAGAACGGGAGATGTGACGGCGATGGCTACGGAAACTCCCCAGCTCCCCACAGTGTGTGCCGTCCCCGCCCCGGGCAGTGACCGGTGACGGCAACCGGCCACGCGCGCACCGACGACCCGGAGCGCGGCACGCTCGACAAGGCCGCGGAAGAGAACTTCCCCGTGGCACCGTTCTTCCTCCCCAGGGCCTGGCGCACCGACCTCATGGCCGTCTACGGCTTCGCGCGCCTCGTCGACGACATCGGTGACGGCGACCTGGCCCCCGGCGGCGCCGACGCCCGTCTGCTGGGCGTCGCCCCCGAAGAGGCCGACGACCGGCTCGTCCTCCTCGACGCCTTCGAGGCCGACCTGCACAGGGTCTTCGACGGCACCCCGCACCACCCCCTGCTCCGCCGGCTCCAGCCGACCGTCCGTCACCGCGCACTCACCCCCGAGCCGTTCCTCGGCCTGATCGCCGCCAACCGCCAGGACCAGCTGGTCAAGCGGTACGAGACGTACGACGACCTCCTCGCCTACTGCGAGCTGTCCGCCAACCCCGTCGGCCGCCTCGTCCTCGCCGTCACCGGCACCGCGACGCCCGAGCGGGTCCGCCTCTCCGACGCCGTCTGTACGGCCCTCCAGATCGTCGAGCACCTCCAGGACGTCGCGGAGGACCTCGGCCGCGACCGCATCTATCTCCCCGCCCAGGACATGAAGCGCTTTCAGGTCCAGGAGGCGGATCTCGCCGCCCCCACCGCGGGCGCCTCGGTGCGCGCACTGATCGCATACGAAGCGGAACGCGCACAGGGCCTGCTGAATGAAGGCACCCCCCTCGTGGGTAGCGTCCACGGCAGGCTGAAGCTGCTGCTCGCGGGTTTCGTGGCGGGGGGAAAGGCGGCGGTCCGAGCGATCGGCGCCGCCGAATACGACGTACTTCCCGGCCCGCCCAAGCCCGGCAGGATCCAGTTGCTGCGCGAGGTGGGCACAACCCTGCGAGGAAAGGGGTGATCCGGAGCGTGGAGTCGGAACCGCACGTGTCCGCACCGGTACTCGCCGCCTACAGCTACTGCGAGTCCGTCACCGGGCAGCAGGCCCGCAACTTCGCGTACGGCATCAGACTGCTGCCGACGTCGAAGCGGCGCGCGATGTCGGTCCTGTACGCGTTCTCGCGCCGCGTCGACGACATCGGTGACGGCACGCTGGCGCCCGAGGTCAAGGCGGCGCGGCTGGAGGACACCAGAGCGCTGCTCACCCGGGTGCGCGAGGGCGAGGTCGACGAGGACGACACCGACCCGGTCGCAGTCGCCCTCAGCCATGCGGGGACCCACTTCCCGATCCCGCTCGGCGGCCTCGACGAACTCATCGACGGCGTGGTGATGGACGTACGCGGTGAGACGTACGAGACCTGGGACGACCTGAAGGTCTACTGCCGCTGTGTGGCCGGAGCCATCGGGCGGCTCTCGCTGGGCGTGTTCGGTACGGAGAGGGGCGCGCGCGGTTCGGAACGCGCCTCCGAGTACGCCGACACGCTGGGGCTCGCACTCCAGCTCACCAACATCCTGCGGGACGTCCGCGAGGACGCTGAGGACGGGCGGACCTATCTGCCCGCCGACGACCTCGCCAAGTTCGGCTGCTCGGCCGGATTCAGCGGACCGAACCCGCCGGAGGGCTCCGACTTCGCGGGCCTCGTCCACTTCGAAGTGCGGCGCGCCCGCGCCCTGTTCGCCGAGGGCTACCGGCTGCTGCCCATGCTCGACCGGCGCAGCGGCGCCTGTGTCGCCGCCATGGCCGGCATCTACCGACGGCTCCTCGACCGCATCGAGCGCGAGCCGGAGGCCGTGCTGCGCGGCCGGGTCTCGCTGCCCGGACGCGAGAAGGCGTATGTCGCGGTGCGCGGTCTGTCCGGTCTGGACGCCCGGCATGTCTCCCGGCGGACCGTCAGGAGGCGCGCCTGATGGACAATTCGGTGCAAGGTGATGTGCCCCCGGCGAAACGGCGCGCAACCCTCCGGTCACGGACGGCGTCCCTGACTTCAACGACCTGCCGTGCGGCGTTCATCCGGCGCGGCGGGTGCACAGGGGGGAGTGCGCGATGAGCGAGGGTACGCAGCCCGGGGAACGCCCGGGCCACCACGGTGAGAAGAGCGCCGTGGTGGTCGGCGGCGGGCTGGCCGGCATCACCGCGGCGCTCTCGCTCGCCGACGCCGGTGTCCGCGTCACGCTGCTCGAAGGCCGGCCGCGGCTCGGTGGGCTCGCCTTCTCCTTCCAGCGCGACGGACTCACCGTCGACAACGGCCAGCACGTGTACCTGCGTTGCTGCACCGCTTACCGCTGGTTCCTCGACCGCATCGACGCCGCCGAACTCGCTCCGGTGCAGCCTCGTCTCGACGTACCGGTCGTCGACGTGGCGAAACCCGTCGGACGGCGGCTGGGCAGACTCCGGCGCGACGCGCTGCCCGTACCTCTGCATCTCGGGCGCAGCCTGGCCACGTATCCGCACCTCTCGCTCCTGGAGCGCGCCAGAGTAGGACGTGCCGCGCTCGCGCTCAAGGCGCTGGACCTCGCCGACCCGGCGCTGGACGCGCAGGACTTCGGCAGCTGGCTGGCCGCGCACGGTCAGTCCGAGCGTGCCGTCGAGGCACTGTGGGACCTGGTGGGGGTCGCCACCCTCAACGCGGTGGCCCGGGACTCGTCCCTGGGGCTCGCCGCGATGGTGTTCAAGACCGGTCTGCTGTCCGACCCGGGCGCGGCCGACATCGGCTGGGCGCGCGTCCCACTGGGCGAACTGCACGACACTCTGGCCCGCAAGGCGCTCGACTCCGCGGGCGTGCGTACCGAAGTCCGTACACGCGTCACCTCCATCCAAACCATCCAAACCATCGAACACAACGAGAACGGCCGCTGGACCGTATCGGTTCCCGGCGAGACCCTCGACGCGGACATCGTCGTGCTCGCCGTGGCCCAGCGCGAGGCGCACGATCTGCTGCCGGCGGGTGCGCTCGACGCCCCCGAACGACTGCTGGAGATCGGCACCGCACCCATCCTCAACGTGCATGTGGTGTACGACCGGAAGGTGCTGAGCACGCCGTTCCTCGCGGCGCTCGGCAGTCCCGTGCAGTGGGTCTTCGACCGGACCGAGGCGTCCGGGCTCGGCGGCGACGGCCAGTATCTGGCGCTGTCGCAGTCGGCCGCGCACGACGAGATCGACGAGCCCGTCGCGGCGCTGCGCGAGCGGTATCTGCCGGAGCTGGAGCGGCTGTTGCCCCGCGCGCGGGGCGCCGGAGTCCGGGACTTCTTCGTCACCCGGGAGCGGACAGCGACGTTCGCCCCCACCCCCGGCGTCGGTCGGCTGCGGCCCGGCGCCCGTACCAGAACACCCGGCCTGTACCTGGCCGGCTCGTGGACCGCCACCGGGTGGCCCGCGACCATGGAGAGTGCGGTCCGCAGCGGAGTCGGCGCGGCCGGTGCCGCGCTGGGCGCCCTGGGCCGGCCTCGCCACCACCTCTTCGACGTGGAGGAGGCAGCCTGATGCTCGATCATCAGCACGCGGCAGGTCCTCGCACCCCCAGCACCGCAACAAGAGGAGAGACTGTGCCCACTGTGCCCCCGGCCCCGAAAGTCGCCGACGCGGTGGAAGTGACCGCGCTCCTGGAGCGCGGCCGGACCCTGGCCACCCCGGTACTGCGGGCGGCGATCGCCCGTCTCGCGGCGCCCATGGACACCGTCTCCGCCTACCACTTCGGCTGGATCGACGCCCAGGGTCGGCCCGCGGCCGGCGACGGCGGCAAGGCTGTACGCCCCGCCCTCGCCGTTCTGTCCGCCGAGGTCACCGGCGCAGCCCCCGAGGTCGGCATCCCCGGCGCGGTCGCCGTCGAGCTGGTGCACAACTTCTCGTTGCTGCACGACGACCTGATGGACGGCGACGAACAGCGCCGCCACCGCGACACCGTATGGAAGGTGCACGGCCCCGCCCAGGCCATCCTGGTCGGCGACGCGTTGTTCGCGCTGGCCAACGAGATCCTCCTGGAGCTCGGCACCGTCGAGGCCGGCCGCGCCACCCGCCGCCTCACCACCGCGACCCGCGCCCTCATCGACGGCCAGGCCCAGGACATCTCCTACGAGCACCGCGACCGCGTCAGCGTCGAGGAGTGTCTGGAGATGGAGGGCAACAAGACCGGCGCCCTCCTCGCCTGCGCCAGTTCCATCGGCGCGGTCCTCGGCGGCGCGGACGCCCGAACCGCCGACACCCTGGAGAAGTACGGCTACCACCTCGGGCTGGCCTTCCAGGCCGTCGACGACCTCCTCGGCATCTGGGGCGACCCGGAGGCCACCGGCAAGCAGACCTGGAGCGACCTGCGCCAGCGCAAGAAGTCCCTGCCCGTCGTCGCCGCCCTCGCGGCCAGCGGCCCGGCGGCCGAGCGGCTCGGTGAACTCCTCGCCGCCGACGCGAAGAGCAGCGACTTCGAGAACTTCTCCGAGGAGGAGTTCGCCGCCCGCGCCGCCCTGATCGAACAGGCGGGCGGTCGCGAGTGGACCGCCGAGGAGGCGCGCCGGCAGCACACCATCGCCGTCGACGCACTGAGCGCCATCGACATGCCCGACCGGGTGCGTGCGCAGTTCACGGCGCTCGCCGACTTCGTCGTCGTACGAAAGAGATGATCACTATCGGTCGAATAAGCCTCGCGTAGTCGCCGGCCGGCGCCGCGTTCACTCGGGTTTCCCTCGCAGTGTTCGCGCCGCTCACACCCGCTGAGCTGTCTGTCTGCTGGGGGTCCGGGGGTTATCCCCCGGAAAGATGCAGCCAGCGGCGCACCGGCCGACGGCGGACCCACAGCAGAGACATGCCACTGCACGAAGGGGAAGCCATGACAGCGACGACCGACGGAAGCACCGGGGCACTCCCGCCTCCCGCTGCCTCGGCCAGCGAAACCGACACCGACACCAACACCCCAGCGGCGGCAGGGGTTCAGGATGCCGCCGAGCGTGCCATGAGGCGCGCCGCGGATTCCCTGCTCGCGAGGCAGGACGCCCAGGGCTGGTGGAAGGGCGACCTGGAAACCAACGTCACGATGGACGCGGAGGATCTGCTGCTCCGCCAGTTCCTGGGCATCCGCGACGAACAGACCACCCAGGCAGCCGCGTTGTTCATCCGCGGTGAGCAGCGCGACGACGGCACCTGGGCCACCTTCTTCGGCGGACCCGCCGACCTCTCCGCCACCGTCGAGGCGTACGTCGCCCTGCGGATGGCCGGGGACGCACCCGAAGCGCCGCACATGGCGAAGGCGTCCGCCTTCGTCCGCGACCGGGGAGGCATCGCCGCCGCCCGGGTCTTCACCCGGATCTGGCTGGCCCTGTTCGGCTGGTGGAAGTGGGACGACCTCCCCGAACTCCCGCCGGAACTCATCTACTTCCCGAAGTGGATGCCGCTCAACATCTACGACTTCGGCTGCTGGGCCCGGCAGACGATCGTGCCGCTCACCATCGTCAGCGCGAAGCGCCCGGTCCGCCCGGCACCCTTCCCGCTCGACGAGCTGCACATCGACCCCGACTTGCCGAACCCGGGCAAGTCCTTTGCCCCGCTGGCCAGTTGGGACGGCGCCTTCCAGCGTCTCGACCGGGTCCTGCACGGCTACCGCAAGGTGGCGGTGCGCCGGCTGCGGAAAGCGGCCATGAACGCCGCCGCCCGCTGGATCATCGAGCGACAGGAGAACGACGGCTGCTGGGGAGGCATCCAGCCGCCCGCCGTCTACTCGGTGATCGCGCTGCACCTGCTCGGCTACGACCTCGAACACCCGGTCATGCGGGCCGGGTTGGAGTCCCTGGACCGCTTCGCGGTGTGGCGCGAGGACGGCGCCCGGATGATCGAGGCCTGCCAGTCGCCGGTGTGGGACACCTGCCTCGCCGTCATCGCCCTCGCGGACGCGGGGCTGCCCGCCGACCACCCCCAACTGGTCAAGGCCGCCGACTGGATGCTGGGCGAGCAGGTGGTCCGGCCCGGCGACTGGTCCGTACGCAGACCCGAACTGCCCCCGGGCGGCTGGGCGTTCGAGTTCCACAACGACAACTACCCCGACATGGACGACACCGCCGAGGTGGTCCTCGCGTTGCGCCGCGTCCGGCACCACGACCCGGAGCGGGTCGAGAAGGCCATCGGGCGCGGGGTGCGCTGGAACCTCGGGATGCAGTCGAAGAACGGTGCCTGGGGCGCCTTCGACGTCGACAACACCAGCACGCTTCCCAACAAGCTGCCGTTCTGCGACTTCGGTGAGGTCATCGACCCGCCGTCCGCCGACGTCACCGCGCACGTCGTGGAGATGCTCGCCGTCGAGGGCATGTCCCACGATCCGCGCACCCGGCGCGGCATCGAGTGGCTGCTCGCCGAACAGGAGCCGGGCGGCGCGTGGTTCGGCCGCTGGGGCGTCAACTACGTCTACGGCACCGGCTCGGTGGTGCCCGCGCTGACCGCCGCCGGTCTGCCCACCGTGCACCCGGCGATCCGGCGAGCGGTGGGCTGGCTGGAGAAGGTCCAGAACGACGACGGCGGCTGGGGCGAGGACCTGCGCTCCTACGAGGACAGCGCGGTCTGGAGCGGCCGGGGCGCCTCGACCGCCTCCCAGACGGCCTGGGCGCTGCTCGCCCTGCTGGCCGCCGGGGAGCACGACTCCAAGGCCGTCGAACGCGGAGTCGAGTGGCTCGCGGCGACCCAGCTGCCGGACGGCTCCTGGGACGAGCCGTACTTCACCGGCACCGGCTTCCCCTGGGACTTCTCGATCAACTACCACCTCTACCGCCAGGTCTTCCCCCTCACCGCGCTCGGCCGGTATGTCAACGGCGAGCCCTTCGCCGAGGCCAAGGAGGGCTGATGGACAGGCAGCCCGAGTCGGCCCCGCTGCTGATCGCCTGCGCGCTCGGCATCGAACGGCTCGCCCTGCGCCGGGGCGGGCGCGGCGACGGATCCGTCACCGTGCTGCGTACGGGGATGGGGCCCGTGGCCGCCGAGGAGGCCGTCACCCGGGCCCTCGCCGACCCTGCGCTGAGCGACGCCGCCGTACTGGCCACCGGTTTCTGCGCGGGACTCGCCCCCGGTATGCACCCCGGCGACCTGGTGGTCGCCGAGGAGACCCGGGACCCGCGGGGCAGCACGCGTTGCGTCGGCACCGAACTGCTTGTCAAGGAACTGGTGCGTGCCGTGCCCGGACGCACCGTTCACACCGGCCCCCTCGCCGGCTCCGATCACGTCGTACGCGGTCATGAACGGTCGGACCTGCTCGCGACCGGCGCGATCGCGGTAGACATGGAGTCGGCGGCCACGCTCCACAGCGCCGGGCGCACGGGCGTGCGCCCGGTTGCGGCCGTACGGGTGGTCGTGGACGCTCCAGAACATGAACTCGTCCGGATCGGCACACTTCGCGGTGGAATATCGGCCTTCCGCGTTCTTCGCTCGGTCCTTCCCGCTTTTGTCGAATGGCACCGTTCCTTGCTGCTCCCCCGGAGGTGAGTCAGATGGCCATGCCGCTCCGTCAGTCCATCAAAATCGCTACGTACTTGGCCGAACAGAAAATCCGCAAGAGGGACAAGTTCCCGCTGATCGTCGAACTCGAACCCCTCTACGCCTGCAACCTGGCGTGCGAGGGCTGCGGGAAGATCCAGCACCCGGCCGGGGTGCTCAAGCAGCGCATGCCGGTCGCGCAGGCCGTCGGAGCGGTGCTCGAATCCGGTGCCCCGATGGTGTCCATCGCGGGCGGCGAGCCCCTGATGCACCCTCATATCGACGAGATCGTGCGGCAGTTGGTGGCGAAGAAGAAGTACGTCTTCCTCTGCACCAACGCCATGCTGCTGCGCAAGAAGATGGACAAGTTCACGCCGTCGCCCTACTTCGCGTTCGCCGTGCACATCGACGGCCTGCGTGAGCGGCACGACGAGTCCGTCGCGAAGGAGGGGGTGTTCGACGAGGCCGTGGCTGCCATCAAGGAGGCCAAGAAGCGCGGCTTCCGGGTCACCACCAACTCGACCTTCTTCAACACCGACACCCCGCAGACCATCATCGAGGTGCTCAACTTCCTCAACGACGATCTCCAGGTCGACGAGATGATGATCTCGCCCGCCTACGCCTACGAGAAGGCCCCCGACCAGGAGCACTTCCTCGGCGTCGAGCAGACCCGCGAGCTGTTCAAGAAGGCTTTCGGCGGCGGCAACCGGCGGCGCTGGCGGCTCAACCACTCCCCGCTCTTCCTGGACTTCCTGGAGGGCAAGGTCGACTTCCCGTGCACGGCGTGGGCGATCCCGAACTACTCGCTGTTCGGCTGGCAGAAGCCCTGCTATCTGATGAGTGACGGTTACGTGACGACGTACAAGGACCTCATCGAGAAGACCGACTGGGACTCCTACGGCCGCGGCAAGGACGACCGGTGCGCCAACTGCATGGCGCACTGCGGCTACGAGCCGACGGCCGTCCTGGCCACCATGGGGTCCCTCAAGGAGTCCCTGCGCGCCATGCGCGAGACCGTCGCCGGAAACCGGGAGTGACGTCGTGACCGCCGTCTCCTTGGGCGTTCCCGAGGTACCGGCCCGTCCGATCGCCGAGCGCCGGGTCTCCCGGCGCATCGAGGTCGGGCCGGTGGCGGTCGGGGGCGGGGCCCCGGTGTCGGTGCAGTCGATGACGACGACGCGTACGTCGGACATCGGGGCCACGCTCCAGCAGATCGCCGAACTCACCGCGTCCGGCTGCCAGATCGTCCGCGTCGCCTGCCCCACGCAGGACGACGCGGACGCGCTGGCGACCATCGCGAGCAAGTCGCAGATCCCGGTGATCGCCGACATCCACTTCCAGCCGAAGTACGTGTTCGCCGCGATCGAGGCCGGCTGTGCGGCCGTTCGCGTCAATCCCGGCAACATCAAGCAGTTCGACGACAAGGTGAAGGAGATCGCGCGGGCCGCCAAGGAGCACGGCACCCCGATCCGGATCGGGGTCAACGCCGGTTCGCTGGACCGGAGGTTGCTCCAGAAGTACGGGAAGGCGACGCCGGAGGCGCTCGTGGAGTCGGCGTTGTGGGAGGCGTCGCTCTTCGAGGAGCACGACTTCAGGGACATCAAGATCTCGGTCAAGCACAACGACCCGGTGATCATGGTCAACGCCTACCGGCTGCTCGCCGAACGGTGCGACTACCCATTGCACCTGGGTGTCACCGAGGCCGGTCCCGCCTTCCAGGGGACCATCAAGTCCGCTGTCGCCTTCGGGGCGTTGCTCAGCGAGGGCATCGGGGACACCATCCGCGTCTCGCTGTCCGCTCCGCCGGTCGAGGAGATCAAGGTCGGCATCCAGATCCTGGAATCGCTGAACCTGCGGCAACGGCGGCTGGAGATCGTTTCCTGTCCGTCCTGCGGGCGCGCCCAGGTCGACGTCTACAAGCTCGCCGACCAGGTCACGGCCGGGCTGGAGGGCATGGAAGTGCCGTTGCGCGTCGCGGTCATGGGGTGTGTGGTCAACGGCCCCGGCGAGGCGCGGGAGGCGGACCTCGGTGTCGCCTCAGGCAACGGGAAGGGGCAGATCTTCGTGAAGGGCGAGGTCATCAAGACCGTGCCCGAGTCGAAGATCGTCGAGACCTTGATCGAAGAGGCGATGAAGATCGCCGAACAGATGGAGCAGGACGGCGTCGCGTCGGGGGAACCGGCGGTCACCGTGAGCTGAACAGCACGGGCTGAAGCGTACGGAAGAAAAGGGGGCCCGAGCGTGACGATTCTGGAGAACATCCGGGGACCACGCGACCTGAAGGCGCTGTCCGAGGCGGAACTCGGTGAACTGTCCCACGAGATACGAGAGTTCCTGGTGCACGCGGTCGCCAGGACCGGTGGGCATCTCGGACCCAATCTGGGGGTGGTGGAACTCACCGTCGCACTCCACCGGGTCTTCGAGTCACCGGTCGACCGCATCCTGTGGGACACAGGCCATCAGAGCTACGTGCACAAACTTCTGACGGGACGTCAGGACTTCTCCAAGCTGCGCGGCAAGGGCGGCCTGTCCGGCTATCCCTCGCGCGAGGAGTCCGAGCACGACGTCATCGAGAACAGCCACGCGTCCACCGCGCTCGGCTGGGCCGACGGGCTCGCCAAGGCCCGCCAGGTGCTGGGAGAGAAGGGGCACGTCGTCGCGGTCATCGGCGACGGCGCACTCACCGGCGGGATGGCCTGGGAGGCGCTCAACAACATCGCGGCGGCCAAGGACCGGCCCCTGATCATCGTCGTCAACGACAACGAACGCTCCTACTCACCCACCATCGGCGGCCTCGCCAACCATCTCGCGACCCTGCGCACGACGGACAGCTACGAGCAGGTGCTGGCCTGGGGCAAGGACGTACTGCTGCGCACCCCCCTCATCGGCAACACCCTCTACGAGTCGCTGCACGGCGCGAAGAAGGGGTTCAAGGACGCGTTCAATCCGCAGGGCATGTTCGAGGACCTGGGGCTGAAGTACGTCGGCCCGATCGACGGGCACGACATCGGGGCGGTGGAGTCCGCGCTCCGGCGCGCGAAGCGCTTCCACGGGCCCGTGCTCGTCCACTGTCTGACGGAGAAAGGGCGCGGCTACGAGCCCGCGCGCTCGCACGAGGAGGACCACTTCCACACCGTCGGGGTGATGGACCCGCTCACCTGCGAGCCGCTCGCGCCCTCCAACGGGCCTTCCTGGACCTCGGTGTTCGGCGACGAGATCGTGAAGATCGGGGAGGAACGGGACGACGTCGTCGCGATCACCGCGGCCATGCTGCATCCCGTGGGCCTCGGCAAGTTCGCCGAGCGGTTCCCCGACCGGGTGTGGGACGTCGGGATCGCCGAGCAGCACGCGGCCGTGTCGGCGGCGGGGCTGGCAACGGGAGGCCTGCATCCCGTCGTCGCCGTGTACGCCACCTTCCTCAACCGTGCCTTCGACCAGCTGCTGATGGACGTCGCGCTGCACCGGTGCGGGGTGACGTTCGTGCTGGACCGTGCCGGTGTCACGGGAGTCGACGGGGCGTCGCACAACGGGATGTGGGACCTGTCCATCCTCCAGGTCGTGCCCGGCCTGAGGATCGCCGCACCGCGTGACGCCGACCAGCTCCGCGCCCAGCTGCGGGAGGCGGTGGCCGTCGACGACGCGCCCACGCTGATCCGGTTCCCCAAGGAGTCGGTGGGACCGGCGATCGAGGCGGTCGGCCATGTGGGCGGGATGCATGTGCTGCACCGGTCCGAGGAGGCCGCCGACGTACTGCTGGTGGCCGTCGGAGTGATGGCGCCGGTGTGTCTGCAGGCCGCCGAACTGCTGGAAGCACGCGGCATCAACTGCACGGTCGTGGACCCGCGTTGGGTCAAGCCCGTCGATCCCGCGCTGCCGGGACTGGCCGCCGGGCACCGCATGGTGGCCGTCGTCGAGGACAACAGCCGCGCGTCCGGGGTAGGAGCCGCCGTGGCGCTCGCGCTCGGTGACGCCGAAGTCGACGTACCCGTAAGGCGGTTCGGGATCCCGGAGCAGTTCCTCGCGCACGCCAGGCGCGGCGAGCTGCTCGCCGACATCGGCCTCACACCCGTCGAGGTCGCCGGACGGATCAGCGCCGGACTGGCCGCCAAGCAAGAGCTGTCCCAGGGGAAGTCCAAGGGGAAGTCCGAGGAGAAACAGGAATGACAACCGCTGAACCCGGGTCGCCGTCGGGGGAGTTCGACCTCGGCGCGCTGCTGGCCGAGCGCGGCGCCGAACGCTACGAGCTGCACAGCAGGCATCTCAACCACCAGCTCCCGCGCATGCTGCACACCATTGGCTTCGACAAGGTCTACGAGCGGGCCGAGGGCGCGTACTTCTGGGACTCCGACGGTGACGACTATCTCGACATGCTCGCCGGGTTCGGGGTGATGGGACTCGGCCGCCATCACCCCGTGGTCCGCAAGGCGCTGCACGACGTCCTCGACGCGCAGCTCGCCGATCTCACCCGCTTCGACTGCCAGCCGCTGCCCGGGCTGCTCGCGGAGCGGCTCCTCACCCACAGTCCGCACCTGGACCGGGTGTTCTTCGGCAACAGCGGCACGGAGGCGGTGGAGACCGCGCTCAAGTTCGCCCGGTACGCCACCGGGAAACCGCGCGTCCTGTACTGCGCGCACGCCTTCCACGGCCTGACCACCGGGTCCCTCTCCGTCAACGGCGAGGACGGCTTCCGGGACGGCTTCGCCCCGCTGCTGCCCGACACGGCCGTACCCCTCGGTGATCTCGACGCCCTGGCGCGGGAGTTGAAGAAGGGCGACGTGGCCGCCCTGATCGTCGAGCCGATCCAGGGCAAGGGTGTGCACGAGGCGCCCCCCGGATATCTGCGTGCCGCCCAGGAGTTGCTGCACAGGCACAAGGCGCTGCTCATCGCGGACGAGGTGCAGACCGGTCTCGGGCGCACCGGCGACTTCTACGCCTACCAGCACGAGGACGGCGTAGAGCCCGACCTGGTGTGCGTGGCGAAGGCGCTGTCGGGTGGATACGTGCCCGTGGGGGCCACGATCGGCAAGGAGTGGATCTTCAAGAAGGTGTACTCGTCGATCGACCGCGTCCTCGTGCACTCGGCCAGCTTCGGGGGCAACGCCCAGGCCATGGCGGCGGGCCTCGCCGTGCTGTCGGTCATGGAGAACGAGCAGATCGTCGCCAATGCCCGGGCCACGGGAGACCAGTTGAGGACCCGGCTGGCGGCGCTCGTCGACAAGTACGAGCTGCTGGCCGACGTGCGAGGTCGGGGCCTGATGATCGGCATCGAGTTCGGGAAGCCCAAGTCGCTGAAGCTGCGCGGCCGTTGGACGATGCTTCAGGCCGCCCGCAAGGGCTTGTTCGCCCAGATGGTCGTCGTTCCGCTGCTGCAACGGCACCGGATCCTGACCCAGGTCTCCGGCGATCACCTGGAGGTGATCAAACTGATTCCGCCGCTGGTCGTGGGTGAGCGGGAGGTGGACCGTTTCGTGGACGCCTTCACCGCCGTGATGGACGACGCGCACAGCGGGAGCGGGCTGATGTGGGACTTCGGGAAGACGCTGGTCAAGCAGGCGGTGGCCAACAGGTAGGGGAGCGGAGAGGGCGAGGTCCTCGCCCGTTTTGCCTCTGAGGCAAGAGATTTGCCTCAGAGGCAATCCTGCGGCTGAATGGAGGCATGAGCCTTCCCGAAGAGTCCGGGCCGGTCGAGAACCTGCCCGACGTCGCTCCGCGGCTTCGGGCGCTGCGCCGCCGGGCCTCCCTCACGCTGGAGGCCGCGGCCCGGTCCGCCGGGTTGTCGCCCGCCCATCTCTCCCGCCTGGAGACCGGGCAACGCCAGCCTTCCCTGCCGATGCTGCTCGGGCTCGCCCGCATTTACGGTACGACAGTCTCCGAACTGCTCGGTGAGACCGTCGCCGACCGGGACGCCGTCCTACGCGCCGCCGACATGGAGCCGACGGCTGCGGGCGGCTGGTCCTACTGGCAGGCCGGTGCGTCCGGGCGCGGAATGCAGGCCCTGCGCGTCCATGTGCCGCACGGGGCGCAGGGCGACATCGTGCGCGTCCACCCCGGCGAGGAATGGCTGTACGTCCTCAAGGGGCGGCTGCGGCTGCGCCTGGGGGACACCGCGCACGTCCTCGCACCCGGCGACAGCGCGCACTTCGACTCGCTGACACCGCACCGCCTCGCCGCCGACGGCCGCGACGGCACCGACCTGCTGTTCGTCCACACCCTGCTGCAGAGCCCCACCGCCGGCCTCTGTATCGGCCCGACCACTGGAGTGACGCCATGACCGACATGGAGGACAAGTTCCCCCGGGCCCTGTGGGTCCGACTGATCATCTACATCGCCGTCGGGCACCTCTTCGCGGGCTTCATCTACCTGCTGTTCGAGGTGGGCGCGAAGCAGTAGCGGTCGTGGACGGCGGGTTCGGCCTCAGTCGAGGAACCGCTCCCGCAGCTGCTCCCGCATCTCGGGGGTGACGCCCAGTCCCTGCTCCAGATAGCTGTCGACGCCGCCCCAGGTCTCCTCGACGGTCTCCATGGCTGACGTCAGATACTCGGGGCGGGTACCGAAGAGCGGGTTGAGCAGATCCAGGACCTCGGGGCTGTAGGCCTTGGCCGCGGAGCCCTTGCGACGCACCCGGTAGCGGCGGTGCTGTGCGTTCGACTCCATGTAGTCGGCCACGATGGCGTCGCGCTCCACCCCGACGGCGAGCAGCGTCACCGCGATGGACAGGCCCGCGCGGTCCTTGCCTGCCGCACAGTGCATCAGGGCCGGGACGCTGTCCTGCGCCAGCGCGTGGAGCATCCGGGAGTGCTCGGCCGTGCGGTCCCGGACGATCTCCCGGTAGGAGTTGATCATCCGCTGCTCGGCCTTGCCGTCGGCCAGGAGGCTGCGCAGTTCGTCGAGATCGCCGTCCCGGACCATCTTCCAGAACTCCGCGCCGTCCGCTGGGTCGGAGAGGGGGATGTTCACGTTGCGCACGCCCGGCAGCTCGACGTCCGGCCCCTCCAGCCCGATGTCCGCCGCGTTGCGGAAGTCGAAGATCGTGTGCAGCCCGAGAGAGCCGAGAAACGCCGCGTCCTCGTCGGTCGCGTGAGCGAGATGACCGCTGCGGAACAGCCGTCCGTGCGCCACGCGACGGCCGTCCACCGTCGGCAGTCCGCCCACGTCACGAAAGTTTCGTACGCCGCCCAGTTCAGGCTCGGTCGACGGGACCTGCTGCGTCACGAGGGCTCCCCTCCCACACCGCCCCGCGGACGCTGCTCGTCGACGGGCGCGCTTCGACGATACGACATCGGTGAACAGGCCAATGAGTTTTCCACAGGCGTTGCCGTCCGGGGCCGTGGCGCTGATGATGTTGATGATTGAGCGTGCCTGTTCGGATCTGTGGGGACATGATGCTGGAAATTGCCGGGACCGGTCGTACATGGCTTCTGTCGGGGCCCACCAGTAGTTACGCCGTTCATCTCACCGAGGACGACGAGCTGCTGCACCTGCACTGGGGCCCGCGGATCGCCCTCGCCGACGCGGAGGCGCTCGCCGTCCGTCCGCTGCCGGACTACTGGCCCTTCGAGGCTCCGCTCGACGGTCACGAGGAGTACCCGGTCGAGGGCGGCCCCCGGTTCGCACGGCCCGCGCTGTCCGTGCGGACCGACGAACGCCGGGGCACCGAGTGGCGCTTCGAGGCGTACGAGACCGGGGACGGCGACGAGGGCGACGAACTGCGGCTGCGGTTCCGTGACGCGGGGCTCGCGATCACCCTTCACTACCGGATGCGCCACGACGTGGTGGAGCGCTGGGTGACGTTCACCCATGACGGGCAGGACGGAACCGGCCCGCTGGAGCTGCTCCGCGCGGACTCCGCCACCTGGACGCTCCCCGAGCGCGACGGCTGGCGCCTCTCCCAGCTCCACGGCCGCTGGGCCGCCGAGTCCCGGCTCGTGAGGACGGACCTCACCTACGGTGAGAAGGTCATCGGCAGCCGGCGCGGTCACACCGGGCACCAGCACCTGCCCTGGGTGGCGCTCGACACCGACGCGACCGAGGAGCGCGGCGAGGTGTACGCGTGCGCGCTCGGCTGGTCCGGCTCCTGGCGGATCGCCGTCGCCCAACTGCCCGACGCGCGCGTGCAGATCACCGGCGGCGCCGGATACGACGACTCGGGCCTGCTGCGCCTGGCAGCGGGCGAGTCCTTCACCACGCCCGTCTTCGCGGGGCTGTGGACCGACGCCGGGCACGGCGGGGCGAGCCGGGCGTGGCACGCGTACCAGCGCGCGTTCGTCGTCCCGGACGCGGACCGGGACCGGCCCGTGCTCTACAACTCCTGGGAGGCCACGGAGTTCGACATCTCCGAGGAGCAGCAGGGGACGCTGGCCCGGCGGGCCGCCGCGATGGGCGTCGAACTGTTCGTCGTGGACGACAGCTGGTTCGGGGCCCGGACCAGCGACCGGGCCGGTCTCGGCGACTGGACGCCCAACCCGGACCGCTTCCCGGCGGGCCTGGCGCCGCTCGCCGAGTACGTGCACGCCCTGGGGATGCAGTTCGGCATCTGGGTCGAGCCCGAGATGGTCAACCCGGACAGCGACCTGTACCGCGCACACCCCGACTGGGTGCAGTTCCAGTCTGGACGAAAGCGGACGGAGTTCCGCAATCAGCTCGTACTGAACCTCGCGCGCGAGGATGTCCGCGAGTACCTCTGGGAACAGCTCGACGGGATGCTCTCCAGCGCCCCGATCGACTATGTGAAGTGGGACTTCAACCGCTGCTTCACCGACGCCGGCTGGCCGGGCGAGGACTACCCGCAGCGCCTGTGGGTCGACCACGTGCACGGGCTGTACGCCCTGCTGGACCGGCTGCGGGCTGCCCACCCGAACGTCGCCTTCGAGTCCTGCTCGGGCGGCGGCGGCCGGATCGACCTCGGTGTCCTCGCCCGTACGGACCAGGTGTGGACCTCCGACAACACCGACCCGCTGGACCGCCTCGCCATCCAGGAGGGCTTCAGCCAGATCCATCCGGCGCGGGTCATGGCCGCCTGGGTCACGGACAGCCCGAACACCCAGCTCAACGGCCGGGTCAGCTCGTTGCGGTTCAGGTTCGTGAGCGCGATGGCAGGGGTGCTCGGTGTCGGCGGCGACCTCACGAAGTGGGCGGAGGGGGAGCTGGCCGAGGCCGGGGAGTGGGTTGGGCTCTACAAGGAGATCCGGCCCGTCGTGCAGCGCGGTGACCTCTACCGGCTGCGGCGGCCGACCGGCGGGCTGAGCGCGGTGCAGTACGTGCTCGGGGACGAGACCGTCGTCCTCGCCTGGCTCCAGGCGCAGCATTACGGCGAGCCGGTGCCGGCGCTGCGGTTGCGCGGACTTGACCCGGCGGCGGCGTATGAATGCCGTGAAACGGGTGAAATTCATCGAGGTGCCGTGCTCCTGCATCGCGGCCTGCGGACCGGCTTGAAGGGTGACCTCGATGCGGCAGTTTTCCGGCTGCGTCGCATCTGATCCTTCTGTCCGTTATGGCGCCTTCATTCCAACTCGCTGGGAAATGGGGGTTGCTGTGAATCCGACGCGTGAGCAGCGTCATATCCGTGACCCTGAGTCGCCGTCATGTTCACGTAATTTCGGTGTGTTTCAAGGGAGTTTCACGGGTTGATGGATCCTGAATTCACGGACAGTGACCGGGAATTCTGGGGAGGATCACAGGAAATCCGTACACAGGGAACTTGAGGCTTGTTCCGGTGCGTCCTGGTCGCTTACGTTCGCCACCAATCCGGACGGACGCCCAATCCTGCCGCCGCCCGGAGCCCGCATCTAACACCCGAAAACGGCAGGAGCGGGGGACCCACAGGTAGAACGCCTGTTCCGGTCTCTGGAACAGGCTTGGGGTTAAGTCACGCTCAGGCGTGGCCGGACATCTCCAGTCCGCACCCGACAGCTCACCCCGCAGGCGACGGAGAAGGAATTCGCCATGCCCGCGAAGGGTAAGCACCGCCGTCCGAAGTCCCAGCGATTCACCCGCTCGATAGCCGTCGCCGGAACCGGCGGAGCGGCTCTCGCCCTGCCGTTGCTGGGAGCCACCGGCGCCCACGCGGCCACGGCGGAGTCCGCGACTCAGTCCGTGTCGTCGCTTTCGGAAACAGCCAAGTCCGTAACGTCCGATTCCGTTTCCGCGAAGACGGTAAAAGCCGAAAAGGCCGCCTCCGCCGCCAAGAAGGCGAGCGTCAGGACCTACGCGGTCCAGGCCGGCGACTACCTCTCGAAGATCGCGCAGGAGCAGAGCGTCAGCGGTGGCTGGCAGGAGCTCTACTCGGACAACCGCACCGCCATCGGCGCCGACCCGAGCCTGATCCACCCCGGTCTGAAGCTGACGATCGGCAAGAAGGCCGCGTCGACCTCGTCGCCTTCCTCGTCGTCCGCGAAGAAGTCCTCGTCCTCCTCGAAGTCCACGCGGACCGAGACGTCCAAGCCGGCCGCCGAGAGCGCGACGGCCGAGACCTCGACGACGACCGAGGCCGCCGACACCGGCAGCTCGAGCAGCGCCAGTGGCTTCACACTCCCCGTGTCCGGTGCCACCATCGGCACCGGTTACCGGGTGGCGGGCAGCATGTGGTCCAGCGGCTACCACACGGGCGTCGACTTCGTCGTCCCGACGGGCACCTCCCTCAAGGCCGTCGGTGCCGGCACCGTCGTCTCCGCCGGCTGGGGCGGTGCGTACGGCAACCAGGTCGTCATCCAGCTCGCCGACGGCTATTACGCCCAGTACGCCCACCTCTCCCAGCTCTCCGTCTCGGCCGGCCAGAGCGTGACGGAGGGGCAGCAGATCGGCTTCTCCGGTGCCACTGGCAACGTGACCGGACCGCACCTGCACTTCGAGATCCGCACCACCCCGGACTACGGCTCCGACGTGGACCCGGTCGCGTACCTCCGCTCGAAGGGTGTCGCTGTCGGCTGACACGCGCACGATGAGGTGGTCCGCGAGTCGCGTCCTCCCGTTATTCCGGGTTGACCAACACTTGACGAGTGGCTTATCTCACCGCGAGTCAACCCCTTCCTACGGTCGCGTAGCTCACATCGGAAGGTGAATCATGGGCCGATGTGGCAGACGATTCGAAGAATGACAGCAGAGCAGTGATCGGGTCGTACGTGGCGGTGGGGGACAGCTTCACCGAGGGCGTCGGCGACCCCGGTCCGGACGGCTCGTTCGTCGGCTGGGCCGACCGGTTCGCGGTACTGCTCGCGGACCGGCGCCCCGAGGGCGACTTCGACTACACGAACCTCGCGGTACGCGGGAAGCTGCTCGACCACATCGTGGCCGAGCAGCTTCCGCGCGCCAGGGAGCAGGCGCCGGACCTGGTCTCCTTCTGCGCGGGCGGCAACGACATCATCCGGCCCGGCAGCGACCCGGACGAGGTCGCCGAGCGCTTCGAGCGAGCGGTGATCGGGCTCACCTCGGCGGTCGGCACGGTCATGGTGACGACCGGCTTCGACACCCGCAACGTCCCGGTGCTGAAGCACATGCGCGGCAAGATCGCCATGTACAACGGACATCTCCGGGCCATCGCCGACCGGTACGGCTGTCCCGTGCTCGACCTGTGGTCCCTGAAGACCATCCAGGACCGCAGGGCCTGGGACGGCGACCGGCTGCATCTCTCGCCCGAGGGGCACACGCGCGTGGCGTTGCGCGCGGGACAGGTCCTCGGCCTGGAAATCCCGGCCGACCCGGACCAGCCCTGGCCCCAGTTGCCTCCGCGGGGCACCTTCGAGATCCGCCGCGACAACGTCCACTGGGCCCGCGAGTACCTGGTCCCGTGGATCGGCCGACGCCTGCGCGGTGAGTCGTCGGGCGACCATGTGACGGCCAAGGGGAGCCTGTCACCGGTCGACATCAAGAGCCGGATCGACTGGGTCGCGTGAGTCGAGCACGGGGCCCGATCACTTTTCAGCGCCGGGTGGGCATCCTCAGCCCGTCCGGCGCTTGAGGACGAGGCCGTCCAGGCCGAAGCGGGGGTCTGGGGGCGGCAGCCCCCGGCAACGCCCACACCAACTCACCCACCCGACGTCAACGCCGCCCGCTCCAACCCCAGTTCCCCAGCCAACGCAGCGTCCACCCACTGCTCGGCCCGCGCCCGCGGCACCCCGTCGTACGCCGTCATCTGGACGGCCAGGCCGTCCAGGAGTGCTGTGAGCCGCAGCGCCGTGCCGGTGGGGTCGGGGCACTCGAACTCGCCCGCGGCCACTCCCTCCGCGATGACCTCAATGATCGCGGCCTTCCAGCGCCGGTCCAGGTCACCGGCGACCTCCCGCAGCGCGGGGTCGCGCAGGGACACCGCCCAGCCCTCGATCCACAGTCGCCAGCCCTTGGCCTGACCTGTCGGCGCGTACCAGCGCACGGCGGACCGCAGTCGGCGCAGCGCCGGGGATCTGCGCCCGAGGAGCTTGCCCAGGTGGGTGAGGTCGGCCTCGGCCGCGTACCGGAACGCGGCGGCGACCAGCTTCTCCTTGGTCGAGAAGTGGTACAGCACCAGTGCGTTGCTCACCCCGAGGACGGCGGCCACGTCGGCGATCCTGACCGCCGCGACGCCCCGTACCTCGATCTGCCCGATGGCGGCCCGCAACAACTCCTCGCGCCGCTCGGCCACGCTCAACCGAACCCTTGCCACGCGGCCACACTATTCCGTCACCGGACACGATGGCGGGGCAGCCCCGTCAATCCCAGCGAATTCCCGTCAATACGGCCGGTTCGCGAACGACGGCACCCGTAGCCGGACACCGTCACCGGTACCACCCGAACCGCTCCGCGATCACCGGCAGCCGGTCCTCGACGATCGCGTGCGCCGCCGCCCGCGGAGTCGTCCCGTCGGCCTCCGCCCGTGCGAGCACCTGGCCGATCAGGGCCCGCATCGAGCGCCGGGTGTACGCGAACGCCTCCTCCGCGTCCGCGCCGATGTCCCCGAACAGCGTCCACCACCACCAGGCGTTCGTCCCGGAGTTGACGACCACGTCCGGCAGGACGACGATGCCGCGCGCGGCGAGCAGTTCCTCGGCCTCCGGCAGCACGGGCATGTTGGCGGCCTCGACGATCCAACGCGCGGTGATCCTCGCCTGGTTCCCGGTGTCGACGGAGTACGAGACCGCCGCCGGCACCAGTACCTCCGCCGCCATGGACAGCCAGGCGTCGCCCGGCAGTTCGCGGTCGTCGGCGCGCAGCACCGCGCGGTCCACGGTGCCGTACGTGTCCCGGGCCGCGAGCAGCGCCTCGATGTCGAGGCCCGCCGGGTTGGCGATCGTGCCCTTGATGTCGGCGACGGCCACCACCGTGAGCCCCGCGCGGGTGAGGAAGCGTGCCGTGGCCCCGCCCATCGTGCCGAGCCCCTGTACGGCGACCCGGGTCCCGGCGTACGGCACCGAGGCCCGGTCGAGCGCCGCGAGCACGGACTCCGCGACCCCGCAGCCGCCGACCAGCTCGTCGAGCCCGATGCCGTCCACCTCGACCGCGAACGCGTCCGCGAGCCGCGCGCGGGCCACCGTCTCGTCGTCCAGCAGCGGATAGACGGCCTGGATCGACGAGACCAGCCCGGCCTCAGAAGCGGCCCGGTCGACGACGTCCTGGCTGAGGCCCAGATCCTCGCCCGTGGTCCAGACGCTCTCGACGTACGGCCGCATCGCGCGCAGGTAGCGCACCAGCAGGCCGTACGCCGCCGGGTCCTGGGGGTCGCAGTCGACGCCGCCCTTGGCGCCGCCCAGCGGGATGTAGCGGCCCTCGGGGTTGTAGTGGAGGGCTTCCTTCATGGTCATGCCACGGGCCAGCCCGGCGACCTCGTCCAGGGTGCAGCCCGCGCGCATCCGCAGCCCGCCGCTGGACACGCCCCGCACCAGTCTGTCCACGACGAGGAAGCCCTGGCGGCCGGTGAGGTGATCGGTCCAGGTGAGGGAGAGCAGGGGAGCGCCCTGGAGGGTTGTCATGCGGGGAATATACTGACTCGTCGTTCAGTTGTGTGCTGCCGTGGGGCATCGGCCCCACACGTACCGCCCACCGTTCCGAACTTTGGTCTTTCCTTGGAATGACCCGGCCGACACACGCACGACGCCGGACTGTCGGAGGGGGCGACCATAATGGAATGTCTGACCGACTCCACCTGGAGGTACCGTGACCGGATTCCCTTCTCCGAACGCAGGGCTGCGCGCGCTGCGGCCCGCGGCCTTCGGTGCGGACCCGAGTGGGGAGCGCCTGGCGCGGATCCGTAGATCGCCGCACTTCGCGGACGGTGTCTTCCAGAATCCGCCGGGTACCCCGCGGCCCGACGGCGCCATGCTCGAGTTCGCCAAGTCCTCCCTGCGCAAGGAGGACCGGGTCCGTCGCGCTCCGGCCGGGACCGTGCCGGTGCACGCCACGACGCTCGCCGACCTGGCGAAGCCCCCGGTCAGCGGTCTGCGGCTGACCTGGATGGGTCACTCCAGCGTGCTCACCGAGATCGACGGGCAGCGTGTGCTCTTCGACCCCGTCTGGGGTGAGCGCTGTTCGCCGTTCGCCTTCGCCGGGCCCAAGCGGCTGCATCCGGTGCCCCTGCCGCTGGCGGCGCTCGGTCCGGTCGACGTCGTCGTCATCTCGCACGACCACTACGACCACCTGGACATGCCCACGATCAAAGTGCTGGCCGGCACGGACACGCTGTTCGCGGTACCGCTCGGTGTCGGCGCCCATCTGGAGCGCTGGGGCGTCCCGGCCGACCGGCTGCGCGAGCTGGACTGGCACGAGGCGACGAAGGTCGGCGGCCTGACCCTGACCGCCACCCCCGCCCGCCACTTCTGCGGCCGCGGCCTGCGAAACACCCAGCACACCCTGTGGGCCTCCTGGGTCGTCGCCGGTGCGGAGCACCGCGTCTACCACAGCGGCGACACGGGGTACTTCGAGGGCTTCCGGGACATCGGCGCCGACCACGGTCCGTTCGACGCCACGATGATCCAGATCGGGGCCTACAGCGAGTTCTGGCCCAAGAACCACACGGATTCTATGCCGTTGCCGGGGGCGTGGCCGGACATTCACATGTCGCCGGCCCAGGGGGTGCAGGCCCACCTTGACCTGCAAGGGCACAAGCCGCACGGGGTGATGCTGCCGATCCACTGGGGTACGTTCAAGCTTGCCGCGCATGCCTGGGCGGAGCCGGGCGAGTGGACGAAGGATGCCGCCGAGGATGCCGGGCAAGCGGTGGCGGCTCCGCGGCCCGGTGAACCCTTCGAGCCGGCTGGGAAGCTTCCCGTTGATCCGTGGTGGCGGGCGGTGTCCGCGCCCATCGCGCACCCGTGGCGCCGTCCGAAGGGCTCGACTGCTGTGCCGGCCGTCCAGGATGAACTTGACCTGGCGGGCGAGCTCTGACCCGGGCATGGATGATCTTGCAGAACTGGCGCGGATGTTGGGTGACATGCCGCGTCAGGAGCGGGAGCGTATGTTGAGGGCCGTCGACGGCCCCTCGCGCAAGGAGCGCCCGGAGATGCCGCAGCAATTCAGGCCGTTACCCACCTCGCGAGGCTCGTCGCGAGTTGCGGTCCGTATCCGAATCGTCGGCTCCTGATCTACGAGCACGTGAGTTCAACGCGTAGCCCGGGTGGGGTGCGATGTGTTTCCGATGACGCGTCATGTTGAGTGCGTCGCGATTCTGGCGCTGGCGGCCAAGGGCGCCTGAACTGCTGTTTTCTTTGTGCCTGCCGATTCCGGGCGGGTTGGGCCGACCTGTTTTCGTGGGTGCATGACGTCGATGACGTTGCGAGACCGGGATGGGTCACTGACCTGCGGCTTCGTGGGGCGGTGCGCGCGAGGACGGACGCGTTGCCATCACTTCGAGGGGCAGGCTGCAACGGCCCTGACGCTGCTTCCAACGCGGCGTCAGGTTTGGCGGTCTGTACCTGTCTGGGATGGCCGAAGTCCCGGAGTCGGGTGCCGACTGCTCCTGAGCTGCGGGCGCTGCCCGCCCGCGTCTCGGAGCTGGGGCGCGGTGGCCGTGTGGAGGGCCTACTTGCCCGATCTCGCTGCGGGACGGCGTGGACTCCTTCCTGGCAGAGCGGGAGCGCGTGCCGTCCCGTCGAGCCCTCGGGAGGTCGGTGCGAGGGCGACAGGACTTTCGGGGTGTGGAACAGGCTTCGACCGCCACCGCCACCGCCACCGCCACCGCCACCGCCACCGCCACCGCCACCGCCACCGCCACCGCCACCGCCAAGGCGAAGACGCTGACTGCGATCG
This sequence comes from Streptomyces sp. SID12501, assembly GCF_010550245.1. GTDB lineage: Bacteria > Actinomycetota > Actinomycetes > Streptomycetales > Streptomycetaceae > Streptomyces. The sequence goes on from NZ_JAAGLU010000006.1 coordinate 186,891, forward strand.
GCGAGGCGGACAGCGTCCATGAAAGCGGACTCGACACCGTGGGCCAAGGCGGCGCCTTCCGACGGGAGCGGATCCAGGTGGCGTCGACGTGATGCGTGGTGGGGCGTAGGAGGCCCCCAGGTTGCCCACCGCGTACACGACCCCAAGGCAACGGAACGGTCAACGGAAATAGGCAAGCCTGTGGGTTGTCCCGTGGCTTGGTAAAGGGAGCGCACAGGTCTTCACAAGGGATCTTGTGGCTTTCTTCACGCTGCGCTTACAACTTGTTTCCGCAGCCTGCGTGATCACGGGGATGACCTGACGCACCGGCTGGTCCTGTTCCGTAGCGGTGCGTTGGTAGGGGTCGGTGGGGTGGGGTGCGTCCGCTGTCGCGGTGGCGTGTGTGGCTGGCTGTGGTGCCGTTGCTGGTGGCTTTCTGGGCTCAGGAGGGTGGGGCGGCCTTCGCGGCGACGCGTCCGTCCGTTTCGCTGGGCGCCGGACTGGGGCAGGTGTGGAAGTGGCTGTCGGGTTCGGATGGTGCTGGGCCGCGGTCGAAGACCGGCTCGGCGCACGACGTGCGGGTGGCGAAGGCCGGCAAGGGACAACCCTCGGGGAAGGCGCCGGGCAAGGGCAAGGGGCAGTTGGCCGCTTGGAAGGCGCCGACTGATCAAGCCAAGCAGGAACGTTCCGGCAGCGCATCCGTGGGCTTCAACGCGAAGACGAGCAAGCGCGTGGCCGCGAAGTCCGGTGCGCAGTTCGACTACTTCCAGAACGCTGACGGGTCCTTCACCCGGAGGATGTCGCAGTCCAGGATCAACTACCGGGATTCCTCAGGCACTTGGAAGTCCATCGACTCCACCGTCACGAAGAGTGCCGACGGCCGTTGGCACGAGAAGGCGAATTCCCTCGGTGTGTCCTTTGCGTCTTCCACGGCGACGGACGGCTCCGTACGGCAGTCCGCGCTGCGGGGGAGCGGTGCGGGTTCGGTCGTGCCCGCCGCCCTGACCTGGAAGACCGCCTCCGCTCTCCAGGTGGACGACGTTGACGACCCGACAGCCACTCCCAGCCCCACGGTCAGCTCCGGGACCTCCGCTCAGAATGACTTGGCGACTCTGACCATCTCCGATTCCGAGTCGGTGTCCTGGTCGCTGGCCGGGGCGAACGCCGTGACCGGCACAGCCGCCGGCTCAGGCGTCGAGTACGACGGCGTCCTGACCGACACGAACCTCGTTCTCGAGCCGACCGTGAACGGTGTGAAGGAGTCCCTGGTCCTGGCCTCGGCGAACGCGCCGACCGGCTGGGTCTTCCCGATGTCCCTGAAGGGCCTCACGCTGACCACGGCGTCCGACGGCACCGTGGAACTGGTCGATGCTGGCGGGACAGTCATGGCTTCCCTTCCGCAGCCCTTCGCCCGCGACTCCTTTGTCGACCCGGCAACCGGTGAGTCCCACGACAACTGGGCCATGACGTACAGCGTCACCGAGGTCGACGGCACCCCTGCGGTGAAGATGTCGCTGGACCCCTCCTGGCTCGCCGACCCGTCGATCCAGTTTCCGGTGACGGTGGACCCGACGATGACGGTGTCGACCGCCGGCCAGACCCTCACGACCTACGCGTACTACCCGAACACCGCCGACTACTCGTCCGACACGATCATGCGCGTCGGCACCCCGGACGGCGGCGCCCACATCGGCCAGGCGTTCATGAAGTTCCTCGGGCTGCCGGACACCGACGGATACCACATCACCGACGCTGACCTGCACCTGTTCGACGTGTGGGCGTACACGTGCAATGCCTCCACGTCGTACAGCGTGTACCCGATCACGGAGCAGTGGTGGGTGACCGGCCAGAAGTCCTGGTCGGACCGGCCCGCGACGGCCGCGGCCATAGGTACCTGGGCGGGCACGGTGTCCGACACGGTGTGCGGCAACACCTCGGTGTCCACCGGCACAGGTCAGTGGCAGACCACTGACCTGGACACGGACTACTTCCAGGAGATCGCCCTGGGCCAGACCAGCAACTACGGCCTGTCCGTGTTCACTTCGCCGACCGTTTCCTCCCAGTGGAAGAAGTTCGACTCCTCCCAGGTCGACTCGCACGCCCCGTACGTCACGGTGACCTACGCCAAGAACTCCGCCCCGGACATCGAACACACCTATCCCAAGGCCAACTTCACCTCGCCCTCCCTGCGCCCGCAGCTTCAGGTCAAGGCCGTCGACCCGGACTCCTGGCCCACCACGCCGCTGAAGTACGACTTCGCGGTGTACTCCTCGGCGGGCAAGCAGATCGACACCTCCGGCTGGCAGACGTCCGCCAAGTGGACAGTTCCGTCAGGCGACTTGGAGTGGTCGACGTCGTACTACTGGACGGTCGCGGCCTACGACGGCTGGTCGACGACCACGAGCAGCAGCCAGCCCCTGTCGACGCTGGTCGCGCAGCCGCTGATCGCCTCACGGCTGGCGCAGAACGGCGGACACGGCTACGACGAGGAGGCCGGCAACTACACCACCTCCACCACCGACGCCTCCGTCTCGACCGTCGGCCCCTCCTTGGACGTGACACGCTCCTACAACTCCCTGGACACCAGCACCGCGGGCGCCTTCGGCGCGGGCTGGTCGGCCCTGACCGACATGCGGGCGGTGATGGACGACGACGGTTCGAAAAACGTGGTCGTCATCGACGACGGGGGACAGCAGCAGCGTTGGGGGTATTCGTCCTCCGGCTACACCTCGCCGACCGGCACCTACGGCACCTTCAAGGCGCTCACGTCCGGCTATTCGCTGACCGAGACCTCAGGCACGACGTACACGTTCGGCACCGCGGGTGGCACCAACATCTGGCTGCTGTCGCAGATCAAGACACACGCCGGGCTGACCGAGACACTCACCTACGACACCTCGCACCGGCTCTCCACCATCAAGAACGACGTCTCCAAACGCACCCTGAACTTCACCTGGACCAAGCCTTCCAGCGCCACCCATTACCACGTCCACACGGTCACCACCGATGCCGCCACAAGCGGCGACACCTCAACTGCGGCTTTGTGGACCTATGGCTACACGGGCGATCGGCTGACCTCCGTGTGCCCGCCCGCCACCGCCAGTGCGTCGACCGCGTCGACGTCCTGCTACGCCTACACCTACATCGCGGGCTCCAACTACTCCTCGGCCGCGCTGGACGCCGGCCCCCGCGGCTACTGGCGCCTTGACGACGCATCCGGCAGCGCCACCGCCGCCTCCTCGGTTCTGGCCAACGAGCAGACGGATGCGGGCAGTTACAAGAACGCCACCCTGGCCAGCACCACTGGCCCGCTCACCGGCTCGACGGCAACCGCCCTGACCCTCGCCGGCACGGGCTACGCGAAGGTCCCCGCCGGGCTGCTGCACGCCAGCACTACCCGCGCACTGTCCCTGTGGTTCAAGACGTCCAAGAAGGGCGTCCTGATCGGTGACCAGTCCAAGGCGGTCACCGGCACGACCGCCACCGGCAGTTGGACACCGGTCCTCTACGTGGGCTCGGACGGCAAGCTGCACGGCCACTGGTGGAGTGTGAGCGGTTCGGGCAGCGCCGACTGCGGCTCCACCGGCACGGTCACCGACAGCACGTGGCACCACGCCGTCCTCAGCTCCGACGGCAGCACACAGACCCTCTACCTGGACGGAACCAAGCAGGACACCTTCGCCGGCACCCCGGACGACCAGGACAACGCCTACACCTACGTCGGCGCCGGCTTCGCCGACTCCTGGCTCGACTCGCCCGGCGACGTCAGCTACTTCACCGGCTCCATCTCCGACGTCTCCTTCTACAGCCACCCGATCACCGCCTCCCAGGTCGACGACCTGTACGCCGACGGCACCACCAGCGCGGCCCTGCTCACCAAGGCGGCGAGCCCCGCCGGGCGCACCACCGCAGCCGTCTCTTACGACACCGACGCCGACCGTCTGACGCAGGTCACCGACGAGAAGGGCGGCACCTGGAAGCTCGGCACGCCTGCAGTGGCCGGCTCCAGCGCGGTCTACCGGGGCACGGTGCTCGGCGCCGACCCGGCCGGTTACTGGCAGTTGGGCGACGACAACGACGACGGGACGGCCACGTACGCGGCCGACGAGGTCAACGGCGGCGACGGTACGTACAACAACGTCACCCTCGGCGTCAGCGGGCCCTTCAGCGCCAAGGACAGCACCGCGAACACCGCCGCCTCCTTCGACGGCTCCAGCTCCTACGTCTCCGTACCGGCCGACCTGCTGCACACCGACACCAAGCGCAGCATCGGCATGTGGTTCAAGACCTCGACCTCCGGCGTTCTGGTCGGCGACCAGTCCACGGCGATCGACGGGGCCACGGACGCCTCCGGAAGCTGGACCCCTGTCCTCTATGTCGGCTCGGACGGCAAGCTGCACGGTCACTGGTGGAGTGTGAGCGGTTCGGGCAGCGCCGACTTCGGCTCCACGAGCACAGTCACCGACAACGCCTGGCACTACGCGGTTCTGAGCTGCGACGTCAGCAGCCAGGCATTGTTCCTCGACGGCACCAAGCAGGACACGTTCGCGGGCACACCGGCCGACCAGTCCAACACCCTCACCTACATCGGCGCGGGGTTCGCCAAGAGCTGGATCGACTCACCCGGCAGCGTCAGCTACTTCAAGGGCTCTATCTCCGACGTCGCCTTCTATGACCACAACCTGACCTCCGCCCAGGTCGCCCTGCAGTGGAACGCCTACAAGCAGTCCACCGGCGCCATCGCCACCGAGTCCGTCGACGTCACCGATCCCGGCGGCAACACCCTGACCAGCACCTACGATCTCTCCAACGGCGGGCGGATCCTCACCGAGACCGACGGCACGGGCGCCACCACGTCGTACGGCTACGACACGGCGGGTTTCCTCTACACCACCACCGACGGCAACGGGAACGTGACCACCACCGGCCACAACTCGCGCGGCGACGTCGTGTCCCGGACGACCTGTCAGGACCAGTCGGCCTCGAAGTGCTCGACGTCGTACTTCACGTACTACCTCAACGCCGACTCGGACACCGATCCGCGCAACGACCAGCTCCTGACCTCCGCGGACGGCCGCTCGGCGAGCTCGTCGGACACGACGTACCGCACCGTCAACAGCTATGACAGCAACGGCAACCAGCTCACCACGACGACCCCCGCGGTCACAGGCCACAGTGCGGGCCTGACGACGAAGAAGACGTACAGCGGCTCCGGCACAGCCGGTTACGTCTCCGGCACCACCGCTCCGTCCGGCCTGCTCACCTCGACGACGACACCGGGCGGCGCGGCGACGTCGTACCTCTACTACGCCAACGGCGACATCGCCCAGGAGACCTCACCGCTGGGCCTGGTCACCAGGTACACGTATGACGCGCTCGGGCGGGTCCTGACGAAGACCGAGATCTCCGACACCTACCCGGCCGGCCTGGTCACCCACTACACCTACGACCCGCTGGGCCGCGTCCTCACCGAGCTCGCCCCCGGCACGACGTACGCCGTCAACCAGGCCGTCGTCCACACGGCCCTGACGACCAAGACCTACGACGCGGACGGCAACACCCTCACCAGCACTGTCTCCGACACCACCGGCGGCGATACAGCCCGCGCCATGAGCACCGTCTACAACGACTTCGGCGAACCGAAGACCATCACCGACGCCGAACAGCACACCACCACCTTCACCTACGACGCCTACGGCAACAAGCAGGGCGAGACCGACGCCGACGGTCAGACCTACGCCTTCACCAGCGACGCCAACGGCCACCCGCTGACCACCACCCTCACCAACTACACCGGATCTTCGGCCACTTCACAGACGGCCGCCGCCAAGCTGATGGAGAAGCGGAGCTACGACCCGGGTGGCCTCCTCCACACCATCACCGACGGCATCGGGGTCACCACGACGTACGCGTACTACGACAACGGGCTGACAAAGCAGAACACTCGCACCGGCTCCTCGGGTACGGCCTACGTCGACGAGCAGGACTCCTACGACGACGCGGGCAACCTCACCGGGAAGACCACCGCGAACGGCTCCCTCACCACGTCGTACACGCTCGATGCCGCCGACCGCACGACCGCCACCACGACCGACCCCGGCACGCTGGCGCAGACCACCGCGTACACCTTCGACGCGGACTCCCACGTCCTGACTTCGACCGGGACCGACGCGGCCGGTGACCCGGCACAGAAGTGGACATACACCTACGACGCTGCGGGCAACGCGTTGTCCGCGGCCCAGTACGTCTCCAGCTCCCTCACCCTCACCACCAAGGCGACCTACGACGACCGCGGCCTGAAGACCACCGCGACCGACGCCCAGAACAAGGTCTACTCGTTCGCCAACGACGAGGCCGGCCGGCCGACCTCCACGACGAGCCCGGCGATCACGACCACCACACCCGGCACCGGTGCGACCGAAACCCTGTACCCGACCACGATCAACGGCTACGACACGTTCGGTGACCGCATCGCGGTCGAGGACGCCGACGGCCACATCACGGCCACCGCATACGACCGCGACGGCCGCAGGACTGGCACCACGCTCCCCGCGTACAACGGCACCTCCGCCACCACCGCCTGGACCTACAACGCGACAGGCGACGTGCTGACCGAGACCGACGCCAAGGGCGAAACCGACTACACCTACGACCAGTTGGGCGACCTGCTCCAGCAGACCAACCCGGCGATCAGCATCTCCGGCACCGCCACCCGCGGCACTCTCACCTACTCCTACGACCTGGCCGGCAACCGCCTGACCGAGACCTCGCCCTATGGCGCCGTCACCCACCACACCTACGACGACCTGGGCCGCGACAGCAGCACCTGGGCGTACGTCTACACCTCCATGAGCGCACAGACGAAGCAGGAGACCGACATCGCGTACAACGGTGCGGGCCTGGTCGCCAGGACCACGTCCGTCACCGGAGTCACCGCCAACCGCACGTACGACGCGCTCGGCCGCACCCTCACCACGTCCGACACGACCGGCGACACCAGCGCCTACAGCTACGACCTGCGCGGCGACGTCATCAAGACCGTCCTGCCGGACCAGAGCATCCAGACCGCGACCTACGACGCGGCCGGCCGCAAGACCGCGACCGCGAACACGACATCGGCCGGCACCGTGCTGTCCTCCACGTCCGCGACGTACACCGACAACGGCCACCTCAAGACGGTCACCGACGCCCGTCAGCACACGACGAGTTACGAGTACGACGACCTCGGCGACCTGACGAAGCAGACGGAGCCGGTCACCGACAACGCCTCCATCGTCACCACGTACGGATACGACGCGGCCGGTCACCAGACCGCCTACACGGACGGCAACGGCGACACCACCTACTACACGTACAACTCGCTCGGCCTGCCCGTCAGTAAGAAGGTCCCCGCGGTCACCGGCTACACGAGCGATGCCGACCGGACCACCACCTACACCTACGACGAGCGCGGCCGACTCGTGACCCAGACCGACCCCGGCGGCGTCACGCTCACCAACACCTACGACGCCCTCGACGACCTGACCGCGCAGAGCGGCACCGGCGCCGACGCGACCACGGCCGACCGCCACTTCACCTACTCACTCAACGGTGACCTGGTGGCCTCAGCCGCCGGTGACACGTGGGAGTACTACGACACCAACGCGCTCGGCGACGTCCTCACGACCTCCGGCCAGGCGGGCAGTTCGTCCTTCACCTACAACGCCGACGAGAGCGCGCTCACCCGCACCGACGCGTCCGGCACCAGCAGCTACGTCTACGACACCGACGGCCGGCTGAGCACCGACACCGACGCGTCGACGGGCACGATCCTGAACTACCAGTACAACTCGCTGTCCCAGCCCAAGGCGGTGACGTACGGCACCTCGGGCAACGTCCGCAGCTACGGCTACGACTCCCTGCACCGCCTCACCTCCGACACCCTCACCACCGCCGCCGGCACCAAGGTCGCCTCGGTCGGCTATGACTGGGACACGAACGACAACCTCACCTCCAAGACCACCACCGGAGTCCAGAGCGCCTCCACGAACTCGTACGCCTACGACTACGCGAACCGCCTCACGTCCTGGACCTCGGGCTCCACGACCACCGGCTACACGTACGACGCCGACGGCAACCGCCTGACGTCCGGTTCGACGACGTCCACCTACAACGCCCGCGACCAGCTGACGTCCGACGGCACGCACACCTACAGCTACACGGCCCGCGGCACGATGTCCGCCAAGGACTCCACGGCGTACACCTTCGACGCGTACGGCCAGCAGCTGACCGCCGGTTCGGCGGCGTACACGTACGACGCGCTGGGCCGGGCGATCACCGCCGGACCGACCACCCTCGCCTACTCCGGCACCGACAACACAGTCGCCTCCGACGGCGCAAGCACCTACAGCCGTGGCCCGGGGGGCGCCCTCACCGGCGAGTCCTCGGCGACCGGCGCCACCCTGACCTGGACCGACCTGCACACCGACGTCATCGGCCAGTTCACGGCGACCGGCACCACGCTCACCGCCTCCGCGAGCTACGACCCGTGGGGCACCACCACCGCCTCCACACTGACCGGCAGCGCCGGCTACCAGAGCGAGTACACCGACCCGACAACCGGCAACGTCAACATGCACGCCCGCTGGTACAGCCCGAGCACGGGCGGCTTCGACTCGGCGGACACGGTCGACAACTCGGCTGTCGGAGACAGCACCAACGCGAACGACTACGCCTATGCGAACGACGCGCCGCTCACCGGGACCGACCCGAGCGGGCACTGCATCGAGGACCTGTGCATCGGAGAGTTCTTCGCCGCCGCCGCAGCAGCCGACGCGCTCTACAACGTCTGCGTGGAGTACTGCTCCAGCCTCACCAACAGCCTCTCGAACGTGTTGGGCTCGCTGACCTACAGCTCGTCCGGTTCCTCCTCCCACAGCCATGCTTCCTCCTCGTCCGCAGCGGCCACCCAGAGCAGCGCGGCGAGCAGCAGCTACGGCATGTGCGCGGAGGTCTGGTCGATGTCCTGCGAGCAGCGCTACAGCCGCACCCGCTCCAGCAGCGGCAGCCGGTCATCCGATGGCGGACGAGGCAGTGGTGGCAACGGTGGCAACAATGGCAGTGGTTACTGCAGCTCCTGCGGCGGTGTAAACGCCGCGGATGCCGCCGCAGCCGCCAGGGCTGCCGCAGCGGCAGCCGCTGCCGCGGAGGCCGCCCGCCGAGCCGCGATCCGCGCCCACGCCATCAAGATCACGGCCTCGATCGGCAAGAGCACTCTCACAGTCCACTCGATCTCGTCCGCGGCCGAACCCCCGACCGTCGGAATCAACGTCGGCAACTCCGTCCGCAACGCCGCCTCCGCGATCGCGGCGGGACTCACGACGGCGGCTGTGTGCGTCGTGACCGGAGGCTGCGGTGGGGCGAAGAAGGGGAAGAGCGGCACGAACTGCTCGCTGGGTACCGGAATCGGCTACCAGCTCCCGATGCCGCTGGACGACGAGGGACGGGCCACCGGGATGTACGCGTGTGTCACCAAGAGCAGTGTGCGCGCATCCGGTACCTCGCCGGTGACCACCTCTGCGCGTGACCGACTGTCCGGATACAACGAGGCCCAGGACTATGCGGAGTCAGCGGGGCTTCGGGCGAACAGGACGATCAACGCCTGTCACCTCATCGCTGACACTCTCGGGGGCTCGGGAAGCGACCAGCGCAATTTGGCGACCTGCTGGAGGGGAGTGAACACGTTCGACCGGACGCCGGGCAGCCTGGGTCGGAACAACATGGCTGTCATGGAACGTGAGGTGAAGGCTGCTGCCAACCAGGGCCAGAGCGTCTCATACACGGTGCTCCCGCAATATCGTTCCGCGAGCAACAAGGTGCCCTACCAATTCGTCCTGACGGCGCGGGGCTACTACCGCAATGGAACCGCCGGACTCCGCGACACAATGGCGGTGGACAACACCTACGGAACGACAGGGGTGAACCTCGGTGACGTCATCAAGTGAAGATGGAAGGTGCACGGAAAGTGAATCGGTGTCAGGGCATTCGATGCGGCGTCTGACGGCACTGGTCTCTCCGCCGACTCAAGGAGGAAACAGCGTTGACTGGTCAGCCATGGCGACTGAATACTCACATGGTTTCCCGGACGACTACCGCGAGTTCATGGGTATCTACGGGCAGGGATTCTTCGACGACTTTCTGGGAGTGGAGCCGCCGACTCAGGATGTCTATCCGCTGGAAGTCAGTGCGACCGTTCGTGGCAGGACTGCCGATGCCCGGTTCACAGGCGAAGAATGCGAATACGATCGGCCCGACCTGCTGATCGCATGGGGACTGACCGTTGATTCCGACCTGCTTTGTTGGCGGGCTGATTCACCTGACCCCAACATGTGGACCACGGTGCTCTGGCGTCGGCAGTGGCTGTCGTGGGAACAGTTCGACTGCGGAATGACGGAGTTCCTGTGTCGCTACGCCACACGTGATCTACCCGACGTGTGGACTTTTGACCTGCCGTACGACGGCTGCCGCTTCGTCCACGACCGAGACTACAAGAGGCTCCGGGCACTGAAGATCGACCCTTGGGGACCCGAACCGGTAGCGGGGACATGACGAGAGGAAGCAGCCATGCCACACCCCACGGTGACGTGGCCGGCGCGGTGCATGTGAGCCCGGACTTGGTGAGTGCGCGGATTCTGGCCCGTCTGGTGCGGGGATGACGGAGTACGACCGCAGCCCTCCGGAAACCTGAGAACTCGCCGACCGTTCCGCACCGAATGCTGCCATCGCTGATAACAGGCGAGGACGAGTGCCAGGACGCGCCCGAGTCGCTCATCGGCTGGGGCGGGACCGTCGAGGCGGACGGTCTGTTTCGTCTCTCCACCCGAAGACATCGATGCCATCCATCTCTTGCCAACGCCTGTCGGCCCTGCTTCTACACCCGGATTCCGGCGCTGACAGGACGTACTCGCACCATGACCAACTGATCTGACCGATACGAGGGCACCATGCACTGGGCTGTGGAAGAGCTGAGCCGCGTTGTACAGCCGCCCGCGGACGGCGGTGACACGGTCGACTGGGATGCGCTGCGCGCCGAGACGGGATGGGAGTTCCCTGCGGACTATCGCGACTTCGTCGCGGCGTATGGGCTGGGCGGGATCAGCGACTCGATCGGCATCCTTACACCTCCGTTCGACGGCTATCCACACGGGGACCACCTGCTTCACGGCGCTCAGTGGCCGCCGGTGGACGGGACGTTGACCTGGGCGTCAAACGAAGCCGGCGACGACCTCCTGTGGCGGTGTGCCGGTGAGCCCGATGAGTGGCGAGTGGTCTTCCGTCCGAGAGATCGCCGTCGGGACCACGAGTACGACATGGGAATGGCGGAGTTCCTGCTTCGCCTGGTGCGGCGGGACATCCGTCCGCCGCTCGGTGCCGAACTGGAGTTGCCGGCCACGTTCGAATCATGGCGTGATGAAGATCGGCGTCTGCTCGACGAGGATGGCGATCTTGAAGGCTTCTGAGCGTGCCCACCACCTTCCTCCCAGCTGTCGGTGGCCGATACTCGGTGCGGTCGCCGTCGCAGTGCTGATTGCGACCGGCGTCGTCACGCTGCTCCTGCGCCCGGATTCCGGTAGCGGGGCGACGCCACCCGCGCCGGTCTCACATGTCGATACCGCTGTCCGGGCCTGTCTCCTGACCTCCACGGACACGGATACGACGGGTACTTGGGCGACGATGCAGGAGTTGGCCGGGACGAGCACCTCGAAGGTCGTGGTCCAGCGGTACCGTCTGCCTGCCGGGGTGGATCCCGTCGCCTACGTCAACACCCTCGTTCAGTTGCGCTGCTCCACGGTCGTCACCACCGGCGCTGCGGCACGCTCCGCCATAGCCTCCCGCCTCGCAGCGGGACTGGTCCCGCACGTCCGCTTCGTGGTCGTCGCCGATGGGCCGGTATCCGGTGCAACGCGTCTGAGCCCGGATGCTGTGAGCACGTCGTCCCTGGCCCGGGCGGTGAGGCGCTGAGCGGTGCGAACCGGTTCACCAGATCAGGGGAGCCCGGGGCGGGACATATCCGACTCTGCTGGGTCGGCGTCAGCCCGCAGCAGCTTGCGGGAGGCGAGACCGGGGAAGGCAGCTTCCCACACGGTGCGCACAGTGCGACTGACAAGGTTCTGCAACACCGGCCACATCTGGAGAAGCAGGTCGAGGTAGCGGGGCAGGTCGTCGCAGAGGCCCTCGTGTAGGACGGTGCGGTACAGGCCCATGCGAGCTCTCCGCTATGTCCACCACGGTGAGCGCATCTCGGATTCTGAGGGCTCGTCAGTGCTAGGGCCTCGTGAGCGACCAGGTGCTGGCTCGTGCGTGGCCGAAGTTGTCACGCCTGATAGGGCGTCATATCGCCGGACATCCACATGACCCCGGAGGAGGGCATGCGTGCCCACCTCGACCTACAGGGCGGGGCGGCCGGCGGGCTGATGCTGCCGATCCACTGGGGCACCTTCAACCTGGCGGCGCACGCGTGGTCGGACCCCGGCGAGGGCACGATCACCGCCGCACGCAAGGCGGACGCGCGGATCGCGCTGCCCCACCCGGGTGAGCCCTTCGAGCCCACCGCCGAGACCGTCCCCTCGGAGCCCTGGTGGCGGGGCGTGGCCGTGATCCCGGCGGGCGGCTGGCCGGCGGTCGACGCCCCTCGTACGGCCGACATCACTCGTACGGCTGATGTGGACGGCACCCGGACCGACACGGCCGGTGACATTCAGGGCGGAACTATCGACGGCGGCGGAGGACCCAAGGCGGTTTCCGCGAGCTGACGGTGACGGGCGAAAACGGACGACGGACGGACAACCGTACGAACGATGAGGGCCGGGGAGTAGGCGACTCCCCGGCCCTCATCGTCTGTTCATGACCGGTTCTGACCAGCCCTGATCGATTTGGTGGGGCCAGGGAACGTGCGTCCGAAGGGCTTATCGGTCTGCCGTACGAGATGTCATACCAGAGCGGGACCTCGTTCGGGGGAGTTTGTCAACTGCCCACCGCACGTGATGCGTTGCCGACTACTGTGAGTGGTCGCCGGGCAACACAGGGCCGTTTTCTTCGGCTCTCGACCGGCACCGCCATGGCGCACGCCCGGGTCGCGCAGACGCGCGGTCCCCGGGTCCCGACGCACCAGTACGAGGACGAAGATGTCTCACCTCCGAGCACCGGCCCCCCGTGCAGACCGCCGTGAGGGCGGGCGGCACGGTCGGCCGGTCGCGCGTACTGTCCCCCCACTGCCCGAGACCCAGATACGGCCCCAGCTCATGCGGCTCGCCGTGCTGCCGCCCCTCGCGGTCGCCCTCAGCGCCTGCGCGGCCGTCCTGTTCATCGTCCGCTCCGGCGAGGTGCGGCCCAGCCTCACTCTGTTCACCGTTCTCACCGGGGCGGTCGGCGTGGCTGTCGGGGGCGTCGTGTTCGCCCTGGTGGCCGCCGACCGCGCCGCCAGGTTCGTGCACGACCGCCTGGGCGCCCTGCGCCGTACCAGCGCCCGTGGCGAGGTCGAGCTGCGCGCCCTGGTCGAGGGGCTGCGGCGCGGCGACCCACCGCCGGCCCGCAGGACACGGGGCGTACCCGCTGCCGACGCCGACGACTTCGAACTCCTCGGCGCCGACCTCGCCCGGGCCCACGACAGCGCCCTCACCGCGGTCGTCCAGGCCGCGCAGCTCTCCAGCCAGACGGGCAGCGAACAGAAGGTCGAGGTCTTCGTCAACCTCGCCCGGCGCCTCCAGTCCCTCGTGCACCGCGAGATCTCCATCCTCGACGAGCTGGAACACGAGATCGAGGACCCCGACCTGCTCAAGGGCCTCTTCCACGTCGACCACCTCGCCACCCGTATCCGCCGGCACGCCGAGAACCTCGCCGTCCTCGGCGGCGCCGTCTCGCGCCGACAGTGGAGCAACCCGGTCTCCATGACGGAGGTGCTCCGCTCGGCCATCGCGGAGGTCGAGCAGTACTCGCGGGTCAAACTCGTGCCCCCGATCGACGGCACCCTGCGAGGACACGCTGTCGCCGACGTCATCCACCTGCTCGCCGAACTCGTCGAGAACGCCACCGTGTTCTCCGCCCCCCACACCCAGGTGCTGCTGCGCGCCAACCTCGTGACCTCGGGGCTCGCCATCGAGGTCGAGGACCGCGGCCTCGGCATGCCCGTGGACGAGCAGCACAAGATGAACACGCTGCTCACCGACCCCGACCAGGTCAACGTCGCCAGCCTGCTCCAGGACGGCCGCATCGGCCTCTTCGTGGTCTCCCAGCTCGCCCGCCGGCACGGCATCCACGTCCGTCTCCAGACCAACATCTACGGCGGTGTGCAGGCCGTACTCGTCGTACCGCAGGGGCTGCTGGGCACGGACACGGCAGCGGGCGGAGTCGTGGGCGTAGCCCAGTCGCGTCCCCAGGTGACGGCTGAGCCACCGGGGCCGGCCCAGGCCCGGACCCAGGAGACCGGGAGCATGCGGAGGGTGGCCGAGCCGCCCAGGCAGCGTCCGTCGGCCGCCGGCCACGAGGGACGGCACCCGGCGCCCTCGACGCCCGGCCCCGGCATCCAGCCCGGCGCCTCGACGATGCGGCGCCCGGAGGCACCCCGGCCCACCGCACCGGTGCCGAACGGCCGGGGCCCGGCCCCGCTGCCCGTACGCGGGGCCCGCGTGGAGCGGCCCAACCCCGCCGAGGCGATGCCGGGCGTCCGCCCCGACGACCGGCGGACCGTCGCGGAGAACGTGGCCGCGCCGCCCACCCCCCGCAACAGCGCCGTGCGCGGCACCATGGGCAAGCCCCAACTGCCCCGCCGCCGCGCCCAGGAGCACATCGCGCCCCAACTGCGCGGCGGCCCGGCGGCCCCCCGCCCGGAGGGCGAACACGTCGAGCACGACCCCGGGCTCATGGCCGCCTTCCAGCGCGGCATCGGGCTCGCCGAGGCGCGCCAACTGGAGTCGGACTACACGGACCCGGCCGTGGCCGCGATGGAGAGGGCGTACGAGGCGGAGTACGGGGAGTCGGCGCGCACCCGGACGCCCGCCAGGCAACCGGCACCCCCGGAACAGACGTACGCGGAGTCCTTGTACCCGGCCGAGTACGTGGCAGCGCGCCCCGAGCCGGTGATCATCCCCCCGTCCGGCGAAGACGCGGGCCGCACCGATGTCACCGTGCCCGCCATGGACCCCATGGACGTACCGCCCATGGACACGTCCCCCATATCCGAGGCGCACCGGCTGCGCGCGCCCGGACACGACCTGGACCTCACTGCCCGGCACGACGGGAGCGCACCGGCCGGATGACCACCCCCCGCAGCACCACCCCTGCCCCCCACCCCAACGCTCCCGCAGACCTTCGTACCCCAAGGAGTCGATCCACCATGGCGAGCGATGTGCCGACCGGCCATGTATCAGATCTCGACTGGCTGATGAGCGGTCTCGTCCAGCGCGTACCGCACACCACGAGCGCGGTACTCCTGTCCTGCGACGGACTCGTCAAGTCCGTGCACGGGCTCGACCCGGACAGCGCCGACCACATGGCCGCCCTGGCCTCCGGTCTCTACTCCCTCGGACGCAGCGCGGGCGTCCGCTTCGGCGACGGCGGTGAGGTGCGGCAGGTCGTCGTCGAACTCGACTCGACCCTGCTGTTCGTCACCACCGCCGGCTCCGGCACCTGTCTCGCCGTGCTGGCCGGCCGCGAGGCCGATGCCGCGGTCCTCGGCTACGAGATGGCGATGCTGGTCAAGAGCGTCCGCCCCTACCTGATGACCGCCCCCCGGCAGGCCGCGGTCGAACCCACGGCGATGAGGCCTTGAGCGTGACGGCGGCCGGCGACGGGCCATGGCTCGACGACGCGGCCGGACGGCTCGTGCGCCCCTACACCGTCAGCAACGGCCGGACCCGGCCGACCACCGCCCTCGACCTCATGTCACAGGTGATGGCCACCGGAGCCACCCCTCTCGGCTACCTCGGCCCCGAACACGCTCAGGCGCTCGACCTGTGCCGGGAGCCCGTCTCGGTAGCCGAGGTGTCCGCCCAGCTGAAACTGCCTGCGGCGGTCACCAAAGTGCTGCTTTCCGACCTGGTCGACTGCGGGGCACTCACCACGAAACCGCCCGAGTTCTACCACAAGCCCACTGACCGGTCACTTCTGGAGGCAGTGCTCGATGGACTACGACGACAGCTCTGATCCCTTCCCCACCGCACTGAAGATTCTGGTGGCGGGAGGATTCGGAGTCGGCAAGACGACCCTCGTCGGCGCGGTGAGCGAGATCGCGCCGCTCAGCACGGAGGAACTGCTCACCACGGTGAGTGCCTCGACCGACAGTCTCGAAGGCATCGAGAACAAGGTCGAGACCACCGTGGCGATGGACTTCGGCCGCATCACCCTGGACCCTGAACACGTCCTCTATCTGTTCGGCACGCCCGGACAGGAGAGGTTCTGGTTCATGTGGGACGAGCTCTCCGAGGGCGCGCTCGGCGCGGTGATCCTCGCCGACACCCGGCGCCTGGAGGACTGCTTCGCGGCCGTCGACTTCTTCGAACAGCGCGGCCTCGGCTTCATCGTCGCGATCAACGAGTTCGACGGCTCGTACCGCTACGACCCCGAGGAGGTGCGCTCCGCCATCGATCTCGACCCCGACATCCCGATCGTGCGCTGCGACGCCCGGATCTCCAGTTCGGGGGTGCAGACCCTGCTCACCCTCGTACGGCATCTGCTCGCCCACGCGCCCGCGCCCGCACCCAGTGCCCACAGTGAGGGAGCCCGCCCATGACCTACGACCCGCCCCGCCCGGCCGGTCGTCTCCTGCTTACCCCCGAGGACGACGAAGCTCCGGCCCGCACCCGACGGCTGCACGGACTGGGCTTCGGGGAACGGCCCGAGCCCGCCCTCGACGCCTTCGCGGACCGCCTCGCCGAGCTGGTCCGCGCGCCGTACGCGATGGTCAACTTCATCGGCGAGGAGCGGCAGTTCTTCGCCGGGCTCCATGTCCCGGGCGATGCCGACACGGGCAGCGGTCGGGATGCCGGTGCCGACTCCGACGGAGTGAAGCCGCGGGTGGGCCGTCGGCTGCCGCGCGACCACGGGTTCTGCCCGCATGTGGTGGTCCGGCGCAAGGCACTCGTCCTGGAGGACGTCCGCGACTATCCGCGGTTCGCGGGCAACCCGGTCGTGGACGAGTTCGGCATCCGCTCCTACCTGGGCGCGCCGCTCATCGACAGCGCGGGCATGGCGCTGGGCACGGTGTGCGTCGCCGACTTCGAGCCGCGCCCCTGGGGGAGGGCGGGGCTGGAGACCATCAAGGCGATGGCGGCGGAACTGGCCGGGCAGCTCGCGCCGGGGGAGGTCCCTCTCTGAAGGGCGTCTCCGTCATACGGAGAGACTCAGTCGTAGAGCGTCATGTGGAGACCGTCATACGGAGACCGTCTCGCCGTCCGGGAACATGATGAGGGCGCGGCCCTCCTCCGTCACCGCGCACGACACCGCCTCACGAAGGGCCTGCGGATGCACGGCGTCCCGGGTCAGCGCGACCAGGGTCACGAACAGCCTGCTGGCGCCCGGGGATTCGGCGGCGCGCTGGAGGTACGGTGTCGCCGAGTGCGGGCCGAAGGCGTTCGCGTCGACCTCGCGGGCCACACCCGTGGCCTCGTCCCAGCCGTGCAGCGCGACGACCACACTGGTCAGCCCCGAACCGGTACGGGTCAGGGCCCAGCCGTCACCCCGCTCCGCCTCGGGCAGGGCGGTGTCGGCCACCGCGTAGCCGCCCTCCCGGACCGCCGCTTCGGCCGGCGTCTGTACCCGGTGCACGCGGATCTCCCAGGTACCGTGCAGCACGCTCGTCGACTCGACTTGGAACTCCCCTTCCACGCCAGGGAGTTCGGCTTCGTACCGGGAGGCTGCGACCCGCCCCGAGCAGTGCAGCGGAAGGATTCTGCGCCGGCGTGACGCCGTGCCGTCGGGGGCGAGGAGCGCCAGGTGACCGTCCACGTTCCGTTCCCAGGCCGACGAGCCCGTCTCCGGTGCGGTGGCCGACGAGTAGCCGAACTTGGCGTAGTGCGGATCGTCGTCGGCAGGTCCCTCCATCGGGTTGTGGTCGCTGCCGTGGTTGACGAGACGAACGATGCCGTCGTGCCGGGTGCCGTGCAGCAGCCAGCCCGGTCCCGGCAACGCCGTGTACTGGTCGGACTCCTCGATGGGCAACGGGCGTTCGCGCGCGGTCCACACCGAGTGCTCCGGGGGCAGCAGCAGCCCCAGGAAGGCCGTGCTCGACCAGTACGGCGATCCGGGCCCCGAGGAGGCCTGGGTCGCCGGCAGGAACGTGCCGTACCAGCCCAGCGGCAGCAGCCCGCGCTCGTCGGGCACCCCGCGCTCCACGAAGTGCGCCACCGCGCCCGAGGCCAGCCGCCTGGTCAGCCCCGGCGCCAGCGGAGTGCACTCGGCCAGCGCTCCCAGCCAGACGGGAGCGGTCGCGGCGAAACGGTACGTCAGGGAACGGCCCTGGTGGACGGGGGCGCCGTCCGCCCCGAAGAAGTGCGGGTAGGAGGCGAGGTACTGGGCCAGTCTGCGTTGGTGGACCCGGCCGCGCCCGCCGTCCTCGCCGCCCGTCATCCGGCACCACAGCAGCGGATACAGATGCAGGGCCCAGCCGACGTGGTAGTCGAACGTGCGGCCGTCGCCGTCGCTGTACCAGCCGCCGCCGACATACCAGTCGTCGATCCGGTCGAGTCCGCCGTCGATGTCCTCCTGGCGGTGCGGCGCCCCCACGGAAGCCAGGAACTGCTCGGCCACCACCTGGCAGAGCCGCCCGCTGTCGTCCCGGGTACGACGGCCGACGAAACCCCACAGCCAGTCGACGATCCGCTCCTGGACGTCCACGTCGAGCCGGTCCCAGATCCACGGCCGGGTCTCGTGCAGCCCGATGGCGATCGAGGCCGCCTCGGTCATCGGCTGGGAACAGTCGGTGAGTTCGGGCCAGGCCTCGCCGCTGTCACGGTTCGTGCCCGTTGTCAGACCCTGCGCGTAGCGTTCCACGAGACGTGGATCGGCCTCGCCCGCCGCTCCCGCGATCCGGAAGGAGGCCAGCAGGAACGACCGTGCGAAACCCTCGAGGCCGTCCGACACCACGCCCGCCGAGGAGTTCCGGCCCGGCAGCCGGTACTGCGCGAGACCCGGCGTCGCATAGGGGACCAGCGCCTCCAACTGCCGGTCTGCGAGAGCCTCCCAGTGTGCCCGGGTCCAGCCGGTGAACAGGGACAGGACCCGGTCGTTCGGCGGAAGCGTCAAGTGCGGTGCGGGCATGACGGGTTCCTGACTCCTTGGACGGCCCCGGGCGGGGGCGGTTGCCGGTCCAGCCGGTTCACATGTCGTTCGCGCGGTTTCCCAGAAGGGATACGGCTGATCGTTCCGGTCGGATCAACAGGTGTACGGCTGTTGTCGTTCTTCCGGCCAATTGGGATATGCCAGTCGTCGTCCGGCGTGAAGGAAAGCTGCGGCGGCGCTTAAGAAATCCTCGATGGACCTGGGAGCCGTCGTACGGCAGATTTCGTCTCGCGACCCGCGTTCTCGCGGTCTCAGGCTCGGGATCTCGCCGGTCCCGTCGGTCCTGCCGTCGACGTCACCACTCTCCCCGCCACGGGCTCCTTCGGCGTGCCCTGCCCCGGGGTCCTACCCACAGGAGCGTTGCGTTGAAGGCGCTGGTCAAGAAGAAGGCGGAGCCCGGACTGTGGCTCGCGGACGTACCGGAACCGGCGGTCGGCCACGGTGACGTGCTGATCAAGGTGCTCAGAACCGGGATCTGCGGCACCGACCTGCACATCCGGGCCTGGGACGGCTGGGCGCGGCAGGCGATCCGGACGCCACTGGTGGTCGGACACGAGTTCGTCGGCGAGGTCGTCGGAACCGGACGCGATGTCACCGACATCGGTGTCGGCGATCTCGTCAGCGGCGAGGGGCACCTGGTGTGCGGGCGGTGCCGCAACTGCCTCGCCGGGCGCCGCCACCTGTGCCGGGCCACGGTGGGGCTCGGTGTCGGCCGGGACGGTGCCTTCGCCGAGTACGTGGCGTTGCCCGCCGCCAACGTGTGGGTGCACCGCGCGCCCGTCGACCTCGACGTCGCCGCGATCTTCGACCCGTTCGGCAACGCCGTGCACACCGCACTGTCCTTCCCGCTGGTGGGCGAGGACGTCCTGATCACGGGAGCCGGCCCGATCGGGCTGATGGCGGCGGCGGTTGCCCGGCACGCGGGGGCGCGGAACGTGGTCGTCACCGACGTCAGCGAGGAAAGGCTCGAACTGGCCCGCAAGATCGGCGCGAGCCTGGCGCTGAACGTCTCCGGCGCGACCATCGCCGACGGCCAGCGCACCCTCGGTCTGCGCGAGGGCTTCGACATCGGCCTGGAGATGTCCGGTCGCCCCGAGGCACTGCGGGACATGATCGCCAACATGACGCACGGCGGACGCATCGCCATGCTCGGCCTGCCGGCCGAGGAGTTCCCGGTCGACTGGTCCCGGATCGTCACCTCGATGATCACCATCAAGGGGATCTACGGTCGTGAGATGTTCGAGACCTGGTACGCGATGTCGGTGCTCCTGGAGGGCGGCCTCGACCTCTCCCCGGTCATCACCGGCCGCTACGACCACCGTGACCACGAGGCCGCGTTCGCGGACGCGGCGAGCGGCCGGGGCGGCAAGGTCATCCTCGACTGGAACACGTAACCCCCTTATAGCTTCAGGAGCCTCTTCATGTTCGACTCCGTGCGCGACGACCTGCGCGCCACCCTCGACGAGATCCGCGCCGCCGGTCTGCACAAGCCCGAGCGCGTCATCGGCAGCCCGCAGTCCGCGACCGTCTCCGTCACCTCGGGCGGGCGCCCCGGCGAGGTGCTCAACTTCTGCGCCAACAACTACCTCGGCCTCGCCGACCACCCCGAGGTCGTCGCCGCCGCCCACGACGCACTCGACCGCTGGGGCTACGGCATGGCCTCCGTGCGGTTCATCTGCGGTACGCAGGAGGTGCACAAGGAACTGGAGGCCCGGCTGTCGGCGTTCCTCGGGCAGGAGGACACAATTCTGTACTCCTCCTGCTTCGACGCCAACGGCGGAGTCTTCGAGACCCTCCTGGACGCCGAGGACGCGGTGATCTCCGACGCCCTCAACCACGCCTCGATCATCGACGGCATCCGCCTGTCCAAGGCCCGCCGCTTCCGGTACACCAACCGCGACATGGCCGACCTGGAACGGCAGCTGAAGGAGGCCACGGAGGGCGGCGCGCGCCGGAAGCTGATCGTCACCGACGGCGTGTTCTCCATGGACGGCTACGTGGCCCCGCTGCGGGAGATCTGCGACCTCGCCGACCGCCACGACGCCATGGTCATGGTCGACGACTCGCACGCCGTCGGGTTCGTCGGTCCCGGCGGCCGGGGCACTCCCGAACTGCACGGCGTCATGGACCGCGTGGACATCGTCACCGGCACGCTGGGCAAGGCGCTGGGCGGTGCGTCCGGGGGCTACGTGGCCGCTCGCGCCGAGATCGTCGCTCTGCTGCGTCAGCGCTCTCGGCCGTATCTGTTCTCGAACACGCTTGCCCCGGTGATCGCCGCCGCCTCACTGAAGGTGCTCGACCTGCTGGAGTCGGCGGACGACCTGCGGACCCGACTCACCGAGAACACCGCCCTGTTCCGCCGACGGATGACGGAGGAGGGCTTCGACATCCTCCCCGGCGACCACGCCATCGCGCCCGTGATGATCGGTGACGCCACGAAGGCCGGCCGGCTGGCGGAGCTGCTGCTGGAGCGGGGGGTGTACGTGATCGGCTTCTCGTACCCGGTCGTCCCGCAGGGCAAGGCCCGGATCCGCGTCCAGCTGTCGGCGGCGCACTCCACCGAGGACGTGAACAGCGCGGTCGACGCCTTCGTCGCGGTCCGGACGGAGCTGGAGGGCTGACCGGACGGTCCCTGCCATACCTTCCGGGACACCGTTCCGGACATACCGTCCCGGACGTACTGGATAATCGATCGCATGATCGAAGCGCGGCGGCTCCACATCCTGCGTGCGGTGGCAGACCACCGGACGGTGACGGCGGCTGCCGCCGCGCTGTATCTCACCCCCTCGGCCGTCTCCCAGCAGCTCACGGCCCTGGAGCAGGAGACCGGCCACCGGCTCGTCGAGCGCGGCGCCAAGGGGGTACGGCTGACCCCGGCCGGCGAGATCCTGCTCGCGCACACCAACATGGTCCTCGCCCAACTGGAGCGGGCCGAGGCCGAGTTGGCCGCGTACGACTCGGGCGACGCCGGCACGGTCACCGTCGCCGCCTTCGCGACCGGGATCGCCCTGGTCGTCGCCCCCGCCCTGGCCCGTCTCGCCGTGACCGCCCCCGGCATCCGGGTCCGTGTCCAGGACGCCGAGGGTGACGCCAGCCTGCCGATGGTGCTCGACCGGCAGGTCGACGTCGCGGTTGCTGTCGAGTACCGGGGAGCGCCGCCCGCCGACGACCCGCGCCTCACCCATGTTCCCCTCTACGCCGAGCCGTTCGACGCGGTCGTCCCGGTCACGCACCGTCTCGCCGGCGCCCACGAGGTGCCGCTCGCCGAACTGGCCAAGGACGCGTGGATCGGGCCGTACCCCGGCAACCCCTGCCATGAGGTGGTCGTCCTGGCCTGCGAGAACGCCGGTTTCCGGCCCCGCCTCGAACACTCCTCCGACGACTTCCGTGCGGTCGTGGCCCTCGCCTCGGCCGACGCCGGCGTGGCCCTCGTACCGCGTTCGGCGCTGCGCGGCATGGAGCTGACGGGCGTGGTCGTGCGGCCGGTCGACGGGGTGGCGCCCACCCGGAGGGTCTTCGCGGCCGTACGCCGGGGAGCGGAGGAACACCCCCTGATCCGCCCGGTGCTGGAGGCGCTCGGCACCGCCTCGGAGGTGTAGGCGGGCGTCCTGGCAGGGGGCGGGCCCTCCCGCCGGATGACTGCGGGTGATTGTCAGTGGCATTGGCTACGGTGCGTTGCATGCCGGAAGCCGAAGACGTACGCCGTATCTCCCTCTCCCTGCCGGACACGACGGAGAAGATCGCCTGGAGCATGCCCACGTTCCGGGTCGCGGGCAAGATGTTCGCCACGCTGCCCGAGAACGAGACCTCCATCGCCGTCCGCTGCCCGAAGGAGGAGCGCGACGAACTGGTTCTGGCCGAGCCCGAGAAGTTCTGGATCGCCGACCACGAGGCGGGCTTCGCCTGGGTCAGAGTGCGCCTGGCCGCGCTGGAGGACGAGGGTGAACTGCGGGACATCCTCGCCGACTCCTGGCGCCAGGCCGCCCCGACCCGGCTGCTGGACGCCTACCCGGAGCTGGGGGCGCCGGACGCCGACTGAACCCGGACGGCGAGCTCAGGCCACGAACCCCCGGATCCGCTCCCGGAGCGTCCGCGCGTCGAGCCCGTGCGCGGCGACATGCTCCTCGATGTCCCCGTAACGGCGTAGTTCGCGGCGGCCCACGCCGAGGCCCAGCACCCGGTGGGGCACGTCGGAGAGCGCGTCGTTCACGACGGCTGTCGACGTGCCCGCGAGGTACGGCTCGACGAGGACGACATCGGTGCCCGCCGCCTCCGTGGCCCGGCGCAGCGCTGCCGTGTCGAAGGGCCGTACGGTCGTCGCGTACAGGACGGTGACGTCGAGCCCTTCCGTGGCGGCGAGCACCGTGTCGAGCATCGGCCCGACGGCGATCACGACACCGGCGCGGCCCTCGCGGACGGTGAGGAACCGTTCCCCGTCGACCGCGAGCCCTTCCGCGTTGGACTGCGCCGACAGCCGTACGTACACCTTGTCGTCGCCCGCGGCGACCGCGTGCCGCAGCAGTGTCTCGGCCTCGTCGGGGTGCCCCGGTACATGGACGGTCCAGCCGTCCAGGGTGTCGAGGAGGGCCACGTCACCGGGTGCCATGTGCGTGTAGCCGCCCGCCGGCCAGTCGAAGGAGGCGGCGGCGCTCACGAGTACGGCGCCGACGTCCTGGTGGCCGAGGTCGAGCTTGACCTGCTCGAAGGGGCGCTCCACGAGGAAGCTCGCGAACGTGTGCAGGACGGGGCGCATCCCGGTGAGCGCCAGGCCGGCGCCCGCGCCGACGAGGAGCTGCTCGCGGATGCCCACGTTGATCACCCGGTTGGGATGCCGGGCCTGTGCCCGATCGAACGCGTCCGCGCCGATCTCGGCGAGGACGACGGCGACGCGTGGGTCCTCGTCGAGCAGCCTGGTCAGGACAGGGGCGAAGCGGTCACGCATGGTGTCCATGGGGGAGTGGATCCCTTCGGGTCGGTGAGATGGTCAGTGAGATGGGTCGGTGAGACGGGTCGGGCAGGTCGGGTGCGCCCGGGTCAGTCGGACTTCGGTTCGACCCGCGCCACGACCGCGTGCGGGCGGCCGGGATGCGGCACGGTGAAGGCGGTGTACAGGGCCTCGTGGTCACGGCCGTCGACCGTTGCCGTGGACCAGCCCGCGGCCTCGAAGCGGGCGGCGATACCACCCGGCCGGGCATGGCTGGCGGACGAGTTGTCGACGACGACGGTGTGCAGGCGTTCGAGGCCGGCGGGACCGGCGAAGGCGATCGCCTCGTGGTTGCTGCCCTCGTCCAGTTCGGCGTCGCCGGTCAGCACCCACACCGCGGGCCCGTCGAGCCCCTGGGCGCGCAGCCCCAGCGCCGTTCCGACGGCGATCGGCAGTCCGTGCCCGAGCGAGCCGCTGCCGATCTCGGCCCCCGGCACCAGCACCCGGTCGGGGTGGTGGCCCAACGGCGAGTCGTACGCGCCGAAGCCCGGCAGCCAGTCCACGGGCAGGAAGCCCTTGGCGGCGAGTACCGCGTAGTACGCCATGGGCCCGTGCCCCTTGGAGAGCAGGAACCGGTCGCGCCCGGCGTCCGTCATCCGGTCCGGTCCGACCCGCAGGACCCGGTCGTAGAGGACCCAGAGCACGTCAAGCGTGGAGGTCGCAGCGGGCCCGTGCTTCTCGTCGCCGGTCATCAGCCCCATGAGCCCGGTCAGCTCGGCGTACTCGTGTCGGGCGTGCGTGTCCTGTGCGTCGCGTGTCTCGGACATGTCGGCGTGCGTGGCTGTGGCTGTCATGAGGACGATCGTGCGACCTCAACCAAACTTGAGGTCAAGGGCCGAGTGTGCGAATAAAGGAGTGCGCGACCATCGACTGGAGTGCGGTATTGTTTCCATGCGTGTTCCGGCCAGGGGAAACCCCAGGTCAGACCGCATCGGGACGTGGCGCAGCTTGGTAGCGCACTTGACTGGGGGTCAAGGGGTCGCAGGTTCAAATCCTGTCGTCCCGACTTTACGAAGTCGGAAGTCGGAGGCCGTTCTCCCCGTAAATTGGGAGAACGGCCTCCGGCGTTTTCGCGCAGCGGTGTCAGCCGCCGCCGTCGAGGTCGTCGCGCCGTCGGAGTACGCGCAGCTCGTCGCCGACGCACTCCATCTCGTACAGCTTGCCCCGCGCGTTCTCGAAGGGGCGGTGGAGCACCATCATCAGTCGGCCGTCGAACGTGTGGAAGAGCATGCCGTGACCGCTGTCCTCGCGGACCAGCGGCCGGTGCTGCCGCCACGGCCCGGTGATGGTGCCGGACTCCGAGGTGGCGTACGTCTGCACATAACCGCCGCTGATGGCCCCGTCCCCGCCGACCACGTTCTTCTCGTACGTCGACCACAGCATGAGCAGCGACCCGTCAGGGGTGCGGTGGAGCTGAGGGCCGTCGGTGATGTACGGCGGGAGCTGGTTCGGCAGGCCTGCGGGGATCTCCTCGGTGAGCCAGGACGCGTCCGAGGCCTTGAACAGGAAGACCGGATCCCCGATCGTCCGGGACAGGTCCGGGGCCAGCCGGATCGCTTCCATGGTTCCGTCGATGGTCTGCAGCCACTCGTGCGCGTACACCATCCACGGCTGTCCGGACAGGTCGACGTGGAGCGTGCCGTCGAGCGTCATGAGGTTCGCGGGCGGGGTGGGGCGTGCGGGGTCGACGACGGCGAACGGGCCCAGCAGCGAGGAGGAGACGGCCGTGATCGTGCCGCGCATGTAGGCCGGGATCTGGAACGGCGTACCCCACTGGTTGGGCGGAGGCACCGGAAGCGGTCTGTCCTGGTTGTGCAGCGTGGTGAACAGGTAGTACCTGCCGTCCCATTCGTGCACCTCCGGCGCCCAGCCGCCGTCGGTCGCCCAGATCTCTTTCTGGTCGGCAGCCAGGAAGACCACCACGGGGCGCGTCCAGTCGCGCAGGTCGTGGCTGCGGTAGACCATCGTGCCGGTGCCGTCCACGCCCGATACGGACGGGTCGTTGGACGTGTAGAGGTAGTAGGTGCGGGTCTTCTCGTCGGCGACGACGAACGGATCGTGCAGCGGCATGTCGGGAAGCCGCATCGGGTCGGTGTCGGTCTCGGTGTCAGCCACGGTGTCAGCCACGGTCGAAGGATAAACGCGCCTGTCCGGCCCGGGCTCGCACCCGTGTTCGGGCCTGCCGTTGGCCGAGAAAAACGCTTGGACCGGGCGGGCGCCGTCGCGGGACACTGGGACTTCTGGCCTGCCCGTACTCGCACTTCGGCGCCGCCGCGAACCTCGCGGGGGCTCCGTCGTCGTGCCCGCCTGTCGGGACGACCCCGGCGACGGCGTGTGGCGGGCCGCCCTACGACGACACAGGGACGACACAGGGTGGGAATGGGATCGCCTGAATCTCGCGAGGTCCCACCGGACAAAGGGCCGGTGCTCCTCGCGCTTCGATATTACGTACGGGAGTTGGCCCGACTCAGGTGGCTGACGCTCCCCGCGATGCTGCTGCCGGCGCTCGGCAACATCGGCCTCGCCTACATCGCGCCGCTGGTCGTCGCGAAACTCGTCGGCCGAATCGCCGACGAGGGCGGCATCA
Organism: Streptomyces sp. SID12501; assembly: GCF_010550245.1. GTDB lineage: Bacteria > Actinomycetota > Actinomycetes > Streptomycetales > Streptomycetaceae > Streptomyces. The sequence goes on from NZ_JAAGLU010000006.1 coordinate 213,752, forward strand.
CCGCCGGCTCGGCCATGCCCTACGTTCTCGTCTTCGCCGGCGTCATGCTGCTCTCGGAGGTGCTGTGGCGCTTGGGCCTGCACTGCCTGAACCGCGTCGATGCCCGTGGTATCGAGCATCTGTACGTGATCGGTATGGACGAGCTGTTCGCCAAGGACGCCGCGTTCTTCCACGACAACTTCGCCGGGTCGCTGACCAAGCGCGTCCTGAGCTTCGCCTCCCGGTTCGAGGAGTTCGTCGACACGCTGACCTTCCAGGTCGTGGGCAGTCTGGTGCCACTGGTGTTCGGGTCGGTGGTGCTGTGGCGCTACGAACCGCTGCTCGTGGTCGGCCTGTTGGCGATGCTCGCCCTGACGGCGCTGTGTGTGGTGCCCCTCATCCGGCGTCGCCAGGCGCTCGTCGCCAAGCGTGAGGAGGCGATCGCCCGGGTGTCGGGCCATGTCGCCGACAGCCTGATGAACATGGACACGGTCCGGGCGTTCGCCGCCGAGGAGCGTGAGGCCGCCGAGCACCGGTCCCGGGTCGCGGCGTCGAGGCGGCTCATGCTCAGGTCGTGGGACTACGGCAACCTGCGCATCGACACGCTGGTCGCGCCGCTGTCCGTACTGACCAACGCCCTGGGCCTGCTTCTCGCGGTCACGCTCGCCGGGGGCGGGCACGGCGTGGAGACGGTCGTGGTCGCCTTCACGTACTACGCGAACGCCACGCGGATCATGTTCGAGTTCAACCAGATCTACCGTCGGCTGGAAAGCTCGATGACGGAGGCCGCGCAGTTCACCGAACTGCTGCTGACGTCGCCGACCGTGCTCGACCCGGCCGCGCCGGAGGCCCTTACGTCCCGGGCCGCCGACGTCCGCTTCGAGAACGTGACCTTCGCCCACGCGGGCGCCGGGCCGCTCTTCGAGGGCCTCGACCTGGCGGTGCCCAGCGGGGCGAAGATCGGCCTCGTCGGCCGTTCCGGCGGGGGCAAGACCACGCTCAGCAGGCTGCTGCTGCGGATGACGGACATCGACGGCGGCCGGATCATGATCGGGGGCCAGGACATCAGCCAGTTGCGCCAGGCGGACCTGCGCGGCCTGATCGCCTACGTGCCGCAGGACCCGGCGATGTTCCACCGCACGCTGCGGGACAACATCGCGTTCGCCCGGCCGGACGCCTCCGACGCCGAGATCCGCCGCGCGGCCGAGGCGGCGCACGTCACGGAGTTCGCCGACGTGCTGGCGGACGGTTTCGACACGATGGTGGGCGAGCGCGGAGTCAAGCTGTCCGGCGGTCAGCGCCAGAGGGTCGCTCTGGCCCGGGCGATCCTGCGCGACGCGCCGATCCTGCTGCTCGACGAGGCCACCAGCGCCCTGGACTCCGAGAGCGAGATCCTCGTCCAGGAGGCGCTGTGGCGGCTCATGGAGGGCCGGACGGCGCTTGTGGTGGCCCACCGGCTGAGCACGGTCGCCACCATGGACCGACTCGTCGTACTCGACCGCGGCCGGATCGTCGAGCAGGGCACGCACCACGAGCTGCTCGCTACGGAAGGTGCCTACGCGAAGCTCTGGCAGCACCAGTCGGGCGGCTTCCTGGACGACACCCCTGCCCGGGCCGATCTCCACTGAACGCGACCCCGTCAGGGGTGAGTGGCCCGGCTCACATGGCGCGAGCCGGGCCGGGCCGACACCATGGGGCGCGTCACCGGCAGGCTGAAGGGATCCATGATGTTCCGCAAGGTGCTGGTCGCCAACCGAGGTGAGATCGCGATTCGCGCGTTCCGCGCCAGCTATGAGCTGGGCGCGAGGACCGTGGCCGTCTTCCCGCACGAGGACCGCAATTCACTGCATCGGTTGAAGGCCGACGAGGCCTACGAGATCGGCCGGCCGGGACACCCGGTCCGGGCGTACCTCTCCGTGGAGGAGATCATCCGCGCCGCGCGACAGGCGGGCGCGGACGCCGTGTACCCCGGCTACGGGTTCCTCTCGGAGAACCCCGATCTGGCGAGCGCCTGCGAGGAAGCCGGCATCACCTTCGTCGGGCCCAGCGCCGACACGCTGGAGCTGACCGGCAACAAGGCGAGTGCGGTGGCCGCCGCCCGCGCCGCCGGCGTACCGGTGCTGGCCTCCTCGGCGCCCTCCGCCGACGTGGACGAGCTCGTCCGCGCCGCCGAGGACATCGGTTTCCCGGTGTTCGTCAAGGCTGTCGCCGGCGGTGGCGGGCGCGGCATGCGGCGGGTCGAGGAACCCGCACAGTTGCGCGAGTCCATCGAGGCCGCGGCCCGCGAGGCGGCCTCCGCGTTCGGCGACTCCACGGTCTTCCTGGAGAAGGCGGTGGTCGAGCCACGCCACATCGAGGTGCAGATCCTCGCCGACGGCCAGGGCAATGTCATCCACCTCTTCGAGCGCGACTGTTCGGTGCAGCGGCGCCACCAGAAGGTGATCGAGCTGGCCCCCGCGCCGAACCTCGACCCGGATCTGCGCGACCGGATCTGCGCCGACGCCGTCCGGTTCGCCCGGGAGATCGGCTACCGCAACGCGGGCACCGTGGAGTTCCTGCTCGACCGTGACGGCAACCACGTCTTCATCGAGATGAACCCGCGCATCCAGGTCGAGCACACGGTGACCGAGGAGGTCACCGACGTCGACCTCGTGCAGTCGCAGCTGCGCATCGCCTCCGGCGAGACACTCGCCGACCTGGGGCTCTCCCAGGAGACCGTCACCCTGCACGGGGCCGCGCTCCAGTGCCGTATCACCACCGAGGACCCCGCCAACGGCTTCCGCCCGGACACCGGCAGGATCAGCGCCTACCGTTCGCCCGGCGGTTCCGGCATCCGGCTGGACGGCGGCACCACCCACGCCGGTACGGAGATCAGCGCGCACTTCGACTCGATGCTGGTCAAACTCACCTGCCGGGGCCGTGACTTCGAGACCGCGATCAGCCGGGCCCGGCGTGCCGTCGCCGAGTTCCGGATCCGTGGCGTGGCCACGAACATCCCGTTCCTGCAGGCCGTGCTCGACGACGCGGACTTCCGCAACGGCCGGGTCACGACATCGTTCATCGAGCGACGGCCTCACCTGCTCACGGCACGTCACTCCGCCGACCGGGGCACGAAACTGCTCACCTACCTCGCCGACGTCACGGTGAACAAGCCGCACGGTGAGCGGCCCGAGCTGATCGATCCGGTCGGCAAGATCCCGCCCCTGCCGAATACGGAACCGCCCGCCGGCTCCCGGCAGCGGCTCGTGGAACTCGGCCCGGAGGGCTTCGCCCGGTGGCTGCGCGAGTCACCGACCATCGGCGTCACCGACACCACGTTCCGCGACGCCCACCAGTCACTGCTGGCCACCCGGGTCCGTACCAAGGACATGCTCGCCATCGCCCCGGTGGTGGCACGGACGCTGCCCGAGCTGCTGTCCCTGGAGTGCTGGGGCGGCGCCACGTACGACGTCGCGCTCCGCTTCCTCGCCGAGGACCCCTGGGACCGCCTGGCCGCTCTGCGCGAGGCCGTCCCGAACATCTGTCTGCAGATGCTGCTGCGCGGCCGTAACACCGTGGGCTACACGCCGTACCCGACCGAGGTGACCGACGCCTTCGTGCAGGAGGCCGCGGCCACCGGTATCGACATCTTCCGGATCTTCGACGCGCTCAACGACGTCGGGCAGATGCGGCCCGCGATCGACGCCGTACGCGAGACGGGAACGGCGATCGCGGAGGTCGCCCTGTGCTACACGTCCGACCTGTCCGACCCGTCCGAGCGGCTCTACACGCTGGACTACTACCTCCGGCTGGCCGAGCAGATCGTCGAGGCCGGAGCGCACGTTCTGGCCGTCAAGGACATGGCGGGCCTGCTGCGCGCTCCGGCCGCCGCGACCCTCGTGACGGCGCTGCGCCGCGAGTTCGACCTGCCGGTGCACATCCACACCCACGACACGGCGGGCGGCCAGCTCGCCACCTACCTCGCCGCGATCCAGGCCGGCGCGGACGCGGTCGACGGCGCGGTGGCGTCGATGGCGGGCACCACCTCGCAGCCGTCGCTGTCGGGCATCGTCGCCGCGACCGACTACTCCGAGCGGCCCACCGGGCTGAGCCTGAAGGCCGTGGGCGACCTGGAGCCGTACTGGGAGAGCGTCCGGAAGATCTACGCACCGTTCGAGGCGGGCCTCGCCTCGCCGACCGGGCGCGTCTACCACCACGAGATCCCCGGCGGACAGCTGTCCAACCTGCGCACCCAGGCGGTCGCGCTGGGCCTCGGCGACCGCTTCGAGGCGATCGAGGCGATGTACGCCGCCGCCGACCGGATCCTCGGCCGGCTGGTGAAGGTCACCCCTTCGTCGAAGGTGGTCGGCGACCTCGCACTCCACCTCGTCGGCGCCGACGTCTCGCCGGACGACTTCGAGGCGACGCCGAACAGGTTCGACATCCCCGACTCCGTCATCGGCTTCCTGCGCGGTGAGCTGGGCAACCCGCCCGGCGGCTGGCCGGAGCCGTTCCGCACCAAGGCACTGGAGGGCCGCGCCGCCGCCAAACCCATGGCGGAACTGACCGCGGACGACCGCACAGGGCTGGCCAAGGACCGGCGGGCGACACTCAACCGGCTGCTGTTCCCCGGGCCGACGCGCGAGTACGAGACGCACCGCCAGACCTATGGCGACACCAGCGTGCTGGCCAGCAAGGACTTCTTCTACGGGCTGCGTCCCGGGACGGAGTACGCCGTCGACCTCGAACCGGGCGTACGGCTGCTCATCGAGCTGGAGGCCGTGGGTGAGGCCGACGAGCGCGGCATGCGCACCGTGATGTCCACGCTGAACGGCCAACTCCGGCCGATCCAGGTGCGCGACATCGCGGTGTCCTCCGACATCCCGGCGACGGAGAAGGCGGACCGGGCCAACCCCGGGCATGTCGCCGCGCCGTTCGCCGGAGTGGTGACCCTCGCCGTCGCCGAGGGGGACGAGGTGGCGGCCGGCGCCACGGTGGCCACCATCGAGGCGATGAAGATGGAAGCCGCGGTCACCGCCTCGAAGGCCGGGAAGGTCACGAGGCTGGCGATCAACAGGATCCAGCAGGTGGAGGGCGGCGACCTGCTCGTCGAGATCGCCTGAATCCGGGGCGGCCCGGCTCCCGGGCACCAGCGTCATCCTCGGGAGCCGGAGTTCAGGACGCCTGTCCGCCGTAGTAGTAGCCCTCGGGGTCGCCGACCACGGCGTACGGGGGAAGCGCGAGCAAGGGCGGGAACGGTTCGGCCGAATCCGTGGACGTCTCCCTTCGGGAGCTGTGCAGGCGGGCGTAGGTGCCGCCCAGGGCGAGGAGTTCGTCGTGGCGGCCGGTCTCGACGACGCGGCCCTGGTCGATGACCAGGATGCGGTCGGCGTCGGGAGCCAGGTCCAGGTCGTGCGTGATCACGATCGTGGTGCGGCCTGCCATCAGGCGGCGCAGCGGTTCGACGATGCGCCGGGAGGCGATCGCGTCGAGGCCGGTGGTGGGCTCGTCGAGGACGAGGACCGGCGCGTCGCGCAGTACGGCCCGGGCGATGGCGAGGCGCTGCAACTGGCCGCCGGACAGCCGTGCCGAGTTGGGGTCGACCTGGGTGTCGTACCCGTCGGGGAGCGCGGAGATGAATTCGTGCGCGTCGGCCGTGCGGGCCGCCTCCTCGATGGCGTGGTCGCTGGCGCCGGGCCGGCCGCAGGCGATGTTGGCGCGGACCGTGTCGTGCAGGACCAGGGTCTCCTGCGGCAGCAGGGCGACGTACTCACGCAGCCGGTCCAGCGGGAAGTCCGTCAGTGGGGTGCCGTCCAGCAGGACGGCGCCGGAGTCGGGGTCGTAGAAGCGCAGCAGGAGTTTGGAGAGGGTGGACTTGCCGGCGCCGCTCGGCCCGGTGACGATCACCAGCTCGCCCGGGTGCACGGTGAACGACAGCGCGTCGAGCGCCGTGGCGTCGGCGCCCGGATAGCGGAAGGTGACGTCGCGCACCTCGACGCTGCCGTCGGGCCGCCCGGTCCCGGTGCGCGCGGGGCCGGGTGGGTCGGAGACGGCGGGCCGGGCGTCCAGTACCTCGATGAGCCGTTCGGCGCCGGCCGTGGCGGCGGTGACGACAAGGCCCAGCTGGGCGAGGCTGCGGATCGGCGGATAGAGGTAGCTGAGGAGCGCGGCGAACGCGAGCAGCTGGCCGAGCGTCATCTGTCCTTCGGAGATCTCCCAGACACCGATGCCGATCACGGCCAGCACGCAGATCGTCTCGATGACCTGGACCAGCTGTCCGTACGCCTGGTTGAGGCGGGCCGAGCGCACGGAGGCCCGGAACCACGCCGTCGCCTCCGTCTTCAGCTTGCGCCGTTCGGCGTCCTCGCGACCGTACGCCTGGGTGAGGACGAGATTGCCGAGGGATTCCTCCACCACGGAGGTGACCGCGCCGTCGGCGACCCGGCCGTCCCGGGCGACGGACTTGACGCCGGCGGAGAACCTCCGGGCGGCCAGCCAGAACAGCGGGGCGAGGGCGAAGGTCACCGCGGCGAGGTCCCACTGCAGCCAGAACGCGGCCGCCGCGTAGAAGACGGCGCTGAACAGCGCGGACGCGGTGCCGATGAGGCCGGAGACGGCCATCTGCTCGATGGACTCGATGTCACCGGTCAGCCGGGAGAGCAGATCGCCCTGGCGGTGGCGCTGGAAGAAGTGCGGGGGCAGCTTCTGCACATGGTCGAAGACCCGCTCACGCAGCCGCATCACGAACCGCTCCGACACCCATACGGACAGGGAGCCGCCCGCGTATCCGATGGCCGCGCCCACCACGGCGATACCGAGCCACTGGACGGCGGGCGACCAGAAGGCGTCCAGCGAGCCGTTCTGGAGCGCGTTGTCGGTGAGATCGCCGAAGAGCAGGATGGCGGACGTCTCGGCGACCGCGCCGAGCACGGTGCACAGCCACACGGCCACGAGCCAGCGCCGCAGCCCTTTCGTCAGGGGCCAGAAACGGCGGAATGCGGTGCGGGCGGGGACGGTGGGGGTGGCGTGCGGTTCGTACTCTTCGGGCCTCTCGCTCTTTTCGAAATTAATGGGAAAACCGTATGCGGACAATTCAATACCCGGCGGGACGCTTCGAGGGTGATCAATCCCTGAAAAACTCTTGGTCGCACGCATAATTCTCCTGTTTTGCATGACCAGGAGCATGCTTCGAATACCTTACGAACCAAGCTCCCGCAGTTTCCGGGACTTTGCCCGATCGCCAGGTGTTTCCGAGGAGATCCACAGTCTGCGCACAGTGGTGCGGAGCGGAGCGGAAACGCCGGGAGGGCCGGTGGAACACCACCGGCCCTCCCGTGTGAGCAGGGCTTGTACGTCAGAAGCCGAACCGGGGCGGGCGGGGATCGCCGGGGCGCGGGCGTCGGCGGCCCGCCTGCTGAGCGTCCTGCGGGTTCTGCGGGAACTGGTTCGCGTTCGGGTCCGCGTTCGGGTCCGGGTTCCGGCGGGGGGTGAGCGGGGCAACAATCCTGAAGCTCATACTGACTCCTTCTGAGTTTCCAGTACTGCACGGGACGAATTCCGCGTGAACGAGTAGGTGGACCAGGGCTTTTGCCCCGGGCCGCTTCGCCGTTCGATGAAAGGAAACTTAACACGAGCCTGCGCGGCGTCAATCGAAATCTCAGAATTCAGTTCCCATGGAAATGCTGTGAAAACCTTGGTAATTCCTGGGTTCTGATTGTCCGCCCTGTTCAGGACAGGCGGCCGACATGAGCCAGGGCCTGCTTGAGGAGGACTCCCTGGCCGCCCGGCATCTCGTTCTGTACCACGGGGGAGGACGCCTCCTCCGGGCTGAACCAGACCAGGTCCAGGGCGTCCTGGCGGGGACGGCAGTCGCCGGCCACCGGGACGATGTAAGCGAGGGACACCGCGTGTTGGCGCGGGTCGTGGAACGGTGTGACCCCCAGCGTCGGGAAGTACTCCGCGACGGTGAAGGGCTGCGGGGAGGCCGGGACCCGGGGCAGCGCCACCGGGCCGAGGTCCTTCTCCAGGTTGCGCAGGAGGGCGTCGCGCACGCGCTCGTGATGCAGGACGCGGCCCGACACCAGAGCACGGCTGACCGTGCCGTCCGAGCTGATGCGCAGGAGCAGGCCGATCTTGGTGACTTCGCCGTTGTCGTCGACGCGCACCGGTACGGCTTCGACGTACAGGATCGGCATCCGTGCGCGAGACTGTTCGAGCTCGTCGGGTGCCAGCCAGCCGGGCGTGGTTTCGATCATGTCAGACATTTGCTGATCGTACTTTCAACTCGTCCTGTTTCTGCATAGCCGCTCCACGTCGAACGCGCCACATCCGGGTGACCCGCCACCCTCACGCCTCCGGGTGCGCATGTCCGTTCTGCCATGCCCAGGCCGCGATCTCCACCCGGTTCCGGGCGGCCAGCTTCGCCTGCACGCTCGACAGGTGTGTCTTGACCGTGGAGAGGGAGACGAACAACGCGGAGGCGATCTCGGCGTTGGTGCGGCCCAGGGCGACCAGCCGGACCACGTCGAGTTCCCGGTCGGTGAGCGGCTCCCTGAGCGTCGCCGTGGAAACCGGGGACGGGGCCGCCGGGCGGAACGCCGTGGCCTGTGGGGCGGTGATGTGCTGGAGCAGGCGAACCGTGATCGACGGCGACACCAGGGAGTCACCGGCCGCCGCGGCCCGTACCGCCTCCGCGAGGAGGACGGGCCCCGAATCCTTGAGCAGGAACCCGCAGGCGCCGCCGCGCAGTGCCCCGTACACGTACTCGTCGAGGTCGAAGGTGGTGACCACGACGACCCGCATCGGGTCGGTGACACCGGGACCGGCCAGCAGCCTGGTCGCCTCCAGGCCGTCGAGCTTGGGCATCCGGATGTCCAGCAGGCACACGTCAGGGCGCTCACGGCGGGCCAGCGTCACGGCCTCCTCCCCGTCGGCGGCCTCGGCGACCACGGTGATGTCGGGCTGGGCGTCCAGGAAGAAGCGGAAGCCGGTACGGACCATGTCCTGGTCGTCCGCGATGAGGACACGGATCGGGGCGCTGGGCTGGGCGGCGGTCATGGCTCGATCATGCCTCAGAGGTGGGAGGGGAAGAGAAGGAGAGGAGAGGCCGAGAGGGAGAGGCCGGGTCTGGCCTCCTGCTGTCGGCCCTGACGTCGTACTTCGTCCTCAGTCCGCCGTCTGCGCCGCATCCTCCGTGACCGCCCGCAGCAGGGGTCTGCTCGCTCCGATCGCCGCGAACATGGCCAGCGCGCCCACGGTCACGCACACCGCCAGGGTCATCGCCCCGGAGGCGCTGATCGTGCTGTCGAACAGCTTGTTGACCTGGAAGGCAGCGTAGATTCCGGCGGCGGTGGTCCCGCCGGCGAGGACGACCAGCGGGAGGACCGTCTCACGGAACCTGGCCCGGTCGAGGAGCTTCAACGGAGTGCCGGCCAGCCGCAGCAGGGCGTAGACGCGTCGCCGGTCGAGCACGTTCGCGGCGGCGGTGAGCCCTGCGGAGGCGGTCGCGACGAGGAAGCTGACCGCAAGGGCGGCGGTGCCGAGTTCGCCAAGCCGGCCGGTGAAGGCATCGTTCTCGGCGGTGGCATAGGCCTGGGTGTAAGGGAGCTTGCCGGGCACCAGGCCCGACAGCGCGGTGACCGCCGTGTCGACCTGCGGGGCGCTGCCGGAGACATGGGCGATCACTCCGGGGGTGCCGAACAGTATTCCGTCGTCGCCGTCGCTCGTCGTGACGGTCGCCTTCACTCCGGCCGCGTGGAGCAGCGTGCGGGCCTCGGCGGTGGCGGTGCGGGCCTTGGCGGCGCTGGTGGTGGGTACGGCGACCTGGCCGGGGAAGCGGTAGTCGTCGATGCTCACGTTGCCCACGGTGAAGAACCCGGCGACGAAGCCGGCGAGGACAAGTCCGCTGACGGTGCGCCAGGAGCCGCGCGGGTCGTCGGTGAGCCGGCGCGCGGCCAGCAGGGTCGCCGGGCGGCGGGCGAAGCGGGCCGTGATCCGCCCGAGTCGGTCCACGACCCACGGGCCGAGCAGCCAGAAGGCGCCGTAGAACATGAGCAGCATCGCCAGTTGCTGACGGGCGCTGGTGCCGCCCGACGAGGCTGTCACATAGATATAGACCAGGACCGCGGCGAAGAGGACCAGGCGGACGAGGCGGGTACGGCTGGGGTTCGCCTGCTGGGCCACACCCAGGGGAGAGACCGCCACCTGACGCAACGTCGTCATGGCGCTCACCGCGATGAGACCGGCCACGAACGCCACGACCGCCAACAGCCAGGGCAGCCCCACCCACAGCCGGCCGGTGTACCAGGTGCCGATGCCGAACGGGATCTCCGCGAGAGCGGGCAGCAGCAGACAGTACGCCAGCGCGCCCGCCAGGGCCCCGGCCGCGCCGACGACCGCCGACTCCAGGCCGGTCATCGCGAGGATCTGGCGCGGTGTCGCCCCCGCCAGCCGCAGCGCGGCGAGCCGTTGCTCACGCCGGGCTGCCCCGAGCCGTCCGGCGGCTGCGGCGAGCACGATCACGGGGACGGCGACGATCGCCACACCGATCGACACCACGGCCTTGTCCGCCGAGGTGAACACACTGACCTCGGTTCCGTCGAAGCCGGAGACCACCGCGCGTGCGGTCTGACCGCCGAACTGGCCGAAGAGGCCGAGCGGTTCGGCCGCTGTGGAGACCGCCGGGTCGGAGGCATCCCTCCCTATGACCGCCACCAGCTCTTCGGGCGCCGCGAGACCGGCGTCGCCGATGGTGCCGTACGAGGACACCTTCGGGAAGCGGTCGGCGAGCTGGTTCGCCGGGGTCTTGTCCAGCAGGTCGGCCAGGGCGGGCGAGACGTAGACCTGCCCCGGCTCGGGGAACCCGGTCAGCCCTGGGGGTGCCGGAGTCGTATGGCGGCCGGGCAGCTGGGCCAGTGACACGACGGTGACCGGGCGGTCGCCGAGGTACGTCGTCCCGAGTGTCTGTACGGCGGTGCCGTGCCGGTCGGGGGCCGGGGTGCGCCAGGCCGTGTCCTGGGCGCGGGCACCGCTGCCGAAGTAGGCGGCCGTCAGCACCAGCAGGATCAGTGAACCGACGGCCGCGGCGCCGGCCGCCAGCAACTGGCTGTGCAGGCCGCGGCGGCCGGAGCGGCGCGCGAGGAACCACGCCAACTGTGGGACGGGCGAGGACATGAGGGCTCCGGGTTGATCGGATGGGTGAGGCGGGGGCCGGCGCTCTGGGCAAGCGGGCGCGGCGGGGTGGACCGGCGTTAGGAGGGAGGGGCGTTGGCGCGGCAGGGCCGGTGGCTCAGGGCGCGACGGTGTACTGGTGGTGGCCGGTGATCCGGCCGTCCCGGACCTGGAGGACGCGGTCGCAGTGGGCGGCGACGTCCGGGTCGTGCGTGACCATCACCAGGGAGGCGCCCTGCTCGCGGGTGACCGAGGTCAGCAGTCGGACGACCTCTTCGCTGGTGACCTGGTCCAGCGCGCCGGTCGGCTCGTCGGCGAAGACCACGTCGGGCTGGACGACCAGCGCGCGGGCTATCGCGACGCGCTGGGCCTGACCGCCGGACAACTGACCCGGGCGGCGCTTCTCCAGACCGTCGAGGCCGAGCGGGGCGAACCAGCGGCGGGCGAGGGAGACGGCCCGGCCACGGGGTATGCCGTCCAGCATCAGCGGCAGGGCGATGTTCTCCTCGGCGGGCAGTTCGGGCAGCAACTGGCCGAACTGGAACACGAATCCGAACCGTTTGCGTCGCAGTTCGCTCAGCCGGTTCTCGCCCAGGTTGTCGATGCGCTCACGGTGCAGGAGGACCTCGCCGCCGTCCGGGCGGACGACTCCGGCCAGGGTGTGCAGAAGGGTCGACTTCCCTGACCCCGACGGGCCCATGATCGCCAGCGACTCGCGGACGCCGACCTTCACGTCCACGCCGTGCAGCGCGACGGTGGAGCCGTATTTCTTGGTGAGGCCGAGACCGGCCAGGACGGTGCTCATGATCTTCTCGTTCTCCTTGGTCTCCTCGCCGTCGCTCAGCGCTCGAACTTCCAGGTCACGGAGGTGTTCGTCGCCGCGACCACCGTCACCGGTATGTCTATGTCCTTGCCCGTGCCGGTGCGGCCCGTGCACGTGATGCTCGCGCCGGCCACGGCCTTCAGACCGGTCGGACAGGACACTCGGGAGACCTTCGTGCCCACCCAGGGCAGCGGGTGGAACTTGCTCTGGGCGCGACCCGCGACGATGTTCGCCGCCAGGGCCTTGTGGCCGTCGACCGCCACCGTCGTGTACTTGTCCAGGGAACTCGTCGACTCGGTGCCCGCGAGCAGATGGGTTCCGAGGCCGGCCAGCGCGACCGCGGCGGTCGCACCGCCGATCACACTGATGAGGGCTTTGCGCTGCATCTCGTACTCCTGAATGTGGGTCGGGGCGGGCAGTGGCTCCACTCTGTCCCGCCGGAACGAGCGCGCGCCTCGGCCGTCCGGCCACCCTTCACGGATCCGGGCCTCGGCCTTTCGGCCGATCCGGCCGCGGCCGTCCGCGCATACGGTGATTCGCATGAGATCGGATTCGCCCCGCAGCTGCGCCCGGGCTTTCGTCGTCACGCTCCTGGTCATGGCCGGGATCTTCGACGTGTTCAGCGCGAGCGAGAGCGGCTACGCGATCTGGCCGCATGCGGTCGTCCTGGTTCTCGGGTTCGCCGCCCTGCTGTGGCCGGCCCGGCGGCTTCCGGACTGGCTCACGCCGCAGCTGCGCACGGGCGCACCGGCCGTCGCCTCGCTGTTGTTCACGGCGGGTTCGCTGCTGCTGGGCAGCCAGGCCTCGTTCGGCCCGGCCGAGACAGTCGTGCTGCTGAGTCTGCTGTTCGTCGCGGTACGGCACTGTCCCCAGCCCTGGGCCGTCGTCTGCGGGGTACTGAACGGCGCCGCGCTGCTCGGCACACCCGCGCGCTTCTACCAGGACGACATGTCCAGCCTTATGGCTTTCATGATGGTGGCGCTCGTCCTGATCGGCCTCGTCGCCGGTCTGGCCGCGTTCCTGCGCTCACAGGACTACCGGCGGGCCGTGGCGGTCGTCGAGACCCGGCGGGCGGAACGGGTGGCGATCGCCGCCGACCTGCACGACTTCGTCGCCCACCATGTCACCGGCATCCTCGTCCAGACCCAGATGGCCCGGATGATGGCCACCACCCAGCCGGAGAACCTGGACACCGTCCTCGCGGGCATAGAACGCGCGGCCACGGAAGCCCTGGCGTCGATGCGCCGTACCGTCGGCGTGCTGCGGGACACCGGCCCGGACGCTGCCGACCGCAGACCCGTCGGTGACCTGGCTGGCATCGCCGAACTGACGCACGGCTTCGCGAGCCCGGTCCAGCACGTCACCCTCGACCGCGGCCCCACGGTGCCGGACGACCTTCCGCACGAGGTGCAGGCCGCCGCGTTCCGGGTGGTGCAGGAAGCACTGACGAACGTACGACGGCACGCGGCCGACGCCGGCGAGATCACCGTCCGGCTCCGCCACGACGGCCGCCGACTGGAGGTCGGTGTGACCGACGACGGCCGGGGAGGCACTCAGCTTCCGGCCGCCGCGCACGGTGGCGGTTTCGGCCTGGTCGGTCTCACGGAACGGGTCACGGCTCTCGGCGGTGACCTGCGCGCGGGGCCCCCGGCCGGACAGACGCAGGGGTGGGAGGTACGGGCACTCTTCCCCACGGGCAGGACATGACGCGGCGGAGTTCTCCGGTGGCACGACCGGGATCTGCTGTCCAGGCTCCAGGCGCCGAACCAGTCCGAACTGGACGTCGTGCTCCGCTTCGGCTTCGCCGACATCCGCTGCGTGGCGTTCACCCACGTCGGCACCTGGGCCATGGACAAGCTGATCCGCTTCGCGCTGCTGGTGCGCGGCGGCGAACCGGTCCTCCGGGACTTCGGCTCCCCGGCCGGCACCACCAGCTCTACAACCCCTGGGCCGACTGCGGCCACGGCAAGGGTGACCCGCCGGCCGGCGCCCGCGCCGGGATCTCCACCCTGCGCGGCGCCTTCCACCCGGACCCGGGCATCACCGAGGACGTGGCCCCAAGATCGCCATCGAACTGCGCGCCCACGGCCTCGGGGACGAACCACGAGGCGTCGACCTGGCCGCGATGCCGATTTTGATGGCCCTGCGCGCCGAGGGCATTGACAGCGGCGACGGCCGGCAGGTCTTCCTCCAGGCCGTCGACGCATGAACCCGGACGTGCTCTCCCTCCTCACCCAGGCCCGCGCGATGGTCGACGGGACCTACGAGGACCTGTACGGGCAGCTCCGCCCTGGCGTCCGCGAGAACGAGTGCGTGGGACTCGTCAGCAAGGTCCTCCGCTGAGGACATGGACTCGACCTGAGCGTGGACGGGGGGACGGGGCGGCTGTCGGGGCGAGGAGGGAGAGGGGAGAGCGGAAGGAAATCGGGTCAGGCGCCGCGGGTCGCGTTCTCCGCCTCGAACATCCAGCGCTGCTTCTCGAGCTCGGCCGTGATGCCGATCAGCAGATCCTGGGTCACCGGATCGGCTTCCTCAGTCACGCCGATGCGTTCACGCAGGCGTTCGATCGCCGTCGCCAGCGCCTCGACAAGGAGCTGGACGACCTCCGTGTCCTGGATCCAGCCGTCCTTCGGGCTCTGGAACACGGAAGCCGAGGCGACGGTTTCCGGGCGGCCGTCCGGCGACACGCCGAGCGCCGCCGCGCGCTCCGCGACGGTGTCGGAGAACGCGCGGGCCGCCGACACGACCTCGTCGAGGTGCAGGTGGATCGATCGGAACCTGGGCCCCACGATGTTCCAGTGGGCCTGCTTCCCGATCAGTGACAGCGCCAGCAGATCCACCAGGGTCGCCTGCAGGGCGTCGCCGGTGATCCGGCGCGCCGGCTCGGGCAGGCTGCTCTTCACGACGGTCATGGGGTGCTCCTCCTCGTTTCGCGGTCCGGATTCTCGCTACCGGACCCGTTCTCGCGTGGTGCGGAGCAGCGCGGCGCGTTCCTTTTCGCAGGTGCCGCCCCACACGCCCGAGGTCTGACCGCTGCGCAGTGCCCAGTCCAGGCACTGCGGGGTCACCGGGCAGTGGGCGCACACACGCTTCGCGGCGGCGATGTCCCGCACCGCCGGCCCCTTCGTGCCCGCGGGGAAGAACAGTTCGGGGTCCTCTCCCGTGCAGGCCGCTCGCCGCAACCACTCCATGGAAACGCGGGTGCCCAGGTCGGAGGGGCGGAAACGTGACGGAACCGGCCACCGGTGACGACGGAGAGCGATCAGGGCCCGGAGGGGAGGTGAACAGGCGGGGGAGAGGCTGATCATTCGGCGCGGGGCGTGAGCACGCGGTCCACGAAACCGGTCAGCTCGGCGAAGGCCGCCGCCCTGTCCGTCTCCAGGAAGACTTCGTGCCGGGCGCCCGGCACGATCCGCTCGGTCCAGTCGGTGCCGCGCAGTTCCTCGACGCCGACGCGGCTCCCGGCGAGCGGGACGAGCCGGTCGTCGTCGCCGTGCAGCCACAGCAGCGGCAGCGGTCCGACGTCACCGCTTTTCGCGACGGTCCCCAGTGTCCGTACGAACGCCTCCAGCGTCGGCCGTTTCATCGGGCCGTGCCAGACCAGCGGGTCGGCCGTGTACGCCGCCCCGACCGCGGGATCGCGGGACAGCGCGGCCGGGTTGATGGGCCGGTCGGGGATCTCGTCGAGTTCGAGCAGCCGCCCCGGGAGGTCCCAGTTGCCGAGCACGGGCGCGGACAGGACGAGCGCGGCGAGTTCGTCGCCGTACCGCTGTGCGAAGCGGGCCGCGATCAGGCCGCCGGCGGAGTGGCCGATCAGTACGACCGGCACATCCGGGTGGGTGGTCCGGGCGTGGTCGGCGACGGTGCGCAGGTCGGTGACGACGTCCTCGAAGTCCACGATCACCGCCCGTTCGCCCGCCGACCGGCCGTGTCCCTGGTGATCGGGGCCGAGGACGGTCGCGCCGTGGGCCACGAGGACGTCGGCGAGCTCCTCGTAGCGGCCCACGTGCTCGCCGTACCCATGGGAGAGGAGGGCGAGGTAGCGCGGCGGGCAGAGTGGACGTTCGGAATCGCTGCGGGCGGGTGGGGACCACTCGCGGACGGCGATCGCGCCCCTGGTGCCGGTGAGGACGTACTCGCGGGACTCGGCCATGGCTGCTCCGGGTGCGTCGTTGAACGTGTGCCTGGTGTGTGTGGATCTTCTCAGGGGCCCAGTTGCCGGTCCACGGTGACGCGTCGGGATGGGGCAGGGGTCACCTGGCGAGACGGTGCTTACTGCAGCAGTTTGGTGGGCTTAGCATCGGTGTCCGCATGAACACGATGACGCTCTGGCACATGACGCACTGGGAGTTCGCCGCGCTGGCCGCCGCGGCGGTGCTCGTCGGCTTCTCCAAGACCGCCGTGAGCGGGGCCAACACGGTCAGCCTGGCGATCTTCGCGGCCGTCCTGCCCGCCCGCGAGTCCACCGGCGTACTGCTGCCCATTCTGATCGCGGGGGATGTCCTCGCCGTGCTGACATACCGCCGGCACGCTCACTGGCCGACCCTGTGGCGGCTGTTCCCGGCGGTCGCGGTGGGTGTGGTCGTCGGCACCGTGTTCCTGGTGTGGGCGGACGACAAGGTTGTACGGACCTCGATCGGGGCGATCGTGCTGTTCATGGCCGGAGTGACGGTGTGGCGCCGACGGAGGGCGGAGCCGGAATCGGAGCCGGAATCGGACGGCGACGAACCGGAAGCGGTGAGCACACCCGCAGGCCGCTTCAAGGCCCGCTCCTACGGCGTCCTCGGCGGCTTCACGACGATGGTCGCCAACGCCGGCGGCCCGGTCATGTCGATGTATCTCCTCTCGGCCGGTTTCCGGAAGCTCAGCTTTCTGGGCACGTCGGCGTTCTTCTTCCTGATCGTCAACGTTTCGAAGGTCCCTTTCAGCGCCGGTCTGGGCCTGATCGACGGCCACTCGCTCCTGCTCGACGCGGCGCTCGTGGTGTTCGTGGTACCCGGCGCGTTTCTCGGCAAATGGGCTGTGAGCCGAATCAACCAGCGACTGTTCGAGCAGTTGGTGATCGCGGCCACGGTGGTGGGCGGGGCGCAGTTGCTGCTGCGCTGATCAGTGGCCGTCCGGGCGCCGACTCGCGCCGAGCGTGGCCCGCATCCGATCGATGGCGCGCAGCACCTCGTCCCGGTTCTTGGCGCTCTTTGTCCACACCGGCAGCCGGGCGACCAGGGTCATCTTCTGACCGGTGTCGTACCAGGGCGCCCGCTCGCGCAGGGACGCCGCGACGAACCGCCTGATGTAGGCCAGGTGTTCGAGGTTGTACGCCCACAGGCAACCGTGACGGGTCTCCGTCTGCAGCCACACAGGGATGTGGAAGTACGGGTCGCGTGCCGGGGCGCCGATGCTGCCCGGGAACCTGACCGACCTGCCGGACCAACTGCGGGACAGACCGCAGCCGCCGCACACGAGGCGCCGCGGCGAGAACAGCACCGAGCGGATCGCCTGGTCCGGCTCCTCGTGAGGATCCCGTTGGACATGTGCGGGACGCTCACAGCGTGGACAGCGAACCAGGACGGAGCCGATGAAGTCGTACCTCGTGCTGCGGGGGTCGCGGAAGCGCAACGGGGCCGGGGACATGACAGGAGTATGGCCGTGGCCCGAGTGACGGGGCACCTGGTTTCTCGCTCGCGGGAACGGCCTCGCGCGGAGGGCACCCGCAGTCGGCCGGGGCTGCTCGCACGTGACACCGACTACGCCCCGGACGTACCCCCGCCCGCTCCCGACAGTGCCGCAGGACGGGCCGGCAGGCTGCTGCTGAGGTCCTCCACCAGGAGGCGTTTGGCGATCGTGTCCACCGCGGCGCGCAGATCGTCGCCCGATGAGTGGCCGAGGTCCTGTTCCACTCGGCCGGCCAGCCAGGTGCCCCAGGCCTTGCCGATCACCTCGGCCTCGCGGGTGCCCGCCTCGGTGTGGGAGAAGAAGGAGCCGGTACGGGTCAGATAACCCTCCTCGACCATGCGGTCGAAGACCGGGACAAGCACCTCGGGCGGCATGTGGCGGCGGGCGGCGATCAGACCGAGGCCGGCGTGGCCGACCATACGGGTGAACAGCTCGACCTGCATCACGGCCCAGGCGCCCGCGATGTCGAGGCGGGTGTCGGAGTCGCTGACGATCCGGCGCGCGGTGTCCAGATCCGTACTGCCGATGATCTTGCCGACCGAGGATTCCAGCAGGCGGCGCGAGTCAGGACTGCTCGGCGTCGCGAAGCCGTCGCCCATGTCCGTCGAAGCCATCCGCGCGCTGTCGCGCAACTGGACCTGCTTGAGGAACAGGGCGACGACGAAGCCGAGGAGCGCGACCGGCACGGTCCACAGGAAGACGGTTTGGATGGTGTCCGCGTACGCGCCGATGATCGGCTCGGCCGCCTTGGTGGGGAGGTGGTGCAGGCCGTCCGGGCTGGTGGCCGCCCTGGTGATCGTGGCCTGGTCCGCCGTGCCCGTACGGGCGGCTTCGGCGATGCCCTCGGAGAGGTTCGGCGTCAGTGAGTTGGTGTAGAGCGTGCCGAAGACCGCGGTGCCGAACGAGCTGCCCAGCGTACGGAAGAAGGTGACGCCGGAGGTCGCGGTGCCGAGGTCGGCGTACTCGACGGTGTTCTGCACGGCGATCGTCAGCACCTGCATGCCCAGGCCGATACCGGTGCCGAGGACGAACATGTAGAGCGAGGCCAGCCAGGTGCTGGTCGACGCGTCCATGAGGGAGAGGAGATACAGGCCCAGGCCCATCACCGCCGAGCCGATGACCGGGAAGAAGCGGTACTGGCCGGTCTTGCTGACCACGTTGCCGCTGAAGACGGACGCGATCAGCAGACCCAGCACCATGGGAAGGGTGCGTACGCCGGAGACCGTCGCCGAGTCGCCGTCGACGTACTGGAGGAAGGTCGGGAGGTACGTCATCGCCCCCAGCATCGCGAACCCCACGATGAAGCTGAGGATCGAGCAGACCGTGAAGACGGGGTTGCCGAACAGCCGCATGGGCAGCATCGGTTCGGCCGCGCGGGACTCCGCCCAGCAGAACAGGCCGAGCGAGACCGCGCCGCCGACGAACAGCGCGATGATGACGCCGGAACCCCACGCGTACTGGTTGCCGCCCCAACTCGTCGCCAGGATCAGTGCGCTGGCGCCGATGGCGACGAACGCGATGCCCA
This sequence comes from Streptomyces sp. SID12501, assembly GCF_010550245.1. Classification (GTDB taxonomy): domain Bacteria; phylum Actinomycetota; class Actinomycetes; order Streptomycetales; family Streptomycetaceae; genus Streptomyces. Next base: position 232,900 of record NZ_JAAGLU010000006.1, read on the forward strand.
GATAGTCGATGACCGGGCGTACCGCCGACTTCACCACCGGAATGGTGCGGGCCGCCGCGATCACGACCGCGATGGCGATGGGAACGTTGACGTAGAACGCCCAGCGCCAGGTCAGATGGTCGGTGAACAGGCCGCCGAGCAGCGGCCCGATGACCGTCGCCACACCGAACACGGCACCGATCGCGCCCTGGTACTTGCCGCGCTCCCGCAGCGGGATGACGTCCGCGATCAGGGCCATCGCCGTGACCATCAGCCCGCCCGCGCCGACGCCCTGCATGGCCCGCCAGGCGATCAGCAGCGTCATGTTCGTGGCGAGCCCGCACAGGAACGAACCGGTGATGAAGACGATCGCCGAGACCTGGAAGACCACCTTGCGGCCGAACAGGTCGCCGAACTTGCCGACCAGCACCGTGGCCACGGTCTCCGCCAGCAGATACGACGTCACCACCCACGACATGTGCTCGGCACCGCCCAGGTCCGACACGATCGTCGGCAGGGCCGTGCCGACGATCGTCTGGTCCAGGGCGGCCAGCAGCATGCCGAGCATGATCGTGACGAAGACGACGTTGCGGCGGCGGGAGTCCAGCACGGGTGGCTGCGCGGCGACGGGCGGTGCGGTGTCCTGGGCGACTGTCACGAGGTCACGATCACACCGGTGGTACACCCGTGCAAGGGGTGGCGTCCGGCAGGGTGCCCGGCCCCCGGTGCCTACGGCTGCTCGGGCCGAGGCCTCCCGGGGTTCCGGCGCAGCAGGTACGTGTCCATGATCCAGCCCTTGCGCTCACGGGCCTCGGCACGCAGCCGCTCGATCCGGGGTGCGGCCTCGGCGATCGGCCCGGAGACGAGGATCTCGTCCGGGGTGCCTATGTAGGCACCCCAGTAGATGTCGATGTCCTCGTCGGCGTACTCCCGGAAGGCCTGATGGGCGTCCAGCATCACCACCACGTCGTCGACCCCCGCCGGAAAACCCTCGGCGAGCCGTCGCCCGGTGGTGATCTGGACGGGACGCGCGACCCGGTTGAGCCCTGTGCGGTGCCGGGCGACGAGTGCGGAGACACTGCTGATGCCGGGCACGACGTCGTACTCGAAGTCCACCGCGCCCCGCCCGAGGATCTCCTCCAGAATCCCGAGCGTGCTGTCGTACAACGAGGGATCGCCCCACACCAGGAACGCCCCGTTCTCGTCCTCGCCGAGTTCCCCGGCGATCAGCCGCTCGTAGATCTCGGCCCGGGCCCGCCGCCAGTCCACGACCGCGGGGGAGTACGCGGCGCCGCCGGCCGTCCGGTCCCGCTCCGGATCGCGCACCTCGACCAGGCGGTACGTCCCTTCCGGCACATGCGTGTCGAGCAGGTGCCGACGCAACCGCACGAGGTCGGACTTGGCCTCGCCCTTGTCGAGGACGAAGAACACGTCGGTGCCCCGCAGCGCCCTGACCGCCTGCAGGGTGAGCTGATCGGGGTCGCCCGAGCCGATACCGATGACATGAATCTTCCGCACGCCCCGAGTCTGCCGCACACCACTGACAACGTGGCCTTCGTCCCGGGTCAGCCTCCGACGGTACGGCCCGACAACCGTGGCGCCCGAGCCACCGCGTCGACAGCCGCGGCCTCCCGCTCCACCTCCGCCGCCAGCTCCCGCGCCCACGTGACGACTCCCGCCAGGTCCATCCCGTACGGCAGCGGTCGCCCGACCACGACGGCCCACTCCTCGACCGCGCCGGCCCCGCGCCGCAGCAGCCGGACACCGCCCGTCACGTTCCCGCGCGCGGCGTGCGTGAGCCCCACGGCCAGCTGCGCGAGCCCCCGCCACAGGCCGCGCTCCTCCTCCGGCCCCGACTTCCAGGCGTCCTCGAAAACCTCGTGTGCGTGGAACGGTTTCCCCGCGTCCAGCAGCGCCTGCGCCTCGGCGACGCTGTCCTCGGGACGGCGTACGACCCCTTCGGGCTGCCGGTCCACCCCGCGCTCGCCGTACGGCAGCGGGCGCCCGAGCCCGTCCCGTGGCCGCGCGTTGCGCGCCCGCCCCTCCCCGTCCCGGTCCCGTCGCCCGCCTGCTGCTGCCCGACCTTCCGACGTACTGCTCATACACCGATTGTCGCGCGCCACCTGCCGTCTTCGGGGCAGCCCCTGACGTGGGGTAAAGTTCTGCTCGCGTGATCACGCGGGGCAACCGCGGGACGACGCACCGGGACGTGGCGCAGCTTGGTAGCGCACTTGACTGGGGGTCAAGGGGTCGCAGGTTCAAATCCTGTCGTCCCGACTTGTGAGAGTCGTAGTTCAGGGGCTGTTTCGGATCACTCCGAAACAGCCCCTGAGTCGTTCTCGGGGACCGGAACGCCGAGGGCGCGCACATCGAGCGGGCGGTCAGGCCCAACTCGGTGTGCGCGCCCTCAGGTCCGGATGTCCGGCGCGACCTGTGCCTCCTGCCTATCGGCGGAAGACGATGCCCTTGGCCGCGGTCCCCGTGCGGTTGTCGTACACGACGTCGCCCGTGGACTTCTTCCAGATCCGGATGCGGAACGTGTCCGGCTTGTCCGTGGCCGTGATGCGGAAGGCGTAGCCGTCCTTGCCGTTGACCGTGCCGGAGCCCTGGTACACCGCGGTGGAGCCGGTGACCACCAGCCAGTCCGAGGACGTGGAGCGCAGCCGCACCTTCGCCTTGGACTTGCCGGGCGCCGCGAGGTCGAAGGAGGCCGTGGCCGTCGGGACCGTGGCGCCCTTCCGGTAGAAGGCGCCGAAGGAGAAGGCCGCCTTGCCGGTCAGCTTCGGGTCGGCCGGGTAGGCGCCCGGCCGGGAAGCGATCACGCCGGTGCCCGCCACGCCGGCCTTGGGGTCGAACACGATCAGCTCGGGGAGCTGAACGGTGGCCGCGGCCTTGTCGTCGTCCGTCACCGTGACCGTGGGGCGGAGGATGCCCGCCGTCAGGTAGGCGTGGCTCGCCTCACAGGTGCCGTTCGTGACCTTGCCGGATGTCGGGGTGGTGCCGTCCTTCCAGTCGATCTTGCAGGTGTGGGTGTCGGCGCGGCCCGGGTCGGTGAACTTCGCCGAGATGCGCACCGGGGTGTTCTTGCCCGCCGGGACCGGGGTCTTCGGGCCCTGGACCGAGGTGATCGACGGCGGCGCGTTCGTGACCGTCACCGTCAGGGTGTCCTTGCTGCGGCCACCCGTCAGCGTGACCTCGTACGTGCCGTTGTCCTGGCAGGTGATGGACGTCGGGATCGTGGTCCTGCTGGAGAACGTGCAGGGGGTTGTCGGGCTCACGCTCCAACTCGGCTTGCCCGCACCGGAGATGGTGCCCGTGAGCGGGATCGCGCTGCCTTCCTGGCCAGTTGCGTCCGCACCCGCGTGGACGATCGTCACCGGGTCGATGCTCGACAGGGTCGGGACGACCTTCTTGATTGATCCGTCGGCGTCGAACTCCATCTTGTCGATGGTCGTCTCGCGGTGCATCCCGTCACCGCCGGGGATCGCGAAGCGGTGGTAGACGATGTACCAGTCGTCGGTGTTCGGCACGTGGACTATCGAGTGGTGGCCGGTGCCCTTGATGCCCAGGGAGAGGTCCTTCTGGAGGATCACACCGCGCTTGGTCCAGGGGCCGATGGGCGAGGAACCGGTCGCGTAGGCCACCTGGTAGTTCTCGTCCCGGGTGTCGTTCTCCGACCACGTCAGGTAGTAGGTCCCGTTGCGCTTGATGACGAACGAGCCCTCGTTGTAGTTGCTCGGCGTGATGTCGGTGACCTTCGACGCGTCGAAGGAGACCATGTCCGCGTTGAGCGGCACCACGTAGGCCCTGCCGTTGCCCCAGTACAGGTACGACTGGCCGTCGTCGTCGGTGAAGACCGCCGGGTCGATCATCTGGCCCGTGTAGTCACCGGCCTTCAGCAGCGGCTTGCCCAGGGCGTCCTTGAAGGGGCCCGTCGGGGAGTCGGACACCGCCACACCGATGTTCGCGTCGGCGCAGAAGTAGAAGTAGTACTTGCCGTTCTTCTCCTCCATGGCCGGCGCCCAAGCGCGGCTGTCGGCCCAGCTGATGTCGGGACCCAGGTCGAGGATGACGCCGTGGTCCTTCCAGTGGACCAGGTCGGTGGAGGAGTACGCCTTGAACTGCGTACCGCTCCAGCCGTCGAAGCCGTCGGTGGTCGGGTAGATGTAGAAGGTGTCGCCGAACCTGACGATGTTCGGGTCCGCGTTGAGGCCCGGCAGCACCGGGCTCTTCATCTCCACGGCCGTCACGGTCCAGGTGCGCTTCTTCCCGTCGGAGCCGGTGACCTCGTACTTCACCGGCTCGGTGAAGTCGTGCAGGGTACCGGAGGCGGGGCTGATGCTCGCACCGTGGGCCAGGGTGAACTCCGGTGCCAGGGCGGTGATGTCACTGCCCGGGGTGAGCGGCAGGACGACCTTGCTGTCCTTGTCGGTGATGATCGCGTCGACCTTGAGCGCCGGGTGGGTGGCCGCGGCGATCCCGGTGGTGTTGCCGCTGATCTCCAGGACCTCGGCGGGCGTCAGGGCCCGGTTGTAGATCCGGAAGTCGTCGACCTCGCCACCGAAGTACGGGTCCGGGGAGTACATGGACTTACCGATGTATCCGGAGTAGTCCTTCGCCGGGTCGTACAGATCGGAGGGCTTGATGGTGACACCGTTCACGCGGGCGGTTTCGGCGCCGTCCACGTAGAGGATCGCCGTCTCGGTCGCGCCGTTCAACGTGACGGTGACGTGCTTCCACTCGCCGGCGGTGAGCTGGGAGCCGCCGATCATCTGCTTCTCACCGGACCAGGTGGCCTTGGTGATCGCGGAGAACAGCTTGCCGCCTCCGTTGGAGGGCGAGGCGAACAGGTACTTGTTGCTGTCGGGGCCGAGGCCGAACAGCCACTGGAAGTTGTCGCCGCCCTTCCACTTGACGTACGTGGAGACGGTGACGCTGGTGGTGTCCTTCAGGACCCCGTTGGGGATCTTCACGTAAGGCGAGCTGGAGCTGCTGTTGCCGCCGGACATCTTGAACGAGCCGCCCTCGACTCCCGTACCGAAGTCGGGAGTTCGGACGTACGTGCCGTGGTAGCCGTGGCCGCTGGAGTCACGGGCGATGCTGCCGCCCGTCTCGTCGAAGTCGTAGTGCAGGACCAGGTCCGCCGGGACGTCCGGGCCCTCGGTGGAGACCGTGACCTCGGCGCTGACCTCGATCGCGGAGTCGCCCGCCAGGTCGCCCTTCACCGTGAAGGTGCCGGCCTGCGCGTACTGCGACTCGGCCACGGCCTCCCAGGTGACGGCGACGGGCCGCTTCACACCGTCCGCGGACTCGGCGATTACGGTGGCGGGCAGGACCGGGGCGTCACCGATGCGCGTCTCGACCTTGACGTCCTCGGCGCTCGTGATGATCTGGTCCGGCTGGTAGGTCTTCAGGAGCCGGTCGTACTCGGCCTGGGTGACCGGGAGCACGGTGCCGTGCCGGGGCTTGGACGGCAGGTCGTAGCTGGTGGACGGGGTCCAGACGCCGGAGGCCAGGTCCGTCGTCTCGAAGGGGATGTAGCCGCGACCGCCGAACTCGTCGAGGAACGCGTACCACTTCTCCTCGGTGTTCGACTTGAACACCAGGGGACCCTCGGCCGCGCTCATCGTGCCCTTGCCGATGCCCTCGGCGACGGCGGTGTAGGACGGGTTGAGGATCGAGTCGCTCTTCTCCTCGAAGATGAACTTGCTGTTCGGGGAGGAGGAGCTGTTGTTCCGCTCGTCCTTGGAGAGGCGGTAGTAGGTGTCCTTGTCCTTGATCATTGTGGAGTCGATGACCGAGTAGCCGCGGTCGATCCACACCTTGGGCGTGCTGAAGGTGCGGAAGTCACGGGTGGTCGCGTACATCATGCGGTTGTACGTGTCGCCGGAGTGGTCGGCGTTGTCGTACAGCTTCGAGGCCCAGAAGACGACGTACGAGCCGAGCTCGGCGTCGTAGAAGGCTTCCGGCGCCCAGGTGTTGCCGGCCGAGTCGGGGGAGACCTTCACCAGGCGCTGGTCGGTCCAGTGGACCAGGTCGGTGGACTCCCACACCATGATGGACTTGCTGCCGGTGCGCTGGGAGGCGTCCCAGTCGCCGTTGCCGTAGATCCGCAGGTCGGTGGCGATCTGGTAGAACTTGTCGCCCTCGGGGGAGCGGATGATGAACGGGTCGCGCAGGCCCTTCTCGCCGAGTGTCGAGGTCAGGACGGGCTTGCCGTCGTTCAACTCCCGCCACTTGAGCGGGTCGTTGCCCTTGCTGAGGGCCGCGTAGAGCTGTTCGCCGTCCGAGGTGCCCTCGCCGGTGAAGTAGCTGAACATGTAGCCCTTGAGGGCTTCCTTCACGGGGAGTTCGGGGACCTTGGCCGTCAGGGTGCGGGTCGTGGTGGCGGTGCCCTTGGTGATCGTCGCGGTCAGGTCGACCGTCGTGCCGCCGGCGCCGTGCGCGGGGCGGTGGACCACACCGTCGGTCCCGATGACGTCGGTGTTCGCCGAGGACCAGGCAACCGCCGTGCCGTAGACGCCCGTTGACGGCAGCGTGATGTTGCCCCGCACGTCGTCGATGTTCGGGACGGTCAGCGCGTCGGCGGCCCGCTCGGTGGCGGTGGCGTCGTCGAAGGTGGCTGGGACCGTCACGTCGAAGGTCTTGGTGTCGCTCACCGGGCCCTTCTTCAGGGTCGCCGTGAGCGTGGCGTGGCCGTCCGGCTCACCGGCGGCCGGGCGGGTGACGGCGCCGGAGGCCGAGACCACGGAGGCGTTGTCGGTCGCCCAGGTGATGGCGGAGCCGCCCGAGGGGCCCGCGCTCGGCAGGGTCAGGTCGGCGATCACCGCGCTCGTGTCGCCCAGTGTCAGGTCCGACTTGTCGGCGGCGACGCCCTGCGTGGCGACGGGGAGGGAGAGTTCCTCGACCTCTGAGCCGGCCAGCGCCCGGTCGTAGACCCGGAAGTCGCGGATGTTGCCCTTGAACAGGTTGTCGCCGGGATACACCGACTTGCCTATGTAGTTGGCGGTGGTCGTGCCCGAGCCGATGGAGCCGGGAGTGAGGGTGATCGCCGTGTTGCGGCCCACCTCCACGCCGTCCTCGTAGAGCACGCCCGTGTTGCCGGTCTGGGTGTAGGTGATCTGCTTCCAGACCGCGCGCTGCAGGTTCGTGCCCGCGGTGCGCGTCGTCTGTTCCGTCGACCAGTTGCCGCTGGCGATGGAGGTCCGGTACGAGTTGCCCGTGGTGAACAGGTAGCCGTTGCCGGCCGAGCCGCTGGTGTTGCCGAAGCCGTAGATGAAGTACGGGCTGGACTGGGCGGCGTCGACCTTCACGTCCATCGAGACGGAGATCGAGGTCAGGCCGCTCATGATGTTGTCCGGCACCTTGACGTAGGTGTCGGATCCGTTGAAGGCGAGCCCGTCACCGGAGTTGGACCAGCCGGCGGTCCCGGTCACCGTGCCGGTACGGCCGTTGCCCGAGGAGTCGGCGACGGTGGTGCCGGAGGCCGCGTCGAGCTTGTACCAGAGGGCCAGTCCGTCGGTGATGTCGGCCGCCGCGGCGTGGGCGGGGACCGACATGGCCAACGGCCCCGCGAGGCCGAGAAGAAGCGATGCTGCGGTCAGGCCGGCGAGCCTTTCCGACCATGGTCTGCTGCGGCCGCGTGATCTCGCGAGTTGCATCGTTTCGGCTTCCTCTGCTCGGACACGGGGGGAGGTAGGGGGGTGTAACGGGAGACATCAGATTTCGTCTGTGTGTCCGCGCGTTGCGAGAGTGTCAATCGGTGCGACCAGAGCCGTCAAGAGCTTTCGAACAACGTTCGACAGGTCGAACAAGTTGTTATTTACGTGATGTGGCGTCAATCGGAACGGAACCTGTCACAAGCGTTGACTCGTGTACCTCACGTCCCTATGTTCTGGTCGAAGTTACGTACGCGGTACGGGATTTCGAACAATATGGCTACGAGAAGGGACCTGTCGTGTTCCGTACACGTCATTGGTTGACCATCCTGGCGGCGCTGCTGGCGCTGCTCGTACCTGTCGTCGGCATCCAGCCCGCCGCCGCGGCCGAGGGTCGGCCGTACACGAACCCGGTCAAGTCCCAGAAGGGCGCCGACCCCTGGCTGGAGTACTACAACGGCAACTACTACCTGGTCACCACGTCCTTCACCGGCGTCCTGACCATGCGGAAGTCGCCGACCCTGGCCGGGCTGGCCACGGCTCCCAGCGTGCAGGTGTGGAGTGACACCACCTCGACCCGTAACAACAACTTCTGGGCGCCCGAGCTGCACTTCTTCGACGGCCACTGGTATCTGTACTACTCCGGCGCGCCGAGCGGGGCCGCCTGCTGCGACCAGCAGCGGACGTACGTCGTGGAGAGCGCCGGCACCGACCCGATGGGCCCGTACACCTTCAAGAACCAGCTCACCGGGTCCAACCTCGACCCGGGCGGCTGGCTCATCGACGCCACCGTGCTGACGTACGACAGCAAGCTCTACCTGGTCGGCAGCGGTGCCATCGGCGGCAGCAAGCAGAGCCTGGTCATCGCGCCCATGACCAACCCGTACACGGTCAGCGGCTCCACCTTCAGCCTCATCTCGCAGCCGACGCTGGCCTGGGAGACCTCCGGGGCGCCCGTCAACGAGGGCCCTGAGCCGCTCTACCACGACGGCCGGACCTTCCTCACCTTCTCCGCGAGCTACTGCCAGACCGCCGACTACAAGCTCGGCCAGCTCGAACTCACCGGCACGAACCCGCTGCTCGCGTCCTCCTGGACGAAGAAGCAGACGCCCGTCTTCCAGCGTAACGACGCCGCCGGGGTCTACGGGCCGGGCCACAACGGGTTCTTCACCTCACCGGACGGCACCGAGAACTGGATCGTCTACCACGCCAACGACTCGGCCTCGGGCGGCTGCGGCAACGGCCGTACCACCCGCGCCCAGAAGTTCACCTGGAACACGGACGGCACACCGAACTTCGGCACCCCGGTCGCGCTCGGCACCACACTGCCCGGCCCGTCCGGCGAGACCGCGACGACCCCGACCGCGTACACGCTGGTGAACCGCAACAGCGGCAAGTGCCTCGACGTGGACGGCGGGAACACTGCCGACGGCACCAACATCCTCCAGTGGACCTGCAACGGCGGCACCAACCAGAAGTGGCGCATCGAGGACCAGGCCAACGACACCAGCCGACTGGTCAACGTCGCCACCGGCAAGGTGATGGACACCGCGGGCTGCGCCACGGCCGACGGCACCGATCTGCGCCAGTGGTCCTGGCTGAACAACAACTGCCAGAAGTTCAGGCTCGTCTACACGGCCACCGGCGACTACGTCCGGATCGTCAACGAGTCCACCGGCAAGGTCGCCGACGTCGCCGACTGCTCCACCGCGAACGGCGCCGACGTACGCCAGTGGACGTGGCTCGGCAACAACTGCCAGCAGTGGCAGATCAAACCCACCACGTGAGCCGGTAGCAGCGAGAGATGGTGGCCCGACCGGAAGTGGAACTCCGGTCGGGCCACACTCATGTGATGGGTCGTCAGCTGGCCGGCTCGGTCACCTTCGTGGCCGTCTTGCCGTCGACGGCCGCCGACAGCTGCGGGACCAGCCGCTCCAGCATGTACGGCAGGCTCAGCACCGATACGAACGAAACCGAGTTGCCGTAGTCGCTGGACTCCTTGACGAAGACCTCACGGTCCTCCTTGGCGACCTTCAGGTCCGCGTACAGGGGGTCCTTGCGCAGGGTCGCCTTGTCCTTGGTGGTGTCGGAGACGATCCACACGATCGCGTCCGTGTTCAGGAGATCGGTGCGCTCCTTGCTGATGTTGGCCCCGAACTCGTCACCGATCACCTTGTCCAGGTCGGTCGGCAGCTTGAAACCGAGGTCCGTGAGGACGCGCGAGCGCGAGTCCTGACTGCCGAAGACGAAGATGCCCTCGTACGGGGTCGCCATCACGCCGCTGGCGCCGGCGAACTCGGGGTGCTCGGTCGCCGCCTTCTTGAAGTCGGCCTCGACCCCGGTGACCAGCTCCTTCGCCTTGGCTTCCTGGCCGAGCGCCTTGCCGATGATCTCGGTCTGGTTCTGCCACGGCACGCCGTAGTCGTTGTACTCCTTCGGCTGGGCCACCACCGGGGCGAACTTCGACAGCGTGTCGTACTGCGCCTTCGTCAGACCGCCGTAGACCGCGAGGATCAGGTCCGGCCGGAGGGCGGCGATCTTCTCGGTCTGCGGGCCCGTGCCGGTGTCCTTGAGGACGGTCGGTGCCGCCGCGCTGCTCAGCTTGTCCGCCGCCCACGGGCCGATCGCGCCCTTGTAGCCGCCCAGCCACTCGGTCGTACCGACCGGAACCTTGCCCAGCGCGAGGACGGCGTCCTGGTCGGTCAGACCCACCGTGACGATCCGCTTGGGCTCGGACTTGATCGTGGTGCTGCCGTACTTGTGCGAAAGGGTCACCGGGAACGCGGAGTTGGCGGACGCGTCGGCGGCGGAGCCGGCCGTGTCGGAGTCGTCGTCGGAGCCGCAGGCGGCGGCGGTGCCGAAGAGGAGCAGTACGGAGGTCAGCGCCGCGGCGAGCCGAGTGCCTCTGGGAGAGCCGAACATCAGTGGTCCTTCACGGTGGTGGTTGTGTCGGTGCTGGGACGCGTGGGGGGCTTCTCGGCCTGCGTACGGGTGCCGGACCAGGCCTGCCACAGGGAGGCATAGGTGCCGGCCGCCGCGCACAGTTCGTCATGGGTGCCGCTCTCCACGATCCGGCCGCCGTCCATGACGACGATCCGGTCCGCGTCGGCGGCCTGGGTGAGTCGGTGGGCGACCACGAGCGCGGTGCGGTTCTCGATCGCCCGGTCGGCGGCCTTCTCCAGCAGCCGCGCGCCGGTGCTGCCGGCCTCGGCCGTCGCCTCGTCCAGCACGGCGATCGGAGGATCAGCCAGTACCAGTCGGGCCAGGGCGAGTTGCTGCACCTGGGCGGCGGTGAGCCGGTGGCCGCCCTCGCCGACGACGGTGGCCAGGCCCTCGGGCAGCGCCAACACCCACTCCAGCGCGCCCACTTCGGTCAGGGCCGCACGCAGGGCCTCGTCCGACGCGTCGGCGCGAGCGAGACGCAGGTCGTCGGCGAGCGGCCCCGCGAAGACGTGCGTCTCCTGGGTGACCAGGGCAACTTGCAGGCTTTCGGCGGACGTTGAGGCGCCGGTCAGCCGAACCGTGCCGGAGGTCGGCTCGTGCACACCCGCGATGAGCTTGGCGAGCGTGGTCTTGCCCGCGCCGCTCGGCCCGACCAGCGCGACCCGCTCCCCGGCGGCCAGTGTGAGATGGACGTCCCGAAGGACGGGACGCCCGGGCAGGTACTCGTGGTGGACGCCGGTCACGGTGACCGTGCCGGGCTCGCGCCGCTGTGCCGTGGGCGCGGGGGGAGTGGCCTCGGGCTCCGGGACGTCGGCGACGCCGACCAGCCGGGCCAGGGCCGCCGTCGCCGACTGGGCGTCGTCGAGCAGCGCGAGGGCCTGGTTGACCGGGCCGAAGAGGCTGTGGAAGTAGAGCGCGGCGGCCGTGGCCGTACCGATGGACACGGAGTCGGCCCGCACCAGCAGGAACCCGGTGACCAGGACCGCGGCGAGGCCGGTGTACTCGGCGATGTGCAGCCGGTTGTAGAAGTCGAGCACCAGCCGCACGCCCCGCATCGTCAGCGCGACAGCGGCCGACGAGCGCCGGGTGACGGACTCGGTGTGCGGCTCCTCCAGCCGGAACGCCCGTACGGTACCGGCGCCCGCGATGGTGTCCAGCAACTGCTGCTGCTGGGCCCCCGTGGCGATGCGCTGCTCGGCGTACAGCGGCACGGCGTTGCGTACGTACCAGCGTGCGGTCCCGGCCTGGATGGGCACGGCGAGCAGCGCGGCCAGCAGGAAGCGCCAGTCCAGTACGGTCATCGCGGCGAAGGTCAGCACGATGGCGAGCAGGGAGCGGGCCAGCTCGGGCAGCGCGCCCCGCACCGCCTCGCCGACCACCGAGACGTCCCTGGTGACACGGGCGTTGAGGTCGCCGGACCCGGCCTTCTCCACCTGCTCCAGAGGCAGCCGCAGCGCCCGCTCGACGAACCGCTCGCGCAACTGGGCCAGCACGGTCTCCCCGAGCCGGGAGACCAGGGACAGCCCGAGCGCGGTGGAGGCGCCCTGCGCGACGGCCACCAGGACCAGAAGGACGGCGGGAAGGGTGAGGTCGTCGGGCGGGCGGTGCTCGGCGACCAGGTCCACCATGCGGCCGAGCAGCGGCTGTACGAGCAGCCCGACAGCGGTCGCCGCGACCATCACGGCGAAGGCGCCGAGGGCCAGTCGGCGGCGCGGGCGGACCAGTTCGCGGACCGCGGCACGGGTGCGCCGAGGTGTCGCGGTGGGCAGCAACTCTCTGGTGCTGGAAGGGAGTTCGTTGCCCGTCATGCCAGCACCGCCGCTCGGTAGGTCTCGTGCCGGTCGATCAGGTCGGCGTGCGAGGCGGTGTCGGTGACCCGCCCGTCCTCCAGCAGTACGACCCGGTCGGTGACCGACAGCAGTGCGGGACTGGTGGTCACCAGCACCGTCGTACGGCCCTTGCGGATCTCCCGGACTCCGCCCGCGATGCCCGCCTCGGTCACCGTGTCGACGGCGGTGGTCGGATCGTGGACCACCAGGACGGGCCGCTCGGCCGCCAACGCCCTTGCCAGCGCGACGCGTTGACGCTGCCCGCCGGAGAGCGAGCGGCCCCGCTCACTGACTGCCGTTTCCTCGCCGTCCGGGAGGGTCTGCGCGACCTGGGCGACCCCGGCCGCGGTCATCGCCTGTCCGGGGTCGATGTGTTCGGGTGCGGCTGCCGTGACGTTGCCGCGGACGGTGCCCTCGAAGAGGTCGGCGTCGTGCTCGGCGACCAGCAGCGCGGTGCGCAGCTCGGCCGGGTCCAGGTCCCGCAGGGGGACGCCGTCGAGCTCGACGGTGCCCGCATCCGGGTCGCACTGCCGGGCCAGGCAGCGCAGCAGGTCGGTGGCGTGCGCCGGGTCGGTCGCGACCACGCCGAGCAGTTCGCCCGGCGCGATGTCGAGGTCGAGGCCCTTGAGCCCGCCGAGGCTGACGCCGGTGAGCCGCACCGCGCCGCGCACCGGCCGGGCCAGGTTCGCCGTGCCCGGGGTGACGTTGTGCGGGGCGGCCAGTACCTCCGCGATCCGCTTGGCCGAGGCCCGGCCCTGGGCGAGCTCGGCGTTGACCCACGCGAGGGTCTCCAGCGGGCCGACGAAGAAGACGGCGAGCCCGACGGCCGACACCAACTGGCCCAGACTGATGTCCCCTTGGGCGGCGAGCCGACCGCCGACCAGGGCGACGGCGGCGATCAGGCAGCCGGTGAGAGCGAGCACCATGCCGCTCTGGAAGGCCTGCGCGCGGGCCGCCTTCAGGGTGGCCTGGAGGGAGTCGCGGCTGGTGGTGCGGTAGCGGGCCAGCGCGGTGGACTCGCCGCCGATGCCCTTGAGGACGCGCAGGCCGGCCACCAGGTCGGCGGCGACGGCCGAGGCGTGCGCGGCCTGTTCCTGCTCGGCCTCGCTGCGCGATTCCAGCGGCTTGCTCAACAGGTGGCCGAGCCACAGCAGAACAGGAGTGCCGAGGAGCACGACGAGCCCGAGCGTGACGGACATGCGCAGCAGCACGACCGCGCCGACGAGAATGCCCGCGAGGGACGAGATCCCGCCCATGGCCGCCGTGCTGACGGCGCCCACGCGTTTGGCGTCCTCGGTGGCGATGTTGGCGAGGGCGCCGGGCAGCCGGCCCTCCTCCGCGCCGCCGCCGGGGGCCAGGACCCGGCGTACGAGGGTGATGCGGAGGGTGTGTTCGGCCTGGGCGGCGGCCCGGTCGGCTGACCAGGCGCCGAAGCGCCAGCTGAGCGCGAGACCGACGTAGACGACGGCGAGGGCGGCGAGCCAGCTCAGCAGGGCGCCGGTGTCGGAGCCCGCGACGGCGCGGTCGATGACCAGGCCGATCACGACCGGCACCATCACTTCGCCGAGTTGGTGGCCGGAGCCGAGGATCGCGCCGAGGGCGACGTCACGCCGCTGCCCTCTGACCGCCTGCCGCAGGACGTCCCGCCCTGACAGCTGTGAAGGACTACTCACCCTTACCCCTCCGGGATCGGACGACAGTTTGGGCCAGTAGGGCCTGTCCGAGGGTGTGTACGTGCACTCGGACAGGCCTAAAACTTAGGTGAGGCTACTCTAAGTTCCAGATGGTTGCCCAGCTCCGACGACGGCCTCGCTCGCGCGACGGCCGAGCAGGGAGTCGAGGATCTCTCCCGAGCGCACGGCGGTCGTCGACAGCAGCGTCGAGGTGAGACCGTGCGTGTGCTCGGTCGCGCCCTGGAGATAGATGCCGGCCGTGACCTCGGCCGTGACCTCGACGCGGTGGTCGCGGCCGACCCGCACGGCGTCGTTGTCGTCCCGGAGGCAGAGCTTGGCGGCTCTGCCCAGCATGGTGTCGAGGTCGCGGGGACGGTAGCCGGTGGCGTGCACGAGCACGTCGCAGGAGAGCACCTCCCGTTCCCCGGTGGGGAGATACTCGACGGTCACGTCCAGCCGGTCGTCCAGCTGCTCGACGTCCCGGATGCGGGAGACGTTGCGCATCCGCAGCCGCTCGTTGCCCTGGACCTTCTCGCGGTACATGGTGGCGTAGAGCGTCTCGATCAGGTCCATGTCGACCACCGAGTAGTTGGTGCTGCGGTGGTAGTCGTGCAGGGACTGTTTCACCTCCGGCCGGGACTGGAAGTAGACGTCCACCGCCTCCGGGTCGAAGATCCGGTTGGCGAACGGGCTGTCGTCGGCGGGCGTGTAGCCGTACTTGGCGAAGACCGCGCAGACCTCGGTGCCGGGGAAGGAGCGGTGCAGGTAGTCGACCGCCTCGGCGCCGCTCTGGCCGGCGCCGAGCACGAGAATGCGGCCCACCGAGGCGCCCGAGCCGGTCAACTCGCGGGTGCGCGGGACCAGTTCACTGTTGTGCCAGATACGGTCCGACAGGGCGGTGCCCGGTGGTACGTGCGGTTCGAGACCGACGGCGACCGAGATGTTGCGGGCCCGGCGGACCACCGTACGCCCCGGATCGCCCGGCACGCGGCTGACGACGTCGAACCAGCGGACCTCGCCGTCGTCGGTCAGCACGGGCTCCACGGAGACGACCTCGGCGTCGTACGTCACCTGGTCCGCGATCCGGCCCGCCGCCCACTCGAAGTACTCGTGGAACTCGATCCGCAGCGGGAAGAGGGTCTTCGCGTTGAGGAAGTCCACCAGCCGGCCGCGGTCCCGCAGGAAGCACAGGAAGCTGAAATCGCTGGTCGGGTTGCGCATGGTGACCAGGTCCTTGAGAAAGGACACCTGCATGGTCGCGTCGTCGATGAGCATGCCGCGGTGCCAGCCGAACCGTGGCTGGCGCTCCAGGAACTCGGCGTGGATCCGCTCCTCGGGCGCGGCTTGTGCGTTGTGTTCCGCGATGGCTATCGCCAGCGCCAGATTTGACGGGCCGAATCCGATTCCGAGCACGTCATGGATGGCGTCCGGCTCGTCGTGCAGTGCGTTCACCGCAACTTCCCTTCCCCTAGGCGCCACTGATATTAAATAAGGTTAGCCTTACCTTGCAATGGTGTGTCCTACGGAAGGATCGAATATGCGGGTCGTCATGTTCGGCTATCAGACCTGGGGGCACCGCACGCTCCAGGCCCTGCTGGAGTCCGAGCACGAGGTGGTCATGGCGGTCACCCACCCCAAGAGCGACCACGTGTACGAGAAGATCTGGGACGACTCGGTGGCCGACCTCGCCGAGAAGCACGGCATCCCGGTGCTGCTGCGCAACCGGCCCGACGATGCCGAACTCCTCGCCAAACTTGGGGAGTTGGCGCCGGATCTGATCGTCGCCAACAACTGGCGAACAGTCCTGCCCCCCGAGATCTTCGACCTCCCGGCGCACGGCACGCTCAACATCCACGACTCTCTGCTCCCGGCGTACGCGGGCTTCTCCCCGCTGATCTGGGCCCTCATCAACGGTGAACGGGAGGTCGGTGTCACCGCCCACCGTATGAACGCAGAGCTCGACGCCGGTGACGTGCTGTTGCAACGGGCGGTCCCGGTGGGCGCTCGCGACACGGTGACGGACCTCTTCAACCGCACTGTGGACTTGATCACACCGGTCGTCCACGAGTCCCTCGGGCTCATTGCCTCCGGGCGCGCGGAGTGGATTCCCCAGGACCGCAGCCGTGCGAGCTTCTTCCACAAGCGTTCCCTGGAGGACAGTCGCATCGACTGGTCCTGGCCGGCCGAGTCCCTGGAACGACTGATCCGCGCCCAGTCGGACCCGTATCCGAACGCGTTCACCCATCACAAGGGGCAGCGGATACGCATCGTCGAGGCCGAGGTGTCCGAGGGCTGCTACGGCGGCACCCCGGGCCGGATCTTCATCCGCGAGGGCGACGGAATCGTCGTGGTCGCGGGCACGGAGGCCCGGAACGGACGTCTGCGGGGGCTGCTGGTGAAGCGGGTACGGACGGAGGACGGCTCGGAGCTCGCGGCGACGGAGTACTTCCGGACGATGGGTGGGTATCTGACGTCGCGTCCCTGACGGCGAGGGGTCGGGTTCGCGGGCGGGCCGATTCCCGTTCGACGCGGATGCGTGATCACGTCAGGATGGGGCCATGCCCGACCTGCGAACCGAACGACTCGTCCTCCGCGCCTGGCGGGACTCCGACCTCGTCCCCTGGGTGGCCATGAACGCCGACCCCGAGGTCCGCGAGCACCTCGGAGACGTCCTCACCCGTGAACAGAGCGAGGCCTCCGCCACCCACTTCCAGGCCGGCCTCGACGAACGGGGCTGGGGCTGGTGGGCGGTGGAGGTCACGGGCACCGGTGAGTTCATCGGGTTCGCCGGGCTGGATCCCGTCGAGGACGACATGGCGTTCGACGGGGTCGAGGCGGGGTGGCGGCTGGCCCGGTCCGCGTGGGGCCACGGATACGCGACGGAGGCTGCCCGGGCGGTGCTTGCGTACGCCTTCGACGAGAAGGGCGTCGCCCTCGAAGAGGTCCTGGCGATCACGACGGCCACCAACCTCCGTTCACAGGCGGTGATGCGCCGCCTCGGAATGACCCACGACCCGGCCAAGGACTTCGACGACCTGACCGTCCCGGAGGGACCACTGCGCCGGAACGTGGTGTGGGGGCTTCGGGCCGGCGCCTGGGTGTAGCCGGTACCCGGGGTGTTTCAGGCGTGCCTCGGTTCGCCCGGTCCGCAAGGTCATGAGGCCGCCCTCGCACGCACGTCCTGGTGGTGGCGGCCCATCGGGATCACCATGGGGGTGTCGCTGACCGGGTCGAGGGTGATGCGGCACGTCAGGTCGAAGACGTCCTCCACCGTTTCCTCCGTGATGACCTCCGCCGGCGGCCCCTCCGCCACGATCCGGCCGGACTTCATGGCGACGACGTGATCGGCGTACCGGCAGGCCTGGTTGAGGTCGTGGAGGACCATCACGACGGTGCGGTTCTCGCGGCGGTTGAGGTCCGTGATCAGGTCCAGTACGTCGATCTGGTGGGCCAGGTCGAGGTACGTCGTCGGCTCGTCCAGGAGGAGTACGGGGGTGCCCTGGGCGACCGCCATCGCGATCCACGCCCGCTGCCGCTGGCCGCCGGACAGCTCGTCCACCGGGCGGTCGGCGAGGTCGGTCATGTTGGTCGCGGCGAGCGCCTCGTGCACGGCAAGCTCGTCCGCCTTCGACCACTGCCGCCACCACGTCTGGTGCGGTGAACGGCCCCGGTTGACGAGGTCGATGACCGTCAACCCCTCTGGTGCGACCGGGCTTTGGGGCAGGATGCCCAGGCGTTGCGCCAACTCCCTTGTGGGGATGGACTGGAGGGTCCGGCCGTCCAGGTGGACGGCGCCCTCGCGGGGCGCGAGCAGTCTGGCCAGGGCGCGCAACAGCGTCGACTTTCCACAGGCGTTGGCGCCGACGATGGCCGTGATCCGGCCGGGCGGTATCGCCAGGTCGAGGCCGTCCACGACCACCCGGTTGTCGTACGACAGCCGCAGCCCTGTCGCCCTCAGGTCCGGGTCGGCGGCCGGTTCCGTGGTGCTGGGCAGGGGATCGACCGGCATGGCGTCCTCAGTGGCCGTGGTCGTGGCCGTGGTCGTGGCTTCGGCCGTCGACAGGGCGTCGGTCGGCATCGTGGGGTCCGTCGACATGGGATCAGCCTCCTGAACCCGCGCGGTTGGCGCGGACGAGCAGCCAGAGCAGGATGGGCGCGCCGAGCACGCCGGTGACGACGCCGACCGGCAGTTCCGTGCCGGAGACGAGGGTACGGGCGATCAGGTCGCTGCCCAGGACCATCAGCGCCCCGGTCAGTCCCGAGGCGAGCGTGGGCGGCCAGGAGGTGCGAGCGAGGCGCAGGGCGATCTGCGGGGCGGCCAGCGCCACGAAGGCCACCGGTCCGGCGGCGGCGGTCGCGAAGGCGATCAGCCCGACGCCGGCGAGCAGGACGGCGAGGCGTACCGGCTGTACGCGGGTGCCGAGGCCGGTCGCCACGTCGTCGCCCAGCTGGAGCGTGCGCAGCAGCCGGCCGAGCAGCAGTGCCGTCGGCAGCAGGACGGCCAGGGCGATCGTGAGCGGCCCGACATCCGACCACGTACGGCCGTTGAGATTGCCGACCAGCCAGCCCAGCGCGGCCTGTGCCTGGAACCGGCCGCCCTTGGCGACCAGGTAGTCGGTGGCGCTCGTACAGATCCAGGCGACGCCGATGCCGACCAGGATGATCCGGTAGCCGGTGGTGCCGCGCCGCCAGGCCAGCGCGTACACGACGAGGGCCGTGGTCAGCGCGCCGAGCAGGCCGAGCGCCTGGGTGCCGAGTCCGCCGTCCCAGCCCAGGACGATGCCCGCGACCACGAACGTGCCCGCGCCCTGGGTGAGGCCGATCATGTCGGGGCTGGCCAGCGGGTTGCGGGTCATGGTCTGGAACAGTCCGCCGGACATCCCGAACGCGATTCCGGCCAGCAGCCCCACCAGCGAGCGCGGCAGCCGCAGTTCCTGGACGACGAGGACGGTGCCGGGGTCGCCGGAGCCGACCAGGGCACGTACGACGTCGGTGAACGCGATCGGGTAGTCGCCGATCGTCAGGCTCCAGCAGAAGAGGAGGAACGTGCCCACGGCGAGCAGCGCGGTCACCGTGACCAGGCGGGGCCGGAGGATGCCGGAGACCGGAGGGACGGCCAGCCGGTAGGTCCGCCGGCCGCGGAGGGAAGGAGCGGCGGGCGCCGACGTGGCGGCGCCGACGGCGGACTTGGGGTTCGTCATCCTCACACCTCCGCCAGTTTCCGGCGCCGCACCAGGGCGATGAAGAACGGCCCGCCGATGAAGGCGACGATCACACCGGCCTGGACCTCGATGGGCCGGGCCGCCATGCGCCCGATGATGTCCGCGGCGAGCAGCAGACTCGGCGCGAGTACGGCGGACAGCGGCAGCAGCCAGCGCTGGTCGGGGCCGATCCCCGCCATCTGGGCGAGCACGCGGGCGACATGGGGCACCACGAGCCCGATGAAGACGACCGGGCCGATGACCGCGACGGCGGCCCCGGTCAGCAGGGTGACCGCGGTGACGCCCTGGAGCCGTACCAGGCCGAGCCGTCGGCCGAGGGAGGCGGCCACGTCGTCGCCCAGGGCCATGCTGTTGAGGGCGGGCGCACTGGCGAGGGCCAGCAGCGCGCCCACGGCGAGGAAGGGCAGGATCCGCAGGACGGTCTCGCCGTCCTGGTCGGCCATCGAACCGGCCGACCAGAAGCGGTAGCGGTTGAGCGCGTCGGGGTCGGTCAGCACGATCGCGCTGGTGAAGGAGGACAGCAGGGAGGTCACGGCAATGCCCGCGAGCGCCAGTTTGACCGGTGTGAGCCCGGAGCGCCCGAGCCCGCCCAGCAGATACACGACGACGCTGGCCACCATCGCACCCGCGAACGCGAACCACACGTACCCGTAGAACGATCCGACTCCGAACACTCCGACAGCCAGCACGATCGCGAACGAGGCACCGGCACTCACCCCGAGGATTCCCGGGTCCGCGAGCGGATTGCGCGTCAGCGCCTGCATGAGCGCGCCCGACAGACCGAGCGCCGCCCCGGCCGACAGACCGAGCGCCGTGCGAGGAACCCGCGCCGACCAGATGACGTTGTCCACGAACCGGCTGGGCGCGTCACCGAACAGTGCCCGCACCACCTGATCGGGCGGAATGCTGGCCGCGCCGAGGGCGAGTGACAGAAGACACAGTCCGAGCAGGACGGCGCCGAGAACTGCCACGAGAAGAACGGGGCGAACCCTTCTCCCCGGCGTCACCGTGCGGTCTCCACCGGATAACTCCCTTAGGTTAGGCAGGCCTTAATAGTAGTGGTGAGAAGAGGGTCCGCGGAGAGTGGGGTCTTTTGGTTAGGTAATGCTTACCTTAGTATGGCCTGCGGTCCTCCGGCTCAGCCGGTCCGTACACCCTGGAGGCACGGTCGCCTGTGTCCGGTTTCGAAGTACGTGTGCTCGGTGTCGACGACGACGCGGAAGGCGCGGTCCAAGCCTTCTGGCGGCGGCGGCTCGAACCGCTCCCACAGGAGACCGCTCTACCGGTCGACTTTCCGTACCCGCTGCGTCCCACCGGTGAACGGCAAACCCTTCGCCGCCCGTTGACGGTGACGGCCGACGAATCGATCCTGCTGGCCGGGTACGCCGCACTGCTGCACCGGTACAGCGGCAGCCACGACATCACCCTCGGGTTCGACGGCCTGCCGCTCCGGATCGCTGTCGACGGCGGCGCGTCCTTCACGGACCTCGTACGGCAGGCGGCCGAGGCACGCGAGGAGGCCCGCGCCCACCGGGTCGAACACGCCACGCTGGTCGACTGGCTGCAGCCGGAACCCACCCGGGGTGGCGGACTGCTGTTCAACACGGCGTTCGGCCCGACCCGTGACGGCGACCGGCTCGACCTCGACCTCGCACTGGCGGTTCAGGCGGGTGAACTGCGGGTGACCTACCGCCAGGACCTCTTCGAGACCGCGACCGCCGAGCGCATCGCCGACCACTACACGACTCTGCTCACCGACGCCCTCGCCCACCCGCACACCCCGGTCGGCGAGTTGGAGCTGCTGGGCGCCGAGGAGCGCCACCGCGTCCTGCGGGAGTGGAACGACACCGACCACGACATCCCGCCGCGCACCTGGCCCGAGATGTTCGCCGACCAGGTACGGCAGCGCCCGGACGACATCGCGCTGGTCTTCGAGGACACCTCGCTCACCTACGCCGAACTGGACGACCGCGCGGGCCGGTTGGCGGCCGTCCTGATCGCCCGGGGTGCCGGACCCGAGCGCGTGGTCGCCCTCGCGGTACCTCGCTCGGCGGAACTGATCGTCGCCGAGGTCGCCGTACTGAAGTCCGGCGCCGCCTACCTTCCGGTGGACACCGACTACCCGGCCGACCGCATCTCCTACATGCTCGCCGACGCCGGCCCCGTCTGCCTGGTCACCACCGCCGAGGTCGCCGCGGACCTCCCGGCGAACGACGGCGTCACTGTCGTCGTCCTCGACTCACCCGACGTCATACGGGAGTTGACGGAGCGTCAACCCGCAGGCGCCGATCCGAGCGCGCTGACCATCAGCAACGCCGCCTACGTCATCTACACCTCAGGTTCCACCGGCCGCCCCAAGGGTGTCGTCCTCACCCACGCCGGAGTGGCCAAGCTGGTCGCCACGCAGACCGAGCGGTTCGGGATCGGCCCGCACAGCCGGGTGCTCCAGTTCGCCTCGCCCAGCTTCGACGTGGCGTTCTGGGACCTGTGCCTCGGCCTGCTGTCCGGCGGCCGGCTCGTCGTCGTACCGTCCGAGCGCCGGGTGCCCGGCCCGGCGCTCGCCGACTACGCCCACGCGCACGGCATCACGTTCATGATCCTGCCGCCCGCGCTGCTCGCCGCGATGCCCGAGGACGTCGAACTCCCGCCCGCCACCCTGCTCGCTGGCACCGAGCGCGTCTCGCCCGAGCTGGTCGGACGGTACGCGCGCGACAGGATGATGTTCAACGCGTACGGCCCGACCGAGGCCACCACCAACTCCACTCTCGGCCTGTGCGACCCGGACATCCCGGCAGGTTCCGTCGTCCCCATCGGCCTCCCGGACCCGGGCACCCGCGCGTACGTCCTCGACGCCCGCCTCAAGCCCGTCCCGGCCGGTGTTCCGGGCGAGCTGTACCTCGGTGGCGCCGGGCTCGCCCGTGGCTACCTCGGGCGTCCCGACCTGACCGCCGAGCGGTTCGTCGCCGACCCGTTCGGTGCCCCCGGCGAACGCCTCTACCGCACCGGTGACCTGGTGCGTTGGCAGGCCGACGGTCGTCTGGTGTTCCTGGGCCGCGCCGACTCCCAGGTGAAGATCCGCGGCTTCCGCATCGAGCCGGGCGAGATCGAGTCCGTACTGCGCGGCCACCCGGCCGTCGACCAGGTGGCGGTCGTCGTACGCGAGGACCGGCCCGGGGACCGGCGACTCGCCGCGTACGTCGTCCCGGCCCTGGACGGCGAGACGGTCCCGGACGCCACCGAGCAGGTCCGGGAGTGGAAGGACCTCCACGAACTCCTGTACTCGGCAGCCGGATCGGAGGGCAGCCAGGAACAACTGGCCGGTTTCCGCGAGAACTTCGCGGGCTGGAACAGCATGTACGACGGACTGCCCATCCCCGTCGAGGAGATGCGCGAGTGGCGCGCGGCGACCGTCGCCCGCATCAAGGAACTCGCGCCCGGCCGGGTCCTGGAGATCGGCGTCGGCAGCGGCCTGATCCTCTCCCGCGTCGCGTTCGACTGCGCGGAGTACTGGGGCACGGACCTCTCCGAGGAGGCGGTGCGCGCCCTGCGCACCCAGGTCGACGCGATTCCGGAACTCGCCGACCGGGTCCGGCTGTCCGCCCAGCCCGCCCACGACACCACGGGGTTGCCGCAGGGCCACTTCGACACCGTCGTCATCAACTCCGTCGCCCAGTACTTCCCGAGCGCCGGCTATCTGACCGACGTCGTCCGGGCGGTCGGTACTCTCCTCGCCCCCGGTGGCCGACTGTTCATCGGCGACGTACGCAACGCCCGGCTGTTGCGCTGCCTGCGCACGGCTGTCGAGAGCCGCCGCACCCGCGACACGGAGGACAAGCAGGCACTGCGGGCCGCAGTCGAGCGGTCGGTCGCCTGGGAGGGCGAACTCCTTCTGGACCCCGACTACTTCGCGGCTCTCGACGGCTTCGACGCCGAGATCCTCGTCAAGCGCGGCGCCCACCACAACGAACTCACGCGGTACCGGTACGACGTGGTGCTGAGCAAGCGAACCGCTGCCCGGGAGCCCGTCGACGTCGAGGAGATCGTCTGGAGCGGGCCGGAGGCACTCGAAGCCCGCCTGGCCGAGGGGCCCTCGCTGCTCCGGGTCACCGGCGTGCCCAACGCCCGCCTCGCCGAGGACCTGGCCGCGCTGTCCGCCCTGGACGACAGCAGCCGTACGGCGGACGCCCCGGACCCCGAGGTCTTCCACACGCTCGGCGCCCGCTACGGCTTCCGGACCGCCGTCACCTGGAACGGCACCGCCGACGACGGCAGCCTCGACATCGTGTTCGCCCTCGGCGACAACACTCTCACCCCCCTCACCGGCCTCTACCGCCCGTCCGGCAACGCCCCGCACGCCAACCGTCCGGCGCCCTTCAGGGACGTCAACGCCCTTATGCGGGCGCTGCGTTCGTACGCGGCCGACCAGCTGCCCGAGTACATGGTCCCCGCTGCCGTCGTCCCCCTGGACTGCCTCCCGGTCACCCCCAGCGGCAAACTCGACTCCGCCGCGCTGCCGACTCCCGACTACGGCGCCCTCAGCACCGGCCGCCCGCCGCGTGACGCCCGCGAGGAACTGCTGTGCGCTGCCTACGCCGACGTCCTCGGCCTGCGCTCGGCGACCATCGACGACGACTTCTTCGCCCTCGGCGGCGACAGCATCACCGCCATCCAACTCCTCGTCCACGCCCGCCGCGCCGGCCTGCGCCTCACCTCAAGGGACGTCTTCAAGCACCGCACGGTCGCCGCGCTCGCGTCGGCTGCCGGCGAACTCGTCCGCGACGACCGCAAGGACGCGGCGCCGGACGCTCCGCTCATCAGCCTCACCGATGCCGAACTCGCCGAGATCCAGGGCGTGTTCCCAGTCACCATCGAGGAGTCGCTGCCGCTGAGCCCCCTCCAGGAGGGCTTCTACTTCCACTCCCTCGTCGACGGCACGGACCTCGACGCGTACGTCGTCCAGCAGGCCCTCGACCTGACCGGACCGGTCGACGGCACAGCCCTGCGCCGGGCCGCCCAGCGCGTCCTGGACCGGCACGCCCCGCTGCGCGCCTGCTTCCGCCGCCGCCCGGACGGGCAGCCCGTGCAGATCATCGCCGCAGGCCTCGAACTGCCCTGGCGCGAAGTCGACCTGACCGTCCACGACGGACCCGCCCGCACACCGCTGGCCGACGCGGTCGCCGCCGCCGAACGAGCCCGCCGCTTCGACCTGGCCAACCCGCCCCTCATGCGCTGCGCGCTGATCCGCCTCGACGAGCACCGCAGCCGACTGCTCCTGACGTTCCATCACATCGTCGCCGACGGATGGTCGTTGCCCGTCCTGCACCGCGAGCTGATGGCCGCCTACGGGGACACCCCGGCCGCACTGCCGCAGCCCGCGCCCTACAGCGCCTACCTGCGCCGACTGGCCACCGCCGACCGCGAGGCCGCGCGCACGGCATGGCGTACGGCTCTCGCCGGTGTCGAGGAGCCCACCCGCCTCGTCGATACGCCCGCCGACGGTACGGCCGTCGAGCCCGCGCAGATCCGCCTCGAACTGTCCGAGCAGGTGACCGCCCGACTCGTCGCGCGGGCGCGCGAGCACGGAGTGACGCTGGGGACAGTCGTCCAGGGCGCCTGGGGGCTGCTCATCGGGCGGCTCACGGCACGTCAGGACGTGGTGTTCGGTACGACGGTCTCGGGGCGTGACGCCGAGGTCGAGGGCATCGAGTCCATGATCGGCCTGTTCATCAACACCCTCCCGACGCGCTTCCGTTGGGCACCCTCCGACACCCTCGCCGACCTCCTCGGCCGACTCCAGGACGAACAGGCCCAGCTGCTGGACCACCAGCACCTCGGCCTCGCCGAACTCCAGCGTGTCGCGGGCCTCGCGGGCGCCGGTGAACTCTTCGACACCCTGGTCGTGTTCGAGAACTACCCGGCCGCGACCGGCCTCGCCGACCCGACCGGCACGCTCCGGCTTACGGGCCACGAGTTCCACGACGCCGTCCACTATCCGCTCGCCCTGATCGTCAAGCCCGGCCGACGTCTCGACCTGCGGCTCAAGCACCACGCCCAGCGGCTCGACGCCGAAGCCGTACGCCGGATCGCCGACCGTCTTTCCCGCATCCTGCACGCCCTGGCCGCCGACCCGGGCCAGTCCGTCGCCGACGTGGACCTGCTGTCGGCCGGGGAACTCCTCGCCGCCCACCCGACCGGCGACCACCGCGACATCCCCGGCACGACCCTCGCGGCTGCCTTCGAGGACCAGGTGGCCCGCAGCCCGCAGGCAACGGCCGTCGTGTACGAGGGCGAGACGCTCACCTATCGTGAACTCGACTCCAGAGCAAGTGAGTTGGCGGGTCGGCTGACCGCCCGTGGCGCGGGTCCCGGCACGGTCGTCGCCGTCGCCGTACCGCGCTCGGCCGAGCTGATGGTCGCGCTGCTCGGCGTACTGAAGTCGGGCGCCGCCTATCTCCCGGTCGACGTGGACTATCCCGCCGACCGGGTGGCCCACATGCTCACCGACTCCGGTGCCGAAACCGTGGTGACCACCTCGGCGACGGCCCCGCAACTCCCCACTGAGCATGCCCTCCTGCTGCTCGACACCCCGGACGGGGAGGACTCCGAACCGGTCGCTGCTCATCCTGCCCACCCTGACGACCCGGCCTACCTGATCTACACCTCCGGCTCCACCGGCCGTCCCAAGGGCGTCGTCGTCACCCACCGGGCGATCCTCAACCGGCTGGCGTGGATGCAGGGCGAGTACGGACTGACCGCCGACGACCGGGTGCTGCAGAAGACCCCGGCCAGCTTCGACGTCAGCGTCTGGGAGTTCTTCTGGGCGCTGTGCGAGGGCGCGGCCGTGGTCCTCGCCCGCCCGGACGGGCACCGCGACCCCGCCTACCTCGCCGGACTGATCCGCGAACAGGGCGTCACCGCACTGCACTTCGTGCCGTCGATGCTGGAGGCCTTCCTCCAGTCCGACGAGATCACCACCGACCCGACCTGGGCCGCGTCCCTGCGCAACGTCTTCAGCAGCGGCGAGGCGCTGCCCGGCGCCGCCGCCGCCCGCTGGCGCGAGCTGACCGGCGTACCGCTGCACAACCTGTACGGCCCCACCGAGGCGGCCGTCGACGTGACGTACCACCCGTACGACGGTTCACCCGGCACCACCGTGCCCATCGGGCGTCCGGTGTGGAACACGGGCCTGCGCGTCCTGGACTCCTGCCTGCGCCCCGTGCCCGAAGGGGTGCCCGGGGAGCTGTACTTGACGGGTGTCCAGCTGGCGCGCGGCTATCACGCTCGGCCGGGGCTGACCGCCGAGCGCTTCGTCGCCGACCCGTACGGGGAGCCCGGCGCGCGCATGTACCGCACCGGTGACCTCGTGCGCCGCCGTGCCGACGGTGTCATCGAGTACCTCGGCCGCACCGACCGCCAGGTGAAGATCCGGGGCAACCGGATCGAACTCGGCGAGATCGAGGCCGCGTTGAGCCGTCAACCCGCGGTCGCCCAGGCCGCCGTCACCGTGAACGGCGGCCAGTTGGTCGCGTACGTCGTGCCGGCACGCGATGCAGATGTCCCGCCCCCCGCCGAACTTCAGGCCGCGCTCGCCCAGGAGCTGCCCGCCGCCGTCATCCCGGCCGCCTACGTCGTCCTGGACGCCCTCCCGCTCACCCCGAGCGGCAAGCTCGACCGGGCCGCGCTGCCCGCCCCGCAGGCCGTAAGGGCCGAGACACGCGCCCCGCGCAACGAGCGGGAACACGCCCTCACCGGGATCTTCGCCGCCGTACTGAAGCTCGAAGACGTCGGCATCGACGACGACTTCTTCATGCTCGGCGGCGACAGCATCACCTCCATCGGCGTCTCCAGCCGCGCCCGCCGGGCGGGCCTCGACCTCAACCCGCGTGACGTCTTCGAACACCGCACCCCGGCCGCCCTCGCCGCGGCGGCTGCACCCGTCGCCGAAGTGGCCGCCCTGCGCTCCTCGTTCGCCCTCACGGCCGAGGAGACCGAGCGCGTCCACCGGCTCAGCCCCGCCCCGGTCGAGGACATCTGGCCGCTGGCCCCGCTCCAGGAGGGCCTGTTCTTCCACTCCACGTACGACGACAGCGCCCTGGACGTCTACACCGTCCACGAGTCCTTCGACCTCGCCGAACCCCTCGACGCCGACCGACTCCGCACCGCCGTACGGGTGTTGCTGGCCCGCAACCCCAGCCTGCGCGCCGGATTCACCAGCGAGGGCCTGCGTCAGCCGGTGCAGTTCATCGTGCGCGACCCCGATATCCCGCTCGAAGAGGTTGACCTGTCCGGGCTGCCGGAGGCCGAACAGGACGTACGGCTGAGGGAGTTGACCGACGCCGAACGCTCCCGTCGCTTCGACCTCACCCGGCCGCTGCTCTTCCGTATGCTTCTCGTCCGCCTCGGCGCGGACCGGGGCGACAGGCTGGTCGTCGGGCGCCACCTGCTTCTCTGGGACGGCTGGTCCGCCTGGATCTTCCTCGACCAGCTCTTCGCCCTGTACGAGAACGGCGGCGACGCGAGCACCCTGCCCGCCTCCGGCAACTACCGTGACTACCTGACCTGGTTGGAGGTCCAGGACACGGCCGTCGCCACCGGCGCCTGGCGCCGCGCCCTCGCCGGACTCGACGAGCCCACGCTGCTGGCCGCCGCCGACCAGGGTCTCGAGCCGGAGATCCCGGAGAGCCTCGACGTCCTCGTCCCGGACGAGGTGGGCGAGCGACTGCGCGCCATCGGGCGTCGGCACGGGCTGACCCTGAACACCGTGCTCAACGCGGCCTGGGGGCTCACCCTGGCGAGCGCGACCGGCCGTACCGACGTCGTCTTCGGCACGACCGTCGCCGGCCGGCCGAGCGAGGTGCCGGACATCGAGAACGTCATCGGCATGTTCCTCAACACCGTCCCCGCCCGCATCGCCTACGACCCGGCCGAGCCGGTGCTCGGGCTGCTGCGACGCGTCCAGGACGAGCGGCTCGCCGTGATGCCGTACGAGTACCTGGGCCTGGGCGTGCTGCAGGCCGAGACCGGGCACCGGCGGCTGTTCGACACACTGTTCGTCCTGCGCAACAACGACACCGAGGAACGGCTCGCCGAGCTGAGCGACCGGCACGGCGCCACCGCCGTCGCCAACGTCGACGCGACCCACTATCCGGTCAACCTCGTCGTCACCCCGGGCCGTTCCATCCGGGTCACCCTGACCCACCGCGCCGACGTCGTCGCCCGCCCGCAGGCACAGGACCTGCTCGACCGCTTCACCCTCCTCCTGGACCGGCTCACCCACGACCTCGACTCCCCGGTGGGCGGCCTCGACCCGCTACTCCCGGCCGAGCAAGCCGAGTTGGAGCACGAGCAGGCCGCCGGACGCGTCCCCGACCCCACGGACACCATCGCCGACCTGCTGGCCGCACAGGCCGCCGCCACCCCCGACGCCACAGCCGTCGTCTTCGGCGACCGCACCCTGACCTACGCCGAACTCGACAGCCGTATCAACCAGATGGCCCGGCTGCTGATCGCGCGGGGCGCCGCCCCCGAGCGGGTCGTCGCCCTCGGGCTGCCCCGCTCCCTCGACATGGTCGTCGCCCTGTTCGCCGTACTGCGCACGGGCGCCGCCTATCTGCCGCTGGAGCTGGACTACCCGGACGACCGGCTCGCCGCGATGCTCGACGACGCCCGGCCGACGATGCTGCTGTCCA
Organism: Streptomyces sp. SID12501; assembly: GCF_010550245.1. Lineage (GTDB taxonomy): Bacteria > Actinomycetota > Actinomycetes > Streptomycetales > Streptomycetaceae > Streptomyces. The sequence goes on from NZ_JAAGLU010000006.1 coordinate 261,893, forward strand.
CGGCCGCCGTGTCGGCGCGACTGGTGGGCGAGACGCCCCGCGTGCTGCTCGACGACCCGGAGACCGCCGCCGAACTCGCCGCGCTGCCGGGCGACTCGGTCTCCCTCACCTTCAGCCTGGAACACCCGGCGTACGTCATCTACACCTCCGGTTCCACCGGCCGCCCCAAGGGCGTCGTCACGCCGTACCGGGGTCTGACCAACATGCAGCTCAACCACCAGAAGGAGATCTTCGAACCGGCGATCGCGTCGGCGGGCGGACGCAGGCTGCGCATCGCGCACACCGTGTCCTTCGCCTTCGACATGTCGTGGGAGGAGCTGCTGTGGCTGGTCGAGGGGCATGAAGTCCACATCTGTGACGAGGAGTTGAGGCGCGACGCCGAGGCCCTGGTCGCCTACTGCGAGCGCCATCGCGTCGACGTCGTCAACGTGACCCCGACCTACGCCCATCTCCTCATCGAGGAAGGCCTGTTGGAGGGCCACCGCCCGCCGCTGGTGCTGCTCGGCGGCGAGGCCGTGTCGGAGACGGTGTGGAACCGGCTGCGCGACACCGAGGGCACATACGGCTACAACCTCTACGGGCCGACCGAGTACACCATCAACACCCTGGGCGGCGGCACCCTCGACAGCGCCACGCCGACCGTCGGCCGTCCGATCCGTGGCACCCGCGCCCACATCCTGGACGCCTGGCTGCGACCGGTCCCCGAGGGCGTCCCGGGCGAGCTGTACATCGCCGGTATCGGCCTGGCCCGTGGCTATCTGGACCGGCCCGCCCTCACCGCCGAACGGTTCGTCGCCGACCCGTTCGGCGAGCCCGGCGAGCGCATGTACCGCACCGGCGATCTGGTCCGCCGCAACCCCGACGGCAACCTCGACTTCCTCGGCCGCACCGACGACCAGGTCAAGATCCGCGGCTACCGCGTCGAACTCGGCGAGATCGAGACCGCCCTCGCCCAGCACGACCGGGTCGCCCACGCCGCCGTGATCGTCCGCGACGAACGCCTCGTCGGATACGTCGTCCCCGCCCAACTCGCCGTCGACGACCGGGCCTTCGCCGAACGTGACCAGGTCGGCGAGTGGCAGGAGATCTACTCCGACGAGTACGAGGAGATCAGCACCGCCGTCTTCACCGAGGAGTACGCCGGCTGGGACTCCTCCTACGACGGACAGCCCATCCCCTTCGACCACATGCGGGAGTGGCGCGAGGCCACCGTCGAGCGCATCCGCTCACTGAAGCCCCGCAGGATTCTTGAGATCGGCGTGGGCTCGGGCCTGCTCCTGTCCAGGCTCGCCCCGGACGCGGAGGCCTACTGGGCCACCGACTTCGCCGCCCCCGTCATCCGCAAGATCGGCCAGGAGCTGCTCCAGGACCCGGAGTTGGCTTCCAGGATCACGCTCCGTGCTCAGCCCGCCGATGACCTGACCGGGCTGCCCGGCGACGGTTACTTCGACACCATCGTCATCAACTCCGTGATCCAGTACTTCCCCAGCATCGACTACCTGACCTCGGTGATCCGGGGCGCGATGGAGCTACTGGCCCCCGGCGGCGCGCTGTTCGTCGGCGACGTGCGCAACCTGCGGCTCGCCCGTGCCTTCCAGGCCGAGATCCAGGAGGCGAAGGGCGTCACCGGCGATGCTCTGGGCCGGGCCGTCGAGCGAGGCCTGCGCCTGGAGAAGGAACTCCTCGTCGATCCCGACTACTTCACCACCCTCGGCTACGGCGTCGACCTGCGCACCAAGCAGGCCCGCCACCACAACGAACTCACCCGCTACCGCTACGACGCCGTGCTGTACGCCGACGAGCCGGGCCTGCGGTTGACGGATGTCCCGACCGTTCCCTTCGACGCCCAGCGATTCGGCACGGACAGCGACAACTTGTCGGACCTGCTGACCGCGGTCCCGATCCGCCTCACCGGCATCCCCGACGCACGTATCGGCGTCGCCGGGGGAGTCGACCCGGAGACCCTGCGCGACCTCGCCGCCGGACTCGGGCACCGTGTCCTGACCACCTGGTCCGGCCAACCCGGCGCCTACGACGCCGTGTTCGTCACCGGCGAGGTACCTCCGCTGACCGCCGGGCTCTATCTTCCCGGCGGCGGAGAGGCCCCGTACGCCAACTCCCCGACGGCCGCCCGCGACGCCAACAGCCTGATCCGGCAGCTCCGCGACGACCTCAAGCAGCGGCTGCCCGACTACATGGTCCCGGCCGCGTTCGTCACCCTCGACCGGCTGCCCATGAACGACAACGGCAAGCTGGATGTACGTGCCCTGCCCGACGCCGAACCGGCTGTCGCCCTCGGCACCGGCCGGGGGCCGCGCACCCCGCAGGAAGAGGTGCTCTGCCGGCTCTTCGCCGAAGTGCTCGGCCTGCCCGAAGTCGGAGCAGAGGACGGCTTCTTCGACCTCGGCGGACACTCCCTGCTCGCCACCCGCCTGATCAGCCGCGCCCGCACCGAACTGGGCGCCGAACTGGCCATCCGCGACCTCTTCGAGGCACCCACGCCCGAGCAGTTGGCAGCCCGCGCCGACACCTCACGACCGGCCCGCCCGGCTGTCACCCCCACCGCCCGGCCCGAGCGCATCCCGCTCTCGGCCGCCCAGCGTCGGCTGTGGCTGGTCGAACGGATCACCGGCAGCGGCGTCGCCTACAACTTCCCGCTGGTCTTCCGCCTCCGCGGCGACCTGGACCTCGACGCGCTCCGGGCAGCCGTACGGGACGTGGCGGCACGCCATGAAGCGCTGCGGACCGTGTTCCCCGAGCAGGACGGGGAGCCGTACCAGCTGATCGTCCCAGCGGCCGAGGCCGACCCCGAGTTCACCGTGACGGACTGCGGGGAGAGAGAGTTGGCGGACCGGATCGAGTCCGCTCAGCGCCGTCCCTTCGACCTCACCGCCGAACTCCCGTTGCGCTGCGCGGTGATGCGGGTCGGCCCGGCCGACCATGTCGTGGCCGTCGTCCTCCACCACATCACCACCGACGAGTGGTCCGACCGCCCGTTCCTGGCCGACCTCACCACCGCCTACCGGACCAGGCGCGCGGGCCGTGCCCCCGAGTGGGCACCGCTGCCGGTCCAGTACGCCGACTACACCCTCTGGCAGGACGAGTTGCTCGGCCAGATCGGTGCGGACCAACTCGCCCACTGGACCGGGACTTTGCGCGACCTCCCGGAGGAACTGCAGCTGCCCCTGGACCGGCCGCGTCCGGTCGAGCCCACCGGGCGCGGCGGCAAGGTACGCCTGGAACTGCCCGCAGATACCGGCCTCGCCCTGCGTGACCTGTCCGGCACCACCGGCACCAGCATGTTCATGCTGTTCCAGGCCGCCACGGCCGCGCTCCTGCACCGCCTCGGCGCCGGGGACGACATCCCCCTCGGAGCCCCCATCGCGGGCCGCACGGACGACGCCCTCGACGACCTCGTCGGCTTCTTCGTCAACACGCTGGTGCTGCGGACCGACGTGTCCGGCGACGACCTCACGTTCCGTCAACTGGTGTCGCGGGTAAGGGAATCGTCCCTGGCCGCGTTCGAGCACCAGGACCTCCCCTTCGACCAGGTCGTCGAGGCGCTCAACCCGGCCCGCGTGACAGGCCGCAACCCGCTCTTCCAGGTCATGCTGGGCTACCACTACCGCCCCGACGGCGACCCCGACGTGCTCGGCATGCCGACCGAGTGGTTCGACATGGACACCGGCATGGCCAAGTTCGACCTCCACTTCACCTTCGTGGACGAGCCGGACCGCCTGACCCTCCTCCTGGAGTACGCGACCGACCTCTGCGACGAACCGACGGCCACCCGGACGGCGGGTCGCCTGGTGCGGCTGCTGGAGCAGGTGGCGGGCCAACCTGATGTGCTGGTACGGGACTTGGAGGTGTTGGAGGAGTCGGAGCGGCGTGCTGTTCTTGGTGACTGGAATGACACCGCGCGTGAGGTGGCGTCCAGCAGCCTGCCCGAGTTGTTCCGGGCCCAGGTGGCCCGTACGCCGGACGCGTTGGCGCTGGTGTTCGGCGAACAGCGTCTGACGTACGCCGAGTTGGACGGGCGCGTGGAGCGGACAGCCCGTGTGCTGGCCGGCATGGGTGTGGGCCCGGAGCGTACGGTCGCCGTCGCGCTGCCCCGCTCAGTGGACCTGGTGGTCGCGCTGCTGGCGGTGCATCGGGCGGGTGGGGCGTATCTGCCGCTGGACGTCGACTATCCGGCGGAGCGGCTGGCGTTCATGTTGGCGGATTCCCGGCCGGTGTCTGTCATCCGGGATGAGCTTCCGGACGGTCCGGCTTGCGGTGAACTCCCTGTGTTCTACGATCCGTTGAGTCCCGCGTACGTGATCTATACCTCTGGTTCGACCGGCACTCCCAAGGGGGTTGTCGTGGCGCATGAGGGCATTGTGAACCGTCTGTTGTGGATGCAGGGGGAGTATGGGCTGGGCGCGGACGACCGTGTCCTGCAGAAGACGCCGTCCAGTTTTGATGTGTCGGTGTGGGAGTTCTTCTGGCCGTTGGTCACCGGCGCGGCCCTCGTGGTCGCCAGGCCCGAGGGGCACAAGGACCCCGCCTACCTGGCCGAGCTGATTCGTCAACAAGCCGTCACCACCGTGCACTTCGTGCCCTCGATGCTGCGCGCCTTCCTCGACGAGCCCGCCGCCGCGAGCTGCACGGGCCTGCGTCGTGTCCTGTGCAGTGGGGAGGCGTTGCCCGATGAGTTGGCTCAGCGGTTCCGTGCTGTGTTGTCGGCCGAGTTGCACAATCTGTATGGGCCGACGGAGGCGTCGGTCGATGTCACCGCGATCCAGGTCACTGGGGCGATTGGCCGGGTGTCGATCGGTCGGCCGGTGTGGAATACGCGTGTGTATGTTCTGGATGCCGGCCTGCGTCCGGTTGCGCCGGGTGTGGCGGGGGAGCTGTATCTGGCGGGTGTGCAGTTGGCGCGTGGCTATCTGGGCCGTCCGGGGCTGACGGCGGAGCGGTTCACGGCGGACCCCTTTGGTGAACTCGGTTCACGCATGTACCGCACGGGTGACCTGGCACGCTGGACGATCGAGGGAACGCTCGAATATCTGGGCCGGACCGACGACCAGGTGAAGATCCGTGGCTTCCGTATCGAGCTGGGCGAGATCGAGTCCGTCCTCGCCCGCCACGACACCGTCGGCCATGTGAGCGTGGTCGCCCGCGACCAGCAACTCGTCGCCTACGTCGTGACTGCCGCTGCCTCCACTGCCGTCGACACCTCCGTACTCCGCCGACACACGGCCGCCGCGCTCCCTGAGCACATGGTCCCCGCGGCCTTCGTCGTCCTCGACGCGCTGCCGCTCACGCCCAACGGCAAGCTCGACCGACGTGCCCTGCCGGCCCCCGACTTCACGTCGGCGACAGGGGCGGGCGAAGGCCTGCCCCGCACCCCGCGCGAGGAGATCCTCTGCGGCCTGTTCGCGGATGTTCTGGGCCTCGAACGCGCCGGTATCCACGACGACTTCTTCGCCTTCGGCGGTCACTCGCTCCTCGCCATGCGGCTGGTCAGCCGTGTCCGTACTGCGCTGGGCGCCAACCTGACCGTCCGTACCGTCTTCGAGGCGCCCACACCCGCCCGCCTGGCCGTGCATCTCGGTGAAGGCGCGGACACGGCCCTGCCCACGCTCGCACCGATAACCGGTGACCGGGACAGGGATCAGGACCTCGATGAACCTCTGCCCCTGTCCTTCGCTCAGCAACGGCTGTGGCTGCTGCACCGCATCGACGGCCCGGGGGCCACGTACAACATCCCGGCGGCCTGGCGCCTGACCGGCGCCCTGCGACTCGATGCCCTGACCACCGCCGTCCGGGATCTCGCGGTGCGCCACGAGAGTCTGCGCACGGTGTTCCCCGAGCACGACGGCCTCGCCCGCCAAGTCATTCTGGGGCTGGGCGAGTTCGAGATCCCGGTGCACCACGAGCGGGTGACGGAGAACGAACTCGCCGACCGGTTGGCCGACGCCGCCGCGCACGGATTCGAGCTGGACCGTGAGCCGCCGCTGCGGGCCCATGTGTTCGAGACGGCTCCTCAGGAGTACGTCCTGCTCCTCGTCCTGCACCACATCGCCGGCGACGAGTGGTCGGACCGCCCCTTGTGGCGCGACCTGGCCACTGCCTACCGGGCCCGATGCGAAGGCCGTGCGCCGGAGTGGGCGCCGCTGCCCGTGCAGTACGCCGACTACACCTTGTGGCACCACCGGCTCCTCGGCGAGGACTCCGACCCCGACAGCCTGCACGCCCGCCAACTCGCCTACTGGGAAAAGGCTTTGGCCGGACTTCCCGAAGAGCTGGTCCTCCCGGTCGACCGACCGCGTCCGCCGGAGGGCAGTCAGCGCGGCGCTGCCGTCGGGCTGACCCTCGACGGTGAACTGGAACGAGCCCTGCGCGGTCTCGCGCACCACCACGGCGTCAGCATGTTCATGGTCGCCCAGGCAGCCGTGGCCGTACTGCTGCACCGGCTCGGCGCCGGAGACGACATCCCGCTCGGCGCGCCCATCTCGGGCCGTGGCGACGAGAATCTGGAGGACCTGGTCGGGTTCTTCGTCAACTCCCTAGTCCTGCGTACCGACTTGGCGGGCGCCCCGACCTTCGCCGAAGTTCTCGACCGGGTACGTGACACCGACCTCGCCGCCTACGAGCACCAGGACCTGCCGTTCGAACGCCTGGTGGAGGCCCTCAACCCGACCCGTTCACTGGCCAGGCACCCCCTGTTCCAGGTCATGGTCGTCTACCTCGGCACCCCTGGCGACGGCCCCGACTTCCACGGGCTGGCGGCGGCCCGTGAGCCTCTCCGGCAGGAGAGCGCCAAGTTCGATCTGAGCTTCGACTTCATCGAGCAGGGCGACGGGTCCGGTATCCAGGGCTGGATCGAGTACAGCGCCGACCTGTTCGACCACACCACGGTCGAGCGACTGGCGGGGCGGCTGGTGCGGTTGCTGGAGCAGGTGGCGGCTGACCCCGACCTGCTGGTGCGGGACGTGGAGGTGCTGGAGGAGTCGGAGCGGCGTGCTGTTCTCGTTGACTGGAATGACACCGCGCGTGAGGTGGCGTCCAGCAGCCTGCCCGAGTTGTTCCGGGCCCAGGTGGCCCGTACGCCGGACGCCATCGCCGTCGTCTTCGAAGAGCAGCGCTTGACCTACGCGGAGTTGGACACCCGCGTCGAGCACACCGCGCGCGTCCTGTCCGGCATGGGCGCCGGACCCGAACAGACCGTTGCCGTCGCACTGCCCCGCTCTGCCGAATTGATCATCGCCTTGCTGGCGGTCCACCGCACCGGAGCGGCCTACCTCCCCCTGGACGTCGACTATCCGGCGGAGCGGCTGGCGTTCATGCTGGCGGATGCCCGGCCGGTGGCTGTCATCCGGGATGAGCTTCCGGACGGTCCGGCTTGCGGTGAACTCCCTGTGTTCTACGATCCGTTGAGTCCCGCGTACGTGATCTATACCTCTGGTACGACCGGCACTCCCAAGGGGGTTGTCGTGGCGCATGAGGGCATTGTGAACCGTCTGTTGTGGATGCAGGGGGAGTATGGGCTGGGCGCGGACGACCGTGTCCTGCAGAAGACGCCGTCCAGTTTTGATGTGTCGGTGTGGGAGTTCTTCTGGCCGTTGGTCACCGGCGCGGCCCTCGTGGTCGCCAGGCCCGAGGGGCACAAGGACCCCGCCTACCTGGCCGAGCTGATTCGTCAACAAGCCGTCACCACCGTGCACTTCGTGCCCTCGATGCTGCGCGCCTTCCTCGACGAGCCCGCCGCCGCGAGCTGCACGGGCCTGCGTCGTGTCCTGTGCAGTGGGGAGGCGTTGCCCGATGAGTTGGCTCAGCGGTTCCGTGCTGTGTTGTCGGCCGAGTTGCACAATCTGTATGGGCCGACGGAGGCGTCGGTCGATGTCACCGCGATCCAGGTCACTGGGGCGATTGGCCGGGTGTCGATCGGTCGGCCGGTGTGGAATACGCGTGTGTATGTTCTGGATGCCGGCCTGCGTCCGGTTGCGCCGGGTGTGGCGGGGGAGCTGTATCTGGCGGGTGTGCAGTTGGCGCGTGGCTATCTGGGCCGTCCGGGGCTGACGGCGGAGCGGTTCACGGCGGACCCCTTTGGTGAACTCGGTTCACGCATGTACCGCACGGGTGACCTGGCACGCTGGACGATCGAGGGAACGCTCGAATATCTGGGCCGGACCGACGACCAGGTGAAGATCCGTGGCTTCCGTATCGAGCTGGGCGAGATCGAGTCCGTCCTCGCCCGCCACGACACCGTCGGCCATGTGAGCGTGGTCGCCCGCGACCAGCAACTCGTCGCCTACGTCGTCCCCGCCGGCCCGGGAGGTACGACCGATTCCGCCGTCCTCCGTACCCACACGGCCGCCGCGCTCCCTGAACACATGGTCCCCGCGGCCTTCGTCGTCCTCGACGCGCTGCCGCTCACGCCCAACGGCAAGCTCGACCGACGTGCCCTGCCGGCCCCCGACTTCGCCGCCGAGACCACCGACACCCTGCCGCGCACCCCTCGCGAGGAGCTGCTGTGCGGCCTGTTCGCGGATGTGCTGAACCTCGAACGCGTCGGCGTGGACGACGACTTCTTCACCCTGGGCGGCGACAGCATCGTCGCCATGCAGCTGGTCGCGCGGGTGCGTGCAGCCGGGCTGGCGGTCAGCCCGCGTGACGTCTTCCGCCACAAGACGGCCGCCGGACTGGCCGCCGCAGCCCGTGACCTGAACGGTGACAACGGGACCAACGGGACACCGACGGCCGACACCTCGGTCGCCGCCCTGCTCAAGCTCACCGACGAGGAGCGCACCGAGGCAGCCGGATTCGGCGCCACCGAGCTGCTGCCACTGACGCCGCTCCAGGCAGGGCTGCTGTTCCACGCCTCGTTCGACTCCGGGGACGACGGGCCGGACGTATACACCGTGCAGGTGGCGTACGACATCGACGGTCCGGTGGACGCCGTACGGCTGCGCGACGCCGGTCAGGCGCTGCTCGACCGGCACGGGAACCTGCGGGCGGGCTTCCGGTACCTGGCGTCGGGGCGCCCGGTGGCCGTCGTACCCCGTGTCGCCGTACTGCCCTGGCGTCAGCTGGACCTCGCAGAACTCGACGCGGACGCCCTTGAGGAGCGCTGGACCAGGGCACTCGCTCAGGAGCGCCGACGCTTCGACCCGGCCCAACCGCCTCTGCTGCGCCTGATGTTGGTCAAGCTCGGGGACGGCCGGCACCGGCTCGTACTGTCGCACCAGCACCTTCTGCTCGACGGCTGGTCGGTGCCCCGGCTCGCGGCTGAGCTGTCCGCGCTGTACACGGGAGCGGAAGCCGGCTCTTCTGCGGTGCTCCCGACTCCCGTCCCGTACAAGGAGTACCTGGCCTGGCTCGGCCGCCAGGACACCGATGCCTCCACCACCGCCTGGGCGGATGCCCTCGACGGGCTCGAGGAACCCACGCATCTCGTCCCCGCCGACCCCAACCGGGCGCCCGTCGTGCCCGAGACGCTCACCACGTTCCTGTCGCCCGAGCTGACCGAGGCGCTGACCGCACTGGCCCGTTCACGCGGGCTGACCGTCAACTCCCTTGTTCAGGGCGCCTGGAGCGTCGTACTGGGTCGGCTCACCGGGCGTACCGATGTGGTGTTCGGCGCGACCGTGTCCGGGCGGCCGCCGGAGCTGGCCGGGGTCGAGTCGATGATCGGGCTGTTCATCAACACCGTGCCGGTGCGCGTCCGGATCGACGAGCGCGAGTCGTTGGCCGCGTTCCTCGACCGGCTCCAGGACGAGCAGTCGCGGCTCATCGATCACCAGCACCTCGGACTCGCCGACATCCAACGACGGGCGGGACTGGGAGAGTTGTTCGACACGCTCGTCGTCTTCGAGTCGTACCCGGACGGCGGGGAGATCGGCGGAGGGGACAACGGCGGACTGCGGATGGACGTCCGCGACCACCAGGACTCGACGCACTATCCGTTCGCGTGGGCGGTCGAGCCTGCCGAACGGCTGCGCCTGACCGCCGAGTTCAGGACCGACCTGTTCGACCGGACGGTGGCCGAACGGATCACCGCCGCCATGGTCCGCCTCTTCGAGGCCATGACCACCGACGCCACGCAGCCGCTGGGCCGCGTCGACATCCTCACCCCCGAGGAACGGCACACTCTCCTGGAGGCCTGGAACGACACCCGGCTGACGGACGTCGACGGGCCGACCACCGTCCCCGCGCTCTTCGAGGCGCAGGTCGCCGCCGCCCCGGACGCGGTGGCCGTCGTCGCCGGACCGGTCACCTGGACCTTCGCCGAGCTGAACGAGAGGGCCAACCGGCTCGCCCGGCTGCTCACCGAGCACGGCGCCGGACCCGAGCGGATCGTCGCCCTGTCGCTGCCTCGCACCGCGGACTTCCTGCTCGCGATCATCGCCGTCCTCAAGTCGGGCGCCGCCTATCTGCCCATGGACGCGGACCTGCCCGCCGAGCGCGCCCTCGCCATGCTCGACGACGCCCGGCCCCGGCTCGTCCTCACCACCGAGGCGCTCGCAGCCGGCCTGCCCGACAGCGACGTACCGCGCCTGCTGCTCGACACCGAAGACACCGCCGTACGCCTGGCCGCGCAGGCCGCCGGCAATCCGGCCCCCGGTCCCGATCCGGAGCATCCGGCCTACGTCATCTACACCTCGGGTTCCACCGGACGGCCCAAGGGGGTCGTGGTGTGCCACCGGAGCGTGGCGAACCTCTTCCACAGCCACCGGCGTGCCCTGCACGATCTCGCCAAGGCGAACACCGGACGGAGGCATCTGAGGGTCGGGCACTTCTGGTCGTTCTCGTTCGACGCGTCCTGGCAGCCGCAACTGTGGCTGCTGGACGGCCACGCGCTGCACATCCTCGACGACGAGACACGCCGGGACCCAGAACTGACCGCCGCCGCCATCCGGGCGGAGGGTATCGACTTCATCGAGGTCACGCCGTCGTTCCTGGCGCAGATGGCCGACAGCGGGCTCATCAGGGACGGGGAGTGCCCGCTCGCCGTGGTGGGGGTGGGAGGCGAGGCGGTGCCCGACGCGCTGTGGAGCGAACTGGCCGCGCTGCCGGACACCGAGGCCTTCAACCTGTACGGGCCTACCGAGGCGACCGTCGACGCGCTCGCCGCGCGGGTGCGGGAGAGCGAGCGGCCGGTGGTCGGGCGGCCCGTCGGGAACACACGTGCGTATGTGCTCGATGCCGGGCTGCGGCCCGTGCCGCCCGGTGTCACCGGTGAGCTGTATCTCGCGGGGGAGGGGCTGGCCCGTGGCTACCTGGGCCGCCCGGAACTCACTGCCGAACGGTTCACAGCCGACCCCTTTGGTGAACCCGGTTCACGCATGTACCGCACCGGTGACCTGGCACGCTGGACAACAGAGGGCACACTCGAATACCTCGGGCGTGCCGACGACCAGGTGAAGATCCGCGGCTTCCGCATCGAACTCGCCGAGATCGAGGCCGTCCTCGACCGGCAGCCGACGGTCGGTCAGGTCGTGGTCGTCGCCCGCGAGGACCGGCCGAGGGTCAGGCAACTGGCCGCGTACGTCGTCCCGGCCGATGGCGGGCCGGCCCCGGACCCGTCCGAGCTGCGCGTGCGGGTCGCCGCCGCGCTGCCCGACTACATGGTCCCGGCCGCCGTGGTCGTCCTCGACGAGCTGCCGCTGCTCTCCAACGGCAAGCTCGACCGCCGGGCGCTCCCCGCTCCGCGGTTCACCGGCGCCGCCGGTGGCCGGGCGCCCGCGAACGACCTCGAACGCGCCCTCTGCGCTCGCTTCGCCGAAGTCCTCGGCCTGCCCGAGACCGGCGCCGACGACGACTTCTTCACCCTCGGCGGAGACAGCATCGTCGCCATGCAACTGGTCAGCCGGGCCCGCGCGGCCGGACTGCGGATCACCCCGCGCCAGGTCTTCCAGCACCGTACGGTCGCCGCCCTGGCCGCCGTCGCCACGGAACTGGACGCCGACTCCGCCCGGCCCGCCCACGACGACGGCTCCGGCATCGTGCCGCTGACGCCGATCATGCACGCGCTGCGCGAACTCGGCGGACCGATCGCGGGCTACCACCAGGCCGCGTTCGTCCAGACCCCGGCCGGACTCGACGAGAACGCGCTGCACGCCGTACTCCAGGCCGTCACCGACCGGCACGACCTGCTGCGGGCCCGGCTGGAGCGGGCCGGGCGGTGGGCGCTGCACGTGCCGCTGCCGGGCACCCTCCCCCCGGAGTCCTGGCTGGTGCGGGCGGATGTCGCCGGTACCGACGAGGCGGGCCTGCGGGAGGCCGTCGCCGAGCAGGCACGGGCCGCGCAGGCGAGGCTCGACCCGGACGCCGGACGGATGATCCAGGGCGTGTGGTTCGACGCCGGACCGGACACGGCCGGACGACTGCTGCTGCTGATCCACCACCTGGTCGTGGACGGCGTGTCGTGGCGCGTGCTGCTGCCCGACCTGGCCGCCGCCTGGGGCGATGTGCGGGAGGGGCGCACGCCGGCCCTGGCGCCGGTCGACCTGTCGTTCCGGAGGTGGTCACAGATGCTCGCCCAGCGTGCCGTCGAACCCGTCAGCGAGGACGAACTCCCGCTGTGGCATCAGGTGTTGGCGGAGGTCGAGCCTCTTCCGCTGCTTCGCCCCCTCGACCCGGAACGCGATGTCACCGAGGCCTCGCGCCACCTGTCCCTCACCCTCCCGGCCGACCGCACGCAGCCGCTGCTCAGCCGCGTACCGGCAGCCTTCGGAGCAAGCGTCAACGACGTTCTGCTGACCGCCCTCGCGCTCGCCGTGGCCGACTGGCGCGGGTCCGTGTCCGGCGGGTGCGTCCTCGTCGACCTCGAAGGGCACGGCCGCGAGGACGAGTTGGCCGGCGACGCCGATCTGTCGCGCACGGTCGGCTGGTTCACCACGGTCGTGCCGGTACGGCTGGACACCGGAGCCGTGGACCTCGCCGACGCGCTCGCCGGCGGTCCCGCCGTCGACTCGGCCCTCGCCCGCGTCCGGGAACACCTGACCGCCCCGCCCGCATCCGGCATCGGACACGGACTGCTCCGGTACCTCAACCCGGAGACGGGCCCCGTGCTCGCCCAACTCGCCCGCCCGCAGATCGAGTTCAACTACATGGGCCGCTTCGGTGTCCCCGAGGCCACCGACTGGTCGTACGCACCCGAGGCCGACGCGTCCGACCTGGAAGCCGATCCCGGCATGCCCCTGTCCCACGCCCTGACCGTCAACGCCCTGACCGAAGACCGCCCCGGCGGCCCCGAACTCTCCGCCCACTGGACCTACGCGCCCGGCGTCCTGCCCGAGGAAGCGGTTCGGGACCTTGCCGAACGCTGGTTCCGGGCACTGGGCGCGCTGGTGGACCGGGCCGAGACCATCACCGACTCCCGCTGACCCCCTGCACCCGTAACAGCCACTGAGAGAGGAACATCCCATGACCACCAACCCCTTCGAGAACCCCGACGGCGTCTACTCCGTGCTCGTCAACGACGAGGGCCAGCACAGCCTGTGGCCCGACTTCGTCGACGTACCGGCCGGCTGGACCGTCGTCCACGGACCGGCGCCCCGCCAGGAGTGCCTGGACCACATCGAGACCAACTGGACGGATATGCGGCCCAAGAGCCTGGCGGAACGCATGGAACGGACTGGCTGAAGCCCCGATCCGATCGGACGGCTCTGATCGGCTCGGATCGGATCGGATCGGATTGGATGGTTCGGATCAGATCGGCTTCTGTACCCGGAACGAGGAACTGACCCCCCATGCTCACCACCCGACTGACCAACGCCCGCGTCCTCACCATGGACCCCGACCACCCCGTCGCCCACGACCTGGGCATCTGGCGGGGCCGGATCGTGGGCCTGGACGAGGCGGTGACCGGGCTGCCCGCGCAGCGGGTGATCGACCTCCAGGGCGCGACCGTGCTGCCCGGGTTCATCGACAGTCATGTGCACCTCGCCTGGACGGGGTTCAAGGCGGCCACACCCACGGTGGCGCCCTGCGTCCGGGTCGAGGACGTACTGGCGGTCGTGGCGGAGGCCGCGGCGCAGGTACCGCCCGGCGGCTGGGTGGACGTCGCGGGGTACGACCAGCGGGGGCTCGGCCGACATCTGACCCTCGCCGAGTTGGACAAGGCCGCCGACGGGCGCAAGGTGCTGCTCATGCACGACTCCGGACACGGCTGCGCGGTCAGCAGCCCGGTGCTGGAACTGCTGCCCGGTGTGATCCCGCACGAGGGCGCCTTCCTCGCCGAGGGAGCCATGGGAGCGGCACGGGCGCTACGACTGCCGCACTCCCAGGAGGAGTTGGCGGAGGCGATCGGACGCGCCGCCCGGGCCTGTCTCGCCGAGGGCGTCACCGCGTGCGCCGAGGCAGGTATTGGCGGCGCACTGCTCGGTAACAGTCCGGTCGAGCTGGGCGCCTACCAACTCGCCCGGGAACGCGGCCTGTTGCCCCTGCGGGTCCAGCTGATGGTGGCCGCCGACCGACTGCACTCCGTCACCGCCCACGAGGCCGACGGCATCCCGCGCGCCCTCGACCTCGGACTGCGTACCGGCTTCGGCGACGACTGGCTGTCCGTCGGCGCGCTGAAGGTGTACACCGACGGCGGCATGATGGCCCGTACCGCCGCGCTCACCAGCCCCTACCAAGGGCTGGACACCGCGGGGCAGTTGCAGGAGGATCCCGAACTCCTCAAGCGGACCATCGTGGACGGGCATCTCGCGGGCTGGCAGCTCGCCGTCCACGCCATCGGCGACCGCGCTGCCGACGTCGCGCTGGACGCGCTGGAGGAGGCGCAGCGGCTGCGGCCCCGGCCGGGCGCCCGGCACCGGATCGAGCACGCCGGGCTGATCCGGCCCGACCAGCTGCCCCGGCTGGCACGGCTCGGTGCGACAGCCGTCGTACAGCCCAACTTCCTGCGGTACTTCGGCGACGACTACGCGTCGATCATGGGGGAGGAGCGGGCGCCCTGGCTGTACCGGGGGCGGGGATTCCTGGAGCACGGCATCCGGCTGGTGGGGAGTTCCGACCGGCCGGTGGCGGACGGGTCGCCGCTGCGTGCCGTGCAGTTCATGGTCGAACGGGCTTCGCTGTCAGGCCGGTTGATCGGGCCGGACGAGGGCGTCACCGTCGATGAGGCGCTGCGCGCGTACACCGTCGACGGAGCCCACGCCTGCCACTGGGAGGACAGCGCCGGCAGCGTCACGCCCGGAAAGCGTGCCGATCTGGTCGTGCTGGGAGACGACCCCCGAAGCGTCGACAGCTCGCGCATCGGGGACATCGAGGTCGTGGCGACACTCGTCGACGGCAGGGAGAACGAGGAGGGAACGCTGTGAGCGCTCCGACGACGGACGTCATCGGCGAGTACACCCAGCTGTGGCAGGACTCGCCCCACGCACCCCGGTGGGTGCTCTGGGACACCGCCGGGGACGTTCTGGTGTTCGACCGGGACGTCAACTGCCCCCTCTACATCGACGACGAGGCGATCCGGGGCGAGGTGCTGCGCCGTATGCGCGCGGCGGGCGTACCGGAGAGCGCGGAATACCCGGGACGCCCGTGTTCCCGATAGCCGTTCGAATGACGGGAACGGTAACGGGAACAGGGGCGGGGACGTCTCAGGGGCGCATCAGCAGCTGGAAGTCGAAGGCGTAGCGCGACGCCCGGTAGATGTGTGTGCCGAACTCCACGGCCCGTCCGGTGTCGTCGTACGCCGTTCGCTGCATGGTGAGCAGGGCGGCACCCTCCGCCTCCTCCAGGCGTTTGGCCTCCGCCGCCGTGGCCGAGCGGGCGCCGACGGTCTGGCGGGCGCTGTGCAGGGTGATGCCCGCGGTGCGCATCATCCGGTACAGGCCCGTCGACTCCAGCCGGGCGCCGTCGAGTTCGAGGAGTCCGGAGGGCAGATAGTTGCAGAGGAACGCCACCGGCTCGCCGTGCGTGCGGCGCAGCCGCTCCAGCACGACGACCTCGCTGCCCTCCTTCACCCCGAGGTTGGCGGCGACCTCGGCGGACGCCGGCTGACGCTCGTTGCGCAGGACCTGGGTGGTGGGCCCCTGTCCGGCCGACTCCAGGTCGTCGTACAGACTGCTCAGTTCGAGCGGGCGCTTGACCTGGCTGTGCACCACCTGCGTACCGACGCCTCGTCGGCGTACCAGCAGGCCCTTGTCCACCAGGGACTGGATCGCCTGGCGGACCGTGGGTCTGGACAGGCCCAGGCGGACCGACAGGTCGATCTCGTTGCCGAGGAGATTGCCCGGCGCCAGGACCCCGTGCTCGATCGCCGCCTCCAGCTGCTGGGCAAGCTGGTAGTACAGCGGAACCGGGCTGGAGCGGTCGAGCGTGAAGTCCAGGGTGTCGAGCGGGGAGCCGGACACCGCACGGGCACGATCACCGGGTGTTGCCACCAGGCACCTCCCTTCATTTCCTTCATTCGATGACGATGCGTCAGGAGCGGCTGGGGAGAACGAGGTTGATACCGCCGTCCACCCGGAGTCAGAGGTGCCGTCGGCGGTCGACGACCTGGCGGTCGTACTCCGTGCGGGCCTGTACGGCGGACTCGCGGGTGGCGGTCTCGGCGACCGGTACGTCCCACCAGGCCTCCGCCGGGGGAGCGGCCGGCGTCGGGTCCGTCTCGACGTACACGCAGGTCGGCCGGTCCGAGGCGCGGGCCGTGGCCAGGGCCGTGCGCAGCTCACCCACGGTCTTGGCGCGCAGGACGTCCATGCCGAGGCTGGCCGCGTTGGCCGCGAGGTCGACCGGCAGCGGGTCCCCGGTGAAGGTGCCGTCGGCGGCCCGGTAGCGGTACGGGGTGCCGAAGCGCTCGCCGCCGACCGCCTCGGAGAGGCCGCCGATGGAGGCGTACCCGTGGTTCTGGATGAGGACCAGGTTGACCGGCAGGCCCTCCTGGACGGCGGTGACGATCTCGGTCGGCATCATCAGATAGGTGCCGTCGCCGACCAGCGACCAGACCGGGGTGTCCGGGGCGGCCTGCTGGACGCCGATCCCGGCCGGGATCTCGTAGCCCATGCAGGAGTAGCCGTACTCCAGGTGGTACTGGCGGGGGCTGCGGGCCCGCCACAGCTTGTGCAGGTCACCCGGGAGCGAACCGGCCGCGTTGATGATCACGTCGTCGTCGCCGACGACCGAGTCCAGGGCGCCCAGCACCTGGGTCTGGGTGGGCACGGCGGAGTCGTCGGCAGCGCTGAAAGCGGCGTCGACAATCTGGTCCCAGCGTTCCCTGCCGACGCCGTACTCGGCCTCGTAAGCCGAGTTCACACGGTGGCCGGACAGCGCCTCCGTCAACGCTGTGAGGCCCGCGCGCGCGTCGCAGACGAGGGTCCGCGCCGCCAGCTTGTGGGCGTCGAACGCGGCGATGTTGAGGTTGAGGAACCGCACGGCAGGGTTCTGGAACAGGGTGTTGGAGGCCGTCGTGAAGTCCGTGTAGCGCGTACCGACGCCGATGATCAGGTCGGCGGTGCGGGCCAGGTCGTCACTGACGGCCGTACCGGTGTGGCCGATGCCGCCCAGGTCGGCGGGGTGGTCGTAGCGCAGGGAGCCCTTGCCGGCCTGCGTGGATGCCACGGGGATGCCGGTGGCGTCCACCAGGGCCTTCAGCGCCTCCTCGGCCTGGCTGTGGTGGATCCCGCCGCCCGCGACGATCAGCGGACGCTCGGCGGCCCGGATCGCCAGAGCCGCCGCGGCCAGCTCGTACGGGTCGGGGGCGGGACGCCGGACGTGCCAGACGCGCTCGGCGAAGAACTCCTCCGGCCAGTCGTACGCCTCCGCCTGCACGTCCTGCGGCAGGGAGAGGGTGACGGCACCGGTCTCCACCGGGTCCGTGAGGACGCGTACGGCGTTCAGCGCGGACGGGATCAGCGCCTCGGGACGTGTCACCCGGTCGAAGTAACGCGAGACCGGGCGCAGTGTGTCGTTGACGGACAGATCGGCCTCGACCGGGTGCTCCAGCTGCTGGAGCAGCGGGTCCGCGGTGCGCGTCGCGAAGTAGTCGCCGGGGAGCAGGAGCACCGGAAGGCGGTTGATCGTCGCGAGCGCGGCCCCGGTGACGAGGTTGGTGGCGCCCGGGCCGATGGACGTGGTGACGGCCTGCGTCGAGAGCCGGTTCAGCTGTCGGGCGTAACCGACGGCCGCGTGGACCATCGCCTGCTCGTTGCGGCCCTGGTGGAACGGCATCGCGTCCTCACCGGCCTCCAGGAGCGCCTGACCGAGGCCCGCCACATTGCCGTGGCCGAAAATGCCCCATGTGCCGGCGATCAGCCGCTGACGCACGCCGTCGCGCTCGGTGTACTGGACGGACAGGAACCGCACCAGCGCCTGGGCGACGGTCAGACGGCGAACAGGGGTGGTGCTCATCAGGACTTCTCCGGGGCCGTGTAGAGGGGCAGACGGGGGTCGGCGGGCTGCTCGGGCCAGGTGCCGCGGACCCAGGCGTGATCGGGGTGGTCGCAGATCAGCCAGGCGCGGTCGGCCTCGGGGCCCGCCATGACGTTGAGGTAGTACATGTGGTGGCCCGGCACGGCCATGGAGGGCCCGTGCCAGCCGTCGGGGATGAGGACGACGTCCCCGCCGCGCACCTCGGCCAGCACATCCGTGTTCCGGCCCTGCCCGGACGGGGACACCCGCTGGTAGCCGAGGCCGGGCGTGCCCTCGTGGTCGGCGAACTCGAAGTAGTAGATCTCCTCGAGGACGGACTCCTCGCCGGGCCGGTGCTCGTCGTGCTTGTGCGGCGGGAAGGACGACCAGTTCCCGCCCGGCGTGATCACCTCGACGGCGATCAGTTTGTCGCACTCGAAGACGCCGGCCGCGCCGAAGTTGTTGACCTGCCGGGAGGAGTTCCCGGTGCCGCGCAGCTCCACCGGGACGGAGGAGGCGGGCCCGTAACGGGCGGGCAGCCGCCGGGTGCAGCGCGCGCCGGTGAGCGCGAAACGCCCGCCCTCGGCGGAGGTGATGGTCGTACGCGCGTCACGGGGCATGTACACGAAGTCGCTGACCCCGCTGAACACGCTGTCGCGGCCGTGCACCTCGAAGGTGGAGTGGCCGAAATCGTCGGTCGTCTCGACCGTGCAGGCGCCGTTCAGGGACAGCGCGATCCACTCGCTGTCGCCGGTGGAGAAGGCGTGCGAGCCGCCCGGGGGCAGCTCCAGCACCCGGAGGCTGGAGTAGCCCCAGCCGGCCTTCTCGGGGTTGACGTCGACGATGTACGGGCCGCCGACAGCCTTGCCGGCCGGGAGGTGGTAGGCGGTGGTCATGATCTGTCGCTCCTGTTCACAGCGGGCCCTGTGTCGACCCTGTTCACGGCCATACCCTTGTCAATTCGGTTCACAGCGGTGTGTCTGTTGATTCGGTTCACAGCAGTCCCACTGCCGTGTCCACGGCTGTCCCCACACTGCCCGAAGACGGGTAGAGCAGCGACCGGCCCACGACCAGCCCCTGCACGGTCGGCAGCCGCAGCGCCTTGCGCCAGCGCTCGTACGCGCCCTCCTGTTCCTCGGGGGAGCCGCCGACCTCGCCGCCCAGCAGCACGGCGGGCAGCGTCGACGTCTCCAGCACCTCGGCCATGTCGTCCGGGTCGTCGGTGACGGGGAGTTTCAGCCAGGTGTAGGCGGAGGTGCCGCCGAGGCCCGACGCTATGGCTATCGAGCGGGTGACCGCCTCGGCGGACAGATCGCTGCGCACCCGGCCGTCGACCCGACGCGAGATGAACGGCTCCACGAACAAAGGGAGTTGGCGCGCCGCCATCTCGTCCACGGCCCGGGCGGTGGACTCCAGGGTGGTGAGCGAGCCCGGGTCGTCGTAGTTGATGCGCAGCAGCAGCTTGCCCGCGTCGAATCGCAGCCGGGCGATGTCCTGGGCGCGGTGCCCGGTGAAGCGGTCGTCCATCTCGAAGACCGCGCCGGCCAGCCCGCCGCGGTTCATCGACCCCATGACGACCTTGCCGTCCAGCACCCCGAGCAGCAGCAGGTCGTCCAGGATGTCGGCGGTGGCCAGCACCCCGTCCACACCGGGCCTCGACAGTGCCACACACAGGCGTTCCAGCAGGTCGGCGCGGTCGGCCATGGCGAGCGGACGGTGGCCGACGCCCAGGGCGCCGCGCGCAGGATGGTCGGCGGCCACGATCATGAGCCGTCCGCTGTCGCCGATCAGCGGTCGCCGGACCCGGCGGGCGGCGGCCTCCGCGACGGCCTCCGGGTGCCGGGCCCTGACCGTGGCGAGGTCGGCGATGCTGATGGTCAAGACAGGCTCCGTTCAGGGCTGCGGGGCGCCCGTTCTGGCGCCCCCGGGATCGTGGCGGTCGAGCGTTCGCTCATCGGGGCGATCCGCTCGCGAGGAGGTCGTCGACCTCGGCTCCGGTCGGCATCGCGGACGAGCAGGCGAGACGGGAGGCGACGATGGCGCCGGCCGCGTTGGCGTACCGCATGGTCCGTTCCAGCTCCCAGCCGGACAACAGCCCGTGGCACAGGGCGCCGCCGAACGCGTCTCCAGCGCCCAGGCCGTTGACGACCTCGACGGGCACCGGCGGGACCTCGGCGCTGGTGCCGTCGCGGTGTACCGCCAGCACCCCCTTCGGGCCCTGCTTGACGACGGCCAGCTCGGCCCCGGCCGCCAGCAA
The DNA here is from genome assembly GCF_010550245.1 of Streptomyces sp. SID12501. GTDB lineage: Bacteria > Actinomycetota > Actinomycetes > Streptomycetales > Streptomycetaceae > Streptomyces. The sequence continues at coordinate 282,495 of NZ_JAAGLU010000006.1, forward strand.
CGCCTCGGCGCAGGCGTGCGGTTCGCGTACGCCGGTGGCGATCTCGCACTCGTCGAGGTTGCCCACCGCCACGGTCGCGTGGCGCAGGGCCTCGGCGTAGTACGGGCGGGCTTCCTCCGGGTTCTTCCAGGCTGCGTCGCTCCACAGCGCGGGCCGCCAGTCCAGGTCGAAGACCGTGATGCCCGTCCGGTCGCGGGCCTTGAGGGCGGCGAGCGTGGCCGAGCGGCTCGGTTCCTCGCTCAGGCCGGTGCCGGTGATCCAGAAGACGCGGGCGGCCCGGATGCCGAAGAAGTCCAGCTCGTCGGTGTGTATCTGCAGGTCAGGGGCGGTGGGCTGGCGGTAGAAATAGAGCGGGAAATCGTCCGGCGGGAAGAGCTCGCAGAACGTGACCGGGGTCGGCAGCCCTTCGACCGGCGTGACCCAGCGGTCGTCGACCCCGAACTCCCCGAGAGCCTGGTGCAGATAGTCGCCGAAGGCATCCGCGCCGGTACGGGTGACGACGGCCGAGGAGTGGCCCAGACGGGCCGCCGCGACCGCGACGTTGGCAGCGGACCCACCGAGAAATTTTCCGAACGTCTGCACTAGGGTCAGCGGTGCGCCGGACTGCAGCGGATAAAGATCAACTCCGATGCGGCCCATGGTGACCAGGTCGAAGGGCGGGGCTGACTCGGTCATGCGATGCTCCTTCGAGCTGCGGAGGATGCGGGTCCCGAGGGGCCTGTCGTCCCCTCAGGTGTAGGACTCGGAGGGTGACGCTGTCAAGAGTTTGTTCTTACATTCTGACCTGCTCGTGAAATGATGTCTTAACAAAGTATTGACAGCGGACATGTCCAAGGATTTGGATTCGGTCCCAGCACGACCGCCGTGTTCGCGGCACACGGCCCGGACCTCCGGGACCCGGGCCAGGGATCGTTGAGATCCCTCCCTCTCCCCGGTCGCACAGTGAGGTGCAGGAAAGATGGACCGCTCTTCTCGCTCCCGCAGAATCGCCCCCGTCGTCGCCGCTGCCGCGGCAGCGGCCTTGGTCCTCGCGGGCTGCTCCAGCAGCTCCGGCGGCAAAAAGTCCGAGGACAGCAGCGCCGACGCCTCGGCGGGCAAGGCCACCACCCCTCGCATGACCGTCGCTCTGGTCACGCATCAGGCGCCCGGCGACGCCTTCTGGGACATCGTCCGCAAGGGTGCCCAGGCTGCCGCCGACAAGGACAACATCAAGCTCGTCTACTCGGCCGACCCGGACGCGGGCCAGCAGGCAACCCTTGTGCAGAACGCGATCGACCAGAAGGTCGACGGCATCGCCATCACGCTGGCCAAGCCGGACGCCATGAAGGACGTCGTGGCCAAGGCGACGGCGGCGGGCATTCCTGTCGTCGGCCTCAACTCGGGCCTCAGCGACTGGAAGACGCTGGGCCTCCAGCAGTTCTTCGGCCAGGACGAATCCGTCGCGGGCGAGGCGTTCGGCAAGAAGCTGAACGAAGTCGGCTCCAAGAAGGCCGTCTGTGTGATCCAGGAGCAGGGCAACGTCGGCCTGACCCAGCGCTGTGACGGTGTGAAGAAGACGTTCACCGGCACGCTGGAGGTCCTCAACGTCAACGGCACCGACATGCCGTCCGTGAAGTCGACGATCACCGCAAAGCTCAACCAGGACAAGGCGATCGACTACGTGGTCACGCTCGGCGCCAGTTACGCGCTGACCGCCGTGCAGTCGGTGGGCGACGCCAACAGCAAGGCCAAGGTCGCGACCTTCGACCTCAACAAGGAGATGACCGACGCCATCACGAAGGGCGACGTCCAGTTCGCGGTCGACCAGCAGCCTTACCTCCAGGGCTACTTGGCCGTCGACTCGATGTGGCTCTTCAAGAACAACGGCAACTACAGCGGTGGCGGTGAGCAGCCCGTGCTGACCGGCCCGGCGTTCGTCGACAAGTCCAACGTCGAGAAGATCGCCGCGTTCGCCGCCAAGGGCACTCGGTGATGTCGAGTCAGGCAACGGCACCGGCGGCGAGCTCCTCGCCGCCGGCTCCGCCGGCCGCCCAGAAGGACGGCCGCACCAACCAGCGGTCCCTGGGGCGCAGGCTGCTCGCCCGCCCCGAGGTCGGTGCCCTCATCGCCGCGATCGGTGTGTACCTGTTCTTCTTCGCGGCGGCTCCATCCTTCCGGGAGACGAGCGCCCTCGCCACGGTGCTCTACCAGGCGTCCGTCATGGGCATCATGGCGCTGCCGGTGGCCCTGTTGATGATCGGCGGGGAGTTCGACCTGTCCGCCGGTGTCGCGGTCACGACCTCCGCGCTGACCGCCGCGATCCTCAGCTTCCAGCTGTCGATGAACGTGTGGACCGGCGTCTTCGTAGCCTTGATCGTCTCCCTCGCCGTGGGGGCCTTCAACGGCTGGCTGCTGATCAAGACCGGGCTGCCGAGCTTCCTGGTCACCCTGGGCTCGTTCCTGATCCTGCAGGGCGCCAACCTCGCCGTGACGAAGGTCTTCACGGGAAACGTGGCATCCGACTCGATCGCCGACATGGAGGGTTTCGACCAGGCCAAGAAGGTCTTCGCCTCCGAGTTCACCATCGGTGACGTCAGCTTCAAGATCACGATCGTGTACTGGCTGGTGTTCGCCCTGATCGCGACCTGGCTGCTGCTGCGCACCAAGTTCGGCAACTGGATCTTCGCGGTCGGCGGCAGCGCGGAAAGCGCCCGCGCGGTCGGTGTCCCGGTGAGGTTCACGAAGATCGCCCTGTTCATGGGCGTGGGCGCGTGTGCCTGGTTCGTGGGCATGCACCTGCTGTTCTCGTTCAACACGGTGCAGTCCGGTCAGGGCGTGGGCAACGAGTTCCTCTACATCATCGCCGCGGTCATCGGCGGCTGCCTGCTGACCGGCGGCTTCGGCTCGGCCATCGGTTCGGTCATCGGCGCCTTCATCTTCGGCATGGTCTCCCAGGGCATCGTCTACGCCAACTGGAACCCGGACTGGTTCAAGGCGTTCCTCGGCGTGATGCTCCTGGTCGCCGCCCTCGTCAATCTGTGGGTCCGCCGCCAGGCGACCCGGAGGTGAACTGATGACAACCAACGAAACCTCCCCCAACGGCACGCTCACCCAGGACAGTTCGCCAAAGGACGCCGCGCCGATCGTCGAGTTGCGCAACACCGGCAAGTCGTACGGCAACATCCGTGCCCTGCACGGCGTCGACCTCGCCGTCCGCTCCGGCCAGGTCACCTGCGTGCTGGGCGACAACGGCGCCGGCAAGTCCACGCTGATCAAAATCATCTCCGGGCTGCACCAGCACACCGAGGGCGAAGTCCTCGTCGACGGCAACCCCGTCCACTTCGGCACACCCCGTGAGGCGCTTGACGCCGGTATCGCCACCGTCTACCAGGACCTGGCGACCGTCCCGCTGATGCCGGTGTGGCGCAACTTCTTCCTCGGCTCCGAGATGACCAAGGGCCCCTGGCCGATCCGGCGCCTCGACATCGAGCAGATGAAGCAGACCGCGGACGCCGAACTGCGCAACATGGGCATCGTCCTGGACGACCTCGACCAGCCCATCGGCACCCTCTCCGGCGGCCAGCGCCAGTCCGTGGCCATCGCCCGCGCCGTCTACTTCGGCGCACGGGTCCTGATCCTCGACGAGCCCACCGCCGCCCTGGGCGTCAAGCAGTCCGGTGTGGTGCTGAAGTACATCGCCGCCGCCCGTGACAAGGGCCTGGGCGTCATCTTCATCACCCACAACCCGCACCACGCCTACATGGTCGGCGACCACTTCAGCGTCCTGCGCCTGGGCACCATGGAACTCTCCGCCGCCCGCAGCGAGGTCACCCTCGAAGAGCTCACCAACCACATGGCCGGCGGCGCCGAACTCGCAGCCCTCAAACACGAATTGGCGCAGGTGCGTGGCGTCGACGTCGAAGGACTCCCGGAGGCCGAGGACCTCCAGACACCCGTCGTGACCCCCTCGAAAGAGACGACGGCATGACGATTCCGCTCGACCGCATCCGGGTCGGCTCGGCGCCGGACTCCTGGGGTGTCTGGTTCCCCGACGACCCGGTACAGGTGCCGTGGGAACGCTTCCTGGACGAGGTCTCCGAGGCCGGTTACCGCTGGATCGAACTGGGCCCGTACGGCTATCTGCCGACCGACCCGGCCCGTCTGACGGACGAGATCGCCAAGCGTGACCTGAAGGTGTCGGCCGGTACCGTCTTCACCGGCCTGCACCGGGGTCCGTCCGAGTGGGAGTCGACCTGGGAGCACGTCAGCCAGGTCGCCGCGCTCACCCAGGCGATGGAAGCGAAGCATCTGGTCGTCATCCCCTCGTTCTGGCGGGACGACAAGACCGCCGAGATCCTGGAGCCCCCGGAGCTGACCGCCGAGCAGTGGGGTCACCTCGCCCGGGGCATGGAACGGCTCGGGCGCGAGGTGAAGGACACGTACGGGCTGGACATCGTCGTCCATCCGCACGCGGACACCCACATCGACACCGAGGCGCACGTGGAGCGGTTCCTCGACGCCACGGACTCCGGCGTGGTCAACCTGTGCCTGGACACCGGGCATTACGCCTACTGCGGGGGCGACAGCGTCAAGCTGATCGAGACGTACGGTGAGCGGATCGGTTATCTCCACCTCAAGCAGGTCGACCCGGCGATCCTGGCCGACGTGATCGCGGGCGAGGTGCCCTTCGGACCGGCCGTGCAGCGGGGGGTCATGTGTGAACCACCTTCTGGGGTCCCGGAGTTGGGGCCTGTGCTGACCGCTGCACAGAAGCTCGGGGTGGATCTGTTCGCGATTGTCGAGCAGGACATGTATCCGTGTGAGCCGGACGCTCCGTTGCCTATCGCGGTGCGGACTCGGCAGTTCCTCCGGTCCTGCGGCGCGTAGGTCCGGGAGCTGGGTCGCTGGTCGGCGGGTGCGGGTCTGTTGCAGCTTGTCGCGCCCGCGCGGCGAAGCCGCGGATGTCACAGCCCCGCGCCCCTGGGCAAGTCCCTCGCGCCGCCTATCGAAGGGGCACCGCTTCCCCATGCAGAGCCACGACGTGCTCGGCGTGCTCGTGATCGGTACCGGCAAGATGGGCGCCGATCACGTTCGTCGTATCGAGGAAGTCACCAGCGGCGCCCGGGTGGTGGCCGTCGCGGACGTCGATGCCGCGCGGGCCGAGCAGGTCGCGGCCGGGATCGACGGCTGCAGGACGTACACGGACCCGGTCGCCGCCATGGCCTCGCCCGATGTCGATGCCGTGCTCATCGCCTCGCCCGGGGCCGCTCACGAGGCGGCCCTGCTCGCCGCCTTCTCCCACGACCTGCCGGTGTTGTGCGAGAAGCCGCTCACGCCCGACGCGGCTTCCGCGTTGCGGGTGCTGGAGGCCGAGCGGAGTCTGGGGCACCGCCGGGTCCAGGTCGGGTTCATGCGTCGGTACGACGCCGAGTATCTGAAGCTCAAGTCGCTCCTCGACACAGGGCGGTTGGGCCGGCCGTTGATGCTGCACAACCGGCATCGCAACGTGGCCTCCCCGCCCTGGTGGACCAGCGCGATGCACATCAACGACTCCGTGGTGCACGAGATGGACGTGACCCGTTGGCTCCTCGGACAGGAGATCACCGCGGTCACCGTGCTGTGTCCGAGGCCGTCGGGGAACGCGCCGGAGGGTCTGCAGGATCCGCAGTTCGTCGTGATGGAGACCGACGGCGGCGCGATCGTCGACGTCGAGATCAACGTCAACTGCGGCTTCGGGTACCAGGTGCAGGCCGAGGTGGTCTGCGAGCGCGGGACCGCGCGGATCGGTGACGGGCAGGGCATGGTCGTCAACTCGGCCGGGCACTGGGGCGGAAGCATCGCCCAGGACTTCATCGAGCGGTTCGAGGACGCGTACGACCGGGAGGTCCAGGCGTGGGTCGACGCCACCCGGCGCGGCGAGGTCACCGGGCCCGGTGCCTGGGACGGTTACGCGGTGGCCGCCGTCTGCGAGGCAGGCGTACGCGCGCGGACCGAGGGCCGGCGTGTCGAGGTGCAACTCGTCGAACGGCCCGCGCTGTACAGGTGAGTTGGCAGCGCGGGCCGTCCGTCCGACCAGGCCTGCTCAGACCGTGCGTACGTCCTCGATGCGCACCGGGCGGTGCTCCTGGAGCGACAGCGTGCACGCGTCCGCGATCCAGCCCGCCTCCAGCGCCTCGGCGACCGTGCACGGGGACGTACGGTTGCCCGCGACGACCTCCGTGAACGCCGTCAGTTCGGCGCGGTAGGCGGGGATGAAGCGGTCCATGAAGAAGTCGTGCGGAACCCCCGCCGGGAAGGTCACACCCGGCTCCACGGAACGCAGCGGGAGTTTGTCCTCCAAGCCCACGGCGATGCTGTCCTGGAAGCCGTGGATCTCCATGCGGACGTCGTAACCACGGGCGTTGTGGCGGGAGTTGGAGACCACGGCGATCGTGCCGTCGTCCAGGGTGAGGATCGCGCCGGTGGTGTCGGCGTCACCCGCCTCCTTGATGTAGTCGGCACCCTTGTTGGCGCCCACCGCGTACACCTCGGTGACCTCACGGCCCGTCACCCAGCGGATGATGTCGAAGTCGTGCACCGAGCAGTCCCGGAAGATGCCACCGGAGGCGGCGATGTACGCGGCCGGCGGCGGCGCCGGGTCCAGCGTGGTCGACCGGACGGTGTGCAGCGGGCCCAGCTCACCGCTCTGCACGGCGGCCCGCGCGGCGACGAAGCCCGCGTCGAAGCGCCGGTTGTAGCCGATCTGGATCTCGACGCCGCTGTCCTTGACCGCGTTGAGTACCGCGACACCCTCGGCCATCGTGCGCGCCACCGGCTTCTCGCAGAACACCGGCACACCCGCCTCGACGGCCGCGAGGATCAGGGCCGGGTGGGCGTCGGTCGCGGCGGCGATCACGATGCCGTCGACGCCGGCGGCCAGGAGGGCCTCGGGGGAGTCCGCCACCTGGGCGCCGAAGCGCTCGGCGGCGTTTTTGGCGGCCTCCGCGAACGGGTCGCTGACGACGAGGGAGTCGACGGCGTCGAGACCGGAGAGGGTCTCCGCGTGGAAGGCGCCGATGCGGCCGAGGCCGAGGATTCCGATACGCATGGGCTGTGGTGCTCCTTGGGAGTGGTGCGGGTTTCTTGCGCGGGGAGAAGAGAACGAGGAGAGAAGAGGAGAAGCAGGGGGAAGGGGAGGGGTCAGTCCAGGCCGCCCAGGACGTTCTGGTCCCAGTCGATCACCGAACCGGTGACCACGCCCGACCGGTCGGAGAGCAGGAGGACCACGAAGTCGGCGATCTCGTCCGGCTGGCCGAGTTTGCCCATGGGCAGGCGTTCGGCGGCCTGGTCGAGCCAGTCGTCGCCCGCTCCGTGGAAGGCCCGCTGGGTGGCGTCCTCGCCCTCCGTCGCCGTCCAGCCGATGTTCAGGCCGTTGATGCGGACCCGGTCCCAGCGGTGTGCGTGCGCCGCGTTGCGGGTCAGGCCGATGAGTCCGGCCTTCGCGGCGACGTACGGGGCCAGGAAGGGCTGACCGCCGTGCGCCGAGGACGTGATGATGTTGACGACCGTGCCGGGCGCCTTGCGCGCCACCATGTCGGCCACCGCAGCCTGCATGGCGAAGAACGGGCCCTTGAGGTTGATCGCGATGTGCGCGTCGAACAGCTCGGGCGTGGTGTCCAGCAGTGTGCCGCGCGAGGTCAGGCCCGCTGAGTTGACCAGGCAGTCGATCCGCCCGTGGGCGGCGATCACCTCGCCCACGGACGCCTTCGCCTGCTCGGCGTCGGAGAGGTCGGCGCGTACGTACATGGCCTTGCCGCCCGCCGCCGTCAGCTCAGCGACCAGCGCCTCGCCGGGTTCCGGGCGCCGCCCGGTCACCGCGACGACGGCGCCCTCGCGGACGGCCGCGCGGGCGATGGCCGCCCCGACGCCCTGGCTGCCGCCGTTGACGAGGACGACCTTGTCCTGGAGAAGTCCCATACTGTTCGGTTCCTCAGCTCTCACGTCGTTCGGCGCCGGCCCGCAGTGCCTCGCGGAGCGCCTCGGGGGTCCACTCCTCGCGCAGTGCACGCCGTACGAGGTCCGCCTGCGAGGGCGGGGCCAGGCCGTCGACCGGCGGATCCCGGTCGAGGTTGGTGGGGAAGGGGTAGCCCTCGGCCGAGGCCGCGACGACCGCGTCCAGCCAGGTGTCGCCCGCTCCCTCGGCCTTGCGGGCGAGCAGCACGGGGTAGACCGCGTTCACGATCGCAGCCCGGTCCACGGTCTCCATGGCCCGCCCGAAGGCGGAGGACACCTGGAGGAGGTTCGCCATCCGGCGGACGTCCGTGGAGCGGTTGGTGCCGGCCGCGTGGAAGAGCGCCGGGTTGAAGAACACCGCGTCACCCTTGGCCAGCGGCAGCTGCACGTGGTGGGCGTCGAAGTACGTCCTGAACTCCGGGAGCCGCCAGGCCAGATAGCCGGGCTCGTACGAGTGCGAGTACGGCAGGTACAGCGTCGGGCCGGACTCGACGGGCATGTCGCAGTGGGCGACCGCGCCCTGCAGCGTCAGCGCGGGGGACAGCCGGTGGACGTGCGCCGGGTACGCGGCTGCGGCCTCGTTGGACAGGAAGCCGAGGTGGTAGTCGCGGTGCGGGCTCTGTGCGGCGCCACCGGGGTTGACCACGTTGATCTGCGAGGTGACCTGGTAGCCGGGGCCGAGCCAGGCGGTCGAGACGAGGGCGATCATGTCGTTGGCGTAGTAGTCGGCGAACGCCTCCGGCGCGCGCAGGGCGGCCTTCTCCAGGGCGTTCCACACCCGGTCGTTGGCGCCCGGCCTGGCGAAGTGGTCGCCCGCGACGGTCCCGGCGGCTCGCTGGTCGGCGATGAGTGCCTCGAAGGCGGCGGTCGCCCGGTCCACGACCGACAGCTCGGCGAAGGCCCGCTGGAGGACCACGACGCCGGGTCCGTCGGTGAGTGCCCGGACCAGCTCCGCAAGGACCTCCCGGCGTCCGCCCGGCGTGGTGACGGCGGCGCGCAGCCGCTCGCTGTCGTAGACGAGGACGTGTCCGCGGACGGTGGTCGCGTACGGGTAGTCGGCGGCGTCGGTCGTCCGCTCGACCTCGGCGCGGAAGGCGTCGAGATCGCAGTCCCGCTCGGACAGCCACGCGGGGCGTTGTGCGGCGGTGAGGGACATCGTCGTCCTTCTCTCGGTCATCACCATCAACATCAGCATCATCAATATCGTCAAGATCACCGACGTCATCCACGAAGACTGGATGCTGTCATTGTTGTCATGACAAACTCGTCAAACAACCAGCAGGAAGCCATCAAAAACCCCTCAAGCGGAAGCCGAGGAACCGCCCCATGGGCCACCCCTATCCGATCCGGGAGATCGCACGGCAGGCGGGCCTCAGCGAGGCCACCGTGGACCGAGTCCTCAACGGCAGGGGCGGCGTGCGCGAGAGCACCCAGCGGGAAGTGCGGCAGGCCATCGCCGACCTGGACCGGCAGCGCACCCAGGTGCGGCTGGTCGGCCGTACGTTCATGATCGACATCGTGATGCAGGCGCCCGAGCGGTTCACCACCGCCGTCCGGGCCGCCCTGGAGGCCGAACTGCCCGCCCTCCACCCGGCCGTCGTGCGCTCCCGCTTCCACTTCCGCGAGACCGGCCCGGTCGCGGAACTGGCGGCGGCCCTCGACCGTGTCGCCCGGCGCGGCTCACAGGGCGTCATCCTCAAGGCACCGGACGTGCCCGAGATCACGGCAGCCGTCGGCCGACTGGTGGCCGTCGGCATCCCGGTCGTCACCCTGGTGACCGACCTGCCCTCCAGCGCCCGCCTCGCCTACGTCGGCATCGACAACCGCGCCGCGGGCGCCACCGCCGCCTACCTCATGGACCAGTGGCTCGGCGAACGCCCCGGCAACGTGCTCACCAGCCTCAGCAGCGGCTTCTTCCGCAACGAGGAGGAGCGCGAGATGGGTTTCCGAGGCGCCATGCGGGCCCGGCACCCCGAGCGCGCCCTCGTCGAGATCACCGAGGGCCAGGGTCTGGACGCCACCCAGTACGACCTGGTCCGGGACGCCCTGAAAAGTGACCCCGACATCCGGGCGGTCTACTCGATCGGCGGCGGCAACATCGCGACGCTACGGGCCTTCGAGGACCTGGGGCGCGAGTGCGCGGTGTTCGTCGCCCACGACCTCGACCACGACAACACCCGCCTCCTGCGCGAGCACCGACTGTCCTGCGTACTCCACCACGACCTCCGCCAGGACATGCACGAGGCCTGCCGCACCATCATGCGAGCCCATGGTGCCCTGCCTCCCGCCGGCCCGACCCTGCCGTCCGCGATCCAGGTCGTGACGCCGTACAACATGCCGCTGCGCTGACCGCTGTCAAGGGGCGCGGGGAACTGCGCGACCAGCCACAGCGGACCCGCAGTCAATACACCACATGAGCCAAGGGGGAGCCACTACGCCCCGAGCGACACCCAGGCCCCCGACTCCACGGACCGGCTCATCGCATCCAGCGCGGCAGCGCTCCGCACCGCGTCCGTCAACGTGGCCCCGTACGGAATCCCCTCGGCCACCGACCGCACAAAGCGGTACGCCTCGATCACCTTCAGGTCGTCGTACCCCATCGCGTTCGCCGCCCCTGGCTGAAACGCCCCGAACTCCCCGTCGCCCGGACCGACGAACACCGTACTGACCGGCTGGTCCTGGTACGACGTACCGCTGCTCACTCCCAGCTCGTTCATCCGGCGGAAGTCCCAGAAGACCGCGCCCTTCGTGCCGTGCACCTCGAAGCCGTAGTTGTTCTGCTCGCCGACCGACACCCGGCACGCCTCCAGGACCCCCCGGGCGCCGGAGGCGAAACGCAGCAGGCAGGAGACGTAGTCCTCGTTCTCCACCGGGCCCGGTTCACCGCCCGACGCACGCGTGTGACCGGCCGTGGCGCCATCCGGACGGGACCGCTCGGGCACGAAGACGGCGGTGTCGGCGGTGAGCGCGGAGATGTCGCCGAGCAGAAAGCGGGCCAGGTCCACGCCGTGCGAGGCGAGGTCGCCCAGCACTCCGCTGCCGCCGCGCTCCCGCTCGTACCGCCAGGTCAGGGCGCCGTCCGGGTGGGCCGCGTAGTCGCTGAACAGACGGACGCGGACATGCGTGACCGTGCCGATCTCCCCGGACGCGATCAGCTGCCGGGCCCGCTCCACGGCGGGCGCGCCCCGGTAGTTGAAGCCGACGGTGCCCCGGACGCCGGACTTGGCGACCGCGTCGGCGACCGCGCCCGCGTCGGCCGCGGACAGCCCCACCGGCTTCTCGATCCAGATGTGCTTGCCCGCCTCCGCCATCGCGACGCCGATCTCCCGGTGCAGGAAGTTCGGCGCCGTGATGCTCACCGCCTGCACATGCGGGTCGGCGGCCACGGCACGCCAGTCGCGGGCCGTCGAGGCGAACCCGAACTGCGCGGCGGCCTCCTCGGCCCGGCCCGGAACCTCCTCGGCGACCATGACCAGTTCGGGCCGTAGCCCCAGCTGGGGGAAGTGGTGCGGCAGGCGGACGTACGCCTGCGTGTGCACCCGTCCCATCCAGCCGAACCCCACGACGGCGACACCGAGCGTACTTGCCATGACAGCCCCTTTTTGGACCGGTCCAGAACGATTTCCCTTCACCATCTGTGCCTGCAGCCTGTGCTGTCAACCCTTTGACAGGACATGCAGTCCTGTGGAACGGTCCAATACATGAGAGCGCCGACCATCCGAGACGTCGCCGAGCGAGCCGGTGTGTCGAAATCCCTGGTCTCGCTGGTGCTGCGCGGCTCCGAACAGGTGAGGCCCGAGAAGCGGGAGGCCGTCCTGCTCGCCGTACGGGAACTCGGCTACCGGCCGAACGCCGCCGCGCGCAGTCTCAGCGAACAGCGCACCCGGACCGTCGGTGTCCTCCTCAACGACCTGCGCAACCCCTGGTTCGTCGACCTGCTCGACGGGCTGGGCTCTCTCCTCCACGACAACGGCCTGCACATGCTGCTCGCCGACGCCCGTCTCAACCGGCGCAGCGGTCAGGACCTCACCGGCCCCTTCCGTGACCTCGGCGTCGACGGCCTCGTCGTGGTCGGAACCCTGCCCGACCCGGCGGTTCTCGGCACCCTCGCCGAACGCGTCCCGGTCGTCGTCGCCGGTGCCCGCGAGCCCGTGCTGCCCGGCGTCGACGTGGTCGCCAACGACGACGAGCACGGCGCGCGGATCGCCACCGAGTACCTCATCGGCCTCGGCCACCGCCGTATCGCCCACATCGCCGGGTACGGCGCCGTCGGTGAGCTGCGCCGACGCGGCTTCGAGGCGACGATGCGCGCACACGGACTGGCGGACAGCGCCGTCGTCGAGGCCGGTGACCTGACCGAGGAGGGCGGCTACCGGAGCACCGTCCGACTGCTCGGAGACCCCGCCGACCGGCCCACCGCCGTCTTCGCCGTCAACGACATGACTGCCGTGGGCGCGATCTCCGCCGCCGAGGAACTGGGGCTGAGCGTCCCGCGCGATCTGTCCGTCATCGGCTACGACAACACGAACATCTCCCGCCTGCGCCACGTCTGGCTCACCACCGTGGACAGTGCCAGCCACGAGGTGGGCCGCCGCGCCGCCCGCTGCCTCCTCGACCGGCTCGACCCGCCCCGCAGCCCCGGCGGCGTCCACCTCTCCGCACCGGCACTGGAGATCCGGGGGACGACGGCGCCACCCGACCCAGGGCTGTGAAGCAGCCTCAGGCCCGGTACTCGCGCAGCTTCCGGTACAGGGTCGCGCGGGCGATGCCCAGGGCCGCGGCTGTACGGGCCTTGTTGCCGCCGTTGCGGCGCAGCGCCTCCAGGATCGCGGTGCGCTCGGCGTGCTCCATCGGGCTGAGCGGGCGAGCGGCGGGCCCTTCCCTTACCGGGTCCGGGAGTTCGGCCCGCCCGACCGGGCCCGACGCCCGCCGGTTCTCCGCCAACGTCCTTACCAGGTGGGTGAGTTCGGTGAGGTTCCCCGGCCACGGATACCGCTCCAGCGCGCGCAGCGCGTCCAGTGTCCAGGTGAGCGGCGGTGTCCCGTCGGCCGCCCTCGGTGTCAGGGCCGGGAGCAACTCACGGATGTCCTCCGGGCGTTCACGCAACGCGGGCACGGTGACCGAGCGGGCGGCCAGCGTGTCCAGGAGCCGCTGGAGGCACGGGCCCGGGGGAGTGCCGGGGGTGTACGTGGCCAGCAGATGGACGTCCGGACGCTCGTCGAGGATGCCGTTCAGTGCGGCGACATCCGACTGGGCCAGCCGCTCGGCGTGCCGGAGGAGCAGTGGGCGGGGCCCCGACAACTCGGCCTCGCCCAAGCCGAGTTCGGGCGCCTCGGCGGCGTCGAGAACCAGCGGCTGGGCGCCGCCCAGCAGTTCGCGGGCCAGCGCGGTCTTGCCGGATCCGCGCTCCCCGGTCAGCAGAAGCGGTTCGCTGCCGTGCGCCAACTCCCCTGCCCGGCCCACCGCGTAGAGCCACGGCACGGAACTCCCGGCCAGCCGCCCCGCCACCGGCCGTGGTACCGCCCGTACCACCGCCCCCTCCGGGACCGGCTCCAGCACGGCGACGATCCCGAGCACCCGGCCGTCGCCCTGCTCCTGTACCGGATGGAACTCGGCGGTGCAGCCGGCCCCTTCGGGCAGCGCGATGTCGTACGACCCGACAGGCGCCGACGATTGCAACAGCGCCCGCGCACCCCGCTCCAGCGACTCCAGTACCTGCGGCGACACCAGCCGCCCCGCGGCCTCGCTGACCAGTCGGTTGCGCCCGTCCAGCGCCACCACCGCACGCTCCTGGCTGCCGCCCTGTCCGCCTCCCGGCACGTGCGCCGCACGTGCGTAGGCGTCGAGGAGGGTCCGCTCGGCCGAGCGGGAGCGGGCCAGTAACTCCGCCTCCACCGCCGCCGTCGCCGCCTCCGCCAGGGCGGCGCCGGGATGCGGGCCCGCGTCGGCGCACAGTCCGGAGGCGACCGTGATCGTGCCGAGGGGCCTGCCGGACTCCGGGGCGAACACCGGCACGCTGACCGCCGACACGTCCTGCCACACGTCGAGGAAGTGCTCGGGGCCGTGCACCTCGGCGCGCCGCCGGATGCGCAGGGCGAGCGCCGCGCTGTTGTGCCCGACCTCCCGCTCGGCCAGATCGCGGCGGGTCGCGCCCCCGGGCGCGGCGCCCGCCGCCCACAGCACCCGTGGCCGTTCGTCGGTGAGCAGCAGCATCGATCGGCTGCCGAGCGCCGGGGCGAGCCGTTCGAGGACGGGCCGGGCCGCTGCCAGCAACGCCGAATCGAGGGCCCGCCCGTCGACGGAGTCGGCCTGACGCACGTCATGCCGTACACCGAGGAAACGGGCGCGGCGCCAGGCGGCGACGGTCTCGGCGGGGACGTCGGCGGGCAGCGGACGCCCGGCCAGGAACCGCTGACGCGCCTGACTGAGCAGGAGGAGGGCGGGAGACACTTCGGCTGTGGTCATGTCACCACTCACCGTATCGGGCCGGGTCCGGCGACCGCCGAAGAGGTGTGGAGAGAGACGGGAACAGACACCGGAACAGACACCAGAACTGACACGGGAACAGAACGCGGGAACTGACACCGGAACAGATACCTGGCAGTACCGGGTGTCTCGAATTGAGACACCCATGAACGGCCGTGCCGCTCCACGATCATGGATGGCCGCCCGGCTGTTCCCGGGCGCGGCCTGTCCACCGTTTGGAGTGCTCCCGTGCCTACCGTTGTCGACACCGACGTACTGATCGTGGGCAGCGGCCCGGCGGGGGCGTCGGCCGCGCTCGCGCTGAGCACCTACGGCGTACCCAACATCGTCGTCACTCGGTACGCGAGCCTCGCCGACACGCCCCGCGCGCACATCACCAACCAGCGCACGATGGAGGTCCTGCGCGACCTCGGTGTCGAGGACGACGTGGTCGCCAGGGCCACGCCCCAGCACCTGATGGGCAACACGACCTTCTGCACCAGCCTGGCCGGCGAGGAGTTGGGCCGGGTCCGCTCCTGGGGCAACGACCCGCTCGTCCAGGCCGCACACGAACTGGCCAGTCCCACCCGGATGTGCGACATGCCGCAGCACCTGATGGAACCGGTCCTCGTCGACGCGGCCGTCGCGCGTGGCACCCGACTCCGTTTCCAGACCGAGTATCTGACGCACACTCAGGACGCGTCCGGCGTCACGGCCACCGTGCGCGACCGGCTGCGTGGCGACACGTACGAGATCCGCGCCCGCTATCTGGTCGGTGCCGACGGCGGCCGTTCCAAGGTCGCCGAGGACGCCGGACTGCCCATGGGCGGTCAGATGGGTGTCGCGGGCAGCATCAACATCGTCTTCGACGCGGACCTCTCCCAGTACACGGCCCACCGTCCCTCCACCCTCTACTGGGTCCTCGCCCCCGGCGCGACCGTCGGCGGCATCGGCGCGGGCCTCGTCCGCAACGTGCGCCCCTGGAACGAGTGGATGATCGTCTGGGGCTACGACGTGACCGCCGGCGCACCCGACCTCACCACCGAGTACGCCGAGGGAGTCGTCCGCAGGCTCGTCGGCGACGACGACATCCCCGTGACCATCAGGTCGTCCTCGGCCTGGACGGTCAACGAGATGTACGCCGAGACGTACGCGAAGGGGCGCGTCTTCTGCGCCGGCGACGCCGTCCACCGGCACCCGCCGTCCAACGGGCTCGGCTCGAACACCTCCATCCAGGACGCCTACAACCTGGCCTGGAAGCTGAAACTGGTCCTCGACGGCGTCGCGGCCCCCTCACTCCTCGACAGCTACACCGCCGAACGCGCTCCCGTCGGCAGGCAGGTCGTCACCCGCGCCAACAAGTCCATCGGCGAGACCGCCCCGATCTTCGAGGCGCTCGACGGGCTCTCCCCGCAGACCCCCGAGGAGCTGTGGGCCAACATCGCCGCCCGCAAGGACGCCACCGAGGCCGCCGCCAAGCAGCGCGCCCGGCTGCGCGAGGCGATCGCCGCCAAGGTGTACGAGTTCAACGCCCACGGAGTCGACCTCAACCAGCGCTACGAGTCCGCCGCGATCGTCCCCGACGGCACCCCCGACCCCGGCTTCGCCCGCGACCCCGAGCTGCACCACCAGCCCTCCACCCGCCCCGGCGCGAAGCTCCCGCACGCCTGGCTCACCTCCGGCACCCGCACCCTGTCCACCCTCGACACCGTGGGCCGGGGGCGCTTCACCCTCCTCACCGGAATCGGCGGCGACGCCTGGGTGCGCGCGGCGAAGGCACAGCCCCTCGACATCGCCACGGTCGTCGTCGGCCCCGGCCAGGAGTACGAGGACCCGTACGGCGACTGGGCCGGCCTCAGCGAGGTGTCCGACGCGGGCGTGCTCCTCGTACGCCCGGACGGGTTCGTCGCCTTCCGACACGCCGAAGCGGCCGAGAACGCCGAACAGTTGCTGACGGACGCGCTGCGACAGATCCTCGGACATGCCTGACGGACGGGACGAGGAGCGCGGAATGACCACTGAACCCAGGACCCGAGACGGCGGTGAGGGCGCCGGATTCACGACCGCCGTCACCGAGGCCGTCGTCGGGAGCATGGCCGGGACCGACGATCCGCGCCTGCGTGAGCTGCTCACCGCCCTCACCCGGCACCTCCACGCCTTCGTGCGGGAGACCGAGCCGACGATCGAGGAGTGGGAACGGGCCATCGGCTTCCTGACGGCGACCGGGCAGACCTGCACCGACACCCGGCAGGAGTTCATCCTCCTGTCGGACGTCCTCGGAGTCTCGATGCTCGTGGAGACCCTGGGCGGCCATCGCGACCCGGGTGCCACGGAGTCGACCGTGCTCGGACCCTTCCACATGACCGAGTCGCCGGTACGGGAACTCGGCGCCGACATCGACCTGGTGGGCACCGGCGAGCCGTGCGTGGTCAGCGGGCGGGTGCTCGACCGGGACGGAACTCCGTTGCCCGGAGCGGTACTTGACGTCTGGCAGGCCGACGCCGAGGGCTACTACGACGTCCAGCAGCCGGACGTCCAGCCGCCGGGCAACGGCCGCGGGCTCTTCACCGCGGACACGGAGGGCCGCTTCTGGTTCCGCACCTGCGTGCCGAGCCCGTACCCGATCCCGACGGACGGTCCGGTCGGCGAACTGCTCCACGCCACCGGCCGGCACCCCTACCGCCCAGCCCACATCCATTTCATCGCCACGGCCGAGGGTCATGAGCCGGTCACCACCCACATCTTCGTCGCGGGCAGCGACTACCTCGACTCGGACGCCGTGTTCGCGGTGAAGCAGAGCCTGGTCCAGGACTTCACCGAGACCGAAGACCCGTCCCTGGCAGCCGAGTTCGGCGTCCCGAATCCCTTCCGCCACGCACGCTTCGACCTCGTGCTGGAGAAGCAGGAGAAGCAGGAGAAGTCGGAGAAACAGGAGAAGTCGGGGAAGCCGGAGAGGAAGTCGTGAGCGGCGCACCGGACTTCGTGTACGAGGCCCAGCCGATGCGGGTCGTGCTGCGGGCCGGGGCCGCCATGACCGCGACGGCAGGGGAGGTCGAACGCCTCGGTCTGCGGCGGGTGTTGGTTGTCTGCGGCGCGCGTGGGAAGGACACCGCGCAGGCGGTCGCCGACTCGCTGGGCCCGGCGCTGGCGGGTCTGCACGACGAGGCGCGGATGCACGTACCCGTCGAAGTCGCCGACCGGGCCGTCGAGGTGGCGCTCGCGGTGGGCGCCGACGGGTGTGTGGCGGTCGGCGGCGGCTCCGCGATCGGGCTCGGGAAGGCGATCGCGCTGCGCACCGGCCTGCCGCTGATCGCCGTGCCCTCCACCTACTCCGGCTCGGAGATGACTCCCGTCTGGGGCCTGACCGAGCAGGGCGTGAAGCGCACCGGCCGCGACCGGTCCGTCCTGCCGCGCAGTGTGGTGTACGACCCCGAGCTGACCCTCTCGCTGCCGGTCCCGCTCTCGGTGACCAGCGGCATCAACGCGATCGCGCACGCCGTCGAGGCCCTGTACGCCCCCGACGGCTCCCCGCTCGTCTCGCTGATGGCGCAGGAGGGCGTACGGGCGATGGCCGGGGCGCTCCCGGACGTGGCAGCCGACCCCGCGTCCTCCGACGCGCGCGGCCGGGCCCTGTACGGGGCATGGCTGTGCGGCTCCTGCCTGGGCGCCACCACCATGGGCCTGCACCACAAGCTCTGCCATGTCCTCGGCGGTACCTTCGGCCTGCCGCACGCCGAGACCCACACGGTCGTCCTGCCGTACGCCCTGGCCTACAACGCGCCCGCCGCACCGGACGCGGCCGAAGCCGTCGCCCGTGCGCTGGGCGGCGCGGCCGATGCCCCGACTGCCCTGTGGGAGTTGGCCGGACGCCTCGGCGCCCCGCGTTCCCTCGCCGAACTGGGCCTCACCGAGGCCGATGTGACTCCGGCGGCGGCCCAGGTCACCGGACAGCGGCCGTACGCCAACCCGCGCGAGGTCACGCCCGAGGGCGTGCTCGGTGTGCTGCGGGCGGCGTACCGGGGCGCGGCGCCCGGCACGTACTGAGCCACCGGCACCTCACCCGACCAGCACGGCACGGCACACCGTAGAAGAACAGAGAAGAACAGGAAGGCGAACCCCATGGCACTCGCACTGCTCAGACGCCTGCGCTCCAGAGGCGCTTCCGAACGTGCGGACCTCTCGCTTCCGCTACCGGCCGGCGCCGGCGCAGTCGGCTGCGAGGTGCTCGACCCGCTGGGCCAGCCGATGGGCGGCGCCGATGTGACGGTGAGCGCGGCCGACGCCCACCAGGTGATGGCACGCGGCACCACGGACCCGTACGGCTACTTCCTCGCCGTGCTGCCCGCGGGCCGCTACAGCCTGATGATCATGGCCGAGGGGCTGACGCCTCATCGCGAGACGGTCGATCTCCTCGACGGGGTGATGCTCCCGACCCAGCGCGTCCAGTTGGACCCGGCCCGGCCGCTCGACCTGCCGGTGCCCGGCAGCTGGCTCTTCGACCCGCCGCACACCGCGATCCGGTTCATCGCCAAGCACGTCGGAATGGGCCATGTGCACGGCCGTTTCGAGCGGTTCGAGGGCGGCATCCAGGTGGCGCGGACGATGACCGAGTCCCGTTTGCAGGTCCGTATCGACGCGTCGAGCATCACGACCGGGAACCGGACCCGGGACAACCATCTGCGGTCGGCGGACTTCCTGGACGTCGAGCGCTATCCGTACATCGACTTCGTGAGCTCGCGCTTCGCCTACCGAGCCGGTGCGAAGTGGGTGGTGCAGGGCTCCCTCTCCATGCACGGGGTGAGCCGCTCCGTGTCGCTGGACACGACCTACCTGGGGTCCGTCAACGGCGGCTACGGCGAGGAGTTGCGCTGCGCCGCCCGCGCCCGGGCTGAACTCCACCGGGAGGACTACACGCTCAACTGGCGTTCGATGCTGGCCCGGGGGATCGCGGTGGTCGGTCCGACGGTCCAACTGGAGCTGGACGTACAGGCGATGTACCGGACGCACGACACTCCGACGCCACCGGAGTAGCCGACCGGAGTGGCCAAGATGTCTGCCGGGCGCCCCTGAACCTTTCCTTCCGAGTGACCCATCCGTGATATGGGCATGCCAATCTGACCGAGTCGCGTCCCCCGGGACGTCATCGATCAGGAGGCCCCCGTGAAGAGATCTGTGCGCACCCGCAGAGCCGCGCTCGTCCTCGGCAGCGCGGTGGCGCTGGTCGTCGCCTTTCCCGGCACCGCCCTCGCCGCCCCGCCCGGAGCCCTGCCGGCCAACGCGGACAGCACCGAGCAGACGTACCAGCCGGCCTACGACTACGACACGGACGGCTGCTACTCCACCCCCGCCATCGGCTCCACAGGCACTCTCAACGGCGGCCTCAACCCGACCGGCGCCCTCAACGGGTCGTGCCGGGACGCTTCCGACCTCGACAACACCAACGGCTACTCCCGCTACAAGTGCAACAACGGCTGGTGCGCGATCATCTACGGCCTCTACTTCGAGAAGGACCAGGCCCTCGCGGGCACCAGCATCGGCGGGCACCGGCACGACTGGGAGCACGTGGTGGTGTGGGTCAAGGACGGTGTGGCGCAGTACGTCTCGACGTCCAACCACGGCAGCTTCAGCATCCACACCCGCGACCAGGTCCGCTGGGACGGCACGCACCCCAAGGTCGTCTACCACAAGGACGGCATCAGGACGCACTGCTTCCGCCTCGCGAACACCAACGACGAGCCGCCGGAGAACCACAAGGGAACCTGGCAGTTCCCGGCGCTGGTCGGCTGGAACGGCTATCCGTCAGGCATCCGCGACAAGCTGACCGCCGCCGACTGGGGGAGCGCCAACTTCGGCCTCAAGGACGGCAACTTCAACTCCCACCTCGCGTCGGCCATGCCGGCGGGCATCGCGTTCGACCCGAACGCCTGACCCTGACGCCGTACCTGTCACTCGCAGCCGACGCCGTCACCGTCCCGGTCGAGGTGGGGTCCATAGCGGGGGTCACCGACATGCACCGGGGCGGCTCCGGCCGCGCGGGCGGCCGTGCAGTTCTCGTAGTACACGTCCGCGTCACCGGAGCCGGAGCCGTCGTCCGAACCCGTGACGGAGCCGGTGTGGGTGTCAACGGCTGTTTCGGCCGTCACCGTCCTGGTCGCCAACACGGTGACGGTGGGGGCGGGTTCGGGTGTGGCCGTCACGGTGGCCGTGACCGTAGCGGTCGCCGTGGTCGTGGCCGTGACGGTCGCGGTGGGTGTCGGGTCGGCGGACACCGGGGCCTTGTCGTCCCCCTGACCGCCGCCGCCGATGCCGACCCCGACGAAGAGCGCGAGTCCGAGGGCGGGGAGTACGAATCTCTTGCGGGCCCATCTCGGCCCCTGCCGGTCCGGTGCCGGACCCGGTATCGGACCCGGTGGCATGTTGCCGGGAGTGTTGTACGGGTTGCTCATGATCGTCCCCCTGTTGTGTTTCGGGTGGGACGACGGTAGAGCGGCGGATGAGGCGGTAAGGGGCACTTGATGTCCCGATGACCGTTCCGTAACCGCTCGGAGGTACGGGCGTGTGTGCGGTAGGGTTTGTCTGTGCGATCACGCGGGGCAACCGCGGGTCGACGCACCGGGACGTGGCGCAGCTTGGTAGCGCACTTGACTGGGGGTCAAGGGGTCGCAGGTTCAAATCCTGTCGTCCCGACGGTGTGATGGCGAAGGGTCTTCGCGGGCGAGAGTCCGTGAGGGCCCTTTTCGCGTAGGCCGTGGTTGAGCGATTGACAAGCCGAATCCGGCAAGGTTGTCATGGGCACATGATCCAGTGCCCCGTCACCTGCCGTGCCAGAGCCGAGGGCGGGCGGCCTCCATGGGCGTACCGTCCGTGACCGGTCGCCGCGAGCTGCTCGACACCGCCCGGGCCGAGTTGGCAACCCGTCAGGGAGTCCTCCTCCACGGACCTGCGGGGATCGGCAAGTCCACCATCGTGGCCGCCCTCATGGCATCCCTGGCCGTGCACGCCCAGCCGTCCGGAACGGTGCTGCGATGCTCGCCCGCTCCCGAGGAGGCCGGGCTTCCCTTCGTCGGCCTCGTCGACCTGTTCGCGCGGGTGCCGGAGAGCTGCCTGGCGGCACTGGCGTCCGAACCCCGGGCGGCACTGAGGGCGGCCCTGCTTCACCACCGCGAACCGGCCGACGACCGGGGCCGGCTCGCGGTGCGCGTCGCCGTTCTCGAAGTGCTGCGCGTCCTCGCCGCCGCCGGACCCGTTCTGCTGGTCGTCGACGGTCTCCAGTGGCTCGACGAGCCGACCGCCGAGGTGCTCGCCTTCGCCGTACGCCGGGTCGGGGGCCTCGACATACGGATGGTGTCCGCCGAGCGCGTCGCCGACGGTGAGCAGCCCGAACGGCTGCGCTGCTGCCCGCCGGACACCGTCGAACTCCCCGTGCCGCCTCTCGGCGACGCCGAGGTGGCCCACCTCGTGCGCACCGTCGTCGGCGCCGATCTGCCGCCGGGCGTACTGCGGGCGATCCAGGACACCGCTGCCGGAAACCCCTCGTACGCGGTCGAGTTGGCGCGGGCGGCCCCGCGCGACGCGGCGCCCTTTGACCTCGGCCGCCCGCTGCCGGTGCCCCGAAGGCTGCGCGACCGGCTCCTCGAACCGATGCGCCCGCTGCCGCCGACAGCCCGGCACACCCTCCTTGTCACGAGCGCCGCCGCCCACCCCACCCTCACTCTCCTGCGCGCCGCCGGGCTCCCCGATCCCGCCGCCGACCTCGCGGAGGCCGAACGGCACGGCGTCGCGACGGCTGACGCCGACGGAACCGTACGCTTCCGGCATCCGCTGATCCGGGCCGCCGTCTACGCCGACGCGCCGGAGTACGGCCGCCGCGAGGTGCACTCCCTGCTGGCCCGCGCGGTCACCGAGCCCGTGGAGCAGGCCCGCCACCTCGCCCTCGCCCAGCCGCACGAGGACGAGACCACCGCCCGCACGCTGATGTCCGCCGCCGAGACCGCACGCCGCGACGGCACACCCGACGCCGCCTTCGAACTCGCCGGCCTCGCCGCCCTGCGTACGCCCGCCGACCGCCCCTCGGACCGGGCCGACCGCCTGCTCGCCGCAGCCGAGTACGCCTGCGACGGCGGGCGGCTGGAGGAGGCGGGGCAGGCGGCCGGGACCGTCCTCGCCGGGCCCGGGTCCGGTTCCGTGCGGCAGCGGGCGCGCGCCCGGGTGATCCTGCTGCGCAACGCCGGGCAGGCGCTGGAAGGCACCCGTGACCTGATCGGGGAGGGCCTGCGGGACGCCGCCGGCGATCCGGAGGCGGAGGCCTGGCTGCATTACTGGGCGGCCGTACGAGGCCTGCTGTGCGGGGAGTTGGAGGAGGCCGCCCGGCATGCCCGGCACGCTGCCCGGCAGGCGGACCGGGCCGGTGACACGGACACCAGGATCGGGGCCCTCGCCACCCTTGCCCGCGTGTTGTCCCTGACCGGAGAGTCGGTCGCCGCCGACGCGGCTCTCGAGGAGGCCCTCGCACTGACGGGTGGCGCCGACGCCGGCCCGGAGAGCTGGGGGCTGATCCGGATGCGGGCGGTTCTCGCCCTGGACTCCGACAGGGTCACCGAGGCGGGGGAGCGGGTCACCCGGCTCCTGGCGGAGATCGGCGAGTTCGCGGGGGTCGAGGAGACCGTGGCGACCCTGGTCGCGCTGACCCGTATCCAGGTGCGCGCCGGGGACTGCCGGGAGGCCCTGCGCACCGCCGCCCACTGCTCACGCACCCTCGCCGGGACGGGCGTACAGACCGCTCCGGCGCTGTACGCGGCGGCGCTCGCGGCCACCGCGGGCGGCAGTGCCGACGAGGCCCGGCGCCTCGCCGAACAGGCGGTACGGGCCTCGGAGGCGGACGGCGACCGGCTGTTCCTGCTGCGCGCGCTGGCGGTGCTCGGCCAGGCCGAGCTGCTCGCCGGTGACCCACGGGGTGCCGCAGCGGCGGTCGAGGTGCTGCAACGCGTCAAGCAACTGGGCGAGGCGATGTGCGCGGCCGACCCGCCGTTGCTGCACTGGTACGCGGACCTGGCCGAAGCCCTGGTCGTCCTCGGTGAGACGGACGAGGCCGGTGCTGTGCTCCACGATGCCCGTACGCGCATGTCCGGCGACGCGCCCGCGAGCGTACTGGCAGCCCTGGAGCGGGCGGAGGGACTGCGCGAGGCGGCGCTCGGCCGGGCGAAGGAAGGGGCACTGCGGCTGCGTACCGCCGTGGACCGGCTGCGCCGGCTCCCGTTGCCCGTCGAGCTGGTGCGTGCCCTGATCGCCCTCGGCACGGTCGAGCGACGGTCACGGCGCAGAAGCGCGGCCCGGACCGTCCTGCGCGAGGCGCTGGAGACGGCGAAACGGATCGGCGCCGCGCCCCTCGCGGCCCGGGCCTGGGACGAGTTGGCGCGGGTGGACGCCGGGGAGCGTGGTGGTGAGACAGGAGCGGGCGAACCCGAACTCACCCCCACGGAGGCCAGGATCGCCGAACTCGTCGGCGGCGGGGCCACCAACAGGGAAGTCGCCGCGAAGCTGTTCATCAGCGTCAAGACGGTGGAGGGCGCTCTCTCACGGGTCTACCGCAAGCTCGGGGTCCGCTCGCGCACCGCGCTCGCCCACGCGATGGCCGTCGCGGTCCTCGCCTCCGGGGCCGCCGTGGCGTACGGCGACGACGACCAAGTGACCCCTGTGTCACAGGGAGTGACGGTGAGTCAGCCCGGCCGGATCCGGCTGCCCCGCGCGCCCGACACACGCCGTTGACATGACATGTGCAGTTAACACGTAGAGCAAGGGTTCCCCCGCTTACGGGGGAGGGGCCGCCGTTCCTACGGTGAAGTCGTTCCGCTTCCGGGACATCGCCCCCACTCTCCGGAGGACCCCAGTGAAGTCACGCCTGAAACTGCTCGGCCTGGTCGCCGCACCGGCCCTGCTCGCCGCCGCGGTCCCCGCTGCCTACGCGGCCAACGCCGTCCAGCCGCACACGGCTCGCGCGGCTGTCACCGGAGACGTCCTCAAAGGCCTGAACAAGCACGCGACCCGCACCGGCAAGGTCGCCGCCGGGAAGCGCATATCGGTGGCGATCAGCCTGACCCCCAGAAACAACAAGGGACTTGACACCTTCGTCGCCAAGGTCAGCGACCCGCGGTCGAGTTCCTACGGCCGCTACCTGACGAAGGGGCAGTTCGCCGCCCGCTTCGGCCGGACCGACGCCGAGGTCAAGCAGCTCAAGGACTATCTGCGTGCCCAGGGCCTCACCGTCGGCAAGGTTCACTCGGGCAACCTGCTGGTCGACGCGAGCGGCACCGCCGCCCAGTTGGAGAAGGCCTTCGGCACCAAGCTGTCGACCTGGAAGGACGCGTCGTCCGGGCGTTCGTTCTACGCCAACGACGCCGCGCCGACCCTGCCGACCTCAGTCGCCGCCCTCGTCAGCGACGTGGCCGGCCTCAACAACCGCACCCAGCTGCACCACCAGTCGGTCTCCAAGGTGGCCCCCCGAAACGGCCCGGGCGGCGGCTACACCCCGGCCCAGCTCAAGGGCGGCTACAACGTGTCCGGTACGTACACCGGCAGCGGCCAGAAGATCGCGCTGCTGGAGTTCGACGGCTTCCAGCAGTCCAACATCACGAAGTACGACACCAACTACAGCCTGGGTTCGCCCACTCCGACCGTGTCCAAGGTCGACGGCGGCTCCGGCGCGCTCGGTGACGGCCAGGTCGAGGTCGAGCTGGACATCGAGGTCCTGCACGCCATCGCCCCCAAGGCGAACGTCACCGTCTTCGAGGGCCCCAACTCCGACGCCGGCGAGGTCGACACCTACCAGGCCATCGTCGACAGCGGCATCCCGACCACGTCGATCAGCTGGGGCGCCTCCGAGAGCGCCCGCACCACCTCCAACATCAACGCCGTGGACGCCGTCTTCAAGGCGGGCGCCGCCCAGGGCCTCGGCTTCTACGCGGCCTCCGGCGACGACGGCTCCGACGACGCGGGCGACGGCACCACCACCGTCGACTACCCGGCCAGCGACCCGTACGTCACCGGCGTCGGCGGCACCAAGCTGACCGTCACCTCGGCCAACGTCTTCAGCAAGGAGGTGGCCTGGTCCGGCGGCGGTGGCGGCAAGTCCTCCGTCTTCAAGATCCCCAGCTGGCAGACGGCGGTCCAGAAGAGCGCCGGCGGCGGTTTCCGCCAGGTCCCGGACGTCTCCGCGCACGCCAACCCCAGCCCCGGCGTCTCGATCTACTCCCAGGGCTCCTGGGCCTCGGTCGGCGGCACCAGCGCCGCGGCGCCCGAGTGGGCGGCGTTCGCCGCGCTCTACAACCAGCAGGCCGCGGCGGCAGGCAAGGCCAACCTCGGCTTCGCCGACCCCGCCCTCTACACGGCGAGCGGCACCGGCTTCCACGACATCACCAGCGGCAGCAACGGCGACTACTCCGCCGCCACCGGCTGGGACTTCACCACCGGCTGGGGCTCGTACAACGCCGCGACCCTGGCGACCAAGCTGCTCGGCTGACCCTGCCGAGCGACGACCACTGATCGACGATCGACGATCGACGACCGTAGCGCGGGCCGGGACCACTCCCTGCCCGCGCTCGTCTGTTCCACCGGTCCGGGCCGGCCGGTCGCCCGGCGCGGGTTCGCGGGCGAAAGCCCCGCCGGCACACGGAACCACGAAGCCGCCCGGCCCCTCCTACACAGGAGACGCACTGGCAGTGGGCGAAGCGACAGGGGTGGCGATGGAGCGGCAGTGGTCCCGTCGGAGGTTCATGGTCTACTCGCTGGCCGCGACCACCCTGACCGTGGCCGCGCCGATCGGCTGCGACTCCTCCTCGGCGGAGGGCGCCGAGCGCCGGGCGGCGGACCCGGGCGCGCGGTCCGGCGTCGTGGTGACCGGTGACGACGACGAGATGCTGGTTCTGGAGGTCACCCCGGCGAATCGGGTGGTCGTCCGGCTGCCGCGCGTCGAGGTCGGTCAGGGCGTCACCACCGCGGTCGCCATGATGATCGCCGAGGAGCTGGACGCCCGCCTGGCGGACGTCGACATCCCGCTCGCCGACGCCCGCACCAAGGGAAGCCAGTACACCGGCGGTTCGAACTCGGTCAGTTCCCTGTACGGACCGGCCCGGGCGCTGGCCGCCACCGCGCGCGCCCGCCTGGTGACCGCCGCCGCCCAGCACTGGAGCCTCCCCGCGCGCACACTGCGGACCCGGAACACCATGGTGGTCGCACCGGACGGGCGTACGGCCACCTTCGGCTCGCTGACCGCGACCGCCGCGAAGGTCACCCGGCCGAAGGTATCCAGCAAGCCCAAACCGTCCTCCCGGCACAAGGTGATCGGGAAACCGACGACCCGGATCGACGCGCGGGACATCATCACCGGCAAGGCGCAGTACGCGGGTGACCTTCGGGTGCCCGGCGCGAAACCGACCGTGGTGGCCCGGCCGCCGACGCTCGGCGGGAAGATCCGTACGGTCGACGACCGGGCGGCCCGCGCCCTGCCGGGCGTCCGCGCGGTCGTGCGGGTCGCGGGCGGGGTCGCCGTGGTCGCGGACACCTTCCACCACGCCTTCCAGGCCCGGGACGCCCTGCGGATCACCTGGGCCCCGGGCCCGCTGGCCGCGCTGTCCGACACGGCCATCAGATCCCGGCTGCGTGCCGCCGTCCCGCCGCTGGGTGCGGCGCCGAGCGGATCGACGCAGGTGACTGGGGAGTTCGAGTTCGCGTTCGTCGGGCATGCTCCGATGGAGGTGCTGACCGTGGTGGCGGACGTCCGCACGGACCGCGCCGAACTGTGGTTCTCCACCCAGACACCGATGGACGCCCGGGACGGCATCGCCTCGGCGGTCGGCCTCCCGGCGTCGAAGGTCAAGGTCCATGTCATGCGTGGCGGCGGCTCGTTCGGGCGGCGGCTGAACTACGACTTCGCGATCGAGGCCGCCCTCGTTTCCAAGGCGGCCCGTCGGCCGGTCAAGCTGATGTGGAGCCGCGGCGACGACCTGCGGCACGGCAGGATGCGCCCGGCCACCCACCACCGGATCAGGGCCAGCCACAAGGACGGCCGGGTGCTCGCCTTCGTGCACGCGACGTCGTCGGTGAGCGAGTCGTGGGAGGGGGAGGGTCTCGCCGCGCAGGGCGGGGTGACGTCCTTGGCCGCGCGGGCGGGGCGTGTGCGGGCGGCGGGCCCGCTGCCCAGCGACAGCGGGCTGTACAACTTCGGGCGGCTGTCCGGGGATTCGGGAGATGTGGCGCTGGCGGCGATACCGCTCGGCGCCTGGCGGTCGGTGGACTCGGGGACGAGCCGGACCGCCGAGGAGATCATGGTCGACGAGATCGCCCGGAGCCTCGGCAAGGACCCGGTCGCCTTCCGGCGCACCACACTCCGGAGCAAGGCCGTCCGCGCCGTACTCGACAAGGCGGCGTCCGCCGGGAGTTGGGGGCGGACCATGCCGGCCGGACACGGACAGGGCGTGGCGGTCCACGAGGAGTACGGCTCCTGCGTGGCCTGTCTGATCGAGATCGACGCCACCGACCCGAAGAATCCCCGGGTGACCAGGGCGGTGATGGCGGCCGACGTCGGAACGGCCGTGAATCCACGCGGACTTGAGGCCCAGCTCATGGGCACCGCTATCGACGGCATCTCCACCGTCCTGCGGGCCGGTCTCCACATCGACCGGGGCGCGGTCCGCGAGGGCAGCTTCGCCGACTTCCACTACGCCCGCCAGCGGCACGCCCCTCTGCGCTTCGAGGCGCACATCATGCCGTCCGAGGGAGAGCCGGGCGGGGCCGGGGAACTCGGGGTGCCGGCCGCGGCGGGCGCGGTCGCCAACGCGTACGCCCGGGCGACGGGCACCGGACCCCGCCGTTTCCCGCTCAACTTCTGACTTCCGCCCCTGCCTCGACCGTCGCCCCGATCCCCGCCCCCGGCCCCCGCCCCGACCCCGCCTCCGAGAGGGTTCCGATGCCCCGCTACACCTTCGACCTCAACGGCGAACCGGTCACCGTCGAGGCCCCGGCCGACATGCCGCTGCTCTGGGTGCTGCGCGACCTGCTCCAGGTGACCGGCCCCAAGTACGGCTGCGGGGTCGGGGTCTGCCGCGCCTGCACCAGCCATCTCGACGGCGCGGAGATCCAGCCCTGTGTCGTGCCCGTCGCCGACTGCGCGGACCGCGGGGTCACCACCATCGAGGGGCTGGCCGACGGCGACACCCTGCACCCCGTCCAACAGGCGTGGCTCGACCGCGATGTCGCACAGTGCGGCTTCTGCCAGCCCGGGCAGATCATGGCCGCGGTGGCGCTGCTCCGGCGGACCTCCGAGCCGACCGACGCGGACATCGACGCCATCGAGAACGTCTGCCGCTGCGGCACGTACTCCCGGATCCGCGAGGCCATCAAACAGGCCGCTGCGGCGACCGAGAGCTGACCCGCGGGGCAGAAGCAGGTCGGCCGGTATTGGCGAGTTCAGTTCCCCGATGGCCGATATGGGCGAGCGTGTCCTGCACGGCGTAGCGGACGTACAGGGAGTCGGCGAGCGCGGACTCGTCGGGGGCAGCCTCGTCCACCCGCGGGCCAGGCCCTCCACGGCGGCCATCGCGCCCTCCGCCTCCACCAGCAGCCGCACCTGTTCCGCCTCGGGCACCCGGTCCTTGCACAGCACCCGCTCCACCGGAGCGCTCGCGGCGCCGAGACAGCTGCCGGTCATCAGCAGCTCGAACCGGACGAGCCCGGCGGTCTGCACCTCGTCGAGCCGGGACCCGGCCGGGGACGCGGTGCGCACCAGCAGTTCCGGCGGCACGAGGACGTCGTCCAGCGTGACCTGGTCGCTCTCGGCGCCCGCGAGGAAGCCGCTCGCCCAGAAGGCGCTGACGCTCGGAGACCGGTGGGGCCGGCACCGTCCGCCGTACGAGACGCCCTTGACGTGGGCGGCGAGCCGATCGACACTCCCCATGGGAATCCTAGTGAAAAGGTAGGGAAACGAGATGCGCGTGGAGTCGAACGCCAGTCGGGTGGTTCACGCACCCCGGCCGACCCCGCTGCTGACCTCCCGCCGGCACATCGACCTTCAGCGAGTCTGCAGCTCCATCAGCCCCCTGCGCTGAGCCCGGCCGCCCACCCCCGTGCCACAACGGCGGCCCCCGACTACGCCTTCCGCCGCGCGTACGTCTGCGCACCACACCTGGGGAGACTCATGACCGTCACACCACTGGCCGCCACCTCCGCCCGTCCCGTCCCGGCCTTCCGCGGCCGGCTCGGCCGGGACGCGCGCAGCGGCCACTACGCCGTGCCGCGCCGCTACCGCCTCCACCTGTCCCCGGCCGACCCGGACTGTCTCCGGATCGCCGTCACCCACAGCCTGCTCGGCCTCGGCGCGGCCTGTCCCGTGACCGAACTGCCCGCCGTGCCCGACGCCCCCGGCGGCGAACACTCCGTACTGCGCCCGCTGTACGAGGCGAGCGCACACCGCTACTCCGGCGCGGCCACGGTCCCGGTACTCAGCGACGACTGGTCGGGGCGGATCGTCAGCACGCACACCCCGGACATCCTGCGCGACCTGTCCCGGCACTTCGGCGCGGGGCGCCCGACGCTGTACCCCTGCGGTCTTGAGGCGGAGATCGAGGCGGTCGAGCGCCTGTGCGCCCAGGGCATCGACGCGGCGGCCCAGCGAGCCGGAGACGCCGCCACCGAGGACGGCGACCGCGCCGACGCGCTCGCCTCGCTGCTGCGCACCCTCGGCTCGCTGAACGCGCGGCTGGCTGCGGACCCGTACCTGCTGGGCGACCGACTGACCACCGCCGACGTGGAGTTGTGGGTCAGCCTGGTCCGCCTCGACACCGTGCACCGCTGGCACCTGGACGCCGCCGCCGTGCACCGCGTCGCCGACCATCCGGCCCTGTGGGCCTACGCCCGCCGCCTTGCCGCCCACCCGTCCTTCGGCCCCCACCTCGACCTCGACGCCATCGCCCGACGGCACCACGCCGATTGCCGGGGGCTGGAGGCCGCCGGGGCGGCCGTACAGATTCTGGACTGGGCGGCACATGCGGAGCGCTCCGCCGGATAGGTGGTGACCTGACTGTGGGTTGGTGTGGGGGCCGGTCGCTTCCCGACTCTCTGCTTCGCTCGATCGGGGGGACCCTCATCGCGGCGGAGCCGCATGTCGACACAGCCCCGCGCCCCTTCGGGGTGCTGAACCCGGCCGGTCTTCATCCGGCCGACACGAAGGACCGGAACATGCGGCGTCGTCCGGTTGTTGACCACGTCGTGCCCAAGCCCATTCCGTGCCGCCCGAGGCTCTACTCGCGGCGGCACATCGACCTCCTGCGTGTGGCCGGCGCGCTCTGTCGCTCCTGACCTGCTGTCTCGTCCCCTCGTACGGTCGATCAGGAAGGCGTCATTCTCGTGTCCTCGTCACCCTCTCTCTTGCATCTTGCTGTCGCTCTGGACGGTGCCGGCTGGCATCCGGCTGCCTGGCGTGAACCTGTGGCCCGGCCGGGTGAGTTGTTCACCGCCCGATATTGGGCCGGTCTGGTCGCGGAGGCCGAGCGCGGGCTGCTCGACTTCGTGACCGTCGAGGACGGTCTCGGCCTCCAGTCCTCGCACCTCACCGAGCCCGACGGCCGTACCGACCAGGTCCGTGGCCGCCTGGACGCCGTTCTCATCGCGGCGCGGGTCGCTCCCCTGACCCGGCACATAGGTGTGGTGCCGAGCGTGGTGGCCACCCACACGGAGCCGTTCCACCTCTCGAAGGCGATCGCCACCCTCGACTATGTGAGCGCCGGCCGTGCGGGTCTGCGGGTCCAGATCTCCGCCCGCCAGAACGAGGCCGCTCACTTCGGCCGCCGCCCGATACCGCACATCGACCTCCTGAACGACCCCCGGGCCTGGGAGTCCGTGGCCGCCCTCTTCGACGAGGCCGTCGACTATGTGGAGGTCGTGCGTCGGCTCTGGGACAGCTGGGAGGACGACGCGGAGATCCGTGACACCGCCACCGGCAGGTTCATCGACCGGGACAAGCTGCACTACGTCGACTTCGAGAGCCCGCATTTCAGCGTCAAGGGCCCCTCGATCACCCCGCGCCCGCCGCAGGGCCAGCCGATCGTGACCGCGCTGGCCCACGCGACGATTCCCTACCGGCTGGTGGCCCGCTCGGCCGACGTCGGCTACGTCACCCCGCACGACACCGCCCAGGCCCGCGCGATCGTCGAGGAGATCCGCACCGAGCAGGCGGCCGCCGGCCGTGCCGGTGAACTCCTGCACGTCTTCGGCGACCTGGTCGTCTTCCTCGACGACACCCAGGCGCAGGCGTCGGCCCGCCGGGAGCGTCTGGACGGCCTCGCCGGGTACGCATACACCAGTGACGCCCGGATCTTCGCCGGTACGCCCGTCCAACTCGCCGATCTGCTGGCGGAGTTGGCGGCGGCCGGGCTGTCCGGGTTCCGGCTGCGGCCGGCCGTCGCCGGGCACGACCTCCCGGCGATCACCCAGAAGCTGGTTCCCGAACTCCAGCGCCGGGGCCTCTTCCGGCAGGCCTACGAAGCCGACACCCTGCGCGGGCTGCTCGGGCTTTCCCGCCCCGCCAACCGCTACGCCACCACCAGCACCCCTCCTGCCAACACCGCCACCGCTCCTGCCAACACCGCTACTGCTCCTGCCTCCGCTGCTGTCAGCGTCTGATCCGGAAGGACCGTACGACCATGAGCAAGCCGCTGAAGCAGATCCACCTGGCCGCGCACTTCCCCGGCGTCAACAACACCACCGTGTGGAGCGACCCGCAGGCCGGCAGCCACATCGAGTTCAGCTCCTTCGCCCACTTCGCGCGCACGGCCGAACGCGCCAAGTTCGACTTCCTCTTCCTCGCCGAGGGCCTGCGGCTGCGCGAACAGGGCGGAAAAATCTATGACCTGGACGTCGTCGGGCGGCCCGACACCTTCACCGTCCTGACCGCGCTCGCGGCCGTCACCGAGCGCCTCGGCCTGACCGGGACGATCAACTCCACCTTCAACGAGCCCTACGAGGTGGCCCGCCAGTTCGCCAGCCTCGACCACCTCTCCGACGGCCGCGCCGCCTGGAACGTCGTCACCTCCTGGGACGCCTTCACCGGCGAGAACTTCCGCCGCGGCGGCTTCCTCCCAAAGGAGGACCGCTACTCCCGGGCCAAGGAGTTCCTGCAGACCACGAGCGAACTCTTCGACTCCTGGCACGGCGACGAGATCCTCGCCGACCAGCACACCGGCACCTTCCTGCGGGACGCGAAGGCCGGCGCGTTCGTCCACCAGGGACAGCACTTCGACATCGAGGGCCAGTTCAACGTGCCCCGCTCCCCACAGGGCCGCCCCGTCATCTTCCAGGCCGGAGACTCCGACGAGGGCCGCGAGTTCGCCGCCTCCACCGCCGACGCCATCTTCAGCCGCTACGCCACCCTCACCGAGGGCCAGGCCTTCTACACCGACGTCAAGAACCGCCTCGCCACATACGGCCGCCACCCGGACGAGCTCAAGATCCTGCCCGCCGCGAGCTTCGTCCTGGGCGACACCGACGCCGAGGCCGAGGAACTCGCCCACGAGGTACGCCGCCAGCAGGTCAGCGGCGCCACCGCCATCAAGCACCTGGAGTTCGTCTGGAACCGGGACCTGTCCGCCTACGACCCCGACGGCCCCCTCCCCGACATCGACCCCGACCCCGGGGAGCACACCATCGCCCGCGGCCGGGCCCAGGTACGCATGTACCGCGACCCGCTGGCCACCGCCCGCGAATGGCGCGAACGCGCACAGGCCAACAACTGGTCCATCCGCGACCTCGTCATCGAGACCGGCAACCGGCAGAACTTCGTCGGCTCCCCGGCCACTGTTGCCGCCACCATCAACGACTTCGTCCAGGCCGACGCGAGCGACGGCTTCATCCTGGTCCCGCACATCACCCCGGGCGGCCTCGACACCTTCGCCGACACCGTCGTCCCGCTCCTCCAGGAACGCGGCGTCTTCCGCACCGAGTACGAGGGCACGACGCTGCGCGACCACCTCGGCCTCGCCCACCCCGACGAGGCGCGCAACGAGCGCGCGGCGTCCTGAATCCGACGTGCATGGCGTGGTCGAGGACGTCACCCTCCCCCATGAAGGTGACGTCCTCGACCGCTCCCCCGGGTGCCCGACGGTGGTCTGATTCGTTCGCGGCGGCCGTCATGTGCTGGTCTCTGCCCCCAGCTTCACCAGCACATGACGGCCGTTTCCCCCGATCCCCATGTGGAGTAGAGGCGTACGCGGACGAAGTAGTGGCGGCCCTTGACGAGCCGGATCCTGACGTGGGCGTTGTGCGGAGTTCCGCCGTCGTCCTCGGCGGAGAGGTAACGGGGCTCGCCGTCGATCTCCTCGAAGACCGCGACGACCGTGTCGCTCTCCCCGAAGGTCCCCACGGTGTAGTCGCGGGTCTCCGGCGGCGCGATGCCGAAGTCGGCCTGCTCACCCGCGCCGAGGCGCAGGGGTGCTGACCTGAACGGCGCGAGTTCGGGCGGCCTGCGCGTGCCCGTCGGCGGATACCAGCGGAGCACGAACTCCTTGTCGGCCGGGGAGAGAGTCCCCAGGGGCCTCACCCCGGACCGGTACTGCTCCGGTTCGAGGACCAGCCCCGCCGAGAACGGATACTCCATGATCGACAGCGGGTCCCAGACGGAGCCGTTGACCTCGTCCGGGTCGAGCTTGCGCAGAATGTTGAAGTACGACTTGCCGCGGCCCCAGAAGTTGGGCGGTCCGGCCAGGTCGTCGTACACGGCCTCGTCGTCCCAGTGGATGCCGGCGAACGGGTTCTGGTGTTCGTGGAGCAGGCCCAGGGCGTGCCCGATCTCGTGCAGGGCCGTCGCGCGCTCCCCGGGCGCGGTCAGATCCCAGCCGAAGTTCATCGTGCGCCGCCCCAGGCCCACCGAGAGTGCGTCCCGCCCGACCGTGGAGTACGAACCGTCACCGGTCTGGAACCCGATGCGCAGTTCGGCCTCCGAACGATCGCGCACCTCGACGAACGACAGCCCGATCCCCAGGTCGAGCCACTCCCGGAAGCAGTCGCGGACCACATCGCGCTGCGCCTCGGCGCCGACCCACGACTCCCACCGCGTTTCCCCCGTACCCGGCAGTGGGATGACCGAGCCGTCGCTGTCCCGGTCGAAGAAGTAGTAGTGGAGCACGGTGCCGTTCACCCACATCAGGCGCCCCGAGAGGAGCGCACTGAGCCGCTCGGCCGGCAACCCCGGTGTGAAGGTGGGGGCCGGTTGCTGCGGCAGTGAGCACAACCGTGCGTTCATGGGGAACAGACTGCTGCTCACAGGTGCTCGGGCGCCTGAGTCGGGGGCTACTCAAGTCGGCCTGTATCAAAGGTGAGTAGCCCGGCTCATGCTCACGTGACGACTTTCGTACAGGACGCCAAGACCCTGGAACCGCCCTGGCCGTTCACCGGCCGGGACGACGAACTGGAGCTGATCCGCAGGTCGTTGGCAGCTGAACGGCACGGCGTCGTGGTGACGGGGCCGGCCGGGCGCGGCAAGACCCGTCTCGTCACGGAGGCCGTCCGGGGCGCCGACTGCGCGAAGGTGAGCGGCACGCCCGAGACCCGGGGCATCCCCTTCGCCGCGTTCGCCCACCTCCTCCCGGAGCAGGTCTCCCTGCACCGCGCGGTCCAACGCCTGGCCGGTGTACGGACGTTGCTGGTCGATGACGCCCATCTGCTGGACGACTCCTCGGCCGCCCTGGTCCACCAGCTCGCGGTGCACGGGCGTACCCGGCTGCTCGTGGTGGCGACGGACGGCGTCCCGGCGCCCGGCGCGGTGTCCCGGCTGTGGACCGGCGAGGTGCTGCCGCGTCTCGCTCTGGAGCCGCTGCCCCGGGAGGAGACCGCCCGGCTGATCGCGGCCGGCGCCGGCGGGCCGGTCGAGTCGCTCACCGCCCGCCGCCTGCACCACCTCTGCCAGGGCGATCTGCGGCTGCTGCGTGATGTGGTCGGCGCGGTGCGTGAATGCGGTGAACTCGCTCTGGAATCAGGTGAGTTGATGTGGCGAGGACCGGTTCCCGTGACGGCTGCGGTACGCGAACGGACCGGCGAGGCCCTGCACCGCGCCTGCGCCGAGGAACGGGACGCCCTGGAACGCCTGGCGTTCAGCGAACCGCTCCCGCTGGACCTCGCGGACCTGGACCTGGGCGCACTCGAACGCCTCGAAGCCGGAGGCCTGATCCGCGTCGACGCCCACTCCGAGGTCCGCCTCGCCCACCCCCTGCACGGCCCCGTCCTGCGCGCGGGCGCCGGACAGCTCCGGGCGAGGCGGCTGTCCCGCACCCCGGCCGAGTGCGCGTCGGCCCTGGACGCCGAACGCGCCGAACTGGCCGACCGCATCGAGCGCACCGACGTGCAGGAACCGGCGGGCCCCGTCGGAGACTGGCTCACGGCCGAGAGCACGGCCCCGCACCCTGCCGTACCGGCCGACTACGCGACCGTACGGGCCCGCTTCGCCCGACTTCGAGGCGAGCTGCGCGAGGCCATGTCCTGGGCCCGGGAAGGCCTGCGTGCCACCCCGGACGACCCGTGCTGTCGTACGGAACTGGCGCTGGCGGCAACCCAGTTGAGTGAGGTCACGACCGCGTCCCCGGAGCGGGCGACCCCGTGGCTGCGGGCGGCGCACGGCGACATCGCCGGAGCACTGGAGTCGGTCACGGACCCCGAGGGCGGGGAGGGGGAGGCGTACGTCCTGTACGACGCGGTACGCCTCGGGGCCCCGCACCTGGTCGCGGACCGGCTCGCCCAACTGCCCGGCGAGGGTGCCGAACCCCTGGCCCGGCACGCCGACGCGCTCGTCCGCCAGGACGGTCCCGCGCTGGACCGCGCCGCCGAACTCCTGGAGCGGCGGGGCCTGTTGCTCTTCGCGGCCGAGGCGCACGCCCAGGCCGTCCCGGTGCACCGCGACCCGCGTGCCGCCCGCAGGTCCCGCTCCCGTGCGATGACCCTGGCCCGGCGCTGCCAGGGCGCCCGCACCCCGGCGCTGTCCGGTCTCGTCCTCGGCGAACTCACCGCGCGCCAGCGCCAGATCGTCACCCTGGCGGCGACCGGCCTGAGCAACCGCCAGATCGCGGACCGGCTCACCCTGTCCATCCGTACGGTCGGCAACCATCTGTACGGCGCCTACACCCGACTCGGCGCGAGCGACCGGGGCGCGCTGCCGTGGCTGCTGGACGAGACCCCGGCCGCGCAGCCGGCGTGACCGTCGGGGACGGGCTCAGGCGGAGCCGAACGCCGCGAACGCCCATCCCGTCGCCTGGTGCGTCGCGTCCCCGGGCAGGGACGCACGGGCGTCGCGCAGGGCCTCGGCCAAGGAGAGGCCCACGCTGAGGCCCTTGTGGAGGGCCAGCATCAGCGGGACCACCGCCGCGTCGTTGACCGGTGCGCTGCTCGCCACCACGCCCGCCGTACCCAGCGGGAGCAACGCCGTTACCAGGCCGAGGAGTTCGTCCGCGCCGACGTTCGCCAGGCGGCCGGTGTCGCAGCTGGACAGGATGATCCGGTACGGGCTCCGGCCGAGGCGTTCGAAGTCGTGCACGATCAGCGGGCCGTCGGCCATCCGCAGCGACGAGAAGAGCGGACTGTCGGCCCGGAAGGTGCCGTGGGCCGCGATATGGGCCAGTGCGGCCCCGTCGAGCGCGTCCAGCACCGCCGGTACCCGCGCGCCCTCGTGTTCCAGGACCGTCGGTCTGCCGTACCGGTCGACCAGGTCGGGCACCTCCGCCCCACCGCTCGCCAGCCCCGGCCCCCGGACGAGGACGTGCCGGCCACCCGGCGGGGGACCGGTCTCCTGGGCGCGCAGCCAACTGCTCGCCGACGGCGACACACTGAGCACCCGCTCCCGGAGGGAGGGCAGCAGGGCCCAGGGGACCCGGTGCAGCCTTCCCGGCGGGACCACGACCACCGGGCCGCGGCCCAGGTGGGGCACGGCCGCGCCCAGCAGCAGCTCCTCCAGCCGACGGCCCGCCGCCTCCAGCACCGGCAGCCGGCCCTCGGCCCCCGGATGCGCGAGCCGCCGCAGCCCGGCCTGCACGTGCTCGGCCTCCGTCACCGCGTCCGCGAGCAGCCCCGCCTCGAAACGGCGCACCCGTCCCTCGCCGCACAACAGCACCTGCACCCGGCCGTCGACGACGGCGATCTCGATCAAGCGCACACCGCCGCCCAGACGTTCGAGCAGTCGGCCGGGGTCGAAGCGGCGCCCGCTGCCGGGCGACTCGCCGCGGATGTGGAGGGTGCGGGAGCGCACCTCCCGTTCCAGGCGCCGCTGTTCGCGCTCCAGTGCCGGCACGGGGCGGCCGTCGATCCGGGCCTCCTCCGCGCGGGCCGCGATCTCCCGGAACGCCGTGAGGCTCTGCACGAGCGCCGGGTCGTCGGGCGGCCGGACGGGCGGCGCCGACAGGACCGTGGCCCGCAACCGCTCGCTCCACACCAGCAGCCGCCTAGGCCCACCGGACTCCAGGGTCGCCCGCTGTGCCAGCGCGGCGAGTTCGGCGCCCTGCGCCGTGGCCCGGGCGCGCAGCTCCGACGCGCCGAGTGTCATCCGGTGGTCGTCCAGGACGGCGAGCCCACGCCGGCAGGCCTCCAGTACACCCCGCCCCGACCCTGCCGCCTCCGCGCGCAGCGCCTGCGCCGCCCAGCCCGTCATCCGCGCCAGCGGCGGACCGACACGCCGGCTGCGGGCGGCGACCTTCAGATGCTTCTCCGCGTCCTCGGTCCAGCCCAGCGCGAGCGCGATCCGGCCCGCGA
>NZ_JAAGLU010000700.1 GCF_010550245.1 Streptomyces sp. SID12501
TCACCCTGGACACCCAGGACCTGGGCAACGGCACGGGCCTGGAGGGCGAACCGCGGGCCGCCTGCCGCGCCACGGCCGAACTGAACCGCGAGGACTTCACCCTGAACTGGCAGTCGATGTTGGCGGCCGGGGTCGCCGCGATCGGCGCCAGTGTGGAAGTGGCGCTGGACGTGCAGATCGTCCACAAGGCCTGACCCCGCGTCCCCACCGCCCGGACGGGCACGGCCGGCCGTCAGGGGGCTTCCAGCCAGCCCTCGTACTCGGCGGCGAGGTCGTCCAGGGAACCGGCGTCGAGCCGTTCCCGCGGGTCCTCCACGACCACCAGCCACTGGGCGTCCTCGGCGTCGTCCTCACCGGCGAGGGCGTCGCGCACCAGCTGCGGTTCTTCGGGCAGGCCGAAGCGGTCGACGGCTTCCTGGGCCACCTCTTCGGCG
>NZ_JAAGLU010000701.1 GCF_010550245.1 Streptomyces sp. SID12501
CGGACGGAGAAGTTGC
Source organism: Streptomyces sp. SID12501 (assembly GCF_010550245.1). Classification (GTDB taxonomy): domain Bacteria; phylum Actinomycetota; class Actinomycetes; order Streptomycetales; family Streptomycetaceae; genus Streptomyces. The sequence goes on from NZ_JAAGLU010000701.1 coordinate 17, forward strand.
CTTCGCGGATGTGGCCTGCTCGGTGGCTCGCTTCTACGGAACCGAGGTCGTCTACGCGCGCCCGGCCGGCTACTTCGAGAACCATCCGACCTTCGGCCGACGCTGGGTGCCCAACCGTCGGCTCGACGCCCGGCGGCTCCAGGAGGCGGAGGCCGCCGCTGAGCCGCAGTGGCGCGATCACACCGTGGCCCGGGTGGTCCTGACCTCTGCCGGAGTGCGACTCAAGCCGTCCGGGTCGCCTGGCTGGTTGCCGTTCGACCACGCCCTTCTGGCCGGGGTCACGACAAGGCAACCCGAAGTCGTGCTCTCGTACACCGTGTGCGCGCCGCTGCTCCTCGCCGGACCGGCCGCGCAGTGGCTCGGCGTAGCGATCGAGCACCTTCGCCGCACGGCCGTATAGGGATCAGACCGCCCGAA
>NZ_JAAGLU010000702.1 GCF_010550245.1 Streptomyces sp. SID12501
CGATAGTCGAACCCGTTCCAGCCCGCTTCCGCGAACACGGCACGCAGCGCTGCCACGATCTGTACGGGCAGGCGCGCGGACTGTTCCAGGGCCAGCCACCGGATCGGGGCTCCGGCCGCCTGCGCCCCGAGGGCCCAGATCACGGTCTCGGCCATCAACCCGATGCGGGGGTCCGTGAGCGCGGCCAACCGGGCACGGACCGCCGGCCACGTCTGCTCGGGCGCCGGGGGGTGTTCGCGGCCGCCGCTCGCGCGGAGGGCGCCCGCCACCATCCCGGCGTGTCCGATCGTGGCGCACAGGATGACGATGTTGGGGTGGAGCAGGCCTGCGCGCTTTCCCGCGGGGGAGTAGGGCGGGCACGGTGGCGAGATCGTGATCCCGTCGGTGGAGCGGAGCGCGGGATGGGTGGGGTCGAGGCTGGTGATGTCCGCGT
>NZ_JAAGLU010000703.1 GCF_010550245.1 Streptomyces sp. SID12501
ACCAACCTCGGGTCCCGTGCTTGTCGGACCTGTACAAAGGCCGCGTCGCGGCACGCCTCCGGCGGGCGCGGGGCTCAGGGGGCCGCGGCGGCGTCGAGCCGCCCGACGGCCAGGGCCGTCTGCAGCACGTACGACTCCCGCGCGTCCAGCGGGTCCCACCCCGTGACGTCCGCGACGCGCTTGAGCCGGTAGCGGACCGTGTTGGGGTGGACGTACAACGTGCGCGCGGCGGCCTCCAGCGAGCGCCCCGCGCCGAGGTACGCCGACAGCGTCTCGAGCAGCGAGCCCTGGCTCGCGGCGAGCGGCGTGTAGGCCCGTTCGACGAGCGCACGTCGTGCGTCGTCGTCACCGACGAGCACGCGCTCGGGCAGCAGGTCGTCGGCGAGCACGGGCCGCGGCGCCTGCTCCCAGCCCGGCGCGGCCGCGAGCCCGG
>NZ_JAAGLU010000704.1 GCF_010550245.1 Streptomyces sp. SID12501
GGCGTGGGGCGACGCGCAGCCCGACCTCGTGCCCGACGCGGTGACCAGGTGGGCGTCCTACGGGTCGCTGGGACCGGAGCTCTTCTTCGTCATCTCCGGTTTCGTCATCCTCATGACCGCGTGGGGCCGCACGACGGTCGCCGTCGTCGCCTCGCGGATCGGACGGCTGTACCCGTCGTACTGGGTGGCGGTGCTGCTGACCGGGGCGCTGCTGCTCCTCGTCTGGTCCGAGGGCAAGCACGTGACCCCCGGGCAGGTCGCGGCGAACCTCACGATGCTCCAGGCGGTCGTGGGGGTCGACCACGTCGACGGCGTCTACTGGACGCTGTGGGCCGAGCTGAGGTTCTACCTGCTCATGGGGCTCCTGGTCCTGGTGGGTGTGACGCGGCGCCGGGTCCTGACGGTCGCGCTGCTGTGGCCGCCCGTCGCGCTG
>NZ_JAAGLU010000705.1 GCF_010550245.1 Streptomyces sp. SID12501
GGTCGGACGCCGCGGGCGAGACGGCCGCCGCCATGGCGTCCGCGTCGATCGTCTTCAAGACCGCCGACCCGGCGTACTCGGCGACGCTCCTGACGCACGCGAAGCAGCTGTACACGTTCGCCGACACCTACCGCGGGAACTACTCGGACTGTGTCACGGACGCGCAGGCGTTCTACAAGTCGTGGTCGGGCTACCAGGACGAGCTGGTGTGGGGCGCGTACTGGTTATACAAGGCGACGGGTGACGCGATGTACCTCGCGAAGGCCGAGGCCGAGTACGACAAGCTCAGCAACCAGAACCAGACGAACCTCAAGTCGTACAAGTGGACGGTCGCGTGGGACGACAAGTCCTACGCGGCGTACGCGCTGCTCGCGATGGAGACGGGCAAGCAGAAGTACGTCGACGACGCGAACCGCTGGCTCGACTACTGGAC
>NZ_JAAGLU010000706.1 GCF_010550245.1 Streptomyces sp. SID12501
CGCGTCTGCCGGTGAGCCTGCCCGGCATACAGGAAAGTGGCCTCGCAGAGCAGGGAACGGACCTGTGATGGAATCCGGCATTCGCGTCGTGATCGCCGACGACCACCCCTTCACCCGCTACGGCCTGCGCGTGCTGCTGGAATCGGCCCCGGACATCACCGTGGTGGCCGAGGCATGCAACGGCCGCGAAGCGGTACAGCAGGTGCTTGAACTCCATCCCGATGTCGTTGTGATGGACGTGCGTATGCCGGGCGGTGACGGGCTGTGGGCCACGCAGGAGATCCAACGCGTCCGGCCTACCACCAAAGTCCTCGTGCACTCGGAGTATGAAACAGATCCCACCGTGATGGCCGCCATGCGCGCCGGCGCTTCCGGCTTCCTCCTCAAAGCCGGGGACATCGCCCAGATCACCAGCGCCGTACGGGACGTGGCG
>NZ_JAAGLU010000707.1 GCF_010550245.1 Streptomyces sp. SID12501
CGCGTACGGCTCCTGCACGACTACCGGGCCATCGACGACGACCCGGCCTCCCTGGCCTGGATCGACGAGGCCGTCGACCGCAACTCCCGCACCGAACTCGCCGCCCTGAAGACCAACGTCGAGCTCGCCCACGCCGCCGAGGACCTCACCTTCTCCTTCGAGGACACCGTCCAGATCGACGGCAGCGCCAAGGACGTCTTCGACTTCGTCAACCGCGCCGACCTGTGGCCCGAGCGGCTCCCGCACGTGGCGGTCGTCCGCCTCACCGAGGACACCCCCGGCCTCCAGGAACTGGAGATGGACACCACCCACTCCAAGGACGGCGCCACCCACACCACCAAGTCCTACCGGGTGACCTTCCCCCACGAGAAGATCGCCTACAAGCAGACGGTGCTGCCCGCCCTGATGACCCTGCACACGGGCTACTGGACCT
>NZ_JAAGLU010000708.1 GCF_010550245.1 Streptomyces sp. SID12501
AACGGCACCCCGGTCTCCAGCGTCGCGGCGATCGACATCGAGACCTGCACCCCCAAGGCATCGTTCCACCCGAGCTTCCCCGCCACCGTGCGCGCGCTCGCCGTCACGGACGACACCCTGTACGCGGGCGGCGACTTCAACACCGTCGAGGGCCAGACCCGCGAGCGGTTCGCCGCGGTCGACGCCTCCTCCGGTGCGCTGAAGCCCTTCGTCGCCAACGCCGACGAGCCGGGCCGCGCCATCGAGATCAGCAACGACGGCAAGAACGTCCTGCTCGGCGGCGACTTCTTCTCGGTCAACAACGCGAACTCGCACGCGCTGGCCGTCGTCAACGCCACCACGGGCGCGGTCACCAAGACGTACAGCAACATCCCGTCCAACTCGGTCGTCAAGGACATCTCGGCCGACGAGACTGGCTACTACACGGGCAAC
>NZ_JAAGLU010000709.1 GCF_010550245.1 Streptomyces sp. SID12501
CCTCGGCGTGCTCGTCGTGCTGCTCGCCGCAGCCGACTGGATCTACTTCGCGCGGCGGACCCGCCCGCTGAAGTACCTGTACCCGGGCCTGGTGTTCCTCGCGGTGTTCCAGGTCTTCACGCTGCTCTACACGGGCTACGTCGCGTTCACGAACTACGGCACGGGGCACCTGGGCTCGATGCAGCAGGCGGTCGACGCCGCGCTGATCCAGGACGAGCGGCGCGCCGACGACTCGCCCACCTACCCGCTGGCGGTCGTGCGCGACGGCGACGTCCTGGGGTTCGCCGTCTCGCAGGACGGCGAGGTGCGGGTCGGCACGGCCGACGACCCCCTGAGCCCGGTGCCGGGGGCCGCGCTCGACGACCGGGGCGTGCCCACGCACGTCCCGGGCTGGGAGGTCGTGCCGCGGGCCACCCTGTTCACCGACGCCGA
>NZ_JAAGLU010000070.1 GCF_010550245.1 Streptomyces sp. SID12501
TCCGGCTGCTCCGGCTGCTCCGGCTGCTCCGGCTGCTCCGGCTGCTCCGGCTGCTCCGGCTGCTCCGGCTGCTCCGGCTGCTCCGGCTGCTCCGGCTGCTCCGGCTGCTCCGGCTGCTCCGGCTGCTCCGGCTGCTCGGACGAGCGTACGACGACCTTTCCGGACGCGAGGTCTATCGGGCCGCGTCCGGGGTCGCCGTCACCGACGTCCGTGCGGGTCAGCTCCAGCCGGTTCTGCTCGTCGCGGGTGTGCTTGCGTCCCGGCGCGAAGAGCTCCTCGAACATGTTGAACACGGGGCCTCCCAGGGGCCTGGGTCCTGCAGCGTAGCTCTCCCCCTCACCCGGCCGTCCGGGCAGGGATCGCCCCCGGTGGGAACAGCTCCAGCCGGTGCGCCAGCGCCGCCGCCTCTCCCCGGCCCGAGACGCCCAGCTTGGCCAGGATGTTCGAGACGTGGACGCTCGCCGTCTTGGGCGAGATGAAGAGTTCCTCGGCGATCTGGCGGTTGGTGCGGCCGGCGGAGACCAGGCGCAGGACGTCCCGTTCGCGGCTGGTCAGGCCCAGCGACTCCACCGGGTCCGCCGTGGGCCGGGCCGGGCCTGGGGTGAGGCGGGCGCGTTGGGCGAGGAGGGTGACGGTGTCGGCGAGAGGGCGGGCGCCCAGGTGGTCGGCGACAGTGGCGGACAGGCGGAGGAGTTCGGCCGCCCGGTCGCGGTCGCCGGGCTCCGCGCCGCCCGTCAGCAGTGCCTCGGCGAGGCGGTGGCGGACCCGGGCGAGATCGTAGGGGCGGTCCAGAACCTCGAAGGCGGTGACGAGCCGTGACCAGGTGCCGGGGGTGGCGGTGCCGTCGGCGCGCTGGAGCTCGGCGCGGACCCACTGCTCGTGGGCGAGCCAGACGGGGGCGTCCGTGGTGAGCTTCTTGGCGGTGTCGAGGATACGGGCCAGGGTCTCGGGGCGGCCCTGCGCGACGGTGGGCAGGGCGCGGGCGTCGGCCTCCGCGGTGGCGGCGGCCAGGAGCAGAAGCCAGCCGTAGCGGTGGGTGCCGGGCGGGAAGCCGGTGTCCAGGACGTGGCCCAGTTCGGTCCGGGCGTCCAGGATGCGGCCCTCGGCGACGGCGACACCGAGGGTGACCAGGGCGAGCAGCAGGTCGTGCTGGGGCATGGGGTCATGAGTGCCGAAGTGCTCGTGGGCGGTGGCCAGTTGGCGCGCCGCCTCGGGCAGGTCACCCCGGTCCAGGGCGAGCCGGGCCAGGCAGACGGCGCCCGCGCCCTGCGGCTTGGTGCTGTGGCCGCGCCGCAGCGCGTTGGCCGCGGCGTCGGCGGCGACGTCCCAGCGGCCGAGCGAGTACAGCGATTCGGAGAGGTTGCCCCACACCCAGGCCTCGGAGTCCAGCAGCCCGAACCTACGGGTGTAGGTGACGCCCTCCTCCAGGAGGGGGACGGCGTCCCGGGAGCGGCCGACCGCCTCCAGTCCGTTGGGGAGGTTCACGTAGGCGCGTCCGGCGACGAAGAAGATGTTCTCCGCCACCGACCGGTCCTTGACCGCGCGCATCTCCGCGAACCCGGTCTCCGTGGCCCCGGCGTCGACCAGGAGGATGCCGTGGGTGAGGCGGGCGTGCAGCTCGGTCTCGTAAGCGCCCACCATGCGGGCGTACTCGACCGCCTGTTCGGCGGCGGCCAGGGCGTCGGGGCCGGGCGAGTGCAGCATCGACCAGGCGGCGACGTTGGCCAGGACCTCGGCGTGCACCTCCGAGGGCGGCAGACCGCGTACGAGCTCCTGGGCTGTGCCGAGTTCTTTCCAGCCGTCGCCTCGCGACTGGGCCTGGACCAGGCGGGAGCGCTGGCACCAGAACCAGGCAGCGCGCAGGGGGTCGCCGTCCTCCTCCAGGAGGTGCAGGGCACGCTTGATGATCTTCAGGGCGCGTTCGCGCTCCCCGGACAGCCGGCCCGCGACGGCGGCCTCGGCCATGAGGTCGAGATAGCGCAGGGGGGTGGTCGCCGGGTCGCAGCCGCAGGGCGGGTAGACCTCGGTGTAGTCGACGGGACGGAGTGTGGTCCGTACGGCGTCGGGGGCGGTGTCCCAGAGCTCCATCGCCCGTTCCAGGAGGCGTAGTTGCTCGGAGTAGGCGTACCGGCGGCGGGCGGTGACCGAGGCGTCCAGGACGGCGGGGAGGGCCTTGGCCGGGTCGTGGGCGTGGTACCAGTAGCTGGCCAGGCGCATGGTGCGGTCGGCGGCGGGGACGAGCGTCGGGTCGGTCTCCAGGGCCTCGGCGTAGCGGCGGTTGAGGCGGGAGCGTTCGCCGGGGAGCAGGTCGTCGGCGACGGCCTCGCGGACCAGGGAGTGGCGGAAGCGGTAGCCGTCACCGGCCGGGGTGGCGAGCAGGATGTTGGCGCCGACGGCCGCGCGCAGCGCTTCGATGAGGTCGTCCTCGGCGAGCCCGGCGACGGCGGCGAGCAGCCGGTACTCGACGGTGGAGCCGCCCTCGGCGACGATCCGGGCGACCCGCTGGGCGCTCTCGGGCAGGCTTTCGACGCGGACGAGGAGAAGGTCCCGGAGGGTGTCGGTGAGCCGGGTGCGGCAGCCCTCGTGGGCGGCGACGGCGAGTTCCTCGACGAAGAAGGCGTTGCCGTCGGAGCGGTCGAAGATCTCGTCGACCTGGGCCGGTTCGGGTTCGGCGGCGAGGATGCCGGCGATCTGGCGGCCCACTTCGGCGCGGTTGAAGCGGTTCAGCTCGATCCGGCGGACGGTGCGCAGCCGGTCCAGTTCGGCGAGCAGGGGGCGCAGCGGGTGGCGGCGGTGGATGTCGTCGGCGCGGTAGGTCGCGAGGACGACGAGGCGGCCGGTGCGCAGGGTGCGGAAGAGGTAGGCGAGGAGGTGGCGGGTGGAGGCGTCGGCCTAGTGCAGGTCTTCGAGGGCGACGACGACCGTGCGCTCGGCGGCGACGCGTTCCAGAAGGCGCGCGGTGAGTTCGAAGAGGCGGGCCATGCCCTCCTCGTCGTGCCGTCCGGTGCTGGTCTCGCCCAACTCCGGGAGCAACCGGGCCAGTTCCTCCTCCTGCCCGGCAGCGGCGGCGGCCAACTCGTCGGGCAGCGCGCGCAGCAGGGCACGCAGGGCGGTGGAGAAGGGCGCGAAGGGCAGCCCGTCGGCGCCTATCTCGACGCAGCCGCCGAGCGCGACGACGGCGCCCCGGCCGGAGGCCGCGCCGGCGAACTCCTCGACCAGCCGTGTCTTGCCGACTCCGGCCTCTCCGCCGAGCAGCAGGGCCTGCGGCTCACCGGCGGCGGCGCGGGCGAGCGCGTCGTGCAACACCCCCAACTCATCGGTGCGACCGACGAACACCGGACAGACGGACCTGGTCTCCACGGGCCAGAGCATCGCACAGGGCTCTGACATCGCGGGACTGGTTATCGAGCCGGTGGGCGGAGCGGGGGGCGAAGTGCTGAACGGGCCGGTCACCGTGACGGCAACCGGCCCGTTGCGGGTCGTGGGGTGGACGGCCGCGGCGTGCGCGGGGAGGAGCGACGCCGCAGGCGAGCCGTCCGCCCGTCCCACGGTGCTCACGCGGCCCGGGTGAACCAGTGCCGGCGCGTGCGGTCGATATGCACCTCACCCTCGGCGGCCGGGCCGGCTGCCTCGCGGCGGGCGGCACGGGCACTGCGGATCGCATCCCGGGCCCGGCGCTCGTCCGCCGCCTCGCGGCGCAGTTCGGCGGAACGGATCTGGTGGAGTTCGTACTGGAACATGTGATGCCCCTCGGGTCCTGGCGAGTTCGGTCGGTCTTCGCTTTCTGCGATGTCTCAACCTTCGTCTCCCAGGGGGGTCCGCCACATCGGGAGAGTTCCGCATCTTCCGAGGGGCTGGGGGCCTTAGGAACAGAAGAAGGGCCTCAGACGGGCCGTAAGGTGCTTACGACCGGCCTAAGGCCCCTCATGACCTGCGGTGATTCCGCTCCCGTGTCAGGGTGCCGGCGGCAGGCTCAGCAGTACGTCGGTGTACTTCAGGACCGCGAGGAGCAGTCCGAGGATGCCGAGGGCGACACCCGCCCAGGAGACCGACTTGATCCAGGCGGCCTGCGGCTTGCCCGGGGTGCCGAACGCGGGCCGGGCGAGGGCCGCGACAGCGACGAGCAGCCCGAGGAGCGCGAAGATGCCGCCCCACAGCGCGGTGGTCTGCCAGGCGTCGCCGTAGACCTCCTTGATCTGGGTGGCGACGCTCGCGGACGACGCGGTCTCCAGCTGGCCGACGAGCGTCTCGCGCGCACCGGCCACCGTGCCCAGCCAGCTGCCGGTCAGGGAGACGAAGCCGAGCACGGCGGACGCGACGGCGGCAGCGCCCTGGCCCACGCCGGAGGGGCCCTCCTTCCCGGCGGCGAGCTCCGCCTCGTCGCCCTCGTACTCGTCCGCGTCGCCCAGGACCTCGGCCTCGACCTCGGTCTCCGGGGCCGCTTCCTCCGTGGCCTCAGTGGCCTCAGGGGCCTCCGTCAACTGCTCGTCCTTGGTGACGCTCACCGTCTCCCCGCCGCTCTTCACATCGTCGCTCTTCGCCTCGGTACCGGTCTCGGCGCCGGTCTCGTCTGCTGTCTTGGTTCCCATGCCTCGCACCGTACGGACGTCGTCTGAGAAGTTCCTTAATGCTCCTTGTGAGCGGCACGCGCGCGTGCGTCGTGCCACTCGGGCGCGAGTACCGACCAGATCTCGGTGTCCGCTCGGACACCCCGGTGCGGGTAGTTCTCCCGCAGCAGGGCCTCGCGGCTCATGCCCAGTCGCCGCGCCACGTTGATGCTCGCTTCGTTGACGGACGACGCGTGCCACTCCACACGGTGCATGCCGCGTACGTCAATCGCCCAGTCGATGAGGACACGCATCGCGCGCGTGATCAGCCCGCGTCCGGTGCCGGCCGGTTCCAGCCAGCAGCCGACCTCGCAGTTGCCGTACTCCGCGTGGAAGTTGAGGAACAGCACCCCGCCGACGAGCTTCCCGTCCAGCCAGATCCCGTGCAGCGACCCGGTGTCGGCGGCGCGCTGGTCGGCGTACCGCTGGAGCTGCTCCCGCGCGGAGTCGAGGTCCGTGGACTTCATGCCGAAGGAGACGTGCCGGTTGATGAAGTCCCGCCCCCGGTCGAGGTGGGCGAGGAACTCCTCGGCGTGCCAGGGCTCCAGGGGCCGCAGTTCCGCGCCGTCGTCACCCAGGGATATCGCGTACATCCTGCGGTCGCTCCTTCACAAGTACGTCCCGTACGTCCATCACGTCCACGTCGAGTACGTCCGGAATGCTCGCACGGGTGGCCTCCGCGGTGCCCGGCATTTGCGCGGCGGCGCTCCGGCACTCGGGCGGCTCGATGCTGATGCGCGGCAGGCGCCGGTCCAGCCAGCGGGGCAGCCACCAGTTGGCGCCGCCGAGCAGGTGCATCAGCGCGGGCACCAGGAGCGTACGCAGGACGAAGGCGTCGAGGGCGACGGCGGCGGCCAGGGCGATGCCGAACATGGCGATCACGCGGTCGCCGGAGAGGACGAAGGCGAGGAAGACGGAGATCATGATGACGGCCGCGGAGTTGATCACGCGGCTGGTCTCGGCGAGGCCGACCCGGACGGCCCGCCGGTTGTCGCCGGTCTCCAGCCACTCCTCGTACATCCGGCTGACCAGGAAGACCTGGTAGTCCATGGAGAGCCCGAAGAGGACCGACACCATGATGACCGGCAGGAACGGCTCGATCGGGCCCGCGCTGCCGAGGCCCAGCAGTTCACTCCCCCAGCCCCACTGGAAGATCGCGACGACGACACCGAACGCGGAGGCGACGGCGGCGACGTTCATCGCGGCGGCCTTGAGCGGGATGCCGATCGACCGGAACGCGAGCAGGAGCAGCAGACAGCCGAGGCCGATCACGACACCGACGAACAGCGGCAGCTTGCCGACGATCACATCCGCGAAGTCGTCGTAGCTCGCTGTGACCCCGCCGACCTGCAGGTCGAGGGAGGTGCCGGTCTCCGCGCGCGGGAGCACCTTCGCGCGCAGCCGCTCCACCAGGTCACTGGTCCGCGCGGACTGCGGGGAGGACTCCGGTACGACGGTGAGGTACCCGGTGGAGCCGTCGGCACTGTAGGTGACCGGCGAGGACGACGCGACGCCCTCGGTGGTCCGGAGGGTCGCGGCGAGGTTGTCGAGGACGAGCTTGTCCTCGGCGTCGGAGACGGGCGTGACGAGGGTGAGGGGGCCGTTGACGCCGGGGCCGAAGCCGTCGGCGAGGAGGTCGTAGGCCTGGCGTGTGGTCGTCGCCCTGGGGTTGTTCCCCTGGTCGGAGGTGCCGAGGTGGAGCGAGAGGGTGGGCAGGGCGAGCAGCGCCATGACGACCAGGGCGGCCCCGCCGAGCGCCTTGGGGTGGTGCTCGACGAACACGGACCAGCGGGCGGCGAACCCGGTGGGCAGTTCCGGCTCGGGCCCGTGCTCGGCCAGCCTGCGCCGCTCGCGTCGGCTCAGGGCGCGCGGCCCGATGAACGACAGCAGGGCGGGGAGCAGGGTCACGGAGGCCGCGACGGTCAGGACCACCGTCAGGGAGGCCGCGATCGCGACCCCGTTGAGGAAGCCCAACCGCAGGATCAGCATCCCGAGCAGGGCTATGCAAACGGTCGCACCCGCGAAGACGACGGCGCGTCCGGTGGTCGTGACGGCATTGGTGGCGGCTTCGGTGACGGACAGGCCGCGCTTGAGGCCGCGCCGGTGCCTGGTGACGATGAACAGCGCGTAGTCGATGCCGACGCCGAGCCCGATCAGCATGCCGAGCATGGGCGCGAAGTCGGCGACGGTCATCGCGTGTCCGAGCAGCACGATCCCGGCGTACGCCGTGCCGACGCTCACCAGGGCGGTGGCGATGGGCAGCAGGGAGGCGGCGAGCGAGCCGAAGGCGAGGAAGAGCACGAGGGCCGCGACGACCACCCCTACGACCTCGGCGAGGTGACCGCCGGAGGATTCGGTGAGCGCGATGGCGCTGCCGCCCAGCTCCACCTGGAGCCCGTCGGCCCGCGCCGCCTCGGCAGCGTCGACGACGGCGCGCGCCTCGCTCTCGCCGATGTCCTCGGCGGACTTGTCGAAGGTGACGGTGGCGTAGGCCGTACGCCCGTCGGCGCTGATCCGGCTGCTGCCGCTGCCCTCGTAGGGGCTGACGACCGAGGCCACGCCGGGCAGGTCGGCGATCCGGTCCAGAGTGCTGCTCATCGTCTGCTCGACGTCGGCCGCGCGGACCGTGCCGGAGCCGGAGGCGGTGTGCCAGACGACGGTGTCGGTGTCGCCACCGAGGTCGGGGAAACCTTTCTCCAGCAGCTGGGTGGCGCGGCCCGACTCGGTGCCGGGGACTTCGTAGTCGTTCGAGTACGCCGAGCCCGCGACGGCTGCGGCGGCGGTCACCCCGGCGAAGGCGGCGAGCCAGATCAGAACGACGACGAGGCGGCGCCTGACACACCAGCGTGCGAGGACTGCCACAGACGTGCTCCCTGGGTAAAAAGTGGATCTTTGACCGGGAGCAGTCGTGAACGAACAGAACAGCCCGCAAAGAAACGAAAAAGCAAGAGAGATGCCGGACCACTGTCGCAGGGGAGGGTGATCATTTATGGCGTTAGTGCCTTTACTCACAAGAATGCGAGTCACATCACAGGACAATCACATGAACTCTGTCGCCTCAATGAATGACTCAGTCGAACTGGTCGCCGAGCGCCATCACCATCACGCCGATGACCAGCAGCCACAGGGCCCGCCGGGTACGCCCCCGCGCCCCCAGCACCGACGCGAGCCCGCAGACGGCGGCGCCGAAGGCGTAAGCACCGGGTACGAGCACGGGCGCGGAGCCCGTGAGACGGAGCGTCGAGGCCGCGAGCCCCACGAGGGCAAGCAGCGCCCCGGTCCCGGTCGCCGTCCAGCGGGCGCGCCTCGCGTCCTCGTACTCCTCCTCGTACTCCTCCGCGTTCTCATCCATGGCGCGGGAGCGTAGCGCGCCCACCTGAGAATTCGGATGCGGACGCCGGATACCCACTGCTAGCGTCCGGCCGTCCACTGTCCGTATCCGGCTTTTCGCCGCCTCCCCGAGCAGGTGCGTTGTTTGAAGGTCCGACCGAGCTCCGACGCCTTCCGTTCTTTCTCTTCACAGAACCCGAGGAGCCCGTTCACCGATGTCCGACATCACATCCAGGACCTCGAACGACCGTCCCGACCCGCTCACTGAGCGGCTGAACCACCCCCACTACCCGCGCAGCAGCCGGTACGACGCCCGCTGGACCATCGACAACCAGATGGGCCCGCACGCCCTGTGGCTGCTGGAGTGGCTGGCTCCCGCGTTCGGCCTCGACACCCTTCCGCCGGGCGCCCGGGTGCTCGACCTGGGCTGCGGCAAGGCGATGACGTCCGTCTTCCTCGCCAAGGAGTACGACGTCCAGGTCGCCGCCGCCGACCTGTGGATCGAGCCCGGCAAGAACGCGCGCCGCATCAATGAGGCGGGCGTCGCCGACCGGGTGCTGCCCGTGTACGCCGACGCACACCGACTGCCTTTCGGCGACGAGTCGTTCGACGCGATCGTGAGTATCGACGCGTACCAGTACTTCGGCACGAACGACCTGTATCTGCCGAGCCTCACCCGGCTGCTGAAGCCGGGCGGGCGGATCGGTGTCGTCGTACCGGCGCTGCGCGAGGAGCCGGACGGCGTGGAGCCGCCGGAGCACCTCAAGCCGTTCTGGGACCCGGGGTTCTGGTCGTTCCACACCGCCGACTGGTGGCGGCGCCAGTGGACACGCGGCGGGGCTGTGACCGTGGAGGCCGCCGACTGGCTGCCGGACGGCTGGCGCGACTGGCTGCTGTGGAGCGAGGTCTGCGCCGAGGAGAGCACCGAGGAGTTCATGGCGGGCATGGCCCGCGACTCGGTGGAGCTGGTGCGCGCGGACCAGGGCCGGTCCCTGGGCTTCGTACGGGTCGTGGGACGCCGTACGTGATCACGTAGCTGCAGAGGCACGTAGCTGTGGAGCAAGCCGAGGGGCGCATCGGAAACCCGATGCGCCCCTCGGCCTCCACCACGTGGCTCAGCCCTCGCTGACGCCCAGCTGCTCAAGGATCAGTTCCTTGACGCGGGCCGCGTCGGCCTGACCTCGGGTCGCCTTCATGACCGCGCCGACCAGGGCGCCGACCGCGGCCACCTTGCCGCCGCGGATCTTGTCGGCGATGCCCGGGTTGCCGGCGATGGCCTCCTGGACGGCCGTGTTGAGCGCGCCGTCGTCGGAGACGACCTTCAGGCCGCGCTTCTCGACGACCTCGTCCGGCGTGCCCTCGCCCGCGAGAACGCCCTCGATGACCTGGCGGGCCAGCTTGTCGTTCAGGTCGCCGGAGGTGACCAGCGCGGCGACCCGGGCGACCTGCTCGGACGTGATGGCCAGTGCGTCGAGCGGGGTGCCCGACTCGTTGGCGCTGCGCGCGAGTTCGCCCATCCACCACTTACGGGCGGAGGCGGCGTCCGCACCGGCGTCGATGGTGCTGACGATCAGGTCGATGGCACCGGCGTTGAGCATCGACTGCATGTCGGTCGCCGTGACGCCCCACTCCGCGAGGAGCCGGTTGCGGCGGGCCAGCGGCAGTTCGGGCAGCCCGGCGCGGATCTCCTCGACCCACTCGCGGGAGGGGGCCACCGGCACCAGGTCCGGCTCGGGGAAGTACCGGTAGTCCTCGGCCTCCTCCTTCACGCGGCCCGAGGTCGTCGACCCGGTGTCCTCGTGGAAGTGCCGGGTCTCCTGGATGATCGTCCCGCCCGAGTTCAGTACGGCGGCGTGCCGCTGGATCTCGAAACGGGCGGCACGCTCCACGGAACGCAGCGAGTTGACGTTCTTGGTCTCGCTGCGGGTGCCGAACTTCTCGCGGCCGTGCGGGCGCAGCGAAAGGTTCACGTCGCAGCGCATCTGCCCCTGGTCCATGCGGGCTTCCGAGACCTGGAGCGCCTTGATGAGTTCGCGCAGCTCGGCGACGTACGCCTTGGCGACCTCGGGAGCGCGCTCGCCGGCGCCCTCGATCGGCTTGGTGACGATCTCGATGAGGGGGATGCCGGCGCGGTTGTAGTCGAGGAGCGAGTGCGAGGCGCCGTGGATACGGCCCGTCGCGCCACCGACGTGCAGCGACTTGCCGGTGTCCTCCTCCATGTGGGCGCGCTCGATCTCCACGCGGAAGGTCTCGCCGTCCTCCAACTGCACGTCGAGGTAGCCGTTGAAGGCGATCGGCTCGTCGTACTGGGAGGTCTGGAAGTTCTTCGGCATGTCCGGATAGAAGTAGTTCTTCCGGGCGAAGCGGCACCACTCGGCGATCTCGCAGTGCAGCGCGAGGCCGATCTTGATGGCGGACTCGATGCCGATCGCGTTGACGACCGGAAGCGCGCCCGGCATGCCGAGGCAGGTCGGACAGGTCTGCGAGTTGGGCGCGCCGCCCAACTCGGTCGAACAGCCGCAGAACATCTTGGTCTTGGTACCGAGTTCGACATGGACTTCGAGGCCCATGACGGGGTCGTACGTCGCCAGGGCGTCCTCGTACGACACCAACTCGTCGGTCGTGGTGGTCACGGTGAAAAGTTCCCTCTCAGCCCAGCAGGACGTCGTCGTCGCCCAGCCGCTTCAGCTCGCGGTAGAGGATGGCGAGGCCGGTGACGATGGCGGCGGCGGACACGGCCGCGTCGATGAGGCGCAGCGTGTCGCTCTCGGAGCGGGCCTTCCTGGCCTGCTTGACGACGCTGACGGCACCGAACGCGGTGGTCGCGATGGACAGGTACGTGCCGGACTTGGACTTCTTGAAGCCCTTGGCCTTCGAAAGAGTGTTGCTCACAGCGACGGTGCCTCCTCCAGGAGCGGGTGTCCCCACTTTTCCACGAACGCCGCCTCGACGGCCGCGCCGACCTTGTAAAGACGGTCGTCCTTGAGCGCCGGGGCGATGATCTGGAGCCCGACCGGCAGTCCGTCCTCCGGTGCGAGACCGCAGGGCAGGGACATGGCCGCGTTGCCGGCCAGGTTGGTCGGGATGGTGCAGAGGTCCGCGAGGTACATCGCCATCGGGTCGTCGGCACGCTCGCCGATCGGGAAGGCGGTGGTGGGCGTCGTCGGGGAGACGATCACGTCAACCGACTCGAACGCCTTCTCGAAGTCCCGCGTGATGAGCGTACGGACCTTCTGGGCGCTGCCGTAGTACGCGTCGTAGTAGCCGGAGCTGAGCGCGTACGTGCCGAGAATGATGCGGCGCTTGACCTCGGGGCCGAAGCCCTCCGCGCGGGTGAGCGAGGTGACCTCCTCGGCGGAGTGCGTGCCGTCGTCACCGCTGCGCAGGCCGTAGCGGAGCCCGTCGAAGCGGGCGAGGTTCGACGAACACTCGCTCGGCGCGATCAGGTAGTAGGCGGAGAGCGCCAGGTCGAAGGACGGACAGTCCAGCTCGACGATCTCGGCGCCCAGCTCCTTGAGCAGGGTGACGGACTCGTCGAAGCGCTGGATGACGCCGGCCTGGTAGCCCTCGCCGCGGAACTGCTTGACGACACCGACGCGCATGCCGTCGACGCTGCCGTTGCGGGCGGCCTCGACGACCGGCGGGACCGGGGCGTCGATCGAGGTCGAGTCGAGCGGGTCGTGCCCGGCGATGACCTCGTGGAGGAGCGCGGCGTCCAGGACCGTACGGGCGCAGGGCCCGCCCTGGTCGAGGGAGGACGAGAAGGCGACCATGCCGTACCGCGACACGGCCCCGTACGTCGGCTTGACGCCGACCGTGCCGGTGACGGAGGCGGGCTGGCGGATGGAACCGCCGGTGTCCGTACCGATGGCCAGCGGCGCCTGGAAGGAGGCGAGGGCGGCGGAGGACCCGCCGCCGGAGCCGCCGGGGATGCGGGTGAGGTCCCACGGGTTGCCGGTGGGCCCGTACGCGCTGTTCTCGGTGCTGGACCCCATGGCGAACTCGTCCATGTTGGTCTTGCCGAGGATGACGACGTCGGCGGCCTTCAGCCGCTTGGTGACGGTCGCGTCGTACGGCGGGATCCACCCTTCGAGCATCTTGGATCCGACGGTGGTCGGAATCCCCTCGGTGGTGAAGATGTCCTTGAGAGCGAGGGGTACGCCGGCCAGTGGGCCCAGCGTCTCCCCGCGCTCACGCTTGGCGTCGACGGCACGGGCCTGGGCGAGGGCGCCCTCCCGGTCGACGTGGAGGAAGGCGTGCACCTTCGTGTCGACTTCCTCGATACGGGCGAGGTGGGCCTCGGTGACCTCGACGGCCGTGAGGACGCCGGAGGCGATGTTCGCGGCGGTCTCGGCGGCGGTGAGCCGGATGATGCTGCTGTGGTCCGTCATGGTGGTTAGTCCTCCCCCAGGATCTGCGGCACCTTGAAACGCTGCTGCTCCTGGGCCGGGGCGCCGGAGAGCGCCTGCTCGGGGGTGAGCGACGGACGGACCTCGTCCGCGCGCATGACGTTCGTCAGCGGCAGCGGGTGCGAGGTCGGCGGTACGTCTTGGTCGGCGACCTCGCTGACGCGGGCGACCGCGCCGATGATGTCGTCGAGCTGGCCTGCGAAGTGGTCGAGCTCTTCGCCCTTCAGCTCCAGACGCGCCAGCCGTGCGAGGTGGGCGACCTCCTCGCGCGTGATGCCAGGCATGCAGCGATCCTCTGGGGTGAGTGCGGTGTGGGTTTTGGCCCCAATCCTAGGGGGCGGGCGGGACAACCCGCGCACGGGTTTGCTTCCACGCACCCGCAGCCGCCGACGCGACCGAGCCCCCGCAGGAGAGCTCGGCTCTGGAACGGGCGGTAAACGGGCGGTGCGCGGGTGGGAGATCTCCCCGAATCACTCCGCGGCGGGCAAGGCCGCCCGAGGACGCTGCCACCCACGGGTCCCGCGCGCCAGCAGCCAGGCCGTGGCCTCCTCCGGAGGCATCGCCGCGGCGACAAGCCACCCCTGCACCGCGTCACACCCCATGTCCCGCAACCGCTCCCACGTCTCGTCGTCCTCAACGCCCTCGGCGACCACGAGCAGTCCCAGGGAATGCGCGAGGTCCACCGTGCACCGCACGATCTCCGCGTCCTCCGTGTCCACCGCCAGCCGCGCCACGAACGACCGGTCGATCTTCAGCTCACTCACCGGCAGCCGCCGCAGATGCACCAGCGACGAGTACCCCGTCCCGAAGTCGTCCAGGGACATCTTCACGCCGTGCCCGGTCAGCGCGGCCAGCGTGTCCGCGGCCCGCTGCGGATCCTCCAGGAGCACGTGTTCCGTTATCTCCAGCTGGAGCGCCGCCGCCGGGACCCCGTGCCTGGCCAGCCGCGCGGCGACGGAACCGGCGAAGCCGGGGGTGTGGACGTCGCGCGGGGAGACGTTGACCGCGACCGGGACGAACAGTCCCTGGGAGCGCCACTTCGCGACCTGTTCGAGCGCCGTCTCCAGCACGTACTCCGTGAGGTGGGGCATCAGCCCGGACGACTCGGCGATCGCTATGAACTCGTCGGGGGGAACCCTCCCGCGCTCCGGGTGCACCCACCGCACCAGCGCCTCCAGGCCGACGACCTGTCCGTCGAAGCGCACCTTGGGCTGGTAGTGCAGTTCGACCTCATGCGCGTCGAGGGCGCGCCGCAGGTCGCCCAGCAGGCCGAGCCGGTCCGGGGTGTTCGAGTCCCGCTTGGACTCGTACACCTCGACGCCCGTACGGTCCCGCTTCGCCTGGTACATCGCGACGTCGGCGCGCCGCAGCAGGCCCTCGGCGTCGAGCGCGTGGTCGGGGAAGACGGCGAGGCCGGCGCTGGCCTCCAGGACGAGGGTGAGTCCGTCGAGATCGAGCGGGGAGCCGAGCACGGTGACCAGGTTGCGGGCGACGCGGGTGGCCGACGTCGTGGAGTCGACGACCGGCAGCAGAACGGCGAACTCGTCGCCGCCGAGCCGTGCGGCCTCCGCGCCGCGCGGCAGTGCGAGGCGCAGCCGGTCGGCTATCTGGAGGAGGAGACGGTCACCGGCGAGGTGGCCCAGCGTGTCGTTCACGGACCGGAAGCGGTCGAGGTCTATGAGCATCAACGCGGCCCGCGCGTCGATGCGTTCGGCATCGTCGAGGGCCGTCCAGGTCCGTTCCAGGAGCCACTGTCTGTTGGGCAGCCCGGTCAGCGGGTCGCGCAGTTGCTCCTCGGCCCGGGCCCTGGCTATCCACAGGGTGGAGTCGAGGGCGATGAGGGGGATGGCGAACAGCGGCAGCAGGACCGGCAGGGCGACGGCGACGACGCAGATCAGCGGCGCGATGGCGAGCAGCGCGACCGCGACCAGCCCCTGTCTGACCAGGGCGGAGCGGGCGGCGGTGGGCAGTCCGCCGCGCGGGGTGTGCAGATACCAGAGCAGGGTGCGGGTCAGCGCGAGGTAGGTGACCGCGATCAGCGTCACCTCGGGCGCCGTGTAGACGCTCCAGGTCTGCGGGTCCCACGGCGTCTCGACGGACGGGACACGGCCGAACGCGGCGAGCACCAGCGCCCCGGCGCCGATGCCGAGGATGTCCACCGCGCCGTGCAGGAGGCCCTGCCGCCAGCGGTGGCGCCGGGCCACGCCGACCAGGACGACGACGGTGAGGCTGACCATGCCGGCCGCCACCCACCCGAACAGCAGGAGTACGGAGAGGGTGAGGGCGGCGCCCGAGCCGGTGCCGCCCCACCAGCGGGCGCGGCCGAGGGCGACGAGATGGCCGACGATGACACCGGTGAGCACGGCGAGGGCCCAGCCGACGGTGCCGGAGGGGAAGAGCGCGCTGTGGCCGGTGAAGCCGCGGTAGAAGCCGGCGCCGAGGACGAACCCTGCCGACGCGATGACCGCTGCGGGCAGCGCGGGCCAGGACAGCTGGCGGGCGGGGTCGTTGGCGTGAAGGTGGGCGACGCGTTCCTCGGCGGTGAGGTGGGCCGCCAGCGGGGTCGACACCCTGCTGTCGGCGACGATGCGCTGTCCGGTGCCGCCCGCCGCGCCTGTCCTGCTCGCCGGTCCGGTCGTACGGAGGCCGACGCCCGCGCGTTCCAGGAACCGTGCCGTCCGGCGGCCCGCGCCCGGTTCCCGGCCGGGCTCGGGACTGCCCGTGAAAAGGGCGGAGCCCCAGCGCCGGACGCCGGATATCCGGAGTCTGCGCAGCCGTGAGGGAGGGGCGGCGCTTTCGGTCGGTTCCATTCCGTCCCTCTCACAGCCGGCGGTGCCCACGCCACGCGGTCCGATGTCCGTCAACCGTCAACGACACCGCGTCCGAAACCACATCCGGGCACGGCAGGCGCATACGTCAACAGTAGGCCGCAGAAGGCTTCCACGGGCAGCGGTCGTCGACGGTTGCCCGAATGCGACCCGGCCACCCGTATGCATCTGGTATGCGCCGATCGGGTGGTCTTCAACCCCTACTCCTCGTTCGGAAGCGCCGCTTCGGCCGCTGCCTCGGGTCCCTGTTCAAGCAGTACGGCAAAGCCGTCCTCGTTCAGAACAGGGACCTTCAACTGCATGGCCTTGTCGAACTTCGAACCAGGATTGTCACCCACAACCACGAAAGACGTCTTCTTCGAAACAGAACCGGTCACTTTTGCTCCACGGCTCTGCAATGCGTCCTTCGCGCCGTCCCGGGTGTGGTGTTCGAGCGTGCCGGTCACGACCACGGTGAGCCCTTCGAGCGGGCGCGGCCCCTCGTCCTCACCGGAGCCCTCCTCCTCCATACGGACTCCTGCGGCCCGCCACTTGCGCAGGATCTCCTGGTGCCAGTCCACCGCGAACCACTCCTTGAGCGAGGCCGCGATGATCGGGCCGACCCCGTCCGTGGTCGCCAACTCCTCCTCTGAGGCCTGCTCGATCCGCTCGATCGAGCGGAATTCCCGGGCGAGCGCCTCGGCGGCGACCGGACCGACATGCCGGATCGACAGACCGGTGATGATCCGGGCCAGCGGACGGTCCTTGGCGGCTGCGATGTTGGCGAGCATCGAGACCGCGTTCTTCCTGGGCTCGCCCTCCTGATTGGCGAAGACCGTGGCGATCTTCTCCTCGCCGGTCTTCGGGTCCCGCTTGGGCAGCCCGCTGTCCTGGTCCAGGACGTACGCCTTGATGGGCAGCAGCCGCTCGATGGTGAGGTCGAAGAGGTCGCCCTCGTCGACGAGCGGCGGCTCGGCAGGCTCCAGCGGCTTGGTGAGCGCGGCGGCGGCCACGTAACCGAAGTTCTCGATGTCCAGGCACTTGCGCCCGCCGAGATAGAACAGGCGCTCTCTCAACTGGGCGGGGCAGCTCTGCCCGTTGGGGCAGCGGAGGTCGACATCGGCCTCCTTCATCGGCTTGAGCGGCGTCTTGCACTCAGGACACACAGCCGGCATCTCGAAGGGCTTCTCCGTGCCGTCGCGCAGGTCGGCGACCGGGCCGAGAATCTCCGGGATGACGTCACCGGCCTTGCGCAGCACCACGGTGTCGCCGATGAGCACGCCCTTGGCCTTGACGACGTCCTGGTTGTGCAGGGTGGCGAACTCGACCTCGGAGCCGGCGACGGTGACCGGTTCGACCTGGGCGTAGGGCGTGACGCGGCCCGTACGGCCCACGCCCACGCGGATGTTGATGAGCTTGGTGTTGACCTCCTCGGGCGCGTACTTCCAGGCGATCGCCCAGCGCGGGGCGCGCGAGGTGGAACCGAGGCGACCCTGGAGCGGGATTTCGTCCAGCTTGACGACGACCCCGTCGATCTCGTGCTCCACGGAGTGCCGGTTCTCGCCGTAGAACGCGATGAACTCCCGTACGCCGTCGAGGTCGTCGACCTGCTTCGCGTACCGCGTGGTCGGCAGGCCCCACTCGTGCAGGAGGGTGTACGCCTCGGAGAGACGGGTGAGCGCGTCGTAGCCCTCCAGGGCGCCGATGCCGTGGACCACCATGTGCAGCGGGCGCGTGGCGGTGACTCGCGGGTCCTTCTGGCGGAGCGAACCGGCCGCCGCGTTGCGCGGGTTGGCGAACGGCTTGTCGCCGCCCTCCACCAGACGGGCGTTCAGCTCCTCGAACTTCTCCATCGGGAAGTAGACCTCGCCGCGGATCTCCACCAGGTCCGGGACACGGTCGCCCGTCAGCCGGTCCGGGATCTCGGCGATCGTCCGCACGTTGGGCGTGATGTCCTCGCCGGTGCGGCCGTCGCCACGGGTCGCCGCGCACGTGAGACGCCCGTGCTCGTACGTCAGGTTGACGGCCAGGCCGTCGACCTTCAGCTCGCACAGGAAGTGGTGCTCGGAGGCACCGACGTCCTTGTGGACGCGCTCCGCCCACGCCGCCAGTTCCAGGTCGTCGAAGGCGTTGTCGAGGGAGAGCATGCGCGAGCGGTGCTCCACGGAGGTGAACTCCGTCTCGTACGCCCCCGCGACCTTCTGGGTCGGGGAGTCGGGCGTGCGCAGCTCCGGATACTCCTCCTCCAGCGCCTCCAGGGTGCGCAGGAGCTTGTCGAACTCCGCGTCGCTGACGACGGGAGCGTCGTTCACGTAGTACCGGAAGCGGTGCTCCTCGACGCGCTCGGCGAGTTGGGCGTGCCTGTCGCGCGCCTCGGCGGGCACCGATGTGGTCTGTCCGTGCTGTTCGCCGGCCACCGTGTCGTCCTCCGTTACTCTGGGTTGTCCGCGAGTGATCTCGCCGCCTGGACGCAGTGGGCGAGCGCCGCCCATGCGTACTGCGGGGAAGCGCCCGCGAGTCCGCACGTCGGAGTGACGGTGACCGCCTCCGCGAGAAGCCCCGGATGCAGCCCCAGCCTGCGCCACAGCGTTCTGACACCACTGACGCTACCGGCAGGGTCTGACAACGGGCCGTCCGTGCCGGGCACGACACCGGCGAAGAGCCGCATGCCGCCTTCCACCGCCTCACCGATCGCGTCGTCGTCACGCTCGGTGAGGAGTGAGAAGTCGAAGGAGACGGCGGCGGCGCCGGCCCTGCGGAGGAAGGCGAACGGGACGTCCGGCGCGCAGGAATGGACGACGACGGGACCGTCGCCGTGCACGCCGATGACCTCCCGGAGGAGGGCCTCGGCGATCTGGCGGTCGGGAACACGGTGGGTGCGGTAGCCGCTGGCTGTCCTCACCTGGCCGCGCAGCACGGCCATGAGGGACGGTTCGTCGAGTTGCAGGACGAGTTGGGCACCGGGGATCCGTCGGCGCAGTTCGTCGAGGTGGAGGCGGATGCCCTCGGCGAGGGAACCGGCGAGGTCGCGGCAGGCGCCCAGGTCGGAGAGGGCGAGCTCGCCGTTCCTGAGTTCGAGGGCGGCGGCCAGCGTCCAGGGGCCCACGGCCTGCACCTTCACCTGCCCCTCGTACCCCTGCGTGAACTCCTCCAGCGCGTCGAGGTCCTCACCGAGCCAGGAGCGGGCCCGCTTGGTGTCCCGGCCCGGGCGGTCGCCGAAGCGCCAGCCGCTGGGCTCCACGCGCGCGTACATCTCGACGAGCATTCCGGCGGTGCGGCCGATCATGTCGGCGCCGGGGCCGCGGGCGGGGAGTTCGGGCAGGAAGGGGAAGTCGTCGAAGGTCCCGGTGGCCGCCTTGACGGCTTCCCGGGCGTCGCCGCCGGGCAGGGAACCGATGCCGGTGGCGGGGCCGAAGGTGGGGTTCGCGTTCACGTGGCGAAGCCTATGTTTCTTCGCGAGGGCGAGAACCCGGCGTCAGCGGCCCGGTCGTACCGTCACGTCGTTGATCTCCGCGTCCCGGGGGAGGTCCAGGGTCAGCAGGATCGTCGTCGCCACCGACTCCGGGTCGATCCACTTCGACGGGTCGTACTCCTTGCCCTCCTGCTGGTGCACCTTCGCCTGCATCGGACTGGCCGTACGCCCCGGATACACCGTCGTCACCCGCACCCCCGCCCCGTGTTCCTCCTGACGCAACGAGTCCGCCAGGGCCTTGAGACCGTGCTTGGACGCGGCGTACGCGGACCAGTTGGCATGCGCGTTCAGGCCCGCGCCGGAGTTGACGAAGACCACTTGGCCCTGGGCGACACGGAGTTGGGGCAGGAAGTGCCGGGTCAGTTCGGCGGGGGCGATCAGGTTGACGTTGAGCTGGTGGCGCCAGGTCTTGGGGGTGAGGTCGCCGACCGGGCCCAGATCGACCACGCCCGCGATGTGCAGCAGGGAGTCCACCCGGTCCGGCAGCGTCTGGTGGGAGAACGCCCAGGACAGCCGCTCCGGGTCCGACAGGTCACCCACCAGCGTCGCCGCCCCGGGGAACTCCGCCGCCAGTTCCTTCGCGCGGCCCGCGTCACGCGCGTGCAGCACGAGTTCGTCCCCGCGCGCGTGCAGCCGCCTCGCGACCGCCGCGCCGATACCCGAACCCGCTCCGGTGATCACATGTGTAGCCATGCCCGCCATGCTCGCATCACCGGAGTCTCCACCTGCTCCCGCTCCCCCGGTGGGAACAACCCCTGCCCCGCGAACGCTCCTCAGGTATGACTGAAGGACACACGATCACCATCGAGCAGACCGACGACCGCGTGCGGGTCGTCCACGACGGCCAGGTGCTCGCCGAGAGCGAGCGCGCCCTGGTCCTGCACGAGACCGGCTGTCCCCCACGGTACTACCTCCCCGCCGAGGACGTCCGCCTCGACCTGCTGACGCCCTCCGAGACCCACACGTACTGCCCCTTCAAGGGCACGGCGTCCTACTGGTCCCTCCCGGACGCCGCCGACCTCGTCTGGGGATACCCCGAGCCGAAGCCGGAAGTGGCCCTGATCAAGGACCACCTCTGCTTCTACGAAGTGGAGTTCACGCGGGCGTAGTCGGCGCCCCATGTGTGCCCTGCGCCCCCTGCACTCCCTGCGTGCTCTGCGGCTCGGGAACCGGGTCCGGCAGGACCCTGCGGACCCGGACCGGCGAGAGGAAGACGGGCAGGAAGGCCATCGAGACGAACACGCCGCCCACCCACAACGTGGCCTGGACGCCGACGAGTTCACCGAGCACTCCGGAGATCGCGGCACCGACCGCCAGGGCGCCCGTCAGCAGGAACCGGAATGTCGCGTTCATCCGGCCGAGCAGCGAGCCGGGGGTCATCCGCTGCCGCAGGCTGACTCCGAGCACGTTGTCCATCCCCACCTTGAACATGGCCAGACACCATCCGGCGCCCGCGACAAACAGCCACGGCCCCCGGTCAACCAGCGGCACGAGCAGCCCCGCCGGGGCCAGACACACCCCGGCCAGTCCGAGCGTGCGGCCGAATCCCAGCCGGGCGGCGACGGGCCGGGCGCTGCGTGCGCCGATCAGCAGGCCGATCCCGCCGGCTCCCCAGAACAGGCCCAACGCGGCGCCCGGCAGGCCGAGTTCACGGACGAACCAGATCGGCAGCATGGTGTTGATGACGGACGAGCCGAGGTTGGCGAGAGCCGCGGTGAGCACCAGCGCCCGTAGCTCCCGGTTGCCGAAGACATGCCGTACACCCTCGGCGATCTGGGTACGCAGCCGGTTGCCGGCCCCGGTTTTCGCCGCGCCTCCCGACGAGGTGCGCCGGATCGCGACGAGTCCGAGCCCGGAGGCCAGATAGGTGCCGGCCGAGACCAGCACGGCCGCGGGTGCGCTGAGCAGTGAGACGAGTCCGCCGCCCGCGCTGCGGCCCAGTACGTTTCCGGCGGCGATCAGTGTGTTGATGTCGGCGTTGGCCTGAACGAGCGCTTCTTTACCGACCAGTTGGGGCAGCACGCTCTGTGAACCCACGTCGAAGAACACGGTCGCGCAGCCGCTGAGCAGGACCACCGTGTAGAGCTGGCCCAGGGTGAGCGCGTCCAGCCACCAGGCCAGGGGCACCGAGCCGTAGAGCAGCGCGCGGCACAGGTCGGCGGCGATCAGCACCCGGCGATGGCTGAGCCGGTCCACCCAGGCCCCGGCCGGCAGGCCGATGACCAGGAAGGCGATCGTGCTCAGGGTGGCGAGGGCGCCGACCTGGCCGGGTCCCGCGTCCAGCGCGGCCACGGCGACCAGCGGTACGGCGACGTAACTGACGTTGCTGCCCAGCTGACTGAGCGCGGATGCGGTGAACAGCGTGCGGAAGTCGGCTGTCCGCCATGGGGAATCGGGTCGCATGATCCGTTCGTCCGGTGCGGTGGGCGGGTGGGGTCGGACAGTACCCGTCCGGTGTGGTCCGAACGTAAGGGTTCCGGTTTCCGTCGGCCCGTCTCCAGCGAGGCGGCTGCCTGCTCGAAGTCCTCGATCGGCGAACCGTACACCCAGGGCAAGGCCGACCAGACCCCGCCCTGCGGCATCCGATACCTGCGCTCATCCGGCGACAGCTCGTTCAAGCTACGCGCAACCATCACTCGGGAAATCACCTGGACCGGAACCGGTGGTGCGGGTGGCGACCTCCCCGACGGCACGTTCGGCAACGACCAGGGCATTACCGTACAGGAGATCCAGGCTGTCAACCGGTAATCACGGAACCGCTACACGCAGGGGGAGGATTCTGAGTGTCCGACTCAGATCTCACGGTCGACTACGAGTTTCTCGCCGAGTCCGAGAACAAGCTCAGTCAGCTCAAGAAGACGTTCGAGGACATCGAGAACCAGCGCGACGATATGCGCGAGCACTGGGGTTCCGGAAAAATTGCCGACGTCATGACAGATTTCGTGGACAACTGGGACGACTACCGCACCAGACTCGTCGAAAGCCTCGACTCCGTCGGCCAGATGGTGGCCGGCACCAAGAGGGCGTTCGAGGATCTCGACAACCAGTTGGCCAAGCGCGACGAGAAGAAGAAGTGACAACGACATCCAAGCGCCGCCCGCTGGACTGGCAGCCGCTCCGCGACTCCGACCCGGTACCCGGAGATGCGGAGGAGATCCGCGCCGAGGTCCGGCACATGGTGTCGGTCGCCCAGAAGCTGCAAGACCAGGCCAGGAACCTCCAGACGATCAGCAACGAGGACACCCTCAAGGGCAAGTACGTCAAACGCCTGCGTGAGGAGTCCTCCACGCTGGAGAAGCACATGCGGGAGGTGGCCAGTCGTTACGAGCGTGTCCACGGCCATCTCACCACCTGGTCCAACGAGTTGGAGGACTTCCAGACCGAGGCCGACAAGGTCCTGCGCCGGGCCAAGGAGAGACAGGACGAACTTGAGGCCGAGAAGGCCGAGAAGGCCAAGGAGGCCGACTCCGGCGACAAGGACACTCCCAAGCCCTCCGGCCGCGGAACCGACCACGATCCGTATCTGACGTACCGGAATCAGCTGAACACGCTCACCGACGACCGCGACAGCCGGGCCGAGCACCATGCCGGGAAGATCCGCGACGAGATCGAGGACGTGATCGAGGACTCGTGGTGGGACGACGTCAAAGGCTGGGTCCATGACCATGCGGACGGGATCAAGGCCTTCATGGATGTTCTCGGCTGGGTCGCGACGGTGGCAGGCTTCGTGGCGCTAGCCATTCCCGGCTTGAACCTGCTCGTCATCGGCATCGCGGCGCTCACGATCGGACTCAGACTCCTACTGGTGGCATCCGGCGACGCCACCTGGACGGATGTCATCTTCGACGTCGTGGGTGGGCTCCTCGTCGTGGGCGGCCTCGGGGCGGCCGCGAAACTCGCCAGCGGCGCCAAGTCCACTGTGGGAGCCGCTCAGGCAGCCCGGACCGCAGGCCTGAGCCGAGGACTGGCTGGCGTCAAGGGCATCCTGGACGACACGGGGCGGTTGATGACCAGATTGCCAGAAGGGACCGGGCGACAGGCACTTGGCGCGGCTCGAAACGCGATGCGCAAGTCCATCTCCCAGAACGTCGGCCTGGTCGCCAAGAATCCGCTGAGGGTCAGTCCGTTGTCGACGCTGGTGCACCTCGGCGACAAGGAGATGGCCGGTATGGCCAAGATGCTGCAGGCCAACAGAGCTGCCTTCCCGGAGGCCGCAGGTGCTGCGGCGAACAAGGCGTACAAGTCCTATCAGGTTGGCCTCGGCATCGCCTGGACCGGCATGGGGATGGACGTCATGGACAAGGCGCTGGGGAAGAGCGACCTTACAAGCTGGACCCACGAGAAGTTCGGCACCGGTGAGAAGCCGTACAACGCGGTGTACTCGGACTGGTACTACAGCCGTGACTCGTGTCCGTGTCTGGTAGCCGTGTGATGCGTTGACCTGTCCGTGAGTACGGAGCGGGCGGTGCAGGTGTGGGCGGGCTGGTTCGATGACTTCTTCGCCTCTCTGGCGGG
>NZ_JAAGLU010000710.1 GCF_010550245.1 Streptomyces sp. SID12501
ACGCGCGCGTCGAGACCGTCGCCGACAGGCCCGCGTTCGCGCGCGCGTTCGCCGCGCGCCGCGCGCTGCTCCCGGCCGACGGCTACTACGAGTGGCAGGCCCCGCCGGACGCGCCCGCCGGGGCTCCCCGCTCGCGCCGGGCCCCGAAGCAGCCGTTCTGGATCCACCCGGCCGACGACGACCTCGCGGCGCTCGCGGGGCTCTACGAGTTCTGGCGGGACCCGAGCAAGGCGGACGACGCGCCCGACCGCTGGCTCGTCACCGTCACGGTCGTGACGCGGCCCGCGACCGAGGCGATGGCCCCGATCCACGACCGCCAACCGGTGATCCTGCCGCGCGACGCGTGGTCGGCGTGGCTCGACCCCGCGGTCGGCGCCGACGAGGCGCGCGACCTGCTCACGGTCGCACCCCCGCGGCTCACCGCGGTCCCGG
>NZ_JAAGLU010000711.1 GCF_010550245.1 Streptomyces sp. SID12501
GCTCGACAGGGCGCTGGACTCCCTCGCGTTGCGCCAGCGCGTCAGCGCGGACAACGTCGCCAACCTGCAGACCCCCGGGTACCGCGCGCAGCGCGTCCAGTTCGAGGACGAGCTCGCGAGCGCGGTCCGGCGCGGCGACGGCGCGGCGACCGGCACGGTCGCGCGCTCGCTCGAGCCCACGCGCCTCGACGGCAACAACGTCAACCTCGACACCGAGACGCTCCTGCAGATCGACACCAACCTGCGCTACCAGCTGGCGACGCAGGCGATGTCGGGGACGTTCTCGTCGATCCGCACCGCGATGAGGACCAACGGATGACCATCTTCGGGGCCATCGGCGTGGCCGGGACCGGCATGACCGTCACGCGCAAGTGGATGGACGCCGTGGGCGACAACATCGCCAACGCGAACACCGTGACCGCGACCAGCGAG
>NZ_JAAGLU010000712.1 GCF_010550245.1 Streptomyces sp. SID12501
CCCCGGGGTGTGGACCACCCTGGCCGGCTACCAGGGCGGTTTCACCGAGAACCCCGCGTACGAGGAGGTCTGCTCCGGCCTGACCGGGCACACCGAGGTCGTCCGCGTGGTCTTCGACCCGGCGCTCGTCTCCTACGAGGCCCTCCTGAAGCTGTTCTGGGAGTCCCACGACCCGACCCAGGGCTTCCGCCAGGGCAACGACGTGGGCACGCAGTACCGCTCCGCGGTGTTCTTCACGACGCCTGAGCAGGGCGCGGCCGCGCAGGAGACGCGTGACGCGTTCGCACCGGTGCTCAAGGCCCGCGGCTACGGGGACGTGACCACGGAGATCCGCCCGGTCGAGGAGGCCGGCACGTTCTACTACGCCGAGGACTACCACCAGCAGTACCTCGAGAAGAACCCGGCGGGGTACCGCCCGGTGAACTCCCCCGG
>NZ_JAAGLU010000713.1 GCF_010550245.1 Streptomyces sp. SID12501
TG
The DNA here is from genome assembly GCF_010550245.1 of Streptomyces sp. SID12501. Taxonomy (GTDB): domain Bacteria; phylum Actinomycetota; class Actinomycetes; order Streptomycetales; family Streptomycetaceae; genus Streptomyces. The sequence goes on from NZ_JAAGLU010000713.1 coordinate 3, forward strand.
CAGCCGACCTTGCGGTCGGTGTCGTACGTGACGGTCGGCGCCCCCCGGAACGCCTTCTCCTGCTGCTGCTGTGGCAGCTCCGCGACCCCCGGCAGCAGGTCCTTCAGCGTGGAGCCGGGTACGGCGCGGCAGGGCGCGGGCAGGGTCCGGTACTTTCCCGGGGGCGCGGTGGTGACGGTGGGGCCGCCCGGCTTGCTGTCGGCGTCGCTCGCGCTGCCGTCGGAGCCGGCACTGCAGCCCACGGCGAGCGCTGCGAGGAGCGCGACGCCGGGTACGTACGCCATGTGTCGCACCGTCCCAGGCTCCCTTCGGTACGGAAAACATGTTGCCGCTCGGAGGCGGCCGATGGACACAATGTGTATCGCACGCGCCGCTGTGAATGCCGGTCGGCCGACTTGTTTGCCGACCTTGGGCCCGGTTTTGCGCTTT
>NZ_JAAGLU010000714.1 GCF_010550245.1 Streptomyces sp. SID12501
TGGCCCGCGCCTACGCGCAGGAGGACCGCACAGCGGACGCGGCGGAGGTGCTCCAGTCGACGCTGCCCGACCTGTTGGAGCACGGCGAGAGCCAGGCGGTGGCGGCCCGGGAGTTGCTGGGCGACCTGCTGCGGGACCTGCGCGAGTCCCGCCCGGCGGCGGAGCAGTACCTGCTGGCGGCCGAGCTGGTGAAGGAGTGGGAGGACCCGCGGCCGCAGGCGGAGTTCGCGCAGTCGGCCGCCGACTGCCTCTCCGACGCCGGACTGGTGGAGGAGGCGGTCGCCGCGTACCGGCGGTCCCTGGAACTGCACCGGCAGGCCGGCGGAGCCGTGATCCCCGAGGTACGGATCCTGCGGTCGCTGGCCTGGCTGGAGCTGCGCGAGCGGGTCGACGAGACGTCGGTGGCAGCGGCCCGGCTCCTGATGGACGAG
>NZ_JAAGLU010000715.1 GCF_010550245.1 Streptomyces sp. SID12501
ACCTGACCCAGGTACGGCTCCCACATCGGCGTGTGGAACCCCGAACGGAACGGGAGCTCCCGACACAGCACCCCCTCGGCCCCCAGCCGGGCCACGACCCGGGCGACCCCGGCGGGATCCCCGCACACCACCGACTGGTGCGGGCAGTTGTCGTGGCTGACCACCACCCCGTCCTCGCCGTGCAGCGCCGCCTCGGCCCGCGGCGCCCCACAGCCCAGTGCCGCGTACACGAGGTCCGGTACCTTCAGCGAGCCCGGCGGCAGCGCGGCGAGGAAGGTGTCGACGGCCTCCCGCGGGTACATGCCGGCCGCCACCATCGCCGCCCACTCGCCCAGGCTGTGACCGGCCGACACGTCCGCCTCGATGCCCAGTTCACCGCGGGCGCCGCCGAAGAACCGGCCCGCCTCGACGGCCTCCAACGCCCGTTCCAT
>NZ_JAAGLU010000716.1 GCF_010550245.1 Streptomyces sp. SID12501
GCCCCGAATGGGAGTTCCGCCACCCCGCCCACGAGGCGGGGCGGGACCCGGGGGGAGGTGGCCTCCACGCGGGGCGTGAGCGGCAGCGAACACGCCGCCCGGCTCTTCGGCCTTCCGCCCCCGGACGAGGGCCCGCCCGGGTTCAGCGGCCGGCGCGCAGGGACTCGATGGTCCGGGACAGACTGGAGGCGGCGTGACCCGCGTCCATCTGGTCCTCGAACAGACGCTGGAGCGGCGCGAGCAGGTCGGTGGACACGCCCTGCGCCTCGGTCGTGGTCAGGATGTTGCGCAGACCCACCGCGTTGATCTCCACGTTGGACGTCGTGGTGTCGTGGTCGCCGCGGTCGATCTCCTCCGCGAAGGCCGGCAGCGCCCCGGCGGCGGCCGTCAGCCACCGCACGAGCTGGGAGGTCACCGCCGCCGCCCCGATC
>NZ_JAAGLU010000717.1 GCF_010550245.1 Streptomyces sp. SID12501
GCCCCGGTGCGGGCGCTGGGCCCGGCAGGGTGGCGCCCCGGCTGGTCGCTGCTGGCCGTCCTGGAGGTGCGCTACGCCGGAATGCCGGAGGGAAGTCTCACGGAGTGGCAGGACCTCGCGGCCGCCCGCCGGACGAACCGGGGCCCGTACACGGACCGGGCCGTCAGCGGCGAGGCCCTGCGCCGGCTTCTCGACGCCGCACCGGGGCTGTCCGCCCAGGCGCCCGTCGGCATCCGGCACCTCACCTCCCGCGCGGACCGCGACCGCTTCGTCGACTTCGTCTCCCGGCACGCCGGCCGGGACTTCAGCGACCGGGCCGCCTGGCGGGAGACGTACAGCTATGTCCGCCCCACCCGCGCCGAGGCCGAGCGCCGCGGCGACGGTTTCAGCCTGAGCCAGCTCTTCGCCCGTCTCCACCCGCTGCGCGCCCT
>NZ_JAAGLU010000718.1 GCF_010550245.1 Streptomyces sp. SID12501
CGCCACACGGACGGTCGCGCGCGCCTCACCAGCGCCCGGCGCTACGCCCAAGAGCGTGCGGGCACGCCGCACGAGTGCCTCGGTCGGCACGAAGTAGTCGGCGGGCTGATCGGCACGCGCAGCGACAGGCGCCCCGTACGCCGCCGCCGCGAGCGTGTCGGTCAATGCCCACCCAGCAGTGCTCTCGATGTCGTCGACACCGAGGTGGAGCGCCTCGTTGACATGCCGCATCCCGGGACCTGGCACGCCCGCGAGGCTCGTTCGTCTGCTCGGCCAGACCTCCGCAACCCTCCAGAACAGCTCGGTTGTGGGTTGGTTGGTCGTCACCTTGACGAGCGACTCCGCCTTGAGCGCCCTGAGCGTCTCCGACACGGTGCTCGGCGAACGGCGGAGTCGACGGGCCAGGCCTCGCACCGTGTGCTCGTCGACGG
>NZ_JAAGLU010000719.1 GCF_010550245.1 Streptomyces sp. SID12501
CGGCAGCCGCTGCGCGCCAGGGTGCGGGCCATCCGGTCGACCGGGGCGTGCGGCTCGACGGGCAGGTAGGCGGCACCGGCCTTGAGGATGCCGATGACGGAGGCGAGCCACTCCAGGTTGCGTTCGGTGACGACGGCCACCACCGCCTCGGGCCCCAGGTCCCGGGCGAGCAGCGCGTGCGCGATCCGGTTGGCCCGGGCGTTGAGCTCGCCGTACGTCCAGCTCCGGCCGGCGTGCACGACGGCGGTCTCCGCGGGGCGGGCGGCGGCCTGTGCCTCGAACAGTTCGTGGAAGCGCCGGTCGGGCAGTTCCCGCACCGGCCCGGCCAGTTCGTGGACCTGGAAGCGGTACTCGGCCTCGGAGAGCAGTCCCCGGTCGTGGACGCCGGCGTCGGGTCCGGCCACCAGTTGTTCCAGCGCGGTGAGGTAGT
>NZ_JAAGLU010000071.1 GCF_010550245.1 Streptomyces sp. SID12501
GCGGGAGGCCGCCTCCGCGCGCGACGCCGCCGCGAGCCGCTGCGCCGAACTCGACCGACTGTCCGCCCGCTCGGCCACCGCCGTCCGTCGGCTCGCGCCGCTGCGGGCCGCCCACGATCGGGTGGCCCGCCTCGCCACCCTCACCGCGGGCACCTCGGCGGACAACGAACGCAGGATGCGGCTGGAGTCGTACGTCCTCGCGGCCCGTCTGGAACAGGTGGCCGCCGCCGCGACGGCACCGCTGCGGCGGATGTCGTCCGGGCGATACACCCTCGTCCACTCCGACGACCGCGCCGGGCGGGGCCGCAGCGGCCTCGGCCTGCATGTCGTCGATGCCTGGACCGGCCGCGAGCGCGACACGGCGACCCTGTCCGGCGGCGAGACGTTCTTCGCCTCCCTCGCTCTCGCCCTCGGTCTCGCGGACGTCGTCACGGACGAGGCCGGCGGGGTCCGCCTCGACACCCTGTTCATCGACGAGGGCTTCGGCAGCCTCGACGACCAGACGCTGGACGAGGTCCTCGACGTCCTCGACTCGCTGCGAGAACGAGACCGCAGCGTCGGGATCGTCAGCCATGTGCCGGATCTGCGGCGGCGGATCCACGCCCAGCTGGAGGTGGTGAAGGGGAGATCGGGGTCGGTGGTGCGCCAGCGGGGCGGCGAGTGAGGCCCCCCGGCCGGATCAGTCGGACCAGCCGGACAGGTCGGCGGAGCTCAGGCGCTCACTGGCCGACGGCGCGGCGGGGGAGGGGCGAGGAGTAGACGACGCTCGTGGTCACCGAGCCCAGCGCGCCGATCTTCCCCGACACCTCCTCCAGATGCCGCATCGAACGCGCGACGACCTTGATGACGAAGCAGTCGTCGCCCGTCACGTGATGCGTCTCCAGGATCTCGGGCGTCACGGCGACCAGGTCGTGGAACGGCTTGTAGTTGCCATTCGGGTACCTGAGCCGGACGAAGGCGAGGATCGGCAGGCCGAGCCGCTCCGGGTCGACGACCGCCGAGTACCCCTGGATGACACCGGCCTCCTCCAGCCGCCGCACCCGCTCGGTGACCGCGCTCGGGGACATCGCGACGGCGCGCGCCAGCTCGGCGAAAGAGGCTCGGCCGTCGCGCTGGAGGACATCGAGGATGCGCCAGTCGGTGGCATCCGGGGAAAACGTGCTCATGGCCGAGGAATAGCAGGGAAATCCCCGGCTGAACAAGCGGAAGCCCGTGGATCACACCTTCAGGTGAAGTCGCTGTCGGCCATAGATTTCTGGCCATGGAGTCCCGGCCCGGGCTCCCAGCAGGGAAAGGCCAGCAGCTCATGAGCGTCAGCACCGCCGCCGCCGTCAACCCCGTTCTGCGCGTCGCCCCCGCCTCCCCGGCCGAGGCCGCCGTGCACTTCGCCGCGAGCCTGGCCTTCCACGCCGACGTCTCCGACGTGGCCGCCGCCCTCGCCGCCGACGGCGACCCCGGATTCGTCGTCATCGACTCGCGTTCCACCGAGTCCTGGGACCAGGGTCACATCCCGGGCGCCCTCCACCTGCCGACGGCCCTGATCCCCGGGCAGGCCGCCGGGCTCCTCGACAGGTCCGTACCGGTGGTGACGTACTGCTGGGGCCCCGGCTGCAACGGAGCGACCCGTGCCGCCCTCGCCCTCGCCCAACTCGGCTACCAGGTCAAGGAGATGCTGGGCGGCTTCGAGTACTGGGTGCGTGAGGGCTTCGAGTTCGAGACATGGGAGGGACGGGAGCGCCGCGCCGCCGACGCGCTGACGGCCCCGGTCGACGCGGCGGACTGCGGCTGCTGAAGCAAACGCGGCGGCGATCCCGTACGAGCCTCGGCGCCCTACGGCCTTCAGTCCCGCACGATTTCGGGCAGCGGGCGCAGGAAGGCGCGGTCCGCCAAGCAGAACTCCCCTTCCGGGCGGGCAGCGTGCAGGACGACGTCGAGGGCGGCAGCCGGATCGCAGGCGTAAAGCCCGCTGGCCCAGGCGGCGTTGGCCTCGACGACGGCCCATTCCGCGCCCTCCGACAGCGGACGCGAGGACAGGGGCGGGGAGCGGGGGTCCTCCGAGCCACGCGCCCCGCCCCAACAACCCCCCTACCCCGCCGCCGAGTTGCTCTCGGCGGGCTACCTCACAGTTGGGACAGCTCGTCCACCAGGTCGTCCAGTCCCAGGGAGCCCTGGGACAGTGCGGCCATGTGCCAGGCCTTCGCGTCGAAGGCGTCGCCGTGGCGGCGCTGGGCGTTCTCCCGGCCCAGCAGCCAGGCCCGTTCGCCCAGCTTGTAGCCGATCGCCTGGCCGGGGATCGTCAGATAGCGGGTCAGCTCGCTCTCCACGAAGTCCGCGGGGCGGCTGCTGTGGGCGCCGAAGAACTCCTGCGCCAGTTCCGGGGTCCAGCGCTCGCCGGGGTGGAACGGGGAGTCCGCCGGGATCTCCAGTTCCACGTGCATGCCGATGTCGACGATGACCCGGGCCGCCCGCATCATCTGGGCGTCGAGGTAGCCGAGGCGCTGCTCCGCGTCCGTGAGATAGCCCAGCTCGTCCATGAGGCGCTCCGCGTACAGTGCCCAGCCCTCGCAGTTGGCGCTGACGCCGCCGACGGTGGCCTGGTAGCGGGAGAGGTTCTCGGCGACGTGCGCCCACTGCGCGAGCTGCAGATGGTGGCCGGGTACACCCTCGTGGTACCAGGTCGAGACCAGGTCGTACACGGGGAAGCGGGTCTGGCCCATCGTCGGCAGCCAGGTGGTGCCGGGGCGCGAGAAGTCCTCCGACGGGGCCATGTAGTACGGCGCCGCCGCGCTGCCGGGCGGCGCGATGCGGGACTCCACCCTCTTCACCCGCTCGGCGAGTTCGAAGTGCGTGCCGTCCAGCGCCTCGATCGCCTCGTCCATCAGGCCCTGGAGCCATTCGCGGACCTCGTCGACACCCTCGATGTGCTTGCCGTGCTCGTCGAGATGCGCCAGCGCCACCCACGGTGTCGCGGCGCCGGGCAGGATGTTCTCGGCCTCCTGCTTCATCTCACCGAGGAGACGGTGGTACTCGGCCCAGCCGTACGCGTACGCCTCGTCCAGGTCCAGGTCCGTGCCGTTCCAGTAGCGCGACCAGCGGGCGTACCGCTCCCGGCCCACCGTGTTCGGCGCGCCCTCGACGGCCGGCGCGTACACGTCCCGCATCCAGTCCCGCAGTTCGACGACGGCCTCGTCCGCGACCCGGGCCGCCTCGTCCAGCTCGGTGCGCAGCGCCCCGGGGCCGGCCGACACGAAGTCCGCGAACCAGCCGAGGCCCTTGCCCTCCAGGTCGGACCACTCGCCGAGCTGCCCGACGAACGTGGCCGTGGGACGCGGGCCCGCGTACAGCTCGCGTTCCAGGCCCAGGGTCAGGCTCTCCCGGTAGCCCCGCAGCGCGGCCGGAACCGCGCGCAGCCGCTCCGCGACCGCCGTCCAGTCCTCGTCCGTCTCCGTCGGCGTCACAGTGAACACCTCGCGCACCGAGTGCGCGGCAGTGTGCATGTTGCCGACGGCGCGCAGGCCCTCGCCGGCTTCGTGCACGGCGAGTTCGGCGGTGAGCCGCTCGCGCAGCAGGCGCCCGCAGCGCCGCTCGATGTCACTGTCCGCGCCGGGCTGTTGCTCCGCCTCGTCCAGCCGTGCCAGCGTCGTCCGCGCCAGCTCCGCCAGGGCCTCCTGTCCGGCGGGCGAGGTGTCCGGGAGCCGGCTCGAACTCTCCTTCACGCCGAGGTACGTACCGGTGACCGGGTCGAGGGCGATGAGGTCGTCGACGTAGGCGTCGGCGACCTCTCGGGGCAGCGGGTTCTTGATGTCTGACATGCGGCCATCCTCGTATGCGACGACGGGCGGCGTCACGTCGATTCACGCCGGAACGCGCGACCGGCCCGGCAGGAAGCCGCCGGGCCGGTCGTGAGCGCGATCAGTACGGGAACAGTGACGGGGTCAGTCCCGCGCGCTGTGGTCGTACGTCTTCGGCGAGGCGACCGGGGTAGCGTCCAGGCGGGCCGTGATGACGAGGGTGCCCTCCTCGATCTGGTAGTCGAGGGGCAGGCCGAGGGCGCGCATCGCGGCGACCATGCCCGTGTTGGAGGCCTGCGTGACGGCGTACACGTGCTCGCAGTTCGCCTCGCGCGCCATCGACACCAGCCGGCGCAGGAGTTCGCCGCCGACGCCGCGCCGCTGCCACTCGTCCTCGACGAGCAGTGCGATCTCGGTCTCGTCGCCGTCCCAGAGGAGGTGACCGAGGCCGACCACCCGTCCCGACGCGGTCTGTACGGCGAGTGTGCGGCCGTAGCGCGGGCTGAGAAGGTGACCCAGGTAGCGGTCGGCGTCGCCCATCGGGCCGTGGTAGCGGAGCGAGAGGGTGCGCGGTGAGCAGCGCTCGTGCATCGCTTTCGCGGCGTTCAGGTCGCTCGCGTCGGCGCGCCGTACGGTGATGGCGTTGCCCCGCGGCAGCGTCAGTACGTCCCGGCCGTGCGGGACACGGGGACCGAGCCGCGCGTCCAGCTCCACCAGGGCCCGCGCCCGCGCGAACTCGGTCGGGGTGAACGGCAGATACGGCCGCTCCACGGTGATCACTCCGCCTTCCGGCGCGCGCAGCCGCATCACCGTGTCCGTCTCCTCCAGGGCGCCCTCGACCGGCACGCCCTCCCGCGCCGCCGAGTCACCGCCGGGCAGCGAACGGATCGTGCACCGGCCGAGCAACTGGCGCAGGGCGAGCGGCAGTTCGGCAGCGTCCAGGGCCGTACGGGTGGCGAGGCCCAGCACCCGGGTCGGCGCGTCGACGAGGTCGTGGGCGTCTGCCCGCTCGATCCAGGTCCCGGAGCCGCCCGCCCGGGACACCGACCCGGAGATCTCGGCGGCGGCGAGGTCGCCGGGGGCGCGCAGCAGGAACTCGTCGACCGTGCCCCGGGCCAGCGGATGCGTCTGCAGGCTGAGGATGTCGATACGCCGCTCGGCGAGAGCGATGCACAGCGCGGCGAGCGATCCCGGTTCGTCCTTCACCGTCGTCCGCATCCGCCACAGCACGCTCGCGCCGGTACCCGTGTCGATACCGGCCCCGGCCCCGGCATCGTTGTCTTCCGGCGGTGCGTGACCGTGGCGGCTTGCCCACCATGTGCGCAGCAGCGCGGCGAGCTCGACGACGTCCCGCCGCCACTGACGTACCGGGCGGCTGTCCGCCGCAGAAGTTTCCTCACATACGTTTCGAGTCATGCAGCCACCATGCGCCAACGGTGTTGCGTGATCACGAACGGACTGTGACCGAAGGGTTAAGTTGCATTCCGCCCCTTTGGTTTACTTTTTTACAGTTAATGCCGTATGTATCCCTACTGCCCCACCCGCCCCGGCTGCAGCACCTTCGTGAACAGCACGGTCCCGTCCTGCTCGCGCAGCCGTACCGTCAGCTCCCCGCTGCCGCCGTCGATGTCGACCTCGCCGAAGAACTGGTAGCCGCCGGCGGGGGAGACGTTCGCCGCGGTCGGCGCCTTCACGAAGACCCGCTCGGGACCGAACGTACCGTCGAGCGCGCTGGCGGGGAACGCCCCGGCGTTCAGCGGGCCCGACACGAACTCCCAGAACGGCTCGAAGTCGGTGAAGGCGGCCCGCGAGGGCTGGTAGTGCTGGGCCGAGGTGTGGTGGACGTCGGCGGTCAGCCAGACCGTTCCGGTGATCCGCCGGTGCTTGACGTACCGCAGCAGCTCGGCGATCTGCAGCTCGCGCCCCAGCGGTACGCCCGGGTCACCTTGTGCGACGGCCTCGATGTTGGCCTTGCCCTCGGTGGTGTCCGGCACGACCAGGCCCAGCGGCATGTCGGCGGCGATCACCTTCCACACGGCGCGCGAGCAGGACAGCTCCCGCTTGAGCCACTCCAACTGCTCGGCGCCGAGGATGCCCTGCGGGTCGACGGTCTGGTCGTCGGGGGAGTTGGCGTTGCGGTACGTCCGCATGTCGAGGACGAACACGTCGAGCAGCGGCCCCTGGTGCAGCACGCGGTACACGCGGCCGTCCCGGGCGCCCGGCCGGAGCGTGGAGATCGGGAAGTACTCGCTGAAGGCCCGCCGGGCCCGGCCCGCGAGGGCGTCGACGCTCTTCTCGGTGTAACGGGTGTCCGAGTCGAGGATCCGCTCCCCCGGATACCAGTTGTTGCGCACCTCGTGGTCGTCCCACTGGATGACCGACGGGACCTGGGCGTTGAACCGCCGAAGATTCTCGTCGAGCAGGTTGTAGCGGAAGTTGCCGCGGAACTCGGCGAGCGTCTCGGCGACCTTCGACTTCTCCTCGGTGGTGATGTTCCGCCAGGTGCTGCCGTCGGGCAGCGCGGCGGTCGCGGCTATCGGACCGTCGGCATAGATGTTGTCGCCGCTGCACAGGAAGAAGTCGGGGTCGAGCTTCCCCATCGCGTCATAGATCCGGTAACCGCCGAGATCCGGGTTGATGCCCCAGCCCTGCCCCGCCAGGTCCCCAGACCACAGGAACCGCACCCCGTCGCGCCTCCGCGCCGGCGCCGTACGGAAGGTGCCGGTCACCGGCTCGCCGGTACGGCGCGGGTCGTCGGGGTCGGCGAGCAGCACGCGGTAGTGGATCTGCTCGCCCGGCGGCAGCCCGCGCAGCCTGGTCGTACCGGTGAAGTCGGTGCCCGTACCGAGCAGCGGACCGTGCCAGCGGCGGGGGTTGCGGAACGACTCGGTGGCGGACGTCTCGACGACCATCCGGGCCGGCCGGTCGGACCGTACCCACACCAGCCCCGAGTCGGCGGTCACATCACCCGTCTGAACCCCCCACCCGGCCTTCGGCCGCCCGGACAGGGCGAACGCGGGCGCAGCCGCCGCACCGACGGCGGCGGGCAGGGTCAGGGCCGCCGAAGCGGCGAGCGAACCGCGCAGCACGCTGCGACGACCGGGCAGAGGAGAAGGTGACATGGGGCGTGCCTCCGGGGAGAGGATCCGGCGAGTGTGCACAGCCACAACTACTGGGACACCGCAGCGCCCACGCAAACCACACATGAACAACTGCCGCCGGGACAGGGGAACCGGTGGGCGAGCCGATGTCAGGGGTCGAAGGCGCCAGAAAGCGGGGCGTCAGGGAGCCAGCGCCTCCGCCACCAGCCGGATCCCCGCCCTGATCCGCGCGGGCGACAACTGCGCGTACCCGAGCACCAGCCGTACGCCCCCACCCCGCACGGGCGCGTGCGCGAAGTCCGTCAGCGGGCGTACCGCCACCCCGGCCGCCGCCGTCCGCTCCAGGAGTCGGTCCTGCGGCCCGTACCGCTCCGGCAGTGCGGCGATCACATGCAGACCGGCCGCGATCCCCGACACCTCCGCCCCGGGGAAATACTCCGCCAGCGCCGCTACGAGGGCATCGCGCCGTTCCCGGTAGGCGCGCTGGCACCGGCGCAGATGCCGGTCGTAGTCGCCGCGCTCCACGAACCGCGCGAACAGCTCCTGGTCGAGGGCGGGATGCCCCAGGTCCATCGTCCGCTTCCGCTCCACGACCTCCTCGGCGAGCGACTCCGGTACGAGGAGCCAGCCGAGCCGCAACCCGGGCGCGAGCGACTTGCTGACGGACCCCGTGTAGGCGACGCGCTCGGGGTCGAGCCCCTGGAGGGCGCCCACGGGGGCTCGGTCGTACCGGAACTCCCCGTCGTAGTCGTCCTCGATCACCAGCCCGTCGACCGACCGCGCCCAGTCGAGGAGTTCGGTGCGGCGGCCCGCGGAGTAGGCGATCCCGGACGGGAACTGGTGGGCGGGCGTGGTCATCACCGCCCGCACCCCCGAGACCCGCAGCGCGTCGAGGTCCAGTCCCTCGCCGTCCAGGGGCAGCGGTACGGCGTCCAGACCGGCCGAGGCGTAGAGGGAGCCGTGTTCCGGGCTCCCCGGGTCCTCGACGCCGATGTCGCGCAACCCGCGCGCGTGAAGCACGTGTCCGAGCAGTGTCGTCGCCTGCGCCACCCCGGAGACGACCACCAGCCGTTCCGGGTCCGCGACCACGCCCCGGCGCCGCGCGAGCAGCTCAGCCAGTGCCGTCCGCAGCCGGGGCAGCCCGCGCGGATCCGGGTAGCCGAGGGCGTGATGGGGGAGCTCCGCGAGCACCCCGCGCTGGGCGGCGGCCCACGCGGCACGCGGGAACAGCGACAGATCGGGGGTGCCCGGCAGGAAGTCGGCCCGGGCGCCGGGGGAGCGCGGCGCGAGGTCCCGCGCGCGTGGACGGGCGGCCCGGGCTGCACCGCCCACCCAGGTACCGGCCCCGCGCCCGCTGCGCAGATAGCCCTCCGCGGTCAACTGCTCGTACGCCTCCGTGACCAGCCCCCGCGACACCCCGAGGTCGGCCGCGAGATCCCGGCTCGACGGCAGCCGCGTCCCCGGTACGAGCCGCCCCGACCGGACCGCTTCCCGGAGCGCCTCCTGAAGTGAACGCCCACGCGCGCGTGACGGTGCGGCAGCGGCCGGCAGCAGCAACTCCCAGGCGGCGGAGCCCGGCAGTCCGCCCGGACTGGTCCCCGATGACGTCATGGAAGTGGACCTTAAACCGGTCCGCCGCCGTCCCTAGCGTCATCTCCATGAACGCCACCGCAGACCCGGCCGACATCACCCCCGCGCGCGGGGCCCTCCTCGCGGCCTTCGCCGCCGTCCTCGTCGGCTGCTCCTTCACCGCCAACAGTGTCCTCGGCGACTACCCGTACGCGGGCGGCCAGTTCCTGCGCTACGGCCTGGCCTGTCTGCTGCTTCTGCCCCTGGTCGGCCGGGGTGGCGCCGCCCCGCTGCGGGCGCTCACCGCCCGCCAGTGGATTCGCCTCGCGCTGCTCTCCGCCGTCGGCATGGTCGGATTCAACCTGGCCGTCATCGCCGCCGAACGCAGCGCGGAACCGGCGGTGCCCGGGGTGTTCGTGGGCTGCGCGCCCGTGGTCGTGGCGGTCCTGGTCCCCCTGCTGGACGGGCGACGGCCCAGGCGGGCCGTGGTGTACGGGGCGTTGACCGTAGCGGTGGGCGCCTTCGCGGTCCAGGGGTGGGGCCGTACCGACGGTGTGGGCATCGCCTTCTCCGGGTGCGCGCTGGCCGGTGAGGTCGGGTTCGCGGTGCTCGCCGTACCCGTGCTGCGGCCTCTCGGGCCCCGGCTGCTGTCAGCGACCGTGTGCGGCCTCGCCGGCGTCGAGTCCGCGCTCGCCGGGGTGCTCCTCGACGGCACCGGCTGGCTGCGAGTGCCCGACGCCACCGAGACCGCCGCACTGCTGTGGCAGGCGGCGGTCGTGACCGTCGTCGGCTTCGTGTGCTGGTACATCGGCATGCAGCGGATCGGCGCGGAGCGCGCCACGCTCTTCTCCGGCCTCATCCCCGTCGCGGCGGCCTGCACGGCCCCGCTCGTCGGCACGGGCTCCTACGGCGCCGTACAGGCCGCCGGGAGCGCCCTTGTCGGCGCCGGAGTCGCTCTTGGGGCCGGTGCGTCGACCGTCCTGCGCCGGTCAGCGGCTGCCGTCGAGGAGTACCCGGGCGACCAGCGCCGGGTCGTCGTTCATCGGGACATGGCCGCAGCCGGGGAGCCGTATCAGGCGGGCCTTGGGGATGATCCGCTTGGCGCGGATGCCCTGGCGGCGCACGAGCAGCAGGTCCCGGGAGCCCCACGCCACGGTGACCGGGACGCCCGGGACGTCGTCCGTGAAGCGGATGTCGCGGCCGGCCCTGAGGGTCTCCGTGAACCGCTGGGCGTTCGCCAGGGCGAGCGTCTCGGCGACGACGGCCTCGGGTGAACGGCGGCCTGGACGGGCGTAGATGGTGCTCGTCAGGACGCTGCGCCCCGCCGCCGAGCGCGACAGCCGCTCGACCAGGGGCACCGGCATGCTCCGCGCGGCCCGCCGCATCGCGAGCAGCACCCCGAACGCGTAACGCCGCTCGGCCTGCGACCAGAACCCCGCCGGGGAAAGCGTGGTGACGGACCGCACGCGCTTCTCGCGCCCGAGTTCCAGGGCCAGCAGGCCGCCCAGCGAGTTGCCCGCCACATGCGGCCGGTCCAGCTCCAGCGCCTCGCACAGGGCGCCGAAGACAGCGGTCATCGTCGGCAGGTCGTGGGCGAAACCGTCCGGCAGCGCCGGGGACGCGCCGAACCCGGGAAGATCGACGGCGATCACATCGCGCTCGGTGGCCAGAATGTCGATCACCGGGTCCCAGGCCTGCCGGTGGTGCCCGATGCCGTGCAGCAGCAGAAGAGGTTCGCCGGCGCCCACGCGCGTGTACGACAGGGTCACGGCCTCGGGCTCGGCAGCCGGGTCGTACGGAGAGGGGACCTCGAAGGTGACGGTGGCGGACATGGGGCTGCTCCTCGTCGTACGCGGTCGTACGCGGTCGTACACGTCTGCGTGGCTGTCCACGGGCACTGCGTAGACAGCTTGTCAGCAATTACTACTGACCGGTAGCCCCCGGTGGGCGGCGGCCGACAATGCGCTGGACATCACCCTCGGCGCCGGGTTGGGATGGGGCGGTGACCGCCGACACCGTGAACGACGTCTTCGAAGAGCACCGGCCCGTCCTGATGGGCGTCGCCTACCGCATGCTCGGCCGGGTCGCCGACGCCGAGGACGTCGTCCAGGACGCCTGGCTGCGCTGGTCCGCCGCCGACCGGACCGACGTACGCGAACCGCGTGGCTATCTCGTGCGCGTCACGACCCGCCTCGCCATCGACCGGCTGCGCCAGGTGAAGGCACGCGGCGAGACATACGTGGGCCCGTGGCTGCCGGAGCCGTACGTCACCGAACTCACCGGTGCCGCGGGGACCGTTCCGGACGCCGCCGAGCGGGCCGTGCTCGCCGACACCGTGTCCCTCGCGGTCATGGTCGTCATGGAGTCCCTCTCGCCGCTGGAGCGCGCGGTGTTCGTCCTCAGGGAGGCATTCGCGTACCCGTTCGTGGAGATCGCCGCGATGCTCGACCGCACCGAACCGGCGGTGCGCCAGCTCGCCGGACGCGCCCGCCGGCACGTCGACGAACGCCGGCCGCGCTACGAGGTCGACCCGGCCCAGCGCCGTGACCTGACCGAACGGTTCCTCGTCGCCGCGGAGCAAGGTGACCTCGCGGGCCTCATGGAACTGCTCGCCCCGGACGTCTGCCTCGTCGCCGACAGCGGCGGCCTGGCGCGGGCGCCGCGCCGGATCCTGGAGTCGGCCGACCACGTGGGCCGCTTCGTCATCGGCACCGCGGGCAAGGGTCTCGTCGACGCGTCGTTCCGCTTCCTGGAGGTCAACGGCGGCTTCGCCGTGCTGATCCTGGACGGCGGCAAGCCCGACGCCGTGTTCCAGATGGATGTGGCGGACGGCCGTATCCAGTGTGTGTACATCATCCGAAACCCGGATAAGGTGCGCTCCCTGGCCCTTCCTCAGGAAGGCTGATTGGTCTTGACCAAGCCCCAGGGCCGCCCTATGGTCGCAGGAAAGTGCAACAACCTTTAATAAACAAGGGCACCAAACGCCGCCGAGACCACGGCGATTGCGGAGGACATGGTGGGGACCACGCAGTTGGAAACGGTGCCGGAGCCGAAGTACTGGCATCTGAAGACCGTGCTCAGTCAGGCACTGGACTCCGAGTTCACGGTGGGCGAGATCCTGCCCAACGAGCGTGACCTCGCCGCCCGCTTCGGCGTGGCCCGTGCCACGCTCCGCCAGGCACTGGAACAGCTCGAACTCGAAGGCCGGCTCCAGCGCCGGCGCGGTGTCGGTACGACCGTCGCCCCGCCGCGCATGGGCGTCCCCGTCGGCACGGCCCAGCACGTGTGGCCGGGTGCGGCGGGCGACGCCTGGCAGCCCGTGGACAGCGCGCTGACCGTACCGGCCGTGTCCGTGGCCGCCGCCCTGGAGACCGGCCAGGACGAGGCCGTCCACACCGTGCGCCGCTCGCGCGTCTCGCACGGCCAGCCGGTCGCCGCCGAGCTGCTCTACGTCCCGGCCGCCTCGGTGCCCGACCTGTCGGCGATAGACGCCCCGTCCGGCGCGGCACGCGCGCGTGCGGTGCTGCGCGAACTCCAGCACCTGGACCTGGAGGGCCAGGACCGCGCCGTGGAACTCGGCTCGGCCCGCGCGGACGACGCCAAGGAGCTGGACCGCCTCCCCGGAGCCCCCGTCCTCGTCGTCACGACCCGCTTCTTCACCCAGGGCCGCACGGCCGCACTCTCCGTGGCGACCTATCGCGCTGACACGTGCCGGTTGACCTTCGGCGACACCGGGGGAGTGGAAATACACCACGGCCCGGAACGCCGCGCGTCCTGACCCGCCTGGCCGTCCGACAGCCCTGTGCCCCGGAAAGCATCAATACGCATCAGTTCCGGGGCGCAGGGCTTTCTCGGCCCGCTCAACGGCGGGCCGTCACCGTGCTCTCCACCGCGAACAGCTGCTCGTCGACATGGTCGAGGGCCAGCCGCAGCGCGCCCGTCGCCACGGCCGCCTCGCCGAGCAGAGACAGGGCCACGCCGGGCGGGCGCAGACAGTAGCGCGCCAGCTCGTCGCGCAAGGGTTCCAGTACGCCGTCCAGCCCCGCCGCCCAGCCGCCGACGACGACCAGCTCGGGGTCGAGGGCCAGGACGAGCGCGGCCACGTCGTGGACCAGCCGCTGGATGAAGCGGTCGACGGCCGCGCGGGCCTGCTCGTCACCCTCGCGAGCGCGGCCGAACACCTTGGCGACCGCCACCTCGTCGAGCGGGTTCAGCTGCTCGCCCGGAGTCGACAGCAGCGCCTCCGGGGTCGCCTCCCGGCCCAGCAGATGCAGCGCGCCGATCTCCCCGGCCGCCCCGCCGAACCCCCGGTGCAGCCGCCCGCCGATCAGCGAACCGGCGCCCGGACTCAGCCCGGCCAGCACGAACACCACGTCGTCGGAGTCGATCGCCGCGCCCTTCCAGTGCTCGGCGACGGCAGCCGCGTTGGCGTCGTTCTCGACGAGCACAGGGCACTTGAAGGACCGGCTGAGCCGCTCACCCAGCCGCAGCCCCGTCCACTCGGGCAGCGCCGTGCACAGCCTCACGACCCCGTCGGCCTCCACGATCCCGGGCGTGGCCACGCCCACCGCCCGCAGTGAGTCGCGGGCCACCCCGGCGCGGCGCAGCAACTCGGCGACCGCGGAGCGCAGCCGCTCCAGCCGCTCGTCCGCGGGTGCCGCCTCGTCGACGTCCTTCGAGATCGACCCCAGAAGCCGCCCGTCCAGGTCGGACAGCAGCGCGGCAACGCGATGGGACCCGATCTCCAGCCCCAGCAGATGCCCGGCCTCCGCCCGGAACCGGAACCGCCGCGCGGGCCGCCCCTGCCGCCGCGCGACGCTCTCGTCGGCGGCCTTCTCGACGACGAGCCCGGCCTCGATGAGCCCTTCGACGACGCCCTCGACGGTCGGCCGGGACAGCCCGGTCACCCGGGTGATCTCGGTCAGTGTCGCGCAGTCCGTGGCACGCAGCGCGTGCAGCACCACCGCGGAGTTGATCCTTCTCAGCAGCGAGGGATCCCCACCGGTCAGCTGCCCCAACGTACGTCCTCCCAGTTCGTGCGCGCGTGGGGCGGATCGTACTCGGCGCGGAGCACCCGGGCGAGAGCCGGACGCTCCCGACCTCTCCGGCGGGCGTGGATCATCCGGGCGCCACGAACCCGGACTCGTACGCCACGATGACCGCCTGCGTACGATCCCGGGCGCCCAGTTTCGCCAGCACCGCGCTGACGTGCGACTTCACCGTCTCGGTCCCGACGACCAGTCGGACGGCGATCTCCGCGTTGGACAGTCCCCGCGCCATCAGCCGCAGCACCTCAGCCTCGCGCTCGGTCAGCCGCGCCCGCTCCAGTACCGCCCGTGCGGCCCGGTTCCCGCCGCTGTCGCCGTTCCCGTACTCGGCAGCCAACCGCCGTACCGAGGCCGGGAACAGCAACGACTCGCCCTCGGCGACCAGACGCACCGCGTGCACGATCTCGGCCGGCCGGGCCCGCTTGAGCAGAAACCCGTCGGCACCGGCCCGCAGCGCCTCGTACACGTACTCGTCGTTCTCGAACGTCGTCACCACCAGGATCTTCGGCGGGTCCGGCACGGTCCGCAGCAGCGCGCGCGTGGCCTCGATGCCGTCCATCAAGGGCATCCGCACATCCATGGCGACGACGTCCGGCCGCAACTGCCTGACCAACGGTATGACGGCGGCCCCGTCAGCGGCCTCCCAGACGACCTCGATATCGGGCTGAGCCTCCAACACGGCCCGCAGACCGGCCCGTACGAGGGGCTCGTCATCGACCAGGAGCACGGTTATGGGCATCCGGGCAGCGTAGATCAACCCGGTGCGCGGCGCCGGACACGGAGGAGAGGCGGGGCCGGCGGAGGGCGCGTACCCGGTCAGCCGCTTCTCCCGGCACCGAGGACCGCACTCGGCCGTCGCCCTCCGTTCCTCGGGTGCCTTCCGGCCTTTCCGCCGCGTCCACCGAGGCGCGCTCCCGGCCTCACCAGGCCTTCCCCGACCGGCAGTTCGACGCGCACCCGCCACTCACCCGCCGCCCCCTCCTCCACCCCTGTCCACGCCCGCCCGCCCAGCAGCGCCGCTCGTTCCCGTATCCCGCGCAGGCCGTTGCTGCCCCGGCCCGGACCCGGTATCGGGGTGGCCGTCGGATTGCGGACGTCGAGCACCAGCGTGCCGCCGGCGAACGCCACCCGGACCCGCACCGGGACCGAACCCGCGTGCCGCAACACGTTGGTGAGCGACTCCTGGAGGATCCGGTAGCCCTCGCGGGACACCGGACCCGGCAAAGTGTCCAGCGGGCCGACGAGTTCGGCGTCGACCTTCGTCCCGGAGGCGCGCGCGGACTCCAGGAGGCGGTCGGCCTCGGCCAGGGTGGGGCGGCTGCTCGCGGGGCGGTCCGACTCGCGCAGCACACCCAGCACCCGCTCAAGATCCTCCAGGGCGGCCCGGCCGGTCTCCTCGATGGCGCCGAGGGCACGGTCGGTGAACTCCGGGTCGCAAGCCGTCCGGGCGGCGCCCGCCTGGACCACCGCCACCGTGAGCGCGTGGCCTATGGAGTCGTGCAGTTCGCGGGCTATACGGCTGCGCTCCAGGAGTTGCTCGGTGCGCACCTCCAGTGCGGCGAGCCGCTCGGACGGCGAGGGGCCCAGCAGGCTGCGCGCGGCGGCTGTGACCAGCTCGCCCAGGCCGACCACCACACCGTAGAAGGCGATCAGAGGCAGCGGGGCGAGCAGGACGTACACCCAGGGCGGCTGTGAGGCAGGCAGGAACGGGTTGTCGTCGGAGAAGTACCCGGTCGCGGCCCGGACCAGGTCGACGCAGGTCAGCGGCAGCCAGACACTGGCCCCCATCGCCACCGGCCCCAAAATCATCCGCACCTCCAGCCACAGCACCGTCCGCAACCGGTCCCACCAACTCGCCGACGGCGCGACGGAGATCGCCGACTCGGACACCGATTCACCATGCGTCAGCAGCAGCCGCGCCTGCACCCCCTCGCCCAGCCGCACGGCCGGAATCAGCCCGACCGGCAGCAGGACCGCCGCGGGCACCCACGGACTCGACATGTCGATGAACAGCCACACGCTCACGATGAGCATCGGCACCCACAGGTGCAGCAAGCGGGTGTACGTCGTCCCCCGCAGCAGCGGGCGCAGGAAGCGGGCCATGCCGACATCGTGACAGCCACCACTGACAAAGGGCCTCCCCCGGGCGGGGGAGACGCTCTCCACCGGCGGGGGAGGCCCCGCCACCGCCCGCCCCGGCAGGCTGCTGCCATGACCAGCATCGACGTGCACGACCTCACCAAGGAGTACGGCACCGCACGAGCCGTCGACCACCTCACCTTCAGCGTCCGGCCCGGCCGCGTCACCGGCTTCCTCGGCCCCAACGGCGCCGGAAAGTCCACCACCATGCGGCTCGTGCTCGGCCTGGACCGGCCGACCCACGGCACCGCCACCGTGGGCGGCCGGGCCTACGCCGCCCTCCGCGAGCCCCTCCGCAAGGTCGGCGCCCTCCTCGACGCCCAGGCCGCCCACGGCTCCCGTACCGCTCGCGACCACCTCCGTGCGCTCGCCGTGGGCAACCGCATCCCGGACCGCCGGGTCGACGAGGTGCTGGCCGAGACAGGGCTCACCTCCGTGGCTCGCCGCCGGGTGAAGACGTACTCCCTGGGCATGCGCCAGCGGCTGGGCATCGCGGCTGCACTGCTCGGCGACCCCGAGGTGGTGATGCTCGACGAGCCGTCGAACGGACTCGACCCCGAAGGCATCGTCTGGATCCGCGAGTTGCTGCGCCGGCTGGCCCAGGAGGGCCGTACGGTCCTGGTCTCCAGCCATCTCATGAACGAGACCGCGTCCTTCGCCGACCACCTCGTAGTCCTGGGCAGGGGACGCCTGCTCGCCGACACCCCGATGCGCGAGTTCATCGACGCACGCGTACGGCCACGCGTGCGCGTGCGCACCCCGGACGGCACCGCCCTCCGCCGACTACTGGCAGAGCACGGTTACGAGGCCGCCGCGCACGACAGCGGCCCCGACGGTCCGGACGATCACTGGACCGTGGAGCACGCGCGCGTGGAGGACATCGGCCGGCTCACCTCGGCCGCGGGCTTGACCGTCCTCGAACTGGCCACCGACGAAGGCACCTTGGAGCAGGCCTACCTGGACCTGACGGCGTCGGAGACCGAGTTCACCACGACACCGGCCCCAGCGCCCGTCCGCCAGCCCCAGCCCCAGCCCCAGCAGTCCCAGGAGGCCTGAGCATGTCCTTCGTACCCGTACTCCACGCCGAGTTGATCAAGATCCGTACCCTGCGGTCGCTGCTCGGGGCGCTGGGCGCGGTCGTCCTGGTCACGGGGCTGTTCTCGGCGCTCGCGGGGCTCGACTCCGGCGCAGGCGAGGCGGACTTCGACCCGCTGTTCTCGGCGTTCTTCGGGATCAGCTTCGGGCAGATCGCGGCGGTGGCCTTCGGCGCCACGGCGGTGTCGTCCGAGTTCCATGGCGGCGGCCTGCGCGTCACGCTGGCCGCGGTGCCCCGCCGGGGGCGCTGGTTCGTGGCCAAGACGGCCGCCGTCGCCCTCCCTGTCCTGGCCGTCGGCCTGGTCGCCGGGGGAGTGAGCCTGGCCGTCGGCAGGGCGGTCCTCGGCGCCGACGCGAACGCCCTGACCTGGGACGAGAGCCTCCGTGGCGTGATCGGCTGCGGCCTGTACCTCACGCTGATGGCCCTGCTCGCGGCCGGCCTGACCGCCCTGCTGCGCAGCGGCGTCGCCACGCTGAGCATCCTGATCCCGTTCCTGCTCATCGTCTCGTTCGTGGTCGGCGGAGTCTCGGGCACCGTCGCCGACTTCCTGCCCGACAAGGCGGGCCAGGTGGTGTTCCATCAGAGCTGGGACGGCTCACTGGGCCCGTGGACCGGCCTGGCGGTGACCGCGCTGTGGGCGGCCGGCGCGCTGCTGGCGGGGGCGTGGAGCGTACGACACCGGGACGCGTGATGGCCGTACGTGGCCGCCGTACAACCCTAGGAGGCCGCCTCCCGCAGCCGTCCGAACTCCTCCGCCATGGTCGCGGCCGTCCAGTGCGCGTTCAGGCCGCTCGGGTTGGGCAGTACCCACACGCGCGTGTCCCCGATCAGCCGCTCCTGAGGGCCCACCTGGGCCTTGCGGTCGTCGAATGCGGCCCGGTACGCCGTCACGCCCACCACGGCCAGCCAGCGGGGCCGCAGCCGTGTCACCTTCGCGGCCAGCAGACGGCCGCCCTCGCGGTACTCCTCCGCGGACAGTTCGTCGGCCCGGGCGGTCGCCCGCGCGACGACGTTCGTGATGCCGAGCCCGTACGCGAGCAACTCGCCCTGTTCGGTGGGCTTCAGCAGCCTCGGGGTGAACCCGGAGAGGTGGAGTACCGGCCAGAAACGGTTGCCGGGGCGGGCGAAGTGATGGCCCGTCGCCGCCGTCATCAGGCCGGGATTGATGCCGCAGAACAGCACGTGGAGGCCATCCGCGACGACGTCCGGTACGAGACGGTCGCGGGCGGCATCCAGTTCGGCCTGGGTGAAGCGGGTCAGAGGATCGCTCCGGGGGTGTAGGCCGCGGCCTCCGGATGCTGCTTGGCGATCTCCTCGATCCGCGCGACCACGGCGGCGACCTGGTCGGCGGCGGCGCCGGTGAACGACAGCTTGTCGGCCATCAGGGCGTCGAGCTGCGCGCGGTCCAGGGGGATGCGCTCGTCGGCGGCGAGCTTGTCGAGGAGCTCGTTGCGCTCGGCGCCCTGCTCACGCATGGCGAGCGCGGAGGCGACGGCGTTCTCCTTGATGGCCTCGTGCGCGACCTCACGCCCGACACCCGCGCGCACCGCGCCCATCAGCACCTTGGTGGTGGCGAGGAAGGGGAGGTAGCGGTCCAGTTCGCGCGCGACGACGGCCGGGAAGGCGCCGAACTCGTCGAGGACCGTCAGGAAGGTCTCCAGCAGCCCGTCGAGGGCGAAGAACGCGTCGGGGAGGGCCACCCGGCGCACCACCGAACAGGACACGTCGCCCTCGTTCCACTGGTCGCCCGCCAGCTCGCCCGTCATCGAGGCGTAGCCGCGCAGGATCACCATGAGCCCGTTGACGCGCTCGCAGGAACGCGTGTTCATCTTGTGCGGCATCGCGGACGAGCCGACCTGGCCGGGCTTGAAGCCCTCGGTCACCAGCTCGTGCCCGGCCATCAGCCGGATCGTCTTGGCGGTCGAGGAGGGCGCGGCGGCCAGCTGCACCAGCGCGGTGACGACCTCGTAGTCGAGCGAACGCGGGTAGACCTGACCGACGGAGGTGAAGGCGGTGGAGAAGCCCAGATGACCGGCGATCCGCTGCTCCAGCTCGGCGAGCTTGGCCGCGTCACCGCCGAGCAGGTCCAGCATGTCCTGAGAGGTGCCCACGGGCCCCTTGATACCGCGCAGCGGATACCGCGCGAGCAGCTCCTCGACCCGGGCGTACGCGACGAGCAGCTCGTCGGCGGCGGTCGCGAACCGCTTCCCGAGGGTGGTGGCCTGCGCGGCCACGTTGTGCGAGCGGCCGGCCATGACCAGCTCGCCGTACTCGCCCGCGAGCTTCCCGAGCCGCGTCAGCACGGCCACCGAACGGTCGCGCACCAGCTCCAGCGAGAGCCGGATCTGCAGCTGCTCCACGTTCTCGGTGAGGTCGCGGGAGGTCATGCCCTTGTGGACGTGCTCGTGCCCGGCGAGGTCGTTGAACTCCTCGATCCGCGCCTTCACGTCGTGCCGGGTGACCTTCTCGCGCTCGGCGATGGACGACAGGTCGACGGTGTCGATGACCCGCTCGTAGTCGGCGAGGGCGGCTTCGGGCACCTCGATACCGAGGTCCTTCTGGGCCCGCAGCACGGCGAGCCAGAGCTGCCGCTCCAGCCTCACCTTCTGCTCGGGCGACCAGAGCATGGCGAGCTCGGCGGAGGCGTAACGTCCGGCGAGGACGTTCGGGATGCGGGGCTTTGCGGGTGCGGCGGTCACGTGTACGGAGTTTACCCGGCGTCCAGAGGGGGTCTGCCCCGTCTATGGAGTCTGTAGAGCGCAGGTCGGATGCACTCCGACTGCGCTCTTCCGTGGGGTCTGTGAGACGAGTGTGAGAGATCCAGCAGGGGTAGCCCGCGGACAGACAGAAGCCCCCAGCCGTACGGACACTACTGGGAAAGCCGAGGGCTGAGCGTGACGTCGGCCTTCACCGCCTGGTTGTGGCGGTGAAGGCCGACGTTGTGTTCGGGGAGGGTGTCGCTGCGGCAGTGGGGCTGGGAGAGATTCCGGCGGAGACGGCGCGGGTGGCGTGGACGGTGTGTCCGAAGGGCACGCCGGCGATGCGGCTGCGGGATGAGTTCGCGGAGGTCTTCTCCGCCGAGGACATCGGGCAGCTCTTCCCGACGGTGGCCCGTCCAGCGGTTCTGCCTGGAGTGCTGATGCTGGTCACGGTGTTGCAGTTCGCCGAAGGGCTGTCCGACCGGCAGACCGCGGAAGCGGTCCGCACGCGGATCGCTGGAGAACATCCCTTCGCCGTGGCGCCGGAACTCCTCCAGATCCACAACGACGTTGTCGCTGGCCCGCGATCGGCTCCAGCCCTCACCTGCGGCTGTCCCGTGGCGGGCCGGCACCTGCACAGCCGGGGTGTCGGTCGCCGGTGGTTCCCATGGCGTCGTCGGCCAGATTCCACTGGCCGTCTTTGCTGAACGGCCACGGATAGGCGTAGGTGCCGCCTCTGAAGCAGTCGCGCAGGTCGTGTGGTGGGGCCGGAGGACCGGCGGGAGCGGCGAGAGCATCGGCGAGCGGGTCGATGGACGCCGCGTACTGCTCGGCCCACTGCGTCCAGTCCGCCGCGACGTCCGCCTGGCGGGCTGCGGAGCAGAACGCCCGGATGTCCTGCGCCAGGCGCCAGCGTTCCACCTGACCGGTGAGAACCGCCCCGCGGTGCTGTGTGATCTGGGCTGCACGGGCCTGGCGCAGCGCCTTGTACCAGTTCCGCTTGCGTGCGGCCTCTTCCTGTTCCTTCGCGATGCGTTGCTGTTCGGCATTTACGGCAAGCTGGTCCAGGTCGCGCAGGAGGTGGCCGAGCCGGTCTTCCAGTTTCCACCTTGCGCCGTCCGCGCAGCTGTAGGGCGAGGCGTAGTAGCTGCTCTGGTGGGGGGACGCGATCCTCAGGCGGCCGTCGGGATGGTGGTCGTACTTCGGAGGCTTCTGCGCCCAGGGATTCTTCTCGAGGTTGCGCAGTTCCTGGGGTGTGGGCTCATGGGGTGCTTTGCTCGTGAGTTCGGTGATCTGCCAGGGGTAGTCGTGGGCGCCGATGCGGATGACCAGCTGGTGGGTCGCTTCCCCGCGGTGCGGACTGCTGTCGGTAGTGACCTCCCAGCCGCGCCGTTCGGCTTCGGTGATCAGTGCATGGGCGATGCGCAGGGCCCGGTCGGTGAGGTGGCGGGAGATGTTCACCGGTACGACATCGGGCACATCCTTTTCGTCCGGCCGTCGGCGGCGCTCGGAAGAATGGAGACGGCTTCGGCGCGGGAACCAGTCCGGGTCTTCGGCGATGCGATGCAGCCGTAGGCCATGGGGGGCCTCCTCTGTAAGTGCCGTCCTGTAATCGGAGGTCACTCGGGTCAGGCGGTGACGGTCAGTGGAGTAGTGGTTTCCCAGAGGAACCCGTCCGGGTCGCTGAACGGGTCGGCGTTGCTGGAGAGCACCAGCCGGTGCGATCCGGTGCCGACGGCGGGGACACCCGCGTCCTTGGCGAGGGCACGGCGCTTGTACAGAGCCAACTTGACGGGGCCCGGCCCGGTGGCGAACTCGACGTACTTGCCGCCGAAGCTCTTACCCACAGTGAGACCCTGTTCGATGTAGAACTGCTTGGTGGCCTTCACATCCTCGACGCCCAGCAGGAGCACGAGCTCGTCGAAGTCCCGGGTGACCGGGCCCGTGTCCTTCCTCGCCGATGTCGCGATCTTCCAGATCGTGCCGTCCGGGGACTGAACGACGCCGCCGTAGCCCCACAGGGACTTCGAGGTGGGCTTGAGGGCGGTCGCGCCGGCGTCGAGGGCGGCGCCGACAAGCGCGTCGACGTTGCCCGGCTGGGACACCACGAGCGACAGGGTGAAACCGCGGAAGCCGGTCGTGGGGGCTTCGGAGGCACGCAGGCGCACTTGCGGCGGGACCAGTCCGAACGCGGTGGAGTAGAAGCGGGCGGCGGCTGTGGTGTCGGCCACCTCAAGGGTGACGGAGTCGATGGAGTTCATGTCCTCGACGGTAGGGCGGCTGAGTCGCCGATACTTCTCGAAAACTGCTCGGTCTGGCCCGCTGGGGCCCCGGGCCCGAGCGGCCTTCGGACCGCCGCCCCCCCCGAGCCGTGGTCGGCGTTGAGCAGCCGGGCTGGTGCGGCGCGCTCGCGCCCCTGTCAGTTGGCGCTTTCCCCGTACCGAACAAGCACGGAGAGTTACCGCTCGGGACGCTCTGGCTGGCGTCACGCGCTTTCGGCATCGTCCGGGGGTGCACCTCTTCGGATTCCTCCTCAACCTCTCCTTCTGGCCGTTCGCCCTCGACCCGAACAGCTCTGTCGCCTGTCTGCCCGGCCTGCCCTTCACCAAGCAGTGCTATCAGGTCTTGAGCATTGCTCGACAGACTGTGAGAAACGATCTTCGATCTAGGGCGTGATACAGCCTCTGACCTGGTCTTTTTCCTTGCTTGACATTTCTCGCTGTGGGGTATGTAACACGACCACCCCAGTACGTGGGGTCCACAGAGAGCACGGAGGACCGGGTCGGAGGCCCAAAGTCCGCATCTCGCCGCCGATTTGGTGAGAGACATGAGTGAGACGCAAGGGCCAGTGGATCAGTATGGAGGGTTCCTACAACATCCCCGAATGGGCTGTTCCCTCAAGCGCCGTGCGTGACTTGGTGCGGGCTGTTCTGGAAGCTCTCGACATCCCCACCCTGCGATCGTAGGGGGCCGCGAGGCGCACGACCGGATCTTGAGCGAACCGGCCATGCACGCGGCAATCGCGCTCCGCAACACGCTGGACGGGTGGACCAAGACAGCCGAAGAGATCCTCTGAGGAGCGCGCCGAGTTGCTGCGCTGGGCGGGCGGGGCGGTGGCGCCCCGTTTTGTCGAGCGGGCACGCATCGTCTTGGAGTGCGGGGGCGGGAAGCCGAATACGCGTGTGGCGGCGGAGTTCAAGGTAACCGCGG
>NZ_JAAGLU010000720.1 GCF_010550245.1 Streptomyces sp. SID12501
GCCCTCCAGCACGGTGACGTCCGCGCGGCCGCGCAGTTGCCAGGCGGCCGCGAGACCGCTGATGCCGCCACCGACGACGATCACTGAACGCATTGTCTTCTCCTGCGGCCGTGGACGATATGTTCCTCTATGGAACATATGGGACGGGTGGGGTGCGGCGCATCGTGCTTTCGGTCAGGGCCGCCACGTCCTGCGGGTACGGGAAGCCGCCCGGCTCGTACGCGCAGTACGGATCCGCCGCCAGCACGTCCCCGGTGGCGCCGTACGCCCGCGAGCGCGAGCCCCCGCACACCGCCTTGTACTCGCACGCCCCGCACCGGCCGCGCAGCCGCTCGTACAGCGGACCGAGGGCGGGGCGCTCGCCGCGCGCGTCGAGCACGCTCCGCTGGAGCGCGATCAGGTCCGTGAGGTCGGCGCGCTGGAAGGGGTC
>NZ_JAAGLU010000721.1 GCF_010550245.1 Streptomyces sp. SID12501
GACGGCGGACCGGCGGTGGACCGGCGGCGCACCGTCGGCGCACCTGCGGGCGCGTCCGGGAGCGCGCCGACGGACATTCCGGGAGGAATGCGGGAACCGGGTGTGGCCTGCGTCACGTTCCAGTTGAATGATCCGACGTGCCGCACACACGAACACCTGCAGGGGGTGCCAGGTGAGTGCTTCCGGTCGTGGCGAGTCCGCCGACGATCTGCTCGCAGCGCTGCTGGACGGGATGGACGCCGCCCTGTGCGCGTTCGACTCCGACGGCGTGCTCACCCACTGGAACCGGGAGGCGGAGCGGATCCTCGGCTGGTCCGCCGCCGAGGCCGTGGGCCGCAGGGGCTTCGCGGGCTGGGCCGCGCGCGCCGCCGACGCGGACGACGTCCAGGAACGCCTCATGTCCGCCCAGCACCTACCCGGACGCCAGGTT
>NZ_JAAGLU010000722.1 GCF_010550245.1 Streptomyces sp. SID12501
GTCGATGGACCGCCGCCTCACCATGCGCGAGGTCGCGGACGCCGTCATCGAGCAGGTCGGCGGCGCTGCCTCCTGACGTCCCTCCGCCGCTTCCCGAGCCCGGTCGACGCCTCGCGTCGACCGGGCTCGGTGCATTTCGCGGGTCACGAATGTGCAACGACATCTGTGAGACATTGCGATTCACATGTCGGACACAAACCATGAGTACGTTCGCGCCACATCGTCGTGGTCCGCGCCGGACTGCTGGCACTGCTCGGCAGCGAACCGGACATCGAGGTGCTCGGCGATGCGGGCAGCGGCGAGGAGGCGGTCGCCCTGGCCGCCAGACTCCGGCCCGACGTGGTCCTGATGGACCTCCAGCTGGGCGAGGGCATCGACGGAGTGGAGGCCACCCGCCGCATCTGTCAGGGCGATAACCCGCCCAAGGTGC
>NZ_JAAGLU010000723.1 GCF_010550245.1 Streptomyces sp. SID12501
GAGGGGGATCTCCTTCGACGTGGTGGTCGATGGAGGATGCGCTCCGCCCTCGTCTAGCGTCGCGAGCGGCCCCCGGCGGCATCACTCAAGCACTGCGGCGCCGCCGCGCCGGGGCTGTCTTCTTCGCCGGCCGCGACGTTCGGTCCGCCCGCTCGGGGGCTGTGGTCTCATCCCCGGCTGCCTGTCCTCGCCGCTCTCGCGCCGCGGCGACGCTGGCGTCCAAGGCCGCCATCAGGTCCACCACCTGCGCGGAAGCCGAAGGCCCCGCGCCCCCCGAGAGGGGCGGCCGGCTATCGGCCGCCTTCGCCCGGATCAGTTCCTCCAACGCTTCCCGGTAGTGGTCACGCTCCTCACTGAGGTCACCACCCATTGCGTTCAGGAGTGCGAGGGCGGCTTCCACCTCGTCGTCTTCCAGTGCGATCGGCGGTGG
>NZ_JAAGLU010000724.1 GCF_010550245.1 Streptomyces sp. SID12501
GCCGCTCGCTGATCGACTCGACCCCGTGCCGCCGGCACTCGCGGTCCAACAGGGACAGGTCGTAGCGCGCGTTCATCACCACCAGGGGCGTCCCCGCCCGCAGTTCCTCGGCGACGGTCCGCGCGATCTCCGCTATGGCGGCAGCGGCCGGCGCCCCGTGCTCGCGTGCGTGCGCCGTCGAGATGCCGTGGATCGCCGACGCCTGCTCGGGTATCGCCACCCCCGGGTCCAGCAGCCAGGTCCGTTCGGCGGAGACGGCCCCGCCCGAATCCAGGCGCACGACGGCCGCCGTCACGATGCGGTCGGTCTCGACGTCGGTGCCCGTGGTCTCCAGGTCGAAGGCGACCGCCGCCCGCATTGTGCGCCAGCTCGGCCCCGACCCGCGCTCAAAAGCACTGATGCTGCTGGTCCCCGTACTGATGCTGATCCT
>NZ_JAAGLU010000725.1 GCF_010550245.1 Streptomyces sp. SID12501
CACCGGTGGCATCGAGACCGTCGAGGCCCCCATCCACATCAGCAACGTGATGCTCGTGGACCCGGAGACCAAGAAGGGCACCCGGGTCGGCTACCGCACCGAGCAGGTCGAGCGGGACGGCCGCACGCGCACCGTGCGCGTCCGCGTCGCCAAGCGCTCCGGTAAGGACATCTGATGACCGAGACCACCATCGAGGCCCCGGCCCTGCCGCGTCTGAAGACGCGCTACGCCGAGGAGATCAAGCCGGCGCTCTTCGAGCAGTTCGGCAACGAGAACATCAACCAGGTCGCGCGGCTGGTCAAGGTCGTCGTCAACATGGGCGTCGGCGAGGCCGCGAAGGACTCCAAGCTCATCGAGGGCGCGATCCGCGACCTGACCCAGATCACGGGTCAGAAGCCGCAGGTCACCAAGGCCCGCAAGTCGATCGCG
>NZ_JAAGLU010000726.1 GCF_010550245.1 Streptomyces sp. SID12501
CCCCGGTGCGCGAGGCGCTCACCGAGCGCGACCTGCTCATCACGCGGATCGCACCGCACCTGGTCAAGCCCGTGAGCTTCCTCTACCCGCTGGAGAACCGCGTCTGGGAGCGCGCGTACGTCGGCGCAGGCGTCGCGCTCTACGACACCCTCGCGTCCGTCTCCGGCACGCGCCGCGCGATGCCGATCCACCAGCCCCTCACCCGCAAGGGCATGGAGCGGCTGTTCCCCGACCTGCGGCACGACGCGGCCGTCGGCGCGGTCCGGTACTGGGACGCCAGCGTCGACGACGCGCGCCTCGTCGAGACCCTCGTCCGCACGGCCGTCAGCTACGGCGCCCACGCGGCGTCCCGCACGCAGGTCGTCGGCCTCGAGACCACCGCCGGCGGCGCCGTCACCGGCGCACGCGTGCAGGACCTCGAGACGGGCG
>NZ_JAAGLU010000727.1 GCF_010550245.1 Streptomyces sp. SID12501
CACGAGCTCCTGGCGGAGGTGCGTGAGGCCGGTCTGCTCGAGCGGACGCTCGGGTTCTACGCCTGGCTCGTCGCCGGCCTCACCGTCGCGCTCGCCGGCCTCGTGACCGCGTTCGTGCTGATCGGCCACTCGTGGTGGCAGCTCGCGGTCGCCGCCGGCCTGGGGATCGTGCTGACGCAGTTCGCGTTCGTCGCGCACGAGGCGTCGCACCGCCAGGTCATGCTGACGGGCCCCGCCAACGACCGGCTGGGGCGGATCCTCGCCAACGGCGTCGTCGGCATCAGCCACTCGTGGTGGATGACGAAGCACACGCGGCACCACGCCAACCCCAACCGGATCGGCAAGGACCCGGACATCGAGCGGGACACGATCTCGTTCCTCGAGCAGGACGCCGCGCAGCAGAGCGGGTTCATGGGCGCCCTGACGCGC
>NZ_JAAGLU010000728.1 GCF_010550245.1 Streptomyces sp. SID12501
CAACGGCTCGCCGACCTTCGAGCGGAACTTCAACCCGTACTCGTCGAACAAGCGCAACACCGCGAGCTACATCTACGAGCCGCTCGTGATCGTCAACGAGATGTCCGGCGACGAGCCGCCCTGGCTCGCCGAGTCCTACGAGCAGCCCGACGCGAGCACCGTGGTCTTCCACCTGCGCGACGGCGTCACCTGGTCCGACGGCGAGGAGCTCACCGCCGACGACGTGGTCTTCACGTTCGACCTGCTGCTGCAGCACCCGCAGCTCGACCTGCGCGGCGTCGGCGAGCACATCGCCTCGGTCGAGGCCGACGGGTCCGACGTGATCGTGCACCTGTCCAGCGAGGACGTGCCCGGCGCCGTCATCATCGCGCAGACCATGATCGTCCCCGAGCACCTGTGGGCCGACGTCGACGACCCCGTGACGTTCAC
>NZ_JAAGLU010000729.1 GCF_010550245.1 Streptomyces sp. SID12501
GTGACGACGTGCCGGGGGAACTCTGGGGTGGCGGAGGCCTGGTGGGAGGCCGTCGACTGGCTGTGCAGGGACATCGCGGTACGGGCCCTCCGGCCGGGGATCCGGGGGTGGTGTGCCCTCGGAGGCTGCTGGACAGCGCCCCACCCTAACGGCTGGAAAGACGACGGTCCGCCTCCTGCGGGGAAGGTGCGGGAGGCGGACCGTTTGCTCTACCGGGGTCCTGCTGGTGGTGCCGTTCGATATGCGGTGGCCGGCGTTGTCGGTGCCCGGCCGGTGGTGCTCCGGGGGGTTCAGACCGCCGCCTTTTTCAGCCTGCGGCGCTCGCGCTCGGAGAGGCCGCCCCAGATGCCGAATCGCTCGTCGTTGGCGAGGGCGTACTCAAGGCATTCGGAGCGGACTTCGCACGCGAGGCAGACCTTCTTGGCCTCG
>NZ_JAAGLU010000072.1 GCF_010550245.1 Streptomyces sp. SID12501
TCCCCCTCGGCGAACTCTGGTACCTCAAAGAACTCGCCGCCTGGCTGCGCGAACACCACCGCAGCCGCTTCCTCCTCACCGCACCCCCACTCCACCTCCCCGGCACCCAAGGCAGCCCCCTCACACCCATCGCAACCGTCTGACGGTCTCGGTCGGCACCGAACCGGCATTCCTCCGCCGCCTCCCTGGAGGGGGACACGTATTGATCGTGTATCGTCACGCGGTGCTACAGGCAATGCCGGGACGCCAGTTGTGGCCCCCGTGAGGATGCACCGGGTTGCGAAGGATTGGTGAGATGCCGCCCACTCGGAAGGAGCGCGGGAAGACCGAGCGCTACTACCGCATGCGTGAGAACGTGGTGGACATCGCCGTCGAGCTGTTCTCGAAGAACGGGTACAACGGCACGGGTGTGGCGGACATCGGCGACGCGGCCGGACTGGCTCGGGGTGCCCTGTATTACTACATCGGCTCGAAGGACGCGCTCCTCGTCGAGATCCACGACCGCGTCATGGATCCGCTGCTGAAGGAAGCCGCCGCCATCGTCGAACTCGACCTGGGCTTCCAGACCCGGCTGCGACTGCTGTCGGAATCCCTGCTCTGGCAGATCGTCAACAGGCATGACCACGTCTGGGTGTTCCTGCACGAGTACCGCCGACTCCAGGGCGAGCACCGCGAGTCGTTCCGCGAGAAGCGGCGGCGTTTCGAGTCGCGCATCCGCGGCGTACTCGCCGACGGACACCGCGGGGGACTGCTCCAGGGGCACCCGCAGGAGGACTTGGAGCTGGCGACGCTCGCGTTCCTGAACCTGCACAACTACACGTACCAGTGGCTCGCCGGTCATCGGGACATGCGGGTCGAGGAGCTCTCCGCGTTCTACTGCGACATCTTCTTCAACGGCATCCTGGCCGATCCCGTCGACCGGGCGCGCGCCGAGGAGGAGTTGGAGCAAGGGCGGTCCGTCCTCCAGGAGTTGCGAGGCGTGAAGTCCGAGGTCAGCGCCAAGGCCGAGGCGTAGTCTCCCGCGTCTGTTCCTCCAGGACGTGCGCTACGCTCCCAATAATGTACCGACCGGTCGACACTTTAATGGAGGGCCGAATGCCGACAACCGCCGGAAACCCCGAGGTCGCCGGGCGACGTGTCGTGATCACCGGGGCCGGACGCGGCCTGGGGCGTGTCCTCGCGCAGGCCTTCGACTCCGCGGGGGCGCGGCTGGGCCTGGTGGCGCGCTCCGAGGACGCGCTGAAGGAGGTGGCCGGGACGCTCCACGGCGACCCCCTCGTCTGTGCGGGGGACGTGCGTGACGAGGCCTTCAACGAGTCCGTCGCCGAGGGGATGGTCGAGCGGTTCGGCGGTGTGGACGCCTGGATCTGCAATGCCGGGGTCTCGCCCGGGGTCGCGACGGTGACCGACACCAGCCCCGACGCCTGGCGCCGGGTCATCGACGTCAACCTGACCGGGACGTTCCTCGGGGCGCGGGCCGCGGCGACGGTGATGGGTGCCGGAGGGCGGATCATCGTCACCGGTTCCGTGCTGGGCGACCGGCCGAAGGGCGGCCTCGCCGCGTACTCGGCGTCGAAGAGCGGCGTCCAGTCCCTGGTGGGTGCGCTGGCGCAGGAGCTCGGTCCGCGCGGGATCACCGTCAACACGGTGGCCCTCGGCTGGTTCGACACCGGGCTCGGCGCGCACTGGCGGCGCAGCTCGGAGCGCGACAGCGGCATCGTCGAGCACACGGCGCTGGGACGCTGGGGCACCCCCGACGACCTCCCCGGCATCTATCTGTTCCTGGCCTCCGAGTCCTCGGCCTATGTGACCGGCACGACGATCACGGTCGACGGCGGCTACTCACTGCTCTGAATGTGCCGGGCCCGTTGGCGTCGCACGACGCCAACGGACCTCGCCTCGTGTTCAGTCGGTGCCGAACACCCGCACGTCCCAGGCGCCGAGCTCCAGTTCGGTGCCCGCGGGGACCGGGCTGCCGTTCAGTACGTCGGTCAGGTCGGCCGGCGCGGTGACACGGGCGGGCTCCCAGCTCCAGTTGTGGACGATGTGCACGCGCCGCCCGTCCTCGGCCGTACCGGTGGTCGCCGTGACCGAGGCCGGGAGGTCCTCCCAGACGCTGCGGGCGGTGGGGGTCAGCCAGGACGCCAGCTCCCGGGCGAGGTCGCGGCCCGGCACCGTCCCGACGTACGTCACCTGACCCGCGCCGTGGCGGCGGGTGGTGACCGCCGGCCAGCGGCCGAAGTGCGGGTGGTCGTACGTGACCAGCGGCTCGGCGTCGGTGACGGTGAGACCGTCGGCCCAGTGCGACGCCGTTGCGCTGTCCGGCAGTTGGAGCGGGCCGCCCGGCACGCCACGTACCGGGATCTCCTGCGTCAGGTTGCTGAACTCGTCGTAGCTGACGCCCGCCGCGTCCACCAGACGACCGGGGGCGAGCTCGTTGCGGGCCCGCGCCTCGTGGTCGGCGTACGCCGTGCGCGGGCCGAGGACCAGATGGCCGCCCGCGTGGGCGTACGCGGCGAACCAGTCGAGGGTCGAGTCGGCGGCGATGTACAACGCCGGGACGACCAGGACCGGGTGACGGCTCACCGCCTCCTCCGGTGTCAGGCCCTCCCGTTCACCGCTCGGGTCGTGGAGCTGGCGGCCGTGGACGATCCGGACCTGGCGGCCGGCGTCGAAGGCGCCCCGGTAGAACGGGTCGAAGATCCGGTGGTAGGCGGTGTCGTCCGGGCCGCCGTCACCCGTCGCGATCGGCGGATACTTCTGCATCAGCCACTTGCTGGGCGTCGAGTAGACCATCGTGATGTCGGCGTCCGGTTCGAGACCGGCGACCAGCGGACCGGCCGCGTCCAACTCGGCGCCCAGTTCGGCCAGTTCGGCGTACGTACGGCCGGGCCGGCCGCTGTGCGGAAGGACACCGCCCCAGTACGTCTCGGCGCCGAAGTGCAGGGTGTGCCAGTGCCAGTACTCGATCATCCTGGCGCCGCGCCCGACCAGCGCCCAGGCGGCCTGGCGCCACTGGCCGTCGTAGGCGGGGCGGTTGTGCCACGGCTCGCCGATGGACGAGGCGTTCGTCTCGGTGACCAGGAACGGTGCCTGCTTGGAGGAGAACATCCAGTCGGCGGTCTGGTACAGCGCCCAGACGCCCGTGGTCTTCCAGCGCTGCGCGTGCGCGTCCGGCGTACGGTCGGGGAGTTCGAGGCCGTCCTGCATGTCGTAGTACGGGTTGCCCGACGCGATGTCGAGCCGGTCGGTCAGCTCGTCGTCCTGCACCCCCGGGCGGGTGTACGAGATGCAGGTGGTGACGAACTGCTCGGGGTTCGCGTACTCGCGGACGATGTCGGCCTGCCAGCCGATGAACTCGGTGACCTGCCGGGCCTGGAACTCCCGCCAGGCGACGTCGTACTGGGGCTGGACGTTGCCGTCGGGGGTCCACAAGTCGGCCCAGGTGGAGAGGCGGTGCGACCAGTAGACGAGGCCCCATTCGCGGTTCAGGGTCTCGATGTCCCCGTACTTCGCCCGGAGATGGTCGACGAAGCACTCGAACACGCCCCGGTTGTAGAGGAGTTCGTTGCCGGGTTCGTTGTCGACCTGGAAGCCGATGACCGCCGGGTGGCCGGCGT
Source organism: Streptomyces sp. SID12501 (assembly GCF_010550245.1). Taxonomy (GTDB): domain Bacteria; phylum Actinomycetota; class Actinomycetes; order Streptomycetales; family Streptomycetaceae; genus Streptomyces. The sequence continues at coordinate 3,621 of NZ_JAAGLU010000072.1, forward strand.
ACCGGGCGACGATCTTCCGGATCACCCGCTCGGCATGGAACCGGAACGCGGGGTGCGTGAAGTCGACCTCCTGCCGGGCGCCCCAGCCGATGCGCTGCCCGGTGGCCCGCTCGCCGGTGATCTCCGGGTACTGGCGGGCCAGCCACGGCGGCACGGCGTACGTCGGTGTGCCGAGGACCACGGCGATACCGCGCTCATGGGCGCCGTCGAGCACCGGCTCCAGCCAGTCGAGGTCGAAGTGGCCGTTTTCCGGCTCCCAGGTCGACCAGACCGACTCGCCGACCCGGATCACGGTGAACCGGGCCTCGGCCATCAGATCGAGGTCGGTCTTGAGCTGTTCGCCCCGGCGGTACTCGGGGCCGTGGGTGGGCTGGTACTCGTGGTAGTAAGCGGCGCCGAAGAGGACGCGGGCGGGCAGAACCGCCATGAAGACAACCTCCAGTGGGGGAAGGGGAGTTGGACAACTTGTGCAGGCGGGCCGGGAGTTACTGCTTGACCCCTCCGGTGGCCAGGCCGCTCTGCCAGTACCGCTGGAGCAGCACGAAGGCCACGACGAGCGGGACCACCGAGATCATCGACCCGGTCACGACGAGCGCGAGCATGTCGCTGCTGGCGCCCGCCCCACCGTTCTGCGCCTGGGCGGCCCAGGAGGAGAGCGCGACCGTGATCGGGTACAGGTCCGGGTCGTTGAGCATGATCAGCGGCAGGAAGTAGTTGTTCCAGGTCGCCACGAGCGTGAACAGCAGCACGGTCACCAGCCCCGGCGCCAGCAGCCGCAGCACGATCTGGAAGAAGATCCGGAACTCACCGGCCCCGTCCACCCGGGCGGCTTCGAGGATGCTGTCGGGCACCGCGTCCTGCGCGTACACCCGCATGAGATACAGCCCGAAGGGGCTCACCAACGAGGGCAGGATGATCGCCCACGGTGTGTTGACCAGCCCCACCTTGGCGAACAGCAGGTACGTCGGAATGGCCAGGGCCGTCGCCGGCACCATGACCGCGCCGAGCACGAGGTTGAAGGCGGCGCCGTTCCCGCGGAACCGGAACTTGGCGAACCCGTACCCCGCCGCAGCCGCCAGGATCGCGGCGCCGACGGCGCTGACACCGGCGTACAGCAGGGTGTTGAGCAGCCAGTGCAGAAAGACGCCGTCGTCCTGGGTGAAGGTGTCGCGGATGTTCGTCAGCAGCTGCGGGGTGTCGGAGAACCACAGGCCGAAGCTGTTGATCAGGTCCTGGGTGCTCTTGGTGGAGGCGATCAGCAGCCAGAGGAGGGGGAGGAGGAAGTAGGCGAGCGCCGCGAGCATGGCGATCGTCAGGGGTGTGCTGCGGCGGCCGGCCTGTCGCCCGCTCCGCTGCTTCGGAGCCTCGGATACCTGGTCCGCCGTACGAACCACGTTGGTCGCGGGGGGAGTTGTGGTGGTCACGCGGGCCTCCTGCGGTTCGCGGTGAGCAGGAAGGCGTACGAGATGATCACGATGAGCAGGCCGAGGAGGAAGGAGACGGCTGCCGCGTAGTTGATCTGCTGGCTGGTGAAGGCGAGCGTGTAGGCGTAGAGGTTGGCGGTGTACGAGCTGTCGATGACGTCCGGGACGATCTTCATCAGCAGGTTGGGCTCGTTGAAGAGCTGGAAGCTGCCGATCACCGAGAAGAGCAGGGTGAGCGTCAACGCGGGCCGCAGCGCCGGGAGTTTGATGGACCAGGCGATCCGCCAGGCGCCCGCCCCGTCCAGTGCGGCGGCCTCGTACAGGTCCTGCGGAATGGTCCGCAGGGCCGCGTACAGGATGATCATGTTGTAGCCGACGAACTCCCACGTCACGATGTTCGCCAGGCTGCCGAGCATCCAGCTGTCGGTCAGGAAGTGCGGGGCGGGCAGGCTCAGTTTCTCGCTGAGCTGGGCGAACGGGCCGAAGTCCGGGCCGTAGAGATAGCCCCACATGAGCGTGGCGACCACGCTCGGGACCGCGTACGGCACGAAGATGCCCAGCCGGATCACCCGGGACAGCCGCAGCAGGCCGCTGTCCAGGGCGAGCGCGAAGAGCAGGGCGAGCAGCAGCATCACCGGGACCTGGATCACGAAGAACGTCGCCACCCGGACGACACCCTCGCGGAGCTGGGGATCCTTGACCGCGGTGAGGTAGTTCTCCAGGCCGACGAACGACGTGCCGCCGACCAACTTCTCCTGGAACAGGCTCAGATAGGCCGCGTAGCCGAGCGGGGCGAGGAAGAGGAGGAGGAACAAGGCCATGAAGGGGGCGATGAACAGCGGGCCCGCCGACCTGGGGCGTGCGAGGTGTTTGGGCATGTCAGGGAGCCGCCTTCACGGTGAAGCCCTGGCTCTTGGCGAAGGTGGTGATCCGCGTCTGCCAGCCCCCGAGCGCGGCGACCGTGTCGGTTTTTCTGGCCAGGGACCGGCCGACGGTCTCCGTCCAGTCGGTGGCCACCTGGTCGAGGAACGGCGGCCACTGGAAGGCGGGGTCGACCTGGGCGCTGATACCGGCGAAGACCTCGTTGACCTTCTGGCCGCCGTAGAAGGCGGGGGTGTCGCCGATGTAACTCGCGTCCGCGAGCAGCGCCTTGGTGGCCGGGAAGAAGAACTGCTTCGTCGCGAACATCTTCGCGCTCTCGGGGTCGCTGTTGAGGAACTTGGCGAACTCGGCCGCGGCGATGGGGTTCTTGGTGGAACGGATCACGGCGGTCGTCGAGCCGCCCCAGTTGCCGGCGCTCGGCTTGGCGGCGTCCCACTGCGGCATCGGGGCCGCCCGCCACTTGCCCGCGGTGTCCTTGGCCGAGCCGGAGAGGAAGGCCGGGCCCCAGGCGCCGACCATCCAGGTGGCGTACTTGCCCTTGTTGAGCGCGGCGTACCAGGAGTCCGTGAAGTCCGGCTCGACACCGATCACGCCCTCCTGGGCGAGCCCGCCCCAGAACGCGCCGAGCTTCTTGGAGACCGCGTCGTCGACACTGATGGTGATGTCGCTCTTGCCGGAGGTGACGTACGGCTTGGCGCCCGCCTGCCACAACAGGCCGTGCCAGGCGGCCACTTGGTTGGCAGCCAGGTTGGTCAGATAGACGTCCGGGTCGGCCTTGTGCAGCTTGCGCGCGGCCTCGGCGAACTCGTCCCAGGTCTTGGGGACTTCGATGCCGTGCTTGTCGAAGATGTCCTGCCGGTACAGCATGCCCATCGGGCCGGTGTCCTGCGGGACCGCCCACACCTCGCCGCCGCTGCCGCTGACCTGGCTCCAGGTCCAGTCGACGAACTGCGACTTGAGAGCGGAGGCGCCGTACGGCCGCAGGTCGAGGAGGCTGTCGGTGATCGTGAAGGTCGGGATGGCCTGGTACTCGATCTGCACCATGTCCGGGGCGCCGCTGCCGGCCTTGAGGGCGGTACGCAGCTTGGTGTACTCCGGGGTGCCCTGACCGGCGTTGACGGCCTTGACCTTGATCGCCGGGTACTTCTTCTCGAAGAGGGCGATCTCCTGCGCGATCTCCGGGACCCACGTCCAGAACGTCAGCTCGGTCGGGGTCTTCATCGCCTTGTCGATGTCGGCCTGGCTGACCGGCTTCGACGAGGACGATCCGCTGTCGGACCCGCCCCCGCCGCAGGCGGTGAGAGCCGCCCCGAGCGAGGCGGCGCCGGCCGCGGTGAGGAGGAGACGACGGCTGATGGCAGAGGAGGAGACGGTGTTTCTGGGCATGGTGAACTCCGGCCGGGGCGAAAGGGAGTGGAGAGAAGGAGGCGATACGGGGGAGGGGGCCGCAGGTGGGGCTGACCGGCCTCTTGTCGGTGCGGCTACCGGTGGGGCGGGGGTGCGGTGGAGGACCGTACGACGAGGTCGACCGGTGGGTCGCTCGGCGGCAGGGGCTCCGCGTCCGGGTTCTCGATGGCGTGCAGGAGCCGTTTGAGGCCTTCCTGCGCCACGGCGTCGAACGGCTGCCGCACGGTGGTGAGCGGCGGGGTGATGTACGCGGCGACCGGGATGTCGTCGAACCCGACCACACTGACGTCGTCCGGCACGCGTCGGCCGGCCTCCGTCAGGGCCCGGATCAGCCCGATGGCCATGTCGTCGTTGGCGGCGAACACGGCGGTCACCGAGGGATCGGCGGCGAGTTCACGGCCCGCCGCGTATCCGGAGGCGGCCGACCAGTCGCCCACGACGACGGGCGGCTCGGGCGCGCCATGGGCGGCGAGGGCGGCCCGCCAGGCGGTGAGCCGGTCCCTGGCCGCGAACCAGCGTGGTGGCCCGGAGAGGTGATGGACCGTCACATGACCGAGATCCAGCAGGTGTTGGGTGGCGGCCCGGGTCAGCAGATCCGCACCGCCGCCCGAGGTGACCGGGCGGGAGGTGGCGAAGGGCGAGGGTGCACCGATGACCAGGACCGGCACGTCGACGGACAACTCCGCCAGGCCCGCACCCCCGTCCTGGCCTTCGTCGATCGGCTCGGAGACGACGATGCCGTCCACCCCCTGTTCGAGGAGTGAGCCGACGGCGCCGGCGACACCCGCGGGATCGTCCTCCATCGTGTTGACGACCCGCAGCGCGTATCCGGTGTCCCGGACGGCGCGCTCGATACCCATGAGCAGTGACGCGGGCCCGTACAGGGCGGTGCCCAGTGTCACCACGCCGATGGATCTCGTCCGCCCGGAGGCGAGTGCCCGGGCGGCGTTGTTCATCCGGTAGCCGAGGTCCTCGGCGGCCTGGAGAACCCGGCGGCGTACGTCTTCGGAGACGTACGGCTCGCTGTTGAAGACCCGGGACACGGTCTTCTGCGAGACCCCCGCGAGGCGTGCCACGTCGACACTGCGCGGTGTCGACGAGGTCGCACCCCGTCCTGTCTGTCGTGTCACGGTGACTCCCGGTGGCCGGTGCCCACGGTAGCCGGAGGGTGACCGTGGCTGCCGTGGACATGACGTAGAACCTCGCTCGCCAGTTTTCTGACTGCGCTGTCATGACTGCGCAGTCATATCTACGCAGTCGGAGCGGGCGCGTCAAGGGTTCGCGCAATCCCCGCGTAACTTTCGCGGTCCTCGGACCGGTCGAAAGGCGGCCTCGATCGGCGGTCGGCGGCGGTCGGCGTCCATGATTCATCGGGTTTCTGGGTAGCTACCGGGTTTCCCGCGTCCTCCGAGGAGCTGTCTGTGTCGCTGCACGACATCGAGTCCCTGGCCCGTACCGCCCTGCCCGAGATGACCGACGACCTGCGGGCGCTCGTCGAGTGCGAGACCCCCAGCGACGACAAGGAACTGCTGACCGCAGGGCTCACCGCCATCGAGGCCTGGGCGGGCCGACGCCTCGGGCCGCCGGACGAGGCCGTGCGCCATGACGGCGGTGAGCACGGGGACGTCCTGGAGCTCCTCTACCGGGGCACCTCGCAGACGTCGGTGCTGCTGCTCGCCCACTACGACACCGTGTGGCCGGCCGGCACCCTCGCCGAGTGGCCGTTCACCGTGACGGACGACGGCCGGGTGAGCGCGCCGGGCGCCTTCGACATGAAGTGCGGCCTGGTGCAGGCGGTCTGGGCGCTGCGTCTTCTCCGTGAACGGGACCTGCCGCGCCCGACGGTGCGCCTGCTCCTCAACGGCGACGAGGAGATCGGCAGCCCGTTCTCCCGGCCGCACATCGAGCGGCTCAGCGAGCAGGTGGCGGCCACGCTGGTGTGCGAGCCGGCGGCCGGGCCGGACGGGGACCTGAAGACGGCCCGCAAGGGCGTCGGCCTCTTCGAGGTGGCCGTGGAGGGAGTGGAGGCGCACGCGGGCCTCGACCCGTACGGCGGCGCCAGCGCCGTGCACGCTCTCGCCGAACTGGTCACGCGCATGGCCGAGTTGGGCTCACGTGAACACGGCACGACGGTCAACGTCGGTGTGATCAAAGGCGGTACGGGACGCAACGTCATCGCCGGACACGCCCGCTGCGGTGTCGACGTACGCATCTCCGACCCCGCCGAGGCGGCCCGCGTCGACACCGAACTGGCCGCCCTCACGGCCTCCGACCCCCGGGTACGGGTGTCCGTCTCCGGGGGCTGGAACCGTCCGGCGATGGTGCCGACCCCCGCTTCCCGACTCCTCTTCAAGCAGGCGCAGTCGGTGGCGGCCGAGCTCGGGTGGACGATCCGGGAGACGGGTGTGGGCGGGGCAAGCGACGGCAACTTCGTCTCCGCGCTGCGACGCCCGGTCCTGGACGGCCTGGGACCCGTGGGCGGGGGTGCGCACGCCCGCGACGAACATGTGCTGCTGGCCCACGTGCCCGCCCGTACCGCGCTGCTCGCGGGGCTGCTGATGGTCCACGCGGCATGATTCGGCCCTCGCGTACGCTGGAGGAGAGGTCGGCTCAAGCGAGCGGGGATCGAGATGACGTACGAAGTGAAGATCGAACCGAAGAACGAGGCCTCGGCCGAGGTGAAGGCCCCGGAGACCGCCGAGGCGGTGCGCCACGCCCGCTTCGGGCAGCTGCCGGAGCGGATCCGCGTGGAGGACATGGTGGCGGCGCAGCCGGCGTCGGTGCCGGATCCGGCGACGGGCGCGTACAACGAGGACGAGTGGCTGGTCCGGTACTGCCTGTGAGCTGAGGCCGCGCCGTCAGACGTAGGTGGGCGGGCCACCGGAGGGATTCCGGTGGCCCGCCCGTGGGACGTGCGGAGCAGGTCGGTCAGCTGACGTCGGATGCGTCCAGGCGGTACAGGCCGCTGCTGGTCGACGTGGTTGATGTGGACGTCGTTGTGGTCGAGGTGGTTGATGTGGTCGAACTCGTGCTGTAGGCCGAGGAGTTGACCGCTGTGCCGTTGGCCTTCACCCAGGTGGCGATCTCCGAGTCGGTGCCCTGGCCGGTGTCGCTGCTGACGATGATGTAGTGCAACTTCCCTGACTTCACGAGGCTCTTGAGCTTGGCCAGCGTCATTGCGTTGTCGCTGCCCGACCAGCCGCCCATGGAGATCACGGGCTGGCCCGACTCCAGGATGATCGAGGACGCCGTCTGGTCGGTGGCCACCGCCAGCAGCCAGGTCGCCCCGTCCTGGTGCTTCTTGAGGTATGTGATCATGTCGGACGACACCTGGGTGCCGCCGCCCATCCCGCCACCACCGCCACCGGTGCCTCCGCCGTCACCGCTCGGACGCGTGCCCGACTCGGCCGCCGAATCCGACGAACTCGTGCTGGAGGACGAGGAGTTACCGGACGGGGGCTGGCCCATGGACTGGCCGCCGCTGTTGCTCGTACCGCTGCTGCTCGTACCCGTGGAACCCGACGGAGCACCGCCACCGCCGCCCATGCCGCCGCCCATTCCGCCGCCCGTGCTGGGGCCGGCCGTCGGGTTCGTGCCGTTGGTGGAGCTGGTGGCCGCCGAGACGGAGTAGGCCGCCGGGCCCGCCAGGAGGGCGACGACCGCCGCGAGGGCCGCGATGCCCAGCAGGCGCTGCCGCTTCATGAACCGGCCGGTCAGCAGGCCGATGACCGAGACTGTGCCCGCCAGGGCCACCACGATCTCCGCGACCGTGTACAGCGTGCCGGAGCCCGAGACCCGCTGGAGCAGGACGACCGCCCAGACCGCGCTCGCCGCGACCGCCACCGGCAGGACCCACGCCCACTTGGCCGCCGAGCCCTCACGGAAGGCGCGGTACAGCATGACACCGCCGGCGCCCGCCAGGGCCGCGATACCCGGGGCCATGGCCGTGACGTAGTAAGGGTGGAAGGTGCCCTCGGCGAGGGCGAAGGTCAGGTAGTGCAGGACGAACCAGCCGCCCCACAGCATCAGCGACGCCCGCTTGGCGTCCGTACGAGGGGCCCGGCCGCGCAGGACCAGGCCCGTGACCAGGGCGATCAGCGCGAACGGGATCAGCCAGGAGATCTGGCCGCCCATGATCTCGTTGAACATCCGGTAGATGCCCGAACTGCCGCCGAAACTCGCGCCGTTGCCGGCCGAGCCCACCGACGAACTCGCCCCGAAGATACGGCCGAAGCCGTTGTAGCCGATGACCAGGTCCCAGACGGTGTTGTCGGTCGAACCGCCGATGTAGGGGCGGGAGGAGGCCGGGATCAGGTCGACGACGACCATCCACCAGGCGGAGGAGACGATCAGCGCCACGGTGGCCACGGCCAGGTTGCGGACGCGCTTGCCGAGCCCGGCGTTCGCGGCCCAGAGGTAGACCAGGAAGAAGACCGGCAGGACGACGTACGCCTGCATCATCTTGGTGTTGAACGCGAAGCCGATCGCGACGGCCGACCACACCAGCGGCATCAGCCGTCCGGTGCGCACGGCCTTCATCAGGGCCGCCGCGCCCAGCAGCATCAGGAAGACCAGGATCGGGTCCGGGTTGGTGTCCCGGGTGATCGCCACCGTGATGGGCGTCAGGGTGAGCGCGAGAGCGGCGATCGTCGCTGCGACGGGTCCGAAGTCACGCTTCACCATGCGGTGCAGCAACGCGACCGAGCCCGTGCCCACCGCGACCATCGGCAGCATCAACTGCCAGGTGCCGTAACCGAACACGCGGGCCGACAGGCCCATCACCCAGAGGGCGAAAGGGGGTTTGTCGACGGTGATGAAGCTGCCCGAGTCCAACGCGCCGAAGAAGAACGCCTTCCAGCTCTTCGTGCCGCTGTACACGGCGGCGTCGTAGAAGGTGTTGCCGGTGATGGAGGACAGGTTCCAGGCGTAGAGCGCCGTCGCCAGGAGGAGGATGCCCCAGAGGGTCGGGCGGGTCCAGCGAGGGTCCTCCGGGGCACCGGTGAACAGGCGCCGGGCGCGGCCCGCGAGACTGCCGTCGGCGGCCGGAGGTTCGGCCCGGTGGCTGTGATGGGGTGCGCTGTCGCGGGTCGGCGGCGGGGCGAGGGTCGTCATGACGCGTACTCCAAGCTGGGGGCGGGGCTGCTGATGTGCTGAGGTGCGCCGATCGGACTCTGTACGGGCACGCGGTGAGGTACGGGGATCCGGGAGCGGCCGGTGAGACCGGCGCGCAGCATCCGGCGCATGCCCCTGAGGTCGTCCAGGGCGGTGCGGACGATGTCGACCCGGCTGTCGGGGTCGTCGACCCAGTCGACCGGTACTTCGTGGATGCGCAGGCCGTTGCGCTGGGCCAGGACCAGCAGCTCGGTGTCGAAGAACCAGGCGTTGTCCTCGATGTGCGGGGCGAGGGCCCGGAAGACGTCGGTGCGGACCGCCTTGAAACCGCACTGGGCGTCCGAGAAGCGGGCCGCGAGGCCGAGCTTCAGCAGGGCGTTGTACGAGCGGGAGACGAACTCGCGCTTCGGGCCGCGCACCACGTCGGCCTGGCGGTGCAGCCGGCTGCCGATGGCCACGTCGCTGTGGCCGGAGAGAAGGGGGGCCACCAGCGGGAGGAAGCCCGCGAGGCCGGTGGACAGGTCGACGTCCATGTAGGCGACCACGTCGGCCGTCGAGTTGCTCCACACGTGCTTCAGGGCGCGGCCACGGCCCTTGGCGTCCAGATGGACGGCGTGGACATGGGGGAGGCGGAGCGTCAGATCGGTCGCCGCCTGCCAGGTGGCGTCAGTGCTGGCGTTGTCCGCGACCGTGATCCGGAACGGGAACGGGAAGGAGGCTTCGAGGTAGGCGTGGAGACGGCCGACGCTGTCGGCGAGTACGTGCGCCTCGTTGTACACCGGCACCACGATCTCGACCGAACGCTGCCGGACGCCCCTCGCGTTCGTTTCGTTCATGCCCCTGACGATCGGGGGCGTATCTGGGGCGACCCTGAGGCGACTCTGAGCGACGAATGAGAATCAGCGAACTCACAGGTTGCCCACAGAAACCCGTTGACACGTGACTTCAGGCGGTGTGCGCGCTTCCGCCGCCCGGGGTCGCGGACGCTATCAACCGGTCGATCAGGGCGATCAGCACGTCCCGGCACGACTCACGGTCCCGCGCGTCGCACAGCAGGACCGGTGTGTGCTCCGGCAGCGCCAGCGCCTCCCGGATCTCGTCCGGCTCGTACGGATGTTCCCCGTGGAAGCCGTTCACGCCGACGACGAACGGGATGTTGCGGCGCTCGAAGAAGTCGATCGCCGCGAAGCTGGACTCCGGCCGGCGTACGTCGATGAGGACCACGGCCCCCAGCGCGCCGATCGCCAGGTCGTTCCACATGAACCAGAACCGCTGCTGACCCGGCGTACCGAAGAGGTACAGGATCAGTTCCCGGCTGAGGGTGATGCGGCCGAAGTCGAGGGCCACGGTGGTGGCCTTCTTCTCCTCGATGCCGTCGAGGTCGTCGATGCCCAGGCCGGCCGCGGTGAGCGGTTCCTCGGTGCGCAGGGGCACGATCTCGCTGACCGAGCCGACCATCGTCGTCTTGCCCACACCGAAGCCGCCGGCGATGAGGATCTTGACGGTGTCGGGCGCCGAGGTCCCGTTCACGGTCGGGCTAGAGCCGGCCAAGTCCGTCCCTCACTTTCTGGAGCAGGTCCATGTCAGTGGTGCGGGAGATGTGGCGCGGGGACCGGGCGGTGATCCGGCCGGCCTCCAGCAGGTCGCACAGCATGATGACGACCACACTCACCGGCAGGTCCAGATGGGCCGCGAGCTCCGCCACCACGACCGGCCGCGCGCACAGCCGCAGGATCCGGGCGTGCTCGGGCTGCGGCCGCTTGACCCCGTCGGGCTGCGGCTCCACGGCCGTCACCGATGTGATCAGTGTGAAGTCGGCGCGGCTGGGCCGGGTCCGCCCGCCGGTGAGCGTGAACGGCCGCACGAGACGGCCGGCCGCGTCGCTTCCGTTCACCTCACTCGCCGGCCGCGCCGACGACCCCGGCACGCGGCGCCGCGCTGAGGTGCTCACCGATCTTCTTCACCAGCATGTTCATCTGGTACGCCACCACGCCGACGTCCGCGCCCTGGCTGGTCAGCACCGCGAGGTGGGCGCCAGGACCGGCCGCGGTGAGGATCAGGTAGCCGTTGCGCATCTCGATCAGAGCCTGGCGCACCGGGCCGCCCCGGAAGTCCATGCTGACGCCCTTGCTGAGGCTCATCAGCCCGGACGCGGTCGCCGCGAGCCGCTCGGCGTCGTCCCGCAGGAACGCTGTGGATCTGCTGACGACGAGTCCGTCCTCGGACAGCACGACGGCGTGGTTGACCTCGGCTACCCGGTCCACGAGTCCGGTGAGCAACTGGTCGAGCTCGGTGTGCGTGGCGGGGGTGGGGCGTGTCATTTCTCTGTCCTTCATCAGCGGTCTGCGGGCGGAGTCGAGGTGACCGGAGTGCCTGCGGCGGGAAGCGGTGTGCCGGATTCCCGAGGAGCGTTGTCCTCCCCATGGTCGTACTGCTCTTCGGCGTCGTCGTCACGGGCCTGGAGGGTTCCGCGCTGGAAACCGGAGAGCGAGGAGGCCGCGCGCTCCGCCGAGAACTCGTCGAGCTCGTCCTCGGACGTGCCGTCGGGTTCGGTGTCCGCCAGCAGTTCGGCGGTCAGACTGGTCTGCGGCACCCGGCGTGGCAGCGGGGTCAGCCCGCCCTTGCCGGGGCCGGCGCCCCGTTCGATGCCCCGGTCCGCCCCGACGAGGGCGGCCGGCCGGGGAGCGGAACCGGCGTCGGCGGTCCGGACGCGGGCCACGGCGGGCTGCGGCTCCCGGACGCGCTCAAGGGCCTGACGCTCCGCGGCGACAGGGCCGGGCACCTCGGCGTACGCCCGTTTCGCGAGCGGGAAGTCCGTGTCCGGCGCGCTGAGTTCCCGTACGACGACATCGTGCGGGATCAGTACGATCGCCGTCGTACCGCCGTACGGCGAGGAGCGCAGTGTGACCTGGATGCCGTGCCGGACGGCGAGGCGGGCGATCACGAACATGCCGAGCCGCAGGTCGTCGGCGAGTGCCACCACGTCGAACTGCGGGGCCTTGGAGAGGTGTTCGTTGAAGGACGCGTAGTCCTCCTCGGACATGCCGAGCCCGCGGTCCTCGACCTCGATGACCAGCCCCTTGGCGACCGTCGCGGCCCGTACGCCCACCGGGCTGGGCGCGGGGGAGTAGGCGGTCGCGTTGTCGATCAGCTCGGCCAGCAGATGGATGACGTCGGCCACAGCGGGCGGCGCGAGGTACACGTCCTCCTCGGTCTGCACCTCGACCCGCTGGTACTCGGCGACCTCACCGACGGCACTGCGCAGGATGTCGATCAGCGCGACCGGCTCGGTCCAGGTGCGGCCGGGCCGCTCACCGCTGATGATGACGAGGTTCTCCTCGTAGCGGCGCAACTGGCTTGCGGTGGAGTCCAGTTCGTACAGGCCCTTGAGGATCTCCGGGTCCTGGTGGGCGCGTTCCAGCGCGTCGAGCTTGGTGAGCTGGAGGTTGACCAGGTTCTGGCTCTGCCGGGCGATGCCCAGGATGACCTTCTGGAAGCCCCGCCGGGTGTCGGCGAGTTCGACGGCGGTGTGCACGGCGGTGCGCTGGGCGGCGTTGAACGCGTGTGCCACCTGGCCGAGTTCGTCGTGGCCGTAGTCCAGTGGTGGGGTGGCCGACTCGACGTCGACCTTCTCGCCCCGGTTGAGCCGCGCGACCACTTCGGGCAGCCGCTCCTCGGCCAGGCTCAGGGTGGCCATGCGCAGCCCGCGCAGTCGGCGGGACAGGGACCTGGTGATGCGCCAGGACAGGATGATGCACAGCAGCAGCCCGCCGAGTCCGCCGGCGCTCAGCGAAGCGGCCTTGATCAGCAGCGACTGTGCCTCGTCATCGCTGCTGCTGAGCAGCCGCTGGGTCTCGGCATGGATGAGCGTGCCGTACTCGACGCTCAGTTCGTCCATCGCCGCGATCCACTGCTGCTGCCTGTCGGGCAGGGTGATCTTCCGTTCGGCGCCGCCGCCGGGCGTGCCCGACGCGAGCACCTGGTCCTCGATGGACGTCAGGTTCCGCCACGCGGTGCCGGTCAGGATCGCCTCGGTGCGGGTCTTCGCCGTGCCGGTCAGGGACTGGATCAGCTGGTCCTCGACGACCCAGCGCCGGGCGCTGACCAGCCGGACGTACGACTCCCACTCCGCCTGGTCGAAATGCCCCGAGGGCCAGGCCAGCATGAGCTGCGAGTCCTCCTGGGCGACCAGTTCGGACGCCTGCTCCAGTGAGACGAGCGGGCCGGCCTGTGAGGTGAGGTCGCCGTCGTCGACCTGGGAGAGCTCCTGGAACGAGTGGATCTGGTTGCCGATCATCGACGAGTACTGGTCCAGCACCTGCTGGGGGGAGATGTCGGTGAGACGGTCGACCTGACCGCGGTAGTACTCCAGGCTGCCCGTCGCCGCGATGACCGAGTACATCCGGTCCCCGATACGGTCGGGGGCCTCCTGGATGGCCTTCGTCTGGCCGACCAGTTTCGCGACCGCCGCGTCCGTCACCTTGCGCTGCTCGTCCAGGGCCTTGCGGTCGCCCCTGGGCGAGGCCAGCCATATGGCCGACAGCGTGCGTTCCTTCTGCAGCGCGAGCGTGGCCTCGGTGCCCATGGCACCGGTCGCCCTGCTGAGTGCCGTCTGGTCCCGCAGCCGCTGGCCCTCCGAGAACATCTGAATCGTCGTCACACCCCACATCGCGGCGAGCGTGACGCTGGGAACCAGCGCGAGCAGGATCAGCGAGAGACGTATGGAGCCGAGACGGCGCCGGGCACCTTTGCGTGGAGGCATCGTCGTCCTAGGGCGATCAGCGGTGGGCGGGAGTGACAACTGGCATGTGACAGGCGGTGGATGACAGCGGAAACGGAACGGGTGGCGGAACACGCGTGGGTCCGCAGGATGCTATCCGTACAAGTGAACGTACGCACAGTGAGCCCCCAAAGCTTGGTGCAGCCGTTGTACGACGGTTGCCGCGCAAGGAGATTCGGGAGCGAGCCGGAAGGGGATACGGAATGTCCGCGGAAGGGGGAGGGAGTGGAAGGGAGGCGGGGACGGGTGACGCTCAGCGGGTGCCGCCGGCCGCGAACCTGGCGACGTCGGCGATGTTCTGCTTGGTGACGAAGGCGGGCCCGGTGAGTACGGGGGCCGATCCGCCGCCGCTGAAGTTGCCGTTGGACTTGTACAGCCAGAGCGAGTCGACGGCGAGATAGCCCTGGAGGTACGGCTGCTGGTCCACGGCGAACTGCACGTCACCGTTCTTGATGGCGCCCACGATGTCGTTGGTGAGGTCGAAGGTGGCGATCTTCGCCTTGCTGTTCGCCTGGTCCACCGACTTCACCGCCGAGAGCGCGAACTGCGCGCCCAGTGTGACCACTTCGTCGATGCTCGAGTCCTGGGTCAGCCGGGCCGCGACGTCCGCGGTCACCGCGTCCAGGTCGGTGCCGTTCACGTACAGGTTCTCGGTCTGTCCGGCGAACGTCTTCTTCACACCGGCACAGCGGGCCTCCAGGCCGACGTTCCCCTGTTCGTGGATGACGCAGAGGGTGTGCTTGACCTTGAGCGCGTCCAGCTTGTCGCCGATCGCCCGGCCCGCGGTGCTCTCGTCCTGGCCGAAGAACTCCAGCAGGCCCGCCGAACGCCAGTCGTCGATCCCCGAGTTGAGACCGACCACGGGTATCCCCGCCGCCTTCGCCCGCGCGACCGCGCTCTTCATCGCGTCGGGCTTGGCCAGGGTCACGGCGATCCCGTCGACCTTGTTCCTGACCGCGTCGCGCACCAGATCGGCCTGGGCGGCGGCATCGGGGTCACTCGCGTACGTCAGCTCGATGTTGTCCTTGGCCGCGGCGGCCTGCGCGCCCTTCCGCACCCGCTCCCAGAAGACGTCGCCCTTGGCTCCGTGGGTGATCAGGACGACCTTGAGGCGGGCGGTGCCGGTGGCGGCCCGGCCGGAGACCGACCCGTCGGAACCGGAGCCCGAGCAGCCGGCCGCGAGGAGACAGACGGCGGCCGTACCGGCGACAACGGCCGTGACACGGGCGGATCGTGGTGAACCGGGAAAGGAGGGGTGTGTGTTCATGGAAGTGCGGCACCTCGTTGCGCGGCCGAGGAGGAGAGGGGCATGGGACAGGAAGGGGAGCGGTACAAGGGGGATGTGGGTACGACGAAATCTGCGCGATCGTCGGGTGACGTGCACTGACTGTCCGACTTTCGCTGGGGCGGAGCCAATCGGATGTGACGCCTCGTAGTCAAGTGAGCAACTAGTTGGAACCAGGGTCGACGAGCCGGTACGGGGTGTGCCGGACGCGTGTGATCCTTCGCGGTCGGTCCTGGGTGGTGTCAGAAGGATTGCCGGTGCGGAGCGGGATCGGAAGGGGAAAAGGGACCTCCGGTTCCCTTTCGTGCCCTGGTTTTTGCCAACCCGTCGTACGCACCGGAGGTGACACCCGCGCGGAGGTGCTGGGCGCGAACAGCCCGTCCACCCTGGCGGTGCGCCAGGACGAACGGGCGTGCCGGGACTTCGAACCGCGGCCGGAGCGACCGGGGTCACCGAACCACGGCCGGGCTTGTGCCCCCTACGGCTTCCGGGCCACCGCCCCGTACATGGCGATGTCCTCGTCCCTGATCCCCGCGCCGCTCGCGGCGTCCGGGTGCCACTTGTGGACCTGGACGATGCCCGGCTCGACCAGGTCGAGGCCCTCGAAGAAGTCCTGCGCCTCCGGGAACGTGCGCAGGCGCATCGGCATGTTGCGGGCCTTGTACTCGCGGGCGACCCGGCCCACCTCCTCCGGGGCGAACTCGGCGGTGCCGATGGACATCGCCAGATAGCTGCCCGAAGGGAGGGGGTCGAGGAGCCGGCGGACGATGCCCACCGCGTCGTCCTCGTCCAGGACGAAGTGGACGATGGCGATCACCGTGAGGGCGACCGGCTTGGTCAGGTCGAGGGTCTCGCGGAAGTCGGGGGAGTCGAGAATGGCCTCCGGGTGCTGGAAGTCGGCCTCGATGTACGCCGTCCGGCCCTCCGGTGTGCTGGCCAGCAGGCCCTGGGAGAGGGTGAGGACGATCGGGTCGTTGTCGACGTAGACCACCCGGGACTCGGGGGCCACCGACTGGGCGATCTCGTGCAGGTTGGGGGAGGTGGGGATGCCGGTGCCTATGTCGAGGAACTGGCGGATGCCCGCTTCCTTGGCCAGGTAGGCCACCGCGCGGTTCATCCAGTCGCGGTTGGCCTTCATGTGGATCGGCAGGGCGGGCCACTCGTGCGACATGGCGTCGCCCGCTTCCTTGTCGGCGGGGTAGTAGTCCTTACCGCCGAGGATGTAGTCGTAGATCCGCGCGGAGTGTGCGTTCTCCGTGTCGATTCGGTCGGCCGGCCATCCGTTTTCGGGCACGCCGCCCCTCCCATTCAGGTCGTAAGGCTGAGTCAGGTCGATCAAGTCGCTCTAGAAACAAGGCAGTTCAGAGCAGAAAGTCTGCGACACCCGCCTTGACGCCGGCCAGGAAACTCGTCATCTCGTGCGGGGTGAAGACCAGGGCCGGGCTGTCGGGATCGGTCGACTGGCGGACGGCGACCCGGCCGTCGGCGAGCTTCATCACTTCGACGCAGGCGCCGCCCGCGTCGTCGCTCCACGGCTTGGACCAGCCCCGGGAACCGAGTTCACGGGCCGGCATGCCGTTGCGTACGGGGTGGGAGTGGCCGGAGTGGTTGGGGTGGGTGTGCGTGTGATGGGGGTGTGTGGGGTGGTGCATGTCAGAGCTCCTTGCGAATCGCACCGAGGAGGGCCTCGGTCTTTCTGGCGGGCGCCGACTGCGCGCCCAGCCGGTCCAGAGCCTCTCGATAGACGACGACGTCGTCGCCCTTGTCGAGGTACACCGCGCCGACCAGACCGCTCAGATAGACGATGTCCGGCAACTCGGGTGCCCTGAACCGGAAGAGATGGAACGCTCCGGCGCGCATCGCGGGATGCGGGCCGTTGCCGAACAGCATGATCTGCAAGGTCACATGGGGCAGCGCGTTCATCGCGATCAGATGGTCGATCTGCGCGCGCATCACCTCCGGACCGCCGACCGGCCACCGCAGCACGGTCTCGTCCATCACGATCCACACCCGCGGCGGCGCCGGGCGGGTCAGCAGTTCCTGACGGCGCAGGCGCAGCGCCACCCGGCGGTCCGTCGCCTCCGACGAGGCGTGCGGATTGCCGGCGCCCAGCAGGGCGCGCGCGTAGTCCGCTGTCTGGAACAGACCCGGCACGAACTGCGCCTCGTACGCGCGGATCTGCAACGCCGCCTGCTCCAGGCTCAGATACGCGGCGAACCAGTCGGGCAGTACGTCCCGGTAGTTGTGCCACCAACCGCGCTTGTTGGCCTCACGGACCGACTTCAGGAACGTGTCGATCTCCTGCTGGTCCGTCACCCCGTAGGTCTGCAGCAGTTTCTCGACGTCCGGCAGGCGCAGCCGGGCCACCTTGGCCGCTTCCATCCTGCGGATCGTGGAGTGGCTGACGCCGATCGCCGCACCCGCGTCCCCGAACGTGAGACCGGCGCGCGTCCGCAGCTCCTCCAGCTGTCTGCCGAGGATCATGCGCAGGACGGAGGGGGCACCGCCCCAGTCGGTCTCCGCGGTCACGCCTACCCCCTCACACCGGGCTCAGGGTTGCAGTCTGTCACGATCATCTTTCGACGGAAGCAGCATGCACTCCACAAATTGCAAATTTCAACTTGCTGGTTGCGAGCCGTTGTTGTCAGGTGTCACAGTGTTCGTACCTTCCCGGAAACGGTGAACGACGAGAGTGAACGGCCCAGTTGGGGGAGAAGGGGTCGCAACCTGTGCTGTTTTGATGCGGGTTGACCTGCTCGCGGATCACATTCGGGGCGGTGTCGCACCGGCCAGGGTGCGCAGGCAACGAAAGGCGAACGGCGATGGCTCCGCCCTCCCTCCCCCAGCCACTCGGCCGAATGCCCAGGGGCCGGCTTGCCGGCCACACTGCCCACCCCGATCACCCGGACCACTTCGGTCACTCTCCGCAGTCGGGCATGTTCGGCCTGCCCGCGACTCCCGCCTCTGTGGGTGCGGCCCGCCGGAAGGTGCGCGAACTGCTCGATGCCTGGCTCGTCGACCCCGACACCTCCGACAACGCCCTTCTGGTGACCTCCGAGCTCGTCACCAACGCCCTCACCCACACCGCCAGCGAGCGGATCGTCTGCCGACTGCACCTCTCCGCCGGGCGGCTGCGCATCGAGGTCGAGGACGAGAACCGCGGCGGGACCCTGCCGGCCCAGCGCAGGCCCGGCCCCGACGAACAGTGCGGACGCGGACTCCTGCTGGTCGGCGTCCTCAGCAGCGACTGGGGCGTCCGTGACGCCCCGCACGGCTCCGGGCGCGTCGTCTGGTCCGAACTCCTCACGGAGCAGGCAGAGTTGGCGGACGCTGCCCCACCGGCGACGCCGGTCACGGCCTCGACGCAGGTCGCAGCGTCGGCGTCGGTCGCAGTGTCGGCTCCTGCCGAGGTGATGGCGCCGGTCGGGGCACTGGCTCCCGCCGAGCTCACGCCGACCGCCGGGAACGTGCCCGCCGCCGAACTCGCGCCCGACGCGCCCGCACCGGTCGGCCCCGCACCCGCCCTGCCCCCGACTCCCGCCGCCGCGCTCGCACCCCTCATTCCGCCAGCGCCTGCCGCTGCGCTCAGCCCTGTGCTCGCACCCTCTGTTCCGCCAGCGCCTGCCG
>NZ_JAAGLU010000730.1 GCF_010550245.1 Streptomyces sp. SID12501
GACGTTGCTGCGCTTGCCGACCGACAGGAACGTCTCGGGCGTGATCTGCGCGCCGTCGGGCGTGCGGTCGTCGACCTGCGTGCGCGGCGGCAGCGCGACGCCCGGGTCCGCGTCCTGCAGGAGCTCGCGCACGAGGTCCTCCGTCACGTCGTAGCCCCCCTCGCCCTGGTGCACGTGACGCACCTGGCCGTCGGCGTCGACCAGGTACGACGCGGGCCAGTACCGGTTCCGGTACGCGCTCCAGGTCGCGTAGGAGTTGTCCTGCGCGACCGGGTACGTGATGCCGAGGCGCCGCGCGCCGTCGACCACGTTGTCGGTCTCGCGCTCGAACGCGTACTCGGGCGTGTGGACGCCGACCACGACGAGCCCGGCGTCGCGGTACGCCTGCCACCACGCCTCGACGTGCGGCACCGACCGCTGGCAGTTGA
>NZ_JAAGLU010000731.1 GCF_010550245.1 Streptomyces sp. SID12501
CCTCCTCGGCGAGCTCGGCGTCCTCCGTCACCGCGATCGGCACCGGGCCGAACGAGCGGGCCGCCGATCTGGCCGCCCACATACTGCCGCTCGGCACCGGGCTGACCCTGATGGGACTGGGCCTCGGCTTCATGGGGATGCGGCTGCGGCGCGGCCGCTGACCACCCCGGAACCGGCCTCCTCGGGGCCCGTGACCACCCCCCGATCCTCCCGGGGGTCCTTGCGAACAAGGGCATACTCGGTATACATACTGAGTATGTCCATTCGCCACGGTCTTCTCGCCCTGCTGGAACGGGGCCCCCGGTACGGCTCCCAACTGCGTTCCGAATTCGAATCCCGCACCGGCTCCACCTGGCCCCTCAACGTCGGGCAGGTGTACACCACCCTCGGCCGCCTGGAGCGCGACGGACTCGTCGCCTGCGGCGGCG
>NZ_JAAGLU010000732.1 GCF_010550245.1 Streptomyces sp. SID12501
GCTGCGCCTGCAGCAGCAGTACTTCCTCGTCGCGTGCTCGATCCGCGACTTCGTCGAGAACGTGCTGCCCGAGGACTTCGACCTGCACGACCTGCCCGAGCGCATCATCTTCCAGCTGAACGACACGCACCCCGTGATCGCCGTCCCGGAGCTCATGCGCATCCTGGTCGACGAGAAGAAGTGGGACTGGGACGAGGCGTGGGCGGTGACGCAGAAGTGCTTCGCGTACACGTGCCACACGCTGCTGCCCGAGGCGCTCGAGGTGTGGCCGGTCGAGCTGCTGGGCCGGCTGCTGCCGCGGCACCTGGAGATCATCTACCGCATCAACGACGACTTCCTCGCGGAGGTCGCGCAGCGGTTCCCCGGTGACGAGCTGCGCCTGCGCCGCATGTCGATCATCGCCGAGCACCCCGAGCGGTCCGTGCGCA
>NZ_JAAGLU010000733.1 GCF_010550245.1 Streptomyces sp. SID12501
GAGTTCGACCCGACGCGCGCCGAGACGCTCGAGTGGCTCGGCACGCAGGAGCTCGTGGTCGTGCCGTTCAAGGCCGGCGGCCCGCACTTCGGGTACCCGTCGCTCGCGATCGTGCCGCTCAACAGCGCGTTCTTCGCGCTCACGCTCGTCGACCTGCAGGGCTGGGTGACGTTCGACGAGATCGGCGCGTTCACGCCCCGCTCGATCCTCTACGTCGCGCCGCCGTTCCGGCACACGCACTTCGACAGCCGCCAGGTCGTCGTGCACAACCGGTCCGAGGTGCTGCACGAGGTCTGGGCGTACAACCTGTACCCGGGCCCGAGCGCCAAGAAGGGCGTGTTCTCGGTCCTGCTCGACATCGGCGAGCACGAGGGCTGGCTCACGGCGCACGCGTCGAGCGTGCGCGTGACCACGCCGTACGAGAACGA
>NZ_JAAGLU010000734.1 GCF_010550245.1 Streptomyces sp. SID12501
CCACCTCAAGCCCGGCAGCTACGACACCGTCGGGCTCATCGAGGTCCTCGAGCAGATGAAGGTGTTCTACCGCGGCGAGCGCGTGGTCCTGGTCTGGGACGGCCTGTCCGCCCACTGGAGCCGGGCGATGCGGGCCTGGGTCGCCGAACAGGACTGGCTCACCATGGAACGATTACCCGCCTATGCTCCCGAGCTGAACCCGGTGGAACTGCTGTGGTCCTCGCTCAAGAAGCGTGAACTCGCCAACCTCGCCGGCGACCACCTCACCGATGTCGCCGACGCCACCGAACAAGGCATCCACCGCATCAACAACAACCCCCAACTGCCATGGTCATTCCTCACCCACACCGGCCTCACCATCCACCCACCGAAATTACGAAAAGATCAGTAGTGCTGTGGTCGGCAAGGTTTGCCGGGTCGCGGTGTTC
>NZ_JAAGLU010000735.1 GCF_010550245.1 Streptomyces sp. SID12501
CGCTGAACCTGATCGGGCCGGACGGGCTTTACGGCCGTTATTGGGGCTGCACCGAGGATCACCCGTTCCTGCATTTCGAACTTTGCTATCATCAGGCCATCGACTGGGCCATTACCCATCGCCTGCCGCGGGTCGAGGCCGGGGCGCAGGGCGAACACAAACTGGCGCGGGGCTATATGCCCACCCAGACCCATTCGCTGCATTGGGTCGCCGACCGCGGCTTTCACAAGGCAATCGCCGCCTATCTGCAACATGGACGCGAGGCGGTCGGGGAAGAGATGGAGATCCTGTCCGAGTTGGGCCCGTTTCGTCGTGGCTAGGCGCGCTTGACCAACCGGAACGCCGCCGATGCGCCCCAGCCGGCCGCCACTGCGATCGCCAGCGACATGATGCCATAGATGAACGGTTTTTCCAGCGCGAGACGATAA
>NZ_JAAGLU010000736.1 GCF_010550245.1 Streptomyces sp. SID12501
GTGCTGGGCGACGCGCCCGGGGCGGGCGACGTGCCGGACGAGCACGCGGCGAGGGCCGCGACCGCGGCGACGGCGAGCAGGGCAGGACGGGCCGACGGCCGGTTCAGACGCACGGTCGCGAACGTACCCAGCCGTGAACCCGCAGGCCAGCCCCCGCAGGCGTGACGTCCGACCCACGGCGCACCACCCGCTGTGACAGGCACCCACCGGGTGATCACCCACCGTCAGCGGGTACCGCGCGGTCCGCACCGTGCGTCGCATCGCGCGCACGGTGCGTGACCTCACCCCCAGCGGACCACGGTCGTCGTCGCGAACCCGTCCGGTGACGGCAGCGCCTGCCAGGCGACGACGTCACCCGCGCACATGACCGTGCCGTAGCCGCCCTGCACCTCGACCTCGCGCAGGTCGAGGGTCGCCACGTCGAGGAC
>NZ_JAAGLU010000737.1 GCF_010550245.1 Streptomyces sp. SID12501
TCCCGAACCGGCGGTACGGCACGCCGCCGAGCTTCTGTGTTCCACGCTGCGGAAACCGTGTGCGACCTGCTCGGATGTGCGGATTGGGAGCAGAAAACATAAACGGTCTGGCGGGTCATTGCACCCGGGGCCCGATATACGGTATTTGCGAGATTCATCCATTTCCCCTGCAACCGGCACCACACCTCTGGATCGAGGGGGGCCGCATAGGGGGCGCGGCCGACTGCGAACATCGCGCCGGGCATACGAAAGGGCCTGCGGCGCCGCTCTTTTCGGGCCGCGCTCCGCTTCACCGGGCTACACCCAGGCTGGTCTCCCAACGATTCACCGGTCAGCCGCCTTTCGTGAAGCACTGGCTCCTCACCCACCCCCGCCTCCACGGCAACAACCGAGTTCGGTCGAGGCTGGTCGTACATGGCTGCGGTTGC
>NZ_JAAGLU010000738.1 GCF_010550245.1 Streptomyces sp. SID12501
CTTCGGCGCCGCCCTGCGCCTCACCAGCTGGGTCCTCAAGCCCGTGCAGACGCTGGACGCCGCCGCCCACGGCATCGCGACCGGTCGCATGAACTCCCGCGTCGCGGCCTCCGGCGGACCCCCGGAACTCCAACGCCTCGCCCGCTCGTTCAACGAGATGGCCGACAACGTGGAAGAGGTCCTGGAACAACAGCGGGCGTTCGTCGCCGACGCCTCCCACCAACTGCGCAACCCCCTCGCCGCGCTGCTCCTGC
Organism: Streptomyces sp. SID12501; assembly: GCF_010550245.1. GTDB lineage: Bacteria > Actinomycetota > Actinomycetes > Streptomycetales > Streptomycetaceae > Streptomyces. The sequence goes on from NZ_JAAGLU010000738.1 coordinate 255, forward strand.
GCATCGAGCTGCTCGCCCTCGAACTGCCCGAGGGCAACGAGGAGATCGCCTCCGTGCGGACGGAGGGCAAACGCCTCACCCAGGTCCTGGACGACCTCCTCGACCTCGCCCTGGCCGAACACGCCTCCGCCGAGATCAGCCTCACCGACATCGGGGCGCTGACCTCCGAGCGG
>NZ_JAAGLU010000739.1 GCF_010550245.1 Streptomyces sp. SID12501
CGAAGAGCGGCTGGCTGACGTCGTCGGTCGCGGCCTCGTACGCGGCCGGGTCACCCGACAGGGCCGCGGGCACGATCGTCGTGTCGCGGGCCTGCGTCCACGCGTCGAGCCCGTCGGAGAAGTCCCGCCACCGCGGGTCGTCCCGGAACCGCGGGTGCGCGTCGACGACCGCGCGCGCCTCGTTCATCTCGGCGTCGTTCGCCGCGACCCGCGCGACCCACTGCTTCTGCTCGTTGCCGCGCGTCGCGGCGATCTGCGCGACGATCATGCGGGCCTTGAGCTGGTCCTCGTGCACGACGCTGGTCGCGCTGCCCACCGTGTTCTCGACGACGACGAACTCGTTCATCGAGGCCGCGACGCCGTCGATCTCGACGTACGCGTACACGCCGTTGCCGATGGCCGCGGCCCCCACGAGCCCGACGACGCA
>NZ_JAAGLU010000073.1 GCF_010550245.1 Streptomyces sp. SID12501
GTCGACGCGCTGGGGCGCGGCGCCGCGTGCCGCGCCGTACGGATCGGCGGACTGCCCGCCGTCCGCCGGGCTCGGGCGCTGCGGACGCTCGGAGGCCCACCGTTCCCCCTCCTCCGGGCGTCGTGGGTCCTCGCGCGTGCTCCGGCTCTCGCGGACCCACTCCTCGAGTTCGCGCAGGGTCGGGTGGGCGCGGTTCTCGCCCTCCGGGAAGGGCAGGTCGAGCGCGTCGGGGAGGGTCTCCGCCCAGAACTCGCGCAGCCGGCGCGTCCAGTCGGTCACCCGTGCGCCGTAGCGACGCTCCCGCTCGTCCAGCAGCCGCAGCTGACGCGGCGCCACCTCGTGGACCAGCTTCAGATACAGCTCCGAGGGCTCGCTTCCCGAGGTGCCCAGCCCGCGCGGCAGCGTGTTCATCACCACCTTGCAGTAGCTCTGCACGATGTTCTCCTCCGCCAGCAGCGCCCAGCGCTCGTACGCCCGCAGCAGCCCGGCCCAGCTGGAGATGCCGTCCTGGTAGTCGGTGAGCGCCAGCTGGATGCCGAGCGCGTCCTGGTCTGCGTCGTCGTGCAGCCGGACGCGCAGCCGCTGCGGGGACGCCGGGTCGCCCTGGTAGTCGATCTGGCCGTTCCACAGCGCGCACAGCAGCCGGTTCAGGATGTGCGCCCGGTCGTCGGGCGTGCTGGCCAGCCAGTCGTCGCGGTACCCGAGTCGCTGCCGCCAGCGCAGCACGTCCTCGTCGCGACGGGTCTCCTGTGCCCTGGCCCACTGGCGCAGCACCTTGCGGGCCTCCGGCACATCGGTGAGGCTCATCTCGCTGCGGAACAGCACCACGGAGATCGAGTCGGTGTCCACAGCCCGGTACTCGATGGTCCGCTGGCTGTCCGGAGGCAGCCGCAGATGCTTCTCCAGGTAGTTGTCCACGGTCACCCGGCGTGAGCCCGGATAGGTGATGAGGACCTTCAGCCGCCCGTTGCCCTCGGGGGTGAACGCGGCCGGCAGCAGACCGGCCAGCTTGTACCGGAACTGCTCCAGCGCCCGTGTGCTGACCTGCTGGGACGCCTCGGTGTCGCCCGCCTCGGCGGCCAGCAGCGTGCTCATCCTGGGCAGCAGCGCGCGGGCCTGCCGTCCGTCGGGACGCTCGGAGAACAGCCGCTGCACCCGGTGCTTGAACGCGGCCTTCACCTCCGACACGGCAGCGTCGGGAGAGTGCCGGCCGGCCGCGAAGGCGCTGCGGCGCAGCTCGGCATCGACCAGCTTGTGCAGCAGCGCGGCCTCGTCGCCGTTGGGCCCGAGCTGGTGGCTCTCCACCAGACGCTCCATCAGCGCCTGGTAGAAGCGGCCCAGGTTGCCTTGCGGGGGCAGCAGGTAGGAGACGCCGGTGCGGTCGTCGTACAGCTCCTTGACCTGCGCGGCGTACGCGCGCGGCTGGTCGTTCACGTGTTTGCGGAACGCGTCGCCGACCGCGTGCACCTCGTTGCGCAGCAGGTTCGCGGCCTGCCGCCAGCGGGGTTCGTGCTCGTTCCAGGCGCGGTGCCAGACCGTGTGGGCCCGCCACTTGTACCAGTGGTCCTGTTCCTCCAGTGCGGCGGCCACCTCGTCGTCCGCCCAGTGCCGCCGGGGCCCCACCACCCGGCCCTTGATCCTCGGCACCGGCGGCGGCTGCACCTCGACCCCGGCGGGCCGCGGGGGGTCCTGCCGGCGGTTGTCGAGCATGCCGAGGAAGCCGAGCCTGGCCACCGCCTTCGTCTCGCCCGGCACGCCCGACACGACCCGGCCCAGCGTGAACAGGTCGGTATTCAACAGCAGTTGCTCGGCCGCCGCGCGCGGTGAGAAGCCCTCCACCAGCCCCTGCATGCGGTGCGCGACCTGCCGTTCCAGGTCGGCCAACAGCCGCCGCATCTGTTCCAGCCGGTCCCGCAGCGCGGTCTCGATCTCGCCGCTGCCGCGTGGCCGCGGATCCGGCGCGGTCACTTCCAGCGGCTCGCGCCGCCACAGGTCGCCCAGCCCGGCGGCGGTGAACATCTCCCGGACCAGCGGCGCCGTCTCGTGCGGTACGGCGGCGGAGGCGTCGGTCAGCCCGGTCACCGCGTGGGCCAGCATCTTGGCCGAGACCAGCTCCGCCAGCTCGTCCAGCGGCGCCGTCATCGACGCCACCAGGCTGGTGGAGATGCCCTTGCGGCCGATGCCGGTAGCGGACCGGGTACGGCGGATGATGTCGCCGTTGACGAAGTTGCTGGCGAACGTCTGGTAGTCGTTGTCGGGCCCGCCGCCCTTGGCCTCGCCCAGGTTCAGATCGGTGCCGACCAGGGACACCACCAGGGAGACGATGGACCGGCGCAGGTCGTCGGGGCGGATGCCGGCCGTCTGGCTGAACAGGAACGCGGTGGGCACGGTGCCCGGCCGCAGAGACACCGGGTGGGTCTGCGGGTAGCGGATGCGCAGCGATTCCTGGAGGTCCACGTCGCCCAGTTCCGCCTCGGCGTCCGGCGCGTTCTGCTCGTCCACCAGCCGGGACAGGTCCACCACCGCGCGGGCGGCGTTGAGTTCGGCCTCCCGGCCGCCGCCCTTGGCCTCCGGGAACGCCGACGGCATGACGACCAGCGGATAGATCCGCGCGCCCCGGACCTTCTTGTCCTTGAACGCCTGCCCGATCAGATGCAGATAGTCCAGGAAGATGCCCGCGCCGGTCCCGCCAGCCACCGAGAACGCCACGAACACGTCGCAGCCGTTGATGGTGTCGCCACCCACCTCCTGGAGTTCCCCGCCGGACCCGGCGATCGCGTCGATGGCCCGGTGCAGCGGGGTCAGCACCGGCGCGGGACCGTTGGCGAGGGTGGCGAACAGCGCGGCGCGGCCCACCGTGGGCAGCTGGCCGGCGCCGTTGCGCAGCGGGTTGATCTTGGGTTCGCCGCCGTGCGGAGGCAGCCAGTCGGACACCTCGTCACGCAGCAGCGCGCGCAGCATCCGGGTCACCTCGGGGGAACTGTCGTAGTCGGCGGGCAGCAGGTCGTGCGTGGCGCGCGAGGTGCGGCTGTAGGCCTGCCGCAGCGCGGTGTCCGCGCTCAGGTGCGGCAGCCGGCCCAGTTCTGCCTCGCTGTAGTCGGCGTACACGAACTGCAGGCAGCCGGGCAGCTGGTAGGGCAGTCGGCCGTTGCCGGTGAGGGCGGTGCCGTCCGGACCGCAGAGTTCGGCGCGCAGCCGGCGCTCCAGTTCGGCGCCGATCAGGCCGCCGGTGCCGCCGAGGCCGACGAACAGCATCGGCTGGAAGATCTTCATCGTTTCGTTTCCCCCTGTCCGATGCGTGCGCACCGGGCGTTCGATGGACCCCAGGTCCAGTGGGCGGACCTGCCGTGGGCTGGTGGTGCGGTTCCGGTAGCCGGGCCGCCTCGGGGGCGGCCCGGCCCCGGTCGTCCGCCGTCCGGTGTCAGGTGGCCTCGTCGAATTCGTCGTCGTACGAGGAACCCCCGCGCGAGGAACCGCCGTACGGGGAACTCCCGTAGGTGTCCCGCCCTCCGAGGTCGTCAGCGTCCCTCCGGTCGGACGGCACCGGGGCGGGCTTCTGCTGCCGGGGCAGCAGGTCCGCGAGCCACCGGGGCGGTCCCGGCCGCCGGGCGGCGGACCGGCTGCCCGCGCCGCGTTCCACCCGCAGCTGGACCCGGCCCTCCAACGGGATGTCACGGGCAAGCGGATACGACTGGTCGCGCCCGTCCGGGGTGCGCAGCCGGACCCCGGTACGCGGGTCGCGCTGTACGGCGTACCGGCCGGTGGGGCGGGGGTCCAGCCGGGGGGTGGGGCTGTCCGGTTCGGACACGTCGAACCGGTACCAGGGATCGCGTTTGCCGGGCACCGTCGTCTCGCTGGTCGTCCGCTCCCCGGAGCCGTCGGACACGGTGAGCCGGAGCAGCAGTCCGCCCGGCGAGACGTCCTCGCGCGCCTGCTTGCAGTGCCACGCGAACCAGCCGAGCAGTGCGGCCAGCAGCACGGCACCGGTCACCAGCTCCCACCACCACGCGTCCCAGATCCGCCGCGGCCAGGAGGGCACCGGCGTGATGTCCACCTTCACCAGCTTCGCGTCGAGCGGCCGGGCGGAGTCGTCCGCGTCCGACACCTCCAACCGTGCGGTCAGTTCGTGCGGGCTCAGCTTTCCGCTGACGGTGAGCCGACCGGCCCGGTCCACGGAGCCACCGGGGGCCAGCGTGACCTCGGTGAGGGAGAGGGCGACGGCGCCCGGCTCGGTGTCCCGCAGCGAGAGGAGCAGGGTGTGCGGCCGGTCCGAGTCGTTGGACGCCAGCAGCCGGAACGGCACGCTGCCGCCAGCGTGCACCTCGGCGTCGTCCACGCGCAGTCCGGCCCGTACCTCGGGGTTGGCCGAGGCGGTGCGGGTCAGGAACGGGCGGTGGTCGGCGGTGAGTCCGACGGCACCGAGCACCCCGACGGCCTTGAGCGTGCCGGTCGCTGTCCGGGGGATCGTCACGGTGCCGGTGAAGCGGCCGTCGCCGGCCTTCTTGTCGCCGTTCTCCCCGTTGTCGGAGAGCGCCAGGTCCAGCGGTTCGAAACCGTCGCCGGTCAGCCGCCCGGAGACCTTCAGCCGGCGCAGGTCTGCCGGGTCGCCGATGCCCTGCTCGTCCCGGGTCTGGAGGATCAGTTCGACGCGGGCCTTCTCGCCCGGCCGGGGCGCGGCGGGCGTCATCACGATGGAGGAGCGCACGGCACCCCGCCACTGCACGGAGACACTGGCCAGCCGGTCCCGATGGCCCTCCGGAGCGTCGAGCCGGACCTGCCAGCGGCCCGGCCGGGGGTCGGTGATGCGCAGCGACTCCACCTCGCCGCCGGACCCGGCCAGCGTGAACTTCGAGCCGTCGGACCGGCTGCCGGGCTCGATCTTCCGGCCGCGCGGGTCGTAGTACGTGGCCCGCACCGCGCGGTCGCCCTTGGAGACGACGATGGTGGCGAGCGTCGCCAGCGGGGACAGCGGTACGGAGATGTCCGCCGGCGGGGTGTCCTTGCGCGGTGGGTCGGCGACCAGGCAGCGGGCCCCGGCGAAGGCACGCTGCACGGCGTCGCCCAGGGTCTGGGAGTCCGTCGCTCTGTCTGCGCGGGGGCGGGCCGTCTCCAGGTCGGTGCACCCGCCCCGGTATCCGCCTTTCGCCATGTCCCGCAGCGCGTCCATGTCGAGGTCGTCGCCGAAGCCGAGCGGCCAGATCTGCACCTTGGCGGCGCGCGCCTCGGCCAGCGCCTTGGTCAGCTCGCGGCGGCCGTTCTCCTCGCGGCTTTCCCTGTCGGTGCCGTAGGAAGGGCTGTCGCCCACGTCCAGCTTGCCGTCGGTGAGTAGGAAGAGGATGCGCGGGCGGCCGTCGCCGTGTTCTCCCAGCCGGGTCACGGCCTGCCGGATCGCGTTCGGGAAGTCGGTCCCGGTGCCCTGTCCCACGCCGCGCCGGGCCAGCCGGCCGATGCAGCCGTCCATCTTCTCCCGGGCCACCGCGTCGAGCGCGGTGGTCGGGCACACCTCGTCCACCGGGCTCTGGTCGACGTTGTCGGCGCTGGCGAACCCCAGGACGGTCATCCGCGACGCCGGGGAGATCTCCCCGACCGCGATCCGCCCGGCGGCGTCCCGCTCCCGCTCCACGTCGGCCGCGCTCAGACTGTTCGACTCGTCCACCGCCACGGCCAGGTCCACGGCGTCCGTGTCGCTCGACGCGGCCGGGGCGAGCGGCGTGGGCAGCGCCGTTTGGCCGAGCGCGGTCTGCCCGAGCAGCAGCAGCGCCAGCACGGCGGCGGCCCGGCGGACACCGAGCAGCCCTCGCCGTCCGGCGGGTGCCATACGGCGCGCCCCGGCCACTGCGCGGGTGCCGGACGCGGTACGGGCGTCAACTGCCATACGGTGCGTAGCGGTTGTCGTACCGGCGTCGTACGTCGTACGGGTGCCGGACGCCGTACGCCCCCCTCGTCCTCGTGCCGCACGCCCCGGGCCGCCGCGCACCGGTGCGGTGTCGTGTGCGTTCATGTCGTCCCCCTCAACTGTCACTTGATAGGCGTAGATGTCGGGCGTGCGAGTCCTGTGCGGGCCCGCGTACGCCCCGGTGCCGGCGGCCGGTGCCGTCGTCCACCCCCCCCTGGGTGCGCCGGGATCAGCCGAGCAGTAGCCCGGCCGTCGCCGACACCGCCCCCGGTACCAGCCAGCCCGCTCCCCAGCGGATGTACCGGTACTTCCGGACGAGGATGTGGCTGTGGTCCACGGCCTGGGTCAGCAGCCAGGCCGTGACGTTCTCGCCCGCTCTGCCGACCGCCTCGGCCACACCGCTCGCCCCGGCCGCCGTGTGTACCGCGACGACGTCGGCGAAGAAGGTGATGCCCGGCCCCACCCGCTCAGTTCCGCTGTGCGGCAGCATCGCCCGAACGAGTGAAAGGGACCCCGCCAGCCACATCAGCAGCCCCGCCCCGACCAGCACCAGCCACAGCACGGAGGGCCGGTCCGGCGGGCGCTGCCCCACCCCGACCACCAGGGGCGGCACACCCAGGGACACCGACAGCAGCACCGACGCTTTGACGTCCGCCCGCCCTGTGTCCTCACGGACCGTGGCCAGCAGCCGCTCGGCGACGTACCGCGCCTCCGGGACGGCGGTCGTCGGCGCGCCCGGTGTGGCCGTCATCGTCGGCCGCCCCGGCCGTCCGGGTCCCCGTCCGACGGGCCGCCCCAAATGTCGTCGTCCTCGTCGACCCAGTCAGGGGACCCCGCCCCGGATCCGGACTCCGCCCCGGACTCCGTGCGCCCGGCACCTGCGGAGGAGGATCCGCCGTACGTGTACTCGTAGCGGTGGCCGTCGATGTGCGAGGACGTGCCGTGCCCGTCCCGCGCCGCCGACGGACCGCTCTCGTACTCGACGGCCTCCTGCGGCTCGCCCCACCAGTCGTCCTCCTCCGGGCGTGGCGCCCCGGCGGTCCGCGCCGTCCCGCGCCCCGGGGTGTCGTACGCGTCCGTGTCCCCGGCCGCCGAGGTGTCCGGCCAGTCCTGCCGGGCCGCTCCTGCCGGGGCGGTCGGGGCGACGGGTGCGGGCGGCAGCGCGGCACGGGGTTCGAGCGCCGGGGGCGAGAGCTGCCCCGCAGCCTGGCCGGGGAGCACCATCCGGCGGATGTACGCGTCCAGTTCGGGGGTGTTGACCCGCCCCTCATGCGCCATCCGGACCAGGAACTCGCGGTTGGCGTGCTGCTCCTCGGCCTGGCTCTCCATCATCATCTTGACCAGCTGGCCGACCTCGGCGGTGCTGCCGGACGCCATCAGATAGGCGTACTTCTCCGCGTCGGTGCCGTGCGCGATCGCCGCGAACCCCCGGAAGCGGGTGGTCACCCGCTGGGCCTCCGCCTCGTCCTTGCGGGTCTGGCTGACGAAGCCGATCTGCGTGTGGTCGGTACCGACCTCGACGAACACCTTGGTGTGCAGCCCCACCTCCTGCCCGAGGTCGGCCCAGCGGCCCGCCTCGATGTCCAGCCGTACGGCCTGGTTGGCCTCGTGCGCCTGGTCCACGGAGTACCGGGTGGTGACGCCCTGGAGCCGGTCCACGATCTCGGGGCCGAGGTCGTTCTCGACGCTGAACAGGCGCTTCTCCACGACCAGTCGGTAGTCGGTGACCTCCCAGCGCAGTTTCACCCGGGTCTCGAAGAACGTCGCCGAGCCGTGCGCGGGCAGCTTCAGCGCGAACGAGGTCGTGTGCCGCCCGCAGGCGACCTCGCAGACACTGCTCGGCCGGGACCACCGGCCGAGCCGGTCGCGATGGTCGGCGCCCCGCGCGGTGATCACGCTGTGCCCGCCGTCCTGGTAGTAGAGCACGGAGGCCACCTGCGCGCCCCAGTGCTTGAACCCCCGTCCCTGCACGATCCGTTCGCGCAGGAACGGCCCGGCGAGGTTCTCCGGGATGACCAGTTCCTCTTCCTGTCCTGCCGTCACCTTCGCTCCTCCCCCCGGCCGCCCTGGCCGCGTCCCGTCGCCGCCATCGCGGCCACCACATGGCGGGCGAAGGCGGCGGTCATCGGTTCCTCCGGCGCGTCCGCCATCAACCGCAGCAGCCAGCGCAGCCGGTCGGCGTCCCGACGGTCGCGGATCATCCGGGGCAGCAGCCACAGCAGCGCCTGGAGGATCTCCCCGCGCCGTCCGGCCGTGCCGTCGGCCGGCTCCTCCCCTGCCGCCTGCTCGAACACATAGGTGCGGCCCGTCCGGCCGGGCACGACGGCGTCGGCCTCGGCGGCCCGCAGCCAGGTCGCCAGGCCCTCCGTCGCGGCCTCGTGCGACAGCCGGTTCGCCAGCGACCGCCACAGCAGGTCCGTCAGCGGATCGGCCGCGCTCTCCACCGCCATGGCCACCGCCAGCGCGAGCGGCCAGTGCGATCGCCGGGCCAGCTCCGCGTCGGTCACCTCGACCGACGCGCGCGGCATCGGTGGTCGTTCGTCCTGCCCGGTCCGGGCGCGCTGTCCGGCACCGCCCGGCTGCCCCGGCACCCGGCCCGCGAGCCGCACCCGGCCCGGCCCCCACACCCGGCTGACCGACGCCGGGACGGACGTGGCGGCGTCCGCAGGCGGCGCGCCGGGGCCGTCGCTCTCCTCCGCCTGCCACATGTCGTCGGTCCGCGCGCAGAACAGCCGTACGGCACAGAGCATCGCCAGGTTCAGCTGCTCGGCGGAGCCGTTCTCGGACCACTCGTGCAGCACGGTGGCCGCCTCCCCGGCCCGGCTGCCGGCCACCAGCCGGGTCGCGCCGTACGAGGCGACGAGCGCCTGGGCGCCCTCGTCCCGGCTGCCGATGTCGCACAGCAGCTCCATGGCCTGCCGGGTGTCGTCCACGATCCGGCCGGAGCCGAGGGTCAGCGCCGCCGTCCAGCGCAGCGCCGGCACTGGGGCGTCCGCCCAGTCCACGACCACGCCCCGCACCGCCGACCGGTACGGCTCGCGGCCGGCGGCCTGGGCCAGCGCGGTCGCGGCGAAGAAGCGGCGCCGGGTGTCCTTGGCCACCGACAGCGGCCGGATCAGCTCCGCGAAGCCGTACCCGAGGTCGGTGGTGGCGAGTTCGCCCGCCACCACGGCGGCGCGCACCCACACCTGCGGCCGGGGGTCGCCCGCCAGTTCGCGCAGCCAGCGTGCCACCGGACCGCGGGCCGCGTGATGCCGGTGCCAGACCTCGGCCAGCACCGAGCCCGCCAGCGCCGTGCCCCGGTAGGCGACCGTGCGGACCGGCACGGGCACCCCGCCCACCGACTCCTCCTCGCCGGTGCGCACCTCGGCCCGGCAGGCGGCGAGCAGTCCCTCCAGGTCCTCCGCGAACACCGGCCGCCCGTGCGCCCGTCCGGGCATCCGTACGGCGAGGATCTGCTGGGCGAGGAGTTCGGCGGCGTCGGCCACCGAGCTGACCGCCTCGCCGTCCAGCACCGCGAGCGCGATCCGGAACGAGGTCTCTCGCACCCGTGACGCGGCGGTGTCCACCGGCCCGTCCGCCCCGGCCCGGGCGGGCTCGGGCGCCGGGGGCAGTGGACCGGCCGCCCCGGTGAACCACTCGCGGGCCTGCCGGCGCGCGATCTGGCCGCAGGCATCCAGGAGTTCGTCCCGGCGCAGCTCGCCCCGCACATGCCGGGCCACCTGTTCCGCGACCAGCTCGGTCTCGGACGGCCGCAGCGCCTCCGGGAGGATGCCGAGCGCGTCCAGGAACAGCGGGTGCTTGAGGATCTGTTCGCCCCGGCCCAGCGCGTCCGGGGCCGGGCAGTCCGCCAGGTGCCGTACGAGCTGCCACTCCAGCAGTTCCTCGGCGGGCGCCGGCGGGCAAGCCAGCCCGTAGCGCCCTCCCAGCAGATGCCCGGCGGGCGAGGCGGGGGAGACGACCAGCACCGCGTACGACCCCTTGGCGACGAGCCGCGCGGCGAGCGCGTCCAGGTGCAGCTCCTGCGGCGCGGTGAAGTCCCCTGCACTCTCGGGAAGTTGGACCAGCAGACCGCCGCCGTCCAGCACACCGTCCGCCACCGCGTCCGGGTCGGCGGAGAGCAGACCCAGGTCGGACGGGGCGAGCCGGGTGACCCGGCCCCGGGTGAGGACTCCGGTGCCCGTCCGGCCGTCGGGCCCCGCCGCCTCCGATACGGGCTTCCCGGCGCCGGACGCCATGTCGCGTACGGCGGTGGTGACCTCGTCCAGCAGGCAGAGCCCGGTGGTGAGGCGGCCCGTGCCGGGCGGGCCGCCCAGCACCAGCACCCGGCGCCCGCGTAACACCCGCTTCAGCGTGGGGTAGCCCGCCGGGGCCCGGTAGACCTGGCGCAGCCGGTCCAGTTCGTCCTCGGGCACGTCCCCGAAGACCGGCGCCGCCGTGTCCCGGGCACCGACGTACACATCGCCGAAGTGCGCGCGGTCGAAGTTGGTCCGGTCGAAGACGCTGCTGTTGCCCCGGATCTCGAACCGGGCCTGCGCGGCCCGCTGGACCCGGGCCGCCGCGCGTGCCTCACCGGGCACTCCCGAGTCGGCCAGCGGGTCCCGGGTCGCCTCCCGGAAACGCTCTTCCTGACGGTCCCGCTGCTCCGCGTGCTCCCGCCCGGCCTCGTCCGGACGGTCTCGGCCGCCGCCCTGCCCCGCCTCCCCGTCGGTGTCCCCGTCGGAACCCCGGCCGGGACGCCGGTCGTCGTCCTGCCGCGCCGGTTCGTCCCCGGCCCGCCACTGGGCGGGTCCGGGGGACGCGCCCCCGGCACCGTCGGCTCCGGAGACCTCGGCGCCCCCGTGCTCGCCGTCGCCGCTCAACGTGTCTCCTCCGTATGGCCGCTGCCGTTGCCGTCCCCTGCGCGCCGTCGCCCGTGCACCCTGTCGCCGCCGGTCGGCCAGTCCTCCTGGGCCGCGCCCGCGCTGCCCCCGAAGTGGACCGGTCCCTGGAAGGTCGCGCGGTCCTGGACGACGCTGGTGCCGCCCTCCACCTTGATGTCCCAGTGGGCACCGGAGCCGGTGTCCACGGGCCACGCCTCCGTCCCGGGCGCCCGGAGATCCCCGTCGGCGGAGGGCCGGTCGGCCGCGGCCGGGACGGCATGCCCCGGGTTCCTCCCCGGTGAGGGGCCCTCCGCCTCGGCTCCCGTGGACGAGCCGTCCCCGTTCTCCCCCGAAGACGCGTCCACGGGAGGCGTGCCGAACCCTTCGTCACCCGGCACCCGGGGCCGGGCCTCGCCCGGCACGTGGAACCACGCGGTGACCGGGCCCTCCTTCAGCGCGACCCGGGTCGGGCGGTACGCGGAGGGCTCCACGAACCGCCCGCCGTGCCGGACCACTTCGTGGTGCAGCGAGTCGGAGACCACGAGGACCAGATCGCGCCCCGAGTGCTCCAGGACCGTCCGCGTCACCGGCGAGTCCGCCAGCCGGCAGACCAGGTCCATCGCATGGCTGGACAGCCCCTCCTCGTCGTGCTCCACCGGACCCACGTGCAGTCCGACGCGCAGCCCGAGCCGGCGTGCCAGATCCTCATTGCCCGTCCGCTGCCGCTGGTGCATCTCGGCCAGCCAGGTGCCGAGCAGCTGGACCGGCGGGATACGCGCGTCCACGGCGGCGATGAACCCGTCCCCCCGGTCCTCCAGGTGAAGCATGGACTTCGCCACGCCCGCCGCCGCGAAGGATGCGTTGGCCAGGTCATAGATCCGTGCCCGCATCCGTCGCTTCGCGCCGTCGAGGTAGCTGCCCGATCCCCGGGTGTCCACGCTCATCAAGGTCTTGTAGACGGCTCCGTCGGCCATGTGGCCTCCCCCTGTCGTGCAATGACTGACCGTCAGCATGGCGGCTCGCGCCCGCTCGCGATGTGGTCGTTTACACATCCGGCGGCAGCACATGGATCGCGCGCCGAAAACGCGCGCCGCGCGCGCTGTCCCGTCCTGCGCCCCGCACTTCAACACAACCCCGCACAACCCTTGACAGATGAATATTCAAACGGTTCCGGGCAGGGGTATCCGCTGAAGGGAGTGGGACTGACGGTCGTACGAAAAACCGCTCAGGGAGCCGGGAGCCCGATGTTCCCGCCGGCCGCCAGCAGGCGGAGCGCGTCGTGGTCGATCAGCTCGATGCGGCGGGGCCGGGTCCGGACGACACCGGCGGCCCGCAGCAGCCGCAGCGACTTGGCGACCGCCTCGCGGGTGGCGCCCACAGCGTCCGCGAGATCGTGCTGGGCGAACTGCGCGAGCACCGGGAACTCGTCCCCGGGCCCGCCCGTGTCCCGCGTGCCCGCCCGTTGGAGTTCCTCCAGCTCCAGCAGCCGCCCGGCCACCCGCTGTATGACGGTCAGGGAGGCGAGCGTGCGCCGCTCCTCGTCGGCGGTGCGCAGCCGGGAGACGAGCTGGGCCATGAGCAGCGCCGACACCTCCGGATCGCGTCCGGCGAACGCGCGGAACCGGGCGCCGGGCACCACCAGGGCACGTACCGGACCGAGCGCGGTGACGGAGGCGCTGCGCGCGATCCCGCCCAACGCGGCCATCTCGCCCACGAGTTCGCCGCGCCGGCGCAGCGCCAGGATCAGCCGGGCCGAGGAGCGGTCGGTCGCCGTGGACACCACGGCCCACCCCTCCAGCAGCACCAGCACATGGCTGCTGTCGTCCTGCTCAAGCAGCAGATGTTCGTCCGTCCGGAAGGTCCGCTCGGCACTGATCCGGAGCAGATCCTTTCGCGCTTCGGCGCCGAGGACGTCGAGAAACGTGCGGTCCTGCACCACCAGAGCCAATGAATCCGTCGCTTCCGGCAGAGGCCGGGAGAGGTCCGGCCGAGGGGCCCGAGAAAGGATGAATCGGACGGGCCTGCCACTGTACCCGCGCCCCCGCCCGGAAGAGCCGTCTCTGCGGACACCGCCGGGACCTTCCGTCTGCCGACCGGCGGGATCGGGTTCGCCGGTCTCCGTTCACGGCTCCGGTCGCGCCGCGAGGAGCGGAGGGTACCGGCACCGGACGGGCGCTGAGCGGCCGTTCACGCCTCCGCGGCCTGATCGTTTTCGGCCAGGGTGCCGGTTCCGGGTCCGCCTGCGCGGCGGTGGACATCGTTGAACCGGCCATGGAGACCATTGTTTTCCGGCTGCTCCCATCTGCTCCCCGGGCCCGGTGGGTCCGCCGAACAATGCGGTCGTCCGGTATGGCTTGATCGGATCACCTGTGCGATAGCGAATCGGCCATCCGTGAGGGCGGGGCGGCCGGATCCCGGGGGTGGAGTCCGACCACTACAGGTCCCGGGAGTGTGACGGTTACCGGATGTAAGGGCCAACGGAATCTCGGAAGCGGTACCCCATTCCGGATTACTCGATGCGAATTCGCACGCGTGATCTCCTGTGTGGTCCAGGAAAAGGAAAAAGGATTCCCGATTCCGCGCCATCGAAGCCCCTGACCTCAGGGACGGCTGGAAAACACCAGGGAGTCGGCCCGGCCGCTCAGCTATTGTCGTCTGGACGCTCAGGCGATGATGGTGGGCGGAGTTCTGGGGGGAACATCCGTGGTTGAGCGGCTCAATTTCAAGATTTTGGGGCCCCTGTCGGTGACGGCGAACGGCCGTGCACTCACCGTCGGCGGTGCGCGCCAGCGAACGGTCCTGGCGCTGCTGCTGCTCAACCCCGGCCGGATCGTGCCGGTCGACACTCTCGTCGACGCTGTCTGGAACAGCGGCCCTCCCGCCACCGCCCGCACCCAGATCGCGATCGTGATCGCCGCCCTGCGCAAGACCTTCAAGGCCGAGGGCGTCACCGAGGACATCATCGTCACCGCCCACCCCGGTTACGTCCTCAGACCCGAGGGTCACACGGTCGACTCGGTGGACTTCGCCCGGCTGGTCAAGGACGCCGAGACGGCAGTGGAGCAGGGCCGACACGCCGACGCGGCCGACAGCTACGCGCAGGCCCTTGCCCTGTGGACGGGCCCCGCCTTCGCCGGCATCGCCAGCCCGGTGGTGGAGGACGAGGCCGCCCGGCTCGAAGGACACCGCCTCAACGCCTACGACGACGCCACCGCCGTCCTGCTGGAACTCGGCAGCCACCAGGACCTCGTACCGGAGCTGGCGGCCGTCGTGCGGGAGCATCCGCTGCGCGAGCGCACCCGGCACCATCTGATGCTCGCGCAGTACCGGTCCGGGCGGCGGGCCGAGGCGATGGGCACCTTCCGGGAGGCGCGCGCCCAGTTCATCGAGGAACTCGGCATGGAGCCGGGCCCCGACCTCCAGGAACTGCACGACGCGATCCTGCGCGACGACCCCTCCCTCGCCCCCGCGCCGCCGGTTTCCACCACCGATGCGCTGCGCTCCGACTCCGTCATCGTCCCCTCCGAACTCCCGCCGGACGTGCCCGGCTTCACCGGCCGCGGGGCCGAACTGGCGTTACTGGACCTGCTGGTGGCCGACCGGGACCGGCAACAGGGGCCCGCCTTCGGGCTGATCACCGGCATCGCAGGCGTCGGCAAGACCGGCCTCGCGGTCCGCTGGGCCCACCGGGCCGCCGCCCGCTTCCCGGACGGACGGCTCTTCGCCGACCTGCGTGGCTACGACGAGGAGCACGAGCCGACCGTCGCCGCCGACGTCATCAGCCGCTTCCTGCGCTCGCTGGGCGTGCCCAGTGACCAGATACCGCCGGAGACGGAGGCGCTCGTCGCGCTGTACCGCAGCGTGCTCGCCGAGCGGCAGGTGCTCGTCGTCCTGGACAACGTCCGCTCCTATGCGCAGCTGCGCACCCTGCTGCCCGGCAGCGGGCGCTGCGCCGTGCTGGTCACCAGTCGGGACCAGCTGGAGGAACTGGTCACCTGGCCGCAGGAGGCCCGGGTGCACCTCGGCGTGCTGCCCGAGCCGGAGGCGGTGGAACTGCTCGGCCGGATCGTCGGCACCGACCGCATCGCCTCCGCCCGCGCCGACACCGTACGGCTGGCCGAGCTGTGCGACCGGCTGCCGCTGGCCCTGCGCATCGCCGCCGCCCGGCTCGCCTCCAAACCGCACTGGACCGTACGGCACCTGGTGACCCGGCTCAACGACGAGGCACGCCGGCTGGACGAGCTGAGCCAGGGCGCTTCCCGGGTGCGGGCCAGCTTCGCGCTGTCGTACCGCTATCTGCCCGAGGACGCGGCGCTGCTCTACCGGCGGCTCGGCCTGCTCGACGTGCCGGACTTCGCGGCCTGGGTCGGCGGCGCGCTGCTCGACATCGAGGTGCTGGACGCCGAGCGGATCATGGAGGATCTCGTCGACGCCCAGTTCCTGGAGGTCGTCGGCGTCGACGCGACCGGCCGGCTGCGCTACCGGCTGCAGAACCTGATGCGCCTCTACGCCCGCGAGCGGGCCTACGCCGAGGAGCCGCCGGACGCCCAGCGGGCCGCCCGCGAGCGCGCTTTCCGCACCTGGCTGACGATCGCGGAGGAGGCCCACCGGCGGGAGTTCGGCGGCCACTTCAGCGTCGTGTACAGCGAGGTGGCGCGCCGTCCGGTCGACCCCATCCACCTCGACGAACTCCTCGACTCGCCGCTGGAGTGGCTGGAGGCGGAACGCCTGTCGCTGGTCGCCGCGGTCCAGCAGACGGCCGCCCTGGGCATGGACGACCTCGCCTGGGACCTCACGGTCTCGGCGGCGGTGCTCTTCGAGACCCGGCACTACCTGGACGACTGGCGGATCTGCTCCGAGGCGGCGCTGGCCGCGACCCGCAGGACGGGCAACCTGCGCGGGCAGGCGGCTATGCTCCACCAGCTCGGCGGCGTCGCGCAGTCCTACCGTCGGCTGGAGGAGGCGCACGCCCGCTACAGCGAGGCGCTGGAACTGTTCGAGCAGGCCGGCGAGGAGCACGGGAAGGCGCTGAACCTGCGCAACCTGTCGATCCTGGACCGGTTCCGCGGCAACCTGGACCTCGCCATGGAGCGGCTGCGGACGGCCCGGGACATCCTGCGCCGGGTCGGCGACACCTCCTCCGAGGCGCACACGCTCGACAACATGGCGCAGATCGAACTGGACCGTGGCTCCACCGAGCCGGCGATGAAGCTGAGTCTCGAAGCGGTGCAGCTCATGGAGTCGATCGGCGGCGGCAGCCGGCGCGGCGCCGCCCAGACCCTGCACCGGCTGGGCCGGGTGCATCTGGCCCGGTCGGACTTCGACCTGGCGGAAAAAGCGTTCCAGCAGGTGGTCGCGCTGGTCACCGACAAGTCCGACCGGGTGGGGCTCGCCTACGCCCTGCTGGGACTCGGGGAGAGCCGCCTGGGCGCGGACGAGGTGGACGCCGCCGCGACCACGCTGACCGAGGCGCTGGAGATCGTCGAACGCATCGATGCCCCCCTCGTCGACGGCCGGATCAACCTCGCCCTCGGCGAAGCGCTGCGCCGCCTGGGCCGCCACGGCGCGGCGCGTGAACGGCTGACCGCCGCCCACGACGTCTTCGTCCGCGCCGACGCCCCGCAGTGGCGCGCGGAGGCGGAACGCGCGCTGGCCCGGCTGGAGAACGAGGAAGGCTGACGCCGGGCGGCAGCGGGGCGGGAATCCCGGGTCCCCGTGAGCGCCGTTGTAGACGACCGATACCCCACCGATAAGCGGGCTGCCTACGTTCGGCCGATACCACTGTCAGCCGAAATGTGGAGTACACGATGCCGCCTGTCGCCAAGGCGCCCACCTTCGCCGTGATCTCCGGGGCCCAGGTCCACCGGGTCCTGGCGGGCCGGCACCGGGAGGTGGTGCGTCTGATCGAAACGGCGTACCGCGTCCACGGTGCCGGTGACACCGTCAATCCGCCGTCCTACTTCCTTCGCTTCCCCGACCGGCCGGCCTCCCGCATCATCGCGCTCCCCGCGTCGATCGGCGGGGGCATCGGCGTGGACGGCCTGAAATGGATCTCCAGCTTCCCCGACAACGTGGCGGCGGGCCTCCCGCGCGCCTCCGGCGTGCTCATCCTCAACGACCCGGACACCGGCTATCCGCTGGCCTGCCTGGAGAGTTCGATCATCAACGCGGCCCGTACGGCCGCCTCCGCGGTGCTGGCCGCCGAGACCCTCGGCCGGGCGCGCGGGGACCTGCCGCGCCGCGTCGGCTTCTTCGGCACCGGTCTCATCGCCCGGTACATCCACCAGTATCTGGCGGGTACCGGCTGGGAGTTCGACGAGATCGGCGTGCACGACCTGTCGGCGGAGCACGCCGCCGGGTTCGCCGGACACCTCGACCGCTCCGGGTGCGGGGGCCGGGTCACCGTGCACGGGTCGGCCGAGGACCTCGTCCGCGGCAGCGACCTCGTCGTCTTCGCCACCGTCGCCGGCACCCCGCACGTCACCGACCCCGGCTGGTTCGGCCACCATCCGCTGGTGCTGCACGTGTCGTTGCGTGATCTGGCGCCCGAGGTGATCCTCACCGGCGCCAACTTCGTCGACGACGTCGAGCACTGCCTGAAGGCCGACACCTCCCCGCACCTGGCCGAACGGCTCAGCGGCGGACGGGAGTTCATCGACGGCACCCTCTACGGCGTGCTGACCGGCGCGGCCGGTGTGCCCGCCGACCGGCCCGTGTTCTTCTCGCCGTTCGGACTCGGCGTCCTCGACCTCGCCGTCGGCAAGCACGTCTACGACCGGCTGCTCGACTCCGGTGAACTCGCCGTCGAGCAGGACTTCTTCCACGAGCTGCGCCGCTACGGCTGACCATCGCCCGCCACCCTTCGAGGATGGGGTTCACCTGTGACCACACTGCTCGACTCACCGCCCAGAGCGGCCGGCGCACCACGCCGGTCCCTCACCGTCCGCGTCGACGAGACCGTCCTGCCCCCGCACGACCCGCTGGACCTGTACACGGCCCTGCACGCCCGCGCCGACGACGAGGTGTTCCTCCTGGAGAGCCTCGCCGCCCCCGAGGAGGACGGCAACGCCGCCGTCGTCGGCCACGGCCGGCTCGCCGAACTCCAGGTGCATTCCGACCGCGTCACCGTCGACGGAGCCCCCGCCGTCACCGAGGCGCTGCACGCCGCCGCCGTCGGCCTGGGGCTGGCCGAACTGCCGGACGGGGCCCGCGCCCTGGCCGACGCCGACCAGGTGTGGGAGCTGCTGCGGGCCGCCCAGCGGGCGTTCACCGTGGAGAGTTCGGTGCCCGCGGACGGATACGCCTTCGGTTTCCTGGCCACCGTCGGCTACGGCGCCGCCTGGCACATGGAAAGGCTGCCCGAGCGCACTGCCGACGGCGGCCCCGACCTCGTCCTGACCCTCTTCCGCGAGGTCGTGCGCTACGACCTCGACGCGGGCACCGTCCGGCTGCTCACCGCCCGCTCCCCGGACTTCCCGCCCGCCGCGGTCCCCGGCCTCGTCGCCGCGGTCGCCGCCGGGCTGCGCCCGCCCGCGCCGGAGCCCGCCCCGCTGCCCGCGGTGCCCGCCCCGCGCACGGTCCGGGACAGCACCGATGAGCGGACCTTCCTCGCCCAGGTGGAACGCTGCATGGCACACATCGGCGTCGGGGACATCTACCAGATCCAGATCGGCCATCGCATCGACGTGGACACCGAGCTGACGCCGCTGGACGTCTACCGGCGGCTGCGGCACCGCAACCCGTCGCCATACATGTACCTCGTCCCGCGCGACGGCTCCACGCTCATCGGCGCCAGCCCCGAGGTGCTGTTCCGCACCGAGGGCGACCGGATCGTCATGCGGCCCATCGCCGGCACCACCCCGCGCAGCGGCGACCCGGCGGTCGACGGGCCGCGCATCGAGGCACTGAAGGCCAGCGAGAAGGAACGCGCCGAGCACGTCATGCTGGTCGACCTCTGCCGCAACGACATCGGCCGGGTCAGTGTGCCGGGCACGCTGGACGTGCAGCGGCTGATGACCGTGGAGACGTACTCGCACGTCTTCCACCTGGTCTCCACCGTCGAGGGTGTCCTCGCGCC
Source organism: Streptomyces sp. SID12501 (assembly GCF_010550245.1). Lineage (GTDB taxonomy): Bacteria > Actinomycetota > Actinomycetes > Streptomycetales > Streptomycetaceae > Streptomyces. The sequence goes on from NZ_JAAGLU010000073.1 coordinate 18,836, forward strand.
CGGCGAGGACACCTGGTCGGCGCTGCGCGCCACCTTCCCGGCCGGCACGGTCACCGGCGCCCCGAAGATCCGCGCCATGGAGATCATCGAGGAGCTGGAAAGCGCGCCCCGGCGGATGTACGCGGGTGCGGTCGGCCTGGTCGACGTGCGCGGCTGGTCCCGGCTCGCCCTGTGTATCCGCACCATCACCCACGACGGGACGGCGTACTCCACCCAGAGCTGCGCCGGCATCGTCGCCGACTCCGAGCCGCTCGCCGAGTGGCACGAGACGCTGCACAAGATGGGCGCCGCCTATTGGGCCCTGACCGGTGAGGAGCTGCTGCGGTGAAGGTCCTGCTCGTCGACGCCTACGACAGCTTCACCCACATCATCGACCAGTACCTGCGCACGCTGGGCGCCGAGACCGACGTGGTGCGGTCGGGCACCCGCACCCCGGCGCAGCTCGCGGCCCGGGGGGCGGACGCGGTGGTGCTGGGGCCCGGGCCGGGCCATCCGGCCGACTCGGGGCACGTGGAGCTGGTGCACACCTTCGCCGGGCGGGTGCCGCTGCTCGGCATCTGCCTCGGCCACCAGGCGATCGGCCTCGCCTACGGGGCGCGGATCGCCGTCGCCGCCCGGCTCAAGCACGGCAAGACCAGCCCCGTCACGCACGACGGCGCCGGGGTTTTCACCGGCCTCGGCGACGAGGTGACCGCCACCCGGTACCACTCGCTCGTCGTCGAGGAGCCGTTGCCGCGGGAGCTGACCGTGACGTCACGGGCTGTCGACGACGGCTATGTCATGGGCCTGCGGCACCGCGCGCTGGCGGTGGAAGGGGTGCAGTTCCATCCCGAGTCCATCACCACGGTGGGAGGAATGCGGCTGCTGGAGAATTTCCTGTGGATGCCCGCACAGGACGTCATACCGACTTCCTGAGGAATTGAATTCTTTCGCGTATGGCCCGTGTGGGCTGCGGGGAGAGCCTCCGCAACCCCCGCGCTACCCCTGGAATCTATGGGTCCGAATTCCCTTTTAACCCATTGTGACTTGCGAGTATATCGCCGTTATTGATCCATAAGAGATCGGTGAAGCGCCTCCGATAATAAACTGAAGCCGTAGCTCCGTAATTTTCTCGGTGTCGGGACGGAACAGGACGGACCCGAAACTACGAGAACAATTAACGGGGAGACGAAAATGCAGCTCACTCAGATCAAGAAGTCCGGGATCCAGGCCCTCGTCGTAGCCGCCTTCACGGCCGGCGCCCTGTTCACCGGCGTGGCGGTTGTCACCGAGGGTGTGGACCCGTGGAGCAACGCGGCCACCGGTACCGACGATGTGGATCCCTGGAGCTGACGCCCGCGAGGCACCGGTCCCCGGACCGGATGACTGAAGGAGAACCGGAGTGAACGCAAGGACTGCATCGGGTGGGCCGCAACGGTCCTGGCCCGGGCTGCTCGGCTCCGTCCTGAACGGTCGCGACCTGTCCGAGCCGGACACCGCGTGGGTGATGGACCAGGTGATGCGGGGCAAAGCCTCCGACGCCCTGATCGCCGGCTTCCTGGTGGCGCTGCGCGCCAAGGGGGAGACGGTCGGCGAACTGGAAGGGCTGGTGCGGGGCATGATGGCGCACGCAGTACGCATCGACGTGCCGGGGAGGACCGTCGATGTGGTGGGCACCGGAGGGGACGGGGCGAAGACCGTCAACATTTCCACGATGTCCGCCCTCGTGGCGGCGGGCGCGGGGGCGCGCGTCGTCAAGCACGGCAACCGCGCCTCCAGTTCCGCCTCGGGCTCGGCCGACGTACTGGAGAAGCTCGGGGTGAGTCTGCGGCTGCCGCCGGGACAGGTGGCGGCACTGGCGGAGGAGGTCGGGATCACGTTCTGCTTCGCCCCGGACTTCCATCCGGCGATGCGGCACGCGGCGGTCGCCCGGCGCGCGCTCGGCATCCCCACCGTCTTCAACGCCCTCGGGCCGCTGACCAACCCGGCGTCGCCCGCGGCCCAGGCGGTCGGCGTCGCCGACGCCCGGCTGCTGCCGCTCGTCGCCGGGGTGCTGGCGCGCCGGGGGGCCGATGCACTGGTGTTCCGCGGCGACGACGGGCTGGACGAACTGACCGTCACCACCACCTCCACCGTTTTCACGGTGGAGGGCGGTACGGTCCGCCAGGAGTCGTTCGACCCACGGGCCCTCGGTTTCGGGTACGCCCCGGTCGAGGCGCTGCGCGGGGCGGACGCCGGATACAACGCGGACGTGGCGCGGCGGATCCTCGACGGCGAGCGGGGGCCGGTGCGGGACGCCGTCCTCCTCTCGGCCGCCGCCGCCCTGGCCGCGCTGGAGCCGGCCGGCGGACGGACGGTCACCGAACGCCTCGCCCCGGCCGTCGGCCGGGCCGCCGAGGCGATCGACTCGGGTGCCGCCCGGTACACCCTCGAACGCTGGGCCCTGGCCAGCGGCACCTACGCCCTGACACCGGCGGCCTGACCATGGGCATCCGTGCGACCGCGACGTCTCCGGTTCCCGCCGTGACGGCGGGAACCGGAGACGCGGGGGCAGGGCGGGGCGCGGGGCCGCGGATCCGGACCGGCGTGCGGTGGGGGCC
>NZ_JAAGLU010000740.1 GCF_010550245.1 Streptomyces sp. SID12501
GCTGCCCATGGGCCTGGTCGAGGAGGACGAGACCCCCGGCGAGGCTGCCGCCCGTGAAGTCCTCGAAGAGACCGGCTGGCGTCCAGGCCCGATGAAGCCGCTGGTCTACGCCGAACCGGCGAACGGCATCACCGACTCCCAGCACCACCTGTTCCGCGCCGACGGCCCGACGTACGACGGGCCGCCGACCGAGAAGAACGAGTCGGACCGGGTCGAGTGGATCCCCCTGGCGAACATCCGGGGCATGATCGACCGCCGGGAGATCGTCAGCAGCGGTTCCCTCGTCGGCCTCCTCTACGTCCTGATGGACGAAGGGGTTCGCTGACCCGGCGGGGGAAGCATCGCTCGTAGGCGGGCCTCGAAGGCGACTGCGGCCGGCACCTCGCGATACGGCGCAAGCTGCTCGTAGAACTCGCGAAGGTGCCCG
>NZ_JAAGLU010000741.1 GCF_010550245.1 Streptomyces sp. SID12501
AGCTTGCCCTTCATCGTCGACATGACCATGGGGGCCTTCTTCGGGATCTCCGGGTTCTTCTTCTCCCCGACGACCTTCAGTTCGCCCCCTCCCCCGCCGACCGTGAACCAGCCGGTGGGCACCACGGAATCCTTCGGGATCACCATGAGGTCCGTGTTGTTGGAGGCGGGTTTGACGGTCTCCCACGAGACGTCGACCTCGTCGCCCACCTTGGCCGTGGCCGGGGCCGTGATCTTGACGGTGCTCTCGCCCTCCACCGGGTCGCCGCCGCCCGCGGGCGGTACGCACTTGACCTTGTAGGTGGCATCGGCGGCCTGGGCGGGGGAAGCCGCCATGGCGATGCCCGCGCCGCCGAGCAGCAGCGCGAGCAGGGCCGCGCTCGCCCTCCGTTGGGTGTTCACGAATGTCCCTTCGTTGTCGGACTTTG
>NZ_JAAGLU010000742.1 GCF_010550245.1 Streptomyces sp. SID12501
GTGGTGGAAGGGCGACATCACCACCGAGGACGTGTACACCGGGTGGGAGTGGGCCGCGACGCGCTGGAAGGACGACGACACGATCATCGGCGCGGACATCAAGAACGAGCCGCACGGCACGCAGGGCGCCACCGAGCGCGCCAAGTGGGACGGGTCGACCGACAAGGACAACTTCAAGCACTTCGCGCAGACCGCGTCGCGCAAGGTGCTCGCGATCAACCCGAACTGGCTGGTCTTCATCGAGGGCGTCGAGGTCTACCCCAAGCCGGGCGTGCCGTGGACGTCGACCGGCCTGACGGACTACTACGGCACGTGGTGGGGCGGGAACCTGCGCGGCGTGCGGGACTTCCCGATCGACCTCGGGGCGAACCAGGACCAGCTCGTGTACTCGCCGCACGACTACGGGCCGCTCGTGTACGAGCAGAAG
>NZ_JAAGLU010000743.1 GCF_010550245.1 Streptomyces sp. SID12501
CTGGTCGGTGATCTGCCGTGCCGTGTCCGCGACCTGGTGGATGCGCCGCATCGCTCTCCGCACGACGACCCGGGAGACCACGGACGCCAGGAGGGCGAAGGCGGCGATGAGCACGAGCGACCAGAGCATCATCTCGCCGAGGACGTCGGTCGCGACCGTGTCGACGGTGACCGCGCCAGCGGCCTCGACCGCCTGACGGCTCGCGTCGACCTCCGCGCCCGGGCTGGTCGACACCGCTCCCACGCCGGTGTCCGTCACCATCGTCGTGTACACCGCGGTGCTGCTGAACACCGCGTCGAGGATGAGGTACTGCACGAGGACGAGCACCGCGCCCGCCACGGCGAAGATCGCCGCGAGCGCGACCGTGAGGCGGGTGCGGAACGACCACCGCCACGCGCGCACCCGGTCAGTCATGCGGGATCCGGTA
>NZ_JAAGLU010000744.1 GCF_010550245.1 Streptomyces sp. SID12501
ACTCCGCCGGGTCGTACTCCAGCAGCCGCTCGAAGGCGCCCGGCGGGCAGCAGACGTACGCGTACAGCCGGATCCAGTCGATCCGGGGCAGTTCCTCGCCCATGTCGGGGGTCCAGTACGCCTGGACGAGCGCCCGGCCGCGGGCGTAGACCTCGTCGGTGATCGCCGGGAGGTCGTGGCGGGCGGTCACCGCCGGGCTCAGGGCCGTGCGGATCAGGCTGCGGAAGTGGCGGCCGATCATGCGGCGGCGTCCGACGGGGTCCTGGACCCGGTCGGCGACGAGCGCCATGACGCGTTCGATGTGCCGGACCGTCTCGTTCGCCGAACGGCTGCGGGAGGTGATGTTCTGGCCGTCCTCGCGGCGGCGCAGGAAGTAGCAGTCGTAGTCGCCGACCACGGAGATCTTGCGGGTGGCGAGGTAGACGAC
>NZ_JAAGLU010000745.1 GCF_010550245.1 Streptomyces sp. SID12501
GGTGCCGACGTCATCGTCACGTTCTCGCTGGCCGACGGCCCCGAGAAGCCGCAGCTCACGGGCACCGTCGGATGCGGCGGCCACTGGCCGCGCGACCTGGCCGCGGACCCCTCGGGACGCCGCCTGTACGCGGCCAACGAGCGGTCCGGGGACGTCACCTGGTTCGACGTGGACCCGCTGACCGGCCGGCCCCGCCGGGCCGGCTCCCTCCCGGTCCCGGCCGCCACCTGCGTGGCCTTCGACTGACGCCGGGGCCGCTCCGGAAAGACTCCGGGGCACGCGCGAGGGCCCGCCCCGGAGCCTTCCCGGAGACGGGCCCTTCGTGTGTGCGGCGCCTACTGGGAAACGGCGCCCAGGCTGATCCCGAGCGCGGCGCTGTACTGGGCGACGGCGAGCTTGCCGAGCGCCGGGTAGGCGCCGAGCACCT
>NZ_JAAGLU010000746.1 GCF_010550245.1 Streptomyces sp. SID12501
CTGCACGCCTCGGCCATCAAGGTCGACCCCGACCTCTACCAGCACATCGACCCCGAGCGGGTCGGCAACACCATGCGGATGCTGGTCTCCGACATGGCCGGGCGCGCCTCCATCGAGCTGAAGGGCAAGGAGCTCGGCGTCGACCTCGGCGGCGACCGCGCGCTGATCGCCAGGGTCGTCGAGCGGGTCAAGGAGCGCGAGCTCCAGGGCTACACGTACGAGGCCGCCGACGCCTCCTTCGAGCTGCTGCTGCGGGCCGAGGTCGAGGGCCGGGCCCGCAAGTACTTCCGCATCGAATCCTGGCGCGCGATCGTCGAGGACCGCCCGGACGGCACCCATGCCAACGAGGCCACGGTCAAGCTGTGGGCCAAGGGCGAGCGGATCGTCGCGACGGCCGAGGGCAACGGCCCGGTCAACGCCCTCGACC
>NZ_JAAGLU010000747.1 GCF_010550245.1 Streptomyces sp. SID12501
GGCCCGACTCCCGGCGACAACCAGGCCGCCGCTTGCCCGGGTGCGGCGCACCCCGGCTGCGAGGGCGTTCGTACGCCGTGTGCTGCGGGGCGGACGAAGGTCGCGGGCCGGGGTACGACGGAGGGCCGGGGCGGCAACCGTGTGGTTGCCGCCCCGGCCCCCGCGCTCGGGCCGTGCGTCGTCAGATGCGGTTCGGGCCGCCGTAGTGGCCGCCGACCTGGCGGTGGTAGTCCTCGTTGCCGAGGTGCTTGTCCTTGTCGAACTCCGGAGCGTTCTTGATCTGCTCCTTCGTCCGGTCCACGTAGATCTTCGCAGGGGGCAGTAGGGGCGGCCGACGGGATGTGGAGGCGTCGGTTCCCGAGGCTCCCGGAAAACCGCCCCAACCACTCCCGCGCATACCCCGCCCATACTTCCCACAACAAAGGAG
>NZ_JAAGLU010000748.1 GCF_010550245.1 Streptomyces sp. SID12501
GAACCGCCGCTCCGTCTCGACGACGTACGCGAACAGACCGACCACGTCGCGGTACTCGCGGTACAGCGCGAGCTCCATGTCGGTCTCGTAGTTCTCCAGGTCCTCCGCGCTCACCGGACCATCATCCCCCATCGCACGGTCACGACGACGCGGCGGGGTCCCCGTCGGCCAGCAGGGGCTCGGCGTGCCACCCGGGCCCGCTCGCCTCCACCGGCCGCTCCTGCACGGCCGGCAGCCGCCACGAGCGTCGGTGCAGCGGCGTCGGACCGTGCTCGCGCAGCGCCGCGAGGTGCTCGGGCGCGGCGTACCCCTTGTTCTCGTCCCAGCGGTACGCGGGGTGGGCGGCGGCGTGCCGCACCATCAACGCGTCGCGCTCGCACTTGGCCAGGACGCTCGCCGCGGCCACGCTCGCCCACGAGCGGTCGGC
>NZ_JAAGLU010000749.1 GCF_010550245.1 Streptomyces sp. SID12501
CCACACCGTCACCGACGGAGTGGCCACCGTCGTCATCTCGCACCCCGCCAAGCGGGGCGCCATGACCGCCGCGATGTGGCGTGCGCTGCCCGCGCTGCTGCCGGGGCTCGCGGCCGATCCCGCCGTACGGGTACTGGTGCTGACCGGGGCCGGGGGCACCTTCTGCGCGGGCGCCGACATCTCCTCCCTCACCGGGGACGACGACCCCCAGGCGCTGTCCGTGGCGGCGGAGGAGGCCCTCGCCGCGTTCCCCAAGCCCACCCTCGCCGCGATCCGCGGGCACTGCGTCGGCGGCGGCAGCCAACTCGCGGCCGCCTGCGACCTGCGCTTCGCCGAGCGGGGGGCCACCTTCGGGGTGACCCCGGCGCGGCTCGGCATCGTCTACCCGGCCTCCTCCACCCGGCGACTGGCCTCGGTCGTCGGGCC
>NZ_JAAGLU010000074.1 GCF_010550245.1 Streptomyces sp. SID12501
AGCGCAGCGGCCACAGGTGCGCACCCCCGGCCGGGAGCCCGGTGCCGAGGGCGGCCCGCCCTGCCCCTGGTGCGCCACCCCCAACCGGCCGGACCGCCACTTCTGCGGCCGGTGCGCGATGTCCCTGGCGGGTCACGGCCCCGAGTCCCCGGGCCACCGCCCGTGGTGGCGCCGCCTGCTGGGCAACCGCAACGGCGAGACCCCGTGGGCGGGTGAGCGGCCGCGCCTGCGCCGGGGCTTCGGGCGCGTCCTGAACTGGGTGGTCGGCGCGCTGGTGCTGTCCCTGCTGATCACGGCCGTCGTCTACACCGACACGGCGGTGGGGGCCGTACGCGACCACTTCGCCAAGCGGGCTGCGGTCGACCCGGACAAGATCAGCGCCTCGCGGTCCTACCCGGGCCACAAGCCGGAGCTCCTCTTCGACAAGCTCAGCAACACCTGGTGGGGGCCGGGGATCACACAGTCCGCCGAGGGCGAATGGGTGGAGGCCCGCTTCGCCGAGCCGACCCGGCTGCTGGACGTCATCATCACCCCGGGTGTCTCCACCCAGGCCAGCCAGCTCTCACAGTCGGCCCTGCCGCGCCGCATCGACGCGCGCGTCACCACGGCGGACGGAAAGACGACGACCCGCACTCTCACCCTCGACCGGGGGCCGGGCGGCCAGCGCCGGGCCTTCCGCGTCGGCGACGTCACCTCGGTCCGCCTCATCCTGCGCTCGGCGTACGGTGCCGCCTCCGACAAGCAGGTCGCCATCGCGGAGATCGAGTTCTTCGGGCGGTCGAGCAGCAACAGCTGACAGCCAGGTCCGTACTTCGCGGGTCGTTGATTCAGGTCGTTGCGCGTGCCGGCCGGCGTCCGTAGTGGGGGTGGCCGCGTTGACCGGGGGTGACGAAATCCTCCCGGTCTCCGCGGCCCCGGACGCGGCGCCCGCGTATGGAATACGTGGTCAGCGCCGTGGTGGAGAAGCGTCTGGGCCCTCCGTCCGTCGCGGGAACCGTCTTCATCGCCCCGACCCCCGCCTCAAAGGTCGACGACAATCTCCACCCACGACTCGTCAACAGACCATCTTTTTCGGTAATCCGTCGGGCTCGAAGTGGCGTAGCGCACTTTTGCAAGCAGGCGCTTGCAATAGTTAGCAAGGGTGCGGCAAGGTGGACGCATGGCAACGCTCAACGTCGGCAATCTTGGTGAGTACCTGCGCGACCAGCGGCGCACCGCGCAGCTGTCCCTCAGGCAGCTCGCCGATGCCGCCGGGGTGTCCAATCCGTATCTGAGCCAGATCGAGCGCGGGCTGCGCAAGCCGAGCGCGGAGGTGTTGCAGCAGGTCGCCAAGGCGCTGCGGATCTCCGCCGAGACGCTGTACGTGCGGGCCGGGATCCTTGACGCCGAGCGGGACCGGGACGAGGTGGAGACGCGTGCCGCCATCCTCGCCGATCCCACGCTCAGTGAACGGCAGAAGCAGGTGCTGCTGCAGATCTACGAGTCCTTCCGCAAGGAGAACGGGTTCGAGATCGCCGGGATCGCCGATCCGGGCAGCGCACCCGCCTCGACGGACGTCCCTGTGCCGGACGTTCCGGGTGCCGCTCACAGCGACACGGGCAGTGACACGGGCAGAGACACAGACAGTGATGCAGGCAGAGACACAGACATAGGCACCGGCAGCGACGCCGACCCGCAGCAGACGGCCAGTTGACGCACCAGACGCACCAGATGCTCCGGTCGAGACCGGCCCGACGTTCGCGGAAACCCCAAACCCTCAGTTCGAAGCAACCCGGGAGGACCATCACCATGGCCATCACCGACGACCTCCGCAAGACCTTCAGCGACCCCACGCCGTTCTACTTCGCCGCCGGCACCGCCGACCTCGCCCTTCAGCAGGCCAAGAAGGTGCCCGGCCTGGTCGAGCAGCTGCGTGCCGAGGCGCCGGCCCGGATCGAGGCCGTGCGCGCCACCGACCCGAAGGCGGTTCAGGAGAAGGCCGCCGCTCGCGCCAAGGAGGCGCAGGAGAAGGCCGCCGGCCGTGCCAAGGAGGCGCAGGAGACCATCCAGACCAAGGTCGGCGAGTTCATCACCACGCTGGACGGCGACTTCAAGAAGCTCGGCTCCACCATCGACGCCGACCTGAAGAAGCTCGGCGAGAGCGCCACGGACCTCGCCCTGCGTGGTGTCGGCGTCGCCGCCGAGTACGCCGTGAAGGCGCGCGAGACGTACGAGAAGGTCGCCGAGCACGGCGAGCAGGCCGTGAAGACCTGGCGCGGCGAGGCCGCCGAGGAGATCGAGGAACTGGCGATCGCCGTCGAGCCGAACGCCGAGCCGGTCGAGGTCAAGGTGGCGACCGAGGAGAAGGTGCCCGCCCCGGCTCCCGTCGAGGCCAAGGTCGCCCCGGTCGCCAAGCCCGCCGCGAAGAAGGCCCCGGTCCGCAAGCCCGCCGCCAAGAAGACGACTCCGCCCACCAAGTAGGCAGAGCCGAACGGGTGAAACAGCGTGTACGAGGACGGGTCGGGCACTCCATGAGTGTCCGGCCCGTTTGGCGGGTAGCGGGTTTCCGGTGGCGGGTACGGTGACCGCACGGACGAACTGACCGAACTTGGTGGTGGACGTAGTGCTGATGCAGGGCTTCGACGGGTTCATGTGGCTGCTGAGCACGGCCTTTACCCTTTTCAGCGGCTTCGCGCTCATCGACGCCGCGGTGCACCGGGAGGACGCCTATCGGGCGGTCGACAAGAAGACCAAGGTGTTCTGGCTGGTCGTCCTCGGGCTCGCCTTCGTGGTGAGCCTGTTCTTCGAGATCCTGTCGTTCCTGCCGATCATCGGCCTGGTCGCGACGATCGTGTACATGGTCGACGTACGACCGGCCCTGCGCGGTCTCCCCGGCGGCGGACGCAGCCGCAGAGGCGGCGGCTCCAGCAGCGACGGGCCGTACGGGCCCTACAACGGCGGTCGCTGACCCGCCCCGATACTCACGCCAGGCGGTCCAGCAGCAGGACCGCCAGGTCGTCCGTCAGCTCCCCGCCGTTCAGCTCGCGGACCTCGCTCACGGCCGCCCGCAGCAGGTTCTCACCGCGCAGGCCCTGGGCCAGCTGGCGGCGGATCATCGCCACCATGCCGTCCTGGCCGAGTCGTTCCCGGCCCGCGCCGACACGGCCCTCGATCAGGCCGTCCGTGTAGAGCATCAGCGTCCACTCGGCCCCCAGTCGCACCTGCGTACGAGGCCAGCGGGCCCCCGGCAGCAGTCCCAGCGCCGGGCCGTTGTTCTCGTACGGCAGCAGCTCCGCCACGGCCGGAGAGTCCGAGAGCCCGCAGGACGCGGGCGCCGGGCGGATCAGCAGCGGAGCCGGGTGGCCGGCCAGGCACAGGCCCGCGCTGCGGCCGTCCGGCGAGATGTCGACCGTGCAGAGCGTCGCGAAGATCTCGTCGTTCTCGCGTTCGTGTTCGAGGACCTGCTGCAGCGTGCCCAGCAGGTCGTCGCCGCACAGGCCCGCCAGGGTCAGCGCGCGCCACGCGATGCGCAGCTCCACGCCGAGCGCCGCCTCGTCGGGGCCGTGTCCGCACACGTCGCCGATCATCACGTGGACCGTGCCGTCGGGCGTACGCACCGTGTCGTAGAAGTCGCCGCCGAGCAGGGCGCGGGAGCGGCCGGGGCGGTAGCGGGCGGCGAAGCGCAGCGAGGAGCCGTCGAGGAGCGGGGTGGGCAGCAGGCCGCGTTCCAGGCGGGCGTTCTCCTGGGCCCGCAGCCGGGACTCGGTGAGCCGGCGTTCGGCTCGGTCGGAGCGTTTCCTCTCCACCGCGTAGCGGATCGCGCGGCTCAGCAGCCGGCCGTCCAGCTCGTCGCGGAAGAGGTAGTCCTGGGCGCCGACGCGCACCGCCTCCGTACCGCGCTCGACGTCGCCTGAGGCGGTGAGCGCGAGGACGGCGTGCCGGGGCGCGATCCGCAGTACGTGCTTCAGCACCGCCAGTTCGTCGTCGTTGCCGTCCTCGCTGTGGTGGGGCGCGGGCAGGGCGAGGTCCAGCAGGATGCAGTGGACGTCGTCGGTGAGCAGCCGCTCGGCCTCGGTGAGGTTGCGTGCCGTACGCACGCGGATCGGCTTGCCCGACGCGTCGAGCAGCTCGGGCACGACGGGAGAGCCGCCCGGGTCGTCCTGGATCAGCAGCAGGGTCAGATGCGTGTTGGGGGCCGTGACGGGTGCGCTGATGGGGGCGGTGAGGGGGGTGGTGCTGGAGGGGCCGTCCGGGCAGGGGATGCCCGTGGAGGTCGCTCCGGGCATGCCGGGCGCCGGCGCCTGACTGTTCTCCAGGGCCGGGACCGCTCTCTGCCGCGGTACGGGTACGGGCATCGTCGTGGGTTCCTTCCCTCCCCCCGAGGGCACGATGGGCGAGGGGTCTCGATCCACCGACCGGGACCATAGCGGTTGACAGGCCCGCAGCGGAATGGTCGGCGGCGCGTCCATGGGGTGGCGCCGATGTCATATGCCTTGCTCTGCAACGCACTTGGGCACGAGGTTGCCCACCCGGGGATGACGAACATCACGTCCGCCAGAGGGTTTGGCGGTGCCGGTGGGTGCGGTGCGTCACGTGGGACGGGTCACGGGCGGTGCGGGATGTTCCGTACGGCATGAAAGTTGCCGTATGTGACCAATTGTCCGCGGTGGCCGCCGGGTTCACGCGCCCGGCCGGACCACCCCGAGTATCTTCATCGATCCCGCCCCCGCGATCGTCACCGTCCGCCCGGGCCGCGGGGCGTGCACCATCTTGCCCTCGCCCACGTACATGGCGATGTGGCTCGCGTCGTCGAAGTAGACGATCAGGTCGCCGGGACGCATGTCCTCGATGTCGACGTGCGGAAGCTGGTCCCACTGCTGCTGCGAGGTACGCGGGATGGTGACCCCGGCCGCCGCCCAGGCCGCCGAGGTCAGGCCCGAGCAGTCGTACGTGCCGGGGCCCTCGGCGCCCCACTCGTACGGCTTGCCCGTCTGTGCCGTGGCGAACTGCACGGCCTTCTCGGCCTGTGCCGTCGTACTGCCGTCGGTGTCGTCGATGACGCCGGAGCCGAGCCAGGACGTCTGCGCCTTGGCGGCGGCCTCGCGCTCCAGCTCCGCGAGGCGTTCCTTCTCCTCCTTCTGGAGCTGGGACTCCAGGTTCTCGGCCGCCGCGATCTGCTGCTCGATCTGCTTCTGGGCGGCGGCCCTGGCCTTCCGGCTCGCCTCCAGCTTCGTCCACTGGGCCGAGGCGTCCTGCGCGTACAGCTGCAAGTCCTGCTGGGTGCGCGTCATTTCGGCGAGCAGGCCGGTGGTCGCCTTCTCGCCCTGCCGGATCAGGCTGACCCCCTCCAGCCACGCCTGCGGATCGTCGCTGAGCCACAGCCGCGCCGTCGGCGGCAGACCGCCCGAGCGGTACTGGGCGCGCGCCGCGGCACCCGCGCGGTCCTTCAGCTGGGCCAGCCGCTTCTGTCCCTTGACGATCTCCCGGGCCAGCTCGACTATCTCGGCGGACTGCCGCTCGGACCGCTCCTCGGCCGCGTTGTAGGCGTCCGTGGCGACCGCGGCGTCGTGGTAGAGCTTCTCCAGCCTCTTCTGTACGGCTTCCAGGTCCTTGTTCGGCGGCAGCGTCACGCTCGGGGTCGGTGTGGCCGTCGGGGTCGGGGTCGGGGTCGGTGCTGGGCTTGCGAACGCGGCGCCCGCGCCGCCGAGGACAGTGACCGCGCAGACCAGTCCCACGGCCGTCGCGACCAGACTCCGCTTGCCGGCTCCCATTCTCCGTACCCCCGTACCATTTCGCCCACTTGATTAACCGTCAGTAACTTACGGTGCCCGGGGGATCGTGCCATGTCACCGCAAAAAGCAACAGGCATCCCGCAGGTTGCGTGCCTTTCCCACGTTCCCCGCATGTGTGACGAACGGCGTACAGAGATCGTTGCCCTCGAACCGTGAGCAATTCGAGGCACCTGACAACTCAGCGCCGAGGCGCCAACGCCCCCCACGCCACGGTCACTTCACCCTGCCGCCACCGCGTCGGCCCGTCCGTCACCGGCCAGTCGGCCGTGAGGTCCCGTACCGCCCGGATCCAGCGCTGGCGGGCCCCGTACGAGGCGTAGGGCGCCGCGCCCGCCCAGGCGCGGTCGAAGTCGCGCAGGAAGGCGTGCACCGGTTCACCGGGGATGTTCCGGTGGATGAGGGCCTTCGGGAGGCGCTCGGCGAGGTCGGAGGGGCGGTCCAGGGAACCGAGCCGGGTCGCGAAGGTGACCGTGCGAGGCCCCTCCGGCCCCAGGGCGACCCACACGTGCCGGCGTCCGATCTCGTCGCACGTCCCCTCGACGAGCAGCCCGCCCCCGAAGTCGCCCCCGGGAGTGCCCCCGAGTGTGCCCCCGAAGGTGCATCGGGAGTCGCTCGTGGCCGGTGCGAGCCGGGCGCACAGCCGCGCCCAGACGTCGGCGACCTCGGCCTCGTCGTACTGCCGCAGGACGTTCGCCGCGCGGATCAGCGTCGGCCGCTCCGGCACCGGCACCTCGAAGCCGCCGTGCCGGAAGGTGAGCCCCTCGCGCTCGTACGGTTTCGCCGCCGCGACCCGGGCGGGCTCGATCTCGACGCCCACCACGCGCACGCGTGGCGCCACGGTACGCAGTCGCGCGAGCAGCTCGACGGCGGTCCAGGGCGCGGCCCCGTACCCGAGGTCGACCGCGACGGGGGAGGGGGCGCGGCGCAGGGCGGCGCCGTGCGTGGCCGCGATCCAGCGGTCCATACGGCGCAGCCGATTGGGGTTGGTCGTCCCACGCGTCACCGTTCCAAGGGGGCGTACCGATGCGCGGGGAGCAGCCATGCGTACGAGGGTAAGGGGCGGCACGCTATCGAACGGTTGAGCGGGAAACAGTAATGATTGGGCAAAGAGGAAATGGGTCGCCCCCTCCCGGCGTTGACCCTTCGGAGCTGCGCGAAGGGCGAACCGTGAAGAGCGCGCCGCGAACAGCAAGCTGCGAACAGCGGCAAAGGTCTGGGCCGAGAAGGAGGAACGCGCGTGAGCCAGTACATCGGCCTGCTGGGCCGCCGTCGCAGGCCCCGCCGGGTGGCCATGCTCTCCGTGCACACCTCCCCGCTCCACCAGCCAGGCACGGGCGACGCCGGCGGTATGAACGTCTACATCGTCGAGCTCGCGCAGCGCCTCGCCGCGATCAACATCGAGGTCGAGATCTTCACCCGGGCCACCACGGCCGCCCTCCCCCCGTCCGTCGAGCTGGCCCCCGGCGTCCTCGTGCGCCACATCGACGCGGGCCCCTACGAAGGCCTCCCCAAGGAGGACCTGCCGGCCCAGCTGTGCGCCTTCACGCACGGCGTCATGCAGGCCTGGGCGGGCCACCGCCCCGGTCACTACGACCTCGTGCACTCGCACTACTGGCTCTCCGGCCACGTCGGCTGGCTCGCCGCCCAGCGCTGGGGCACCCCCCTGGTGCACGCCATGCACACCATGGCCAAGGTCAAGAACGCCGCCCTGGCGACCGGCGACAGCCCCGAGCCCGCCGCCCGCGTCATCGGCGAGATGCAGGTCGTGGCCGCCGCCGACCGTCTCATCGCCAACACCGCCGAAGAGGCCGACGAACTCGTACGGCACTACGACGCCGACCCCGGCCGGGTCGCCGTCGTCCACCCGGGCGTCAACCTCGACCGCTTCTCCCCGGCCGACGGCCGCGCCGCCGCCCGCGCCCGCCTGGGCCTCCCGCAGGACGCCCTGATCCCTCTCTTCGCGGGCCGCATCCAGCCCCTGAAGGCCCCCGACGTGCTGCTCCGCGCGGTCGCCGTCCTCCTGGACGAGCGCCCCGAGCTGCGCGCCAACATCGTCGTCCCGATAGTCGGCGGCCCCAGCGGCAGCGGCCTGGCCAAGCCGGAAGGCCTGCAGAAGCTCGCCGCCCGCCTGGGCATCGCGGACGTCGTACGCTTCCGCCCGCCCGTCAACCAGGAACAGCTGGCGGACTGGTTCCGGGCGGCCTCCGTCCTCGTCATGCCGTCCTACAGCGAGTCGTTCGGCCTGGTCGCCATCGAGGCCCAGGCGGCGGGCACACCTGTGCTGGCGGCAGCGGTGGGCGGCCTCCCGGTGGCGGTCGACGACGGACGCACGGGATTCCTCGTACAGGGCCACGATCCGGCCGCCTACGCGCGCGTGCTGCGCGATTTCGCCGACAACGACACCCTGACCGCCCGCATGGGCGCGTCGGCGGCCCGGCACGCCAAACGCTTCGGCTGGGACGCCTCGGCCGCCGCCACGGGGGACGTCTACACGGCCGCGATGCAGGCCCACAGGCGTCGCGTACGCTCGCTGCATGGCTGATTCGGCGTCGATCATCGAGCAGGTCCTCACCGAGGCCGAACTGGACTGGGAGAGCCCGAACCCCGGCAACTACGTCGTAAAACTCCCCGGGACCCGCAAACTCTCGACGACGGTCTCGCTCCTCGTCGGCAAACACTCCCTCTCGCTGAACGCGTTCGTGATCCGCCACCCGGACGAGAACGAGCCGGGCGTCCACCGCTGGCTCCTGGAGCGCAACCTCAAGCTGTACGGCGTGAGTTACGCGGTGGACCGCCTGGGCGACGTGTACGTGACGTCCAAGCTCCCCCTGTCCGCGATCACCCCGGAGGAGATCGACCGCCTCCTCGGCTCGGTCCTGGAGGCGGCCGACGGCGCCTTCAACACCCTGCTGGAGCTGGGGTTCGCGTCGGCGATCCGCAAGGAGTACGCCTGGCGGGTGTCCCGGGGCGAGCCGACCCGCAACCTGGACGCCTTCGCCCACCTGACCCGGCGTCCTACGGACTGAATCCTCGCCCGAGCCGGTAGCGCCCGGGGGCCCCTCCGACCAGGGTGTGGGCTCGGACTCCGACTCAGGTCAGGCTCCGGTTCGCCCGACGTGTTCGATGTGAAGGGTGCGCGCGTCCTGGTCGAAGCGGTAGAGGATGCGCCAGGGCCCGTGATGAAGGCGGCGGTGGTGAGTGCCCCAGGCTCGGGATCCTTCGGGCCTGGGGTTCTCCGTGAGTTGGTCGGTCGCCTGGAGAAGTGCGTCCACCCCCTGCGGGTCGTCCTTGAGGTAACCAGTGGCCTCGTTGAGCGCTGCTGGTTCCCACTGGACCTGCCAGGTCACGCCTCGCTCCCCCTTCCCGCGGCTTCGAGAAGCGCACGCCGTGCCTCGGCATGCGGGACGGGAGTCTCCGTACGTCCGAGGGCACGGTCACGCTCAAGACGCGCGAGCGCGAGCGCGTCCTCCAGGTCTTCGAGCTCCGCAGGAGAGATGAGGACCGCGGTCGGGACACCGTGATCGGTGAGGGTGATGTGCTCGTGCTGGGCGGCCCGGCGTGCGAGTTCTCCGAGCTTGCCTCTGGCTTCAGCGATTGGATATGTAGCTGACATGAATCTAGTGTACAGATGGATGACACTTTCGCCCTCGGAGTCAGGTGCCGCAATGTGTTCCACCGCTGCCGCGCTCCGGCGGAGGTCGGTGACCTACCGGAGCGCCGCAGCCTTCGGGTGGTCGGTCAACTCCGCAAGATCTGGAGGGAGTTCATAGGCGGACTCCCTTCGCGGGGACCGGAGTCAGCCGGTGGCAGGAGCACGTGCACACCAGGTACCGCACGCCGGGGACACCGCTGTCACGGGGCTCGAAGTCCCGGCAGCGGGGATGCTGACCGAGAGTGCACCGGGGTGACCGGTACGGGGGTTCCGGCGTCCAGGCCGGCTCGGGGGCGTGGGTCACTCGGCCGTCCTCCGGTGGGGTGGGATCACGTTCCATGTGCGGCCCCAGGGGTCGCGGTGGTCCCCGTCGTGCCCGTGAGGGAGCACGCACGCGCCCAACTCGCTGAGGATGGGAGCGTGGTGCAGCAGGGAGGCGCGGGCAGTCCCGCACCGGTCCGTGTGCGTCGTCGGCGGCGTGCTCATCCGGACCCCTCGGCGTAGGCGAGGCGGTAGGCCGCCCACAGTTCCCGCCCGCTCTCGCAGCCGTCCTGTGCCTTGCGTACGTCCTTGCACTCGGCGCATTTACGCGTGTGCTCGAACCACAGGCGGTAGGCGCGCAGCATGGGCAACTCGGCCTGCCGCCCGGCCGCGCCGACCCTGGCACCCCTCGTGCCGGTCATCGGACGCCACCCCCGACCGGGACGGCGTGGATGTTGCGACGGTCGAGGTCGAGACGGAAGTGAGCCGCCAGCACGAGGACCCGCCGCCGCCTCCACCGCAGCGCGCGTTCCCGGGCCGTCCAGTAGGGCCGTACGCGGGCTGTACGGGGTGACTTGGCCGCCTCGGGAGCCCAACACCCCGCGAGGCCGGGCAGATACGGCCGCGACAGACGGGACGCGGAACCGTCCAGCGCTGCTGTGTCGGTGCTGTACGGGGACCTGCGCTGGGCCGGTACTTGTGCTGCCGGGTGCGCGTGATCTTTTACGTTTCTGCTGGTTACGACGGTTCGAGTTGCCGCCGGTGTCTTGCGGCGGGTGCCGGTCGCGGGCAACAGGCGGGTGAGTCCCCAGAGAACCAGGGTCACCAGAAGCCAGTGCAGCGCGGTGGCGCTACGCTCGGCCATGTTCATCAACTCCTAGTCGGTTGGTGGGCCACGCCCCCGGCCGTGACAGCGGCGCGGGGGTCTTCCATTGATGTACCACGGTACGCCACGGTTGCCATTGGTACACCATGGGCTAGCAAGGCAGATCTCGGTGCACCAGGCAAAGCTGAAGGTATGGCCGAGTACGAGTGGCAGCGGATTGCACGCACCGTTGAAGAAGAGATCAGGTCGGGACGTATCCCGCCGGGTGGAGCACTGTCCAGCATTACGCGGATGGCGGAGACCTACGGCGTCGCCGACCGGACTATCCGACGCGCGCTACGGGACCTTCGTGAGCGAAGGCTGATTGAGACGCTGCCGCACAAGGGTTCCTTCGTCGTTGACGTGTTGCCGCCTACCGACCCGCCAGGGGCTGGAGTCGTTTGAACTGAAGGAGCCAGGCGAAGGCACTCTCCACCCTCCAGTAGCCGCACGCGGCCCTGGCCGCCCTCCCCATCGGGTCAGCCGCCCCACCGTTGCCCGGGCGGTGCACGAAATCCGGCCGCTGCTGGCCCCCGGCGCGGCTTCGCTGTCCCCGACCGGCCCGGCGTGTGCCTGCGGACCCTGGAAGGTCAGGCTGCCTGTTCGGCCACAGCCCCGGACACCGAGGCTCCCGAGGGCGGGTCAGCCAGGCCGGTGTCGTCGTCCTTCACCGCACCCCGTCCCATCAGCACCCAGTACCCCGCCCCCGCCACCGTCCCGATGACCGCGCACAGCCCCCACAGCCACTCCGCGCCGAAGCGGTCGATGACGAAGCCGGACATCAGCGGGGCGATCAGGCCGGCCACCGACCAGGACATCGTGTACATGCCCTGGTAGCGACCGCGCCCGTGCAGCGGTGACAGCCGTACCACCAGCCCCGTCTGGGTGGGCGCGTTGACGATCTCGGCCAGGGTCCAGACGCAGACCGTGAGGACGAGGATGCCGACCGACCCGGCGAACGCGGTGAGCCCGAAGCCGTACCCGGCGAGGAGGGACGAGGCCGCGAGGAGGCGACGGGCGTCCCGGTGTTCGATGAAACGGGTCACCGGGATCTGAAACGCCACGATCAGTACGCCGTTGACGGCGATGACCATCCCGAAGTCCGCCGGGGTGAACCCGGCCTCGCCCATCGCGATCGGCAGCCCGACCGCGGCCTGCTGGAAGATGAGCGCGACGAGGAAGCACAGCCCGACGACGCCCATGAAGCGCCCGTCGCGCAGGACGGTCCCGAGCCCGACGGAGGCCTCCGCCCCCTCCTCCTCGGTGGCCCGCGTCGGCCGTGACTCGGGCAGCTTGAGGAAGACGACGACCGCGCAGGCCAACGTCATACCGGCCTCGACGAGGAACCCGGCCGTGTAACTGACCTCGGCGACGAAGCCGGCGCCGGCGGAGGAGACGGCGAACCCGAGGTTGATCGCCCAGTAGTTCAGGGAGAACGCGCGGACACGGTCCTCGGGGCGCACGATGTCCGCCATAAGGAGTGTGTACGAGGTCGAATTAGCTCGATCGAGTGATCGCGGGCTTGCGGGCTTGCGGAGTCCTGGGCCGATCGGGCTAACGTGATTGTGCGACCTGGGACACCGGGTACGGCGTCAGTGTGCGGGGCCCCTGCTCCACCAGAGGATGGTTCAGGGCCTCTCCGTCGCCTCTGGCCGTACCCACCTGGCCAGGTCGCACAGGGAACTGGCCTCCCGGGCCCGGACCACGCACAGGATGCGTGTCGCCACCCGGGGTCGAGTACGCCGGGGACCAGCTCGCCCAAGACCGTTCGGGGCGCGCGACTGAACGGACTCACTCCCGCTCAGTCCACAGGAACGGTCAGGTAGATCGCCATGAACGTGGCGACGAAGGCCCCGAGCCGGTTGACGAGGGTGCTGGTCCACAGCCACCAGAACTCGCGGGGCAGCCCGGAGACGGACTCTCGGGCAGCGCGCTTCAGGGCGGCGAGTGGCACAGGAATCCCCCACGGACGTAAGCAGCTCGAACGGTGATGACAACTTACGAGCGGGTCGCGCGCGTGAGCCACTCAATTAGCAGATCCCGTCAACCGTCCGGTTGCCGGGCGGTCGAGCAGCGGATCAGAACGTTCTATTACGCTCGGGGCATGGCCGACGCACCGTACAAGCTGATCCTCCTCCGCCACGGCGAGAGCGAATGGAACGCGAAGAACCTGTTCACCGGCTGGGTGGACGTCAACCTCACCGACAAGGGCGAGAAGGAGGCGGTCCGCGGCGGTGAGCTGCTCAAGGACGCCGGTCTGCTCCCCGACGTGCTCCACACGTCCCTCCAGAGGCGCGCGATCCGCACGGCCCAGCTGGCCCTGGAGTCCGCGGACCGCCACTGGATCCCCGTCCACCGCAGCTGGCGCCTGAACGAGCGCCACTACGGCGCCCTCCAGGGCAAGGACAAGGCCCAGACGCTCGCCGAGTTCGGCGAGGAGCAGTTCATGCTCTGGCGCCGCTCCTACGACACCCCGCCCCCGCCCCTCGAGGACGGCACGGAGTTCTCCCAGTCGGGCGACCCGCGCTACGCGACGATCCCCCCGGAGCTGCGCCCCCGCACGGAGTGTCTGAAGGATGTCGTCGACCGCATGCTCCCGTACTGGTACGACGGCATCGTCCCCGACCTCCTCACCGGCCGTACGGTCCTGGTCGCCGCCCACGGCAACAGCCTCCGTGGCCTGGTCAAGCACCTGGACGGCATCTCCGACGAGGCGATCTCCGGCCTGAACATCCCGACGGGCATCCCCCTCGCCTACGAACTGGACGCCGACTTCAAGCCGGTGAAGGCGGGCGGTACCTACCTCGACCCGGACGCGGCTGCGGCGGCGATCGAGGCGGTCAAGAACCAGGGCAAGAAGAAGTAGCCTTTGTGATCATGCCCCCGACCTGCGCACACGGCGCAGATCGGGGGCCGTCGCGCGTTCTGGGCCGCCTGTGGGCCGTCAGTGCTCCGGACCTTGCGGTCGCAGTGCCTCCCCGAGGGCCGTCCGGGCACGGTCCCGGCTACTTGGCATGAGGTGTGCGTACACCTTCAGCGTGAGCCCGGGATCGGAGTGACCCAGGTACTCGCTCACGGCCTTGATGCTCTCCCCGCAGTCCAGCAGTACGGACGCGTAGAAGTGCCGCAAGGCGTGCATCCCGTGCTCACGGGCGGCGGCGTGCTCTCGGCTCTTCGCCTTGGGGATGACGCCGACGGCCGCAAGCGCGGGCTTCCAGTGGTCTTCGTTCAGTGACGTACGCCAGACATGCCCACCGTTGGGCCCTGTGAAGATCAGGGTTTTCGTCACGGGGCGCCCGCCCTTCCGCATCCACGGCAGCGTGATCTCTACCGGTGGGAAGAGCTTCATGTGCGCTTGCAGCGCTTCCGCTACGGGCTCGGGGAGCGGTACGTCACGCAGCTTGCCGCCCTTCGGGGGAGCGAACACGGGCGTACTCAAGCTCACCTTGAGCTGCTGTACGACGTGCAGCATGCCGTTGTCGAAGTCGAGCTCTTCGACGGACAGCCCGAGGATCTCGCCCTGCCTGAGCCCACAGCCCGCGCCCACGTCCAGCATGGGCCGGAACCGCTCCACGAAGTTGCTGCGCATGGCGTGGACGCGCTCCGGGAGCCACGGGACCACGCGACGCGCTCCCATCTCGGGGAGCGTCACTGTGCGCGAATGGCAGGGGTTCCGGGGGAGGTAGCCGTCTTCGACTGCGGCGCTGAGGATCGCGCGCACGTTGGAGAAGATGACGCGGGCGTACGAGCCGGACATGCCGGACCCCTCAAGCTGCGTCACGAACTCGCGGATGTGGCTCGGCTGGAACGTCGCCAGCGAGCGGATCCCGATGCGGGGAAAGGCGTGCAGTTTGAGCTGAGACGTCATCGACGCCTTGGTGTTCGGGTCGCCGCTCTGTGTTGCCAGCCACTTTTCGGCGAACTCCTGGAACGTTGTGCGGGTGGACTTCGGGTCCTTGTACTGGCCGCGTGTCATGTCGGCCTCGATGTTGGTCAGCCAATCCTCAGCGCGACGCTTCTGTCCGTCGGGGAAACTCTTGGACCTCTCGGACCCGTCGGGCGCGATGTAGCGGGCCCGGTAGCGCAGACCCTTGCCATGGCGATCGGTCTTGGTGCGGGTGGTCTTGCCGTTGATGTCGGTGTCGGTCTTGAACCAGCGGTCTTGGATGTGGCCTGCCACGTTGTGCTCCTTGGTCAGGAAGCCGGAGGGGCGCGACTCGTGCAAGTCGCGCCCCTCCGGTCGTGGGTTGATCAGTTGTCTTCGGTGCGCTCGTGGATCCATGCACGGACCGCTGCGGGATCGAAGCGGACGTGCTTGCCGATGCGGATGCCGGGCGGCCCCATGCGCTTCCGGCGCCAGGCGTAGACGGTTTCGACGCTCGGGAGTTTGAACATCACGGCGAGATCTTCAGGAGTGAGGTAGAAGTCCGGGAGTCCGGATCGGGGGTCGCTGGAAGTGGGCGTTGCCATGGCGACGTGCTCCTCGCGTCCGGGGCGGGGAAGGGAGAGGCGGGACCCCCTCCTCTGAGGGGCGCTACTTCCGCTACCGCCGCTACCGCGCAGGTCAGAGGCCTGTTGGAGGTAGCGGGAAAGGTAGCGGTAGCGGATGGGTAGCGGCACGGTAGCGGCAACCTGGGGTGGTTGCCGCTACCGTGTTGTCGCAGGTCAGGAAGGGTTTTCGGTGCCCGGTAGCGGAGGTAGCGGACTTTCCGGGGGTGGGGGGCAGTAGCGGCCCCACGCGTCGTGCAGATCGGTGGCGTAGTAGCCCTTGAGGACGCTCCCGGCGGCCTTGATGTTGCGGGACGCGATCGGCTCGGTGTCGGCCGTCATGTACTCCGCGAGCATCTTCGACAGGCGCCGGCTGTCGAGTGGCTTGCCGCTCAGGTCGGCCCACGGTGCGTCATCGAGCGCGTTGAGCCTGTCGAGGATGGCGATGGTGGGCAGACGGTCGATGCCGACCAGCACGTGATCACGCAGGTCGGTCAGCAGCCGGACCCCGAGACTGCCTTTGTCGTTGGTCTTGGACGCGGTCACCAGCGTCACGCACGCGGCGCGGGCCCGGTCGGGCCAGTCGCCGCCGGCGGCGTCGGCGATGGCGAGCAGGGGTTCCCACACGTCGGCGGGGCGGTCGCTGACCTCGTCGGGCATGTCGGGCCAGGCGCCCATGACGAACCCGCGTGCGTGTTCGGCCCATTGGGCGAGCCGGTCACGGAGCTTGTGACCTTCCGCCTCGTGCAGGCGGGCGCGGAAGGGTTCGATGCGCTCGTTACGGGCCCGTCGGCGCATGCGGATGATGACGGACCGCGTCATGATCGTGTCGGGCAGGTTCCCGAGTCCGGCGACCGCGACTCCGCAGTACGACGGGAATGCCTGAACGGTCTGGTTGCCGCCGTCCCCGATGCACCGGTAGGTGACCCCGGTACGGCGGTGCCCCGCGTTCAGGAACCCGCGCAGTTCCTCGTTGTCGCCTGCCTTCGGGCCGAACACGGTGTCGATCTCGTCGAACAGGATCGTGGGCCGCCCGTTCGGTCCGGACACCGACCGGAACAGGGCGGCGGCGGACGCGTTGACGGCCGTCATCGGCTCCGGCACGAGGGTTTCCACGATCTCCAGGGCCCGCGACTTCCCCGACCCCGGTTCCGGTGACAGGAACGCGAGACGCGGTGTGGAGTCGAAGCAGTCCAGCAGGTGAGCGTGCGCGTCCCACAACGCGACGGCGACGTAGGCGGCCTCGTGGGGGAAGACGTTGAAGCGGCGGTGGAACGCTTCCACCTCGTTGAGCAGCGCGGCGCCGTCGATGGCAGGCGGGGTGGGGGTCGACTCGGTCATGCGGCGGCCCTTCCTTCCGTGGTGGTGCGGAGCGGGCAGGTGTCGCGGTGTGCGGTGTGGTCGTCGATCAGGGCGAGCACGCGCGGGTGTCCTACGGCGCTGCGGTTCCGGCCGCACTCGCACCGTGAGGTGGCGGTCGGGGTGGCCCTGCCCGGCGCGCAGATGTGGAGCCAGGCGACGGGGTAACGGCCGTCGCTGTGCGGCGGGTTGGGGCGAACGGCATTGGGGACGCCTTCGGCGACGCCCTTGGGTTCGCCCATGGCGGTCCGGGGTGCGGTGGGTTCGGCGGCGCGCGGGTTGGTGCTGGGTCCGGTGAGGCTCTTAGAGAGACGGGGAGAGGTCATGTGGCCCTGGCCCGGGGCGAGTTGTGGGTGATGGACCAGTCCAGGGCGCGTCGGATGACGTCGTCGTAGTAGCGCTGTGGCTGTGTGGCGTTGGCCCCCGCCGCTCCTCTAAGAGCGTCTTCGACCCGTACGCGGGTGAGGTCGCCGGATGCGATGAACCGTCCCAGGGCGCGGGCGGCGCGCAGCAGTGTGGCGTTGCGGGTGCCGTCGGCGGCGGTGGCGACGTTGTGGACCTCGTTGGTGAACGCTACATCCGCATATCTGCTGGATTGGCCCGCTACGGGTACTGAGGGTGCCTGTAGCGGCTTGGGGGCGGGTTTCAGGATGCTCAGCAGCCATCCGGGCACCGGGGCCGCCACAGAGCCGCTGAGGGCTTTGTAGGGTCCGATGGGGGTGATGCTCCCGGCGGCGACGACGTAGCCGCCGGTTGCGCGGGTGTCGACCAACGGGCCGATGGTTCCTGCGGTGTTGGTCAGTCGCACACCGTCCGGGGCGGTGAAGTACAGGTGTGATCCGCCGCTCGCGGTCCGCACCCGGTAGGTGTCGGGCACCCGGTGGCCGGCGCGCTCGCAGAGCGCCGTAAAGGTTGTCGCGCCGTCAGGCGTGTCTGAACTGCACTGCCCGTTCCTGCTGTTGGGTTTGGGCATGTCCAGGTCGACGACCAGCAGCCCGGAAGGGCCGGCGGCGATGCCGACGTTGTACGGGGCCCGCGACCAGGCGGTACGGATCACGTCGGGGTCGGTGGTGGCTCGTTGCTCCCACTTGCGGTGTCCCACCATGCACGGGCCGGTGCCGGGGCACGCGGCCTCACCGTGCAGGGCGGGGCGCTTCGTGCCGGGACGGAGCGGGAAGACGTGCCAGCCTTGCTCGGCGGCGGTCAGGGCCGCGTTGAGGAGGTGTTCGCTCATGCGGCGGCCCTCCATTCGAGCCGTGCGGTCGTCCGGGGTTCGAGCAGCAGGCCGTAGGCGTGCCGGGCCTGCCGAGGGACGACACCGTTGCCGAGGATGCGGAGTTGTTCCTTGCGGGGGATGCCGGGCACGGCGGTGACCCAGCCGTCGGGCAGGCCCATGAGCCATTCCGTGAACACGGGCGACAGTCGGCGGTTGCCGCGGGTGCCGGGTTCGGTAGGGCACGGTGCCGGCCGTCCGGTGATGTGCTCCCAGCGGCGGATGGCGGGTCCGTAGTCGGTGCCGTCGGTGGAGACCCAGCTACCGCTGTATGGGAGGCGGTTGACGACGAATTCGTTGAGCGGGCGGGAGTTGCGTTCCAACAGGTTGGAGGCGCCCGACTTCCAGTCCCGCGCGGCCGGTGTGGGGACCAGGCTCAGACTTCCGGCGGCGCCGACAGTCGGGTGACGGCGGTGCGCAGGTTCAGTCCGCCCCGTCGTTTGGGGGAGGTGCCGGGGCCGCCAGTGCCGTCCGAGCTGGTGGGGGTCGGCATCAGCGGGATGGCCAACTGCGAACCAGCGGTCGCGTTCGTGCGGGGCGCCGGTTTCGGGGTCACCAGCTCGTAGGCATGTCCACCGGACGTCATACCCGAGCGCGGCCAGGTCGGCGGCGACGACGTCCAGCCCCCGCGAGCGGAGCGCCGCCACGTTTTCCAGGAAGACGAGCCGCGGTCGAATGTGGCCCACAGCCTGAGCAACGTTTTTCCAGACGCGCGACCACTGGCCATTGATTCCGTCCCTTCGTCCTGCGTTGGAGGTGTTGCGGCAGGGGAAACCGGCGCCGATCACGTCCGGGGCGTACAGGTCGCGGACCCGGTCCCAGTCGACGGCGGTGATGTCCCCCAGGTTGGGGATGCCGGGGTGTCGGGCGGCGAACACGGTCGCGGCGTGCGGGTCGTTCTCGGCGAACGCGGCGAGCCGGCCGCCGATTCGGGCACGCATCGCTGCTTCCAGTCCGCCGTAGCCGGCGCACAGACCCACGATCGTCGGCGGCGAGTCGGGCACTCGCCGAATGTCGGTGCGTTGCGTCATGCTGGGAGACCTCCACAGGTCATTGAGTGGCAGGTGGACAAGGGCGGCCCCGCGCTTTGGCGAGAGGGGGGCCGCCCTTGGCGTAGCTACTGGTTCTTGGCCCACAGGGCGTACTCGCGGCGGATGTAGCCGCGCGGGTCGCCGGTGACGGTGGCGCCGTCCAGTTCGATCAGGAAGTGGGCCAGTTCGAGGGCGTGTTCGTCCCTCAGGCGGTGGTCGGGCGGGAGGTTGGCGCTCCTGCGGTCGACGACGGCGGCGCGGCGCAGCCACCACTCCCGGTTGCGCTTGCCGGCGTCGGCCTGGCTGATGAGCCAGTCGAATTCGTCGCGGGGGTGCGGGGCTCCGGCGTACGCGTCTTCCGGCGTCGGCCACGATTCCGGCTCCGGCCCGGGGTCGTCGTTGGCGGTGGTGTCGGGCAGCAGGAGTGCGCGGGCCACGGTGGCGGCGACGGCGGCGATGTTGCGGGGGTCGTCGTGGGTGGTGCGGTAGTCCTGCCGCTCGCACTGTTCCCAGACGGCGAGGGCGATCGCTTCCATGAGCGGGTCGTCTTCCCGGAGGGCGGCGGATGTGGTGGCGGGCGTGGTCATGGCTTCCTTTCGAGGCACGGGAGTTGGGCCCTTTCAGCCGTAGAACTTGTTGCGCTTGATGACTGCCTTGCGGGCGTTGATCGTGGTCCCGCCCTTGTGGCCGCTCGCGCTGAACACCTGGACGGCGATCCAGCCGCCGAAGATCACGGCGGCCAAGGTGATGAGCTGAGTGATCAGTGCCGTCAGGGCGGTGATGAACGTGGTGAGCAGCAGCAGTCCGCCGCACACCGCGAGGAACCCGACACCCCCGAGGGCGACGTTCACGGCCGTCCGGGAGACGGCCAGCGAGGTGGCGACCGGTTCGGGCCGCACGGGGTTGATGGCGTAGCCGGTGACGACCCGCCCGTCGGGCAGCACGACGGACGCGACCGCCGGGACGGTGCCCGGCTGGACGGGAACGAGCGGCGCCGGAACGGCGATGACGGGCTGTATCGGGGTGGGGTAGTGGACGTCCAGCGCCCGCTGCGCAGGCGGCTGGTGGGTGTGGTCGGGGTACATGCGGAATCCCTTCCGGCGGTGGGCCAGGGAGGCAGGGACACCCCCTGACAGGTGAGCTGTGGAGGGGGTTTCAGGGGTCTGACCTGCGATGCCTCCCTGCCTCCCTGACGATCATTTATGCAGGTCAGAGCCAGGGAGGCGGGCCAGGGAGGAGGTCAGGGAGTTCTCCCTGCCTCCCTGGCCCGCCGGGGGTCGGCTCCCTGTCACTCGGCGGCGGAAGCGGAACCGTCGCTGTCGCGGTTGGTGAGGGCGCGTGAGACGCGTTCGGCACCGACGACCATGCGGCCGTCCGACTTGTACGGCTCGGCTCCGGTGCCGTCCAGGACGCGCTTGAGGTCGATGAACGACCAGGCGCCGTAGGCGTCCGCGTCCAGGACGGCCAGCCGCTTGAGGACGTCCTGCGTGAGCACACGCGAGGCGTCCCCGA
>NZ_JAAGLU010000750.1 GCF_010550245.1 Streptomyces sp. SID12501
CGCGCGTCGATCGACCAGCGACCGGCCGGCGAGCAGGGCGACAACGAGTACGTCTTCTACGACGGCCCGCCGTTCGCCAACGGCCTGCCGCACTACGGGCACCTGCTCACGGGGTACGCCAAGGACGTCGTGCCGCGCTACCAGACCATGCGCGGGCGCCGCGTCGAGCGCCGGTTCGGCTGGGACACGCACGGCCTGCCGGCCGAGCTCGAGGCCGAGCGCGTGCTCGGCATCACCGACAAGTCCCAGATCGACGAGATGGGCATCGCCGCGTTCAACGACGCGTGCCGCACGTCGGTGCTCACCTACACGCAGGAGTGGCAGGACTACGTCACCCGCCAGGCGCGCTGGGTGGACTTCGAGCACGACTACAAGACGCTCGACCCGAGCTTCATGGAGTCGGTCATCTGGGCGTTCAAGCAGCTG
>NZ_JAAGLU010000751.1 GCF_010550245.1 Streptomyces sp. SID12501
CGTCGCCGGGCTCACGTCGTTCCTCGTGGCCGGGCTCGTCATGCTCGACCGCTTCATGATCGCGTGGCCCAGCTACTTCACGCAGGTCCGCGGCCGCCCGATCGCCACGATCGGCTCCGAGACCCCGGGCCTGGGTGGCGACTTCTGGGTCTCGGGCCTCGACAAGTACACGCACCTCGTGCTGCCGACGCTCGCCCTGATGCTCATCTCCCTCGCGTCGTACACGCGCTACTCGCGCGCGTCGATGCTCGAGGTCATGGGCCAGGAGGACGTCCGCACGGCGCGCGCCAAGGGCCTGCCCGAGCGCGTGGTCGTCGTCCGGCACGCATTCCGCAACGCGCTGATCCCGCTCGCGACGATCGTCGCGTACGACATCGGCGGCCTGCTGGGCGGCGCCGTCATCACCGAGAACCTGTTCTCGTTCAA
>NZ_JAAGLU010000752.1 GCF_010550245.1 Streptomyces sp. SID12501
CTCGAGGCGCCGCACGAGGTACGCGATCGCGACGTCGAACTCCCGGGGTGCGACCACCGGGGTGTAGAGCAGCAGCCCGCCGACGTCGCGGCGCACGGCCTCGGCCTGGCCGGGCGCCATGCCCAGCAGCATCTCGACCTCGACGCCGTGCCGCACGCCGCGCTCGCCCGCGAGCAGCCACGCGTGCGCGACGTCGAACAGGTTGTGGCCCGCGACCCCCAGCCGGACGTTCGCGATCCGCTCGGGCGTCAGCGCCCAGTCGAGCACGCGCTTGTAGTGCGCGTCGGTCTCCTGCTTGCTGCCCCACGTGGCCAGCGGCCAGCCGTGCACCTCGGCCTCGACGCGCTCCATCGGCAGGTTCGCGCCCTTGACGAGCCGGACCTTGATGCCGGCGCCGCCCGCGGCCCGGCGCCGTGCGGCCCAGTC
>NZ_JAAGLU010000753.1 GCF_010550245.1 Streptomyces sp. SID12501
TGGTGCCGCCGCGCAAGCTCACGCTCGAGGAGTCGCTCGAGTTCGCGCGCGAGGACGAGTGCGTCGAGGTCACCCCCGAGGTCGTGCGCATCCGCAAGGTCGTGCTCGACCAGACCGAGCGCGCACGTCAGACCGCACGCAACAAGCGGTCCTGACCCGCAGGGGCGAGGATGACGGCATGACGACGCCGACCGACGAACCCAGCGCCGCCACCCCCTCCCCGTCGCCGGCCACGTCCGGCGTGTCCCGCGTCTCCTGGCGCGTGTTCGCGCCGGCCGCCGCGGTGATCGTGCTCCTCGCGGGCCTGGCGATCCTCTTCCCGGACCGGGCGGAGTCGGTCGTGGAGGCCGTGCAGGCCGACGTCATCGGCGCGTTCGGCTGGTACTACGTGCTGATCGTCGCGGGCTTCGTGCTGTTCGCGCTGTG
>NZ_JAAGLU010000754.1 GCF_010550245.1 Streptomyces sp. SID12501
GGAGAGGCGGTCGCATGCACGCGGTGCCGGTGGTCCCCAGCGGGGTCGAGCGCACGTTCGGGCGGGACGAGATCATCGTCTCCAAGACCGACCCGCGGGGTCGGATCACGTACGCCAACGACGTGTTCCTGCGCGTCAGCGGCTACGCCGAGGCCGACCTGCTCGGCCGGCCTCACAACGTCATCCGGCACCCCGACATGCCGCGCGCCGTGTTCCAGGTGCTGTGGGACGCGATCGGCGGCTACGACGTCGGCGTGTGCCTGGACACGTGCCACGCGTGGGCGGCCGGCGAGGACCTCGAGACGATCGTCGAGCGGCTCACCGCGATCACGGGCCGCATCGACCTCGTGCACGCCAACTCCTCGCGCGACCCGCACGGGTCCAGCCGCGACCGGCACGCCTCGTTCGCCGACGGCACGATCCCGC
>NZ_JAAGLU010000755.1 GCF_010550245.1 Streptomyces sp. SID12501
CGAGCGCCGGGTCGGACGCCTCGGTCACCTCGGTCGCGTCGAACGCGAGGTCCTTGCCCACCGACCACGCCACGGCGAGGCCCGCGAAGCCGTTGCCGGGCGAGCCGCCGACGTCCTCGATGTCGCCCTCGTTGCCGGCCGACAGCACGACGGTCGTGCCGAGCGCGGTGAGCTCGGAGACCTGCAGCGACTCGGGGTCGTCGGCGGGTGCGCCGGCGGCGCCGAGCGACAGATTCAGCACGTCGATGCGGTCGTCGAACGACCCGTCGCTGTCGGGGTCGGCCGCCCAGTCCAGCGCGAGCGACGACAGGCTCGTGGAGCCCGCGACGTCGCCGAACACCTTGAGCGCGTACAGCTTGGCCATCGGCGCGGTGCCCGGGCCGACGGGCCAGTCGAGGACCGACCCGAGCGCCGAGTAGTCGCCGT
>NZ_JAAGLU010000756.1 GCF_010550245.1 Streptomyces sp. SID12501
GGACGCTGGTGCGCGGCTGCTGATCGGCCTGGCCCTGCTGCTGGTGCCCGCGCAGTGCGTCGCCGAGGGGGTCGTGTTCCGCGGGTACCTCCTGCAGACCGTCGGCACGTGGCTGCGGCACCCGGCGTTCGCGATCGCCCTGCCCGTGCCGCTGTTCGTGCTCGGCCACGAGTACGTGAACCTCGCGATGCTCGACATCGCGCTGTGGGCGCTCGCGATGGGCTGGGTCACGTGGCGCACCGGCGGCCTCGAGGCCGCCGCGGCCGCGCACGTCGTCAACAACGTCGCGGTGTTCACGCTCGGCGCGGTGGGCCTGGCCGACCTCGACCTCGTGGACGTCGGGCCGGTCGCGCTCACGGTGTCCACGGTCCAGACCCTCGCCTTCGTCGGACTCGTCGAGGTGCGCGCGCGGCGCGCGGGCGTCG
>NZ_JAAGLU010000757.1 GCF_010550245.1 Streptomyces sp. SID12501
GGCTGCCCTCGGCCTGCGCGAACGTCGGTGGCGTCAGGTCGTCGAACCCCTGCACCACGGGGTCGCCGTAGGGCCTCTTCAGGATCGCGAACGTCGTGAAGGCGACACGGGGCATCGGCCTCTCTCCTTCGGCGTCGGGGACGGTGGCAGGTGGTCGGTCCGGGCGTCGGACCTGCGGGGAAACCCCCGCGGGCTCGTCACGCGGGCGTCGCCGCGGGGCGGCGCCGCGCGGACAGCACGGCGCGCATGAACGCGGCCTGGAACTCGGCGGGAGCGGTCATGCGGCCCGTGAGCCTCAGGTAGTCGGCGCTCAGCCCCGGGTCGGCGCACACGGTCCCGAAGGTCCGTCGCTCCGACTCCTCGCCCCGGCCGACCAGCGAGTCCGCGCAGATCCCGTCGACGTGCGGCACGATCTGCGCGTCGTG
>NZ_JAAGLU010000758.1 GCF_010550245.1 Streptomyces sp. SID12501
CGGGATCAGCCCCGTCCGCATCTTCGCCTCGGGTCGCCGCGCACCGTCGAGTTTCCGCCCGGAAACCGTTCACCTGCGTGATGACGACGGCATCGTGGCCGAAATGCGAGAGCTCAGCGGAACCAACTCCGCGATTCTCGGCGACGAGGAGATCCTCCGCATGGTGCTCCCCGCCATTCGGAGCGACTACACGGCCATCGAGAACTACCGCGCCGACCCCCGGGAAACGGTGAACGCCCCCATCACCGTGCTGACCGGCGAGTCCGACCCGCGCACCAGCGCGGAGGAGGCGGACGCCTGGGAAGGTCACACCGGCGGGGAATTCGACATCCACCGTTTTCCAGGCGGCCATTTCTATCTCGCAGGACAACAGGCGCAGATCCTGAAGATTGTTTCCGACGAGCTCGCAGCGGCCCCCGTCCGGA
>NZ_JAAGLU010000759.1 GCF_010550245.1 Streptomyces sp. SID12501
CGAGCGGTACGCGGTGTACCTCGTGGTGCCGCGTGACGCGGTGCGCGACGACGAGCGCCCCGAGCTCGCGGAGGACGTGCTGCTCATGGCGCCGTCGGGTGCGGTGGTCGAGGCCGACGGGTCGCCGGGCGTGAGCATGCAGACCGGTGCGGGTGGGCGCGTGGCCGCGACGGTGGGGGCGTTCACGGCGCCCGAGTCGGGGCGGTACACGGTCGCGGTGCCGCCCGCGGACGCGTCGGACGCGTGGGTCGCGATCGCCGCGGACAAGCCGTTCGGGCCGTTCTTCGGGTCGGTCGTGGGGACCGTGCTGGGCGTGTTCGTGGTGATCGGGCTCTCGGCGGCCGGGTTCGGGATGACGCTCGGCGGCGCGATCTGGTGGGTGCTGCGCGTGCGTGCGCGGCGCGCGGCGGCCTGACGTCGAGGTC
>NZ_JAAGLU010000075.1 GCF_010550245.1 Streptomyces sp. SID12501
CGGCGGCGGGCCCGAGCGACGTGGGAAGCGCGCCGCGGGGGAAGGGCCGCAGCGGGCCCGTCGCGCTCGGCAGGGCGGTCGGTAGTGCCGTCGGGGGCGTGGTCGGGACGGGGGTCGCGCCGCCCATGGGGGCGCTCGCCGACGGGTTCGCCGTGGGGGCGCCGCCGACGGTGGCCGCCGTGTTGCCCGTGCGGTCGGCCGAGGTGCCCGTGTTTGTGTCCGAGTCCGAGTCCGGGTTCGCGCCGGTGTCCGCGTCCAGGTCGGACTGGGCCTGTGCCCTGCCGACGCCCACTCCGCCGTCGGGCGCCAGCCGTACGAGGCTCAGGACCCCGGCGGCCAGTGCGAAGCCGCCCGCCGCGAGCAGGACCTTGCGGGGGCGCGGCTTGCGGTGCCGGCCCCGGGGGCGGTTGAGGAGGGGCGTGGGCGGGGCCTCGGGTGCCGGAGAGGCAGGAGGCACAGGAGGCGCAGCAGGGGGCGGGGTAGGGGTCCATGGCCGGGCGGGGGCCTGGAACTGCGGCGGGACCCGGGGTGGGGTTTGGGGCGGGACCTGCGCGTGCCTTGGTGTGCCTGTCTCGACCGGCCTTGTCGTCGTGTCCGTCATCGCGATCCCTCCCCGTTGCGCTCGCGCCCCGGGTGCGCCGTGGCGGAGCGCACGTTATGCGCTCCCGGGAGGGGAATTTCAGGAGATCGGCGCCATGTCACCCGAACGAGAAGAGGGGGCCTGCGGGTCCCTTCTCCATCCGTTCTCCCTCCGTCCGTTCTTCCCCTGGGCGTGGGCGGGCTGCGATGATCGGGGCGGCCGTAGTTAACCCACGTTAACCAGGAGGGTGTCATGGGCGAGGAACGTTCCGAGGAGCGGTTCGGGGAGTTCGTCGTGGTGCGGCGGCACGGTTTCGTCGCCGAGCTGGTCCTCGATCGGCCGAAGGCCATGAACGCGGTCTCCTCCGCCATGGCCCGGTCCATCGCCGGTGCGTGTGCCGCGCTGGCCGCCGACCGTGACGTACGCGCGGTGGTGCTGGCCTCCACCCATGAGCGGGCGTTCTGCGTCGGGGCCGACCTCAAGGAACGCAACTCGATGTCCGACGCCGAACTGGTCCGGCAGCGGCCGGTGGCGCGGGGTGCCTACACCGGCGTACTGGAGCTGCCGATGCCGACGGTCGCCGCGGTGCACGGGTTCGCGCTGGGAGGCGGGTTCGAGCTGGCGCTGTCCTGCGATCTGATCGTGGCGGACTTCACGGCGGTGGTGGGGTTGCCCGAGGTGTCCGTGGGCGTGATTCCGGGGGGCGGTGGTACGCAGTTGCTGCCCCGCCGGGTGGGCGCGGCGCGGGCCGCCGAGCTGATCTTCACCGCGCGGCGGGTGGAGGCGGGCGAGGCGCGGGAGCTGGGGCTGGTGGACGTGCTGGTGGAGGAGGGGCGCGACCGGGAGGAGGCGCTGGCACTGGCGTCCCGGATCGCGGCGAACTCCCCGGTGGGGGTACGGGCGGCCAAGCGGGCATTGCGGGTGGGGTTCGGGCTGGATCTGCGGGCGGGCCTTGAGGTGGAGGACGCCGCGTGGCGGGCCGTCGCCTTTTCGGGGGATCGGGCGGAGGGGGTCGCGGCGTTCGCCGAGAAGAGGGCGCCTGTCTGGCCGGGGGAGTAGCTTTCCCGCCTCCGGCGACCTTGAAAGGACCTCTGTTCGCCCTCTCGATGTCTCAATTCATCCCAAACCTTCCTAACCTGGATCAATGGGTGAGGAAAGCCGGCTCCAGGCCGTCGTGACGCTCGCGCAGGGCATGGCCGCGGCGCAGAGCCCCCGCGAGTCCTGGCGTGCCGCCGCGCTCGGTGCCTGTCATGCGCTGGCCGGGAACTTCGCCGCGCTGTCGGTGTGGGAGCGGGAGCTGGGGCGGCTGCGGGTTCTGGTGAACGTGGGGGAGCGGGCCGCCGGCGAGGAGGAGTTCCCGGAGGGGGAGGCGTACCCCGTGCACCAGTTTCCGGAGATCACCGAGTTCCTGCACGAGCGATGGGCGGGCGGCGGTGAGCCCAACGCCTGGGTCGAGACGGCCGAGGGGCCCGCGCGCGGGCCGTCGGCGGGGCGTGCCGGGTACTGCCATCAGCGGGTCGCCGCCCTACGGCGCCGGGGGCGCGGCTGCTGTGTCGTCGCGCCCGTCGTGCTGCACGGGCGGGCGTGGGGCGAGCTGTATGTCGCCCGGCCTGTCGGTGCCCCCGTCTTCGGCCGTGCCGACGCCGACTTCGCCACCGTCCTGGCCTCCGTCGTCGCCGCCGGGCTCGCCCAGACCGAGCGGCTGGAGGAGGCCCGGCGGCTCGCCTTCACCGACGCGCTCACCGGGCTCGCCAACCGCCGTGCCGTGGACGCCCACCTCGACGAGGCGATCGAGCGGCACCGGCGGGACGGTGCCGTGGTCAGCCTGGTCGTCTGCGACCTGAACGGGCTCAAGCGCGTCAACGACACCCTGGGGCACGCGGTCGGGGACCGGCTCCTCGAACGGTTCGGATCGGTGCTGTCGCTCTGCGGGGCCATGCTGCCCGGCGCCCTCGCCGCCCGTCTCGGGGGTGACGAGTTCTGCCTGCTGGTGGTCGGCGCGCCCGCGGACGACGTGGTCCGGGCGGGTGTCGAACTGTGCCGTCGCGCCGCCGAGTTGGAGCTGGGGGAGGGGGTCGCTTGCGGGATCGCCTCGACCGCCGACGCGATCGGGCCGGTGCGGACGGCTCGCCGGTTGTTCCGGCTCGCCGACGCGGCGCAGTACCGGGCGAAGGCGGTCCACGCGGACCGGCCGGTCGTCGCGGGGCGCGAGGGTCCCGACGATCCGGTGGTCCGGCTCGCCGAGGGGCCCTCCGGGCGGGGGGCGGTTGAACGGCGGCGGTTCCGTGGGCGTCGGTCGTGAGGTGCGGGGTGTGAGGCGCGGGCCTTGCTGGGGGCTGCGCCCCCAGACCCCCCTCCGGCCCTGAACGGGCCTTGTCCTCAATCTCCCCCAGAGGGGGGACCCCCAGACGGGCTGGGGGTGCGGGCCGGTGCTTGGGGGTACGACCGGTGCTTGGGGCGGGCCGGTGTGCTGTAAGGGGTGTACCGGGCACCCGGTAGTGACATCTTCGAATTCACTGGTTACGCTCCTGAATATGGATATGCACACTGTGGTGGTGGGGACGTCCGGGACGTCCGCGGCCGACGTGCTCGCCGTGGCGCGTGGCGGGGCCCGGATCGAGCTGTCCGGGGAGGCCGTAGCCGCCCTCTCGAAGGCCCGCGGGATCATCGACGCGCTGGCCGCCAAGCCCGAGCCCGTGTACGGCGTGAGCACCGGGTTCGGTGCCCTCGCGAGCCGGCACATCAGCCCCGAACTGCGGGCTCAGCTGCAGCGCAACATCGTCCGCTCGCACGCCGCCGGCATGGGACCGCGGGTCGAGCGGGAGGTCGTACGGGCGCTGATGTTCCTGCGGCTCAAGACCGTCTGCTCGGGGCACACGGGCGTGCGGCCCGAGGTCGCGCAGACCATGGCCGACGTGCTCAACGCCGGGATCACCCCGGTCGTGCACGAGTACGGCTCACTCGGCTGCTCCGGCGACCTCGCACCCCTCTCCCACTGTGCCCTCACGCTCATGGGCGAGGGTGACGCGGAGGGGCCGGACGGAGTCGTGAAGCCGGCCGCCGAACTCCTCGCGGCGCACGGCATCGTCCCCGTCGAGCTGCGCGAGAAGGAGGGCCTCGCCCTGCTCAACGGCACCGACGGCATGCTCGGCATGCTGATCATGGCCCTCGCCGACCTGGACACCCTCTACAAGTCCGCCGACGTCACCGCCGCGCTCTCCCTGGAGGCGCTCCTCGGGACCGACAAGGTGCTCGCGCCCGAGCTGCACGCCATCCGGCCGCACCCGGGGCAGGGGGACAGCGCGGCCAACATGCTCGCCGTGCTGAAGGGTTCGGAGCTCACCGGGCACCACCAGGACGGCGCGCCCCGCGTCCAGGACGCCTACTCCGTGCGCTGCGCCCCGCAGGTCGCCGGCGCCGGGCGCGACACCATGGCGCACGCACGGCTCGTCGCCGAGCGGGAGCTCGCCTCGTCCGTCGACAATCCCGTAGTCCTGCCCGACGGGCGGGTCGAGTCCAACGGGAACTTCCACGGCGCCCCGGTGGCGTACGTCCTCGACTTCCTCGCCATCGCCGCCGCCGACCTGGGATCCATCGCCGAGCGGCGCACCGACCGCCTCCTCGACAAGAACCGCTCGCACGGGCTGCCGCCGTTCCTCGCGGACGACGCCGGTGTGGACAGCGGGCTGATGATCGCCCAGTACACGCAGGCCGCACTGGTCAGTGAGTTGAAGCGGCTCGCCGTACCCGCCTCGGCCGACTCGATCCCGTCCTCCGCGATGCAGGAGGACCACGTCTCGATGGGCTGGTCGGCGGCGCGCAAGCTCCGTACGGCCGTCGACAACCTCGCCCGGATCATCGCCGTGGAGCTGTACGCGGCCACGCGGGCCATCGAGCTGCGGGAGGGGCTGACGCCCGCGCCCGCGTCCCGGGCCGTCATCGACGCCGTACGGGCGGCGGGTGTCGAGGGGCCGGGCCCTGACCGGTTCCTGGCGCCCGACCTCGCCGCGGCGGACGCGTTCGTGCGGGGCGGGCACCTGGTCACGGCGGTGGAACCGGTGACCGGGCCGTTGCGGTAACTCCCTTACGGGGGAGGGCGAGCGGGGCCCTGCCGGTGTTGCCGGACAGGGCCCCGAACCGTTTTTCGCCGACTGCTTTCGCTACTTCAGCCTGGCCGACTGTGCCTTCACCACGGGGGCCGAGATGGTGTACGGCTTTCCGGACACGACCTTGCTGAGGTTGATCGTGGTGTACGCCGCGATGGTGTTCCCGTAGCGCACGACCTCGCCGTACGTGAAACCGGTCGCTCCGTCCGGTTCCTCCGGTTCGCCGGTCGCGGAGAACGCCACGGACTCGTCACCGACCCCGGACGCCTTCACCGGCGCGATCTTCGTGTACTTCGTGTTGTCCGTGCTGCCACTGATCGAGAAGCCGCCCGTGCAGCCGGCGACCGCGTCGGAGACGGCCTTCATGGCCTTCTCGGCGCCGTCACCGTCGTACGAGGAGAGCGTCAGGAAGGTCATGTCGATGTTCATGGACTCCGCGAACTCGGCCTGCCACTCCGCGTCGGGCACGTCGTCCGTGGACTCGGAAGCGGCGTCGGTGGGCTTCTTCGCGTCCTGGGTGACCTTGCCCTGTACGACGGCCGCCTCGTCGCCGGGCGCGAAGCCCGAGACGGCGTACGCGATCGGCGCGCAGACCTCCGCGGCGATCTTGAGGTCGCTCTTGGAGTCCGCGGCCTTCGCTTCCGCGGTGGTCGATTCGGCCTTGTAGCCGGTCACGTCGGCCGTGGTGACGAGCAGCTTCTCCAGCTCTGCCTCGGTCGCGGCCTTCGCCGTTTTCGCGGTCTTTCCGGCCTGCGTCGTCGCCGACGCCCCGGAGTTCTTGGACTCGTCGGAGTCCCCGCCACCACACCCCGTGATGAGGGAGAGCGCCAGTACACCCACGGTCGTCGTGGCGCACGCGCGCACCCTCGATGATCTCTTCATGAGCGGACTATGAACCGACAGTCAAATAAACGTCAAGTTGTTAAAGTTCCTCAAAAACCTGACGTTCGGCTCGGAAGCCCGTCAGAACCCCAGCCGCTCCCGCCGCAGCGAATACACCACGAACCCGGCGCCCAGAGCGAGCGAGAACGTGCCGCCGACGACGTACGGCGTGGTGTCGAAGCTGCCGGTGTCGGCGAGGCGGGTGCCGTCGCCGGCGGCCGAGTCCGAGGTCGTCGTGACCGTGGTGACGGTCGTACTCGTGGCCGTACTCACACGCGTACCCGTGCTTCCGGTGGTGCTGGATATGGAGATCTGCCGGGTGTTCTCCGACATCGTGGAGATGGACGTGCCCGCTCTGTGTCGCTGCTCCACCGGGTTCTCGGCCGTCGCGTTGGCGGACGGGACGAACCACAGGGCACCCAGCAGGGTGCCCGCGGCGGTGGCGGTCAACAACGATCGACGTGCGGATGACACGGAATATCGATCCCCTTGTGGCGCTGGCGAATTGGCCGTGACCCCGATGTTAATGACAGGCGTGGGTCGTGGGAAAGTTGAGGGAGCTGTGAGCCGTACGCTCTCCGACCATGAGTACATCAGAGACATCACGTTTTGTACGGCTTAGGGTGGAACTGATCGTCGAGGTCGACGACGTGGACGCCCTGACGAAGGCGGCGTTGCAGCGGATCGCCGGTGACACCGAGATGCCGGCCGACGAGCGCGTGCACGCCGAGGACACTGTGACGGAAGACACCGCGGAGGCGCTCGCGTACCTCGTGGATCCGTTCGACCTGGTCGGTGAGGTGCCGGGGACCGAACTGGCGCAGGCCTCGTGGAGCAGCGAGGAGATCGACTACGACCCGGATTCGCCGGATTGGGATCTGGACGAGGATGATGAGGCGGACGGCGACGAAGTGGTCGGCGAGCGGGTGGACGGCTGAGGCCGCTGGGGAAAAAGATGACCCCGGGCGGCAACCGCCGACCGGGGTTTCGTCGTCTCAGGAGAAGCAGTGACCGGCAGCGGCACCACGCGACCCGGTGGAGTACGGGATGAGCGACAGCTCCCTGTGACCCAGGCGACGTGGTGTCCCCCACACATCGAGTGAATGTGGAACGGGACGTACCGGTCGTAGCGTTGAGTTGAATCGTGTTACGGGGATCTGCAGGTTTCGTACGGGGACCCTCGCTGGTTTTGGTTGGGGATTCGGCAACGATGGAGAAGCGTGTGATGACGGACAGTAGGCGGCGCAAGGGTCTTATGGCCGCGTCCGCCCTGCTCGGTGGCGTGCTGGTGCTCTCTGCGTGCAGCGGAGGCGACAGCGACAGTGCCTCCAAGGGCGACAGCGGCACCGACACCTCGCAGGCCAAGGCCGACGAGGCGGCGGCCGAGAAGACCTCCGAGGCCCAGATCAAGATCACACCCGGGGACGGTTCGAACAACGCCTCCATCAACAACGCCGCCCAGGTGGCGGTGACCAAGGGCACCCTCACGGC
The DNA here is from genome assembly GCF_010550245.1 of Streptomyces sp. SID12501. Classification (GTDB taxonomy): domain Bacteria; phylum Actinomycetota; class Actinomycetes; order Streptomycetales; family Streptomycetaceae; genus Streptomyces. Next base: position 7,060 of record NZ_JAAGLU010000075.1, read on the forward strand.
CGTGGCGATGACGACGGCTGACGGTACCGCTGTCGCCGGTGAGATATCTGCCGACAAGACGAGCTGGAAGCCGAGCGCCCAGCTGGAGCGCGCCACCACCTACAAGGTGGCGGCGACGGCGAAGGACGCCGACGGCCGTGCCGCGCACGAGAACGCCTCGTTCACCACGGTCGCCGCCGCGAACAGCTTCGTCGGCTACTTCACCCCCGAGGACGGCTCGACCGTCGGTGTGGGCATGCCCGTGTCGATCAACTTCGACAAGGCGATCACCGAGAAGGCGGACGTCCAGAAGGCCGTCACGGTCTCCTCGACCAGCGGGCAGGAAGTCGTCTGCCACTGGTTCAACGACACCCGCATGGACTGCCGGCCCGACGACTACTGGCAGGAGAACTCCACCGTCACGCTGAAGATGGCGCTCGACGGCGTGGAGGGCGCGAGCGGTGTCTACGGCGTGCAGCAGAAGACGGTCACCTTCAAGATCGGCCGCAACCAGGTCTCCATCGTCGACGCCAAGACGAAGACGATGAAGGTCATGCACAACGGTACGGTCGTCAAGACCATCCCGATCTCCGCCGGTTCGCCCGAGAACAAGACGTACGAGGGCAAGATGGTGATGTCGGAGAAGTTCAAGGAGACGCGCATGAACGGCGCGACCGTGGGCTTCACCGACGACGACGGCAAGGGCGAGTACGACATCAAGGACGTGCCGCACGCCATCCGGCTGACCACCTCCGGCACCTTCGTGCACGGCAACTACTGGAGCTCCGACGGCACCTTCGGCAGCGCCAACGTCAGCCACGGCTGCGTCGGCCTGAACGACACCAAGGGCGCCAACGACAAGAACTCCGCGGGCTACTGGTTCTACGAGCACTCGATCATCGGCGACGTCGTCGACGTCCGGAACACCGGTGACAAGACCGTCGACCCGGCCAACGGCCTCAACGGCTGGAACCTGAACTGGGCGGACTGGAAGGCGGGTTCGGCGGTCTGAGGTCTCAAGGCCTCACTGACTGCCTGACTGCCTGACTGCCTGACTGCCTGACTGCCTGACTGCCTGACTGCCTGACTGCCTCACGCACACGCACCGCACGGCTTTCCGATGCCGCCCCCAGGGGCGGCATCGGTGTTTCCTGGGAAATTCCTGGGCTGATCACAGCCTTCTCATGCATCTCTTATGAAGGACTTATCCCGTCATCACGCGGTGTACCTAGCTTGCGGCCATGTTCTTCACCTACCTGAGGCGCGAACTGCGCCGCCGTCGTAAAGCGGCACTCGTCGTCGCCTCCGGGCTCGCGCTCGGCATCGCCCTGGTCATCGTGGTCACCTCGGTGTCCGCGGGCATGTCGAAGGCGCAGGACAAGGTCCTCGAGTCGCTGTACGGACTCGGCACCGACATGACCGTCACCAAGGCCGCCGCGGCCCAGACGGGCACCGGTGCCACCCAGCGCCCGCGCTTCCAGTTCGACGCGCGGCCCGACGACAGCGCCTCCGACGCGGAGCAGAGCAGCGACCGGGTGTTCGTCCAGGGCTTCCAGACCCTGGCCGCCTCGACGGTCACCAAGGTCGACACGCAGAAGGGCGTCTCGGACGCCGTCGGCGGACTGAGCCTCCAGGTCGTCAAGGTCAGCGGCCAGTTCAGGCAGGGCGAGTTCCAGCAGGACCAGCAGAGCGGCGGCAACCAGGGCGGCGGACGCCCCGGCGGCAACTCGACGGCCGCTCCCCAGGGGCGTGTCGAGGGTGGCGGCGCCAACTTCGACGTCAACAACTACTCGGTGTACGGCACGGACGTCACCAAGCCGGCCCTCGGCCCGCTGACCTCCTCGAAGATCACCAGCGGCCGTACCTTCACGACCGCCGAGACCGACGCCAAGGTCGTGGTCGTCGACGCCTCCTACGCCAAGGAGAAGAAGCTCAAGGTCGGCAGCACGGTCACCATCAAGAGCGTCAAGTACAAGGCGATCGGCGTCGCGACCCCCGAGAGCGGCGACTCGGCGGCCAACCTCTACATCCCGCTGAAGCAGGCCCAGACCCTCAGCGACTCCAAGGACAAGGTCACCACGATCTACGTCCAGGCGACCGACTCCCAGCAGATCACCGCGGTCAAGTCGACGATCCAGAAGAACATCTCGGGTACGACCGTCACGACGTCCGCCGATCTCGCGAGCACCGTCTCCGGGTCCCTGTCCACCGCCTCCGACCTGGCCTCCAACGTCGGCAAGTGGCTGTCCATCGCGGTGCTCGTCGCCGCCTTCCTGGTCGCGGGCCTGCTCACCTCCTCGGCCGTCTCCCGCCGGGTGCGCGAGTTCGGCACGCTGAAGGCGCTCGGCTGGAAGTCGGGCCGGGTCACCCGGCAGGTCGTCGGCGAGGCCGTCGTCAACGGGCTGGTGGGCGGCGCCCTCGGTATCGCGCTCGGCCTCGCCGGTGCGTATGTCGTCACCGCGATCAGCCCGGAACTCCAGGCAGAGGTGGGCAGTTCGGGCGGGAACGGCGGTGGCGGCTTCCCCGGCGGCGGCGGCGGTGGCGGCGGTGGCGGCTTCGGCCGGCAGGCCGCGACCAAGGCACTGACGGTCGCGCTCACCGCGCCCGTCGCGCTCTCCACCATCACCCTCGCGGTCGGCCTCGCCGTCGCCGGCGGCCTCATCGCCGGCGCCTTCGGCGGCTGGCGGGCGTCCAGGCTGCGCCCGGCGGACGCGCTGAGGCGAGTCGAGTAGGACGCGGGGTTCGACGGGGGCTTTCAGGGGCGCGGGTCCGCATTCCATATGCGGACCCGCCCCGATGGGGGTCCCCCCCCGATCGAGCGAAGCCGAGAGTGGGGGAGTGACCAGCTCCCACCGGCTCTCACCAGCCTCCACCGGCCCGCAGCCGGCAAACGACGACGCACCACCCCGAATCCCACCCAGGAGACACCCACATGTACGAACTCAAAGGCGTGACCAAGCGCTACACCCGAGGCAAGAAAACCGTCGACGCCCTCGCAGGTATCGACCTCACGATCGCCGACGGCGACCGCCTCGTCATCCAGGGCCCCACAGGCGGCGGCAAGTCCACGCTCCTGCAAATGCTCGGCGGCCTCGACCGCCCCACCGAGGGCAGCATCGACCTCGACGGCACAGATCTCGCCAAACTGTCCGAGAGCAGGCTCACCAAAGTCCGCAGCGAAAACATCGGCTTCGTCTTTCAGAGCTTCAATCTCATTCCGACCCTCTCGGCCCAGGAAAACGTCGAGACCGCTCTCGTACCACTCGGTGTGAAGGGCCGGGAGCGTCGCGAACGGGCCGCCGAGGCGCTGAAGTCGGTCGGGCTCGGGGAGCGGCTCGGACATCTTCCGGGGGAGATGTCCGGCGGTCAGCAGCAGCGTGTCGCCATCGCTCGTGCGCTGGTCAAGCAGCCGAAGGTGCTGCTCGCCGACGAGCCCACCGGGAACCTCGACGAGTCGATGCGCGACGAGATCATGGACGTACTCGAAACCATGTGGAAGGAGCTCGGGCTCACTTTCATCATGGTCACGCATGATTCGGCGATCGCGAAGAAAGCCCCGCGACTGGCGATCATCCGCAAGGGGAAGATCACCGTGAAGGAGAACGCGGGCTCGTAAAGTCCGTAAGGCCCGCAAGATTTCGTAACTGGCTCGTAACAGCCGAAAGCGCAATCCTCCAGTCTATTGAGTGACTGATCACCCCTCGGCATAATTCACGGTCGGGGGGTGTGCGCGCATGCGTACGAGAGTCCCCCGGCCGGGTGAACGGGGAAGTGCCCGGCACTTCAGCCAGCGCTCCAGGGGGAGACTTGCGCACAGAAGTGAAAAGAGCATGCGCGGCAACCGTGGCCACGGCGGCGGCTGTTGCCCTCGCGGCGGGCATGACCGGCCCGGCATCCGCGAAGGCCGACGCGAAGGGCGAGCAGCAGCGTGTGACCAGCGCTGCCCAGACGCTCAAGCCCGCGCAACGCATCACGCTGATCACCGGTGACCGGGTCGCCATCGACGCGAAGGGCCGCGTCGTCGGCCTGGAGCGGGCGGCGGGCCGCGACAGGATACCCGTGCAGATCCGCAAGGTCGACGGGCACACGCTCGTCGTCCCGGCCGACGCGGCCCGGCTGGTCTCGAGCGGCAGGCTCGACCAACGGCTGTTCGACGTAACGGAGTTGAACAAGGCGGCGACCCGCAAGTCCCAGCAGAAGGGGCTGAAGGTCATCGTCGGCTACACGGGGGCGGCGACCGCCACCAAGGCCGATGTCCGTGACGCGGGCACCCTTCGTCAGACGCTGAAGTCCCTGAACGCGGACGCCGTACAGACGCCGCAGAAGGACACTCCCGAACTCTGGGACGCGGTGACCAACGGCGACAGGACAGCCGCCGGGATCGCGCACGTCTGGCTCGACGGCACCGGCAAGGCCAGCCTCGACAAGTCCGTGCCGCAGATCGGCGCGCCGAAGGCGTGGGCGGCCGGGTTCGACGGCAAGGGCGTCAAGATCGCCGTCCTGGACACGGGCGTCGACGCCACCCACCCGGACCTCAAGGACCAGGTGATCGCGGCCAAGAACTTCTCCACGGCCACCAGCGTCACCGACAAGTTCGGTCACGGCACGCACGTCGCGTCCATCGTGGCGGGCACCGGAGCCAAGTCGGGCGGCAAGTACAAGGGCGTCGCACCCGGCGCCAAGATCCTCAACGGCAAGGTCCTGGACGACACCGGTTCCGGTGACTACTCGAGCATCATCGCCGGCATGGAGTGGGCGGCCGAGCAGGGCGCCCAGGTCGTCAACCTCAGCCTCGGCGGCCTGGACACCCCCGAGGTGGACCCGATGGAGGCGGCGGTCAACAAGCTGTCCGCCGAGAAGGGCATCCTCTTCGCCATCGCGGCGGGCAACGCCGGTCCGGAGTCGATCGATTCGCCGGGCAGCGCCGACGCGGCGCTCACCGTCGGCGCCGTCGACGACAAGGACCTGCTGGCCAAGTTCTCCAGCACCGGCCCGCGGGTCGGCGACGGCGCCATCAAGCCGGACGTGACCGCGCCCGGCGAAGACATCACGGCCGCCTCCGCCAAGGGCAGCCTCATCGAGCAGGAGGTCGGCGAGAACCCGGCCGGCTACCTCACCATCTCGGGTACGTCGATGGCGACGCCGCATGTGGCGGGCGCCGCGGCGATCCTCAAGCAGGAACACCCGGACTGGACGTACGCCGAGATCAAGGGCGCGCTCACCGGGTCGGCGAAGGGCGGCAACTACACGCCGTTCGAGCAGGGTTCGGGCCGTATCCAGGTCGACAAGGCCATCAAGCAGACCGTGATCGCCGACCCCGTGTCGGTGAGCTTCGGCACGCAGGCGTGGCCGCACACCGACGACACCCCGGCGACCGAGCCCCTGACCTACCGCAACCTCGGCACCACCGACGTCACGCTGAAGCTGACGGCGACCGCGACCAACCCGAAGGGCCAGGTCGCTCCGGCCGGCTTCTTCAAGCTGGCCGCGACGACCCTGAAGGTCCCGGCGGGCGGCACCGCCTCGGTCGACTACACCGTCAACACCAAGCTGGGCGGCACTCTCGACGGCGCGTACTCCTCGTACGTGACGGCGACGGCCGGCGCCCAGACCGTCCGTACGGGGGCGGCGGTCAACCGTGAGGTCGAGTCGTACGACCTCACGGTCAAGCACATCGACAAGGCCGGTCAGCCGACGGGCGAGTACAACACGGTCCTCTTCGGCTACAGCGGCCTGGCCACCAACCGCGCCTACCAGGTCCCGACGACCACCACCGGCATCACGACCATGCGGCTGCCCAAGGGCACGTACCTCCTGGACGGCTGGATCGCGAAGGACTTCACCAAGCCCGACCTGGGCGGCGAGGGCCTCGACTGGGTGGTGCAGCCGAAGCTGGCGGTCACCAAGAACACCTCGGTGACGATCGACGCCCGCACCACCAAGGCGCCGGACATCACGGTGCCGGACGCCGCCGCCAAGCCGCTGGGCGCGACGATCGACTACCTGTACGAACCGGCGTTCCTCGGTATCGGAGTCAACCTCGACTCCTTCGCGAACCTGCGGATGGCCCACCTCGGCCCGGAGGTCACCGGCCTCTCGCAGACCTGGTTCGGTCAGTTCAGCAAGGGTGCGGGCGCGGAGTACGACGCGATCACCACCGCCAAGGTCAAGAAGATCCAGGGCGACAAGGTCCGCCACTTCAAGGCGAGCGAGTTCGCCACGGTGTCCAACCGGCTCGGTTCCGGAGCACCTGGCAAGACCGGTGCGCTCGGCGTGATCGCCTTCCTGCCCGAGGACGTCGGCTTCGGCGCGCTCGTCGAGCAGGCCCTGCCGGCCACGCGTACGTTGTACGTGTCCACGGGTGAGAAGGTCCAGTGGTTCTTCGACTTCTTCCAGTTCAAGGGCAAGGACGCACAGGGCTTCCCGATCCCCGAGGCGTACTACTCGCTCGGAAACGTGCCGAAGGTGAAGCCGGGCGGCAAGTACGCGCGCACCTTCAACACCGCCGTCTTCGGGCCTCGTCTGCTTCCGGACTACGGCGTCTTCCGTGACGGCAACTACATCTACGGGCTTGTCCCGCTGTTCTCCGACGGCGCGGGCCACCCCGGCTCGTCCGACTTCACGTCGGTGACGACGACGCTCTACCGCAACGGCCAGAAGGTCGGCACGAACGACGACCCGCTGTTCGGCGGGAAGGTGTTCACGGTTCCGGCGGGCGATGCCGCGTACAAGCTGACGACGTCGGTCAAGCGCAGCGTCAAGGTCGCCCAGGCGTCCACGCGGATCGACGCGAGCTGGACGTTCCGCTCCAAGAAGCCGGGGGAGCGCGGGGCACAGCTCCCGGTCTCCTCGGTCCGCTTCAACGCGGCCGTCGGCCTGGACAACAAGGTCGCGGCGGGCACGAAGGCCACGTTCCCGGTCGTCGTCGAGGGCGCGGCGCGCGGCAGCAACCTGAAGTCGCTGTCGGTGTACGCGTCGTACGACTACGGCAAGACCTGGAAGAAGCTGACGGTGAAGAACGGGAAGGTCACCGTCGTGAACCCGGCGAAGGGGGCGGCGATCTCCTTCCACGCGAAGATCAGCGACAAGAAGGGCAACAAGTCGACGATCTCGATCTACAACGCGTACTACGGCAAGTAGAACGCGTACTCGTACTCGTACTCGTACTACGGCGAGTAGGCCGCCGTTGAGGTAGGAGTTGGCGGACGGCCGGTCGGGGGGATCCCCCGGCCGGCCGTCCGTGCGTTTCAGCTCTTCGGGAACCTCAGGCGCCCGTACCCGCCCTCGTCGCGTCCCGTCCCCAACTGGCCAGCAGGCGCAAGGCCTCCGCCGACGGGGATCCCGGTTCCGCGTGGTAGACGAGCAGGGTCTGGTCGCCGTCGTCCGGGAGCCTGAACGACTCGAAGTTCAGGGTCAGTTCGCCCACCAGGGGATGCCGGAACCGCTTCACCCCGTAGCTCTTCTCCTTGACGTCGTGGGTCGCCCACAGCCGCCGGAACTCCTCGCTCTTCACCGACAGCTCACCCACCAGCGCGGCCAGCCTCGGGTCCTCCGGATAGCAGCCGGCGTCCATCCGCAGATGGCAGACGATGTCGATCGCCTTCTGCTCCCAGTCCATGAACAGGTCGTGGTACTCGGGCCGCAGGAACACCAGCCGCGCCCAGTTCCGGTCCTGCGGCGGCAGCTCGGCCCAGTCCCCGAAGAGGGACGCGGTCATCGCGTTCCACGCCAGGATGTCCGTACGCCGCCCGGCGATGTACGCCGGTGCCCCGTCGATCGTGTCGAGCAGCTGCCGCAGTGTTCCGCGCACGACCTGCGCCCGCATCGACGGCTTCTTCTTGTGCTGCTTCGGCTTGGCGAGGTGCGTGAGGTGGGCGTGCTCCGCGCCCGTCAGCCGCAGGGCGCGGGCGATGGCGTCGAGGACCTCCGCGGAGACGTTCCGCCCGTTGCCCTGTTCGAGCCGCGTGTAGTAGGCGACGGACACCCCGGCCAGCTGGGCCAGCTCCTCGCGGCGCAGCCCGGGCACCCGGCGGTGCCGCCCGAAGTCCGGCAGCCCCACATCCTCCGGCTTGAGCCGGGCCCGCCGGGTGCGCAGGAACTCGCTGAGCTCGGCACGCCGGTCCAGGGCACCCCCGGCTCCGGCTCCGGTCCCAGCCCCGGTGTTCTGCCCGTTCCCGGAGGCGTTCGCCGGATATGTGCGATCGGCGTGATCGGGATGCTCGTCCATACGGTCCAGTATTCCCGGTCGTACGAACACGAGCCTGACCCCGCCAGTGGTAGGACCGCTGGACGTACGCAGAAGCGTGGACTGGGTGAATGCGGGAACCTTGGGCAGACTGAACGTCGCACCCGGTCAGAAGGCGGCCGGGCGCGAATCCCCCCGAGGAGAACTCCCGGCATGACCACTGTCGCTGCATACGCCGCCCCGTCCGCCAAGGCTCCCCTGGAGCGCACCACCATCGAGCGTCGTGAGGTCCGCGAGTTCGATGTCCTGATCGACATCAAGTTCGCCGGTATCTGCCACTCCGACATCCACCAGGCCCGCGAGGGCTGGGGCGAGGCCACCTTCCCGATGGTCCCCGGCCACGAGATCGCCGGTGTCGTCGAGGCCGTCGGTTCGGGCGTCACCAAGTTCGCGGTCGGCGACCACGTGGGTGTCGGCTGCATGGTCGACTCGTGCCGCGAGTGCGAGAACTGTGTGGCCGGCCTGGAGCAGTACTGCACCGGCGGCGGCATGATCGGCACGTACAACGCCGTCGACAAGAACGGCGAGCCGACCTACGGCGGCTACTCCCAGAAGATCGTCGTGGACGAGAACTACACCGTCCGCATCCCCGACGGCCTGGCCCTCGACGTGGCCGCGCCGCTGCTCTGCGCCGGCATCACCACGTACTCCCCGCTGAAGCACTGGAACGCCGGCCCCGGCAAGAAGGTCGCGATCCTCGGCATGGGCGGCCTCGGCCACATGGGCGTCAAGATCGCGCACGCGCTCGGCGCCGAGGTCACCGTCCTCTCGCAGTCCCTCCGCAAGAGGGAGGACGGCCTGAAGCTGGGCGCGGCGCACTACTACGCGACCAGCGACGAGGCGACCTTCAAGGAGCTGCGCGGCACCTTCGACATCATCCTGTCCACGGTCTCGGCCCCGCTGAACCTGGACGCCTACCTGTCCCTCCTCAAGACGGACGGCGCGTTCGTGAACGTCGGCGCCCCCGAGGAGCCCGTCGCGCTGAACCTCTTCTCGGTGATCGCCGGCCGCAAGACCCTCGCCGGCTCCGGCATCGGCGGCATCCAGGAGACCCAGGAGATGCTGGACTTCTGCGCCGAGCACGGGCTGGGCTCCGAGATCGAGCTGATCAGCGCCTCGGAGATCAACGAGGCGTACGAGCGGGTCCTGGCGAGCGATGTGCGGTACCGGTTCGTGATCGACACGGCGACGATCTGATCTGTTGTGTGAAGGGCTCGTGAGGTAAGCGTGAGGTGTGGGCCCCGGCGGGTGGTGAACGCCGGGGCCCACACCGCTGTGAGCTTCCGGTTCGGCAACCGAGTCGCTATGGACAGTGACTGGCCTCGGTGCCTCGTTTCACTTCGCGCTGGGCGAGCACCTTCCAGTCCTTGCCGAAGGAGACCGGCGTGCCCTCGCCCCAGTTCGTCGGGTCCTCGGACGTCGGCAGCATGACCAGCTGGATCTGGAATGTGACGCCGTTGTCCGCGGCCACACCATCGCCGAGCGTCGCGGCCCCGGTCCAAGTGAGCTGCTGGTGCTGAGGGAAGGACACGTGCAACTGCGGATAGCTCGCCTCGTAGACTGTGACGAAGACGCCGATGACCTTGTCCTTGGGGGCTGGAGCTGTCAATTGCCCGTTGACGATCTCGCACCAACCGATGGTCGGCGCATCGGACCCCACCACCAGGGTCGACTCCAGCTTCTTCTCCTCCTTCTCCTCCTCGTTCTTCTCCTTCTCTTTCTTCTTCGAGGTCTTCCTCGCCTCGTCCTCGTTGCCGTGCGGTTGGCCGACGGGGGTCCGGGCGGTTCCCGACTTGTCGTCGGACTCGTCTCCCGGGACGTCGATGAAGGTGACAGCGAGGGAGACGATGGTGGCGATCGACGCTGCCACGGTGAGATACGCCCCGAGCCGTTGCCGCCAGCGAACACGGGAACCTTGTGGCGATGGGTCGGGTGTGGCGGCCGGGTCCGACGGAGCGTCGGGCTCCCCGGAGTCCGGCGACGTGGAATCGGCGTCGGCATCCAGTGGGCGCGAGGGGGTGGCGGACATGGCGGAACTCCGATATTCGGGCAGGGCTGACAGCGATGCGGAAGAGAAGCGGCGGGCAGAGTGGCCGCTCGCGCAGGTACAGCCCAGCCTCACAGCTCCGCACGCTGGAATCGGCCTCCTCCGGCGGCGCTTCATTCCAATCGGTGAAATTGGGGTACGAAGGTGCACTGGGCGCAAGTTGTCGCACAGAGTGCGCCGGTTCGCTCCTGAAACGGCGTGCGCCGGCTCCTTCTTGCCTGCCGCAAGAGCTGCCGGGCTCGCGACTGTCGCCGTCAGCCGGACACACCGGGGCCGACGGGCGGTCCCTTCGGCCACCGGCGCTGCCACAGCGCCGACAGATGATCTCCGTCGAGGTCCTCGGCCAACCCGTTGACCCGTCATCCCGTCGTCCACGTTATGCGGGTCGTCCGGTCCCGTCGCTGGTGTCCTCGAACGTCCACACGGCGTGGGCGCCCGGGCCTACGACCAGGGTCGAATGGCCGAGCTGTTCATCGTGGCGGTGGCTCACCGGTCGGTTGAGTGACATCTCGACCCGCCGCATTCCCGCGTGTTCGCGCGCGACGACGTCGTAGCGGATCGTGGTGCCGCCGCCCTTCGCGACGATGCCGCCGTCCGCCACCGACCGGACGGCGAAGCCGCCTGCCCGCAGCAGCGGCACCGTGCTGGCGAGGTCGCGTGCGGTGACCGCGAGGCGGACCGAGGTGATGTCCCGCATCAGGTGGTCGCGGTAGAGGTCGGACAGATAGCGTTCCCGGCCGACGTCACCGGGGAAGGCGGCCGGCTCGGTGTTGCTGCGCGGGTCGGCGAAGTACTCGGGCGTGTACTCCATCGCCCAGGCGCCGTACGCGTCGTACTGGACGGTGGTGAGGGCCGCGTCGAACCACGGCACCGGGACGCCGTCGCCGAAGTCCCGCGTCTGCTGGAACAGGACCGGGTCGCTGACCCCTTCCGCCCGCAACCGCTCGATGACGGTGGCCAGATCGCCTGCCCGCTCGGTCGACAGGCCCGTTCCGGCGGAGCCGAGGGTGCCGTCCTGGCCGGGTACGTCGCCGACGCCGAACAGTTCGAGGTAGGTCTCGCGGCCCATCAGATACCGGCCGGTCCAGGTCTCTCCGCCGGCCCCGCTCGTGGTGCGGACCTGGAAGTTGGCGAACCTCCGCAGATAGGCGGAATGCTCGACGGCGTCGGCGGTCTCCCGGTCGAACACCCCGTATGCGTGGTTGTAGTAGAGCAACTGCCTTTCAGGCGAAGGTGGTTGGTTCTCCCGGGCGGACGTCGCGCTCGCAGCACCACCCTGTACCGCCGCTGCGAGGGCCACAGCGATGACGATGATCATCCGTAACGTTCTTCGAAGCAGCATGTCAGCGATGGTAGGGCGGAGGATTTGCGTCCGCTGCTGATTTCCACGACATGCGGGCGCGCCGGTTCGGCCGCCGTGAGTCGATCGCGGCCGTTGCCTGATTCGCCCCGCGTCTTCGATCGACGGTGACGCACAATGGGGCGGTGATCGACGGTACTTCGCCGCCAACGGCCGCCCAACTGCCACCTCGTCTGATCGGCGACGGCGAACTGACCGGGCACTCCGTCGTGGCCAACAGCACGATGAACCGCGAACGGGTCCTGACCGGCGTCAACAGCTACACGCGCGAACTCGGCCTCGATCCAGCGGAGTTCCTCGACGATCGCGGCCCGGCGCCCTCCTGGCTCGACCTGTGCAGCGGAGAAGGGCATGCGCTGCGCGCGGCGGCCCAGCAACTCCCTCAGGCCGTGATCACCGGCGTGGACCTGGTCGGCCCACTGCGTCCGACGCAGCCGTCCAACGGCCTCGAACTCATCACCGCCGACCTCTGCCAGTGGTCCCCGGCGCGCCGGTACGACCTCGTCACCTGCGTCCACGGCCTCCACTACGTCGGCGACCGCCTCGCCCTCCTGGAACGGGCGGCCTCCTGGCTCACCGACACCGGCCTGCTGATCGCCCACCTGGACCCGGCGACACTACGGCGCCCCGACGGCACCGACGCCTCCCGCCCGGTCCTCGCGGCACTGCGCGCCGCAGGCTTCGACTATTCGGCCCGGCACCATCGGCTGAGCCTGCGGGGCGGGAGGTCGGTCAGGCTTCCCTTCACCTACCTCGGGGCCGACCCGGAGGCGGGCCCCAACTACACCGGGCAGCCGGCCGTCGCGTCGTACTACGGCGACGGAGCGGTAGGGCGGTAGCTGTACGGGAGGCGGCGAAACCGTTCGGGCTGCTCAGGGGGTCGTGGTGCCGCCGAGGAGCACGAACGGGCCGCGACCCTCGCTGCCGTCCGGCAAGCGCCAGCCGGCGGTGATGTGCCCTAGGGCCTGTGTGGAGTTGTGATCAAGGCTGTGATCCGAGGTGTCGGATCCAGAGGAGGCCGGCACATAATTCGAGTCCGGCCTGGTAGCTTTCAGGCTTTTTGTCGTAGCGGACGGCGAGAC
>NZ_JAAGLU010000760.1 GCF_010550245.1 Streptomyces sp. SID12501
GCGTGATCGACGGCCTGCGCGGCACGGACGCGACCGTGCTCGTGGTGTCGCTGGCCGACTCGGGACGCGTCGCGCTGCAGCTCGCCGCCGCGACCGGACCGCGCCCGGGCGGTGACGCCTACGGCGCGAGCCTGCTCACGTCGGGGTCCACGCGGCAGCAGGGGCTCGTGCAGACCGTCGACGTCACGCCGACCCTCCTGGCGCTGCTGGGCCTGCCCGACGTGCCCACGATCCCCGGTGCGCAGATCGTCCCGACGCCCGGGCCCGCGACCGGCGGCGCACGCGTCGCGCGCGTGCTCGACATCCAGGAGGAGGCCAGCGCGATCACGCGCGTGCACGGCGCCTTCTCGGCGCGCATGGTGCTGAGCCAAGCCGCGCTGTTCCTCGTCGCGGCCGTGGTGCTGCTGCTGCTCGGACGCACCGCC
>NZ_JAAGLU010000761.1 GCF_010550245.1 Streptomyces sp. SID12501
CGTCGCGGGCCAGCGCCTTGACGATCTCGACGCGCTGCTGCACGCCGACGGGCAGGTCGCCGACGAGCGCGTCGGGGTCGAGGTCGAAGCCGAACCGCTCCGAGATCTCCCGCACCCGCCGCCGCGCGGTGCGCATGTCGAGCCAGCCGGGGCCGCGCACGTCCTCGTCGCCGAGGACGACGTTCTCGGCGACCGTGAGGACCGGCACGAGCATGAAGTGCTGGTGAACCATGCCGATGCCGGCGCGCATCGCGTCGCCCGGTCCGTCGAAGCGCTGCGGCGCGCCGTCGAGCAGGATCTGGCCGGCGTCGGCGCGCAGCAGGCCGTACAGCACGTTCATGAGGGTCGACTTGCCGGCGCCGTTCTCGCCGAGCAGGCAGTGGATCTGCCCCGGCTCGACCACGAGTTCGATCGCGTCGTTGGCC
>NZ_JAAGLU010000762.1 GCF_010550245.1 Streptomyces sp. SID12501
GTGCCCTCCGTGAACTCCAGCTCCAGGCCGAGGGCGTTGGACTCCTCGACCGTGATGACGCCCTCCTTGCCGACCTTGTCGAGCGCCTCGGCGATGAGCTCGCCGATCGCCGGGTCGCCGGCCGAGATCGCGGCCGTGGCGGCGATCTCCTCCTTGGTCTCGACCTCCTTCGCCTGGTCGAGCAGCTGGGCGGTGACCGCCTCGACGGCCTTCTCGATGCCCTTCTTCAGGGCGATCGGGTTGGCGCCGGCCGCGACGTTGCGCAGACCCTCGCGCACGAGCGCCTGGGCCAGGACGGTGGCGGTGGTGGTGCCGTCGCCCGCGACGTCGTCAGTCTTCTTGGCGACCTCCTTGACGAGCTCCGCACCGATCTTCTCGTACGGGTCCTCGAGGTCGATCTCCTTGGCGATGGAGACGCCGTCGTT
>NZ_JAAGLU010000763.1 GCF_010550245.1 Streptomyces sp. SID12501
CAAGGTGCTGCGCCCGCCGTCCGAGCTGTTCGCCGAGCACGTCTACGGCTGCTTCTTCGACGACGCGTTCGGCCTGAAGAACCTGGACTCCATCGGCGTCGGCAACGTCCTCTACGAGACGGACTACCCCCACTCGGACTCCACCTGGCCGAAGTCCCGCGAGGTGGGCGAAGCCCAGATGGGCCACCTGGACCCGGACGTCGTGGACCGCATCGTGCGCGGCAACGCGATCGACCTGCTGGGACTGACCCCGGAGGGGTTGTGGGCGGGTCCGGGGGCGTAAGGGGCTCAGGCGAGGGGGCGGGCGCCGTCCCCCGAGGGCGAGCCGGGTGCGCGGAAGGCGGACCGGAAGGCCGGTCGGAAGACTGCCCAGCAGGATGCTCCGAAGGACGTCGAGCGGGACAAGGCGGCATGAGCGCTCGTTT
>NZ_JAAGLU010000764.1 GCF_010550245.1 Streptomyces sp. SID12501
CGTCATCACGCTGTCGTTCCCCGAGCTGCTGGACCGGTTCGGCGCGTCGGTGCCGTACGCGATGTACGCGGCGTTCGCGCTGCTGTCGTTCGTCTTCGTGCTCACCAAGGTCCCGGAGACCAAGGGGGTCGAGCTCGAGGACATGGAGGGTCTGCAGGTCGAGCGGCGGTCGCGCCGCGCGTCGGCCTGACGACGGCACGTCCGGCCCTGCTCCCGCCGCCCCGGGTGCGGCGCACGTCGCGCCCGGGGCGGAACACGTCACCCCCCTGAACTGTTGCCCGAGGTAACGACCCGTCGTAGAGTTGCCCCGAGCAACCGTCGCGCCCGGCTCCAGCACCGCCCGCGACGGCTCCCGACCGCCGACGACGCCCGGTCACCCCCGTCCCCGCGCCCGGAAGCGAGCACCCCCACGTTAGCAGCACCAG
>NZ_JAAGLU010000765.1 GCF_010550245.1 Streptomyces sp. SID12501
GCTCGCGAAGGCCCCCCTCGGCGAGGACGGGACGCGATGCGCGCGCTGAGCAGCCTGCGCTGGAAGATCGCGCTGACCACCACGCTCGTGTGCTGCGCGGTCGCCGCCGTACTGGGCGTGCTGGTGCACAACGTGGTCGCCGAGCAGATCTCCGGCGAGGTCCGCAAGGACGTCTACCGGGACCTCGACCACGCCCTCGGCCACTACGAGTACGGCACCGCGCACGGTGACATCGCGGTCGCCCTGGACCCGCCCGCCCTGCCCGCACCGCTGCGCCGGCTCGTCGCGCGCGGACAGACCGGCAGCATGGTCGGCGAGTACCGGGGCGAACCCGTCATGTGGGGGGCCGGGCCCGCCGACCGGAAGGCCCTCGCGGTGTGGATCCCGTACGAGGGGACGCGCGAGCGGCTCCGCGACATCGACA
>NZ_JAAGLU010000766.1 GCF_010550245.1 Streptomyces sp. SID12501
CACGCGGCCGCGCGCGCCGGGTCGGACACGGCCTCGACGAGCGCGGCCCCCAGGTCCGCCACGAAGCGCTCGGGGTCGACCGGCGTGCCGGTGCCGTCCTGCACCTGCTCGATCGGCACGAGCCAGCCCGTCACGCCGTCGTCGACGACCTCGGGGATGCCGCCCGTGGCGGTGCCCACGACCGGCAGCCCGACGGCCATGGCCTCGAGGTTGACGATGCCGAGCGGCTCGTAGACCGACGGGCACGCGAACACCGTGCCGTGCGCGAGGACCGCGACGAGCTCGTCGCGCGGCAGCATCTTGTCGATCCACACCACACCGGTGCGCCGCGTGCGCAGGTCCTCGATGAGGCCCGTGACCTCCGCGAGGATCTCGGGCGTGTCCGGGGCGCCCGCGCACAGCACGACCTGCACGTCGGCGGGCA
>NZ_JAAGLU010000767.1 GCF_010550245.1 Streptomyces sp. SID12501
GCGGCCCAGCAGCAGGGCGGCGGCGGGTACGAGTCGCTGCTCGACGGCGCGACGCAGGTGCTGGGCAGCGGGTCGAGCCTCCTGGTGTTCCCCGAGGGCACGCGGTCGACCGACGGGCGGCTCGGGCGGTTCCGCAGCGGCGCGCTGCGCATCGCGCAGGAGTTCGACGTGCCGATCCTGCCCGTGGCGGTCGTGGGCACGCACGAGCTGCTCGCGAAGAAGGGCCGCCTGACGCCGGGTCCCGTCGAGGTGCGGGTCGGTCACCCCGTCGACCCGCACGGCCTGACCGACATGGCGCCGCTCGTCGCGCAGATCGAGGGCATGCTCGCGGCCGGCCCGCCCGTGCCGTCCCGGTCGCGCACGTGGCGCGTGCTGCGGGGCGTGATGTCCGGCCCCGCGGGCATGGTCGGAGCGGTGGCCTGGG
>NZ_JAAGLU010000768.1 GCF_010550245.1 Streptomyces sp. SID12501
GGTGGGTCAGCGGCGGACCGTCCGCGAGGTTCGCCACGTACCAGCCGGTGGGCGCCAGGGCCCGGCGTACGTCGTCCAGGAACTCGGTGCTGGTCAGGTGCGCCGGGGTGCGGGCGCCGCTGAAGACGTCGGCGATGACGAGGTCGGCCCAGCCGTCGGGGATCTTGGCCAGGCCCGCCCGGGCGTCCACGGCGCGGACCCGGACGCGCGCCTGGGGATCCAGCGGCAGGTGTTCGCGTACGAAGGTGACCAGGGCGCCGTCGATCTCGACGACCTGCTGGGTGGAGCGGGGCCGGCCGGCGGCCGTGTAGCGGGCCAGGGTGAAGGCGCCGCCGCCCAGGTGGACCACGTTCAACGGCTGCCGGGCGGGTGCGACGAGGTCGATCAGGTGGCCGATCCGGCGCTGGTACGAGAAGTCCAGGT
>NZ_JAAGLU010000769.1 GCF_010550245.1 Streptomyces sp. SID12501
AACCCTTTTGGAGAGCACCCTCCCCGCAGCGACTCCTGCCTTCACTTAGATAACGAATGGCACCGTTGTCATCTCGTTAAGGATTTACTCCTTGACGCTGAAGCTGCGGCCGAGTTGACTTCCAGCCACCTCGGCCGCAACGTCGCGGCCTCGTCAGGGAGGTTCGAGAATGAACACGCGTATGCGTCGTGCCGCCGTTGCCGTTGCCGCCACCACGATGGCGATCTCGCTTGCCGCTTGTGGGAGCGCCAAGGAGACCGGCGACAAGGCCGAACAGGGCTCGGAGAAGAAGGGCGACGACCTGAAGATAGGTCTGCTCCTCCCCGAGAACCAGACGGCCCGTTACGAGAAGTTCGACCGGCCGATCATCGAGAAGAAGATCAGCGAGCTCACGGGTGGCAAGGCGGAGGTCGTCTACGCCAA
>NZ_JAAGLU010000076.1 GCF_010550245.1 Streptomyces sp. SID12501
CCCGAACGCGGCCCCTTCACCACCGTCGGCAACCCGATCAAACTCTCCGACTCCCCCACCCACATCACCACCCCACCCCTCCTCGGCCAGCACACCGAAGAAATCCTCATCGGCGAACTCGGCCTGGAGGATGACGAGTTGCCGTTCCTCAAGGCGCAGGGCGTGATCTGACCGACGGCGGCCGACGCCGCTCCACTCCGTCCCGGGCGAGGCGTAGACCGCCGCGCCCGGGACGGCGCCCGTTCGAATCCGACCGGAGTGAGGAAGCCCAGCATGTCGACCCACGCCCTCCGACTCGCCCAGCAGACGGTCACAGACCGACTCGTCGAGTCCAACCGCGCCTACGCCGCCGGCTTCACCGACCCGGGGATGGATGCCCGCCCTGTACTTCAGGTGGCCATCGTGGCCTGCATGGACGCCCGTATCGACCTGCACGCGGCCCTCGGCCTGGAGTTGGGCGACTGCCACACCGTCCGCAACGCCGGCGGAGTCGTCACCGACGACACCATCCGTTCCCTGACGATCAGTCAGCGTGCTCTCGGCACCCGGAGTGTCGCCCTCATCCACCACACCGGCTGCGGCCTCCAGACCCTGACCGAGGACTTCCGGCACGAACTGGAGCTGGAGGTCGGACAGCGCCCGGCGTGGGCGGTGGAAGCCTTCCGGGACGTCGACCAGGACGTACGGCAGTCGATGCAGCGCGTGCGCACCTCACCGTTCCTGCCGTACACGGACGACGTCCGGGGCTTCGTCTTCGACGTGACGACCGGACTGCTGAGGGAGATCGACCCGCGGGCCTGAGCCCGCCGCCCGTCCTCACCCGGCCGCGTCGTCACGCGCTCCGGTCGGTCAGTGCGGTGATCTGCGCGAAGTGGAAGCCGGTGGTGCCGGCGGTGCTGACGTATGAGGTTCTCGGCGATCAGGGCGGGCTCGCTCCGGGCATCCGTGCCACGGGGGGCGAGAGCCGTGGGAATTTGGCTCGTCCGCCTCTGGCGCTCAACAAGAGTGTACAGAATACTGTATGCAATCACTCTGAGGGGGTCCCTCCGTGTCGTACCGCACAGCTCTGGCGGAAGTCCTGGCCCGTGCCGTGGCGCCCTGCGTCCAAGTCACCCGCACGGAAGGTAGGTTCCCCCGTGGTGCCGTGACGGCCTTCGGGGCCACCGGACTGCTGGGGCTCACCGTCTCCACCGAGTTCGGCGGCGCCGGACTCGGTCTGCCGGAAGCCGCCGAGGTGGTGGCCCGTACCGCGCGGGTCTGCCCGGCGACGGCGGCCGTACTCCGGTGCCACTACGCGGCGGTCGCCGTCATCGAGTCGTACGGCAGCCCCTGGGTGCGCGGCGAGATCGCCGCCGGCCGGCACCTCAGCACCCTCGCCCTCGTGGAGGACGACACCGGTGGGCAAGAGGCGGAGGCCCACCTGCTCATGCCGCGCTGCACAGCCGTTCGATCCGGTGGCGTGGTCGCCCTGCGAGCCCGTAAACGCCGGGTGGTCGCGGCGGGGGAGGCCGACAGTTACGTCTGGTCCTCCCGGCCGCTCGGTACGCCGGACGGCCTGAGCCTCTGGGGGGTTCCGGCGCATGCCCCGGACCTCTTCGTGCCCGCTCGGCCCGATGCCGCCGGGCCGCCCGGCAGCGCCACGTCCACGGTGTTCGCCGACCCGGTGCTGGTGCCCGCCGACGCGCGGCTGGGTCCGGACGGCGGCGGGCACGACATCGTGGTGCGCACGGTCCTGCCGTGGATGCGGGGACTGTGGACCGCTGCCGGAGCGCGGTCACCCCACCTCACGGCTGTCGAGGTTCGGCCCGCCGACTCCCTTGCCGCGTCCTGAACTCGGGCTCCTGCACTCCAGGTCCTGAACTTCAGCTGCTGAACTTCAGCCCACAGAGCGCCCGTTCCGATACCTCTGCGGATGTCAGCCCTGGCTCGCCCCGGTGGCGAGTTGCTTGCGGTAGAAGTCGGTCGTGCGTTCGGTGTGCTTGCGCATGACCTCGCCCGCGCGGTCCGCGTCGCCCTTGGCGATGGCCTTGATGAGCTGGGTGTGCTCGTTCCATGCCTCCTTGCCTCGGGGCTTGGCGATGGGCGTGTAGTACCAGCGCACCTTCTGGCCCACCTGAGCGAGCATCTCGGCCAGTACGTCGTTGGCGGCCACGGACGTGACGCATGCGTGCAGGGCGGTGTTGGCCGCGACCAGGCGCTCGACGTCGCCGGCGGCGAGTGCGTCCATGCCCTGCGACTGGAGCTCGCAGAGGCGCTCGACGTCCTCGGGCTTCGCGTTGCGGGCGGCGAGCTGGGCCGAGTAGGTCTCCAGCACCGAGCGGACGCCGAGGAGTTGGGCGGCTTCCTCCTCGGTGGGGGAGTGGACGAAGGCACCCTGTGCGGGCCGCAGGTCGACCCAGCCGGCGGTCTGGAGGCGCTGAAGAGCCTCACGGACCGGCTGCCGGCTGACCCCGAGGTGCTCGGCGAGTTCGGCCTCGACCAGATGCTGACCGGGCTTGAGGGAGCCGTTGACGATCAGTTCGGTCAGGGCGTCGTACACGGCCTGGCGCAGAGGTGCCGGGCGGGTGACGCGCCGGGACGCTGCGGCCGTGAGTGCCTCGCGCATGATTGTCCCGTTCTGCTCTGCCGCCGGGTCGACGGCCTTTGCCAAGAGGTGGCCGCCGAGAGGGTTGCCGACGGTGGTTTCAGCATACAGGTTTTGGTATGCAACATGGCGTGAGTGTTGCCCGAAAGGGTTGATCGCAAAGGTCTGTCGCGAGGCACATCTTTGACTGTCGTCTGTATACAGAAGCCTGTATGGGGTATTGTCTCAGTCTCCTGCACCCCTCGCCCGGGACGCCGGGGACCCGTGTGACGGAAGGCGGAGCGATCATGGCGACCAGCGGTAGCGACATGTCGGTCGAGAGCGTGGTCCGGAGGGTGGTGGCCGACCACCGGGATCAGCGCGGCGCGCTGCTGCCCGTACTGCACGCGGTCCAGGCCGAGTTGGGCCATGTGCCGCAGGAGGCGATACCGGTGCTGGCCGACGAGCTCAACCTCTCCAGGGCGGACGTCCACGGAGTGGTGACCTTCTACCACGACTTCCGCCGCGAGCCCGCGGGCCGCACCACGGTACGCATCTGCCGTGCCGAGGCCTGCCAGGCGCTGGGCGCCGACCGCCTCGTGAACTACGCGCGCGAGAGCGGACTGACTCTGGGGGAGACATCGGCGGACGGTTCGGTGACCGTCGAGCAGGTCTTCTGCCTGGGCAACTGCGCGCTGGGACCGGCGGTCGAGGCGAACGGACGGCTGTACGGACGAGTGGGACCGGCCCGGCTGGGCTCCATCCTCAGCGGGACGCCGAACGCGACGCTGGACGAGACACTCAACGGGACGGTCTCCTCATGAACGACTCCTCGCCCGCCGCCGCGACCGTCTACGTCCCCCGCGACTCGGCGGCCAGGTCCGTAGGCGCGGACGAGGTCGCTGGCACCCTGCAACGGGCCTCCACGCGCGGGGACTTCGCCATCGACGTCGTACGCAACGGATCACGAGGCATGCTCTGGCTGGAGCCGATGGTCGAGGTCGTGACCCCGCAGGGCCGCGTCGGCTACGGCCCGGTGACCGCCGAGGACGTGGAGGCACTCCTGGCCGCAGGCATGCTGGACGGCGCGGACCACCCACTGCGGCTCGGCCTCGTCGATGAACTCCCTTGGCTGGTCCGCCAGACACGCGTCACCTTCGCCAGAGTCGGTGTGACCGACCCCCTGTCGACACGGGACTACGTCGAGCACGGCGGCCTGGCCGGGCTGCGCGCCGCCCTGGACATGACGCCCGCCGACGTGGTCGCCCAGGTCACCGAATCCGGACTTCGCGGTCGCGGCGGCGCCGGATTCCCGGCCGGTATCAAGTGGAAGACGGTCCTGGACTGCGCCGCCGAGCTGAAGTTCGTCTGCTGCAACGCCGACGAGGGCGACAGCGGGACCTTCGCCGACCGCATGGTCATGGAGGGCGATCCGTTCCTGCTCATCGAGGGCATGACCATCGCCGCGCACGCGGTCGGCGCGAGCGAGGGCTACCTCTACATCCGCTCCGAATACCCGGACGCGATCGCCACGATGCGTGAGGCGATCGAAATCGCCCGCGAGCACGGCTGGTTGGGCAAGGGCATCCTCGGCTCCGCACTCGACTTCGACCTGCATGTACGCGTCGGCGCCGGCGCGTACATCTGCGGCGAGGAGACCTCCATGCTGGAGAGCCTGGAGGGGAAGCGGGGCACGGTCCGCGCGAAGCCGCCGATCCCGGCGATCGAGGGCCTGTTCGGCAAACCGACCGTGGTGAACAACGTCCTCACCCTGACCACCGTCCCGGTCGTGCTCGCGAACGGCGCGAAGGCCTACCAGGACCTCGGCGTCGGCCGCTCACGCGGCACCCAGGTCTTCCAGCTCGGCGGCAACATCGCGCGCGGCGGCATCGTGGAGACCGCCTTCGGCATCACCCTGCGCGAACTGGTCGAGGACTACGGCGGCGGCACCCGTACCGGCCGCCCGCTGCGCACCGCGCAGGTCGGCGGCCCGCTCGGCGCCTATCTGCCGACGTCGATGTTCGACCTGCCGATGGACTACGAGGCGTTCGCCGAGGCCGGCGCGATGCTCGGGCACGGTGGGATCGTCGTCTTCGACGACAGCGTCGACATGGCGGCGCAGGCCCGTTTCGCGATGGAGTTCTGCGCCGAGGAGTCCTGCGGCAAGTGCACACCGTGCAGGGTCGGTTCGGTGCGCGGCGTCGAGGTGATCGACAAGATCGTGGCCGGCACGCACCGCGACGAGAACCTGGCCCTGCTCGAAGACCTCTGTGACCTGATGACGGACGGCTCGCTGTGCGCGATGGGCGGGCTGACCCCGATGCCCGTACGCAGCGCCCTCACGCACTTCCCCGACGACTTCCTCGGCGGTCGCCGACTCCTGGACATCCAACCGGTCCCATCGATCCAGGTGATCCAACCCGTACAAGCCAGCGGCGTGAGGACGGAGGGAACGGCATGACACTCCTCAAGGAACCCGACTTCGGAACCCCGGAACGGCCCGGTCCGGCAACGGTGTCCGTGGAGGTGGACGGCTTCCCGGTGACCGTCCCCGAGGGGACCTCGGTGATGCGCGCCGCCGCGCAGGCCGGCGTGGACATCCCCAAACTGTGCGCCACCGACAGCCTGGAGGCGTTCGGTTCCTGCCGCTTGTGTGTGGTCGAGATCGACGGCCGACGCGGCACCCCGGCATCGTGCACCACACCGTGCGCCGACGGCATGAAGGTGAGCACGCAGACGCCGAAGGTGGAGAAACTCCGCCAGGGCGTCATGGAGCTCTACATCTCCGACCACCCCCTCGACTGCCTCACCTGCCCGGCCAACGGAGACTGCGAACTCCAGGACATGGCAGGCGTGGTGGGGCTCAGGCAGGTCCGGTACGGCTACGAGGGGGAGAACCATCTCGACGCCGAGAAGGACACCTCGAACCCCTACTTCGACTTCGACCCGTCCAAGTGCATCTCCTGCTCCCGCTGCGTACGGGCCTGTGGCGAGGTACAGGGCACGTTCGCGCTGACCATCGAGGGGCGCGGCTTCGACTCCAAGGTCTCGGCGGGCGCCGGCGAGACGTTCATGGACTCGGAGTGCGTCTCCTGCGGCGCCTGCGTGCAGGCCTGCCCGACGTCGACGCTCCAGGAGCGCTCGGTCGTCGAACTGGGCATGCCCACCAGGTCGGTTGTGACCACCTGTGCGTACTGCGGTGTCGGCTGCTCCTTCAAGGCAGAGCTGCGCGGCGACGAACTCGTGCGCATGGTGCCGTACAAGGACGGCGGCGCGAACGAGGGCCACTCCTGTGTGAAGGGCCGCTTCGCCTTCGGCTACGCCACCCATCCCGACCGCCAACTCAAGCCCATGGTCCGCGAAAGGATCACCGACCCCTGGCGCGAGGTCGAGTGGGACGAGGCGATCGGGACGGTCGCCCGCCGTATGCGCGAGCTCCAGGACCGGTACGGAACGAGCTCGGTCGGCGCCATCACCTCCTCGCGCTGCACCAACGAAGAGGTGTACGTCGTACAGAAGATGGTGCGGGCGGCCTTCGGCAACAACAACGTCGACACCTGTGCCCGCGTCTGCCACTCCCCGACGGGATACGGACTCAAGCAGACCTTCGGCGAGTCGGCCGGCACCCAGGACTTCCGTTCCGTGGCCGAGGCCGACGTGATCATGGTGATCGGCGCCAACCCCACCGACGGGCACCCGGTGTTCGCCTCCCGGATGAAGCGCCGGCTGCGCGAGGGTGCCGAGCTCATCGTCATCGACCCGCGCCGCATCGACCTCGTGCGCTCGCCGCACATCGAGGCCGCGCACCATCTCCAGCTCAGGCCGAGCACCAACGTCGCCGTCGTCAACGCCATGGCCCATGTGGTGGTCAGCGAGGGCCTGTTCGACCGGGCCTTCGTGGACGACAGGTGCGAGGACTTCGACGAGTGGGCGGAGTTCGTCGCCCGCCCCGAGAACAGCCCGGAGGCGGTCGAACCGATCACCGGCGTACCGGCCGCCGAACTGCGGGCCGCAGCACGGCTGTACGCGAACGCCCCCAACGGAGCCATCTACTACGGACTCGGCGTCACCGAGCACAGCCAGGGCTCGACCATGGTCATGGGAATGGCCAACCTCGCGATGGCGTGCGGCAACATCGGCCGGGACGGCGTCGGTGTGAACCCGCTGCGCGGCCAGAACAACGTGCAGGGCTCCTGCGACATGGGCTCCTTCCCGCACGAACTCCCCGGCTACCGGCACGTCTCCGACGACGCGGTACGCACCGTCTTCGAGAACCTCTGGGGCGGAACTCTTCTCGCCGAACCGGGACTTCGCATCCCGAACATGTTCGACGCGGCGATCGACGGCACCTTCCGCGGCCTGTTCGTACACGGCGAGGACATCGCCCAGTCCGACCCGAACCTCAAGCACGTCACCGCCGCCCTCGAAGCCATGGAACTGGTCGTCGTACAGGACCTGTTCCTCAACGAGACGGCCAAGTTCGCGCACGTCTTCCTGCCCGGGGCGTCGTTCCTGGAGAAGGACGGCACGTTCACCAA
Source organism: Streptomyces sp. SID12501 (assembly GCF_010550245.1). Lineage (GTDB taxonomy): Bacteria > Actinomycetota > Actinomycetes > Streptomycetales > Streptomycetaceae > Streptomyces. The sequence continues at coordinate 7,102 of NZ_JAAGLU010000076.1, forward strand.
CGCCGAACGGCGGATCAACCGGGTGCGCGCGGTGATGAAGCCGAAGACGGGCAAGCACGAGTGGCAGATCGTCAGCGAGATCGCCACCGCCATGGGCTACCCGATGGCGTACGACCACCCGAGCCGGATCATGGATGAAATCGCCTCCCTCACACCGACGTTCACCAACGTCTCCTTCGAGCTGCTGGACAAACTCGGCAGCATCCAGTGGCCGTGCAACGAGGAGGCGCCGGAGGGGACACCCATCATGCACGTGGACGAATTCGTGCGCGGCAAGGGCAGGTTCGTGGTCACCTCCTACGTACCGACCAACGAACGCAGCACCCGGCGCTTCCCGTTGGTGCTGACCACGGGACGCATCCTCAGTCAGTACAACGTCGGCGCGCAGACCCGCCGTACCGGCAATGTCGCCTGGCACCCCGAGGACATCCTCGAACTGCACCCGCACGACGCCGAGGACCGCGGCATCAAGAACGGCGACATGGTGTCGCTCGCCAGCCGGGTCGGGCAGACGACGCTCCGCGCGGAGATCTCCGACCGGATGCCGACCGGGGTCGTCTACACCACCTTCCACCATCCCGTGACCGGCGCCAACGTGGTGACCACGGAGAACTCCGACTGGGCGACCAACTGCCCCGAGTACAAGGTGACCGCCGTGCAGGTCGGCCTCGCCCGCCCCACCCAGACCGCCGAAGCCGAACCGGCGGCGGCCGACCTGGTCATGGTGGTGGACTGAGATGGCCGCGACCGCAGTACCACCGGAGCGCCGCATGGCCAACGACATCGCCGCGAACCACGGCCACCTGTCCGACGACGTCGCCGCCGAGGCGATCGCCGGGCACGTGGGGAAGTACTGGGACCCACGCATGCGTACACGCTTGTACGAGTTCGTCGACGCCGGAGCGGACGGTCTCGACCCCCTGGTGGTGGCCGCCGTGAAGCTCCTGCGCTGACTTGCGCATCGTGTGCGTCGATCAACACGGTTGCTGCCCCTGTACATCATCCCCATGGTGCATACAGTATGGAGCAGGGTGGTAGGACGGCCTCGGACAGGGAGGAGTCGTTCATGCTGTTCCGGCAGCTGGAGTACTTCGTGGCGGTGGCGAGGGAACGGCACTTCGCCCGGGCGGCAGAGTCCTGCTACGTGTCGCAGCCGGCGCTCTCGGCGGCGATCGCCAAGCTGGAACGGGAGTTGAACGTCACCCTGATCAACCGCGGGCACAACTACCAGGGCCTCACCCCGGAAGGCGAACGGCTCGTGGTGTGGGCCAAGCGCATCCTCGCCGAACAGGATGCGTTCAAGGCCGAGGTGGCCGCCGTACAGTCCGGCATCACGGGAACACTGCGGCTGGGCACGGACCCCACGGCGTCCACGACCCTGGCGCTTCCCGTGGCCGCGTTCTGCGCGGCGCACCCGCTGGCCAAGGTGCAGGTCCGGTCCCGCCTGTCGACGAAGGAACTCCACCGCCAACTCCGCGACTACGAACTGGACGTGGCGATCGCCCACTTCGACCCGGGCGACCAGGACGGCCTGCAGGTCGTCCCCCTCTACCAGGAGCAGTACATGCTGCTGGTGTCGGACGACCAACTCGTCGCCCAGTCCGCCACCGTGACGTGGGCGGACGCGGCCCAACTCCCGCTCGCGCTGCTGACACCCGACATGCGCATCCGCCAGATCGTCGACACGGTCTTCGCGGAGAAGGGGTTCGTGGTGACCCCGCAGGTGGAGACGGACTCCATCGCCTCCCTCTATGCCCATGTGGGTGGCGGTGGTTGGGCGAGCATCGTGCCGCACACCTGGCTGCGCGCCATGCCGGTCGTCGGCCGGACGAGAGCGCTGCCCCTGGTCGACCCGGAGGCCGGCGCCCAGGTCTCCGTGGCGATCCACGCGGCCACACCCGGCTCGGTCGCCGCCCGGGCGTTCGTCAACGCCGCGACGGGCCTGTCCCTGGACGACTTCTTCGCCCGCCCGCTGCCCACACCGACCGAGCATCGCGTGCGCTGAGCCCCGCCGTCAGCGTGCGTACCGGGACTGGACGGCCTTCCGGTCCAGGCCCCCCTTCGCGGTGTACGGCAGGGCGGCCACCACTTCGAGCCGGTCGGGCACCTCGAACGCGGCCAGCCGGTCCCGGCAGTACCGCAGGATCTCCGCAGGCCCGATGCTGTAGCCCTCGCGCAACACCACGGCCGCGCCGACCCGTTGCCCGTACACCGCGTCGGGTACGGCGAACACGGCCACCTCGGCGACGCCCGGGCAGCCGGCGAGGATGTCCTCGACATGCTCGGGCGAGATCTTCTCCCCGCCACGGTTGATGAGGTTCTTGATCCGCCCGGTCAGCGACAGATACCCGTCCCCGTCCAGCGTGCCCAGATCACCGGTGCGCAGCCACCCGTCGACGAAGGTGTACGCAGTACCGTCCCGGTCGGCGAGATAGCCGCGGGCGACGGTCGGGCCGTGCACCCACACCTCGCCCTCGGCACCCACCGGACACGCCCGCCCGCTCCGGTCGACGACCCGTACCTCGACCCCGGTAGGTCGCCCCACCGACCCCTGCTTCAACGCGCCCCGCTCGGGCAGCGGTTCACTGGTCGCCTGGTGGGAGGACTCGGTCATCCCGTACGCGGACAGCAGCGGCGCGCCGAACGTGCGCTCGAGCGCACGCTGCGTGGCCGTGTTGAGGGGAGCGCTGCAACTCCGTACGAACTTCAGGGGTGGCCGCTGCGACCCCGGGGACTCCCGCTCCGAACGGTCGAGCAGAATCTCGTGGATGGCCGGCACGGCAGTGAACCAGGTGGCGGTGACGGCGCGCATGTCGTCCCAGAACGTGCCCGCCGAGAACCGCCCCCGCTCGGGCAGCAGCACGCACCCTCCGCTGGCCAGTGAGGCCAGCAGCGCCGCGAACAGCCCGTGGCCGTGGAAGAACGGCATCACCGCGACCGTCGCGTCGGCAGGGCTCAACTCGTAGGTGGCACATATGTTTTGGAGGGACGCGGCCACGTTGCCGTGGGTGATGGGGACCATCTTCGCCCGGTCGGTGGTACCCGCGGTGAACAGGACGAGGGCGTCCCGGTCAGACAACTCGCCCGCAGCGCCCGTTGCTTCGGGCACGGCACCGGTTTCGAGCGTGACGGTCGCCGTACCCGCCCGTGAGGCGTCCACCCGCAGGGGCCATACCGGGACCGGTAGTACGGCGTGGGACACCGACGGCCCGACGAGGACGGCCCGAGCTCCCAACGCCGTCAGCCGCACGGCGAGTTGGGACACGGGAAGCGCCGGATCCAGCGGAGCGACCACCAGGCCGGCCCGCGCCGCACCCAGCAACGCAACCACGAACTCAGCGGTGTTGGCACAGATCAGGCCGACCGCGTCACCGCGCCTCAGCCGCGTACGGCCGAGCCGGGCAGCCACGTCGTCGGCCAGACCGGCGAGACCCCGATAGGACAGGTGCACCCGTTCGCCGGTGACGACCAGAGCCTTGGCGTACGGGCGTTCACGCACCTGCCGGTCGAGGAGATCCACGAGGCCCGTGACCGCCGGAGGCCGGTACGGGTTCGCGTCGCGCACGGATGCAGCGGCCGGAACGGTCATGACCCCACCCCCTCGCACCAGTTCTGATGAAGCAGTCCTCTGCGAGCCTGCGGCGACCCCGCGGTGCACGTCCAATACGCACTGGTGAACGGCCGATAGCAGCCGTCTATCAAGGGAGTTGGCGCGGCCTCCACCAGCGGTCGATAGACGCTGCTTATCGGCTGGTCGCCGATGGGTCTTGGACGCGGGCGGACGCGCTGCGGATGGTGAGAGAAGTAGCCGCTCCGGCAGGACCTGCCCAAGGAGGACCTCGGACCATGACCGCCCCCTCGCCCCTGGAGACCGCGGCATCAGCCGACGTTCCGACCGAGCTCACCGACGGGTACCACCTGGTCGTCGACGCGCTCAAGATGAACGACGTCGACACCATCTACGGAGTGGTCGGCATCCCGATCACCGACCTGGCCCGCCTCGCCCAGGCACAGGGCATCCGCTACATAGGCTTCCGGCACGAGAGCAACGCCGGACACGCGGCGGCGGCGGCCGGCTACCTCAACAAGAAGCCCGGCGTGGCACTGACCGTGTCGGCGCCCGGCTTCCTCAACGGCCTGGTCGCGCTGGCGAACGCGACCACCAACTGCTTCCCGATGGTCCAGATCTCGGGCTCCAGCGAGCGTCACCTCGTCGACCTCAAGCAGGGCGACTACGAGGAGATGGACCAACTCGCCGCCGCGCAGCCGTTCGTGAAGGCCGCGTACCGGGTCAACCGCGTCGAGGACATCGGCCGGGGCATCGCCCGTGCGCTGCGCACCGCGATTTCCGGGCGCCCCGGCGGCGTCTACCTCGACATCCCCGCCGCGGTGCTGGGCGCCATCATGCCCGCCGCGGACGGCGCGAAGACGCTGAGCCGCCTCGTCGACCCCGCCCCGCGACAACTGCCCGCGCCGGAGGCCGTCGACCGTGCGATCGAGCTACTGGCAGGCGCCGAGCGGCCGTTGGTCGTGCTGGGCAAGGGCGCCGCGTACGCCCAGGCGGACGACAAGGTCCGCGAGTTCATCGAGTCCACCGGCATCCCGTACGTACCGATGTCGATGGCCAAGGGCCTGCTGCCCGACGACCACCCGCAGTCGGCGGCCACCGCGCGTTCACTGGCGCTGAAGAAGGCCGACGTCGTGATGCTGATCGGCGCCCGCCTCAACTGGCTGCTGGGGCACGGTGAGACGGGGTGGAACCCCGACGCCGAGTTCGTCCAGATCGACATCGACCCCAAGGAGATCGACAGCAACCAGCCCATCGCCGCCCCGCTCGTCGGTGACATCGAGTCGGTGCTCGAAGCGCTCGCCGAGCGGACCAAGCCCGGCCAGATCACGGCCCCTTCGGCCTGGCGGGAGGAACTGGGCGCCCGCTCGGCGCAGAACGTCGCGAAGATGGCCGAGCGCCTCGAAGCCGATCCGCACCCCATGCAGTTCATGGGCGCCCTGAAGGCCGTACGCGACATCGTGCGCGCGCGCCCGGAGACGTACATCGTCAACGAGGGCGCCAACGCCCTGGACATCGCGCGCAACGTCATCGACATGCACGTACCGCGCCACCGCCTCGACAGCGGCACCTGGGGCGTCATGGGCATCGGGATGGGTTACGCCATCGCCGCAGCCGTCGAGAGCGGCGCACCGGTCGTGGCCGTCGAGGGCGACAGCGCCTTCGGGTTCAGCGGGATCGAGATCGAGACGATCTGCCGCTACAACCTGCCCGTCGTCACCGTGATCATGAACAACGGCGGTGTCTACCGAGGCGACGACGTCAACCCGTACGACGACGCCCCCTCGCCGACGACCCTCATGGGCTCGGCCCGCCATGACCTCCTGATCGAGGCGTTCGGCGGCAAGGGCTACCGCGCGACCACGCCCGCCGAGGTCACCGCCGCCCTCACCGAGGCGCTGGCGTCGGGCGGACCGGCCCTCATCGACTGCGTGATCGACCCCTCGGCCGGCACCGAGAGCGGCCACATCGCGCACCTCAACCCCAAGGGCATCACCGTCGGCAACATCACGCCCGCGAAGAAGTGACCCCGACTCCCTCGTGCACCTCGAACCTCGAACTCCCGTTCCGTACGCGTACGTTCACGAAAAGGAAGCAGACATGAGTGAAAAGCCGCTCGCCGGAATCAAGGTGATCGACTTCACCGGGGTCCAGGCCGGTCCCGCCTGCACACAGTTGCTCGCCTGGTTCGGCGCCGACGTCCTCAAGGTGGAGCGCCCCAACGGCGGCGACGTCACCCGTAATCAGCTGCGGGACATCGAGGACCTCGACGCGCTGTACTTCACGATGCTCAACAGCAACAAGCGGTCCCTCGCCATCAACACCAAGACCGCCGAGGGCCTTGAGGTGTTGGAGAAGCTCATCACCGACGCCGACGTGCTGGTGGAGAACTTCGCCCCGGGCGCCCTGGACCGCATGGGCCTGACCTGGGAGCGCATCCAGGAACTCAACCCGCGCCTGATCTTCGGCTCGGTCAAGGGCTTCAACGACGACTCGTCCTGGAACGACCTCAAGGTCTACGAGAACGTCGCCCAGTGCGCGGGCGGCGCCGCCTCCACCACCGGCTTCTGGGACGGCCCGCCGACCATTTCGGGCGCCGCCCTCGGCGACACCAACACCGGAATGCACCTGGCGATCGGCATCCTCACCGCGATCATCGACCGGAGCAGGACGGGCAGGGGACAGAAGGTCTCCGTCTCCATGCAGGACGCCGTGCTCAACCTGTGCCGCGTCAAGCTGCGCGACCAGCAGCGTCTGGAGCGCGTCGGCTACCTGGAGGAGTACCCGCAGTACCCGAACGGCGAGTTCACCGACGTCGTCCCGCGCGGCGGCAACGCGGGCGGCGGCGGGCAGCCCGGCTGGGTGCTCAAGTGCAAGGGCTGGGAGACCGACCCGAACGCGTACATCTACTTCACCGTCCAGGAGCAGAACTGGAAGCGCACCGCCGAGGTGATCGGCCGCCCCGAGTGGGCCGAGGACCCGGAGTACGCCACTGCGCGCGCCCGTCAGTCGAACATCTTCGAGATCTTCGGGGAGATCGAGAAGTGGCTCGCGGACAAGACCAAGTACGAGGCGGTGAACATCCTGCGCGAGTGGGAGGTGCCCTGTGCCCCGGTCATGAGCATGAAGGAGCTGGCCTACGACGAGGACCTGCGCAAGAGCGGCACGGTCGTCGAGGTCGAGCAGAAGGGCCGTGGCACGTACCTGACCGTCGGCAGCCCGGTGAAGTTCTCCTCCTTCAAGCCGGACATCGCCGGCGCCCCACTGCTGGGCGAGCACAGCTCCGAGGTCCTGGTCGAACTGGGCTACGACGAGGAGACCATCGGCCGGCTCAAGGAGAGCGGGGTCATCGTCTGACATCCCGGCCCGGCCCGGCCTGGCCCGGCCCGGCATGAGCTGGCATGACCTGGTTCACAGAGATGGAAGCGGCCGTGACCCGAGGGTCACGGCCGCTTCCGTGTGGTCCGGCGGGCTTCAGGCCGTTGCCTCGGCCCGGCGCCGCATCAGCTCGCGCTCCCGCTCGCGTCGCGCGGTGACGTCCCGGATGACCGCGCCGACGTACGTGCTGCCGTCGGGGGCCGGCAGCAGGACCACGCTGAACTCGATGGACAGCTTGCGGCCGTCCGCCGCCAGCGCGGGAACGTTCAGCAGATCCGCGTCCCCGTACCTGGTCGTCCCCCGGTCCATGGCTTCCTGGAAGCCGTCCCAGTGACGCTTCCGGTGCCGTTCGGGGATGATGACGTCCAGGCTGCGACCGTCCACCTCGTCCGCCGAGAACCCGAAGATGCGCTCCGAGCCCCGGTTCCAGAAACGGATCAGTCCGTCGCCGTCGATGATCACTATGCCGTCGGGCGCCTGGGCAGCCATTCCCAGCACCACCTCGGGATTCAGATCTTCCATGTCGCCTCCGTGCTGGGGCAGTTGGATACTGAACGCATACCGGGAGGCAGTATACAGATGGATAGTATACAGAATCCAGACTGAATGAAGGTGAGACGGCGGGACGGCGGGACCTCCATCGCCGCCGGAGGTCCCGCCGTCGCGTGCCGTGGCTCGAATGCTTCGGCTACGTCAACTACGGCAACTGCATTGACTGCATCGGCATCATGCGGCGGTCCCCAGGGCGAGGAGGTCGCTGATGGCGTGGACGGTCCGGAGGGTGGGGACCTCGACGCCGGTGATGTCGGCGAGTTCGATGACGGCGGTCAGAAGGACGTCGAGTTCGAGGGGTTTTCCGCGCTCGAGGTCCTGGAGGGTGGAGGTGCGGTGGTCGCCCACGCGTTCGGCGCCGGCGAGGCGGCGTTCGATGGAGATGCCGATGCGGCAGTTGAGGGCCTCGGCGACGGCGAGGGTCTCTTCCATCATGGTGTGGATGACCTGACGGGTGCCGCCGTGACGGCACATCTGCCGCATCGTGGCGCGTGCGAGGGCGCTGATGGGGTTGAAGGAGATGTTGCCGAGGAGCTTGAGCCAGATGTCGTTGCGCAGGTCGGCCTCGACGGGGCATTTCAGCCCGCCGGCCTGCATGGCCTCGCTGAACTCCCGGCAACGCGGGGAGAGGGTGCGGTCCGGTTCGCCGATCGAGAAGCGGGTGCCCTCCAGGTGTCTGACGACGCCTGGCCCTTCCAGCTCGGTCGCCGCGTAGACCACGCAGCCGATGGCCCGCTCCGGCGCGAGCACCGCACTGACCGCACCGCCAGGGTCCACACTCTCGATGCGGTGGCCGTCGTGAGGTCCGCCGTGGTGGTGGAAGTACCACCAGGGGATGCCGTTCTGCGCGGCGATGACCGCGGTGGACTCGTGGAGCAGCGGCTCGATGAGCGGCCCGCACGCCGCGTACGAGTTGGCCTTGAGGCCGAGGAAGACGTAGTCGACGGGGCCGATGTCGGTGGGGTTGTCGGTGGCGTGGGCGTGAGCGGTGAAGTCACCGCGAGGGCTGAGGACCCGTACGCCGTGTTGCCTCATGGCCGCGAGGTGCGGTCCACGGGCGACGAGATGGACGTCGGCGCCTGCTTGGTGCAGGGCGGCGCCGACATAGGCGCCGATGGCTCCGGCGCCGAGGATGGCGACTTTCACTGGGTGGCGCTCCGTTCGGTCGAGGGTGTACCGCGGAACTGTCGAATACTGTCGACGAAATATTGTCTACAGGATGGAGGTGGTGGCAGCAAGGGTTTGGGACACCGGCCCGACGGCCACCCGTGCCGCGTGATCTCGGGTTTCCGGGCGTTTGTGCGCCGTAGACTGTAGGCGAAAGCCAATTCATACTGGGCTCATAGGTAGCGACGGTGCTGCAGAGGAGGGGCTGTGATGTTGTCGACGACAGGACTGCCGCAGGGCGCGGTGCCCAAGCTCGAACGCCCCGGCCCATTGCGCGACCGCGTCTACGAGGCGCTGCTCGAACTGATCACCACTCGCGCCCTGCAGCCCGGACAGCACCTTGTCGAGAGCGAACTCGCCGGCCACCTCGGGGTCTCCCGGCAGCCGGTTCGCGAGGCGCTGCAGCGGCTCAACACGGACGGGTGGGTCGATCTGCGGCCCGCGCAGGGCGCCTTCGTGCACGAGCCGACGGAGGCGGAAGCGGATCAGCTCCTCACCGTCCGCACCCTGCTGGAGGCCGAAGCAGCCCGGCTCGCCGCCGCGAACGCGAGTGCCCCGGCCATCGCCGTGCTCGAGGAACTGTGCGCGGAGGGCGAGCGCGCGGTCGCCGCCGACGACGTGGACGCCGCGGTCGCCATGAACGCCCGGCTCCACGCGAAGATCATGGAGCTGGCCGGAAACGCGGTCCTCGCCGAACTGGCGGCGCAGGTCGACCGGCGGGTCCGCTGGTACTACACGCCGGTCGCCCGGCAGCGCGGACGGCAGTCCTGGATCGAACACCGCGAGCTGATCGCGGCGATAGCGGACCGCGACGAGCGGCGCGCGACCGAGATCATGCGGGCCCACACCGAACACACGCGGAAGATGTACCACGAGCGGGAGAAGTAGCCGCCGCGCACCCACCTCCATCTCCACCCCCATTCCCGTAGCCGCCCGGTCGCTCGGGGTGAGAGATATGCAGGTGAAAGCCAGTCCGAAAGCTTGGTATTGTTGGTCATGTCGCTGCGGGGCACACCCTCGATCTGCGGCAGACACCTTGTCCGGGTGGCGGAATGGCAGACGCGCTAGCTTGAGGTGCTAGTGCCCTTTATCGGGCGTGGGGGTTCAAGTCCCCCCTCGGACACCAGCTGAGACCCCACTTCACGTGGGGTTTTCTGCATTCCAGGGCTGTGGCGTGACCAACCACGTGACCAACAGCCTGGAGAATCCCCAGGTCAGACCAGGGATGACAGGTTGATCCTGCCCGCACCGGAGGCGGCCAGTCGGCGCGCTCCGTCCTTACGAGAGTGGCCGTACTTGGCCATGGTGTAGCCCGGCGAGTGGTGCCGGACGTTGGCGGAGACCTCTACCGGGTTCTCTCCGGCCTCCAGATCGTTCGTGACCTTGCTGTGCCTCCAGTCGTGAATACGGAAGTCCTCCGGGAGGTGCAGACGGTTGCGGAGGGTGCGCCAGCGTGCCGACACCTTCTCGGGGTCCTGGGGGCCGCCTGCCTCGCCCCGGTAGAGCTTGAAGCCGTCACGGGCGAACACCAGGTCGTGATCCACCCATGCCGTCCCGAGCCGGGCCCGTTCGGCTTCCTGCCGCTCCTTCTGCCGCTTGAGAACGTTCATCACGGCCTGATCGACGTAGATCACCGCGTTGTCGTCACCATCCTTGGTCAGCTTCCGCAGGCGGTAGGTATTGCCTTCCTCGACGACCACCCAGCCCAGTTCGATGGCGCACTCTTCCCAGCGGACGAGAGACCACTTCATGCCCAGTGCCTCACTGCGCCGGACACCGGTAGCGGCGTAGACGGTCCACAGCGGAGCGTCCCGGAGGCAGTGATGAGCCAGGCCCTCGTCACAGACCCGGTTTCCGCACGGCTCCCACACTGCCGCTAGGAAGCGGGCCGTCTGGTCATCGTCGAGAGTCGAGAACTTCTGTTCCTGGGCCCGTATCTCCCGCGCCGTGGGCGGGTGAGCGAGCCCCGCCGGGTTGGCGGGGATCAGCTTGGGCACGGCCGCCCCGAGAGCACCGGAGAGGATGTTGTGGACGTGCCGGACGCTCTTGGCCCCGAGGGGCTTGCCCTTGTTGGTCGGGCACGGTGCGGATTCCAGGAGCCGGTACAGATCGTCAAGCGTGTCGTCGGTGACTTCACACAGCTTCACATCACCGATGTGCGGCTTGATGTGCAGACGGATCTTCGTCTCGTACCCGGCCACGGTCGTCCCCTCCTTCCTGAGATTCGACAGCCACTTGTCGAGCCAGTCACCCAGCTTCATGTCCGAGCGGGCCGCAATCTTGCCCGCGTCGTAGTTGGTGTGCCACTCCCGCAGCGCCTTCTCTGCTGCGGTCTTGGTCGGGTACTCCCGACCGATCCAGTAGCGAATTTGCTTGCCCTGCGCCTTGTCGAAGTGGAGCGGGGTGCGCACACCCCAGGTATTCGGTCTGCCCTTGCGCGGGATCTCCACCGGAGTCCCCCCGAGCCCGTTACCGCGCTTCGCCACGTGGGTTACTGCTCCTTCCTGTCACTGCTCAACCAGTCGTTGAGGATCGTGGTGGCCTTGTCCGTGAGCCGCTTGCCGTCCCACAGCCCAAGTTCCTTGGCGCGCTTGACCCGCTCGGACAAGGTGGCCTTGCCGACACCCAGGCGGGCCGCCAACTCCCCTTGCGGGGCCGTGGTCTCCGTGGCACGCAGCCGGGCCAACTCGGCCACCAACAGGGCGTAGTCCAGCTCTGTGCGGCAGCGCTCCGGCACTGGCCACGGTTCGCCCATGACCTGGTTCTGCTGCGGTTCCAGTGCCGCCCGGAACTGCGCCTTGATCTGCGCGAAGGGGACCTGTCGCAGGAGACTGGCCGGAATGCCGTCGGTCTCCAGGGCCTGATCCATGAGCCGGACGATTTCGTCCTCGTCGGGCCCTCCGATGCTGAGCCGGATCTTTAGTTCGATCGGTCCGGTGAAGGGGGCGTTGATGTCGGCACGCGCGGAGACCTCCCATGGGCCGTAGTACCGGCGCCACACCAGCTCGCTGCCGTCGTGGTGCCACTCGTTGACTGCGTCCGTCTCATCTGTGCTCACAAGATCCACCATACGCGTAGCCGAACTAGATGCAACAGGTTCGATCATGTGGCGATGGTCACCCTTTATGAACTTGACGCAACCTGTTCGGAGAGGGGCACTCTGGAGGCAGGCCGGACAGCAGGAGGCGGAAGCAGCCGCCCACCGGCCAGCGGAGGACGCATTGACCAAGCTCATGACCGTTGACGACGTGGCCGCCTACCTGAACAAGCCCCGTTCCTGGTACTACAGCCGTGACTCGCGATCTCGCTTGTCGCGGGTGGCGTAGTGGCAGCGTTGTGCGCGTGCTTGGTGGGTTCGGCGCCAGTGCGACTGGATGATCACGATCGCCGGTGGTGGCGGTGTGGTG